>CAVRZZ010000007.1:0-221872 GCA_963725875.1 uncultured Chloroflexia bacterium | reverse complement strand
GCCGGGTGTTGCGTTGAACTCAAACCGGGACCGGGAGGGGCGAAGGTCACGTCCGGTCACCCGGCGCGCCGGGCGTGCGGCAGAGATGAGCGATGCGCGAGACTCTCCCCGACGGCGGGGCGCCCGGTAGCCACCCCGCGCCGACGCACGGAGGCCACCGCATGCCGACCGACGCGAACCTGGCCGACCTGCTCGCGCGGGCCGAGGCCTGGCTGGCCGACGACCCGGACCCGGCCACCCGCGGCGAGCTGCGCGTGGCGATCGAGGCCGGCCGGGGCGGCGACGTGGCAGCGGTGGACGACCTGGCCGATCGGTTCGCCGGCACGCTCCAGTTCGGGACCGCCGGGCTGCGCGGCATCCTGGGTGCCGGCCCGAACCGGATGAATCGCGCCGTCGTCATCCGGGCGGCGGCCGGCCTGGTCGAATACCTGAAGGCCGGCAGCTCCACCGGCACCCCCGCGCCGAAGCCCCAGCCCACGGTCGTCGTCGGCTTCGACGCCCGCCACAACTCCGACATCTTCGCCCGCGACACCGCGGCCGTCGTGACCGCGGCCGGCGGCCGCGCCCTCCTCCTCCCCCGCCCCCTGCCGACGCCGGTCCTCGCCTTCGCCATCCGCCACCTCGGCGCCGACGCCGGTGTGATGGTCACCGCCAGCCACAACCCGTCGCGCGACAACGGCTACAAGGTCTACCTCGGCGACGGGAGCCAGATCGTGCCGCCGGCCGACGCCGAGATCGCCGCCTGCATCGACGCCGTGCCCGCGGTCGCGGCCGTCCCGCGGGCCGACGCCGCCTGGACGACCCTCGGCGAGGAGGTCGTCGATGCCTACCTCGACGCCGTCGTCTCCGTCGTCGACCCCGAGACCCCCCGCGAGCTGAGCGTGGTCCACACGTCGATGCACGGCGTCGGCGGCGACATCGTCCTGCGCGCCTTCGAGCGGGCCGGCTTCCCCCGCCCGACCGTCGTCGACGAGCAGGCCGCGCCCGACCCCGACTTCCCGACCCTCCCCTTCCCCAACCCCGAGGAGCCCGGCGCGATCGACCTCGCCCTCGCCGTCGCCCGGCGCGTCCACCCCGACGTCGTCATCGCGAGCGACCCCGACGCCGACCGCTGCGCCGTGGCCGTCCGCGACCCCGCCGCCGCCACGCCCGCCGACCCCGACGGCTGGCGGATGCTCCGCGGCGACGAGGTGGGCGTCCTGCTGGGCGCGCACGTGCTCGCCCGCGGGGTCGACCCGAGCAGCGCCCACGCGGTCCTCGCCCGCTCGATCGTGTCGTCGCGCCTGCTCGGCGCCATGGCCGAGGCCGCCGGCCTGCCCGGCGTCGAGACGCTCACCGGCTTCAAGTGGATCGGCCGGGTGCCGCGCCTGCGCTACGGCTACGAGGAGGCGATCGGGTACTGCGTCGACCCCGGGAACGTCGCCGACAAGGACGGCATCTCCGCGGCGCTGCTCATGGCCGACATGGTCGCGGGCCTGCGGGCACAGGGCCGGACACTGCTCGACGTCCTCGACGACCTGGCGCGCCGCCACGGCGTCTACGCGACCGACGCGTTCTCGGTCCGGGTCACCGACCTCTCCCTCATCGGAGTCGTCATGGCCCGGCTGCGCGCCGCCCCGGCGGCCGAGATCGGCGGGGTGGCGGTCATGAGCATCGACGACCTGGCCGAGGGCGCCGGGCCGGGCCTGCCCCCGACCGAAGGCCTGCGCTACCTCCTGGCCGACCAGACGCGCGTGATCGTCCGCCCCTCCGGCACGGAGCCGAAGCTGAAGATCTACCTGGAGGCGATCGTCCACCCCAACGGCGACCTCGCCGCGGCCCGCGCGGAGGCTGCAGGCCGGCTCGCGCGCACCAAGGCGGCGATGGAGGACCTGACGCGGGCATAGCGCCCCCGAACGGTTCACGCGCGGCTGTCTCGGGCCATCCGGGACCGACCCGCTTGACCTAACCGTTCCGTTTCTATAGTTTGTGAGCCACGATGACAGATCGAGCCGAAGACCGAGACCTCCTGACGACGGGCCAGGTCGCCAGCCTGCTGGGCACGACGCCTCGCCACGTCGTGAACCTCTGCCTCCGTGGTGAGCTGCCCTACACGATGGCCGGCACGCACCGAAGGATTCGCCGCGTTGACGCCTTGGCCCTCGCCGGGCGCCCCGCCGCGAACCAGGGTGGGCCGCTCACCGACGACCAGCTGCGGTCGCTCTGGCTCCACCGGGCTGCGGCGGGCTTGATCGCGAGAGATCCCGCTGGAACGCTGGCCCAGGCCAGGGCCACGGCCGAGCAGCTTCTCGCCGGCGAGCCCGACGGTGCCGGCTGGCTGCGCCACTGGTTGGGCATCATCGACCGGGGTCCGGAAGCCGTCATGCGGGCGATGACGTCGATCGACCCGCTGGCACGGGAGCTTCGCCAGAACTCGCCCTTCCTCGGCCTCCTGCCCGACGAGGAGCGGCGGGCGATCCTCGCCGCGTTCCAGGCTACCCGACGCTCCCGGGCGGGGCATGCCGCGTGAAGCGCGAACAGCTCGAGCATGTCCTGCGCGCGGCTTCGACAATCGTCGCTGAGCACGACTTCCTCGTCGTCGGCTCGGCCGCGGTTCTCGGGGCACCGGCGGCCGACCGATGATTGCCCCGCCCGGCCCGCCGGCCAAGTCGCTTCCCGACCCCTCCCCGCCCATCCTGCGCCTGCGCGGCCCACGGGCCTCGACGGTCATCACCCAGCACTACCCCGCGGACCGGGCCGACACCTTCATGGCCTGGCAGCGCGAGGTCGCCGCGCTGGCCGGCGCCTACCCGGGCTACCAGGCGACCGAGGTCTACCCGCCCACCGGCGGCGGCGACGAGTGGGTCATCATCATCCACTTCGACGACGAGGCGAAGCTCCAGGCCTGGCTCGACGCGCCCGAGCGGGCGGCGTGGCTGGCGAAGCTGCCCGACGAGGCCCTCGGCTTCCGGCAGCAGACCATGCCGACCGGCTTCGGGTCCTGGGTCGCCGGGCAGACCGCCGACGGCACCCCGATCCCCAGCTGGAAGTCGTTCCTGCTGGTCCTCCTCGGCCTGTACCCGGTGGTCATGCTGCTGACGCTCGTCGTCTCGCCGCGGACGGTCGATCTCGGCACGGCCTTCGCGATGCTGCTGGGCAACGTCCTCAGCGTGGCCACGCTGCAGTGGGCCGTGATGCCGCTCCTCAACCGCGCGCTCGCCCCCTGGCTCCAGGCCCACGGCCGCGACGGCCGCCTCGTGTCGGTCGTCGGCGCGGCCGGCATCGTCGCCGCGGTGCTCGGGATGGCGGTCGTGTTCCGGCTCGCGGGCGGCTGACGGGGGCTGCTTCCGCTACTCGAGGGGAGGACGAGCCTCGCGGCGAACCCAGGCGATGAGGCGCTCCATGCGCCCGTGCTCACTGGCCGGTAGCAGGCGGACCCGGGCGATGAGGACCGCCGGATCCACGAGCCGTTCGCGAAGGAGCGCCCGGGCGAACGCGAGGTCCTTCTCGCGCCCGGCCACGAGCTTCGCCGCGACACAGTCGTGCGGCTCCAGGCATCGCGCCCGGGCCGGAGCAGCCCCCGGTGGCGCGAACACGACCGTCCGCTCCTGCCATCCATCCGGGAGCACGGCGGTGGTCACCGAGACGCCCTGCGCGTAGTAGCCGAACGACTCGTGGAATCGCGACAGCTCTCCGATCGCGCCGTCGACGCGGTCCGCCTTCGCACCGTCGGGATCATCCAGGAAGGCGAGGTCGGCCTCGATCGAGGTCGTCGCCTCGGGTGGCAGCGCTCCTTCGGCGAAGGAGCCGAGGACGGCCTGGCTGCCGATGACGAGGAGGTCGGGGTCGTCGACGATCGTGGCGGCAGCACGCAGGACGTGCTCGAGCTGGGCCCGGTTCACGGCCGCGGGCCGGGCCCGGCGCCGTGCCGCCGAGCCGATCGCAGCACGGCGTGGCGCTCGCTGTCCGGCAGGACACCCGCGAAGGGCGAGTTCTGGCGCAGCTCGTCCGCCTCCGCCGACTCCGCGGTCAGCACGCGCATGACTGCTTCCGGACCTTCGTTGATCAAGCGCCGCCAGCGCGCCAGCCACCGGGCGCTCATCCCGGTCGGATGGGTTCGCTCCAGCCGATCGAGATTCCGGCGCGCCCTGCGGAGGACGCCTTCCGGGTCCCGGGCCAGCCTGCCGGCAACCGCGCGGTGAAGCCAGAGGGAGCGTGTCTGCTCGGGCCGCCTGGCCGACGTCCATGGGCTCGAACCGGCGAGCGCTTCGACGTCAGCCCGGGCCACCCGTCGATGGGAGCCGACGGTCCGACTCGCCAGCGCGCCACGCTCGCACAGGTCGACGACATGCTGGCGGGAGCACGCCAGGAGAGCGGCCGCCTGGCCGGTCGTGAGCAGATCGAGGTCGCGTTCCATGCCGCCATGCTAGCGTTATTCGCCAAAAACGCAACGACACAGTCGGGGCGGGCTCTACGACGACGTCGGCGCCAGCTGCCTCCCCACCGCGAGCACCTCGTCGACGAGCGCGTCGGCGTCCGCGAGCCCCGAGCGCGGGTTCACGTAGCACGGCCGGATCGCGAAGCGGCCGCCGACCCGCGTCGAGGAGGTGATGCAGCGACCGCGCGCCCGCACCCCATGGAGGATCGCCTCGTTGAGGGCGTCCAGGCGCGCCTCGTCCGTCTCGCCCGCCGGCACGTACCGGAAGCACGCGATCGACAGCACCGGCTCCCGCAGCAGCTCCAGCTCCCCGCTCGTCCGGGCCCGGTCGGCCACCCGCCGCGCGCAGTCGTTGTGCCGCACAACCCGCTCCCGCATCCCGGCGGCGCCGATCTCCAGCAGCTGCGCCCAGACCGCCAGGCCGCGGGCCGGCGTCGAGAAGTCGAGGCCCCAGTCGGGCGTCCCGTAGCCCAGCTCGTCGAACGGCGATTCCGTGTCGCCGGTCCCGGGCACGGCCAGCCGCTCGCGGTCGTAGTCGCCCGTCTCGATCGTGAACGCCCGCCCGAGCACTCCCTCGTCGCGGACGATCGCCGCCCCCGTGCCGACCGGCGCCGCCATCCACTTGTGCGGGTCGACCGCGAACGAGTCGTACGCCGCCACGTCGCCGTAGAGGTCGCGCACCCGCGGGTCGAGCAGGCCGAAGCCGCCGTACGCCCGTCCACGTGGAGCCACGTCTCCCGCTCGCGGGCGATCCGGGCGAGCTCCGGCAGGGGGTCGACGACCCCGGTGTTCACGTCGCCGGCGCAGCCGACGATCGCGACGGCGGTCCGGCCGACCGCGGCGTCCTCGTCGAGCGCGCACTGGAGGAGGTCGAGGTCGATCCGCCCGTCGCCATCGACCGGGATCGAGCGGAGGTTCGCTCGACCCATCCCGAGCACGCCGAGCGCCCGGCCGACGACGTGGTGGGTCTCCGTGCTCGCGTAGACGCGCGGCTCCGGGAGGCCGGCGATGCCATCGATCGAGGGGCGCAGGCCCAGCCGCTCCCCGGCGGCCTGCCGCGCGACGCCGAGGCCGACGAGGTTCGCGGTCGAGCCGCCCGACGTGAACTCCCGACGAAGCTCGCCGGGAACCCGAGCAGGTCGATGAGCCAGCGCATCGCCAGGTCGTCGACGAAGTTCGCCGGCGTCGCCCACCAGCGCTGCGGCGAGGCGACCGCCTGGACGAGGTCGGCCACCGCCCCGATCGTCGTCGGCGCCGTGGTCACCCAGCCGGAGAACCCCGGGTGCCCGATGCGCAGCCCGGCGGTCACGATCTCGTCGCGCAGGCGCGCCAGCGTCCGCTCGGCGCCGATCCCGTCGCGGGGAGCGGCTGGTCCAGCGCCGGGAGCCAGGCGGAGCGGCGGGTGGCCGGGTCGGGGCCTTCGAACCGCAGGAACTTGCTCGAGCGCGGGGAGGATGTCGGCGAGGGGCTCGGTGAGGTGGTTGGTGAGGGCGGAGTCGGGGCCGACGCCGATTCTGTTGCCGAGCGCCGGCTCGCGCCCCGCAAGTCCCCAGCCATGATGCGGCCCCCTTCGCTCCCCTCCACAGCATCATGGAGGACGCGAACCTTCGACGCACATCGGCAGGGGACTCAGGCTGCGGCTGTCGAGGTCATGGCCTGACCGCTGTGCTGCTCAGTCCGCGACTCCGCGCGGACAATCGGTACGGTGATCGGGACGCGACGAGTCCAGATTCGAACGCAGTCTTCGACTGGCTGACCGAACGCCGGTCTGTTCGCACCACTCCATCGAGGCAGCCGAGCTTCGCCCTTATCTACGAGCCGCGTTCCGCTATTGCGGAACCAGGGGATCGTCAAGTCCGGGTCTGCGAGCGCGACTCACGTCCCCGCGTCCGGAGGCCGGTCTCGGACAGCTTCGACGGGCGTGAGTGGTGGATCGTGCGGTATGCGGCGCCGTTTGAGCCGTTCAAGCCCCCCGTTCCGCGGGCTCCGGCGTGCAAGTCCCAATCGAGTTCGATGCTCCGCACCGGCCACGTCGTCAGAACGGAGCAGCGGTTCGGCGGATCCCAGAGTCTAGGTCCGGTGATCCTCGATCGCATGCCCGGCGGGCCGATGTTCACGATGCGGTCCCCGACATGTCGAAGCCCCCGTCGTTGGGCCGCAATTGGCATCGGTCGCCGCGAGCGGGTGGCGCACAGTCGACGACTATTGAACGCACGCGACGGTTCCGGCTCGGGTCCGTCATCTTCCGCGTACGGTGGTCGCTGCGCTTTACCGGTTTCGCCGTTGGGTCCTTGGCCCTACGACAGTCGAGGGTCTCCTCGATGCCGCGCACATCCGTCCGGTCGCGATCTGAGGGCAACGCGGTCTGCAACGGCGATCGCGATGATGAACTCCACCGTGCACGCCTGTTCGATGCCGGATTGTTCACAGTTCGACGATCCGCCCGCGACACTCGACGTGATACGATCGCCCCGCCTCGACCGTTCGGCCCGTGGGGTCGGATGGCCTCTCCCGGATCGTCATAGACGGGCCAGCAGAACCTCCCAGCGATCGCCGGCGTGGCCATCCGACCAGGCCTGCAGGTTCCACGACACCTCAGCTTCCTGGACGTCGTGACACCCTAGCTGGCACGGCCCGCCCCCAGAGTCCGGGGCATGGACGCCCCCGCCAACATCGTCAGCCTCCCCTCCCCCGCCGGTCGGCCGCCCACTCCGGGCTCGTCGGCCACCAGCCTGCCGCCGGTCGGCGCGCCGGCGAGCCGCCGGCAACGGCGCCACCCGCGTCTCGGTCGAGCGCGACCGCGTCGTCGTCGAGCGCCTGGTCCTCCTCGACGCCAGCCTGGCCGCCTTCGTCGCCGAGCGCCCCGCCGAGGAGCGCGCCGGCCTCGTCGAGCGCGCCCTCAAGATCGGCATGACCGCCCTCATGGACGCCGGCGTCACCGTCAACGTCGACGCCGTCCGGGCCGAGTTCGCCGGCCTCCTGCGCCAGACCGAGGAATCGAACGCCAAGGCCGCCGCCGCCCTCGACCAGCTCCTCCGCCAGAACTTCGCCGACGGCGACGGGCGCCTCCCGCGCACGCTCGAGGCCTTCCTGGGCGACCGCGGCAAGCTCCGCTCGCTCACCGACGAGCTCTTCGACGAGTCGAAGCGCGACAGCGCCATCGGCCGCATCAAGACGCTCCTCGGCACGTACATCGACGGCGACGGCAGCAAGCTCGCCACCCTCCTCGACCCGACCCGCCTGGGCTCGCCGCTCTTCCAGTTCCGCGGCGAGATCACCGACGGCTTCACGAAGCTCAACGAGCGCATCGCCGCGCTCGAGGCGGCCTCGACCGCCCGCGCCCAGGAGCGCGCGAAGGGCACCGCTAAGGGCGGCGACTTCGAGGACCTCCTCGAGGGCCTGCTGGCCGAGGGCGCCCGGGGCGCCGGCGACCTGCTCGACCGGACCGCCGCCGAGACGGGCGCCGTCCTCAAGTCGCAAGAAGGGCGACTTCGTCCTCACCCTCGACCCCGGGGCCACCCGCGGCCACGACGTCCGCGTCGTCGTCGAGGCGAAGGACCGCCCGATGTCGATGCGGGCCATCCGCGACGAGCTCCGCGAGGCGAAGGAGAACCGCGGCGCGGCCGTCGGGGTCATCGTCTTCACGCCGGCCCACGCGCCGTCCGGCATCGACCCCTTCACCGTCCTCGGCGGCGACGTCTACTGCGTCGTCGACCCGGAGGCGCCCGAGCCGGCCTTCTTCGCGGCGGCCATCCGCCTGGCGCGCCTGCTGGCGCTCGCGACGGTCGACGACCGCGAGGTCGAGGTCGACGCGGCGGCCATCGCCCGGGCCCTCGCGGGCGTGCGCGAGCAGCTCGACGCCATCACCCGGCTCAAGGCGAACCTGACCTCCATCAGCAACGCCACGAAGGGGGTCTGGACGGGCCTCGACACGCTGCGGGCCGGCATCCTGGCCAAGGTCGCCGAGGCGGAGGCGGAGCTGAGCGCGGCGGGGTAGCCGCCGAACTCGTGGGGCGGCCGGTAACCCCCCGGGACTGGTCGCCCCGCCACCACCGGCCGGCGGCGCGGCGCCACCGCATCGGGCCTCGACGGCCCACCACATCCGGGAGCGGGCGACGTCAACGGCGGGGGCCGTCGTCGCCGCTCCCTGGGGGACTCGCACCGGGGCGGCCTTCGGGTCGCCCCGGTGTCGCCTGTTCGGGGAGTGTGCCGTTGGGAGTGGGGTGCGACGCCGGCCCGGATGGCCGATCAGTCCGACCCGGGCCTGTTTGACCAGACTATCTGGTCAGAATGGGCCCCTCTGAGCGTGGCGATCCCGCCAGACCGATGGTTGGCCGTGACCTGCACGCTCAGCAAGCTCGATCCTGACCAGACTATCTACTCAAACCCCCTGCCCCGCCGGGCATGGCGCGGCGGGAGATGCCGGCAAGCCCCGTCAGTCGCCGATGCGAGCCTCGGTTCAGGGGGATCGCCGATCGGGCGTGGCCAGACCGTCTATGCGCGGTCCCCCGGCGCCAGGCGCCCGATCTCGGCAAGGACATGGTCGACGTACGGCCGGACCCGCGGCGCGAGGTCGTCCCAGTGCTCGTCCTCATCGCCCAGGTAGATGGCCCGGGCGCGGGCCAGCACGGCCCGGTGTTCCTGCGGCAGGCGCGCGAGAGCCCAGTCGGCGGCCGCGTCCTTGGAGCCGATCTCGCCCGTCGCGACCGTCAGCCAGATCCGGGCGAAGGTCAGCACGACGTTCCGCGTGTCGGCGGCCAGGTCGGCGAGCAGGCCGTCGATGCCCTCGACGACGGCCCGGCGGAGGTCGGCGGGCGGCACCGGGTCGAGCACCTCGGCGGGCGGCGGGCCGACCACCGCACTGTTGGCCTTCAGCACCATCGTGATCAGTGCGGCGAGATCGGGGTTGGTCGTCTCCCGCGGCTCGAGGTTGCCGCCGGCGAAGTCGCGCCGCAGCCACTCCCCGTAGAGGAAGTCGAACCGCGGCGGGTAGCGCCAGGGGCGGAGGTCGGCCTCGACGACGATCGTCAGCTCGACCGGGCGCACGGGGCCGGGGGTGTCAGCCGGGTTCGACCGCTCGAACAGGCCGCGCACGAGGCGCTCCTTGTCGTGGCGGGTCGTGGCCCGGCGCGAGACGACGAGCAGGTCGAGGTCGCTCCGCGGACGCAGCCGGCCGGTCGCCGTCGAGCCGTGGAGGTACGCCCCGACGAGGTCGGGCCCCAGGATCGCGGCCACGAGGGCGACGACCTGGTCGAGCTGGCGCTGGTACGGGCCGAGGCTCACGGGCGGATGGTGCCCGATCCTCCGCGACCGCGTCGTGGTCACAACACGTCCGGCATCCACCGCCCGCCCCACCTCGGCGGCGGCCGCGAGCCCGGACGGACGGCCCGCAGCGAGCTTGCTACGGGGCGCCGGAGGTGGCACCGGCTGATCCACCCTCTGGACACGGCCGGTAGAGTGACGCAAATCGTCGGCGCGGGCGTGCCCATGGGGCGGCCCACCGGCGTCGAGGGTGGGGTGGCAGGTTTGGTGGGCGATCCCCGGGCGCGCACGGCAGGGGTTCGGGCGTTCCTCATCGCGGACATCCGCGGCTACACGCGGTTCACGGCCGAGCACGGCGACGAGGCGGCGTCGCGTCTGGCGGCCCGCTTCGCCGAGATCGCCGGCGACGGCGTTGAAGCGTGGGGCGGCGAGCTCGTCGAGCTCCGCGGGGACGAGGCACTCGCCGCCTTCGAGTCGGCCCGTCGCGCTCTGCGGGCGGCGGTCGAGCTCCAGGCGGCGTTCGCGGCGGAGGCCGACGGCGACCCGCTGCTCCCCCTCCGCGTCGGCATCGGCCTCGACGCCGGCGAAGCCGTCCCCCTCGGCGACGGGTTCCGTGGTGGGGCACTGAACCAGGCGGCCCGGCTCTGCGCGGCGGCCGGCCCGGGCGAGGTCCTCGCGACGGAGGGTCTCGTGCACCTGGCCGGCCAGGTGGGCGGGCTCGCGTTCGGGCCGCCGGAGCGGACGGCATTCAAGGGGATCGACGACGGCGTCCCGGTCGTCCGGGTGCGCACGGCCGACGAGCCGCAGCCGGCGGCCAGCCACGCCGGCGAGAACGTGGCCCGCGCAGCCGACGAGGACGCGACCGGCTCTGCCCGCCGGCCGGCCCCCGCCCGGCCCGGAACGCCGGCCGGCGCCGCATCGTCCGCGAACCTGCCGCCGCCGCTGCCGCCCGAGCTCGACCCGATCGTCCCGATCGTCGGGCGCGACGCCGAGCTGCGCTGGCTCCGCTGGCACTGGCGCCGCGCTCGCCACGGTGACGGCCGCGTCGTGGTCATCTCGGGCCGGCCGGGGATCGGCAAGACGCGGCTGGCAGCGGAGCTCGCGACCGAGGCCCACGCGGCCGGCTCGACGGTCCGCTACGTCCAGGGCGGGCGCGCCGACCGCATCGAGGATCCTCCGGTCCCTCCCGCGAACGAGGATCGCCCGTTGCTCACGGTCGTCGACGACCTCGACGCCGGCGGCCCGGAGCTTGCGCGGGCCACGCTGCCCTCGCCGGCGAGCTGGCCGGGCGGGCGCACCTGCTCCTCGTCATCCACCGGCTCGAGGCCCCGCCACCGCTCCAGGCGCTCGCCGCCACGCTCGCGCCCGAGGAGCGGCGGCGCACCGTCGGCCCCCTCGACGCGGCGGCCGTCCGGGCGATTGCCGCCCTGTATGCCGGGCGCGGGGCCGACGACGCGCCGCTCGG
This sequence comes from uncultured Chloroflexia bacterium, assembly GCA_963725875.1. GTDB lineage: Bacteria > Chloroflexota > Limnocylindria > Limnocylindrales > CSP1-4 > CTSoil-043. The sequence goes on along the minus strand of CAVRZZ010000007.1, from coordinate 210,728 downwards.
TGAGATCATCGCCGAATCCGATGGTGTCCCGGCGGCCGTCCATCGCGTCGCCAGCCGATGGGCCAGGACCGCGGCGACCCGCCGGCTCGGCCTGTCGGCCGGGCGGACATCGACCGAGCGGCGCGAGCTCCGCGCCGCCGAGGAAGCGCTCGTCGGGGACCTCGCCGACCTCGAGCACGTCCGCGACCGCGAGCTCCTGTACGTCGAACGCGATGCCCTCGACGGCGCCGTCCGACCGCGGACGGTCTGCCCGTACAAGGGCCTGGCCGCCTTCGACGCCGCCGACGCCGACTACTTCTTCGGCCGCGAGCGCCTCGTCGCCGAGCTCGTCGCGAAGTCGGTCGGCGCGCGCTTCGTCGGCGTCGTGGGCGATTCCGGGAGCGGCAAGTCATCCGCCCTCCGGGCCGGGCTCCTGCCGGCCCTTGCGGCCGGCGTCCTGCCGGGCAGCGACCACTGGCCGCAGGTGGTGATCCGGCCCGGCGAGGCGCCCATGGCCGAGGTCGCCCGCGGCCTCGCCCGGGCGTTCCCCGATGGCGGCCTGCCGGCGGCCGACGCGCCCGCGGCGCTCGACGGCGCGCTCGCTCGCCTCGGGGCCGGCCATCGCATCCTCCTGGTCGTCGACCAGTTCGAGGAGATCTTCAACGCGACCCGCGACGAGGCCGAGCGGAGCGCGTTCGTCGACCTGCTCACCGCGGAGCGGCCCGGCCTGAAGGTCATCGTCGCGATGCGGGCCGACCACTACGGCCGCTGCGCCGCCTACCCGGCCCTCGCCCGCCTGCTCGGCTCGGAGCAGGTGCTCGTCGGGCCGCTGTCCGCCACGGAGCTCGCCGCCGTCATCGAGCATCCCGCCCAGCGTGTCGGCCTGCGCGTCGAGCCGGCCCTGACGGAGGCGATCGTCGCCGACGCCGGCCGGGAACCGGGCGTCCTCCCCCTGCTCTCCACGACGCTCCTCGAGCTCTGGGGCCTTCGCGACGGAGGGCGGCTCACGCTCGCCTCCTATCGGGCAACCGGCGGTCTCCACGGCGCGATCGCCCGGCTCGCCGAGGCGACGTTCGCCGAGCTGGATCCCCACCGCCGGCGCGTCGCCCGGTCGCTGCTCCTGCGGCTCGCGGGACCCGGCGAGGGGACGGCGCTCGTCCGACGCAGCGTCGCGCTCGACGAGCTCGACGCGGCCGCGACCCGGCCGTGGCCGACGTGCTGGAGCGGCTCACGGCGGCCCGCCTCCTCACGACCGGGGACGGCCACGTGGAGGTGGCCCACGAGGCCCTCCTCCGCGAGTGGCCGCGCCTGCAGGGCTGGCTCGACGAGGACGCGGCCGGCCGGCTGGTGCGGCTCCACCTCATCGACGCCGTCCGCGACTGGGAGGCGCGGGGTCGCGATGCCGGCGACCTGTACCGGGGGGCTCGTCTCGCAACCGCCCTGGAGTGGGCAGCCGACCGCGACGTGGAGCTGAACGCGGCCGAGCGAGCCTTCCTCGACGAGAGCCGCCGGGCGGCCGAGGCCGACGTCGAACGGGCGCGGCGGACGAACCGCCGCCTGAAGGGGCTCCTTGCCGGGGCGGCGGCCCTGCTGCTCGTCGCGGTCGGGGCCGGAGCGGTGGCCCTGGCCCAGGGTCAGCGGGCCCAGGAGGAGGCGGGGCGGGCCGGGCTCCAGGCGGAGCGCGCGGCAGCCGAAGCCGCCCGCGCCGAGGAGCAGCGGGTCATCGCCGAGCAGGAGGCCGGCCGGGCCCGCTCCCGCGAGCTGCTCGCGTCGGCGCTGGCCGCCACCGACGAGGACCCGGCGCTCGCCAAGGGCCTCGCCGCGGCGGCGCTGCACGGCGGCGAGGAGCCGACCCTGCAGGCGCGAAGATCCTCCACGACGTCATCGCCGCCGACCCGGTCGTCACCCGCTACCGGGCCCCGACCGACGCGGAGATGGGCCTGCTCTGGACCGACCTCGACCCGGCGGGCGAGCGGCTCGTGGCGTCGGGCAACGTCGACGACCCGGCCCAGCACCTCGAGGTGGCCGATGTGCGCACCGGCGAGGTCGCGTGGTCGTTCGACGTCGAGGCCCCGACGAAGATCGGCCCGGCGTTCTTCTCGCCGGACGGCTCGACGGTCGTCGTCGGCGTCATCTGGGACGACGAGGACGAACCGCCCACGGCGGGACGGCCTCGGGATCCAGGTCCGGGATGCGCGAAACGGCGAGATCCTCCAGACGTTCGACGCGGGGCGGTGCGGCGGCCACGTGACGGGGCTCGCGGGGAACCTGGCGATGGTCAGGACGATCCGGGCCGAACCCGGATCCGCGAGTGGCTGCAGCTGGTACGGAGATGGCGATCCCGGCGTCGAGATCCTCGACCTCTCGTCGGGGGCGTCGCGGGTGCTGGCGTCGCGGGCCCTCCTGGTGTTCGGCGGCACCCTCAGCGCCGACGGGCGGTTCGCGGCGTTCGACGTGCCGGAGGCGCGTCGAGAGCCTCTCGGTCGTCGTCGACGTGGCGACCGGCCGCCGCTCCTCGAGCTCGACCCGGAGACCGTCGAGGCGAGCCAGTACACGGGGTATGCCCGGCTGCTCAGCCCCGACGGGTCGCTCCTCCTCTTCGGCGACCGCCCGATCCTCGTCTACGATGTCGCCCGGGCCCGGCCGAGCCGATCGGCGAGCTGCCGAGCCCCGGCGGCGAAGGCTACTTCGCGACGTTCGATGCGAGCGGCGAGATCCGTCTACACGACCGCCCGCGACGGCACGCTCCGCGCCTGGGACCCGCGCACGGCGGAGGAGATCGGCGCGTGGCCGGCCGTCGGGAACGGGCGGGTCTCGCCTGCCGCCGACGGGCGCACGCTCCTTGTCGGGTCGACGATCGACGCCAGCGCGGCACTCCTCGACGTCGGGCCGCGGGGCGAGCTCGGCGGCGTGGCCACGTGCGAGGGGTTCGTCCCCGGCGGCAGCCTCGTCGTCGGGGCGGGGCGAGCCGCCTTCATGAGCGACTGCGGCGACCTGGAGCGCGGTGGTCGGATCGAGGTCGTCGACCTGGCCTCCCTTCGACAGATCGCGTCGTACGTTGGCTGGGGGGCCCAGCGGATGGCGATCTCGCCCGACGGCGCGCTCATCGCCGCGCAGGAGCAGACGAGCATGACCGGCCAGGGGCCGGTCCGGCTCGTCGACCCGGCGACGGGCTCGGTCGTGCGCACGCTCGAGGGGCTCTGCTCGTGGGACTGGAACGTTCCCGACGGCGAGGATCCCGGCTGCCGGCTCCTTCCCCGAGCCGCCGTTCCGGATGTGGGCCAACGACCTCCGCTGGTCGCCGGATGGGTCACTCATCGCGATGGCCGACGGCCCGAGGGTCGCCCTGTGGTCGGCCGCCGACGGCCGCCTGCTGGCGACGCACCAGCTCGGCAAGAACGCCGGGGTCCAATCGATCGCCTTCACGCCGGATTCCCGTGAGCTGCTCCTGATGGAACGGAGGAGCGGACGGATCGCGCGCCTCTCGGTCGAGGGTCTTGCGGTGCTGCAGTCGACCACGCTCGACCCCGACGTATTCGGCATCTCCCAGCTGCGGCTCATCGGGTTCGCGCCGGACGGCGCGACGATCCTCGCCGTCGGCGACCAGAGCGGCGACGGGGGCGCCGCGGTGTTCGGGCTCGACGCCGAGACGCTCGAGATCGTGCGGAGCGTCCCCGACGCCCACCTCGGGTCGCCGAAGGGGTTCGCGATCAGCCCGAACCGATCGACCTTCGCGACGGGCGCGTCCGACGGGGCGATCAAGGTGTGGGATTCCGCGACCGGCGAGCTGCTGCAGCAGCTCTCGATCGGCGGGCGACAGGTGCAGGGGCTGGCGTTCGTCGACGATCACACGCTCGCCGCCGTGCCGCGCGAAGGCGGCCTCCTCCTCATGACGATCGACCCGGCCGAGCTGGTGGCCGCGCTCCGTGGGTCGCTCACCCGCGGCCTGACCGCGTCCGAGTGCGCCACGTACGCGATCGACCCGTGTCCCACGCTCGACGAGCTTCGGGGCGAACCGGCACCCTGAGGCACGGGCCCAGCCACGCGGCGCGGGGCGCGCGGCCCGAGTCCGGCGCGGCTGCGCGGCCCTGTCGCGCTCCACCGCGCCGGCCCACCCCGGCCGCTCCGGCCCTGATAAGCCCCGGTCGCCCGGTCATCTCTCAGGCGCCGAGGGCCTGCTCAACGCCGTGGGCTGGATCGACGTGGACGTCGATCTCGCGGATCGAGCCGCATCCATCGGCCGCACCTACCAGCGCTCGCACGCCGGGATTCAGGTTGTCGATCTGCTCTTGGCCGCAGCGGTCGAGCGGTTCGGCGCGAGTCTGCTCACGCGGAACGTGCGCCACTTCCCGATCATCCCGGGGCTGAAGCCCGCGTTCTGACCGCGCTCCCGAGCGCAGCCGCGATCAGGCCCGCCCACCGAGCGGCCCCGCCGCCGCGGACTCCGCGGCCCCGAACCCTCAGACCGCGCAGCCGTGGGCGCGGGCCGGGCCCGGCCCGCGCCGCCTCCTACCCGTGTGCGACCGGCACGGCCTGTTCCACTTCGACCATGGAGATGCAACCGTCGACCGGGCAGACGTGCTGGCAGAGGCGGCAGCCGACGCACTCGACATCGTCGATGGTGAGCTTCGAGGAACCGTTCGTCCCTTCGAGGAGGATCGCCTGGTGGGCGCCGTCCTCGCAGGCCCGGTAGCACAGGTTGCAGTGGATGCAGGTCGCGGCGTCGATGCGGGCCTTCACCGCGAAGGAGAGGTCGAGCTCGCCCCAGTCGCCCAGCCGCGGGAGGACCCGTCCGACCAGGTCGGCCGGCGACGCGAGGCCCTTCCCGGCGAGGTAGCCGGCCAGCCCGTCGATCATGTCCTCCACGATCCGGTAGCCGTGGTGCATGACGGCCGTGCAGACCTGCACGTTGGTGGCGCCGACGAGCATGAACTCGACCGCGTCGCGCCAGGTCGCGATGCCGCCGATGCCGGAGATCGGGATCGTGACGCGCGGGTCCTTGGCGATCGCGCTGACCATGTTCAGGGAGATCGGCTTCACCGCCGGCCCGGAGTAGCCGCCGTGCGAGCCTCGCCCGCGAACGGCCGGCTGCGTCTCCCAGGTGTCGAGGTCGAGGCCCGTGAGCGAGCTGATCGTGTTGATCAGCGCGACACCGTCCGCGCCGCCCTGCTGCGCCGCCCGCGCCGCGACCGTGATGTCGGTGATGTTCGGGGTGAGCTTGACGAGGACCGGGACCTCGGAAGCCTCCTTCGCCCAGCCGGTGATCATCTCGAGGTACTCGGGGACCTGGCCGACCGCCGACCCCATCCCCCGCTCGGCCATCCCGTGCGGGCAGCCGCAGTTGAGCTCGATGCCGTCGGCGCCCGTGTCGTTGACCCGCTTGACGATGTCGTGCCAGGCCTCGGGCTTCGACTCGACCATCAGCGAGACCACGACGGCCCGGTCGGGGAAGCGGCGCTTGACCTCGCGGATCTCGGCCAGGTTCGTCTCGATCGGGCGGTCGCTGATCAGCTCGATGTTCGAGATGCCGACCATCCGCCGGCCGTCGACGTCGAGCGAGCCGAGGCGGGAGCTCACGTTGGTGATCGGCTCCCCCACGGTCTTCCAGACGGCGCCGCCCCAGCCGGCCTCGAAGGCGCGCGCCACCATCTCGCCCGTGTTGGTGGGCGGCGCGCTGGCCAGCCAGAACGGGTTCGGGCTGCGGATGCCGGCCATGTCGACCGCCAGGCTGACGCCGGGCGCCCGGTCGGGAGCCGGCACGGCCGTGATCGCGGCCCGCGACGGTGCGGCGGCGACGCCGAGCGTCGTCGCGATCGACCGCGCGGCGAGCGTGCCCTCCTGCACCGCGTTCACGACCTCGCGGCCGCCGTTGACCAGGTCGCCGCCGGCCCACACGCGCGGATTGTCGGTCCGGCCGGTGGCCGGGTCGACGGCGACGCGCCCGCCCCTGGCCCCGACGGAGAACTCGTCGACGAGGCGCTCGAGCGCCTCCTGGCCGGTGGCCACGACCACCGCGTCGAGCTGGACCGGGAAGCGGGCGCCCGGCACCCGGTGGGGCGCGGGCCGGCCGCTCCGGTCGGGGGCCCCGAGCTGCATCCGGTCGAAGGTGGCGCCGGTGACGCCGCCGTCGGTGCCGCTGATCTCGACCGGCGCCGCGAGCCACTCGAAGCGCACGCCGAGGCTGCGCGCCAGCTCGATCGCGTGCGGGTAGGCCGGTGCCTCCGCCTCGCTGCGGCGGTAGAAGACGGTGACCTCGCGAGCCCCGAGCTGGACGGCGGCGGCCGCGGCGTCCATCGCGGTGCTCCCGCCGCCGATGACGCCGACGCGGGCTCCGAGGGCCATCCCGCCGGGCTCGCCCGTGACGACCGGCTCGAGGAGGGCCAGCGCGTCGACGACCCCGTCGAGGCCTTCGCCGGGAATCCCGAGGCGGCGGCTCTTCCCCAGGCCCAGGCCCAGGAAGACGGCGTCGAAGCCGGCGAGCAGCTCGGCCGCGGCCACGTCGGCGCCGACCTTCGTGGAGCGCCGGATCTCGGCGCCGGCGCGCTCGACCTCGGCCACCTCATGGGCGGTCATGTCGCGGGCGTGCCGCCACGGGACGATGCCGTAGGCACACAGCCCGCCGGCCCGGGGCCGTGCCTCGAAGACGGTGACGTCGATTCCGTGGCGCCGCAGCTCGGCCGCGCAGGCGAGGCCCGCCGGGCCGGCCCCCACGATCGCGACGCGCTTGCCGCTCGCGGGACCCGGGACGAAGAACGGCCGTCCGGCGGCCCGGTGAGCATCCATCGCCACGCGCTGGAGGGCGCCGATCTGGATCGCGCGGTCCACCGGTCGCCGGACGCAGGCGCCCTCGCACAGGCTCTCGACGGGACACACCCGGGCGCAGGTCCCGCCCAGCGGGTTCGCCGCCAGGATGATCCGGGCGCTGCCCTCGAGGTTGCCGGTCGCGATGGCGTGGATGAACCCGGGCACGTCGATGCGCGTGGGGCACGCCGCGACGCAGGGTGCGTCGAAGCAGTACAGGCACCGGGCGGCCTCCTCGCGTGCCGCCTGCAGGCTCAGCCCAAGATCGCCGTCCGAGCTTCGCTCGTCGTATCCAGCCATCGCGTGCCATCTCCCGAGGGTGCCGGGCGGCAGCGGGCGCCGCCGAAGGGCACAGGTTCGGGCCGCCCTACCACGGGCCGCCAGAGTCCTGCGGCCCGTTTTCGGGCGGGTCCCCGGGCGGCGGGCGGCGGCGGGGGGCGGCGCAGCCGGAGGGCGGGCAGGGTGGGCCGCGGGGCGGGCGGGGGCGGCGCGGCCGGATGGCGGGCGGGGTGGGCCGCGGGGCGGGCCGAGGCGAGTCCCCTGAGACTCGGGCGGGCGAGCTCCCCGCACGAAACGTGGCCCGGAACCGCCCGAACCCTGGCGCACCGCGGGGGTTCCGTGCGGCGATGCGCCGGCGCTAAGTCTCTCCGGACTCAGGCAGCCGGGGAGGGCAACTCGCCAGGCGGCGAGAACCAGCGCGGCGGTCGTGACCAACGGCCCTTTCCGTGCGTTGGTATCGCCGTGATGTCGGCCCCTCCCCACCCGTGCACGCTGCCCCCCATCGGTGGCGACAGACAACCTCACTGACCAGGAGCCCCCGCCGGGCTCCCTGGGCAAGACCACACCCACGAAGGTGCCGTTGCGCGTGCGGGGTACACTCGGTTCCCGGCAGGAGGGGCGGGCACCGGGAAGCACGCCCCCGACACGGCCGGCCGAGCAGAGGCATGCAAGCGACCATGGCGCGCTCGATGTGGCGGGGGGCCATCCAGTTCGGCCTGGTGACCATCCCCGTGCGGCTCTACCTCGCGACCGAATCGCGGGGGATCTCGTTCAACATGCTCCACGAGAGCTGCCTGAACCGGATCCAGATGAAGACGTACTGCCCCCACCACGACGAGGTGATCTCGCGGGGCGACACCGTCAAGGGGTTCGAGTACGCGAAGGACCAGTACGTCGTCATCACCGACGAGGACCTCGCCAACGTGCCCCTCAAGACCGTGCGCTCCATCGAGATCGAGAAGTTCGTCCCGGCCGCACCCGCCGACGACGAGCCGACCCGGTTCGTGAAGCAGGCCTACTACGTGGAACCCGAGGCGATCGGCAAGAAGGCGTACGCCCTCCTGCGCGAGGTGCTGGCCGAGCAGGATCTGGCCGCCATCTGCAAGGTCGTGATCAAGGATCGCGAGGCGCTGGCCGCGCTGAACCCACACGGCAACGCGATGGTCCTCGAGACCATCCACTGGCCCGACGAGATCCGGGCGACCGACGAGCTCGACCTCCCGGACGAGGACATCGAGGTCAAACCGGCCGAGCGGGCGATGGCGGCCCAGCTCATTGCGGCGATGACCGGCGAGTTCGACCCGGCCGAGTATCGCGACGAGTACCGCGCCGCACTCGAGCAGGTGATCGAGGCCAAGGTCGAGGGGCGCGAGATCGCCGAGCCCGAGGCGCCGGCCGCCGGCGGCCAGCTGGTCGACCTGATGGCGATGCTCGAAGCCAGCGTGAACGCGGCTCGGACCGCCAAATCGAACCGCGAGGTCGAGGAAGCCGCGGCGGCGGATGCGGAGGTCAACGAGGCCGGGCCGGACGACGGGCGCAGCCCCGGGGCGACCACGCGGGCACGCCGGCCGAAGAAGGCGGTTGCCCCGATCGAGGAGGTCGAGGAGCGAGAGGCGCCGGCCCGCAAGGTCGCGCGCCGAAAGACGGCCTGAGCCCGTTCGACGGCCTGGGCCGTGACGACGGCCTGATCCCGGACGACGGGGAGCCCGGTCGACAGCCTTGGCCCGGACGATGCCTGCGATCGGTCCCCAGCCTGCACCGGAGCCGCCTTCGGCCGACAATCCGCCCATGACCCGCCTGCCGCCCGGCACGCTGCCCGACGACCGGCTCCCGCTCGAGTTCGCGCCGACCGCGTCGCGCCTGCCCGGGCGGGTCACGCCGATGCGCCCGACCGACGGCGAGGGGCCGTTCGACGACCCGCGCTACTTCTTCGAGCCGTGGTGGCCGGGCATCCGCGCCTTCGTGATGGTGGACGCCGGCGAGGTGCACCTGCGCGCCGAGGCCCTCACGGACCCGACCGCCGACTTCCCGGAGCTGGCCGGCATGGCCAACCTCGTGCGGGCCGACGGCCTCGTCCTCGACGCCACGCTCATGGTGCTCGACGCCCGCGGCCGGCCGAGCAGGACCCTGCTGGAGCGGCGACTCCGGGGCAGTGGAGGCGGCACGGCGGCCCTCGTCGCCTCGGACCTGCTCTACCTCGACGGGGCGAGCCTCGCTGCCCGCCCATTCGGCGAGCGCCGTGGGGAGCTGGCGGCGCTGCTGTCACCTTCCCCGTGGTGCCTCGCCGGCCGTGGCTTCGTGGGTGACGGGACCACGGTCGCCGAGGCGCTCGGGGCGATGGGGTTCCGCGCCTTGTCGGCGCGCCGGCTCGACGCGCCGCTCCGAACCGGTGCCGCGGGCGACGCCTGGTACCGCGTGCCCGTCGTCGCAGCGCCGCGCGAGCTGCCGCCGCTCCTCGCCGTCTTCCGTCGACTGCCCCTGTAAGCGCAGACGAACGGACGAGACCGAGGTCGCAGGCATGCCACTGGACCGCTACCGCGCCAAGCGTGACTTCGGCCGCACGCCCGAGCCGGGACCCGGCGATGCGCAGCCGATCGCCGCACCCGGCGGCTGCGGCCGCTTCGTCGTCCATCGGCACCGCGCGAGCCGCCTCCACTACGACCTCCGCCTCGAGATCGACGGCGTCCTGGCGTCGTGGGCGTTGCCGAAGGGGCCGACCCGGGACCCGGACGAGCGGCGGTTCGCGGCGCGGACGGAGGACCACCCGATCGAGTACCTCGACTTCGAGGGCGTGATCCCGCGGGGCGAGTACGGGGCCGGCGATTCGATCTGCTGGGACTGGGGCACCTTCGAGCCGGAGCTGACGTGGGATCCGGGCGCAGCCGTCCGCGGCCGGCGAGCTGAAGCTGCGCCTGCGCGGCGAGAAGCTGGAGGGGCGGTTCACGCTGGTGCGCACGGGCGGGCGCGAGGCCGGCGGGCGGGGCGGGCGGGGCGGGCGCGAGCCGGCGCGATCGAGCCGCGGAGCGGCGCGGGCCGGGGGGCCGACCGGCGGCGCGGACGATGGCGAGTCGTGGCTTCTCATCGCGAAGGCCGGCCGGGAGGCAATCCCCGGCTGGAACCCGGAGGATCACCCGGCCTCGGTGCGCAGCGGCCGCACGAACGAGGAGGTCGCCGCCGGCATCCCGGCGCGCACGGACCAGCAGGCGCCGGCGCCGCTGCCCACGCTCGATCCCCCTGGCTCGTGGCTGCTCGCCCGGCCCGCCTTCCTCGAGCCGATGCTGGCGACCCCGGGGGCCGCCCCCTTCGACGGCGAGGACTGGCTCTTCGAGCCGAAGTGGGACGGCTACCGCGTCGAGGCGATCGTGGCCGAGGGGAAGGTCGTCCTGCGCACGCGCAACGGGAACGACGCCGGGCGCTACTTCCCGGAGCTGCTGGGGCCGCCGAGCTGGCTTGCCGCGCCGGAGGCGATCGTCGACGGCGAGGTCGTCGCCCTCGACACCGATGGCCGGCCCGACTTCGGCCTCCTCCAGGCGCGGCTCGGCGGCGGCTTCTCCCGGTCGGACCTGCCGGCGACCCCAGGGGCGAAGGCGGCCGGCAGGGACGCCCCGCTCGTCTTCATGGCCTTCGACCTGCCCTGGTGCACGGGGCGGTCGTACCTCGACGTGCCGCTCGAGGAGCGCAAGGAGATCCTCCGGCTCGTGCTCCGCGACCATCCCCGGGTCCGGTACGGCGGGCACGTTGCCCGCGACGGCGTGGCGTTCTACACGGCCGCGGCCGCCCAGGGCCTGGAGGGCGCCATGGCGAAGCACCGCCGGAGCCGGTACGAGGCCGGCCGGCGCTCCACGGCGTGGCTGAAGCTGAAGGTCCGCCCCACCCAGGAGCTGGTCGTCGGCGGGTACGTCCCCGGGCAGGGAAGCCACCGCGACCTCGGCGCGCTGCTCGTCGGGGTGATGGTGGACGGGCGGCTTCGGTACGCCGGGCGTGTCGGGAGCGGCCTCGACGCGGCGGCTCGCACGCGGGTGCGCGCGGCGCTCGACGCCCGGTCCCGACCCGATCACCCGTTCGACGACGCCCCCGCCGACCTGGCCCGGACCCCGGGCGCGACGTGGGCGGCCCCCGAGATCGTGATCCGCGCCGAGATCGGCGGCTGGTCGCGTGACGGGATCGTGCGCCAGGCGACCTTCGTCCAGGAGGCCCCGGAGGTCGACCCGGCGACCGTCGAGCGACAGGAGGCGGTCGGCCCGGAGGCGGCGGCACGGGCGCTCGCCAAGGTCGGCATCGGCCGGAAGAAACGGGCTGCCCCCCTGCATCCTGTGAGCAAGCCGAATGCTTCGCCTTTGTCGAAGGATGAAACGATGACCAGGAAGCCATCCTCGCCGGCGACTCCGGCACCTCCGGCGTTCGAGCCCGCGACCGCGGCCGAGCTCGCCGCGCTCGACGCCCTGCCGGGTCGCGGTGGGACGTGGCGGATCGGCGGGCGCGACGTCGCGCTGACGAACCTCGACAAGGTGCTCGCCCCCGGGCGAACGGGGCCGGGCGACGGCCCGGGCGGGGCCGGCCGGGATGGTGGGCCGGGCGAGCTGCGGGCGGCAGCCGCCGACGGCGGGCCGGGCAGCCCAACGGGCGGTGCGTCGGGCGACGGCGAGCCGCCCGTAACGAAGCGCGACCTCGTCCGCTACCTCGTCCAGGTGGCGCCGATCATGCTCCCCCACCTCGCCGGACGGGCGCTCAACCTCGCCCGCTACCCCGACGGCGTCGACGCGGACTTCTTCTGGCAGAAGGACGTCGCGAAGAGCACGCCCGACTGGGTGACCCGTTGGCGCGAGCCCGACCCGCCCGACCGCCGGCCGCACGCCTACGTCGTCGCCGACGGGCTTGCGACGCTGGCCTGGCTCGGCAACCAGGCCGCGGTCGAGCTGCACCCGTGGACCTCACCGATCGACGCGCCGGCGGAGCCCCGCTGGGCGCTCGTCGACATCGACCCCGGGACGGCGACCACCTGGGAGGAAACGCTCGTCCTGGCCCGGCTCTACCGCCAGGCCTTCGACCACCTCGGCGTCCTCGGCGTGCCGAAGGTGTCGGGCAAGCGCGGCATCCAGGTGTTCGTGCCCCTCCGGCCGCGCTACTCGTTCGAGGAAACGCGGGCCTGGGTCGAGCAGGTCTCGCGTGCGGTCGGCGGCGCGGTGCCCGACCTCGTGAGCTGGGAGTGGTCGAAGGATCGCCGCGACGGCCGCGCCCGCCTCGACTTCACCCAGAACTGGCGCAACCGGACGCTCGTCGGGCCCTACTCGCCGCGCCCGGCCCCGGGCCTGCCGGTCTCGGCGCCGATCACCTGGGACGAGCTGGACGACCCGGACCTGCGCCCGGACCGCTGGACGATCCGCACGATCCTCGACCGCGTCGCCGAGCGCGGCGACCTCTTCGCGTCCGCGCTCGGGCCCGGCCAGGAGCTGCCGAGCCTGTGAGCCGGGCGCGCAATCCGCCGCCGCGGCACCGCCCGAAGTGGTAGCGTCGCGGCCGTTGGGGAACGACCCCCCAATCCCCGGCGGCCCCGACCCTCCCCCGGCCGTTGCCAGCGCGCCGACCGCCGCGCTGCCTGCCCGAGATGCCCACCAGGAGATCCACCGGTGCGACACGTCCGCTGGGCGATCCAGATCTCCCGGCCGCTGCTGTGGCTGAACACGAGCATGCCCTTCCTGTGGGCGCTGGCCCGCGGTCGCCGGCGCTTCCGCCCGCTCGACCTGGCGTTCCTGGCCTTCTTCACGTTCCCCTACAACTACTACCTTCACGCGGTGAACGACCTCTTCGACTACGAGACCGACCAGCGCAACCCGCGCAAGGGCGGCGTCGAGGGGGCGCTGGCGCCGAAGGAGGAGCTGCGCCTCCACGCGATCGCGAGCACCCTGCTCATGGTGCCGTTCGTGGCCCTCTCGGCGGCGAAGCTGCCCTGGCGGGCGACGGCCAGCCTCCTCGCCCTCCTCGGGCTCTCGATGGCCTACAACGCGCCGCCCCTGCGCCTGAAGGGCCGCCCGGTCGCCGACTCGCTCACCAACGTCCTCTACGCCATCCCGCTCCAGGTGGGGATGCACGCCATGGGCTCGACGAAGGCGGTCGACGAGCCGGTGAAGGTCTTCGCCGCGTGGGGCATCGCGGCGCACGCCCTCACGACGATCACCGACATCGCCGAGGACGCCGCGGCCGGGGTCGTCACGATCGGGGTGAAGCTGGGCCGGGGGGCCACGGCGGCCTTCGCCGGCGCCTGGTTCCTCGTCTCGGCGCTCCTCGCGATCCGCTGGCGGGGGAGCTCCGCGGCCGGCGCCCCGCTCCTGCCGTACGTCGCGCTCAGCGTCGCCGGGCGCCGGGCGGAGGGCGAGTCGGGGCGCCGCCTGTATCGCTGGTTCCTCGCCCTCAACGTGTCGCTGGGGGCGGCGACGACGCTCGCGGTCATCCTGCCGCTCGGCGTCGCGCAGGCGCTCTACGTGGGGCTCTTCGCGTCGCTCGTGACGCTCGCCGGCCTCGCCCCGGGCATCGGGCGGGCGATCGTGGCCCGCCGGCGCCGGGCCGGCGGCGGTCAGGACGCCGCTCAGCCGGCCGTCGCGGAGCCCGCGGCCGACGCGGCAGGCAGCGAGATCGGGGCCCCGGGTCCCGGGGCCGGGGTCGGGGCCGAGCCGGACGCGGCGGGAGCCCCGGCGTGACCGAGTCTCGCGCGGTCGTCGTCGGGGCCGGGCTCGGCGGGCTGGCGACCGCGATCCGCCTGGCCGCCGCCGGCTGGCGGGTGACGCTCCTCGAGAAGAACGCGGCACCCGGCGGGAAGATGGGCCGGCGCGTCCTCGGCGACTACGTCTTCGACGCCGGGCCAACGATCTTCACCCTGCCCGACCTCGTCCGGGAACTGTTCGCCGCCGCAGGCGAGGACGCCGACGCGCACGTCACGTTCCTCCCCGTGGAGCCGGCGAGCCACGTCCGCTTCCCCGACGGGACGGTCGTGGAGACGTCCGCCGACCAGGAGCAGCTGCGCGCGATGTGGGCGCGGCTGGACCCGCGCGACGCCGCCGCGATCCCGGACTTCATGCGCCGAGGCGAGCGGATCTGGCGCGAGCTCGACCGGTCGTTCTTCCGGCGCAGCTGGACGCCCCGCGACCTGCTCGACCCCCGGGTCATCGCCACCGGCCTCCGGCTCGACGCCGGCACGACGTACGCGAAGCGGATCGACGGGCTCTTCCACGACCCCCACCTGCGCCACGTCCTGCGCTACAAGTCGATCTACCTGGGCTCGACGCCCCAGAGCGTCCCGGCGAGCTTCCTCTCGATCCCCTACCTCGAGACGCGCTTCGGGGTCTGGCATCCGCGGGGCGGGATGCACGCCGTGCCCCTGGCGCTCGACGCGCTGGCCCGCCGGCTGGGAGTCGAGCTCCACTACGGCGAGGAGGTGATCGGGACGACGATTCGCGATCGGCGGGTGACGGAAGTCCGGACGAACGGAGCGACCTACCCCGCAGACGCTGCCGTCTTCAACGCCGACGTCGTCCACGCCCACCGCGACCTCCTGGGATGGGGCGCGCTGCCGGGCCGGACGCGGCGGCGGTTCGAGGCGGTGAACTCGTCGAGCTCCGCCTACATCCTCCATCTCGGGGTCCGGCAGGCGTTCCCGGGCCTGCATCACCACAACGTCTGGCATGCCCCGACCTACGAGGACGAGCTGCGCTCGATCATCGCCGACCGGGTCCCGCGCCCCGACCCGACGATCTACGTCTACCACCCGGCGGCGACGGACCCGACGGCCCGGATGGCCCCGGCCCCCGACGGCGCGCCGCGGACGGCGCTCTTCGTGCTGGCGCCGACCCCACCGCTCCACGACCCGGGGTGGTGGGACGGGCACCGGGATTCGTACCGGGCGGCGATCCTCGCGCGGCTGCCCGGGTTGATCGGCCTGCGGCCCGAGGCGATCGAGACGTGGGCCGACTGGGGTCCGCCGGACTTCGCGGCGGCCCACAACGCCCACCTCGGCTCGATCTTCGCGCTCGCCGCGACCTACCGCCAGAGCGCCTTCTTCCGGCCGCCGAACCGCTCCCCGGACCTGGCCAACACGTACTTCGTCGGGGGCGGGACCCAGCCGGGGGGCGGCATCCCCCTGGTCCTCCTCTCGGGGCAGATCACGGCGGACCTCGTCCTCGCCGACGCTGCTCGGCGCCGCTCGGCCTGACCATCGGGCCATCCCGACCCCTCGTCGCGCGGTGCTATGGTCGGTCGCGTCCCCGAGGAGAGGTCGAGATGCCGCACCAGGATGCACGCCGCGCGAGGGCGCGCCGGCCGCGGGCCGGGTCGTTCGTCGGCACCCTGGCGCTGGCGGCGAGCCTGCTGGCGGTGCCCGGTGGGCCGGGGCCCGGCAGTGCCGCCGGGGCGGAGCCCGACCGGGTCGCGACGCACCCGGCGACGCTGGAACCACTGGGCCGGGTCGTCGTGCGGACCCTCGCGCGTCGCGAGGCCGTGGGACGGAGCGTCACGGCCCCGGTCCCGGCACGCCTCGGATGGCCGCGGGCGGGACGATGGACCCGCACGGTGGAGACGAGCGCGGAGCCCGCGACGCCCGGCGCAGGCGGCGCGAGCAGCCGCACGGACCTCGGCGCGGCGCCAACCACCCCGGAGAGCTCGGCCATCGCGCTCGAGACGGCGGCCGCCGGGGGCCCGGGCGTGGTCGGGACCGCCTGGGACGGCCTGACCGACCAGGCGATCGACTGCGGTACCTCTCGCCCGTGCCTCGAACCCCCCGACCCGTGGGTCGCCGTCAGCGCCACGCACGTCCTCCAGGTGGTCAACCAGTCGACGCGGATCACCAGCCGAACGGGCGAGGGAGCGGTCACGGTCTCGAACCGCGGCTTCTTCGGCGTCAGCACCTGGGGCCCGTCTGCCTTCGCCGCCGATCCGCGTGTCCTGTACGACCCGTCCCACGACCGGTGGATCGCCACGCTCTTCGCGGGCACCTGCACCGGGGGCGCCCTCTTCGTCGCGGTCTCCGACACCGGCGACCCGGCCGGGACGTGGCAGCGCTACCTCCGGTCGTTCCCCGGCACCTGGCCCGACTTCCCCGCGCTCGGCTCCTCCTCGGCGCTCGTCGCCGTCGGGGTGAACGAGTTCGGCGTGAGCTGCGGGGCCGGCGGCACGTCCGTGATGGGCGCCTACCAGGGTGCGAGCCTCCACGTGATGGACTGGGCCGACCTGCTGGACGCCGCCGGACCGCCGACCATCGAATCGACCGAGCCCGACGCGTCGGCCTTCTCCTTCGTGCCCGCGGCCGGCCTGACGCCCGGCGATGCCATCCACGCTGTCGTCGCCCTCGACGACGGAACGTCCAGCACGGCCGACCTGGGCTACGCCGGCGTCAGCGGCACGATCGCCGGCGGCGACCTCGCGGTCACGACGCCGGTGCGGCTCTCGGCGCTCCCGCTGGCCAAGCTCCAGCAGCCGCCGACGCCCGTCGACGCCGGCGGGCTCATCGGCGTCCAGGGCAACGCCCTGGACCTCCGGCCGACCAACGCGGTCTGGCGTGACGGCCGGCTGGCCGTCGCCACCACGGCCGCCTGCCTGCGCGGCGCCGCGTATCGGCCGTGCGGGCGCGTCGTCGAGCTGGTCACGCAGGCGGACCTCTCCGCGCCCACGGTCCGCCAGGACCTGCGAATTGCGCCGACGTCCGGCTACACGGACACCTTCGTGCCGGGCGTCGGATACAGCGACGACGGGACCCTGTGGACGGTCTTCAGCCAGGGCGGCACGGGGCGCTACGTGTCCTCGTGGGCCCGGCGGCAGGTCGTCGCGGACGCCCCGGGCGCCTGGTCGCCGGGTGCGGCGCTCGTCGCCGCCGGGCGCGGGCCCTACGGCGGGACCGCCGGAGCCGGCCTCAACGAGCGCTGGGGCGACTACGTGGGCGTCGCCCGCGACCCGGCAGAGCCCGGATCCGTCTGGCAGGCGAACCAGCTGGCCGACACCGGCGGAGGCTGGGCGACACGGGTTGCCCGGCTGGGCGACGACGTCGCGCCACCGTCGCTGGGGGCGCCGCGGCCCTCCTTCGTGGCCGGGGCCCAGGCGGGACGGACCGGGATCTCGATCCGGATCGCGTGGAGCATCGCCGACCCCGGGAGCGGCGTCGCCACGATGCGCCTCGAGCGCAGCGTGAACGGGGGCACCTTCACGCCCGTGACGCTCACCTCCTCGGCCGCGCGGAGCGTCAGCCACACGCTGACGTACGGCCGGCGCTACCAGTACCGCCTCACCGCCACGGACAACGCGGGCAACCAGGCGACGTGGGCCCTGGGGCCGGCGTTCACCCCGACGCTCTACACCGAGGGGTCCTCCCGGGTGGCATACGCGGGGACCTGGCGCGTCGCCGGCAGCTCCTCGTACCTCGGCGGCCGGGCCCGCTACGCCTCGGCCGCGCGGCACCGGGCGACGATCACGCTGAGCGGCCTCGCCGTGGCCTGGGTCTCCACCGCCGCCCGGACCCGGGGGAGCGCACGGGTCTACGCGGACGGTGTCCTGCAGGGCACGTACAGCACGTACCGCAGCGCCACGACGTATCGCCGGGTGATCACCGGGCGAACCTTCCCGGCCACCGGGTCGCACACGTTCCGGATCGAGGTCGTCGGCACCGCGCGCCATCCGCGCGTCGACGTGGATTCCTTCGTCGTCCTGCGCTGAGGGGCAAGCCCGCCGGCCACAGATTCGAATCTCGAATCTGCCCCTGCCGGCCGGCCCTCCCTCCGGGACCAGCGGCCCCCCGGAGTCGGGCGCTGCGGCACCCGGCGGGGCGAGGCCGAATTCCTATGATCGGAAGGTGGGCCCAGGCCCATCCAGAGCTGTGATCGGTGCGCCGCGTCGTGTCCCGCCGGCGCCTCCTTCCTCGAACGCACGGAGGGGGCCGATGCCCATCCCGTACACCAAGCCGCCCGCCCCCAGCGACGACAAGCGCTGGAAGATCGTCGAGACGCGGATGCGGCGCCACGGCGACCGGCCGCAGGGCCTCATCGAAGCCCTCCACGCCGCCCAGGAGGCGTTCGGCTTCCTGGACACGGACGCCCTGGCGTACATCGGCGACACGCTGGGGGTCCCCCACTCCCGCGTCTACGGCGTGGCGACGTTCTACTCGTTCTTCACCCTGAAGCCGCAGGGCGAGCACACCTGCGTCGTCTGCACCGGCACCGCCTGCTACATCAACGGCGCCAAGGAGATCCTGGGCGGCCTCGACCGCCGGCTCGGCGTGAAGCCGCGCGAGACCACCGCCGACGGCAGGCTCTCGCTCCTCACCGCGCGCTGCATCGGCGCCTGCAGCCTGGCGCCGGCCGTCATCGTCGACGGCGACATCACGGGCAAGGTGAAGGCCGACGAGCTGATTGCGCGACTGGAGGCGATGTGAGCGAGATGCCCGCCGCGGCGCGGCCCGTCCGCCGCCGCGTGATCACCGAGGAGGTCCCCGAGGGGCCAACCCGCGCGTCCGCCTACGTCTGCGAGGCGGCCAGCTGCATGTCGGCCCAGTCCCACGACATCACCGTGCGCCTCGGCGAGCTCGCCGAGGAGGCCGGCCTGGCCGACGTCGTCGTCAAGCGCGTCGGATGCCTGGGCCTGTGCGCCGCCGGCCCGCTCGTCCAGATCCCCGAGACGGGCGAGCTCTTCGAGCACGTTCGGCCCGACGCGGTCGAGCCGATCCTGGCGACGCTCAAGAAGGTCAAGCCGACCGACAAGCGCAAGCCGCAGGTCCCGTTCTTCGCCAAGCAGGTCCGCTCCGCGACCGAGAACTTCGGCCTCCTGGACCCGGAGAGCCTGGACGACTACGTCGAGCGCGGCGGCTACGAGGCCCTGCGCCGCGTCCTCTCCGAGATGACCTCGGCCGCGGTGCGCGACGAGATCACCCGCAGCGGCCTGCGCGGCCGGGGCGGCGCCGGCTACCCCACCGGCCTCAAGTGGACGACGGTCGCCAAGGCCCAGGGCAGCCCCAAGTACGTCATCTGCAACGCCGACGAGGGCGACCCCGGGGCGTTCATGGATCGCAGCGTCCTCGAGAGCGACCCCTACCGGGTCCTCGAGGGGATGGCGATCGCCGCCTTCGCGGTCCACGCCAGCGAGGGCTACATCTACTGCCGCGCGGAGTACCCGCTCGCCGTCGCGCGCCTGCGAACGGCGATCCGGCTGGCACAGCGGGCCGGCTTCCTGGGCCAGTCGATCGCCGACACGGCCTTCAGCTTCGACGTCCAGGTCCGCCTGGGCGCGGGCGCCTTCGTGTGCGGCGAGGAGACGGCCCTGATCGCGTCGGTCGAGGGCCGGCGCGGCACGCCGCGACCGCGGCCCCCGTACCCGGCCGTCAGCGGCCTGTGGGGCCAGCCGACGCTCATCAACAACGTCGAGTCGTTCGCCAACGTCCCGACGATCCTGCGCCGGGGACCCGAGTGGTTCGCGGAGATCGGCCACGGCAAGAGCCGCGGCACGAAGGTCTTCGCCCTGGCCGGCCGGATCGTCAACACGGGCCTTGTCGAGGTCCCGATGGGGATGACCCTCCGCGAGATCGTCTACGACATCGGGGGCGGGATCATCGACGGGCGGCCGTTCAAGGCCGTCCAGACGGGCGGCCCGTCCGGCGGCTGCATCCCGGCCCAGTTCCTGGACATGCCGGTCGACTACGAGTCCCTCATCGAGGTCGGCTCGTTCATCGGGTCCGGCGGCCTCATCGTCATGGACGACACGTCCTGCATGGTCGACGTCGCAAAGTACTTCCAGGACTTCTGCCGCGACGAGTCGTGCGGCAAGTGCACTCCCTGCCGGGTCGGCACGACCCAGATGTGGATGCTCCTCGACATGATCACGCGGGGCGTCGCGACGATGGACGACCTGGCCACGCTCGAGCGCCTGGCCGGCATCGTCCAGAAGACGGCCCTGTGCGGTCTCGGCCAGGGAGCCCCGAACCCGATCTTCAGCACGCTGCGCTACTTCCGGGACGAGTACCTGGCCCACATCGTGGACAAGGTCTGTCCCGCCGGCGTCTGCACGATCGAGCAGCCGGCGGAGGTGATGGCATGACCACCGTCCACACCCTGCGGATCGACGGCAAGGACGTCGCCGGCGCGGAGGGCGAGTCCGTCCTCGAGGTGGCCCGGGAGAACGGGATCGACATTCCGACGCTCTGTCACCTGGAGGGCATCTCGCCGCGCGGCGCCTGCCGGCTCTGCATGGTCGAGATCGCGGGCTCCCCCAAGCTCGCCGCGGCGTGCATGACCAAGATCGTCGAGGGGATGGAGGTGACGGCCCACTCCGAGCGCCTGCTCGAGTACCGCCGCGCCATCACCGAGATGCTCTTCGTCGAGCGCAACCACGTCTGCGCCGTCTGCGTGGCCAACAACCACTGCGAGCTGCAGGACACCGCCGAGGAGCTGGGGCTCACCCACTTCGACCTGCCGCGGATCAGCCCGAAGGTCGACATCGACGCCAGCCACCGGCTGTTCGCGATCGACCACAACCGGTGCATCCTGTGCCTGCGCTGCGTCCGCGTCTGCGACGAGATCGAGGGCGCCCACACCTGGGACATCATGCACCGCGGCCTCGAGACCCGGGTCCAGACGGACATGGGGATCCCGTGGGGCGAGTCGACCACCTGCACCAGCTGCGGAAAGTGCGTCCAGGTCTGCCCGACCGGGGCGCTCTTCGAGAAGGGTCGCGCGGTCGCGCGCGGCAGCAAGACCCGGCGCCCGTTCCTGCCCTGGATGAAGGTCGTCGCCGAGGAGCGTGGGCTGTGAGCAAGCCGCGTGTCGCCACCGTCTGGCTCGACGGCTGCTCGGGCTGCCACATGTCCCTCATCGACCTCGACGAGCGGATCCTCGACATCTTCTCGCGGGCCGACCTCGTCTACGGCCCCCTCGTCGACGTCAAGGAGTTTCCGCAGGACGTCGACGTCTGCCTGGTGGAGGGCGCCGTCTCCAGCGAGGACGACCTCCACAAGATCACGGTCGTCCGGGAGCGCACCGCGACGCTGGTCGCCTTCGGCGACTGTGCGGTGACCTCCAACGTCCCGGGGATGCGGAACCCGATCGGGGTGGCGCCGCTCCTGGACCGGGCCTACCGGGAGAACGTGACGCTCAACCCGCAGCTGCCGACGGAGGTCGTCCCGAAGCTCCTGCCGACCTCGCAGCCCGTGCACAAGTTCGTCCACGTCGACGTCTTCCTGCCCGGCTGCCCACCGCACGCCGACCTGATCTACACCATCCTCGATGACCTGCTGGCCGGCCGCGTCCCCGACGCCGCCGGGGCCCGGTTCGGTCGCTGACGGGGGAGCCGCCATGAGCCGAACCATCGTCATCGATCCGGTCACGCGGATCGAAGGCCACTCCAAGATCACCATCCAGCTCGACGACCGCGGCGAGGTCACCGACGCCCGCTTCCACGTCACGCAGTTCCGGGGGTTCGAGCGCATCACGCAGGGCCGCCCGGCCCACGAGATGCCGGCCCTCATGGCACGCATCTGCGGGATCTGCCCGGTGAGCCACCTCGTCGCGTCCGCCAAGGCGGTCGACGACATCATGGCGGTCGAGCCGACGCCCACGGGGGCGGACCTCCGGCGGGTCATCAACCTGGGCCAGATCGTCCAGTCGAACGCCCTCTCGTTCTTCCACCTGTCGTCGCCGGACCTCCTCTTCGGGTTCGACGCCGACCCGGCGGTCCGAAACATCATCGGCGTGGCGCGGAAGAACCCGCAGCTCGCGATGGACGGGATCGGCCTGCGCAAGTGGGGCCAGCAGATCATCGAGTGGGTGGCCGGCAAGCGGATCCACCCCGAGGGGATCGTCCCGGGCGGCGTCGCCTGGCCGCTGACCGCCGAGGTCCGTGACCGGATCCTGGCCGGCGTCCCCGAGGCGATCGCTGCCGTCGAGCGCGCCATCGCCTGGTACAAGACCGACATGCTGCGCTGGGAGGAGGAGGCCGCGACCTTCGGCAACTTCCGGTCGGCGTTCATGGGACTCGTCGACCGCAGCGGCAACGTCGACCACTACGGCGGCTGGCTGCGGGTGGTCGATGCCGACGGCAAGTTCCTCGCCGACAAGGTCGACCCGAAGTCGTTCAACGACTACATCGGCGAGGCCGTCGAGCCCTGGTCCTACCTCAAGTCGACCTACTGGAAGGCGATGGGGTACCCGGACGGCATCTACCGGGTGGGGCCGCTGGCCCGCCTCAACGTCGCCGAGCGGACGGGCACGCCCCGCGCCGACGAGGAGCTCGAGAAGTTCCGCTGGCGGGTGGGCCGCGTGGCCGGCTCGTCCTTCCACTACCACTACGCGCGACTCATCGACACGCTCCACGCGATCGAGAAGATCGACGAGCTCCTGCGGGGCCCCGACATCCTCGACCATCACGTGCGGTCGTTCGCCGGCATCAACCGCAACGAGGGGATCGGCGTCTCCGAGGCCCCCCGCGGCACGCTGATGCACCACTACAAGGTGGACGACGACGGCATCGTGGAGTGGGCCAACCTGGTCATCGCCACGGGCCACAACAACATGGCGATGAACCGCGCGGTGCTCCAGGTGGCCCGCCACCACGTGAAGGGCGAGACGATCACCGAGCCGATGCTCAACCGGGTCGAGGCGGTCATCCGCTGCTACGACCCGTGCCTCTCCTGCTCGACGCACGCCCTCGGCCAGATGGCGCTCAGGATCCAGCTCCTGGCGCCCGACGGGAGGGTGCTGGACGAGCTGGCCCGTTGAGCGATCCGGCCAGCGACGCCGACGGCGCGCCCGGCGGTCGTCCGGCGGCTCGCCGCGAGGCACCCGGCCGTCCCGCCCGCGGCGTCCTGGTCATCGGCTACGGCAACACGCTGCGCAGCGACGACGGGGTGGGACCGCGGGTCGCGGGGCTCCTCGCCGATGATCCCCGTCTCGCCGGCGCGACGGTGACGGCCCGCCACCAGCTCACGCCCGAGCTGGCCGGCGACATCCGGTCTGCCGTGCTCGTCGTGCTGATCGACGCGACGACCGAGGCCCCGCCGGGCGCGGTCGTGGTACGGCCGGTGGAGGCGTGGGTCGAGCCGCGGGCGGGCGCGGGCGCGGCCGCAGGCGCCGCAGCGGGCGCGGGCGCCGGCGTGGGGGGTGGCCCGGGCGCAACCTCGCACCACGTGGACCCGGGCGTCTTGCTGGCCCTGGCACGCGACCTCTACGGCGCGAGCCCCGAGGCGCACCTGGTCAGCGTCGGCGTCGCCGACATGGGCCCGGGCGAGGTCCTCTCGCCGCGCGTGGCCACGACGCTGCCGGCGGCCGCGGACGCGGTCGCGAGGCTCGTCGCCGCGTCGAGGCACGCTCGCGGCACCTGACCGGGGGAGCGGCTCGCGGGGTACCCCGGGCCAACCGTCGGTCCCGCTGACGACGAGCGGCCCGCCGCGCGGGGTCGCTCGGCTCTGCCGCTTTCCGCCCGTGCCCCGGAGACTGGCGCCATGAACGAGACCGCCGCGCTCATTGCTGCCCTGAACACGTCGTGGTTCTCATCGGGCCTCAACGAGAAGGCCCAGACACACCTGGCCGAGCTCGGTCGCCGCTTCACCGCGGAGCCGGGGACGGAGCTCTTCCAGGAAGGCGAGGAGAGTGACGTCTTTGCGATCCTCGTCCACGGTCGGGTCGCGCTGCGCACGCTCGTCCCCGAGCGGGGCGACATCACGATCCTGACCGTGGAGCCCGGGGACGTCTACCTGTGGTCGGCGCTCGTCCCGCCCTACAAGGCGACGTCGACCGGCATCGCGCTCGAGCCGATCGAGGCGATCGTGTTCGACGGCGCGACCCTGCGCGCCGCCCTCCGGGAGGACTGCGAGCTGGCGCAGGCGCTCTACCCGCGCGTGCTGGTCGCCGTCTCGCGACGCCTCAACGCCACGCGCGTCCAGCTCCTGGACCTCTTCGCGGCCGAGCAGGTGAGCTCGTGGTAGTGCGGCCGGCCCCCGCCCGGGGCCATCGACCCACCCTCGAAGGACCGGGCTTCCTCGCCCGCCCCGACCTCCAGCGCCTCATCGACCTCCTCCGCGAGGGCGGGCGCACGGTCATCGGCCCGACGGTGGCCGACGGCGCGATCGTCTTCGACGAGATCGCGTCCCTCGACGACCTGCCCCGCGGCATCGGCGACGAGCAGGGTCCCGGCCGCTACCGCCTGCGGCGGCGCGGCGACGAGCACCTGTTCGGCTACGTCGTCGGCCCCACCGCGTGGAAGAAGTGGACGTTCCCCGCCTTCGTGCCGCTCACCCGCGCCACGAAGGACGGCCGCAAGGTCGGCTTCACCCCGGAGTCGCCCGAGGTGCGGCCGGTCGCCTTCCTGGGCGCGCGCGCCTGCGACATCGCGGCACTCGGCGTGCAGGACACCGTCTTCACCGGCACCTCCTTCGTCGACCCCGACTACCTTGCCCGCCGGGAGCGGGTCTTCATCGTCGCGGTCCAGTGCACGACCGCCGCGTCCACCTGCTTCTGCACCTCCATGGGCACCGGGCCCGAGGTGGAGGGCGGCTACGACCTCCTCCTCACCGAGCTCGACACGGGGTTCCTGGTGGAGGCCGAGACGGCCGCCGGCCGGGACATCCTCGAGCGCCTGCCGCTGCGCCCCGCCTCCGCCGCGGAGCAGTACGGGGCTGCCGCCACGGTGGCGGCGGTCCGTGCCCGGATCGGCGACCCGGTGCCGGCCGCCGGCCTCCACGACCGGCTGCTGGCCCAGCTCGACCACCCGCGCTGGGCGCAGGTCGCGGAGCGCTGCATCACCTGCGGCAACTGCACGCTGGCCTGCCCCACCTGCTTCTGCACGACGCTCACCCAGGTGACCGACCTCACCGGGTCGGAGGCCGTGACCTACCGGGGCTGGGACAGCTGCTTCAGCCCCGGCTTCGCCAAGGTCGCCGGCGGCAGCTTCCGCTCCCGCCCGCGCGATCGCTACCGGCAGTGGCTCACCCACAAGTTCGCGACCTGGTGGGACCAGTTCGGGAGCTCCGGGTGCGTCGGCTGCGGCCGCTGCATCACCTGGTGCCCGGTCGGCATCGACGTCCGCGACGAGCTGAACGCGATCGCGCCGGCGGTGCCGCTCGTCCCGGAGACACAGATCGTCGAGCCGGTGGCGGCCACCCCCAACGATTTCGTCACGGCGCGGGTGGTGGCCACCCGCCAGGAGACGGCGGACACCACCACGCTGACCCTCACCGGGACGGACCCCGCGTTCGCCAAGGGGAGCACCGGGCAGTTCGCGATGGTGGCCCTCCCGGGCTTCCCGCCGCTGCCGATCTCCATCAGCCACTTCCTTCCCGACGGGATCGAGCTGACGATCCGGGGCGCGGGTCCCGCCACCAAGGCGATGTGCGCGCTCCAGGTCGGCGAGCAGCTGGGCCTGCGGGGACCGCTCGGCAACAACTGGCCGCTCGATCGGGCCGTCGGACGCGACCTCGTCATCGTCACGGGCGGCATCGGGCTCGCCCCGCTTCGGCCCGTCCTCCACGCCATCGTGGCCGACCGCCGCCGCTTCGGCGACGTGAAGCTCTTCTACGGCGCGCGGACGCCCGCCGACCTGCTCTACCGCGACGAGCTGCAGCGCTGGGGCGCCCGCGATGGGATCGAGGTCAGCCTGACCGTCGACCGTGCCGGGCCCGAATGGACCGGGCGGGTCGGCATCGTGACCCACCTCTTCGACCAGGCGGCCTGGGACGGCTCCAACATGATCGCCTTCGTCTGCGGTCCCGAGCGGATGATGCAGGCGACCTCGACCACCCTCGCCGGCCGTGGCGTCACGGCGTCCCGCATCTACGTGACGCTGGAGCGGCACATGGAGTGCGGCATCGGCCTGTGCGGGCATTGCCAGATGGGCAAGTACTTCGTATGCCGGGACGGCCCCGTCTTCTCGATCGGGCAGCTCGGCGACCTGTTCGGCCGGGAGGGCATCTGATGGCCCCGCACAGCTCCGGGGGCGCACGCCCGCGCGTCGGCGTCGTCAAGTTCGCCTCGTGCGATGGCTGCCAGCTGACGCTGCTCGACCTGGAGGACCAGCTCCTCTCGATCGTGGAGCACTTCGAGATCGTCGACTTCGCGGAGGCGACGTCGACCCGCTCCGCCGGTCCCTACGACGTCCTCTTCGTGGAGGGCTCCGTCTCGGAGCCCTCCCACCTCGAGCGGATCGTCGAGCTGCGCCGGCGCACCCGCACCCTGGTGACCATCGGCGCCTGCGCCACCGCCGGCGGCATCCAGGCGCTCCGCAACTGGGGCGACCACGACGCCTTCCGGGCCGGGGTCTACGCCCATCCCGAGTTCATCCATTCGCTGGCCCGCTCGACGCCGATCGCCGAGCACGTGACGGTGGACGCCGAGCTGCGCGGCTGCCCGATCGATCCCGGGCAGCTGGTCGAGCTCCTCACGGCGCTCACCACGGGCCGCCGCCCGCAGCTCCGCGACGAGGCCGTCTGCATGGAATGCAAGCGGCGCGGCGCGGTCTGCGTGATGGTCAGCAAGGGGATCCCCTGCCTCGGGCAGGTGACCCAGACCGGCTGCGGGGCGATCTGCCCGCGCTTCGGACGGGGCTGCTACGGCTGCTTCGGCCCGCGCGAACAGGCCAACGCCGCCGGGCTCACCCGCCACCTCCAGATGGCCGGTGACCGGCCGCGGGAGGAGATCGGCCGGCTCTTCGCCGGCTTCACGGCGTACAACGAGCCGTTCCGCAGCATGGTCACCGAGCTTGGCGGCACGCGGACCGGGCGGTCGACCACGCCCGGCGAGCCGGCTACGACCACGGGAGGCAAGGCATGAGCACGGCCACGAAGAAGGCGGTCGACGAGCGCCTCTACGAGGTCGGGGAGCTGACCCGGGTCGAGGGCGAGGGCTCGCTCCGCCTGCGCGTCCGGGACGGCGAGGTGATCGAGGCCCGCCTCGGCATCTTCGAGACCCCCCGCTACTTCGAGCAGATCATCGTCGGCCGCACGCCCGACGAGGTCATCGACATCGTCGCCCGCATCTGCGGCATCTGCCCGGTCGCCTACCAGATGAGCGCGTCGCACGCGTTCGAGGATCTCTTCGGCATCCGGATCGACCCGTCCTCGCGGGCGCTCCGCCGCCTCTTCTACTGCGGGGAGTGGATCGAGAGCCACGCGCTCCACATCTATCTCCTCCACGCCCCGGACTTCCTGGGCTACCCGAGCGCCATCGACATGGCGGCCGACCACCGGCCGCTGGTCGAGCAGGCGCTCCGGATGAAGAAGGCGGGCAACCGGCTGGTGACGATCCTGGGCGGGCGGCCGATCCACCCGGTCAGCGTCCGCGTCGGCGGCTGGTCGCGCGCCCCGCGGGTTGCCGAGCTGAAGGAGCATCGAGCCGCCCTCGAGGAAGGCCTGGCGTCCGCCATCGAGACCGTCAAGGTGGTCTCCAGCTTCACGATGCCGGCGTTCGCCCGCGAGCCCAGGCTCGTCAGCCTCCGTCACGCGGCCGAGTACCCCTTCAGCGACGGCCGCATCGTCTCGTCCGACGGGCTCGACCTGGCGCCGTCCAGCTGGCGCGACGCCTTCGAGGAGCACCAGGTCGAGGGCTCCAACGCGCTCCATGCCCGCCCGCTCGACGGGAAGGGCGCGTACCTGGTCGGCCCGGCGGCACGCGTCACGCTCGCGGGAGACCAGCTGCATCCGCTCGCGAAGGAGGCGCTCACCGCCTCCGGCTACGCGGACGTCATCCGCACCAACATCTACGCCTCGATCGTGGCGCGCGCCGTGGAGCTGGTCCACGCGTTCGCCGAGGCGATCGACCTGATCGACGCCTACCGCCCGCCGGCCGAGCCGCTCGTCGCGTGGCAGAGCCGCCCGGGTGTCGCAGCGTGGGCGACCGAGGCGCCGCGCGGCCTCCTCTTCCACCGCTACGAGGTCGACGAGGGCGGCCGGATCCGGTCGGCGCAGATCGTCCCGCCCACGAGCCAGAACCAGGCGGCCATCGAGGCGGACCTGGTCGTCGCCGCGAAGGAGGTCCTCGACCTGCCGCACGACGCGGCGACGCACCGGCTGGAGCAGATGATCCGCAGCTACGACCCGTGCATCAGCTGCGCGACCCACTTCCTGGACCTGACCATCGAGGAGGCCTGAGCACGCGGGGGCCGAGGTCGGGGTCGCCGCGGTCCGGACTGCCCTGTCCCCCGCGTTCCATCCCGCCCGGGACCCCGCGGTCCATCCCGCCCATCGTTCGGAGCGTCCCGATGACTGAGCGCGTCCCGGTCTTCGTCTGCGGCGAGCCGTACCGCGGCGACGACGCCGCGGGTCAGGCCGCCGTCGAGCTCCTCGCACCTGCCGTTCGCGACCGCGTCGACGTCGTGGCCGCCGGCCAGCTGGACCTGCTCCTGCTGCTCGACCTGCCCGCCGACGCGCCGTGCGTCGTGGTCGACGCCGTCGCCGGCATCGCGTCCGGCGAGGTCTGGGTCCGGCCGCTCGCCACGCTCGTCGACCGGGCCCGCGGGCTGGCCGAGGGAGGCCGCGCCCCGGAGCCGCGATCCTCGCACGAGCTGCCGCTCGAGCAGGTCCTGGCCCTGGGGGCGACGCTGCGGACGGCACCGCCGGCCGGGACGTTCGTCGGGATCGGGGGCTCGTGCTGGGACGTCGGCGCGCCCCTGAGCCCGGCCGTCGAGGCCGCCCTGCCGGCGTTCGCGGCCGCGATCACCGCGGCCGTGGACGAGATCTTCTGGCGTGGACCTCGCTGAGGGTTCGAGGCGAGGTCAACCGCGCCACCGAGGTCCCCGTGCCCACCGCGGTCACCGCGCCACCGAGGTCATCGCGCCCGCCTGACGTGACGCTCCTACTGGGGGTAGAGCTCGTTGATGTTGGAGGCGTCGACCCAGGCCGGCTCGATGAGCAGGAGCGGCTGGACCGCCTTGCCCGCGACCAGGTCGAGGAGCGCCGGCACGATCGTGCTGCCGTAACGCTCCGGGAAGTACGCCGCGTCCCCGATGTAATGCTCGTTCGTGCGGATCGCGTCCCGCGCCTTCGGCTCGGCGCCCTGGCCCGAGACCCACACGTCGCCCTCCCGGCCCGCGGCGGCGGCCGCGTCCAGCGCCCCGAGGGCTGCGTCGCCGTTGACCGCCACGACGACGATCCGGGACTTGCCGGGGAGCGACGCCAGGACGCCAGTCATGGCCGTGGTCGCGGCCGGGCGCGTGTCGACCTCCTTGCCGATCTGCTCGTTCGTGATCGGGCAGATGGCGGAGAAGCCCTGCCGGTAGCCCTCCATCCGGAGGCGGCTCTTGGTGGCCGCCGCGACGGACTCGAAGGAGATGTAGGCGTCGTAGGTGCAGCTCCACTTCTCCTTGACCCATTGGCCCACCGCGGTCCCGGCAATCTGGCCGGCACGGAGGTCGTCCGCGGACACGAGCGTGGGGGCGCAGGGAGCCTGGGGGAACTCGACGGCCACGACCGGCACGCCGGAGGGCGTCTCGCCGCAGACGACCGCCGGGTCGGCGAGGGTCGCCTGGAACTGGATCAGCCCCTGGATGCCGGCCTCGGAGAGCGTCTTCATGCAGCTCGAGACGTTGTTCGCGTCGAGCTTCGCGTCGCACTCGACGAGCTCTACCCCGGCGAGCGCGGCTTGGGCGCGGATGCCGTCCGAGATCTCGAACACGAAGGGAACGACCTCCCCGAACGAGAGATAGCCCAGCTTGACGCCCTTCCCGGCCCCTTCGGCCGCGCCGTCGTAGGGGTTGGCGGACGGTGACGGGGTGGGGGCCAGGCTGGGCATCGGCGAGGCGACCTCGCCCTGGGGCGGCACGCACGCGGCAGCGAGGGCGGCGACGGCGAGGAGCGCAACGACGCGGCCGGTGCGACGCGGCGACGACGGGCGCAGGTTGGACACGGGGTGATCCTCCGGTCGGGCAGGGTCGGGGCCGGCGGCGGTGACGCCCGGGAAGGGCGCGATGCCGGCCGAGGGAAGGATACGGGATCGCCGGGCGACGAGCGCCGGGCGACGAGCGGGTGCAGGGGGTTGGCGGGCGCGCGGCCGGCCGGCGCGGCCCAGCAGGCGCGGCCGACCGCACGATCGTCAGCGGCGGTCCGCGTCCTCGACGGCTCCGAGGACCACGTTCGTGGGGGCCAGCCGCTCGTGGAGCTCCTCGTAGACCGGTGCCAGCCGGCGGTAGACCGCCTCCGCGGCAGGGTCCGGGGCCAGCCGCTCGGCGACGCCGACCATCGCCTCGATGCCCGCCCGCTCGTCATCCACCAAGCCGATCCCGGTGGCGGCCAGGATCGCGGCCCCCGCGATCGAGGCCTCGGCCACGCGCGGCACGGCGACCTCGACCCCCACGACGTCGGCCTTCACCTGGTTCCAGAGGCGGCTGGCCGCGGTCCCCCCGGTGACCCGCAGCTCCGTGAACGGGAGCCCGGCCGCGACGGCCGGCGCGGCGACGTGGCGCAGCGCAAAGGCCGCCGCCTCCAGCACCGCCCGCACGAGATGCCCCCGGCGGTGGTGCAGCGTGAGGCCGACGAAGGCACCCCGGGCCGCGGGGTCGTGGAGCGGCCAGCGCTCGCCCGCGAGGTACGGCAGGAAGAGGAGCCCGCCGGCACCAACGGGGACGTCCCCCGCCTCGGCAAGGAGCTCGCCCAGGGTCGCCGACCCGCCAAGCGCATCGCCGACGAGCCAGTCGAGCGCCTTGCCCGTGCCGGCCATCGCCCCGCCGACATAGTGCAGGCCCGCCAGCGGAGCCGGGCCGGTCCAGAGCGGAGGGACTGCGACCGGCCCGTCGACGTAGAGGCCGAAGCCGCCCGAGGTCCCGCCGGTGTCGATCGCCTGGCCGGGCGCGGTGAGCCCGGCCCCGAGGAAGGTGGCGATCGCGTCGTTCGCGCCGGCCACCACCGGGAGGTCCAGGGGCAGGCCGAGCTCCGCTGCAGGCGCCGCGCGGAGGCGGCCGACCACCGTCCCCGACCGAACCGGCGGCGGGGCGATCCGCTCGTCGAGCCCAGCGGCCCGTGCCTCGGTGGGGGTGATTGCCTCCGTGGGATCCTGGAGCGCCGCCGCCGCCACCCCTGTGAGCCGGAACGCGACGTGGTCCCAGGCGGCCAGCAGCCAGGTGGCTCCCTCGACCACGTCGGGCCGCAGCGCCGCGAGCAGGCGTGCGCGGCCGAGCAGGCCGACCACCCACCCATGGCGGCCGATCGCGGCGGTCGCGGCGGCCGTCTCGTCGCCGGCACGCCGGTCGAGCCAGGTGATGGCGGGCGCCAGAGCGTGCCCGTCGGCGGCCGTCGCGACGAGCGTCGGCCCCTGGCCGACGACGCACAGCGCGACCGGCTCGACCGGCCCGTCGAGGGCCGCCTGCGCACCGGCGATGCCGATGGCGCGGACGAGAGCGGTCCACCACGCGTCGGGACGTTGCTCCGCGCGGCCGGGCGCGCCGTCGAGCAGGAGCGCATACGGGACGCGCGCGAACCCCCGGAGGCGCCCGTGCGGGGAGACGACACCCGCCTTGACGGCGGAGGTGCCCAGGTCGACGGCGACGAGAGTGCGTGGATCGGCGGTCACGAGGCCGAATGGTAGGGGTCGCGCGCCCGCCCTGTCGCGTCAGGTCCGGTTGCGGCGCAGCTTCGAGCCCTGGCTGGCGATCGTGGTGGCGTCGAGGCGGACGTGCTCCCGGGCCGCGGCGTCGCGGGCCGCCTCGCTCGCGGCCAGCTCTTCCTCGGTCGAACCGCGCAGGCCGGGGATCGCCAGGCGCCGCACGCCCGCGACCCAGAGGACGCCCGCGGGGACCCAGAGGAGCAGCGTCGCCCCGACCGTGGCGAGCACCGAGAGGGCGAACGCGAGCGGTGCACCGTCCTCCGTGAACGCGCCGGCAAGCAGGCCACCGGCCGCCGTGAGCGCGTACGAGAGCAGCTCGGCGAGGGCGAGGAAGGCCAGGAGGCCGGAGAAGGTGCCGAGCTCCTCCCGGGCAACCCTCGACGCGAGGGCGACGCCGGTGATCACCGCCGCGAGCGCGAAGCCGGCCGCAGATGCCGGCCCGAGGTCGACCGCGAACCGATCGCCGGACACCAGGAACACCGTCGCGAACCAGGCGGCGATCGCGGCCAGCGGCACGGCGACGACGAGCCCTGCCAGCACGGGGTGGCGAGCGAAGATGCCCATGTCCCGACGGTCGCGCCCCGCGTGTCCGCCGGTCAAGAGGCCGAGGTCACGTTCTGCGGTGACCGGAGAGCACGCGCCTACAGCACCTTGCCGGGGTTCAGGATCCCGAGCGGGTCGAGCGCCCCCTTGATGGCGCGCATCGCGCGAACCGCGTCCGGGCCCCGCGTCGCCTCGAGGTAGGCCCTCTTGACGACGCCGATGCCGTGCTCCCCCGTCACGGAGCCGCCGAGCGCGAGCACCGCCCGGAAAAGGTCGTCCTGCGCCTCGCGCAGGCGACCGGACGCGGCGGGGTCGTCGCGGTCGAAGACGAAGGAGGGATGGAGGTTGCCGTCACCGGCGTGCCCGAAGACCCCGATCTGCATCCCCCTCCGGTCGCCGATCTCGTGGATCGCGCGGAGCAGGTCGGGGACCCGGCTGCGCGGCACCACGACGTCCTCCATGCGGCTGACGCCCATCGCTTCGAGCGCCCGGTGCGCCATGCGGCGGCCCTGGCGCAGCAGGTCCGCCTCGGCGGCATCCTGGGCGCGCACCAGGAGCCCGCTGCCGGCCCGCGTGCAGGCTCGCTCCGCCCGGTCCAACTCCTCGGCCCCCGCGGCGCCCGGGAGGTCCGATTCCACGAGCAGCATCGCCGCGGCGTCCTCGTCGAGCCCCAGCCCATACGCCGCGTTGACGGCGCGGATCGTGAAGGCGTCCAGCAGCTCGAGGGTGCACGGCTGCACGCCGTCGCGGACCATGCCGGCCACCGCCTCGCCGGACGCCTCGATCGTCGGGAAGAAGGCGAGCAGCGTCTGTGTCGGCGCCGGCACCGGGATGAGCCGGAGCGTCGCCTCCGTGATGATCCCGAGAGTCCCCATGCTCCCGACGAAGAGCCCGGCGAGGTCGTACCCGGCGACGTCCTTGACGTTGCGCCCGCCGGTCCGGATCACCGCGCCATCGGCGAGCACGACCTCCAGGCCCAGGACGGCATCGCGCGTCACCCCGTACTTCACGCAGCACAGGCCGCCGGAGTTGGTCGCCAGGTTGCCGCCGATCGTGCAGGTCTCGTAGCTCGCCGGGTCGGGGGCGTAAAAGAGCCCGTGCTCCGCCACCGCCGTCTTGAGGTCGAGGTTCACGACGCCCGGCTGGACCACGGCGACGCCATTCTCCACGTCGATCTCGAGGATTCGGTCCATCCGGAGCAGCGAGACGGTCAGCCCGCCGGCGACCGCGATGGAGCCCCCGGAGAGGCCGGTCGCGGCCCCGCGCGGGACGAGCGGGACGCGGTGCGCGGCCGCCAGCCGGACGATCCCGGCAACCTCCGCGGTCGACGCCGGGAACGCCACGGCCAGCGGGGCCGGGGGCTCGAGATACGGCGTCTCGTCGCGGCGGTGCGCCTCGAGATCGAGCGGGTCGACGGTGAGGCGCAGCCCCGGGAGCGCCGCGCGCAGGGCGTCGAGGAAGGCGGCCGTCATGGCCCCGGATGATACGTCCAGGGCAGCCAGGTGCTCGAGACGATCCGTCGGCGGGTCGGGAGCCCGGCCTTCTTCCGTGCCCTGCGCGGCTATCTGGCCGAGCACCGGAACGAGCTGGGCTCGACGCGGGAGCTCCTCGCCGCGCTCGACGCGGTCGACCCGGCCGATCTCGTGTCGACGCTGCGCTCGCGCTTCCCGCGGATCCTCTAGCCGGCGGTGACCCGGCCGCGCGGCAGCCCTAGCGCTCGGCGGTGCGGCGACCGACCACCCACCAGGCGACCGGGAAGGCGATCCCCGCCAGGGCGAGCTTGAAGACGTCGCCGAAGACGAACGGGAGCAGCCCCTTGGCGATGCCGGTCGAGAGGTCGAAGCCGGTCGCCGCCATCAGCCATGGAACGCCGACGAGATAGATCGCGAGGTTCCCGAGCAGCATCGCCACGACGGCGCCACCGACGTGGCGATCCCAGCCCAGCTCGGCCAGCCGCCCGACGATCGCCGCCGCAAGGAGGAACCCGAGCAGGTAGCCGCCCGTGGCGCCGAGGACCCAGCGTCCCTCGTCGCGGGCGAGGTAGGTGTCGAGGCCCGAGGCGTTGCCGGCGTAGACCGGCAGGAGGAGGCCCACGGCCAGGTAGAGGGCCACGGCGAGGATCCCCCGCCGGAACCCGAGCGCGCCGCCCACGAGCAGGACGGAGAACGTCTGGGCGGTGATCGGGACCGGCGAGGTCGGCAGCGTCACGCGGACGTCCCCGGGGAGGACGACGGTCTGGCCCTGCAGGACGACCTGCAGGTTGGCGGTCAGGGCGATCAGGAGGGCGCCCGTGACGATGAGCGCCACGTGGCGCGCCCGCGTGCTGAGCCGCTCCCCGACGGCGACCGGGACGAGGAAGTCGCCGATCGTGATGCCCCGCTCCGCGGCAGGCAGCCGGTTCAGGCGCTCGGTTGCCATGGACATTGCTGGGCCGTCTCCCGTCGCGCGGCCCGCGGCCGCCACTCCCGGGAGTCTACCAGCGACGCCCGCCCCGGCGATGCGGCCGGCAGCGACGCCCGCCCCGGCGATGGCGCCGGCGGGCGTCAGTCGCGCACCAGCGCCCCGACGATCTCCACCCGGGAGGCGAGGTGGGCCGGGTAGAGCGAAGCCAGCATGGCCACGACGACCCCGCCGCCGAGCGCCGCGGCAGCAACCGCCCACGGCGGCTGGAACGGGATCGCCACGCCCCCGGCGAGGAGCACCAGCGCAGCACCGGAGGCCAGCCCGGCGAGGACGCCGAGGAGCGCGCCGACGAGCCCGAGGATCGCCGCCTCGAGCACCACGAGGCGCCAGGCCTGGCGCCTCGTCAGGCCGGTGGCGCGCAGCAGGGCAAGCTCGCGGACCCGCTCGAGGACGTTCATCGCCAGGGTGTTCACGATCCCGAGCACGGCGACCATGACGGCCACGGCGGCGAGGGCGGCGAACAGGGCTGCCCGGCGATCGACGGTTGCGCCGATCGCCCCGGCCGCTTCGCCGAGCGTCGCCGGCTCGAGCGCATATCCCCGGGCGGCCTCCTCCACGCCCGCGAGGGCCGACGCCTCCTGGCCCGGCTCGAACCGCACGGCGAAGGCGTCGGCGCCAAGCACCCCGAGCCGGCCCGTGGCGTCCGGCCAGCCGACGAGGATCGCCTCGGCGACGGTGCCCGGGATCGTGCGCTCGACGATCCCCGCGACCTCCAGGTCCACGCTCCCGGTGCCGGACAGGAGCGCCAGCTTCGACCCCACGCCGATCCCCCGCCGCTCCGCGAGGCTTCGCGGGACGATCGCGGCGCCTCCCGCGTCCAGGGCCGCGAGCGCGGCGGCCGCGTCGCCCGAGACGAAGGCCAGGCGCCCGTCCGCCAGGAGGTCGGCGCCGACGACCGCCGCGGCGTCGGTGCGGGCACCGTCGAGGGCCACAGAGAACCGGCCCAGCGGGCTCACCCCGGCGACGCCCGGCAGCGCCGCGATCTCCGCGGCCGCCGGCTCGTCCGCGGCCACGGGCCGGATGGAGGTGAGCAGCAGCTCGCCGGGGATGACCTCCTCGAGCCACGCCGTGGCGGCCTCGCGCGTCGAGCCGGCCACGCCGGCCAGGGCGACGAGGACGGCCAGCGAGACGGCAAGCGCACCGACGGTCAGGGCGGTCCGGCTCCGGTCGCGCGTGAGCGAGCCCCGGGTCAGGCGCTCCTCGGCCGGCAGGAACGGGGCGGCGAGCAGGCCGACGGCCCGCCCGAGCGGGCCGGCCACGAAGGGCGCGACGAGGGCCACCCCGAGCAGGATCGCGAACACCGCCAGGGGGCGGACGAGGCCCGGGCGTCCGGTGGCGACGCCGGGCCACAGCGCGAGCCCGACGAGGCCCACCACGGCGAACACCAGGAGGAGCCAGCGCAGGCGGGCCCGCAGGACGGCTCCCTGGTCGAGGCGGAGCCGCAGCGCGGCCACCGGCGAGATCCCGCCGGCCCTGAGGGCCGGCTCGACCGCCGCGGCCAGCGTCACGACGAAGCCGAGGATGGCGCCCAGCAGGAGCGCGTCGGGCGGCAGTGACAGCTCCTCCAGCGACCCGGCGCCGCCTCCCCCGAGGAGGACGACGGCTCCCGCCGCGAGGGCGATCCCCACGAGCACGCCGAGCATGACCCCCGCCACGCCGAGGTGCACGGCGGAGAGCAGGACCATCGACGTCACCTGGCGCCGGGTCATCCCCGCCGCCCGCAGGAGCCCGACGTCGCGGGCGCGCTCGGCCACCGTCATCGACAACGTGTTGAAGATCAGGAAGGCTCCGCCGAAGAGCGCCACCGCCGCGACGAGGGCGATGGCGATGCGGACCTCGGCGGTCGACGCCTCCAGGGCCGCGGCCACGTCGGCGGGCGTGCTGAGCGTGTACGGCTCGCCCGCCAGGCGCTCCTCCAGCGCGGCGGTCACCGCGGTCACGTCCCCGCCGTCGGCGAGCAGGACGTCGACCGCGGTCACGCGGTCGGTGGCGAACAGCTCCTGCGCCGCCGCGAGCGGGACCACGACGCTCCGGCCGGCCGGGTCCGGATCGCCCGGCGTCGGGGCGAGGACGCCGACGACCGTGAACGCGGTGGGCGGCGCGGCGGGGTCGCCGAGGAGCGTGATCGTTGCCCCGACCCCGAGGCTCGCCTCCCGGGCCAGGTCCGCCGAGACGAGCGTCCCGTGGTCGTCGCCCGTGCCGAGGGGCTCGCCGGCCGCCAGCGGCCGGTCGTGGACGGCCGGGTCGGCAGCGCGCTCGATGCCGACGACCGTGACGGGGGCGGGCAGGGCCGGCGCGTCGGTGGCCGGGAGCGGGTAGGTCCGGCGCTCGAGCGTCGGGGCGACGGCGGCTACGCCGGGCGTCGTCGCCACGGCGGACACGGTGGCTCCCGAGAGCCCCTGCTCCTCGAAGGCCGCCACACGGAGGTCGGCACGCCCCAGGAGGTCGCGAACGCTGCGCTCGACGGCGGTGTCGAGGGCGGCGTTGATGATGAGCGCGGCCACCAGGACCCCGACGCCGAGCGCGATGCCCACGCCGGTCAGGACCGTGCGCAGCGGCCGGGCCACGAGGCTGCGGCGGGCCAGCGCGTTCGCGGCGCGCACGGCTAGAGCCCCAGCGCGGCGAGGCGGACGATGAGGGGGCCCGCCGCGTGGTCCTCGCGGCGTCCGAGCACGATCTCGTCGAGGATGGTGCCGTCGCGCAGCACGAGGACCCGGTCGGCGTAGGCGGCCGCCTTGGCGTCGTGGGTCACGAGGACCACCGTCTGGCCACGATCCGCGCACAGCCGCCAGAGCATGTCGAGGATCTCGGTGCCGGTCGCGTAGTCGAGGTTGCCCGTCGGCTCGTCGGCGAGGAGGAGCGCCGGCCGATGGACGAGCGCGCGCGCCAGGGCGACGCGCTGCTGCTCGCCGGCGGAGAGCTCGTCGGGCCGGTGCTTCTCGCGGTCGGCGAGATCCACCGCCGCCAGCACCTCGCGGATCGCGGCCGCCTCGTCGCGCCCGCCGGGGTCGCGGCCGCCGACGATGAACGGCAGGGCAACGTTCTCGCGCACGGACAGGATCGGGAGCAGGTTGAAGAACTGGAAGACGAACCCGGTCTTCTGGCGCCGCAGCTTGGTCGCCGCGTCGTCACCAAGCCGGCTCACGACCGCCCCGTCGAGGACGACCTCACCCGACGTCGGGCGGTCCAGGCCGCCGAGGAGGTGAAGGAGGGTGCTCTTGCCCGATCCCGACGGCCCCATGACGGCCACGAACTCGCCGGGCTCCACCGTGAGTGACACGCCGCGGACGGCGGCGACATCCGCGCCGCCCATCCGGTAGGTCCGGGTGAGGTCGCGCGCCTCGAGGATGGGCGGCATCAGGCGGCTCCTTGGATCCCTGCGGTGCGGGGACGCACCGCGGCCGGGCGAGTGTAGCGCCGGCCCGGGTCGCGGACGACCGCCGGCGAGGCGGCCGGCGTCACGCCCCGAACAGGAACTGGAGGATCGCGCCGCCGAGGCCGTCCAGCAGCCCTGGGGCGGGGACCGGGATCGCGACGGGATCGTCGACGCGGTAGGTCTGCCCGTGCGAAGGGACGCCGCCGCTCCGCCCGCCGTTGCCGTTCGCGACGTCGTTCGCGGTGGCGTTGCCGGCACCGCCCGGGCCGGCGCCGAGGCCCCGCGGCGCATCGTCGTCCGGCTCGCTCCAGTCGGGCCGCTCTGGATCGGTCGGCGTGGGCGTCGGCGTGGGCGTCGGCGTGGGCGTGGGGGTCGGCTTCGGCGTGGGCTTCGGCGTCGGCTTCGGCGTGGAGCGCGGCGTCGGCCTCGGGGTGGGCTTCGGGGTGGCGGCCGGCGGCTTGGGCTTGACCGTCGGCCTGGCGGTCGGCTTCGGTGTCGGCTTGGGGGTCGGCTTCGGGGTGGCGGCCGCGGTGCCTCCGCACTTGTCGGCAAACAGGACCGTCCACATCTTCTTGCCCGTCGGGCCCTTGTAGGCCCCGATGCCGATCACGTCCCATGCCTTGCCGAGGATGTTGGCCCGGTGCCCGGACGAGTCCATGAACTGGAGGTGGATCGCCTGGGTCGCGACGTCGTCCGGGTAGGAGTTCCAGCCGATGTTCTCGCCGGCGACCTTGAAGCAGTAGCCCTTCGCCTGGAGGACGTCGAAGACGCTGCCGGAACCGGGGATCGAGTGGCTGAAGTAGTCGCGCTGGATCATGTCCTTGCTGCGCCAGCGGGCGACCGACGTGAGCGTCGAGTCGACCTTGAGGGCGCGCAGCCCGGCGCTGGCGCGAGCCTGGTTCGTGAGCCGGACGAGCTGTGACTCCGACGTGGAGCTGAACGCGCCGGAGCTCCACGCCGCGGCCGGGGTCGGGACCGCGAAGACGCCGGCCGTCGCGGCCAGGAAGGCGCCCGCCACGAGCACCGCGAGGCGCGCGAGGAGGGTGCGATGCGGAGGTGTCCGGCTCACGAGGTGACCCTACCGGTCCGCACCGGCCGCGTCCGCCGCGCGATGGTCCCGGCCCGGGCCCGGACCGTGGTCCGGGGTGCGTCAGCCGGCGGCGTCCTCGGCAAGGTTCGGGCGCAGGATCCGGGTGGCCTCGGCCACGGGGATCCCAGCTCGCCGGGCGTAGTCCTCGAGCTGGTCGCGCCCGATCCGCCCGACCCCGAAGTAGGCGCTTCGGGGGTGCCAGAAGTAGTAGCCCGACACGGACGCTCCCGGCAGCATCGCCCAGGACTCGGTGAGCTGGATCCCGGCCCGCTCCTCCGCCTCGAGGAGGTCGAAGAGGGTCCGCTTCTCGGAGTGGTCGGGGCAGGCCGGGTAGCCGGGCGCCGGCCGGATCCCCTGGTAGCGCTCCGCCACCAGGTCGGCGTTGGTCAGCGCCTCGTCGGGCGCGTAGCCCCACAGCTCCCGGCGCACCCGCTCGTGGAGCCGCTCCGCGAACGCCTCCGCCAGCCGGTCGGCGAGCGACTTGGCGAGGATCGCGGAGTAATCGTCGTGGGCCTCCTCGAAGCGAGCCACGAGCGCGTCGATGCCGTGGCCGGCCGTGACCGCGAAGGCGCCGACGAAGTCCTCGACGCCGCTCTCCCGCGGGGCCACGAAGTCCGCCAGGGCGAGGTTCGGGCGGCCGTCGCGCTTGGCCATCTGCTGGCGCAGCGTGCGGAACGTCGCCAGGGGCTCGGTGCGCGCGTCGTCACGCCAGGCGACGATGTCGTCGCCGACGGCGTTCGCCGGCCAGAACCCCACCACGGCGTCGGCCCGCAGGCTGTCCTCGGCCACGATCCGCTCGAGCAGGGCCAGCGCGTCGCGGTGGAGATCGCGGGCCGCCGGGCCGACGACCGGGTCGTCGAGGATGGCCGGGTAGGCGCCGCGGAGCTCCCAGGTCGTGAAGAACGGCCCCCAGTCGATGCGCTCCACGAGCTCGGTCAGCGGATACGCACGGAAGGTCCGGACGCCCAGGAACGAGGGCCGGGGTGGCACGACGCCGGCCCAGTCGAGGCGCAGCCGGTTCGCCCGCGCGTCGGCGAGCGAGAGGCGCTGCTCCGGGCGGCGCTCCCCGCGCTCGCGCCGGACCGCCTCGTAGTCGGCCCGGACGCCGGCGACGAACGCCTCGTGGTGGTCGGGGTCCAGGAGGGCGCGGGCGACGCCGACCGCCCGCGAGGCGTCCTGGACGTGGATCACGGGGCCCGAGTAGGCCGGCTCGATCCGCAGCGCGGTGTGGGCCCGGGAGGTGGTGGCGCCCCCGATGAGGAGCGGGATCGCTGAAGCCCTGGCGCTCCATCTCCGACGCCACGTGGACCATCTCGTCGAGCGACGGCGTGATGAGCCCGGAGAGGCCGATCAGGTCGGCCCCGATCTCGCGGGCCCGCTCCAGGATCCGGGCGGCCGGGACCATGACCCCGAGGTCCACGACCTCGTAGTCGTTGCAGCCCAGCACGACGCCCACGATGTTCTTGCCGATGTCGTGGACGTCGCCCTTGACCGTGGCCGTGACGATCGTCCCGGCGTTCCGGGCGCCGCCCGACCGCTCGGCCTCGAGGTACGGGACCAGGACGGCCACGGCCTTCTTCATGACCCGGGCGCTCTTGACGACCTGGGGCAGGAACATGCGCCCGGCGCCGAACAGGTCGCCGACCACGTTCATGCCGGTCATGAGCGGGCCCTCGATGACGTCGAGCGGCCGGCTCGCGCGGAGCCGGGCCTCCTCGGTGTCGTCGGCGATCCACGTGTCGATCCCCTCGACCAGCGCGTGCGTGAGGCGCTCCTCCACCGGCAGCTCGCGCCAGGCGAGGTCCTCGGCCGGGCGCTCCATGCCGCCCTGGGCCGCGTAGCGCACCGCGACCTCCAGGAGCCGCTCCGTGGCGTCGGGGCGGCGGTCCAGGACGACGTCCTCCACCCGCTCCCGCAGCTCGGGGTCGATGTCGTCGAGGACCGGCAGGACGCCGGCGTTCACGATCGCCATGTCGAGCCCGGCCCGGATGGCGTGGTACAGGAAGACGGCGTGGATCGCCTCGCGGACCCGGTCGTTGCCGCGGAAGGCGAACGAGACGTTGGAGACGCCGCCGGACGTCCGCGCGCCCGGGATCTCGGCCTTCAGGCGCCGGACCGCCTCGATGAAGTCGAGGGCGTAGCGGTTGTGCTCCTCGATGCCGGTGGCGATGGCGAAGATGTTGGGGTCGAGGATCACGTCCTCGGGCGAGAACCCGACCGCCTCGGTGAGGAGCCGGTACGCCCGGTGGAGCACGTCGAGGCGCCGCTCGACCGTGTCGGCCTGGCCCCGCTCGTCGAAGGCCATGACCACCACCGCGGCGCCGTACCAGCGGCACAGGCGGGCCTGGCGCAGAAACTCCGCCTCGCCCTCCTTGAGCGAGATCGAGTTGACGACGCCCTTGCCCTGGAGCTGGCGGAGGCCGGCTTCGAGGACGCCCCACCTGGAGCTGTCGACCATGACCGGCACGGCCGCGATGTCGGGCTCGACGGCGATCCGGCGCAGGAACCGCGTCATCGCGGCGACGCCGTCGAGCATCGCCTCGTCCATGTTCACGTCGATGAGCTGGGCGCCGTTGGCCACCTGCTCGCGGGCGATCGCCACCGCCTCGTCCTCGCGGCCGTCGGCGATGAGGCGGGCGAACTTCCGGGAGCCGGTCACGTTGGTCCGTTCGCCGATATTGACGAAGGCGTTGCCGGGCGGCGGGATGACGACCGGGAGGAGGCCCGAGAGGCGGGTGGCCGGCGGGAGCGTGGTCACGGTCCGCGGCCGCAGCCCCGCCACCGCCTGCGCGATCGCGGCGACGTGGACGGGCGTCGTCCCGCAGCAGCCGCCGGCGACGTTGAGCAGGCCGTGCTCGGCCCATTCCCGCATGGCCGTGGCCATCGCCTCCGGCGTCTCGTCGTAGCCGCCGAGGTCGTTGGGCAGGCCGGCGTTCGGGTAGGCCGACACCGGCCGGTCGGCGACGCGCCCCAGCACGTCGAGGTGCTCGCGAAGCTGGGCCGGCCCGAGCGCGCAGTTGAGG
Source organism: uncultured Chloroflexia bacterium (assembly GCA_963725875.1). GTDB lineage: Bacteria > Chloroflexota > Limnocylindria > Limnocylindrales > CSP1-4 > CTSoil-043. The sequence goes on along the minus strand of CAVRZZ010000007.1, from coordinate 168,632 downwards.
CCGACGAAGACCGGGTCGGCGTGGCGGACGCTGTGCCAGAAGGCCTCGACCGTCTGGCCGGAGAGCGTCCGGCCGGAGGCGTCGACGATGGTGCCGGAGATCGCAAGCGGGACCGGCACGCCGAGCCCATCGGCGAGCGTACGAACGGCGAAGATGGCGGCCTTGGCGTTGAGCGTGTCGAAGACCGTCTCGACGAGCAGCAGGTCGGCGCCGCCCTCCAGGAGCCCGGCCGCCGCCTCGCGGTACGCCTCCTCAAGCTCCTCCCAGGAGACGTTGCGGGCGGCAGGATCCTCGACGTCGGGCGAGATCGACGCCGTCCGGTTGGTGGGACCCAGGGAGCCCGCGACGTAGCGCGGGCGGGCCGGGTCGGCGCGCTCCGCCTCGTCGGCCGCGTCGCGCGCCAGTCGTGCGGCGGCGACGTTCATCTCGCGGACGATCGCCGGCCCCAGCCCGTAGTCGGCCTGGGCGATCCGCGTGGCGGTGAACGAGTTCGTGCTGACGATGTCGGCCCCCGCCGCGAGGTACGCCGCGTGGACGTCGCGGACGGCGTCCGGCTGGGTGAGGCACAGGAGGTCGTTGTCGCCCCGCAGGTCCCGCGGGTGATCCGGCGAACCGGGCGCCCCGGAAGTCCGCCTCGCTGAAGCGGTGCGCCTGCAGGAGCGTGCCCATCGCCCCGTCGAGGACGAGGATCCGGTGGCCGAGCTCGGACTCGAGGCGCGCCAGGCGGGCGAGCCGGGCGGGGGCCCCGGCAGCGGCGAGGATCGCGGAGGCTGCGGCGGGCCCGGCGACCGTGCCGCCCTCCGCCCGGGCGATCCGTGCCGCCCTCCGCCCCGCGGCCGGTCACCGGGCGCTCCCGGCCGCGTGCCGCTCGCGCACGCGCCGGACCAGGCCGGCGCACTGCTCGTAGCGCCCGAAGCTGGGCATGATGTACGTGCCGGCGACCTCGTCCTCGACGGCCGCGAGGAGCGCGTCGGTCATCTCGATCCCGACCTCCGAGCCGCGCTCGCCGGCCGCGTGCATCGCCGCCCGCGCCTCGTCGGGGATCACGATGCCGGGCACCTCGTGGTGCAGGAACTCCGCGTGCCGCGCCGAGACGAGCGGCAGCACGCCGAGGAGCAGCGGGACGGGGAAGCCGCGCGGCCCGAAGCGGCGGCGCGCCTCGGCGAGCATCGCCTCCACCTGCTCGACGGCGTACAGCGGCTGGGTCATCACCAGGTGCGCGCCGGCATCGAGCTTGCGCTCCAGCCGCTCCCACTCGGTCGCCGCGTCGGCCGCCGTCGGGTCGAGGGCACAGGCGATCGTGAAGCCGGCCCGCTGGCCGATCGGCGAGCCCGCCTGGTCCTCGCCGCGGTTGAGCCGGGCCAGGACCGAGACCAGGCCGATCGAATCGACGTCCCAGACGCCGGTCCCGGTGGGGTAGTCGCCGACCCGCGGCGGATCCCCGGTCAGGGCCAGCACGTTCCGCACGCCAAGCGCGTGGGCGCCCAGGAGCTCCGACTCCAGGGCCATGAGGTTCCGATCGCGCGTCGTCAGGTGGACCACGCACTCGAGGTCGAGGTCGTGCTGGATCCCGAAGGCGACGGCCATGGCGCCCATCCGCACGCGCGCCATCGCCGAGTCGCTGACGTTGACGACGTCGACGCCCGCCGCCCGCAGGGCCCTGGCCGCCTCGAGGGTGCGGTCGATGCGGACCGAACGCGGCGGGTCGATCTCCACCGAGACGACGAAACGGCCTGCCGCGAGCGCCGCGGCCAGGCGCGTCGGTGGCGGGGCCTCCCCCACTCCCTGCGCCCCGGGCTCGGTGGCCGCGGACCGGGGCTGCGGCGGAGCGCCGGCGGCGGAGCGTCCGTCGCGCCCGGCGCCCTGCGACGGGGCCGCCGGCGCGCTGCCGCCCCGGCCGCGGGCCTGGCCGCCCGCGCGTCGAGCACCGCGCGCATCGCCGCGATGTGGGCCGGCGTCGTGCCGCAGCAGCCGCCGACGATCCGGGCCCCCGCGCCGAGCATCGCGGGCGTCATGTCGGCGAAGTAGTCCGCCCCCGCCGCGTAGATGAACCGCCCCTCCAGGCGCTGGGGCAGGCCGGCGTTCGGCATGATCGAGCGGAACGGCCCGGCGGCGACCGGATCGCCCAGCGCCTCGAGTGCGTCGAGGCAGGCGACGGGCCCCGCTCCGCAGTTGACGCCGATCGCGTCGACCCCGGCCGCCGCCAGCGCCGCCGCGGCGTCGCCCGGGCTCGTCCCGTCGGGCAGGGTGAGCTCCTCCCCGAACGTGAGCGAGGCGAGGACCGGCAGGTCGGCCGCGCGCCGCGCCTCGTCGACGGCCCACAGGAGCGCCTCGAGGTCCTGGTGCGTCTCGAGGACGAAGAGGTCGATGCCGCCTTCCAGCAGGCCGTCGATCTGCTCGCGGAACAGGGCCCGGGCGCGGGCCTCGCCCATGCCGGCCAGCTCGTGCGACGGGACGCCGATGGGTCCGACCGAGCCGCCCACCAGCGCGTCACGCCCGACGACGTCCCGCGCCTCGCGGGCCACCTGCGCCGCCCGCCGGTTGAGCCGCGACACCCGGTCGGCCAGCCCGAAGCCCTCGAGGCGGTGGCGGTTCGCGCCGAGCGAGAGGGTCACGATGAGCTCGGCGCCGGCCTCCAGGTACTCGCGGTGCGCACCCCCGACCAGCTCGGGACGCGTCGCCGCCAGCTCGTCGAGGCAGGCGCGCTGCGGCACGCCGCGGCTGAAGAGGAGCGTTCCCATCCCACCGTCAGCCAGCAGCGGGCGGTCGAGCAGGCGGGAGCGGAAGCGGGCGCGGGGGGTCAGGTCGGACACGCGGCGGATTGTCGCACCCGGCGCGCGAACCGGCCGCGCTTCGTGCCGCGTGCGCACCCTCCGCACGCGCCCGGTGCCGCGCGTGCAGCCACCGCAGACGCCTTGTGCGGCGTCGTACCCTTCGTCCCATGGACGCTGGACTTGTCGCGCTCTTCCGCCACCACGCGTGGGCCTCCGATCAGCTGCTGGCCGCATGCGAGGGGCTGCCGCCCGACCACCTCGAATGGGTCACCCAGGGGACCTACGGTGGCCTCGGGGCCACCCTTCGCCACCTCGTCGAGGCCGAGGAGCGCTACGTGTCCCGCCTTCGCGGCGAGGGCGAGCGGCCCGGGCCGGCACCGAACGAGCCCGACCCGCCGATGCCGCCGGAGGCGCTGGGGCCGTCCGTGCGCGTCCTGCGCCGCCGGGCCGCCGCCAGTGCCGAGGCGCTCGTCGAGCTGGCCGGGACCTACGCGCCGGACGCGATCCTCGACACGACGTTCCGGGGCAATCCCGTGACCCTGCCGGCCATCGTCCTCTTCGCCCAGGCGCTGGACCACGGCTGCGAACACCGGACGCAGGTCCGGCACGCCCTGACGATCCTGGGCTACGAGCCGCCCAACATCGACGCCTGGGCCTGGGACGACGCGGTGAACGGACGGTCGGAGGACGCGGCGGACCCGCACGGCTGACGGGACGCCGCCGCCGAGGATGCAGGGGGGACCGCCATGTTCGGGGAGACGACCGCGGCGACGCCGGAGGCCTACCTCGACGCGCTCGACGAACCGCGCCGCAGCGACGTCGTCGCCCTTCACGAGCTGATCCGCGCCACGGCGCCTGAACTCGAGCCCCGTCTCCAGTCGGGCATGCTGGCCTACGGCCGGTACACCTACCGTTACGCGTCCGGGCGGTCCGGCGAGTGGTTCCCGATCGGCCTGGCGAGCAACAGGCGCTACATCTCGCTCTACGTGATGGCCGCTGACGGCGGGGAGTACCTCGCGGGAACCTTCCAGGCTCGCCTCCCGAAGGCCGACATCGGGAAGAGCTGCGTTCGCTTCAAGCGCCTCGCCGACCTCGATCGGGAGGCGCTCGTGGAGCTGATCCGGGAGGGTGCGAAGCTCGACGGGGCAACCCTGGGCGGCTGACCGATCGAGGGCGCTGTCCCGCCGGGTCACCGCAGCCGGGTCGCCCTGCCCGAGCGCGTCGGCAAGCGGCCGGCGGCCAGCCTCGAGCTGATCCTCTCCGGGATCGACATCGTCCTCGGCCGACCCTGAAGCGGACGCTCGACCTCGGGTACACTCTCGCGGCGCAGATTCGGTGTCAGCGGCGGTGCACGACGACCGCCCGGCGCCGGTTCTGCTCTCGCGGTGGCCTTAGCTCAATCGGCAGAGCATCGGATTGTGGCTCCGAAGGTTACGGGTTCAAGCCCCGTAGGCCACCCCACCACCCCGCACGGATCGATGGCGTCGAGCAGCGTCAGGCGGCACCCAGTGGCACGCGCTAGCCTGCCGTCCGGATCTTCCAGTACGAGTCCTTCTTCACGACCTTGCCATCGCGGAAGGTCCACAGGTCGCAACCTCGGACCTCGATCCGCTGCCCCGCGGTCGTCGTCCCGGACAGCGTCCACTCGGACGCACCGCGGTCACCATCGACGAAGTGCTCATCCTGCTGGTACCGGATGTCGGGGATCGCGGAGAAGCGGGCAGCGAAGGCCTCGCGGATCGCCCCCGGTCCGACGAAGCGCTGGCCCCATGGGTCTGGTCCCCGCGGCCCCTCGAAGACGGCATCGGCGGTGAAGTGCGGGAGGATCCCGTCGAGGTCGTGCTCATCGAATGCTGTCGCGATCGCCTTCAGCACCCGCATCGCATCGTCGTGATCCACAACGCCCCTCCTCCCTGCTGAGATCCACCTTCGCGAGGGTACCCGACACGCGGATGGCAGGGCGCGCGCCCCATCACCCTGGCGGCGAACCGTCACCGGACCCCGTAGTCGCGTCCCTTCCACCACGGAGAGAAGAGCGCCCGGTGCGGAGCCGGGGGTTGGCCGACAGGGACGTCGGTGACAGGCGGAGCCGCCGAACGTTCAGGCGGTCGGGACGTCCATGATCGTGGCGTCGACGACGGACTTGAGCAGCGTGTGGCTCGATCCCGCACTTCTGTCGGTGTCGAGGAACTGGAAGAACTCCTCACTGATCTTCACCCAGTCGCTCGTCGGGTCCTTGCCGAGAGCGGCACCTCGGTCCATGGCCGCGTAGCTGTCGAGGAAGTCGATCCCGTAGTACTCGCCGGCGTTCTTCTCCGAGCTGAACACCGCCACGTAGATCCCCCCGTACTCGATCCCCGGGGGATACGACTTCCTGAGCCGCTCCTCGTTCTCGACAAGCCACTTCTGGAACTCGACCTGCTTGTCGAGCCGGATGCAGAACCCCTGGATCTCGACGATCCGCATCGCGTTCCCCTTCGCCTTCGGCGTCCGCAAGTCCATGCTCGCGACCCCGCAGGGCGCCCACGATGTCAGCCCGGGGGTCGCGTGGCGAGTGACAAACGGCACCCCGGCGCCACTGCGCGGGGCTGGCCCGCTTCGGAGCACGCCACCACAAGGCATACGCGCCAGGCCGGCACGATGCCCGCGAAGGGGAGTAGTCCGGTCGCCACGCCCACCGCGCCGACCAAGATGAAGCGGCTGACCTCCTCCCGCCAACCTGTCGACATGGCCGACCTTGGCGATCGTGTCGTCCCACGCATCGGTGAACGCCTCCGGCGCCAAGCCCACGCCGCATGGTCATCCATACCGGATGACGCGGCTCCTTCCGTCCCGTGTACCATCAGCCCCGGCTGCGCGTGCTCGCCGCGTGCGTATGCGCCGCCGTGGCTGTTGGTGAATGTGCCACCGCCCCCGAGATGCGGGTGTGGGTGGCTGGGATGGAGGAGCTACATGAATCTCGGAGCCATTCGGGCGGCGCTCGGGCGCCGGACCTTGCCGCTGGCGATCCTCGCCGTGGTCCCGGTCCTCTTCGCGGCCTGCAACCAGGTCGGCACCGCGACCCTGACGTTCTGGGACATCGTCTGGTCGATGGTCGTCTTCTTCTTCTGGTTCATGGCCATCTGGATCTTCATCAGCCTGTTCAGCGACATCTTCCGCCGCAACGACCTGTCCGGCGGGATGAAGGCCGTCTGGCTGATCTTCCTCATCTTCCTGCCGTTCCTCGGTGCGCTGATCTACATCGTCGCCCGGCCGAAGGTGACCGCCCAGGACCTCGCGATGGCAACCCAGGCGGATGCGGCGATGAAGGCTGCGTCCCAGGTGTCCGTCGCCGACCAGCTCGAGAAGCTCACCCAGCTCCGCGACGCCGGCACGATCTCCGTGCCCGAGTACGAGCAGCTCAAGGCGAAGCTCCTGGCGCAGTAGTCCTGCCACAGGTCATGCGGAAGGCCGGGACCGTGCGGTCCCGGCCTTCGTGATTCCCGTCGTCGTCCCCCTTCGCTGTCGCGAGGAGGATCTGTCGGCGGGCGCGGGGAGCCCGGTGCTGAAGGACCGGTGGGGCGACCCTACCCAGCTTCACAAGTGACGGTCGCGGCGACGAGCGCCTGCGCCTCGTCGAGGATCCGCCCCAGGTGCTCCTCTCCGCGGAAGCTCTCGGCGTAGAGCTTGGTGACGTTCTCGGTCCCCGACGGGCGGGCGGCGAACCAGCCCTCGGCCGTCACGACCTTGAGGCCGCCGATCGCGGCGCCGTTGCCGGGCGCCGTCGTGAGGATCGCGGTGATCGGGTCGCCGGCGAGCGTCGACGCGCGGATGGCGTCCGGCGTCAGCTTCCCGAGGGCGGACTTCTGCTCGGGGGTGGCCGGGGCGTCGATGCGCCGGTAGGCAGGGCTTCCGAAGCGCTCCGTCAACGTTGCGTACGCCTCGGCGGGGTTGCGCCCGGTCCGGGCCGTCATCTCCGCAGCCAGGAGGCAGGCGATGATTCCGTCCTTGTCCGTCGTCCACGTGCCGCCGCCGCGGCGCAGGAACGAGGCGCCGGCGCTCTCCTCGCCCCCGAAGCCGATCGTCCCGTCGACGAGGCCGGCCACGAACCACTTGAAGCCCACCGGCACCTCGATGAGGCGCCGGCCGAGGTCGGCGACCACCCGGTCGATCATGCTCGACGAGACGAGCGTCTTGCCCACCGCGACGTCGCTCCCCCACTCCCGGCCGCCGCCGAAGAGGTACGCGATGGCCGCCGCCAGGAAGTGGTTCGGGTTCATGAGGCCGGCGCCGGGCGTGACGATCCCGTGCCGGTCGGCGTCGGTGTCGTTGCCGAGGGCCAGGTCGAAGCGGTCGCGCAGCGTGACGAGTCGGGCCATGGCGAAGCGCGACGAGGGGTCCATCCGGATCCGCCCGTCCCAGTCGAGGGTCATGAAGCCGAACCGCGGGTCGACGGCGTCGTTCGTGACGGCCAGGTCCAGCCCGTACCGCTCGCCGATCGCGCCCCAGTAGTCGACCGCGGCGCCGCCCAGGGGGTCGACGCCGATCCGCAGCCCGGACGCCGCGATCGCATCGAGGTCGACGACGTCGCCGAGGTCGCCGACGTAGGTGCCCAGGTAGTCGTGGTCGGTCGCGGCCGCGCGCGCCCGCTCGTATGCGACGCGCCTGATCCCGGCCACGCCGTCGGAGCCGGTCGCCTCGAGGATCCGGTTCGCCTCGTCCTGGATCCAGCGCGTGACGTCGGTGTCCGCCGGGCCGCCGTTGGGGGGGTTGTACTTGAAGCCGCCGTCCTCCGGCGGGTTGTGGGACGGCGTGACGACGATCCCGTCCGCGAGGCCCTCCCGGCGCCCCCGGTTCGCGCCGAGGATGGCGTGGGAGATCACGGGCGTCGGAGTGAAGCGGTCGACCGCGTCCACGCGGACGTCGACGTCGTTGCCGACCAGGACCTCCAGCGCCGTCCGGAAGGCCGGCTCGGAGAGCGCGTGCGTGTCGCGGCCGATGAACAGCGGCCCGGAGTAGCCCTGCGCGGCCCGGTAGCGGCAGATCGCCGCGGTCGTGGCGAGGATGTGGGCCTCGTTGAACGCGGCCCGGAACGCCGACCCGCGGTGGCCGGACGTGCCGAAGGCGACCCGCTGGGCCGGCACGGACGGGTCGGGGCGCAGGTCGTGGTACGCCCGGAGCAGGGCGTCGACGTCGACGAGCTCGGAAGGATCGGCCGGAAGTCCGGCGCGCGGGCTCTGGGTCATCGGGGCCTCGCGGGTTCCGTCGGGTGCGATCGGCGACCGCTCGCCGTCACCATAGCGCGGCGCGAGCTGGGACGAGCGGGAGGGGAACGAGCGGGAGGGGAACGGGACCCGGCCGGGTGTGAGCGGCCGGGTCCCCGCAGGAGGTGGGCTACGGGTAGAGGCCCCGGAGCGTGGTCGCCTCGGCGACCCGCTCCACCGCGATGGCATGGGCCGCCCGGCGTGGGTCGATGTCGTCCGTGGCGGCGCGCTCCCAGACGTTCGCGGCGGCACCCAGGATCGACTCGCGGAGCCTGCCGTTGATGATCTTCGGGGCCCAGAAGAGCGAGTCGCGGTTCTGGACCCATTCGAAGTAGCTCACGACCACGCCGCCGGCGTTGCACAGGATGTCGGGGATGACCCGCACCCCGTTCTCGCGAAGGATCGGGTCGGCGTCGGGTGTCGTGGGGCCGTTGGCGCCCTCGGCGAGGATGCGGGCCCGCACCGTGCCCGCGTTGGCAGCGGTGACCTGGCCCTCCATGGCAGCGAGGACCAGGACGTCGACGTCCAGCCCGAAGAGTTGGTCGTTGTCGATCGGCTCGGTGCCCGTCGCACCCGCCAGCGTCCCCTCCTCCCGCATCACGCGCCCGAGGAGCGGGACGTCGAGCCCGTCCTCGCGGTAGACGCCGCCGCCGATGTCCGTGATCGCCACCACCCGCGCGCCTGCCTCGTGCAGGAGGCGCGCGGTCGCCTCGCCCACGTTGCCGAAGCCCTGCACGGCGACCGACGCCCCCTGGATCGCGAACCCGCTCCGCCGGGCGGCGTCCTCGATCGTGTAGACGACGCCCTGCCCCGTCGCGTCGGCGCGGCCCTTCGACCCGCCGATCGCCACCGGCTTCCCGGTCACGACCCCGGGGACCGAGTAGCCGCGGTGCATCGACACCGTGTCCATGATCCAGGCCATCGTCTGGGCATTCGTCCCCACGTCGGGCGCGGGGATGTCCGAGTCGGGCCCGATGAGGGGTTGCAGCTCGGTCGCGAAGCGCCGGGTGAGCGCCTCCAGCTCCCTCGCGTGCATCGCCCGCGGGTCGCACGTCACGCCGCCCTTGGCCCCGCCGAACGGGACGTTGACGAGAGCGCACTTCCACGTCATCCACATCGCGAGCGCGCGGACCTCGTCGAGGTCGGTCGCCGGGTGGTAGCGCAGCCCGCCCTTTGCGGGCCCGCGGGCGACGTTGTGCTGGACCCGGTAGCCGGTGAACACCCGCGTCCGCCCGTCGTCGAGCCGCACCGGGAAGCGGACCGTGAACTCGCGCTGCGGCGCGCGGAGGATCTCCCGGATCCCGTCCTCGAGCTCGAGGTGATCGGCCGCCGCGTCGAACTGGGCCCGCGCCGCGGCGAGCGCGCCGGCGCCGGGGGTGGAAGCCGGTGCGACGGGCGAACCTGCGCCAGGGGACGGCGCCGGTTCGGCCGCGCTGGTGATGGAACCGGGTGTGCCCGGGGTGAGAGCCGGCGCGCCGACGGCGGGCAGGCGAGTGGGGGTCTCGATCATGGGTGGCTCCGGTGTCGCTCGCGGGGCCGGCGCATGCCGGCGCGGTCCGCTCCCCCAAGCCTCGCGCGCGGGGACGAACAGGTGGGTGGACGTCCGTGAACGTGACATGAATAGTTGCGGAACGGGTGCAATCCGGGCCTGGCGTGGTGGGAACGTTCACGGTCCGTTCATGGACGTTCCCCGCGCGGTTCAGGACGCCACCCCAGCATGGCAAGCGTGGCATCCGCCATCGACGCCAGCGAGGACCCCCATGGCCACCCAGCCCGACTTCACCTGTGCCACCTGCGACGCAACCATCACGCACCACCCGACGTTCCACCTCGGGCTCGCGTTCTGCTGCGCCGGCTGCGCGGCCGATGGCCCGTGCATGTGCTCGTACGACGCCGAGGATCAGGTGCCGGTCGCGGCTCCCCGGCCCGCGTTCGTCGCCGCGCCGCTTCGGGTGCCCGAGATCAGGCCGGCCGCACGCCCGATCGTCCCGACCTGGGTTCCGGAGCGAGCCCCGGCGCCGGCCGGCACCACGGTTCCCGCCCTCTCCGCCGCGCGTCGCTGACGGCCATCGGCCCGGCCTGACCACTCGAGGGTCGCCGACACTTGGCCGCCCTTCACGCGTATCCTCGCGTCGTGATGTATGCCGCCGACGCGTCCGCCGCGGAGCGTGGTTCGCCCTCGCCGCTGGCGGGCGCCGCCCTGGCTCTCGTCCAGGACGGGGCGACGGCCGCGGATCTCGCGGGCCGGTTCGCTGCGGCCGGCGCCGTGGTCGACGTCGACCGTGCGCGGGCGCTCCTGGGCGACCTGGCGCGACTCGGACTGGTGCGCGTCGCCCGCCACGACGGCCGCCACCGCTTCCACGTCCTGACCAGCCTCGGCCACCAGGTGCTCGGCGGCAGCCTGGGTGGCGACGTGGGCGTCGTCGCGCACATGGCGGAGCTCGAGCGGCTGCGTACCGATCTGCTCTCGACGATCGCCCACGAGCTGCGCACCCCGTTGACGGCCATTCGCACCTGCGTCGGCGTGCTCCGCGACCCGGACACGGCCCCGTCGGACGTCGAGCTGGACACGCTTCTCGGGACGATCGAGCGCAACGCCGACCGGATGCAGCGGGTCGTCGGCGACATCCTGGAGATCGCCCGCTTCCGGACGGGCGAGGTCGTGCTGCAGCTGCGCCGGTTCGACGCCCTCGAGCTCATGCGGGGCGCCATCGCGTCCGTCGCGCCGCTGGCCGGGCAGCGACACCAGGAGATCATGCTGCGCCCACCCTCCATCGCCATCCGGGTCTTCGGCGACCACCGGCGCCTCGAGCAGGCCCTCGTCAACCTCCTCTCCAACGCCGTGAAGTACGGGCCGGCCGGCGGCCGGATCGTGGTCCGGGTCGGAGCCGCCGACGACCTCGTCACGTGGTCCGTGCGGGACGACGGGCCGGGTATCGCACCCGAGGACCAGGTGCACCTCTTCGAGCGGTTCTTCGTGGGGCCGAACGACCGGGACGGCGGGCCGCGCGGCGTCGGCCTCGGGCTCCCGACCGCGCTCGCGATCGCCCAGGCGCACGGCGGCCGGATCGACGTCGAGAGCGCGCCGGGCGCGGGAAGCGTCTTCGCGCTGGTGGTGCCTCGCGACGGCCCGCACGACGCGGACTGATCCATGCGAATCCTGGTGGTCGACGATGCCCCCGACGTCGTCGAGTCCGTGCGGCTCGGGTTCATGCTGCAGTGGCGTGACGTGGAGGTCCTGGGTGCCGGCACGGGCGAGGAGGCACTCGACCTGGTCGAGACCACGCACCCGGACGTCGTCCTCCTCGACGTCGGCCTGCCGGGGATGGACGGCTTCGGCGTCCTGCGCGAGATCCGGGTCTTCTCGGACGTTCCCGTCCTCATGCTGACCGCCCGCGACGATGCGATGGACAAGGTGAAAGGCCTGGAGCTCGGCGCCGACGACTACGTGACCAAGCCGTTCAACCACCTCGAGCTCATGGCCCGGGTCCGCGCCGTCCTGCGGCGTCACGAGATGCCCCCGCCGACGAGCCGGGCGCCGTCGTTCCGGTCGCTCGACCTCGAGGTCGACTTCGCGGCGCAGGAGGCCCGCCTTCGCGGCGAGCGCCTCGAGCTGACGCCCACCGAGTACAAGCTCCTTTACCACCTGGTCCGCAACGCCGGGCACGTCCTCCAGCACGGCACGCTCCTCGCCAAGGTGTGGGGTCGCGAGTACGTGGACGAGGTCGACTACCTGCGGGTCTACGTCCGGCGCCTGCGCGACAAGCTCGGCGACGACCCCGAGCACCCGCGCTACATCCGGACCGAGCGCGGCCTGGGTTACCGGTTCATCGGGGACGCAGGCTGACCGGACGACTCCGGTACCCTTCGAGCGATGGACCGCGCCGCCCCCGCCGGATCGACCCGTGCCACGTCTCGCGCCCTCTGGTTCCCCCGCCAGCACGGGGCGTGGGCGATGCTCGCGGTGCCCCTCCTCCTGGGCGTGGCCGCCACGGCGCCGTCGGGGTGGCACCTCGTCCTCGCCGCGGCCGCGGTCGCCGGCTACCTGACGGCCGCCACGGCCCAGGCCTGGCTCCGTGCCCGGCGGCGGCCCTCGTTCGTCCCGTCGCTCGTCACGTACGGTGCCGTCTTCGCCGTGACCGGCATCACGCTCCTCGCCGCCTTCCCGGCGCTTGCCCTGGCCGCCGTCGTGGTCATCCCTGCCGGGGCGCTCGTCGTCGGCGGAGCCCGCCCCGGAACGCCCCGCGACCTCGCGAACAGCCTCGGGCAGACGGCGATCGCGCTGGTCCTGGTGCCCGCGGCGGCCGTCGTGTCAGGCGCCTGGGAGACGGAGGCCGTCGTCCGGGCCACGTTCCTCGCGGCCGGCTACCTCGTCGGGACCGTCCTCGTGGTCCGGTCGGTGATCCGCCAGCGCGGCGACCGCGGCTTCGCGGCGCTCTCGGTCGGGTTCCACGCCGCCCTGGTCGTGGCCGCCGCCGCGATGCTCGCCTGGCCGTACGTCGTCTACTTCGCGGGCCTCACCGGCCGTGCCGTGGCGCTCCCGCTCGTCGAGCGCCGGCGCGCCGGCACCGCCCGGCCCCTCCGCCCGGTCCACGTGGGGATCGTCGAGATCGTGGCCTCGACCGTCCTCGTCGTGCTCGCCTTCTCGGTCCCGGTCTAGATCAGGCCTTCGGCGTCTCCCGGGCGGCCGCGCCATCAGCGCTCCCGGGCGCGTCCGGCTCCTGGAACGCCCCGGCCGCGAGGATGTCGGCCACGTCGCCGGTGCCCCCGATCTGGAGCATCGCCCGGCTGTTGCCGGCGATCTTGCGGGCAACCTTGAGGCGCTCCCCCGCCCAGTCCCAGCGGACCGCGTCGGGGAAGCGGGCGAGCCGCTCCTCGAGCTTCTCGAGGCGCAGCGCCTCGGTCTCGGCCTCGAGCTCGATCTCGCGCCGCCGGATCGCCGCCGCCAGCTCCGCCTGCTCCATCTCGCGCTCGAAGCGCGCCTTGGCCTCCTGCCGAACCAGGGCGTCGCGGTCGGACTGGACGCGCCGGTCCAGCCCCGCCTGCTCCTCCTGCTGGGAGGTGCGGATCATGGCGAGCCGCCGTGCCTCGCGTGTCGCGAGGAAGTCGGGCGGCGGGTCGACGCGCACGATGAGCACGCGGGTGACCCGCACACCGTAGCGCTCGAGCTCCGTCGACAGGGCGTCGCGCACCGTCTCGGACTCGCGGCCGACCATGTCGAGGACCGTCTCCGACTTGACCGCCCGGGCGATCTCGCGGACGGTCGCCTGCGTGGAGCCGAGGCAGACGGCGTCGAAGTCCGGGGCGGTCGTGTTGTAGACGAACCTGCCGGGATCCTCGATCTTGAAGGTGAACAGCACCTCGATGTCGACCCGCACGTCGTCGGCCGTCGGGATGGCCCGCACCAGCGACCCGAACGGGATCTCGCGCGTCGTCACGAGGTGGGTGACGGTCACGGTGGGGGGAACCCGCTGGACGCCCGGCCCGGCGACCCGCAGGAACCGGCCGCGCTCGGCCAGGACCGCCTGGGTCCCTTCGGGGACGGGGGTCAGGACGGCCCGGGCGCTTCCCGCGAAGAAGAGGGCGACCGCCGCCACGAGGCCCGCCACGGTGAGGACCGGGCCGAGCGGCAGCAGCACCGCGGCGGCAGCCACCGCGGCCGCAAGCAGGATCACCTCGACCTGGAACCGGCCGCCCTGCTTGATGAGCACGACGATCGGGTAGCGCCCCGCGTCGTCGGGCGTCGAGAACACCTCGGCCGCCCGCCGCAGCCGCACGCGCTGCTGGGTCAGCTGCACGTACGACGGGGCGGTCACGAGCGACTCGTCGGCCTCGCCGGGATCGACCGGCGCCTCGTACGGCTCGGTCACGGGGCTTCACCTCCGGCTGCTGGGCGGACGCCGGTCGGGATGCCCGGCCGGCTGGAGATCGCGGTCGCGGACGGCCGCGGGGCGGCCGGGACCGGGCCACGGCCGCGATAGACCGGGGGGATCGCGGCTGCCCCCGCGCCGGGCGCGGGCGCCGGCCGGCGGCGCTCCCAGGGAAGCACACCCGCCGGCTGCGGCGGCTCCGCCAGGCGGCCCCGCAGGTAGCGCACGGTGTTGCGGGCGATCACGAGGATCGGGGCGGAGAGCAGGAGCCACCCGAGGCTGATCTGCGAGAGTACGGCGAAGGCCGGCAGGGCCAGCGCCGGCCGGACGTTCAGGTCGCGCCCGAGCCGGCCGCCGACGGCCAGCTTGACGACCTGCTGCGCCACGAGGTAGACGACAAGCAGGACCACGGCAGCCTCCGGCTCGTCCTGCCGGGCGATGGCGATGAGGACGATCGGGAGCGCGCCGATGAGCCCGCCGAGCTGGGGGATCACCTGGGCGGTGCCCATGAACGCGGCGACGGCGATCGCCGCCGGGTACGACGCGATGCCCGCCCGGGCCACGAGGTCGAGGCCGGCGTAGACGGCCACGCCGAGGGCCACGGCGGCCGCGATCTGCACGCGCAGGAAGGTGCTCAGCGCCCGGTGGACGATCGTGAGCAGCGCCATCGCGTCGGCGCGCAGGCCCGGCGCGAACTGGGCCGCGACCTGGCCCCGCAGCGAGCTCCCGTCGCGGACGACCGAGAGGACCCACAGGGGCAGCAGGACCAGGCCGATCACGAAGCCGATCGTGTCGAAGACCCCGACGACGCCGGCGACGATGAGCGAGGCGATCGAGTCGAGGAACGACGAGAGGCCGGTCGGTGACGATCGCCGCCACGCGCTCGAGGATCCCGACGACGAGGGTCCGGGCGCCTTCCGGCAGCGTCGCCAGGTAGGCGTCAAGCTGCGCCCGGAGGTCCGCCGCCTGGGTCGAGCTGGGGAGCTCGCGCAGGACCTGGATCGCGACGGCGACGAGGGGCGGGACGACGACCGCGACGATCAGCACGAACGCCGTGAGCCCGGCCGCGAGGGCCAGCGCGGCCGCGAGGACTCGCGGCATCACGCGGTCGAGGACTCCCACCAGGGGGAAGATCGTGTAGGCGAGCAGCCCGCCGATCGCGAACGGGAGGAGCGAGGGCCAGGTGGCGACCGCGAGCCATCCGGCGATGACGACCACGGTCGCCGCCAGGACGCCGCGCCCGAGCGCCTGGGGCGTGATCGTGGAGAGCCGGGCGCGCAGGAGGGACCACTCGGCGCGGGAGCGGTCGCGGGCGGGCCGGAGGCGGGCGATCGCGCGGTCCTGGGAGGTCGTCCTCACGATGCGCAGAGTATCCGTGACGCTCGGCGCCTGTCACGTCCCCCACGTTGGATGACGCGGTCGACGGTGCCCGTGGGTGCGAGCGTCGGCGCGACCGAACCGTCCAGAACGTTGTGGCCAGGTGCTACGATCGCGGAGACCCCGAGCCGGCACCTCGTACGGGGCCCGTCCGCGCCGCGCAGGCGGCCGTGATGCAAGGGCCCACGATGCCCCGACCGGGAGAAGGAGACGCGCATGGCGACCGTGACATTCGACCACGTCACCAAGAAGTACGGGGAGGTCGTCGCGGTCGACGACTTCAACCTGGAGATCCAGGACGGCGAGTTCATGGTCTTCGTCGGGCCGTCCGGCTGCGGCAAGACCACGAGCCTCCGGATGATCGCGGGCCTGGAGGACATCACGGCCGGCTCGCTGGCGATCGGCGAGAAGATCGTCAACGACATCCCGCCCAAGGATCGCGACATCGCGATGGTCTTCCAGAGCTACGCGCTCTACCCGCACATGACCGTGCGCGACAACCTCGCCTTCGGCCTCAAGCTCCGCAAGGTCGACAAGAAGGAGATCGAGCGGCGGGTGCAGGAGGCGGCCGGGATCCTCGACCTCGGGCGCTATCTCGACCGCAAGCCCAAGGAGCTCTCCGGCGGCCAGCGCCAGCGCGTGGCGCTGGGCCGGGCGATCGTCCGCGAGCCGGCCGTCTTCCTGATGGACGAGCCGCTCTCCAACCTCGACGCCAAGCTGCGCGTGCAGACGCGCGCCGAGATCGCCCGCCTCCACCAGCGCCTCAAGACGACGATCGTCTACGTCACCCACGACCAGGTCGAGGCGATGACGATGGGCCAGCGGATCGCCGTCATGAGCCAGGCCAAGCTGCAGCAGGTCGGACCGCCCCAGGAGCTGTACGACCGCCCCAACAACAAGTTCGTCGCCGGCTTCATCGGCAGCCCGTCGATGAACTTCATCCCGATGACCCTCGACGGATCCGGCGAGAGCGCGACGCTCAAGTCCGAGGGCGTCGAGATCCCGGTCGCAGCGGCCTTCCGCGAGGGAATCGGCGCGGTCTCCGGCCGCAACTTCATCGTGGGGGTCCGCCCGGAGCACTGGGACGTCGTGCCGACCGGAACCGAGGTCGCCACCGTCCAGGCCAAGGCCGACGTCGTCGAGTACCTCGGCAACGAGGAGCTCCTCCACATCCAGGTGGCGGGCCAGGATCTCGTCGCGGTGGTCTCCTCCGAGCGGCGCGTCCGCCCGGGCGACGTCGTGACGCTCCATATCCCGCTCGAGAAGATGCACCTCTTCGACGCGGAGACCGAGCTCTCCGTCCGGCGCTCCGTCACGAGCTGATCTCGGGGCGCCGCGTCGCCATCCCCCGTCGAACCTGGACGAGCCGGGCCGCGAGGCCCGGCTCGTTCCGCGTGCGGGGCGGTCGATAATGGGCCCCATGCCGCGATCCGACCCGCCCGCACGTCCGCCCTCCGACCCGCCCGCACGCTCCCCGGCGGAAACGGCCGGTTCGCCCGCCGATCCGCTGGAGGAGCGCCTCGTCGCCTCCGAGGTGATCTACCGGGGCCGCGTCCTGGAGTTCCGGGCGGACACCGTGGAACTCGCCGACGGCCGACGGGCCCGGCGTGACGTGGCCGGCCACCCGGGCGCGGTCGCCATCGTCGCCCTCGACCCGGACGGGTGCGTCCTGCTCGTGCGCCAGTACCGCCACCCGGCCGGGCGCGCCCTCCTCGAGATCCCCGCCGGGACGCTGGAGCGCGACCCCGCCACGGGCGCCACCGAGGACCCGGAGGGGGCGGCGCGGCGCGAGCTCGAGGAGGAGACCGGCCACCGCGCCGCGCGGTGGGAGCTGCTCACCGACTTCTGGACGGCCCCC
Organism: uncultured Chloroflexia bacterium; assembly: GCA_963725875.1. Taxonomy (GTDB): domain Bacteria; phylum Chloroflexota; class Limnocylindria; order Limnocylindrales; family CSP1-4; genus CTSoil-043. The sequence goes on along the minus strand of CAVRZZ010000007.1, from coordinate 151,510 downwards.
GGGTTCGCGACGGAGCGCATGTTCCTGTACCTCGCATCGGACCTCGCGGCGGCGGCCGGAGACCGCCTCCAGCCCGACGAGGACGAGGCGCTCCAGCTGGTCCGGCTCCCGTGGCGCGATGCCGTCGCGGCGGTGGAGCGCGGCGAGATCCGCGACGCGAAGTCGCTCGTCGGGCTGCTCTGGCTGGCGCGCCGGCTGGAGGCGGACGCGGGCGGCTGACACCGGCGGGCCCGAGCGGAACGCGGCCGGGCGGACGCAGCCAGCTGTGGCCCCACGGCGCACCCCCGCCACTCCGGGGGACCTACCTGGGTGCGTCCCCCACGCGGTTCAGGCCGCCCCGGTACAGCCGGCTGTCGGGGGCGAGGGCGACCGCGAGTCGCAGGTGGGTCCGCGCCTCGTCGACGCGCCCCAGGCGGACCAGCGCCCGCCCCAGCGCGTAGTGGCCGTAGTGCGACGACGGGTCGACCAGGAGGAGCGCCTCGAACGCCTCCACCGCACGATCGAGCTGGCCAGACATGAACCAGGCGCGGCCGAGCGGCTCCAGGATGGAGCCCCGTCCGGGCTCGAGGGCCGCCGCCCGCGCGAGCACGACCGCGGCCTGCGCGTTGTGCCGATGGGCGAGGAGCGCCTGGCCCCGCTGGAGGAGATCGTAGGCACTCTCGGGTCCGCCCGCCGTCTCGGCGGGGTCCCGCGGCCCGTCCGCCGTCTCGTCGTCCATGGCCCGATCGTCGCACGGATCGGCGCGGGCGTCAGGCGGGGCTGCGCGCCCGGAGCGCCGCGAACGAGCGGCACACGATGGCCCGCTCCATGTCGTCGGCCGCCTCGAGGAGGAGCCGTCGCAGGCTCGGCGACCGCGATCCCTCCGCGTCCGCGAGCGCCCGGGCCCGCTCCACGAGGGCAGGCTCGGGGCGGTAGTGCGGGAAGAGGGTCGTCACGAACGCCCGCACGAAGGGGTGGTCGCGCTCGGCGGCCACGGCCGGCAGGTCCTCGAAGAAGCGCTCGACGTACGGCGCCAGGATCGGGGCCTGGTGGGCGTGGTTGAAGCCCAGCATCGCGGCCTGCGTCAGGTGCAACGATCCGTACCCCTCCCCGATGATCCGCTCCCAGGCCGCCGCCTTCACGGCGGCATCCGGCGCCCCGGTCTCCGCCCGGAGCGCCTCGCGGGCCCCGCGGTCCGTCGGCTCCGCCGCGTGCTCGGCGGCCACCCGCTCGGCCGCGCCCGGCAGGCCATGGGCCACGGCGAGGGCGGCGACCGCCCAGCGCATCAGGCGGTCGACCCGCACGGCCGGTTCGCGCGGCTCCGCATCGACGAACCGCAGCAGCCGCGCTGCGTCGGACGGCTCCGCAACGGCGCCGATCGCGGCCCGCAGCCACAGCGTCCGGAGGTCGCCCTCGGGCAGGCCGGCGAGGGACCCAAGCGCGGTCGCGACGAAGCGTCGCGCCTCGTCGACTCGCCGATCCTCCGGCACGTAGCGGGCCAGCGCCCCCCGGGTCGCGTCCAACCCGGCGAGCACGACCTGGTCGTCGCGCTCCGCCGGGAGGCACGTGCGGAGCAGCTCCAGCAGCTGGAGCGAGGAGTACCGCGCGCCGCGGACCATCTCCCACAGCGTGCCCCACAGGAGCTGGCGGAGCAGCGGATCCGCGATCCGCGGCAGCAGGTGCGGTACCGCCGCCAGCGACGCCGGGTCCAGGATCACGCGGGCATACCCGTGGTCCCCGTGGTTGGGGAAGACGAGCTCCGGCGCGGATCGTCCGGTCGCGGCGTCCACCCAGCCCTCGGCACCCTCCAGGCGGGCCGGCACGACCTCGATCGCCGCGGTCCCGTCAAGGTCGGTGCGGACGAGCGCCACCTCCAGGGCGTGGGGGCGCAGCGTCGGGTGCTCCTCGGAGGCCTCCTGCGTCAGCTGGAGGCGCTCGACCCTTCCGTCGCGGGCGGTCCACGTTGCCTCGATCGTGTTGAGCGACGCCGTCTCGAGCCAGCGCCGGCCCCAGTCGCGCAGCGAGCGCCCGGCCCCGTCCTCGAGCGCCGCGAGGAAGTCGGCGAGGGTGGCGTTGCCCCACGCATGGCGCCGGAAGTAGGTCCGCAGGCCGGCCCGGAACGCGTCGTGGCCGATCTCGGCGACGAGCTGCTTGATGACCGACGCGCCCTTCCCGTAGGTGATCCCGTCGAAGTTGTAGAACGTGGCGTCCGTGTCCGGGACGGTGCCCGAGATCGGGTGGGTCGTGCTCCTCGCGTCGGCCTGGTAGCCCCATCGCTTCATGTCGGCGTGGAAGCCGCGCCAGGCACTCTCGAAGCGCGTTGCCTCCGCGAGGGCGAGGTTCGAGACGTACGTCGCGAAGCTCTCGTTGAGCCACAGGTCGTCCCACCAGCGCATCGTCACGAGGTCGCCGAACCACATGTGGGCCAGCTCGTGGAGGATCGTCTCCGCGCGCGCCAGGCGCTGGGTGTCGGTCGGCGGGTCGCGGAAGACGTAGCTCTCGTTGAAGGTCACGGCGCCCACGTTCTCCATCGCCCCGGAGTTGAACTCCGGCACGAAGACCTGGTCGTACTTGGCGAACGGGAACGGGTGGTCGAAGAGGGCCGCGTAGTAGTCGAGGCCCTGCCTGGTGACCTCCAGGATCTCGTCGGGATCCAGGAACCGCGCGAGGGAGCGCCGGGTCCAGGCGCCGAGCGGCGTGCCCCGGTGCAGGGAGCGGACGCCGGTGAACGGGCCGGCGATCACGGCCACGAGATACGTCGACATGGGTGGAGTCGGCGCAAACCTGTGCTCCCGCCGCCCGTCCGCGCCCGGCACCACGGCAGCCGCCGCGGCGTTGGCGATCACCACCCAGTCGGCCGGGGCCCGCACGGTCACGCCGAACATCCCCTTGAGGTCCGGCTGGTCGAAGCAGGGGAAGAGGCGGTGCGCCTCGAAGGGCTCGAAGTTCGAGTACACGTACTCCGCGCCGTCCTCGGGGTCGACGAAATGGTGGAACCCGTCCCCCCCGTGGTCGTACACGTTCTCGTAGGCGACCTCGACCTCCGTGGTCGGCGCGAGGTGGGAGGCGGGCAGCACGATCCGGTGGCCGGGGCGCTCCGGCGCGAGGTTCCGCCCGTTGACGACGAGGCGCTCGATCTCGCCCCCGCGGAAGTCGAGGAAGAGGTCGCCGTCCCCCATCACCGGGAAGCGGAGGCGCGCGAGGCCCCGGTACGTCGATCGGTCGACGTCGAGGTCGAGCTCCACGGCGTACGCCACGCGGCCGACCCGGGCGGCCCGGGCGACCGCCTCGTCCTGCGCCAGGACGTCCGCGCGACCGACGCCAGTCAGACGCCGCTCCGCCAGGCCGCCAGGTCGACCCGCTGCAGCCTCGGGCTGGGGGTGATCCCCGGGATCCGGCCGCGCTTGGCGATCGGCGAGCCGTCGATCTCCTTGATGTCGCCCGTGAAGTCGATCGGGCTGGCCCCCGAGATGTAGCTGCCGACGGCGAAGCTGTCGGCGGGGGCGCCCTGCTCCTTGAAGGAGCGAATCCGCTCCGGCGTCAGGCCGCCGGAGACCACGATCCCGACGTGGCCGTGCCCGGCCTGGTCGAGGCGCGCCCGGATCTCCGTGACGAGGTCGGCCGTCACGCGCCCGCGCTCGGACGGCGTGTCGAGCCGGATCCCGAAGAGCTTCTCGCCGAGCGCGTCCGCGACCCGCAGGGCCTCCTCCGCCTCGTCCTTGAAGGTGTCGACCAGGACGATGCGCGGCACGTCGGGCTCCAGGTCGCGGTCGAAGGCCTGCGCCGCCCGCACCGTGTCGCCCAGGATCAGCACCAGCGAGTGGGGCATCGTGCCGGTGGGGTTGAGGTTCGCCAGCCGGGCCCCGGCCGGCGTCGAGGCGCCGACGCAGCCGCCGACGATCGCCGCGTAGTCGAGGACATCGGTGACGTCCGGGTGGACGTGGCGCGCCCCGAAGCTGATCACGGGCTGCGGCGCGGCCGCCTCGACGCACTCCCGGGCGGCCGTCGCCCAGCCGGTCGCCTGGGCCATCATCCCGAGGACCGCCGTCTCGTACAGGCCGAACGCGCGGTAGCGGGCCCGGATCCGGAGGACGACCTCCTTCGGCGAGAACAGGTCGCCGTCGTCGAGTCCCTCCACGACCACCTCGTCGGGGTCGGCGTGCTCCAGCGCGTGGGCGAGGAGATTCTTGGCCTCGTCGATGCCGCACAGGACGCCGCCGCCGCGGCTGAAGACCTCGAGGGTCACGACGGGGTCGAGGCCCTCGCGCTCGAGGATCCGGGTCGCGCGCGCGAAATAGACGTCCGCCGACTCCCCCGACAGTATCTCGCGAGAGGGACGGTGGGGCTTGAGCCGCATCGCCCGATCCTAGCAGGACGGGGCACCTCAGCGCGGCCCCGCCAGCTCCCCGAGGCGGTCCGCGTAGCGGGCGAAGAGCCCCACCTGGCGGCTGACCCGCCCGCTCCAGTCGGGGACTCGGCCACCGACCCACACCCAGCGCGCCGTCTCCTCCAGCAGAAGGTCGCTGATGACGAGCACGCGGGCGATCGCGAGGCCCAGCTCGTCGCGATCGAGGCGCTCCACCGGGATCTCGGCGGTCAGCACGGGCCGATCGTCGTCGGTCAGGCCGAACTTCACGAACGGGAACTCGTCGTTCCAGCGGAGCAGCTTGCGGTAGGACACCCGGAACGAGTCGCTGATCGGCGGCGCCAGGTGGACCCACGCGAGGGCCGCGGTGGACGGGTCGAGGATGACCGTGACGCGAAGGTCGAAGCGGCGCCGTCCGTCGAGGCGCAGGTCCCAGGATGCAATCGAATCACGCTCCAGGCGCTCCGCCGGCCCGAGGTCGAGCTCGGCCAGCCAGCCCTCGATCGTGGCTGGAGTCGGCGCGTCCGGGATCACGGGTCCCCGCGGGTCACGCGTCTCCGCGCTGGGCACGTCCGACGGTGGTGGCGGGCGCCTCGGGCGACTCCTCGGTCGCGGCGGCCGGCGCCGGCCCGCGGCTGCGCGACGCGCTTCGGCCGCTGCGTCGCGTGACGGTCGCCCCGGACGCCACCGCCCTCCCCGCGAAGTCGGTGGCCCGGACGTCGGGGTCGATCCGGACGTTGCGCCCGATCCGGACGCTGCGGGGGATCACCGCCCGCTTGCCGACGATCGTGATCCCCGTGTTGAGGTGGCCGGGGGCGAGGCGGTTGGCGACCCCGAGGTCGGCCCCCTCGCCGACGATCGCGCCGGGCCCGACGGTGACCTCCTTGTCGAGGATCGCCCGGTCGATGATGGCCCCGCGCCGAACCACCGTGTCGAACATGAGAATGGAGTCGCGCACGATGGCCCCCACGCCGACGACGACGCCCGGGGAGAGGATGGAGTTGACCACCATCCCGTCGACCTGGCAGCCGTGGCTGACCAGGCTGCGATGGACCTGGGCGTTGGCCCCGATCTTGGCCGGGGCTCGCTCCTCCGACCGCGTGTGGATCAGCCACTCCTTGTCGTAGAGGTCCAGGAGGGGACGATCCTCGAGGAGCGCCATGTTGGCCTCCCAGTAGCTGTGGATCGTCCCCACGTCCTGCCAGTAGCCGTCGAAGCGGTAGCCGTAGACGCGGGCGTCGCCGTCCAGCATGGCGGGGATCACGTCGCCGCCGAAGTCCGGGTGGTCCTCGTCGAGCCAGCGGTGGAAGGCCCGCTTGCTGAACACGTAGACGCCCATGCTGGCGAGGTCCGACTTCGGCTGCTTCGGCTTCTCCTGGAACTCGGTGACCCGGCCGGTGTCGTCCAGCGCCAGGATCCCCATCCGGGTCGCCTCGGCCAGCGGCACCCGCCGGACCGCGATCGTGACGTCGGCCCGCCGCCGCCGGTGGAAGGCGACGAACGGCGCGTAGTCCATCTTGTAGACGTGGTCGCCGGCCAGGACGACGACCACGTCGCCCGGCGCCTGGTCCACCACGGACATGTTCTGGAGGACCGCGTCGGCCGTCCCGCGGTACCACTCGCTCTTCTTGCCCCGCCCGATGTACGGCGGCAGGATCCGCACGCCCCCGGTCGTGCGGTCGAGGTCCCACGGGCGCCCGGAGCCGATGTGGTCCGAGAGGGAGCGCGGGTTGTACTGCGTCAGGACGGCCACGTTGTCGATGTCGGAGTTGACGCAGTTCGAGAGCGCGAAGTCGATGATCCGGAACTTCCCCGCGAACGGGACCGCCGGCTTGGCCCGCTTCTCGGAGAGGATCGAGAGGCGAGCGCCCTCGCCACCCGCCAGGATCACCGCCAGGGTTCGCTTCATCGGCCGTCCTCGCGTGGGCGTGGGCTGGGGGTCGACTGGCCTCTCTCCCGATGCTACCACGGGCGAACGGGCCGGCCGGAGGTGGCCGGCGCACCGGCGGCGGGGTGCGGAACGAGGCTCAGACGAACAGGCGCGGGTTGGCGAAGCTCCCGTTGAACATCACGGCCCAGTGGAGGTGCGGGCCGGTCGTCCGTCCGGTCATGCCCACATACGCAATGACGTCGCCCGCCTTGACCGCCTGGCCGGCCGAGACCGCCGGCGGGCGGGTCGCGTTGTCGACGTGGGCGTACCACGTCTGCAGCGACTCGCTGTGGGCGATGATCACGATCCAGGCCTTCGGGTACGGGTCGTACGGGTTCGGGCCGGCGAACACGACCACCCCATCGCCGGCGGCGCGGATCGGCGTGTACTTCGGGGCCGCGAGGTCGATCCCCTGGTGGAAGTGGGCGCAGCTGCCGGACGGCGGCTCCCACGCGAACCCGGTGCAGCCGAACTCCTGGGTGAGCGTGCCGGCCATCGGCCAGCGGAGCGTCCCGTTGTACTCGGACGGGATGTTGCCGAGGCTCCGCTGGCGCGCGACCAGCCTCGCGATCTGGCCCGACAGACGCTTCTGGGCTGCCACGTTCTTCGCGATCGCCGTCGCGAGGGCACCCTTGTTCCTGGCCATCTTGGCGTAGGTGGCCCGCTGGATCGCGAGCTGGCGGGCCGTCTCCTTCTGCAGCTCGGCAAGGCGTTTCCTCGCGGCCTTGAGGTCCTTGAGCCGGGCGTCGAGCTGGGCCTTCTGGGCCAGCGTCTCCTTGCGCAGCTCCTCGCGGGCTGCGCGGGTGTCCACCAACAGCGCGCGCAGCGCGTCGAGGGTCCGGGCGTCCGCCCGGATCCGGTCGGCGAGCTGGCGGTCCTGCTCACCGAGGTCCAGGTACGAGCCGACGTCCTCGAGCAGGTCGGTGAAGGTGCCGGCCGACAGCACGGTCTGGACGAGGGGCGTGCGATCCGTCCGGTACGCCTCGCGGACGCGGGCACCCAGCAGGTCCTTGCGCTCCTGCAGCTCGGCGGCCTTCTGGTCCTGGTCCTCCTCGATCGCGGTGACCTGCCGGTCGAGGAGCTCGACCTGGGCCACCAGGTCCGCGTAGACGGCGCGCACCTGGGCGACCTGGGTGCTGATCCTCGTGATCCGCGCCTTCGTCTGCGCGAGGTTCGTGTTGATCCCGGCGAGCGCAGTCTGGGTCGAGGAGATCTCCTGCGCCAGGCCGCCCTGGAGGGCGCGGATCTTGGCGACCTGCTGGCGCTGCTCCTTCACCCGGGCGGCAAGCGCCTTCTGGCGGGCGATGGCATCGGAGAGCTCGTCGCCGCGCACGGAGGGCGGCCCGGCGAGCCCGACCAGGAGGGGGACCAGGAGGATGAACGCAACGAGGCGCACCAACCCGGCCCGGGGGCGGCCCGGGAGGGCGAGGCGCGAGCGGCGCGGCGTCCACCCCGCGGCACGAGGTGTGGCGTGGCGGCGCATCAGGCTGGCGTCGTCATCGTGCGAGCAGTGCTCCGTTGGGCGCAGTCCCGGCGCGCCATGGCGGTGTCCTTCCCGCCGGTGCGTCGCCGTCCGAAGGGGCACGCCTCGGGACGACCCGGCTGCCGGGCATTCTACTCCCGGACCGCCAACCTGCCACCCGGACGACCGTTCAGAGCGCGACCAGGACCGCCCAGTACGCCCCGAGGATCAGGAACGGACCGAACGGCACGTACGTCCGGAGCGTGATCCGGCGGGCCGCCAGCAGCAGAGCCAGCACGACCCCGGCCGCGAGGGCGCCGACGACGACGCCTGCGACCGCCCGGGCGAGCCCCGTCAGGAGCCCCACCGAGACCAGCATCTTGAGGTCGCCGAGCCCGATCGCGCCGGCGCCGAAGGGAATGGCCACGACGAAGAGAAAGGCCGGGATGGCGAGCGCCGCCACGAGCGCGCCCGGCAGCGCGTCGACCGGGACCAGCGGGTTGAGCCCCGCCAGGCCGACCGCGAGCGCCAGAGGGATCGCGGGCAGCGTGACCACGTCCGGCAGGAGCCGCTGGTCGAGATCCGTGGCGAGCAGCAGCGTCAGGGCCGCGAAGAACACCCCGAAGATGATCAGGGCGACCGGGTCGTCGAAGCGCAGGGCGAGGGCCCCCAGCGAGAGGCCCCCCAGCACGACGACGACCGGCGTCCGCCAGTCGACGGGCCGGACCCAGCCGTCCGGCCGGATGACGGCCCCCTCCTCGCCGACCTCCGCCTCGTGGGCCGGCCAGCGGGCCGCGATCCGGTCGGCGGCGAGCCCCCAGGCGGCCCCGGCGATCCCGAGGGCGGCGGCGAGGACGGCGGGCTCCACGCGCTAGCGGGCCCCGGCCAGGGCCAGCTCCACGAGCGTCGCGGTGGACGCGCCGGTCGCCCCGCGGGCCGCCCACGGCGTCGCCTTCCGGAAGTACGCCGTCCCGGCGATGTCGAGGTGGACCCACGGCACGCTCACGAACTGGCGCAGGAACAGGGCGCTGCGGATGAGGCCGCCCTCCCCCGACGACCCGACGTTCGCCATGTCCGCGTACCAGCTCTCCATCTCCGGCCAGTACTCCTCGACGAGGGGCAGCTGCCAGAGGCGCTCGCCGGCCCGGGTCGCAGCGGCGGCCACCTCGTCGAACCAGGCCTGCGGGGCGCCGAACCCGCCCCCGACGAGGGGGCCGAGGGCACGCGCGACGGCGCCGGTGAGCGTCGCCACGTCCACGACGTGGGTGGCGCCCAGGCGCTCGGCGTAGGTCATGGCGTCGCCGAGGATGAGCCGCCCCTCGGCGTCGGTGTTGATCACGTCCACCGTCTTCCCGTTCAGGGCGGTGACGATGTCGCCCGGCCGGGTGGCGTGCGGGCCGGGCATGTTCTCGACGGCCGGGGCCACCGCGAGGAGCGGTGTGCCGGGGGCCAGGCGGGCGACGGTCGCGGCGGCGGCGAGCACGGTGCAGGCCCCCGTCTTGTCCATCTTCATCTCCTCCATCCGCTCGGACGGCTTGATGGAGATGCCCCCGGAGTCGAAGCAGACACCCTTCCCGACCAGGGCCAGGTGCCGTCCCAGGGCGTCCTTCTCGCCCTCGGCGCCGGAGCGGAGGACGATCATCCGCGGAGGATTGGCGCTGCCGCGGCCGACCGCGAGGAACATGCCCATGCCGAGCTCCGCGGCGCGGACCTCGTCGATCACGTCGACCCACAGGCCGTGGGCCTCCGCGATCTCGCGGGCCTCGTCGGCCAGGACCTCGGGGCTCACGTCGTTCGCGGCGCGGTTCGCCAGGCGGCGGGTCAGGTTGCTCCCCTCCCCGACGATCACCCCCCGGGCGGCGGCCGCGGCGACGGCGGCGGCGTCCGCCCCGGGCGCCACGAGGATCAGCTCGACGAGGGCGGGCGGCATGTCCTCGGGGGCCGTGCGGTAGAGGGTCGCGGGGTCGAACGACCCCTCCACGACGCCGCGGGCGAGGAGCTCGGCGACGATGGGGGCACCGCCGTCAAGGGCCGCGGCGAGGTCGCCCAGCCAGATCGCAAGCGTCCGCACGGGACGGCCGGCCAGGCGCCGCTCGGCCGTCGCGCCGAGGTGGACGACCGTCTCCCGGTCGAGCTCGGCGAGGGGCCCGGTCCCGACGGCCAGGAGCCGCCCCGCGGGCAGGTCGCCGGCGGCGGCGAGCGCGGTGGCGTTGCGCTTGCCGGTGAGCTCGCCGAAGGTGGCGAGCGCGCGCAGCTCACCGCCACTCCGGCGGTCGAGCTCGCCCAGCGGCCCCTCGAAGGAGGGGTCGGGCGCGACGGGAAGGGCCAGGACGTCGGCGGCGACGTCCCACGGCTGGTCGGTGACGACACGCAGCTGCATGCGGATGGTGGCTCCTGTGTGCGCGGACGGGTGCGCGGACGGGTGTGCGGGCGGCCGACGGCCCGGGGGACTGCCCGCAGTCTAGCCGCGGTCAGGGCAGCGGGGCGGACGGTGCCGGCGACGGCGTGAGAGTCCTGGGGCTGGCGGCCGGCACGGGACCCCCGGGCGGTTCCGGCGACGGCTCGCCCGCCGGTGCGACGACGGGGTTGGCTCGCGCGTAGCCGTCGAGCAGCCCGCCGCGGGCCTCCTCGATCACGATCACCGCCTGGTTGAGGCCGCCGCGGGCGACGTCGCCCAGGATGACGACCAGGGCCCGGGCATCCGGGGGCAGGAGGTCCTTCGCGGCACGCTCGCGGGCCGCAGCCTCCCGCACCGCGTCGGTCACCCGGCCGCCCGAGCGGCGCAGCGCGTCCCACAGGTCGCGCAGCGCGTCGTCGTAGGCCGCGTTGCGCTCGATCCACTGGTCGAGCGTCGTCACGTCGACGGTGGCCGCGAGGCGGTCGCGGATCTCGCCCGCCGCGGCGAGCTCGGCCGCGGCCTCGTCGATCCGCGACACGGCGTCGCCGTACGTCCCGGCACCGCCGAGCTTGACCGCCTCGCCGGCGATCCGGTCGTGGGCCAGGAGGTGGTCGGTCAGCTCGACGGCCGGCACGACGCCGGCGGCCAGCCGCTCCCAGGCGGGGCGGAGGGGCTCCACGGCGGCCAGCGCTGCCACGAGCTCGTCGTGGCGGGTGATGGTCGCGGCCGAGTACCGGATCGTCCGGTCGGGGCCGTCGAGGGGGATCCGGTCGAGATCGGCGGCCAGGGCCGCCGCGGCGGCATCGACGGCGTCGAGCTGGGCGTTCCCGGCAGCGATCGCCGCGGCGAGGGCCGTCGCATCCCGGCCGACGACGGTGGCAAGCGCGGTGCGCCCCTCCTGGCCGAGGATCCCGACGCTGTCGGCAAGCGCCTGCAGGTCGGCCGAAGCGGCATCCAGGTCGGCGGCGACGGCGCGGTCGGCCGACCACGTCAGCTCCGGGCGTCCCCCGCCGCCGGGCAGGTGGTCCAGCGCCGCCACGATGCCCGCCGCCCCGAGGGCGAGGACGAGCGCCGCAACGAGCCAGGCGACCGCGATCGAGATGCGGCGGAGCACGGGACCTCCCGTCTACGCGCCCCCGACGACGGGGGCAGGCTCCTGATTCTTCTTCGGATCCCGCAGGTACAGGAGCTCGCCCTCCATTCTGCGCGGGATGAACCCGAACGCCCGATGGACGCCGTCGAGGGGGCCGACGTTGTCGAGGGCGAGCTGGCGGAGTTGGTCCGTCGCGACGGGGAAGAAGCGAAGGTGGAGCGTCTCCATCGTGCCTGCCACGAGCCGGATGAGCGGCACCGGCATGGGCAGGATGACCCGCCGCTTCCCCATGGCCCGGGCGATCTCCTCGGTGATCTCGCGGTAGGTCCAGGTCCGCGGGCCCCCGATCTCGTGGACCTGCCCCACGGTCCCTGGCCGTTCCAGGGAGAGGCGGACGCAGAGGGCCACGTCCCCGGCGTGGATCGGCTGGAAGCGGCTCTTCCCGTTGCCCGGCACGGGGGCGATCGGGAGCGGGATGCGGACGAGATCGGCGACGATGTTGAAGAAGCCGTCGCGCGGACCGAACAGGAGGGACGGCTTGAGGATCGTCCAGTCGAGCCCGCTCTCGCGCACCGCCTGCTCGGCGCGGGCCTTGCTCTTCGCGTAGTTGAGATCCTCCCGGTCCTCCACGCCGAGGGCTCCGAGATGGACGAGCCGGCGCACGCCCGCGGCTTCCATCGCGGCGAGCAGGTTCTGCGTGCCGCCGAGGTTCACCCGCAGGAGGTCCTTGCCGCCGTTCCAGTCGCGCGGGATCGCGACCAGGTGGACGGCGGCGTCGACGCCCGCCAGGGCGGCCGGAAGCGTCTCCGGCGCCAGCACGTCGCCGGTGCGCAGGTCGACGTTCGCGGCCTGTGCCGCGGGGAGCCGCCGGGTGACGGCCTGCCCCGCCTTCGGGGAGCGGACGAGGGCGACGACGCGGTGGCCGCCCCCGAGCAGCTCGGGGATGACGTGGCTGCCGACGAAGCCGGAGGCGCCGGTGACGAGGACGGTGGACATGGCTCGGTGCATCCCTCGGGCGGGGACCGGTCGCGCCGCGCGCCGGTCGGACGTGGCATCGCTATTGTGCGGCCATCTCGACCGAAAGTTCGCCGGGAGCGCCGCCCCGGATGTGCCGGGTGGTCCTAGGGCCGGGCCGCCGCCTCGAGGCGATCCAGCGCGGCCGCCAGCTCGCCGGCATCGGCGGCCAGCGCCACGGGCTGCTCGGCCGCCGGCAGCGCCTCCGCCTCGTCGCGCGTGGTCACGCCGGTGAGCATCAGCACGCACGGGATACCGAGGTTGTTCGCGGCGCGGAGGTCGGTCAGCAGGCCGTCGCCGACCATCACCGCGTCGTCGCGCGTCAGCCCCATCCCGGCGGCCCGGATCGCGAGCTCCAGGAGCAGCGGGGCGGGCTTGCCGATCGAGACGGGCGTGACCTGGGCACCGGCCTCCACGGACGCGACGATCGCGCCCGCACCCGGTCGCAAGCCGTGCTCCGTTGGGAAGACGGCGTCGCGGTTCGTCGCCACGAACCGTGCGCCGTGATGCACGCAATCGATGGCCACGGCAAGCTTCTGGTACGTGAACTGCGGGTCGAGGCCGACGACGACCGCGTCCGGCCGCCCCGCTGCCTCCCACCCGTCGATCGCCTCGTGCGCCTGGCGGGTCGCCGCGTGGGCGGCGGTGACCACCTCGAGTCCGGCGTCCCGGCACTCGCGCTCCAGGCCGCCGGCGCCGACGACGAGCACCCGCCGCGCCGGGGGTGACAGCGCCGGGTCGGCCACGTAGAGCGCCGTCGCCCGCGCCGAGCTCACGACCCGGTCGGCGCTGACGGGCGCGCCCATGTCGGACAGCCGCGTCACGTAGTCGGCCCGGTAGTGCATCGAGTTGTTCGTGACGTAGACGACCGTGTCCCCCCGGGCAGCGCGGTCCGCCAGCACGGCGGCCACGCCGGGGACGGGGGCGGCGCCGCGGTAGACGACGCCGTCGAGGTCGACGAGGAGGAGCATCGTCGGATCGTAGCCCGGACCGTCGCCCGGCGTGGCCGGGGCGGGCGAACCGTCGCCCCCGTGCCGGAGCGACGCCCGGACGTACCATCTGGGCATGTCCCGCCCGATCGCCGATCCCCTCGCCGGCTCCACGCGGCTCCTGGTCGACGGAACGAACCTGCTCTACGCCCTTGGCCGCGCCGGCGGGCCGCTCCCCGCGGTGGCCGTGACGGGGCGCCTCCGGGCGTTCGTGCCGCCGGGGATCGCCGTGACGGTGGTCCTCGACGGCGGGCCGGCGCCGGGCGGCACCGACCGGCGCCTCACCTCCGGGATCGACGTGCGCTACTCGGGGCGCCGCTCGGCCGACGCGCTCCTGGGCGATCTCGCGGCGTCCGCCCCGGAGGGCACGCTCGTCGTGACCGACGACATCGCCCTCGCGGCGCACCTGCGGGCGGTCGGCGCCCGCACCGCGCGGACCTCGTGGCTGGCCGAGCGGCTCTCGCGCCAGCGGCTGCAGGCCCCCGCCGCGGGACGACCGAAGGCCCCGCCAGCCCCGGCGACCGGCGGCCGGGGCGGCGGCGAGGCCGACCTGGACGCCGCGCGCTGGAAGCCGGGGCGCGGCGCAACCAGGAAGAAGGGCAACCCGAAGCGAGGCCACGGGCCGGCCTGAGAGCCGGGCACCCGGGCACGCCGTCCGGCGCCCGACGAGACGCCCTCGCGACCTCCGACTCCCCGCCGTCCGGCGGAACGGCCCTACCCGCCGTCGCGCTGCGTGGCACGCTAGGCGCACGCGTCCTCGCCCATGGCGACAGAGCGGCGGAGGTCTCCGGTGAAACAGCTCAAGGTGCTCCTCGTCGGCGTCGGGACGGTCGGCGAGGCGATCGCCCGGCTCAGCGCCGGCACCCCCTGGCTCGAGCGCATGGTGCTGGCCGACTACGACGTCGAGCGCGCGCGCCTCATCCAGTCACGCCTCGGCGGGGGTCCGGCCGACGCGGCGGCCAGCGCCCGCTTCCCGGTCGGCTTCGTCGACGCCGGGAAGCCCGAGCTCGTCACCCAGCTCGCCCGCGAGCACGGCGTCGACATCGTCGTCAACGCCGCCGACCCGCGGTTCGTCCCGACGATCTTTGACGGTGCCTTCGCGGCCGGCGTCGACTACCTCGACATGGCGGTCAGCCTGTCCGAGCCGCACCCCACCAGCCCGTTCACGACCCCGGGCGTCAAGCTCGGCGACTACCAGTTTCCGCAGCACGACGCGTGGAAGGCCGCCGGGCGCCTCGCGATCCTGGGCCTCGGCATGGACCCCGGCCTGACGGACCTGTTCGCCGGCTACGCCCACAATCACCTGTTCGACGAGATCGACGAGATCCACGTCCGCGACGGCGGCGACCTGTACATCGAGGGCTACGCGTTCGCCCCGGTCTTCTCGATCTGGACGACGATCGAGGAATGCCTCAACCCGCCGATCATCTGGGACGCGACGCGCGGCGGCCACCACACGACCGAGCCGTTCTCCGCCCCGGAGGCCTTCGTCTTCCCGGAGGGGATCGGCCCCGTCGAGTGCGTCAACGTGGAGCACGAGGAGGTCGTCCTCGTGCCGCGCGGCTTCCCGCAGGTGAAGAAGGCAACCTTCAAGTACGCCCTCGGGTCGGACTTCATCAACGTCCTGAAGGTCCTCCACGCGGTCGGCCTCGACTCGACGAAGCCGGTGACGGTCAAGGGAGTGCAGATCGCCCCGCGCGACCTCGTGGCGGCGGTCGTCCCCGACCCGGCCAAGGTCGGCGAGCGGATGAAGGGCCGGGCGATCGTCGGGACCTGGGTCATCGGGCGCAAGGACGGCGCGGCACGCGAGGTCTACCTCTACCAGAAGACCGTCGGCGAGGAGTCGTGGGCGAACCACGGCCTCCAGGCGGTCGCCTACCAGACCGGCCTCAACCCGGTCCTCGGCCTCGAGCTTCTCGCCCGCGGCGAGTGGGCCGGCGCCGGCGTCCTCGTCCCGGAGCAGCTCGATCCGGACCCCTACATGGCGGCCATGGACCGCTGGGGCTTCCACTGGGCGGTCGAGGAGCGGGAGCCCGGGGCGAACGTCCCGACCTGATCCGGGACCGGGCGGCCGCGGGGTTGCCGACGCAGGGCAGCGAGGGCAGGGATATGGAACGCTTCGTCGACGTGCCGGGCGGCCGGCTCTTCGTCGTCGACGAGGGGGACGGCCCACCGGTCGTCCTCCTTCACGCCGGTATCGTCGACCTCCGCAGCTGGGACGGCCTGGCTCCCGTCCTCGTCGGGGCGGGGTACCGGGCCGTCCGGTACGACGCGCGGGCCTGGGGGCGTTCGACGACCGACGACGTCGCGTACTCCAACCGGGCCGACGTCGTCGCCGTCCTGGACGCGCTCGGGATCGACCGGGCTGCCCTCGTCGGCAACAGCCGCGGCGGCCAGATCGCGCTCGACACGGCGGTCGAGTTCCCCGGCCGCATCGTGGCCGTCGTGGGGGTCGGCGCCGGTCTCGGCGGGTTCGAGGGCCACCTGGCGCCGGAGGAGGCTGCGCTGCTCGAGGAGATGGAGCGCCTCGAGGAGGCCGGCACGGACGTGGACGCGATCACCGCGGTCAACGTCCGGGCCTGGGTCGACGGGCCCGGCCAGCCCGCCGGGCGGGCGCCGGCATGGATCGCCGATCACGTCCGCGCGACCAGCGCGCTCCTCTCGTCGCCCGACCATGTCTTCGGGCGGCCGATCGTGCTCGACCCGCCCGCGGCGCACCGGCTCCACGACCTGCGCTGCCCGATCCTCGCGATCGCCGGGGCGCTCGACGTGTCCGACGTCGCGGAGACTGCCCGCCACCTGGAGGAGGCCGCCCCCGACGCCCGGACGGCCATCCTGCCCGACGCGGCCCACCTCGTCGGGATGGAGCACCCGGCCGAGCTGGCGGCCCTCGTCACCGCGTTCCTCGGGCCGCTCCGGCCCTGGGCCTGACGCTGGAGGGCGGCCCCGGGCGGGCGCCACGGGGGTCTCGCGACGCCCGGGAGGCGGCCCCCCGCGGCGCGTCTGGCACGCCCCGGGGGGCCGTCCGGCCGGGACCGCCTAGATGCCGTTGGGCTCCCCGGTCCGGGACCAGTGGCCGGTCCCGCGGCGCTCCACGGCGCGCAAGATCGGCCTGCGTCCCGGCACACGACCGTGCGCTCGCGTCCCGCGCGACGGCGGCGGCCTCCGAACCGAGAGTGACGTCCCGCATGACCCGGCACGATGACGGCCTCCTCGCCGCGCTCCTGGAGCGGGGCGTGTCGCGCAGGTCCTTCCTGAAGTTCTGCGCCGCCATGACGGCGACGCTCGCGCTGCCGGCATCCCATGTCTCCGAGATCGTGGCCGCCGTCGAGGCGGCCCCCCGGCTCCCCCTGGTCTGGCTGCGCGGCCAGGCCTGCGCCGGGAACACCGCGGCGTTCCTGCGGGCCTCGGACCCGACCACCGCCGACCTGATGATCGACCTCCTGTCGGTCGAGTATCACGAGACCCTGATGGCCGCCGCCGGGCCCGCCGCCGAGCGCTCCCTGACCGACGTGATGGAGAAGTACCCCAACGGCTACCTCGCCGTCGTCGAGGGCGGCATCCCGACCGCGGAGGACGGCATCCACTGCCTGGTCGGGGGACGCGTGTTCCGCGACATCGTCAGGGAGGTCTGCAGCGGCGCGGTCGCCACCATCGCGGTGGGCTCGTGCGCCTTCGACGGGGGCACGCCGGCCGCCTCGGGCGGGGTGACCGGCGCGGTCGGGGTCACCCAGGTGGTGTCCGGCGGGGCGCTGGTGACCCTTCCCGGGTGCCCGCTGAACGTCGACAACCTCGCCGCGACGATCGTCCACTACCTGACCTACAAGCAGCTCCCCCCGACCGACGGGCGGCACCGCCCGCTGTTCGCCTACGGCGGCCTCATCCACAACCAGTGCGAGCGGCGAGCCGCCTTCGAGTTCGGGCAGTACGTGACCTCCTGGGGCGACGAGGGCGCCCAGAAGGGGTGGTGCCTCTACAAGATGGGCTGCAAGGGGCCCGAGGTCTACGCCAACTGCCCCACCCAGCGGTATGCCGAGGGCACGAGCTGGGCCGTTCGGGCCGGGCACGGCTGCATCGGCTGCACGATGCCGGGCTTCTGGGACTCGATGGGCCCGGCCTACGCGCGCCTCCCGGCGCCGGTGCCGTTCCTCCCGAACGTGACGGTCGACCAGGTCGGCCAGGTGCTCGTCGGTGGCATCGCGGCCGTGACGGTCGTCCACGGCACGGCCAGCTACGTGCGCAGTCGGCGCGCGGGACGCTCAAGGCACCACGAGGAGGCCGCCGGCGTCGAAGCCGCCGGCGCAGCCGGGGAGCCGCCGACCCCGGTGGTCCCAGCGGCCGGGACGACCGCCCCGGAGCTCCCGCCGGCCGTGAACCCGGCCCCCGAAGCGGCCCCACCGGCCGACGCGGTCGCGCCGCCCGCCGCGCCGGGCGAGGTGGGCTGACGTGAGCCGCATCGCCATCGACCCGGTCACCCGCGTCGGCGGCCATCTCCGCGTCGAGGTGGACGTCGCCGGCGGCGTCGTCCAGGACGCCTGGAGCTCCGGAACGATGTTCCGCGGGATCGAGTCCATTCTCCGGGGCCGCGACCCGCGTGACGCCTGGCTCCTGGCCCAGCGCGTCTGCGGCACCTGCAACGGCGTCCATGCCCTGGCCTCGGTCCGGGCCGTGGAGAACGCCCTGGGTCTGACGGTGCCGCGGAACGCCCGCCTGATCCGGAACATCCTGGCGGGAACGCAGCTCGTCCAGGACCACGTAGTCCAGTTCTACCACCTGCAGGCACTCGACTGGGTCGACGTGATGGCCGCGCTGCGCGCCGCGCCCGGCGCCACCGCGAGCCTCGCCTCCTCGATCAGCGACTGGCCCCAGTCGAGCGCTACGTACTTCCGGGAGGTGCAGGACCGCCTTGCCGGGATGGTCGACTCGAACCAGCTGGGACCCTTCGCCAACGGCGACTGGGGTCATCCCGCCTACACCCTGGCGCCGGAGGCCGACCTCCTCCTCCTGGCCCACGCCCTCGAGGCGCTCGACTGGCAGCGCCGGTTCATGCGCGTCCACACCCTGCTCGGGGGCAAAAGCCCACACCCCCAGACCTTCCTGGTCGGCGGCATGGCGCTGGCGCCGACCTGGGGTGGCCCGAACCGGGCCCTGCCGGGCGAGCACCCGCAGCAGATCGAGCGCAACTCGCCGATGGCGCTCGGCGAGCGCGGGCTCGCGGTGATCGGCGAGCTCGTCGCCGAGGCCCGG
This sequence comes from uncultured Chloroflexia bacterium, assembly GCA_963725875.1. Lineage (GTDB taxonomy): Bacteria > Chloroflexota > Limnocylindria > Limnocylindrales > CSP1-4 > CTSoil-043. Next base: position 133,032 of record CAVRZZ010000007.1, on the reverse strand, counting down.
ATCTTCGTCGACCAGGTGTACCTGCCCGACGCACTCCTCCTCGCACGGGAGTACCCCGAGTGGACCAGGATCGGCGCCGGCGTGGGGAGCTACCTCGCGTTCGGCGAGTTTCCCGAGACCGACTCCCTGGCCCCGGAGCTGTTCCTGCCGCAGGGCCGCGTGGAGCGCGCGCTGAGCCGCGTCGACCCGGTCGACCAGACGGCCGTCGCGGAGACCGTCGCCCACTCCCACTACACGTACGCGAACGGCGACGGGTCGCTCCGGCATCCGTGGGACGGCGAGACGACCCAGCGCTACGGCGGCCCCCCGCCCCCCGTCACCACCCTCGAGGGCGCGGAGAAGTACAGCTGGCTCAAGGCGCCGCGGTACGGCGACGGCGTCGTCGAGGTCGGGCCGCTGGCGCGGATCCTCGTAGGCCACGTCGAGGCACGCGGCGTGATCCGCAACGCGGTCAATCGCGTCGTCACCGCGCTCGGGATCGAGCCCGACGCCCTGTTCAGCACGATGGGCCGGACCCTCGCCCGCGCCGTGGAGAGCCAGGCCGTCGTGGACCGGCTCGCCGGCTGGCATGGCGAGCTCACCGCGAACCTCGCGACCGGCGACGTCGCGGTGGCCGACGTGACCGCGTGGGACCCGGGCTCGTGGCCCGAGGTCGCGCGTGGCTGGTCGCTCGGCGAGTCGCCGCGCGGCGCCGTCGGCCACTGGGTCACGATCCGCGATCGCCGGATCTCCGAGTACCAGATCGTCGACGCGACGACGTGGAATGGCTCGCCCCGCGACGCCCAGGGTCGACGGGGGCCCATCGAGGAGGCCCTGATCGGCACGCCGATCGTCGATCCGGCCCGGCCCCTGGAGGTCCTGCGGACCGTCCACGCGTTCGATCCCTGCACGGCCTGCGCCGTCCACGCGCACCGTCCCGCGGGCGGGAACCCGGTGGACGTCGACGTCCGGGCCGGCCAGGGAGGCCTCCGATGACCGCCATCGGCGAGCAGCTGCCCGCCGCGCTGCCCGTCCACGAGGCCGGCGTGGCCTCCCCGGCCGGCGCAACCGAGCGTCGGCCCGAGGAGCGCGTTCGCCTGTACGTCTGGCAGGTGCCGGTCCGGATCACCCACTGGCTGACCGCGGGCTGCATCGTCGTGCTCAGCGTTACCGGCGGCTACATCGCCGACCCGTTCCTGATCCCGCCGGGCGGCAACGTCATGACGACGGTCCGCCTGGTCCACATGCTGACGGCCTTCGCGTTCCTCGTCTCGGGCCTCATCCGGACCTACTGGCTGCTCGCCGGGAACCGCTATTCGCGCTGGTCGGCGTTCATCCCGACATCGCGCTACCAGGCCACCGAGCTCTTCCGCCAGGCCGCCTTCTACGCGTTCATCCGCAAGGAGATCCCGAAGGTCCTCGGCCACAACCAGCTCGCGGCCACGGCATACCTGATCCTGTTCTTCCTGCTCCTCGTCGAGACCGTCACCGGCTTCGCCCTCGACGGGCTCATCGGCTCGGAGCCGGGGGCGTCGGCGTTCGGCTGGCTGCGGGAGCTCCTGGGAACGCAGAACGTCCGGCTGATCCACCACTTCGCGATGTGGGCGATCCTCGCGATCGCGCTGTTCCACGTGTACAGCTGCATCCTCGTGGACCACATCGAGAAGAACGGCCTCGTCTCGAGCATCGTCTCGGGCTACAAGTTCCCGACCGTCGAAGAGGTCCTCGAGTCGCGCGACGGCGGGCCAGAGATCCTGGAGCGCGTCGAATGAGCGCGCCGGACGGTCCGGTCGCGGTGATCGGCATCGGCAACGTCCTCCTGCGAGACGACGGGGCCGGGGTGCACGTCGTGGGCGTGCTCCGCCAGCTCGCCGAGCGTGGCGAGATCAGCCTCGCGACGGACGTCCGCCTGGTCGACGGGGGCACGCTGAGCCTCGCCCTGCTCGCCGAGATCGACGGCACGCGGGCGGTCGTGTTCGTCGACGCCGCGGACCTCGGGTCGGCTCCCGGGGCGGTCGCGCCGGTCCGGGGCGCCGCCCTCCGCCGGGCGGGGGACGGGTACGGGTGTGTGCGCGCCGGCCTGGCCGGCCTCCTTGCCACCGCGGAGCTGGCCGGTGTCCTGCCCGCGGACGTCGTGCTCGTCGGCATCCAGCCGCAGGCCATCGTCGCCGGCCTGGAGCCGACGGACGTCGTCCGGGCCGCGCTCCCGGCCGCCGTGGAGGCCACGCTCGTCGAGCTCGGCCGGCTTGCGGGCACCCCGCCGACCCGTATCCCCGCCGCCGGACCCGTGATGATGGGAGCGCCCGCATGAAGGGCATGGACCGCCTGATCAAGTTCCTCATCGTCGCCAACTTCGTGGTGGTGGCGAGCCTGCTGGGGGCCGTCGTCGTCTTCTCGCTCCAGCGCGCCCCCGCCGGCCACCCCGAGCAGGCCGTCGCGACGCCGTCGCCGTCCGGGCCCCCCGAGCTGATGAGCATGGGCCTGGCCCACATCCCGACGAGCAACAGCTGCCTGCTCTGCCACGAGACCGGCGGCTCGGCCGGCCTCAAGCCGGTGCCGGCCGTCGGCCACGCGATCGAGGGCTGGACACGCTGCACGGTCTGCCACACCGGGGAGCGCCTCGGGCGGAACGCGCCCGGCCACGACGGGATCCCCGAGGAAGAATGCCTCAACTGCCACAAGCCGCCGCCCGCTGGCCCGTCGATCACGCAGCCCCACTCGCGGTTCCAGGACCAGCAGTGCCTCGACTGCCACGGCAACTATGCGCACCTGCCGTCGAGCATGGTCGGGCGCAACCAGGACGAGTGCTGGCTGTGCCACAAGCCCACCGCGTCACCGCCGCCCGAGTACCCGCACCCGGCGGACCTCCCCCAGGGCTGCCGGAGCTGCCACGTGGCCGCCGAGGCCGGCAACCTGCCGATCGATCACGCGCTCCGGGCGGATTCGACCTGCCTGCTGTGCCACGACATCAAGACCGCGGCCCACCCCCCGGCGTCGCTGCCGCCGGCGCCGCCCATCGCATCGCCCGCCGCGCTGCCGAACCCCTGACCGCCCGAGGCCGGCCGTCAGGCGCCGAAGAACGAGCCGTCCATCCACTCGGGGTCGTCTTCGAGGAGCGCCCGCATCTGCCGATAGCGGGCATCCTGCCCCGGGCTCTCCGCGTTCGCGACGTACGTCGCGCGGTCGTCGAAGACGGCCACGAGGAAGACCGTCGACCGGTCGTACGGGTTCTGGTCGGGCATGAACAGCCAGGCCGCGCGAAAGCCCCGTGGCGTCGCGTCGTCGCCCGCGCCCCAGCGATCCTGGAGCGCGACGAGGTCGTCGAGACGGCCGGGCGTGGGATGGAGTCGAGCGATCGTGCCATACATGGGACGCACCTCCTGGGGGCTGACACGCCCCCTTGGGCTCATTGTCCCGTGCGACGCAAGGGCCGCCGCGGGGCAAGGTCGTCGCCGCCGCGGGCCGTGGGCAGCCGTTGCGTACCGACGCCTCGCGCCCGTCTAGAATGCCGCGCATGACCGGAGACATCGGCGCCCAGATCCAGCAGGCGTGGTCCAGCGTCCTCGACTTCCTGGCCAAGATCGTGATCCCCGACTGGGGCGCGCTGGTGCTCCTGATCCCCCTCGCGCTCGTGCCGCTCGTGCTCCTCTTCCTGCTGGCCATGACCGGCCGGTGGACGATCTACGGAATCACGAAGCCCCGGGCGAAGGTCCGCTGGGAGGAGGGCGCCCGGCCGCTCGAGCTGGACGCCGGGGGCGTGCCGGTCCCGCCGATCGGTCTTCCCTTCTCGCTGCGGACGGGGCTCGTCTACCCGCCGGCGATCGTGCGCACCGACGACGGTGAGGACCTCGCGGTCATCTGCCCGATGTGCCGCGTCGAGCGCCCGGCCCAGGTCCCGGCCTGCGGGAACTGCGGCCTCGTGCTGAACGTCAAGCGGGGCATCACCGTGGCCCGCCCGGCCGGACCGCCGCCCGGCGGCGCCGCGCTCGCCTGACCGGGCGCCACGCTCCGACGCGCTGAGGGGGCAGTCTGCATGGCCACCGCGTCCTACTACCTGTACGTCGTCGCCGGGCTCCTGCTCGTCGGGGCGTTCGCGGCGCACGTCGTCCACGCCACCCTGCTCGCCACCGGTCGGCGCCTGGCGGTCCCCCTCGCCCCCCGGCCGAGCCCGGCCTTCGCCGGAGCCGTCGGCGGCAGCTTCGCGGCCGACGTGGCCGCCACGCCCGGCGACGACCCCGGTGCCGGGCCGCGCAGCGTGGCCGCGCCGTTCGCGATCGGGCTCGCGTGGTCGGCCGGCATCGCCCTGGGGCTGGCGCTCCTCGCCCGCGGGATCGTGGTGGGCCGCGGCCCGTGGGGCAACCTCTTCGAGTTCACCATCGCGTTCGCCTTCGGGATCATCGCCGGCTACCTCGTGCTCGAGCGGCGCTACCCGATCCGGTCGATCGGCTTTCTCCCGCTCGGGGTCGCCCTCGGCCTGTTCCTCTTCAGCTGGACGCTGCCGAAGGAGATCGAGGCACTCGTCCCCGCCCTGCAGAACCCGCCGCTCCTGACGATCCACGTGGGGCTCGCGATGCTGAGCTACGGCATCCTCGCGATGAGCTTCGCGGCGGGCCTGGCCTACCTGGTGCAGGAGAAGCGCCTCACCGACGGCCGGGTGGTGGAGCGGTTCGCCTGGCTCCCGTCACGGGAGGTCCTCGACGCCGTGGCCTACCGCTCGGTCATCGTCGGGTTCCCCGTCTTCGCGACGATGATCGTGCTGGGCAGCTGGTGGGCCAGCGTCGCCTGGTCACGCTACTGGGGCTGGGATCCGAAGGAGACGAGCGCCCTCGTGACGTGGCTGGTGTACGCGGTCTACCTCCACCTCCGCAACCAGCGCGGGTGGCGCGGCCGGCCGGCGGCGCTCGTGCTGGTCGTCGGGTTCGTCATGGTGCTGGTCACCTACTCGGGCAACCTCTGGTTCCCGGGGCTGCACAGCTACAGCGGGCTGTAGGCGGGCGACGGAAGGCCCGTCGGGCCACGGTCCCCGTTGCCGCGGCGGCAGGGCTCCCACGGACTGGACGTGCGCATCCCATGCCGGCCGTGCGTCGGCGATCCTCGTTTGAGCAGACTATCTGTTCGCTCACGCGGACCGTGAGCACGGAACTCACGCCGAACCGGCGGTGGGGCGTGAGTCGCACGCTCGGGCCTGCCAATCCTGACCGGACTATCTGCTCAGGCCGTCGGCATCGCCGTGCACCAGCGCCGCGCTGCCGCGGCGCCGCCGCCGAGGCCGCTGACTCTCCCAAGAACCGAACACCCGTACGGTATCATCGGGTGCTCCACACCCTGTCCCGTCCTTGTCCACGGCACTCGCCCACGTGTCCACGAGCGCGGCGGTCGTCGTCCACCGGCCCGGCGCCGGCTCTCCACGCTCGGCGCGGCTCAGACGCCCGGTCCACAACATGTTGTTGTGTCCGCGCACCCTGCACCACAACATCTTGTGGTTTGGCGTTGACTCGGTCCCGGTCCCGCGGTACAGTACGGGGACCGCCTTCGACCGGGCAGGCCACCTCCGGGACGCATCCGGAGCGGCCGCGGACCGGGCCCAGCGGAGAGCAGCCACGGCGCGGCGCGTCGCTCGGGGCGACGGCGGCGCAGCTACACCGGAGCCGGCAGGACGGGCACGAAGCCCGCCACTCGCCGACCGGAGGAGCGGACGGATGGAGGGGCGGGCGGACCGCCACGAGCACGACCCGGCACACGACGCCGGGGGAAGGGACCGGGACGGCAAGCCGCCGGCCCGGAAGAGGAGCAGGCGCAGCATGGCTCGAGCCGTACACGACGTCGTCCCGGCGGTCCCGCAGGACGCCAAGCCCGCGAAGGCGCGCGGCAAGCAGGCCGCCGCCGGTGCGCCGGCCGCGGGCCGGGCGGGGGCCTCCCTGCCGGCCGGCAGCGCCGAGGCCGTCGCCGCGCGCACGGCAGCCGCGTTCGCGGATGCAGCCGACCTGCGGAGCCGTGCCGAGGAGGCAGCTGCCGCCGCGATGAACGCCCTCCGCTTCACCGGGGAGGGAACGCCCGGCCTGACCTTCGAGCGGCGCTGGACCCGCCCGGGCGTCCACCCCTACGACGAGATGGCGTGGGAGATCCGGACGGCGGCCATCGGCAACGAGTCCGGCAAGCTCGTCTTCGAGCAGAAGGACGTCGAGGTCCCGGCGTCTTGGAGCCAGCTCGCCACCAACGTCGTGGTCAGCAAGTACTTCCGTGGCCACCTCAACACGCCCGAGCGGGAGACCAGCGTCCGCCAGCTGATCGACCGCGTCGTCAACTCGATCACCGCCTGGGGCGAGACCCAGCACTACTTCGCCACGCCCGAGGACCTCGCCACCTTCAAGGCCGAGCTGACCCACCTGCTCGTGAACCAGAAGATGAGCTTCAACTCGCCCGTCTGGTTCAACGTCGGGATCGAGGCCAGGCCGCAGTGCTCGGCGTGCTTCATCAACTCGGTGCAGGACTCCATGAGCAGCATCATGGATCTCGCCAAGACGGAGGCGATGCTCTTCAAGTTCGGCTCCGGCGCGGGGAGCAACCTGTCATCCATCCGCTCGTCGAGGGAGAAGATGGCCGGCGGCGGCACCGCCTCCGGGCCGGTCAGCTTCATGAAGGGCTACGACGCGTTTGCCGGCGTCGTCAAGAGCGGTGGAAAGACCCGGCGCGCCGCCAAGATGGTCATTCTCGACGCCGACCACCCCGACATCCTCGACTTCGTCGACTCCAAGAAGCTCGAGGAGCAGAAGGCCTGGGCCCTCATCGAGCAGGGCTACGACGCCTCCTTCACCGGCGAGGCGTACGGGAGCGTCTTCTTCCAGAACGCGAACCACTCCGTCCGCGTGACCGACGACTTCATGCGAGCCGTGGAGCGCGACGCCGAGTGGACGACCCACGCCGTCGTCGGCGGCGCACCGATGGACACCATCCCCGCCCGCACGATCTTCCGGCGCATGGCCGAGGCGGCCCATGTCTGCGGCGACCCGGGGATCCAGTACGACACCACCATCAACGACTGGAACCCGGTTTCGAACACAGATCGCCAGTACGCGACGAACCCCTGCGTCACGGGGGACACGCTGGTGGCGACCGACGAGGGCTGGCGCTCGATCGAGTCGATGGTCGGCGACCGGGCCAACGTCATCGGCTCAGACGGCAAGCCCCATCCGGTCGACCGGATCTTCCCGACCGGTCGCAAGCCCGTCTTCGAGCTGAAGACGCGCGCCGGCTATCGCGTCCGCATCACGGCCGACCACAAGGTGTCGACGCAGCGCGGCGACGTCCCCGTGCGCGACCTGTCAACCGACGACGAGATCGCCCTCCGGGGCCCCGGGTTCGGGCGCGAGACGATCGCGCCGCGGCTGGCCGAGGCCATCGGCCTGGCGGTCGGCGACGGCTGCCTCACCTGGGCGTCGGAGGAGCGCGGCGAGCGCCCGATGATCATCCTGACGATGCACCGCGACGAGGCTGCCGTCCTCGAGGCGGTCGTCGGCGAGATCAACGAGCAGAAGCAGCTCCGCAAGGCGGTCGGCTCGGTCGGCCGCAATGACGGCGTCCACGTGTCGTCGAGCCCGACGGGCTCGCGCCTGGCGTTCGCGTCGCGGCCGGTGATCGAGCAGTTCATGCAGTACGCGGTCCTCGACGAGGGCAGCGCCGAGAAGCGCTTCAAGCCGTATGTCCATGGCCTCGACCGCGTGTCACTCGCGGGCGTGCTGCGCGGCCTCTTCACCGCCGACGGGACGGTGGTGCGCACTGGCACAAACGCATTCATCGAGTTGGGCTCCACGTCGCTCGAGCTCCTCGTCCAGGTTCAGCGCCTGCTCCTGGCCTACGACGTGAAAGCGAAGCTCTACGAGAACCGTCGGGCTGGCAAGTTCCGGCAGCTCCTTCCCGACGGCAAGGGCGGGATGAAGGAGCACGCCGTCCACGAGACGCACTCACTGCGGATCACCCGGACTTCGCGCCGCGCCTTCGAGCGCGAGATCGGCTTCATGGCCGAGAGCCCGAAGGCGGCAGCGCTCGCTGCCCTCAATGCCACCGTCGGGACCTATCGCGAAGAGATGACCGACCCGGTCGCCTCCGTCACGCCGCTCGGCGACGAGGATGTCTTCGACCTGACCGAATGGGCGACCAGCCATTTCGTCGCAAATGGCCTCGTTGTTCACAATTGCAGTGAGTTTTCCTTCCTGAATGACACCAGCTGCAACCTCGCTTCGGTCAATTTGATGAAGTTCGTCGGCGAGGACGGCGAAATCGACGTCGACGCCTACCGGCACGCCTGCCGCCTGACGATCACGGCCCAGGAGATCCTCGTCGACAACGCCTCCTACCCGACGCCGAAGATCGAGGAGAACAGCCACCGCTTCCGGCCGCTCGGCCTGGGCTACGCGAACCTCGGCGCGCTCCTGATGAGCCGTGGCCTGGCCTACGACTCGCCGGAGGGCCAGGCGTACGCCGCCGCGCTGACCTCGATCATGACCGCCGAGGCCTATCGCCAGAGCGCGGTGATCGCCCGCGACCACGGCGGCCCGTTCGTCGAGTACGAGAAGAACCGCGAGCCGTTCATGCGCGTGATCGGCATGCACCGCGATGCCGCCCAGCGGATCCCCAGCGAGACGGTGCCGGCGGACCTGGCCACGACCGCGCGAGCCCTCTGGGACGAAACCTACGAGCTCGGCGAGCGGCACGGCTACCGCAACGCCCAGACCACCCTCCTCGCGCCCACGGGCACGATCGCGTTCATGATGGACTGCGACACCACGGGCATCGAGCCCGACATCGCGCTCGTCAAGTACAAGAAGCTCGTCGGCGAGGGCTACCTCAAGATCGTCAACAACACGGTTCCCGGCGCCCTCCGGCGGCTCGGCTACAGCCCCACCGAGGTCGAGGAGATCGTCGGCTTCATCGACGACCGCGAGACGATCGAGAGCGCCCCCGGCCTCAGGCCGGAGCACCTCCCGGTCTTCGACTGCGCCTTCAAGCCCCGAAACGGGACGCGGTCCATCGCCCCGATGGGTCACGTCCGGATGATGGCGGCCGTCCAGCCGTTCCTCTCGGGGGCGATCAGCAAGACCGTCAACATGCCGGAGGCGGCCACCGTCGAGGAGATCGAGCAGATCTACCTCGAGGGCTGGAGGCTCGGGCTCAAGGCGATCGCCATCTACCGCGACAACAGCAAGCGGAGCCAGCCGCTCAGCACCAGCAAGCTCAAGAGCGACGATGAGACGAAGGCTGCCGGCGACGTGGTCACCGAGCTGCGCCGGCAGCTGGCGGTTGCCCAGGCGGAGGCGGTCAAGCCGCACCGCCGCCGGCTCCCCGCGGAGCGGCAGGCGGTCACCCACAAGTTCGAGATCTCCGGGCACGAGGGCTACATCACGGTCGGCCTCTACCCGGACGGCCAGCCGGGCGAAATCTTCCTGAAGATGGCCAAGGAGGGGTCCACCGTCTCCGGCCTGATGGACACCTACGCGACCGCGATCAGCCTGGCGCTGCAGTACGGCGTGCCGCTGCGCGACCTCGTCAACAAGTTCGCCCACGTCCGCTTCGAGCCGTCCGGCTTCACCGGCAACAGCGAGATCCCGATCGCGAAGTCGACCGTCGACTACATCTTCCGCTGGCTCGGGTCGCGCTTCCTGGAGGGCGACGATCGGGCGGCGCTGGGGATCCAGGACCGCGGCGGCTCTGTCGCCGCGGCGCCCTTCGCACTCGGCGGCGCGGCGACGGCCTACGCCCCGGAGGCGGAGGAGGGCCCGCTCGCGATCGACGAGGCGAACGAGCCGCCGGCCACCACGGCGACCGCCGTCGCGACGGCGTCGGCCACGGCCGCTCCGCCGCCCGTCTCCGCGAAGCTGAACCTGCCGGTGGTCGAGCCCGCGAAGAACGGGCAGGCGAACGGCAAGGCGAACGGCAAGGCGAACGGCAACGGCAACGGCAACGGGAAGAGTTCCGCGGCGAGCGCCCTCGCGGCCTCCCTCGGCGCCGAGCGCACCGCCTTCAAGATCCAGGAGGACGCCCCGTCCTGCATGGACTGCGGCTCGATCATGGTCCGCAACGGCTCCTGCTACAAGTGCCTCAACTGCGGCTCCACGAGCGGCTGCAGCTGAGCGACTCGTCGTCGCGCCGGCATCCACGAGGCCGGGCCGCGAGGCGCGGCCACGGCGGATCTGGGTGACCACGGAGATCCGGCGGGTGCTGCGGCCCGCTGGCCGGGCGATCGTCTACGACCTGCCGGATGGCTGGGGCCGGCTCGAGACGAAGGCGCAGCCACTGGCCGCGGCCGCGACCGCCGGCGGCTTCGCGGACGCCGAGTCGGTGCCGCTTCCCTGGCCCGGACGTTTGGCATTCGTCCGCCGGCTCGAGGTCCCGGGATCCGGGCCCCGGGCGCAGGGGCTCCGGGCGTAGAGCCCCGGACGCACGGGCACCGGGCGCAGGGCCCTCGGGCGTAGCATTGACGCATGGCAACCCCGAAGCGCGTCGGGATCCTCACTGCGGGTGGCGACAGCCCGGGCCTGAACGCCGCGATCCGCGGCTTCGGCAAGGCGGCGATCGGCACGTACGGCATGGAGGTCGTCGGCTACCGCGACGGTTTCCGCGGGCTGGCCTACGACAAGCGCATCCGCCTCGACAAGCGGACCCTCTCCGGCATCCTGACCGTCGGCGGGACCATCCTGGGAACCAGCCGCGACAAGCCCCACAAGATGCTGGTCGACGGCGAGATCCGCGACATGACCGAGGCAATCGTCGCCACGTACCGGAAGGCGGGGCTCGACGCCCTCGTCTGCCTCGGCGGCGGCGGGACCCAGAAGAGCGCTCTGCGCCTTGCAAAGGCTGGCCTCAACGTCGTCACGCTGCCCAAGACGATCGACAACGACGTGGCGATGACCGACGCGACGTTCGGCTTCGCGACGGCGCTCGAGATCGCCACGGAGGCCATCGACCGGCTGCACAGCACCGCGCACAGCCACCACCGGATCATCGTCGCCGAGGTGATGGGCCACCGGGCCGGCTGGCTCACCCTGGGCGCGGGGCTGGCGGGCGGAGCGGACGTGATCCTCATCCCGGAGATCCCGTACCGCGTGGCCAGCGTGGCCGCCGCGATCCGGCGGCGCAACCGGCGCGGCACCAACTTCAGCATCGTGGCCGTGGCCGAGGGGGCCCGCAGCGTGGAGGACGCCCGGGCGCTGGCTGCCGCGGAGGCGCGCGCAGGGCGGGCCAGGGACCCCGTCGAGCGCGAGGCCGCGAACGCCGAGATCGCCGTCCTCGAGACCCAGCACCTCGGGAACACCCTCCGGCTGGCGCACCAGCTGGAGCAGCTCACCGGCCTCGAATCCCGCGTCTCGATCCTGGGCTACGTCCAGCGCGGCGGCACGCCGTCGCCCGTCGACCGGCTCCTCGCCACGCGGCTCGGAAGCGCTGCTGCCGACCTCGTCGATGGCGGCACCTTCGGGGTCATGGTCGCCGCGCGCGGGGATCACACAGAGGCAATTCCGCTGGAGCAGGTGGCCGGCCGACGCAAGGCCGTCCCGCTCGACGGCGACTGGATCGCCACTGCCCGCCACGTCGGCACCTGCCTGGGCGACTGAGCCCCGGGCGGGGAGCCGCCGCCCGGCGGGGAGCCGGCGCCCGGGCGGTGAGCCGGCGCCCGCGGCTACCATGGGCCGATGACCGAGCACCGTCGGGGGGCGCCGCTCCGCATCCTCCACGCTCCGCGGAACGTCGCCAACCAGGCCGGATACGCGGCGGCCGCCCTGCGGCGGCTCGGCCACGAGGTCGAGGTCTGGGAGGACCGTCCCAGCGTCTTCGCGTTTCCCGCCGACCGTGTCCTCGACTACGGCGCGCGCGACCCGCGTGTCGCCTGGGACGCCGTCCGCGAGGCGATCGACCGCTTCGACATCCTCCACTTTCACTTCGGCCGAACGCTCGTGCCGCCCGACTGGAGCGGCCTGCCCCCGTTTTGGGATCTCCCCCTGTACCGGGCACTGGGCAAGCGGGCCTTCTTCACGTTCCACGGGTCCGACGCCCGCCTCCAGCGGGTCCACGAGGAGATGAACCCCTGGAGCCACTACCGCCGGGGCGCGGCTCCAGCCGACGACGACCGCACGGAGAAGGCGCTCGAGGTCATCCGCACGTATGCCGACGCGATGTTCGTCGTCTCGGTCAACTACCTCCACTTCGTGCCGCAGGCGGTCTACCTGCCGCGGATCATCGACCTCGCCGAGTGGCCGGAGCAGCCGCCGAGCCAGCGCGAGCGCCCCGTGATCGTCCACGCTCCCTCGCGGCGGGCGACGAAGGGGACGGACCTAGTCCTCGCGGCCCTGGGAGAGCTTGCGGCCGACGGCGTCACGTTCGAGTTCCGCCTCCTCGAGGACGTGCCCCACGCGACGGTTCGCGCGGAGATCGCCGCGGCCGACGTCGTCGTGGACAACGTCATCGCCGGGGCCTACGGCCTCGTCTCCATGGAGGCGATGGCATCCGGGCGGGTCGCGGTGGCCAACCTCTCCGACGACGTCCGCCTGGCCCACCCGGATGCCCCCGTGGTCCACGTCGATCCGACGACGTTCGGAGCTCGGATGCGCGCCCTGATCGGCGACGTGGAGGAGCGGCGGCGGCTCGCGGGATTGGGCCGCCCGTTCGTTGCCCGGGTCCACGACGCCGACGTGATCGCGGCCCGGCTCGTCGACGCCTACACGGCGCCGGCCACCCGCGTGCCGATGCGTGCCATGCCCGACTGGACCTCCCATGCGAAGGCGCGACGCATCGAGCTGCTGGAGACCCGCCTCGGCCGCCTCGAGATGGAGCTGGCCAGGACGCGCCGCCGGGAATCCGTCCTTCAGGCCCGCCTGGGGATCGCGGAGACCGCTGACGACCGACGGTGGGGGCGGATCCGGGCCGTCGCGCGGCGCGTGATCCCGCCCGGCATGCGTGCGCGGCTGCGCCGGGGGCTCGCGCGGGGCTGACGACCAGGCCGATGTCGGGCGGATCGCCCCTCGCCGGTGCCGGGCCCGGCCGCCGGACCGGACCGGATCGCAGAGCGCGCTCGCCTGCCGGCGCTCAGGCGCCCGCGGCGTACCCCGGGATCGTGACCTCGATGAGCGGGCTCCAGGCGACCATCGCGTCGACGTCGGTCCGGTTCCAGTTGCGCGCAACGTGGACGAGGAGCCCGCGGCGCTCCGCTTCGTCGGTGACGATGCGGGCCGTCGCCGGCAGATCGGCGACCACCTCCTGCTTGAGGTGCAGCGTGAGGCGAGGATCGGCCTCCAGGTTGTGGATCCACGCCCGGGTCCGGTCGCGCATCGGCATGCCGGAGATGACGATCCGGCCGTCGACGTTGTGGAAGACGATCTCGATGCGGCGGGGCTCGCCGGTGCGGCGCCCGGTCGTGGTGAGGTCCACGATGCCGCCGCGGTCGAGAGCGGCGCGAACGGTGGGGTCCATCGGACGTCTCCAGGTCGGGCTCGGGTTGTAGTTGCTCAGGCAACTATATCGCGATGGCGGGCGGGACGCTGGAGAGTGCCCACCGCGCCCGCGGCGCGGCCCCGTACACTCCACCCGATGCTCCGCACCGTCGCCGCGACCCGCTACGTGACGCCCTTCCGCGAGGGCGGCTCCCTGCCCGGGCTCTGCGAGGCCGACGACGACGGCCTCTACGTGGTCAAGTTCCACGGCGCCGGGCAGGGCCCCAAGGCGCTCATCGCAGAGGTGATCGTCGGCGAGCTGGCCCGGGCGCTGGGGCTGCCGGTGCCGGAGCTCGTGCTCGTCGAGCTCGACGCGCGGTTCGCTGCCGGCGAGCCGCACTGGGAGGTGAAGGAGCTGCTCGACCGCTCACCGGGGACGAACCTCGGGGTCGACTTCCTGCCCGGGGCGCTGGGCTTCGCGCCCGCGGTGGGACCCGCGCCGAATCCGGAGCTCGCGGCCGGGTTCGTCTGGCTCGACGCCCTCACGCTCAACGTCGACCGGACGCCGCGGAACCCGAACCTGCTGGTCTGGCATCGGCGGCTCTACGGGATCGACCATGGCGCGGCGCTCTACATGCAGCACCGCTGGGAAGACGCGCAGCGCGACCCCGGGCACGCGCGGCGGCCGTTCACCCAGGTCCGCGACCACGTCCTGCTGCCCTTCGCCGGCTCGATCGCCGACGCCGACGACCGGCTGGCGCCCCTCGTCACCGACGATCTGCTGGGCCGCCTGGCCGGGGCGGTCCCGGCGGCGTGGCTCGACGGCGACCCGGCGTTCGCCACGGTGGACGAGAATCGGGCGGCATACGTGGACTACCTGCGGTCGCGGCTTGCCGCCCCGCGGGCGTTCGCAGAGGAGGCCGAGCGTGCCCGCATCGGCGCCTGAGCCCGCGCGCCACCCCTTCGCCTACGCGATCGTCCGTGTCGTGCCGCGCGTCGAGCGTGGCGAATCGATGAACGCCGGGATCGTGCTGATGTGCCGGCCGAGGCGGTTCCTGGCAGCCCGCGTCGCCCTCGACGAGGCGCGCCTGCGCGCGCTGGACCCTGCCTGCGACCCGGCGGAGGTGCGTGCGCACCTCGAGGCGATCGAGCGCATCGCCGCCGGCAACCCGGCGGGGGGTCCGATCGCGGCGTTGTCCCAGGCCGAGCGCTACCACTGGCTCGTCGCCCCGGCCTCGACGATCATCCAGCCGTCGGAGGCCCACACGGGTCTGACCGCCGATCCGGCGGCGACCCTCGAGCACCTCTTCGCGACGCTCGTCCTGGTGTCCGCCGCGACGGACGAGAGCCCGACGCAGCGCGCCACACCCCAATCGTCGCTCACCGAGCGACACCCGGAGGAGGAGACCGAGCCATGACCTGGGAACGCGCGGAAGAAACCGCGAAGCCCGTTCTCAAGTGCCCGCTCTGCGGCGGGACGCAGTTCGACCAGCAGCAGGGCCGGATGGACTCGCGCTGGGGCCTGACGAGCCACAAGCTGGTCCTGAAGATCTGCCAGCGGTGCGGGCTGGTGCTCCAGTTCTCGGCCGGGCGCGGGATCTTCGACTTCGACTGACCGAGCGGCCCGCTCGGCCGCGATCCCGGCACTCACCCGTCGGTTCGTCGAGGGCGTCGCGACACCTCGCAGGGCCATCCGACACTGGCGCCCCGCCGCCTCGTTGTGAAAGGGTGAACGCACCACCCACAGAGGACCGGACATGGTGACGGCCGAGCAAGATCGGACGGCTGCCGGGGCCCGCGACGCCGGGCGTGCCGGCGCATTGCGCGCAATCGACCGGGAGCTGCGCCGAGAGGCGCACGTGCTCGTGGGTCATCCGGGGCTGACGTGGCAGCAGCTCTACAACCGCCTGCAGTGGGAGAGCGAGGCCCGAGAGCTGCCACTGGCGCCTGAGCTGGCCCGTCGCAGCTCCACTGGAGCCAGGCCCTGGCTTCGACTCACGACCCAATACCGTGAGTCCGAGGCCCTGATCCGCACCCTGGAAGGCCACACCGAGGTCGTGTGGGCCTGCGCGTTCTCGCCCGACGGGCGGTTCATCGCCTCGGCCAGCAGCGACCACACGGTGCGGACATGGGAAGCCGCTACCGGCCGGGCACTTCGGATCCTCGAAGGTCACACCGACTTCGTGAACTGGTGTGCGTTCTCGCCCGATGGGCGCTTCATCGTCTCGGCCGGCGGGAGCGGGCGTGGCATCTCGGACGAGAACACGCTCCGGGTGTGGGCCGCGGCAACCGGCCAGCTGCTGCGCACCATCGAACACACCCAACCCGTGACGTCGTGCGCGTTCTCGCCTGACGGGCGGCTCATCGCGTCGGCCAGCTGGGACGCGACGCTGCGGACGTGGGACGCGGCCACGGGCGCGCAACTGCGCATCATGGAGGGCCACACCGAGCTGCTCCACGCGTGCGCATTCTCGCCGGACGGGCGCTCCATCGTGTCGGGCAGCGACGACCAGACGCTGCGGGTATGGGACGCTGCCACAGGGACGGCGCTACGCACGCTCGAGGGCCATACCGCGTCGGTCCGTGGGTGCGCGTTCTCACCGGACGGACGCAGGATCGTCTCCGCAGGTGACAAGACGGTGCGGACCTGGGATGCCGCGACCGGCCGTGCCCTTCACGTTCTGGCAGGCCACACCAACTGGATGCAGGGGTGCGCGTTCTCACCGGACGGGCGGCTCATCGCTTCGGCCAGCAGCGACGGTACCGTCAGGACGTGGGACGCGGCGACTGGCCAGCCGCTGGGCACGCTGGAGGGTCACACCGGCATCGTGTCGGCGTGTGCGTTCTCGCCCGATGGGCGTTTCATCGTCTCGGCCAGCTTCGACGAGACGCTCAGGGTCTGGCACGCGGATGCCAGCCGGACACGGCCCGCCGAGGACGTCGGTTCGGAGACACGGCCTGCGGGCACGGTGTGGGCGTTTGCCTTCTCCCCGGACGGGCGCCAGATCGTCTCCGCCAACGTCATGAACAACTCGCTGCAGGTGTGGGACCCGGCCACCTGCCGAGTGCTGCGAATCCTCGGGGGCCACACCGGTTGGGTGCACGCGTGTGCCTTCTCGCCAGATGGGCGCCAGATCGCCTCGGCCAGCAGCGACAAGGCGGTGAGGATCTGGGACGCGTCAACCGGCCGTGCGTTGCGCACGCTGGAAGGCCACACGGCCAACGTGTTCTCCTGTGCCTTCTCGCCGGATGGGCGTCACGTCGCCTCCGGCAGCGACGACGGAATGGTGACGCTGTGGGACGTCGCGACCGGCCAGGCGTTGAGCACTCTCTCGGGCTACACCTCGAGAGTGCGGGCATTGGCGTTCGCGTCGGACGGACGCTTCGTCGTGGCCGGCCGAGACGATGGCAGGCTGCAGACATGGGACGCGGCCACCGGCCGGCTGCGCAACCTGGTCAGCCACGACGGCAGCCTGGTGGGTCACGACGGTTGCGTGTGGGCGGCTGCATTGTCGCCAGATGGCCGTCTCATCGTCTCGGCAAGCTTCGACAAGACGCTGCGGGTATGGGACGCGACCACCGGCCGGCTGGTGCGCAACCTGGTCGGTCACGGCGACGCCGTGATGGCGTGTGCGTTCTCGCCGGACGGTCACCTGATCGTCTCCGCGAGCAAGGACAAGACGCTGCGGGTATGGGACGTCGCCACGGGAGCGGCAGTGGGACAGCTGCCCCTCCTGGGCGCTCTCTATGCCATCTGGCTGCAAGCGTCGAGGCCGCAGGTTGTCTGCGCTGAGGAAGAGAGCGGTGTCCTGGACCGGCTCGAGCTGGTCGGGGTGGAGTACGGGCCGGCCATCATCACCGCAGCCGAGGAGGAGCTCGGGATCCTGGTGCGCTGCCCTGCCTGCCAGGATCGGTTCCAGATCGACAGGGCCAGGCTCGGCAGCGTGATCTCCTGCCCCCAAGCCGACTGCGGCACCTTCGTGCGGGTCAATCCGTTCGTCGTGCCATCGGCAGAGCCAGCCGCGCGGCAAGCACGCCCGACCGCCGAGCCGACGCCGCGCGTGCCGGAGCCAGCACCCGAGAAGAGTGGCTGGCTCTCCAGGCTGTTCAAGAGATGATCGGCGACCCGCGCCTGGCGAGCCGGACGTTCCGGGTCTTCGTCAGCTCGACCTTCGAGGACTTCAAGGAGGAGCGCAGCCGGCTCCAGGCGCACGTCTTCCCCCGGCTCGAGGAGCTCTGTGCGGCGCGCGGGGCCCGCTTCCAGGCGATCGACCTGCGCTGGGGGGTGAGCGAGGAGGCCAGCCTCGACCAGCGGGCGATCGCCATCTGCCTCGAGGAGATCGCGCGCTGCCAGCGGGTGACGCCGAGGCCGAACTTCCTGGTCCTGCTCGGCGACCGGTACGGCTGGCGCCCGCTGCCGGCCCGGGTGGAGGCCGACGAGCTCGACGAGATCCTGGCGGTTGTGCCGGAGGACGACTGCCCGCTACTCGCATGGGACGAGCGACCCGACGGCGCGAAGGGCTGGTACCGCCGCGACGACAACGCCGTCCCCGCCGAGTATTGCCTGCGCCCGCGCGAGCTCGAACTGTCCGAGGGCGCGAGCACCGACGAACGGAGGGCCGCCCAGGAGGCCGAGGCGGCGGCGTGGCGCACGACGGAGCTCCACCTGCGGGCCATCCTCCTCCGGGCGATCGACCGGCTCGGATGGCAGGCGGACGACCCCCGCCGGGCGAAGTACGTCGCCTCGGCGACGGAGCACGAGATCGTGCGAGGCGCCCTCGAGGTGCCGGACGCACGCGAGCACATCTTCGGCTTCTTCCGCTCGATCACGACCGCCGAGGGCCGGCCGCTCGCCAACCGGCTGCCGGCGGATGGCAGCGCGGCGGCCTTCGTCGACGGCCAGGAAACCGGCTCCGGCTTCGTGCTCGATCTCGATGCCCACGACCGCCTCGTCGAGCTCAAGGAGGGCCGGCTTCGACCCGTGCTCGGCGCCAACATCGCCGACTACGAGGCGACCTGGACGGGCTCCGCCATCACGTCCCACCACCTCGGCGAGCTGCCGGCCACCCTCGAAGCTTGCCTGGAGCTCCTCGACGACGAGGACCGGCAGCACACGCTCTGCCTGGACGCGTGGCGCAGCCTCGCCCGGGTGATCCTGCGCCAGCTCGACCAGCTCGAGGCTCTCGAGGAGACCACCCGGGAGATCGCGGGCCACGAGGCGTTCGGGGCCGAGCGAAGCCGTCATTTCGTCGGTCGAGCGGGTCCCCTGGAGGCGATCTCGGCGTACCTGGCCGGGGACGAGGCACAGCCGCTGGCCGTGCTCGGCGACCCCGGCTCGGGCAAGTCCGCCCTCGTCGCGAAGGCGGCCGAACGAGCGCGGGCGGCCCATCCCGGGGCGGTGACCGTCGTCCGCTTCATCGGCGCGACCCCGGCTTCGTCCGACGGGCGGGCGCTGCTCGGCTCGGTCTGCCGGCAGGTCTCGCGCGTATACGGCGCGGACGAATCGACGATCCCGACCAAGTACGACGACCTCGCGGTCGAGCTCGGCAGGCGGCTCGCCCTCGCGACCGCGGCGCAGCCGCTCGTCGTGTTCCTCGACGCGCTCGACCAGCTCGGCCCGACCGACCCGGCGCGCGGCCTGACCTGGCTCCCCGCGGTGCTCCCGCCCCACGTGCGCCTGGTCGTCTCGACCCTGCCCGGCGACTGCGAGGCCGCGCTGCGCGGCCGGCGGCCGGCATCGCGGCTCGTCACGGTGGAGCCGATGACGAGGGAGGAGGGGGCAGAGGTCCTCGACCTCTGGCTCGAGAGGACCGCGCGCACGGTGCAGCCCGCCCAGCGGGACGAGGTGCTCGGCAGGTTCGCCGCCCACGGCCTGCCGCTCTACCTCAGGCTCGCGTTTGAGGAGGCCCGTTGGTGGCACTCATACAGCGAGCCTGCGCGGACGATCCTCCGGGACGGCATCGCCGAGCTCATCACGGACAACCTCTTCGCGCGGCTGGCCCTGCCGGCCAACCACGGCAGGCTGCTCGTGTCCCACGCCCTCGGTTACCTCGCCGCCTCGCGCCACGGGCTCTCCGAGGACGAGCTCCTGGCCCTGCTCTCGGCCGACGACGAGGTGAGGCGGGACTTCCGGGCCCGCTCCCCGAGGTCGCCGGAGGCGGATCGACTGCCCGTGATCGCCTGGTCGCGCCTGTACTTCGACCTCGAGCCGTACCTGTCGGAGCACGGCGCCGACGGTACAACCCTGCTCGCCTTCTACCACGGCCAGCTGCGCGAGGCCGCGGCCGGCGAGTACCTCGCAGGCGAGGAGGGACCCAGGCGCCACGCCGCGCTGGCCGACTACTTCCGCCTCCGGTCCGACCCGCAGCAGGAGCGGACCTGGACGGGCGGCTATCCGCGCGGGCTGGGTGAGCTCCCCTACCACCTCGCCGAAGCGAACCGGCTCGACGAGCTGTACGAGACGCTCACCGACTTCCGCTTCCTCGAGCACAAGGCGGCCGAGGTCGGCGTCTCCGAGCATCCGGGCGCCGATGGGACGACGACGGTGACGTACAGCGGCGTCTACCTCCTCCAGGACGACTTCGCGCTCGCGCTGCGCCGCTTCGGCGACACCGACGGGGGGCGCCGGGCCCTCATCGTCACCGCAGTGGACCTCGGGGAGGGGCTCGTCGTGCGCTGCCCATGGTGCAACAGGGCCGCACCGCTCGTGCCCGGGTGGCCAGGCACAACGATCGCCTGTCCCGCCTGCGCGGGGCCGCTCAGGGTGAACCCGTTCGTGGTCGGGTCGTCGGCCCCCGGCCAGGCAGACCCCTGGTCGGTTTGAGGGGTTCGACTCGTGGGGCCAGGCGGCCGCGGCCACGACGGGCGGCCAGCGCTGCGCCCGCAGGAGTGCCTGGTCACGCCCTCGCCAGGCCGCGCGCAGGCGCCCGCGCAGCGAGCCGGTCACGGGCTGCCCGGCCAGCCCTGTCGCGGGTCGGGTGGTCATCAGCACCAGCCGATGAGCCCGAGAGCGCGGCCGGCCGCTCTCAGGCGGGCGGGCGCCAGCGCATCGCCTGACCGGCCGCCATGCGCTCCCGCACACGCGCCCGCAGACCGGACCCCAGGTCCGCGCCCCGCCACGTCCGATGGAGCTCGAGCATCTGCGCCGCCATGAGGGCCACGACCGGATCGCGGTCGTCGAGACGGGCGCTGCACGCCTCGATCGACGGCCAGCGGGCCGGGTCGGGCGCGGCCCCGCCCCGGATCGCGTCGATCGTCGCCGTGATCCGCGTGCGCAGGTCCGCGTCCGCGGCGTCGGCCGCCCAGCGCAGGTAGTCCATCTCGGTCGTGCCCATGACGAGGATGATTCCCTCGGCCATGGTCCGGACCGTCGGGTCGGGGTCGAGGAGCCGGTGCGCCTGGCACACCGGGATGCAGGTGCAGATCTTGTTGCACGTGCAGACCGTGTTGCACGAGCAGCCGCCGACGCCGTTGCACGAGCAGGTCCGGTTCGACGTCGGCTTCGGGGTCGGCTTCTTCGTCGGCTTGGGCGTTGGCTTCTTCGTCGGCTTGGGCGTGGGCGTCGCCGTCGCGCCCTCGGTCGGCTCCTCCGTCGGCTCCTCCGTCGGCTCCTCGGTCGGCTCCTCGCTGGCCCCCGGCACCAGCGTCTTGTACTCCGTGGGGCCGCACGCGGCCAGGAGGGCGAGCACGGCGCCGGCCGTGAGCCCGGCCCGCAGGAAACCGCGCCGGTCCGTCCCGGCCTCCCACGGCGGGTCCACGACCGAGAAGAGCTCCGGGGCCGACTCGGACCCGTCAGCGAAGACCTGCCTGATCTCGAAGCGCGGAGCCCCGCCGGGACGCGTTCGTTCGGGTTCCATGCGCTCAACCTCCAGCAGTGACGACGGGGCCGGATCGATCGAGAGGCTCGTGCCACAGGACCCCGCCTGCGTCGCGGATGCGGCCGAGCAGCTGGTCCTTCGTGAGCTGGCGCGTGATGTGACAGCGCTCGGATCCGCGGTATTCGCCACGGCCGCCTATTGCCAGGGCCTTGTAGTAGCAGTCGCCGGCGCAGTCCCAGCGGGCGAAGCAGCCCCGGCACCAGTCGAGGCACTGCACCGCCCGGTGCCGCAGGCCGTCGACGGTCGCGGCGTCGAAGACGTAGCCGGACCCCGGGCCAGGCCGGCCGTAGAAGAACACGTCGGCCAGCCCGTCGGCCTCGGAGAAGGCCTCGTAGCAGGCGGTCACGTTGCCGCTCGGCGAGAGGCAGAAGTTGTCCTGGCTGACGCCGCAGAAGTGGCTCGTCATGAGGCCGGCGCGAGCGGCGCTGTAGTCGATCGTCCGCCCGTGCCGCGCGGCGACGGCCTGCGCTTCGCGGAACGCCACCAGGAAGGCGGCGGTGTCGGCGCCGGGCGCCTCGCGCCAGCGGCCCAGGCGGTACGCCGGCTCCACCTGGATCGCGGCCGGCCGGAAGCTCGCGAGGATGAAGGCGATCGAGTCAGGCAGACGGGCGATGTGATCGGCGGTGACGGTGACCCGGACGCCGTACCGGTAGCCGGCCTCGTCGAGGCGCCGCATCGTCCGCATGACCCGCTGGCTGGACCCCCCGCCGTCGGCCGTGACCCGGTACCGGTCGTGCACCTCGGGCAGTCCGTCGAAGGAGACCGTGATCCCGCCGTCGAGGTTGGCGACGATCCAGTCGACCTGGCGGTCGGAGAGGACGCCGTTCGTGGCCGCCGCCCCGACGACCCCGATGCCGAGGGCAGAGGCCTCCGACCGGGCGAACGCGAAGGAGCGCGTCAGGACGCTCCAGCTGGCCGTCGGCTCGCCGCCGCCGTGGTAGTTGACGGTGATGGCCGGCGAGCCGGCCTCGACGGCGTTCGCCAGGACGAACCGGATCCCCCGTCGGGCCACCTCGAGCGGCATCCGCTGCCGCGGCGTGTCGCCGGCGGCGGCGTAGCAGTACGTGCAGCGCAGCGAGCACGCCGTCGTCAGGAGGAGCGTGATCTCGACCGGCCGAGGCGGGCCGGCCAGGACGGCCCCCGGTGGCGTGTCGGGCTCCCCGACGAGCCCGAGCTGCTCGAGCAGGCAGGCGACGGCCACGTCCTCGGAGGTGGCCGGCTCGAAGCGGCCCGCTTGGGCGGCCGCGATGGAGCCGACCATCGAGCCGTTGGCCACGAACGCGGTGCGGCGGAGCGGTGCGTAGACCAGGTACCGGTCGTCCGCCAGCTCGATCATGAAGGTCTCGGTCGCCACCACCGCGCTCCTCCGCCTCGCGGAGCCTCGGCGCTCCCGACCCGGCGACGGCCGGGGCGCCGCGCTCAGGACACCAGGACCGTCATCGTGTCGCCCTCGACCAGGCGGCCCGCAAGGCCCGCGATCTCGGGCTCACCGCCCTCCGTCGGCGCGGCTGCCGGACGGACCGCGATGTGGATCTTCGTGATCCCCTTGAGCTCACCCTGGGCGTCGGCCAGGGCGAGCTGCTCGACGATCCGGGTGCGCAGGATGTTGTAGACCCAGCGGCCGCCGAACCGGGGCACCCACTCGTCCAGGAGGTGGACGATGACCTCCTCGTCGCACGACAGCTCCTTGTAGCCGCGCAGGTCGGCCTCGTCCTTCAGCTCCCAGAGCTGGCGCCTGAGGATCGCCTCGACGTGCTTCGCGCTCCATCGCCTTGAAGACGATGAAGTCGATCTGGCGGTTGAAGAACTCCTCGCCGTACCCCCGCGCCAGCAGGTCGGCCTTGACCGCGGCCACCGAGACGCGGGGGACGGGCGCGCCGGCACGGTTCTCGGCCGGCCTGGAGAGGTCGGGCAAGCCGATCCTGGTCTTCTCCGCCTCGTACTCCGCGCCGGCATTCGTCGTGAAGATCACGAACGCGCGCCGGAAGTCGAGGAGGTTGCCGTCGGTGTCCTCGACGCGCCCCTCGTCGAGCACCTGGAGGAGGACCTTGGAGATCGCCGGGCTCGCCTTCTCGATCTCGTCGAAGAGGACGATGCACTCGGGCGTGTCGCGGATCCTCGAGAGCATGCCGCCCTCGCCGCGGGCATAGCCGATGTAGCCGGGCGGCACGCCGAGGAGGCGGTTGAGGATCGGCCCCGGATCCTCGACGCCCGAGCCCTGGAGCGTGTTGCAGTCGATGCGGAGCATCGCCTCGCGCCGGCCGCCTCCCAGCTTCCGCGCGAGGATGCGCGCGGTCTCGGTCTTGCCGACCCCCGTCGGGCCGCAGAAGAAGAAGATGCGGCGGGGCCCCTTGTGCTGCAGCCAGTCCTTCGACATCCCGGCCACGAACCCGCGCGCGATCGTCGGCCAGCGCCTTGTCCTGGCCGACGATCACCTTCTTGAGCTCCGTCGAGGACCTCCTTCTCCTGGAGCGTGCCGGGCTTCACGACGCTGTGGCCGAGGGCGTCCTCGACGGACTGGAGGAGCGCCTCTTCGGTGACCTCCGCCAGCGGTGGCGTCGTCATCGTGGCCAGGGCACAGGCCTCGTCGAGGAGGTCGAGCGACTTGTCCGGCTGGAATCGCTCGGGGAGCAGGTCCTCGGTCATCGCGACCGTCCTTGGCGAGGATCTCGTCCGGGATCTCCAGCGGGGCGTAGTGGCGCCGGTACTGCGAGACGCGTCCCTGCAGGATGGCCACCGTCTCGTCGACGTCGGGCGGATCGATCTTGATCAGCCCGAAGCGGCGGGCGAGGGCGCCGTCGGGGGCGATGTAGTGGCGATACTCGGCCAGCGTCGTGGCGCCGATCAGGCTGATCCCGCCGCGCCCGACTGCCGTCTTGAACGACTCGTTGGCATCGCTGAAGGGGCCCCGCTCGTGCATGCCGCTCGAGAGGAGCGAGTGCACCTCGTCGACGAACAGGATGATCTTCGGGTTCGCCTCGAGGACCTTGAGGAGCGACGAGATCCGCTCCTCGTACTGGCCGACCATCGAGGCTCCCGCGCGCAGGAACGACGGCGACAGCTCGAACACGTCGCGATCGCGCAGGCTCGGCACGATCGCCGGGTCCTTCTCGATGATCATCCGGGCGAACTCGTAGACGAGCGCCGTCTTGCCCGTGCCCGGCTGGCCGATCACGATCACGCTCGGCCGGCGCATCTTGAGCAGGTTCTTCTGGAGCGCCTTCACGTAGCGGTCCATGCGCATGACGCCCTTCTTCGGGGGCTCACCCACGGTGAGCATCCGCCCGAAGGGGGCCAGCGCCTCGATCGCCTCGCGGCGCTTGGGTGACGTCGCCCAGTCCTCGTCGTCGACGGCGACGAGCGCCGCCACGACCTCGTCGATCTCCGCGTCGGGCAGGCCCTTCGTGCGGAGGAACTCGCGGCCGGCGGGGCTGTCGATGACGGCCTTCAGCAGCTCGTTGACGGAGACGTCCCCATGGCGCTGCGACAGCTGCCCGAACACGGGACGCAGCCCCTCGGCGAGAGTGACCGTCCCGGGGACCTCGTCGCTCAGCGGCTCGGCGGCGCGGGCAGGTACGGGCGAGCTGGGGCGCCTTCTCCTCGAGCTTGCCCTGGTGGTAGGCGGCGGCCATCAGGAGCTCGGGTGTCAGCGGCGACCCGGCCGGAACCGCGCGCTTGGCGAGGTCGAGCGCTTGCTGCGCCTCCGTGCGAACAGGTAGGGAGGCATGGCAGCCGCCTAGACCGTGACGACCGGCGGGGCCAGCACGACGGGCCGCGGCACGCCACCCGTGGTCCCGTCCGGGTCGACGCCCGTCGCCATCGTCGCGGTGATCCGGGCGCGCCCCAGGTCGATCCCCGGCAGGAAGGCGCGGAGCATCGCCGCCAGCTGCTTCTGGGTGAGGGTGGCGTCCTCCAGCCAGAGGTCGGCGTAGGCGACGATCTCGCCGTCCCTGGGGTCCCAGCCGAACTTCGTGACGCGGAGCCTGTAGTCCATGTCGCCGAGGACGCGCAGGACCGCCTCGAGGTGCGGATGATCCGGCGGGGCACGAGCCGTAGCCGACCGTCCGGAACTGCATGAACCGACCGTCGAGCTCGACGAGCATGACCATCATGTACGAGCCGTTGTTGCCCTTGAAGTTCAGCAGGATTGCCGGCCGGCTGGGGTCCTCGAAGTAGGCGAGCCCCTCGGCCTTGCACCAGGGACTTGAGCTTGTCAAGAGAGATCGTCACGGCCGTCCCTTCCTCTCATCGAACGTGGTCCGAGTAACCCGCTCGCCGGCGGGCGCGACATGCGCGACCCGAACGTCAGGTAGCCTCCCCTGCCCGCTCGAGCCGCGCCGCGATTGCGTTGACCTGCTCGACGGCGCCCGGCGCGATCGTCGGGCGCTCCGAGTTCTCCGGGGGTCGGAGCTCGTCCGCCCCGAGCAGGTGCGCGACCACGTTGGCGAACGACGTCCCGGGTGCCATCGCCACGAAGACCTCGTCGGATGCGAGCTGCGCCGTGATCGCGTTGGTCGGGATGCTCGCGCCCGCAGGGATCGGTGGGCGATCCGGGTTCGTGGCGAGCGCACGCCACGCCGCGTCGGGCGCGTGGGCGACCGGATTGACGAACTTGGCGTACGCCGCCCGTGGCTCGGCCTCCCGGTAGACCTGCCTGAACTGCTGGGGTGTGAGCTCGGCGGCCATCAACGACCCTCCTTCGCGGTGTCGCCGCAACAGTTCCGCGGTGACGAGCCCTGGCGCCAGTGTCGAACGGCACCAAGACGGAGAGAGGCCGTTCGCCTCTTCCGGATCGCGGTGTCCGGCGCGGTCTGATGTCGGACGTCGGACGCATCGGGCCGGCGGGCCCGTGCCGGCCGGCGGATCTGCCTCGACGATGGAAAGGAGCGACGCACGTGGACGCGACGCAGCCACCGGCGTACCCCGCGCTGGGGGTCGCGGCAAAGGGGATCATCCGGCGCGCCGACGGCGCCGTGCTCCTCATCCGCCGATCGCCCGCCTCGAAGACCGACCCTGCCTGCTGGGACCTGCCCGGCGGGAAGATGGACCGGGGCGAGCGGCTCGTCGATGCCCTGGCGCGCGAGGCGCGCGAGGAGACCGGCCTGATCGTGCACGGAGCGCGCCCGTTCTACGTCGCCCACTTCGAGAAGGATCCGTTCTGGGTCACCTGCGTGACCTTCCTCTGTGCGTCGTACGAGGGAGAGGTGCGCCTCAGCAGCGAGCACGTCGAGCACGCCTGGGTCCTGCCGGGCGACCTCGGAGGGCGCGACCTACTCCCGGGCGATCCGCGAGCAGCTCGATGCCTACGTCGGCCGTCGCCGGCGACGAGCCGCCGCGCTGACGAAGTCCCGGAGGACACCGGGTGACGACGATGACGGACGAGGCGACGGGCGACCTGCGCACCTGGCTGGCCGAGCAGGTCCGCCAGTACGTGGCGGCCTACCCGACCTACCAGCGCTACGCCGAGGTGCTGAACGTCATCCTGCGGCGCGCGGCGGACGATCTCGCTCCTCTCGCCATCGTCCAGACGCGTCCCAAGTCGGTCGCGAGCTTCGCGGAGAAGGCGGTGCGCAAGCGCACCACCCGGCCCGATCCGGTCCACCAGTTCACGGACCTCTGCGGCGGCCGGATCATCGCGCGTACCCGGTCGGAGGTCGACGCGCTGAGTCGCTTCGTCAAGGCCCACTTCGCGATCGACTGGGAGAACAGCGTCGACGCGAGCCAGCGCCTGCGACCCACCGAGTTCGGCTATCGCTCCATCCACTACATCGTCTCGCTGCGCCCCGACGTCGACTACGGCGTCGACGTCCCCGACGACGTGCGTGGCCTCAAGGCCGAGGTGCAGCTGCGCACGGTCGCCGAGCACGCCTACAGCGACTTCGGCCACGACCTCACCTACAAGGGCGCCTTCCAGCTCCCGCTCGCCTGGGAGCGCGAGCTGGCCGGGGCGGCGGCGACGCTCGAGGAGGTCGACGGGATCTTCGCCCGCCTCGAGGACGGGCTGCGGGCCTACGCGACGAACTACGGCCGCTACCTTGGCGAGGCAGAGGCGCGCCGGGAGATCGAGAACCTGCTGGTCGTCCTCGAGCACGTCCCGACGAACCGCGGGCTGGCCATCCGCGTCGCCCGACTCGCGATCGCGCTCGGCGACTGGCCCCTGGTCGTCAGCGTGCTGGCGCCGTTCGTCGCGGAGGACCCGGGCGCGAGCGCGATCCCGGTGCTGCGCGACCTGGGCACCGCGCTCGTCAGGCTGCACCGCGACGACCCGGCGGGAGACGACTATCGTCCGTGGCCGGCGCTACCTCGAGCTGGCCTCCGCGTCCGACGACGTCGATGCGATCTGCACCTTCGCGGGCACGTGGCGGGGCGTCGACGACGAGCGCGCCCGCGACCTCTACCGCCGGGCGTTCGAGCTCGATCCGACCAACCCGTACCCCCTCGGCAACTACCTCGAGCTGGAGCTGAGCCGCGACCCGGCCGTGCTGGCCTCCGTGGCTCCCCTGCTGCGCGGTGGCATCGAGCGCTGCCTGCGCCACGTCGCGGCGGGGATCAACCTCCCGTGGGCGCACTTCGACCTGGGCCGCTTCCACCTCCTGCTCGGGGAGCCGTACGAGGCCCTCGCCGCGTATGCCAGCGCGATCACGACGAGCACGGCCGCGTTCATGATCGAGACCTCGCTGGCCTCGCTGGAGCGGCTGGGGAGGGCGCTCGGAGACACCGAAGGGTTCGACTGGGCCCGCCGGCTCCTCCTTCTGGGCCTGGCGTCCCGCTTCGGGTCCGAGGACGCGATCGAGCGGCTCCACGCGCTCGCGTCGCCGGGCGTCGCCCCGCTGGCCGCACCGGTCGTGATCGTGGCCGGGGGTACCGACCCCCGCCTCGAGGAGCAGATGCGCGGCTATGCCGAGCTCCTGGGGTTCGGGTTCGCCGACTTCGAAGGGACCCTCCTGTCCGGTGGGTCGACCCAGGGCGTCAGCGGGATCGTCGGCGATCTCGGCCGCGCATCCGGCGGGCGGATCCGGACCATCGGGTACCTCCCCGCGCAGCTCCCGCCCGACGCGACCCCCGACCCCGACTACGACGAGCTCCGGACGACCCCGGGACAGCGGATTCAGCCCGCTGGAGCCGCTGCAGAACTGGGTCGACCTTGTCGCGTCCGGCATCCCGCCGGAGGCGGTGCGCGTGCTGGGCGTCAACGGCGGCCGGATCGCCGCCCTCGAGTACCGGATGGCGCTCGCGCTCGGCGCGACGGTCGGCCTGGTCGCCGACAGCGGCCGCGAGGCCGGCCGTCTCCTCGGTGACGAGCGCTGGACCTCGCCGCGACTCGTCCGCCTGCCGGTCGACCGGGAGACGCTGCGCGCCTTCCTGGCTCCGGTCCCGGAGCCGCTGCCTGAGCCGACGCGCACCACCATCGGGCGCTCGATCCACGAACGGTCCCGGCGCGAGCGCGGCGCGCGGCCCGACATCGACCCATCGCTCGCGGACTGGGACGACCTGCCCGAGGACTTCCAGCGCTCCAATCTCCGGCAGGCCGACCACATCGGCGCCAAGCTCCGGCGCATCGGGTGCGCCGCCGTCCCGGACGGTTCGTCCGGGGAGCCCGCCACCTTCACGCCGGCCGAGATCGAGGCGATGGCCGAGATCGAGCACGGCAGCTGGGTGACGGAACGGCTCGTCGCCGGCTGGACCCTGGGGCCGAGATCGCGACGCCGCCCGGCGCCAGAGCCCGTACCTCGTCGCGTGGAAGGACCTGGCGGACGAGATCAGGGAGATCGACCGACAGGCCGTGCGGCGGATCCCGGACGTGCTGGCCACGGTGGGCCTGTCTGTGCGCCGCGACGTGCCGTAGGCGATGTACTGGGCGATCGAGGCGATGGCGAAGCGACGGCTGTACCTCGCCCCCGACGATCCCGATCAAGACCTTCAGTACCTCGGGGGAGGCCTGCAATACGAGCGGCTGTCCCGGCGACAGCTCACCCTCCGGGGCAGGATCGCGGCGGTCGCGCGCTCGAGGAGGACGTGGCAGCTCAGGCTCGCCATCGCCGGCGCCTGCGCCGGCTACGCCCTCGGTGCCCATCTCGGGCTCTCGGGATGGTGGTGGGTCGGTCTCGTGGTCGGTGCGGTCATGGGGCTGCTGTTCGCGGTGGCCGCCGGCAGGCGTATCCACGGAGCCAGGGCGGCATGAGAGCGCCCGTGAACAACCGACGCGAGACGCTCGAAGCCGTCGGCAAGGCGCTCGGCCGCGAGGCGCACACGCTCGCACTCCGGCCCGACCTCCTGGGCCAGCAGCTCGCCAACCGGCTGCAGTGGGACGACGCAGCGTCCTCGCTGGTCGACCGCGCCACGGGCGCGTTGCCGGGGTTCACCGGTCGAGCCTGGCTGCGCACCTACACCCGCCCGAGCGAGTCGGTCGCGCTCGTGCGCACGCTCGCCGGCCACGCGCGACCGATCAATCATCTCGCGTTCGCGTCCCGGTCGCGGCTTCTCGCATCTGCCTCCCAGGACGATACGGTGCGCCTGTGGAGAGTCGACGGGTCCGAAGTGACCGTGCTCCGGTGTCATACGAACTCGGTCCTGCGCTGCGCCTTCAGCCCCGATGAGGCGATGCTCGCGTCAAGCGGCCGCGACGGGCTGCTGGCGTTGTGGCAGGTTCAGTCGGGGCTCCTCGCGGGCAGCAGGCGCGTGGGCGCCGCGAAGGCGACGTGCTGCGCGTGGGGCCGCTCGGGGGAGCTGGTGGTCACCGGTGGCAGCGACGGGGCGCTCTCCGTCGTGAACGCGGCGTCACTCGAAGTCCTCGGCACTGCCCAGCTCGGCGGCGCGATCGCCGCATGCTCGCTTTCCCGAGATGAGGAGGTGGCGATCGCCGCGCTCCAGGATGGCGGCGTTGTCGGCGTTCGCTGGCGCGAGGGTAGGAGGATCTGGTCGGCGGAGGGTGCGGCGGGTTGTGCCGTCCTCGAGCTGCCCGGTGCTGCGGACACCGTGCTGGTCGGGGGAGTGGGTGGCGGCATGTCGTTCGTGAGTGTCGAGGCTGGCTCCGTCACCGGCTCCGTTCCAGTCCCAGAGACGCCCATCCACCTGGCGGTCTCACCGGACGGTGGGGTGGTCGCGTGGCTGTCGAACGATGGAGCGCTGCACCTCGTCGACCCTGCTCGTGGGGACGTTCTCACGCCCGTGAGGGGTGTCGGCGAAGCCGCGCGGCATTGCGGCTTCGCCGATGACCGGACGGTGTGGACGGCCGGGGGGACCCAGGCGTCCGTTGGCGCCAGCGACTTCCGGGTCCGGCTCTACGATGCCCGGGACGGCTCGGCGCTGGCGACGCTCTCCGGGCATACGGATGCCGTGGTGGCCGTGGCCCCGGACGTCTCTCGGCGCATCGTATACACGGCCGGTGCCGACCGGTCCATCCGCGCGTGGGCCGTGCCCGAGGAACCCCAGGCGGAGGTGGAGCCCACGGCGCACGAGGGGAACGTCACCGCCGTCGACGTCCGCGGCGGGCCTGCCCGGGCCGTAGCAGGCGGGTCCGATGGTCGCCTGACGTTGTGGGACGAGACGTCGCCGGTCCCGATCGGCGCGATCCGGATCGGCACGGGCGTGAGTGCCTGCAGGCTCTCGGCCGATGCCGGTGCGGTCGCCCTGGACAGTGACGGCGGCCTGTGGCGCTGCGATCTCGCGGGCCGCACCGCGAGGATGGTCGCAACGTGCCGGTTCGGCGGCCTGG
The DNA here is from genome assembly GCA_963725875.1 of uncultured Chloroflexia bacterium. Lineage (GTDB taxonomy): Bacteria > Chloroflexota > Limnocylindria > Limnocylindrales > CSP1-4 > CTSoil-043. The sequence goes on along the minus strand of CAVRZZ010000007.1, from coordinate 102,043 downwards.
TCGGCGCAGTGGCGTACTTCGCGACCATCTCACCGAGCTCGCGCCTGGTCGCATGGACGTCCATCGACGCGGGGCAGGGCGTGGTGGTCCTCGTCGATGCGGCCACCGGCACGGAGGTCGCCCGGGCCAAGGGGCACGGCGGCAACATCCACGCGTGCGCGATCGATGTCTCCGACTCGTTCATGGTCTCCGGTGGGATGGACGGCATGGTGATGATCTGGCGGATGCAGAAGGGCCTCCTCGGGACGTCGATCAAGCTGTCGTCGCGGATCCGTGCCCACGACAACCCGGTGACCGCGTGCGCCGTCGGCGAGGGTGCAGGCCTGATCGTCTCGGGGGACACGCAGGGCGTCGTCCGCGTCTGGAAGGATCCGACGAGCCCCCCGGTGGCGACGCTCGATGCGCACGTCGGCCGGGTGACGTCCATAACCCTCGCAGAGCGGACCAATGTCTTCGCCTCCGCCGGGTTTGACGGGTGGATCAGGCTGTGGCGTGCCGACACATTCGCCGAGATCGCGAGCCTGCCGACGCCCGGTCGGCTCTACTGCATCGCCCTGAGCGAAGACGGACGCCGCCTGCTCGCCGGTGGAGAGGGAGGCGACGTGCACGTGCTCTCGCTCGAGGTCCATGCCGCCTGACCGTCAGCTCAGGGGAGCAATCCCCGGGAGCCGAACAGGGCCTCGATGTCCTCGCCGCTGAGCCCGGCGTCCACCATCGCCTTCCGATCCTCGAGCCAACCGTCGATCGCTTCGTCGGTCAGGCCGCCTGCCTTCATGTCCCGCACCGCCATGCCCTCGACGTAGTCGCCGCACTCCTCCGAGGCGATGATGAGCGGCGCGCCGCTCGCGTGGAGATCACGCCCACCGGCGATCGTCGCGCATCTGCGGGAGACTGCGGCAAGGTGCGCGAGGAACGTCTCGTCCCCGGCTCGCTTGCGCGTCAGGAAGCGCAACATCGTCCCCGGGCCGTAGTCCCACCGCTGGTCCATCGCGACCCTCGGGTGGATGTCGCACTTGTGCTTCTCGAACTCCGCCAGGGAGAAGCGCATCGATGCCGAGCAGCGGATCTTCGCGGCGTCGTTGCCCATCTCGCGAAGCTCCGGGTAGCCAAACGACAAGGCAACGTCCCCGTCGAGGTCCGTCCCGCGAGACAGTGCGCTCGCCGAGGCGGCGCGGTTCTGGCCGCTCGACCACTTCAGGCCGTGAATGGCCAGGTGGCAGAACATGAGGATCTCCGCGAACGCCTCGGCCTCCGGGCAGGCCGCGTCCGTCGAGTAGGCGACGACGACCGTGTTGTCGGACCCGTAGCGGATCTCGCAATCCGCGAGGAACTGCGATGGCTTCTGCTCTGCTCCGGCTCCGGTGTCGTGGTCCTTGTCCCCACGACGTCGCCTCAGGAACCCCATGACGTCATCTCCCCGCGAGCTTGCGAGAGGCCTCTCGCTATTGTGCTCCCGGCCCGCCGTCGCGTGCGCACGTCCCGTCATCGGCATGTCGCGGCGGCGCGAATACCATGTGCTGACACCGCACACGGAGCGCGTCCCATGGGCATCCTCGACTTCCTGTTCGCCGATCCGGCAAAGTCCACCCTCCCCTCCCCGGCCGACGCCCTGCCGGGCCGCCCGGAGCCGATGCCGGTCCCGGAGCGCCACACCGTCCTCGGCACGCCGCTCGCCGGCCCGCTGCCCGACGGCGCCCGCGAGGCGATCTTCGGGCTCGGCTGCTTCTGGGGCGCCGAGAAGACCTTCTGGCAGACGCCGGGCGTGATCTCGACCGCGGTCGGCTATGCCGGCGGCTTCACACCGAACCCCACGTACCAGGAGGTCTGCTCGGGCCGGACGGGCCACGCCGAGGTGGTCCGGGTGGTCTTCGACCCGGCCCGCATCTCCTACGAGCAACTGCTGCGCGTCTTCTGGGAGCACCACGACCCCACGCAGGGCATGCGCCAGGGCAACGACCAGGGAACCCAGTATCGCTCGGCGATCCATGTCGTCGACGCGGAGCAGCGGGCGGCAGCGGGGGTCTCGCGCGACGCCTACCAGGCAGTCCTGGCAACCGCGGGCTACGGCACCATCACGACCGAGATCGTGGACGCCCCGCCCTTCTACTACGCCGAGGACTACCACCAGCAGTACCTGGACAAGAACCCCCAGGGCTACTGTCCAGACCACTCAACGGGCGTTTCGTGTCCGGTCGGGCTCGCGGTGGACGTGGCGGGCACGATGCAAGACGCCGTCCAGCCGAGGTAAGACACAAGGGTTCCCATGGACCGGTGCGCGGCGAGATCCGCCATCGTCCGTCGTCGCAACGTATGTGATTCGACATATATTGACAAGTCACGTAATACGGTTCATCGTGTCCTCGACAGGGCTCTTCACCCGCACGGAGGCACGCACATGCAGGACATCCTCATCCGCATCGAGACCGACGACTTCGCCGCCTGGGAGGAGCAGCACTACCTCCACGCGGACAACCGGGCGACCTACGGCATCCAGGACGGGCCCGCCTATCGGGACCTCGGGAACCCCAACGCCGCCCTGTTCCACATCAGGGTCGAGGACATGGACCGTGCAATGGGATGGTTCCAGTCCGATACGTTCGAGGCCGCGACGAAGCTCGCGAAGGTGACAGGACGGACGTTCTACGAGGCCCGCCCTCGGAGCTGAGATCAACGACTCCACGATCGCCGAGAGGAGGTCGACCCTGGCCACGCGCCACGTCAGTGATGACGACCGCCAGGCGACCTGGCGCGACCTGCAATGGGCGACAAGTCTCATCATGAACCGCTTCGCCCACGACCTGGCCGAGCAGGACTTGACGCTCGAGGAGTTCGACGTCCTCGTGCACCTGGCCTGGGCTCGCGATGGCGTGCTGCCGTTGCGTCAGCTCGTCGCCTCCATGGTCTCGGGCTACCAGTTGAGTCGCAGTGGGCTCACGCGCCTGCTGGACCGGATGGAACGGGACGGCCTTGTCGAACGGAGCCTCAGTCGTGAGGATCGGCGTCAGTTCGACGTCACCGTCACCGACCAGGGCAAACAGGTCTTCGACCGCGTGTGGCCCGGCCACAGCGAGGGTGTTCAGCGCTACTTCTCTGCGCCGCTCACTGACCAAGACGTGACTGCGCTGAAGCGGGTCCTTGCCAAGCTGATCCACGCCAACGAGCGGAGCCACGGTCGGCAATAGGCCGACCTGTTTGAGGACCCGAACGGCTGTTGCCCCGACCATGGGACGGGCGTATCGTCCCCCGACGTCCTCGGAGTCGAGGCGACCGTCGCCGACGAGGGCTTCTCCCGTTGTCCTGTGCGACGTGACGTCGAGTGAGGGGCCGGGCACATGGAGCCGAAGCGGCCGATCCGTATTCCCCGGAAGCTCTGGCTCGTGCTCGCCCTTGTCGTCCTTGGGGTCCTCGTTGCGGCCCAGAACTCGACCGTCGTCGCTCCAGGGATGGACTCCTACGCGGTGGTCAACCAGCGCACCATCACGGTGAGCGTCGGCGTCGCCCCGTGCAGCTGGACGCGAGTCACCAACGTCGCCGAGACGCCCACCGAGGTTCGGGTCAGGGTCGAAACGCTGCCCTGCCCGATTCCGGGGCCGGGTACCGCCGCGCTTGCCGTTCGCGAGCTGACGGTCTCGCTCGACGCCGACCTCGGCACACGTGTCGTGGAGGACGCGAACGGGCACGCCCTTCCGTTGCGGTAGCCGCGCGAGCGAGCGGCCACGCCACCCCCGGCCGATCCGCCTGGGAATCCGCGGGCTCTTGCCCGGACTGCGGGCAGGCGTCGCGCGACCGGTCGGACTCGTCGGGCCGTGCGGGGCCGCAGGCGGCGACCGTGGGGGCGCAACGGTAGGCTTGTCATGCTCCACAGCCGATCGGAGGTACCCGATGACCAGGTTCGTCGTGGACGCCAGCGCCGTCCTCCACATCGCGAGCGCGGGGATCGAGGTCCCCGGCGAGCACGAGCTCCTCGCCCCGACGCTCCTGCGCTCCCAGGGGCTGTCGGCTCTGCACGAGGCCGTCCAGCGGGGCGAGATCCCGGCAGACGTCGCGCGCGAGCGCCTCGCCCGCATCGGGCGGATGCCGATCCGGCTCCTCGGCGACGCCGTGCTCCGACGTCGGGCCTGGGACCTGGCGGATCGGCTGGGATGGGCCTCGACCTACGACGCCGAGTACGTTGCGCTCACGCAGCTGCAGGCAGACGCGTTCGTGACCCTGGACGCGGACCTGGCGCGCAGCGTCGAAGGGATCGTCGCGACCGCGTCGGTCGACGCGCTGCGCTAGGCAGCCAACGCCCGGCCGTCGACCCACCGCCGGCATCGGCGGCTGCGTGCCAGGGTCTCGACGAACCCACCTGCCGCACGGAGGACTTCCATGTCGTTTCAGGCCTACCTTGACAACATCGAGGAGAAGACCGGCAAGACGCCGCGCGAGTTCATCGCGCTCGCGAGGGAGCGCGGGTACGACGAACCGGCCACCAAGACCGGCGTCATCGTGGACTGGCTGAAGGCCGAGTTTGGCCTCGGCCGTGGCCACGCGATGGCGCTCGTGTACGTGATCCGGAATGGCGACAGGATCGACGCGAAGCATGTCGGCAGCGACGGCGTGCACCGCGATGAGTCCGACACCCTGTGGCTCGACGGGAGGGCCACGAAACCGGAGTGACGGCTGGAGCCACCGCCCGAAGCTCCGGAGGTACCGTCAGGGCCGCACGTGGTCCAGGATGGCCTCGACGACCTGCTCGATCGTGGCGCTGGTGTCCACTTCGAGCGATGCGCCTCGCCTCAGCCGCGGCTCGATCGTCTCGGTGAAGCGGAGGACCTGGGCGAGCTCGTCCGGGTGCTTTCCGTACGCGTTCGTTGTTCGCGTGGCCAGTCGCTCGATCATCAGCGGGACGGGTGCGCTGAGCAGGATGATGTGGTCGAACTGCGGATAGAACTTGCCCTGGTTCGTCGCACACCCGCTGATGAACAGGAAGTCGGCCTCCTCGGTGACCAGCAGATCCTGGATGCGGTCTTCGCGCCAAAGCCAGTCCTGCCCGGGCTCCGAGCCCGACACTACGGGGTCGCCGGGGACGTTCACCAGCTCGGACCAGCCGGGCTCGTCCGCGTCCACCGCCTTGTAGCCGCGGGCGGCGAGCTCGCGGATGGTGGTGGACTTGCCGGTGCCCGACATCCCGGTCAACAGCACGCGCTTCATGCCAGCAAGGCCGGGTAGCCCTCAGCCTGCGTCCACGACGCAGACGCGGTTGGGGCGCGCACGCCGTTGCACTACGCGAGGCCGCGGGCCGTCCAGGCCCGGGCAGTGAGGGCGAACGGTCCAGTGGGGAGCACAACTCGGCACGTTTCGCGGAGCTTCGCCTGGCGTTCCGCGCCGAGGCCGGCCACGTAGGAACCCGCGGGGCCGACACCGTGGGTGAACGGCTCCCACCACGCGTCGAAGCTCGCGTGCTCGAGGCGAGCCGAGAGGGCCGCTTCCTCGATCTCGTGCAGCCCCGCAGCTTCGAACAACTCGGCCAAGTGGCCCTCACGTGCGCCCGCAAGGTGCAATTCACCATCGACCTCGGGGTCGAGCAGGCGCGCGGCGTCCCAGAACGGACCGAGCGGGCCTTGACCGCCGCCGTGGTCCCAGACGCATGCGGCCACGACACCGTCTGGCCGGGTCACGCGCGCCATCTCCGCCAGTCCTGCGACCGGATCCGACATGAAGTGGACAACGAGCTGCGCGAGCGCAGCGTCGAACGACCGGTCCGCGAACGGCAGATGCTCTGCGGACGCCAGCAGCACCTCTACGCCGGGGTTGCGTTCCCGAGCAGCGGCGACGAAGGGCTCAGAGGGGTCGACGGCCGCCACGGCCGCAGGCCCGAGACGGGTGACCAGCTCGGCCGTGAGGGCCCCGGGACCGCAGCCGACGTCGAGCACGCGTTGCCCGCGGCGCACCCCGGCGAGGTCCGCCAGCTGCGCGGACAGCTGCAGCGAGTACCTGCCCATGTAGCGGTCGTACGCCTCGGCTGCAACATCAAAGCCCATGGGCAGAATCTACGCCCCCACCTCCAGCTCAGGCTGCGGCCAGGGCTCGCCTCTGACGACGAAGTCGAGGCCGCCGGTCGCGCTGCAGCCGGGTCTCGCCGCCGGCAAGGTTCAGGCGCCCCTCGCCGCCTTCTGGCCGGCCTTCCAGGCGCGCTTCTGCTCCTGGTAGTGGGCAAGCGCCTCCGCGGAGTCGACGTCGGCGAGGGTCGGGTAGGTCGGGGCGACGGCCTCCCAGCCGGCGGGCCGGACGCCGAAGCGCTTCACCAGGAGCCCGATCATGGTCCGGGACTTCATCTCGCCGATCCCCGGCAGGCCGCGCAGGCGAGCCTCCAGGTCGGCGCCGTCGCGGGCCTCGGTCCACACGCGCGAGGCGTCGCCATCGAAGTCACGGGCGACGACGGCGCAGAGCTCCTGGACGCGGGTCGCCATCGCGCCGGGAAACCGGTGGAGCGCCGGCCGCTCGCGGAAGGCCGCCCCGAGCACCTCCGGGTCCATCGCGGCGATCTCCGCCGCGTCGAGGGTCCCGATCCGGCGGCGCAGCTCGAGCGGGCCGGCGAAGGCCTTCTGGACCGTCACCTGCTGGTCCAGCGCGAACCCGATCAGCAGGGCAAGAGGATCGGCGGCCAGGAGAGCGTCGGCCTCGGGGTCACCGGTGAACGGCAAGCTGGCGGGGGGCGTCGGGGTCGTCATCGCCCGATGGTAACGCGGGCGGCGGCGGGACCCGGCTGACGTTGACCGGCGCGGCCCGCTGGGCGGCCGCCTTCCGGCGTCACGCGGGCACGAGGATCCGCAGCGCGCCCGGGACGACCTCCGCGACGAGCCGCCCCGCGCCGACGACGTCGCCATCGACCTCGACCGGTTCGTCGGCGTCCGCGAGGACCTCGACGCGGCGGGCGGCGAACCGGGCGGCGTAGGGCCCGATCGTGCTGTACACGCCACGCCCGAGCAGCAGCTCGATGGCCGCCCTGGAGCCGCCGAGGACGCCCCGGCCGCGCGCCACCAGGACGTCGAGGACGCCGTCGTCCGGGATCAGCGGCAGGCGGGGACGGACCAGGCCCGGGATGAGCTCCCCCGCGTTGGCGACGAGCACGGCGAGGGCGTCTGTCTCGTGGACGACCCCGTCCACCACGAGCCGAACCGCGAAGGGCCGCATCCGGGCCGCGACCCCAACGGCGGTCGCGAAGTAGGCCCCGATCCCGAGGGACCGTTTCCGACGATCCGTCGTCGCGGCCATCACCCTGGCGTCGAAGCCGACGCCTGCCGCGACGAGAAACGGGATCGTCGCGTCCGACTGCGCGCCGACCGAGGCCCGGGCCAGGTCGATCGGCCGCTCCCTCGCCGGGCCCAGCGCGCCAATCGCCCGCTCCGGCGTCCGCGGGATGCCGAGCGCCGCGGCGAGGAGGTTCCCGGTCCCGCCCGGCACGATCCCCAGGGCGATTCCCGTCCCGGCGAGGACGGCGGCGGCCGAGCGGACGCTTCCGTCGCCTCCCGCCACGACCAGCAGCGGTGCGGCGGCAGCAACCGCCTCACGCGCGGCGGCGTGGCCCTCGGTCGCCGACGCCGTCCTGCGGACCACGGGGGCGATCCCCGTCCGGGCTTCGACGGCGGCCGCCGCGCCGGCCACGAGCGCTTCGCGGCGAGCGGGGTCTGCCAGGCGGGACGCGCCGTCGGAGACGACGAGGAACGGCGCGGCAGCAGCGTGCACGGGCATCGGACCTCCGCGGCGAAGCCTAGCGCCCGCCGACTACCGGCGTGATGGCCTGCCACGCGCGGGCCGGAGGTCTCTGCCGCCCCAGGACGGCCCGCCGCCATCCTGTCCTCGACGTTCTCCCTCCAGGAGCCCCGATGCGCCCGCCCCGCGTGCTGGTCGCCTACGCGACGCGCCACGACTCGACCGCCGAGATTGCCGCGGTCATCGCGGGCGAGCTCAACGCGGCCGGCTGCGATGCGACGCTCGGCGAAGCCCGGTTGGTCGATGGGCTCACCGGCTACGACGGCGCGGTGATCGGCAGCGCGCTCTACCTCGGGCGCTGGGACGAGACCGCCCTCGATCTCGTGCGCCGTGAGCGATCCAGGCTCGCCGCGATCCAGACGTGGCTGTTCTCGTCAGGGCCCGTTGGGGCCGGGCCGGCGACCGCTCGCCCGGACCGGCTTCCCCAGCCTGCCGACGTCGGTGCCCTCGCGGAGGAGATCGGCGCGCACGCGGTGACGTTCGGCGGCCGCGTGGATCCGGCGGCCGACGGGCTCGAGGCGCAGATCATGGCCTCGGCGGGCCTCACCGGCGACTGGCGCGACTTCTCCCGGATCCGCGCGTGGGGGCGCGCGATCGCTGCCGACCTGCTGGTCCGGACCGCCGAGGGCGCCGATGCCGAGGACGCGGAGGGCGCCGATGCCGAGGACGCCGACGCCGAGGCCGCCGGCCGGTCGCGATGACGCGTCCGGGGCGACGCCCGCGGTCGTGGATCAGGCCGCGGCCTGGTGCGGGCTGCGCAGCAGGGCCACGCCGGCGACGAGCGCCGCCACTGCCGGGACCAGGAGCCACGCCACCATGAGGAGCACCCCGGCGAGGAGCCAGCCGAACGCGGCGACGGCTGTCTCCGGCACCTCGAAGGCAGCGAGCTCGGCGGCGACGGCGGAGAGCTCGGCGGCGGTCGCCGCCACGTCCTCCGCCAGCGGCGGAAGGCTGCGGCCGATGCTCCCGAACCGGATCCCGAGGGCGTCGAGGTCGGTCGCGATCCCGCGCAGCTGGGCGGCCAGCTGGGTCGCGTCCGAGGCCAGCGGGCCGAACGGCTGGTTGCCGAGGACCTCGAAGCTCCCGAACGTGTCGGCGAGGCGTGCCAGGGTGTCCGCCAGGCGCCGGGTCACGTTCGCGGATTGCGACGCGATCTCCGAGCTGTTCTGGACGGCGCCCGAGCTGTCGTCGATGAGGGCCGCGGTCTTCTCGAGCGACGCGGCGCCGCTCTCCAGCGAGGCGACGACGGCGTCTCGTTGGCGGTCGATGCTCTCGACGGCCGGCCCCATGCCGAGCCCGACCGCGATCGTCGCCGCCACGACGAGGACGCCCGCGGCAAGCCCCACGAGGCCGTACGCTGTCAGCCCGACACCGATCGCCCGGCGGCGGCGCTCCACCATCTCGCGCATGACCAGATCGTACCGGCCAAGGGAGGCGACCACATGACCGGAACCACATCGCCGCAGCGCGGCGGGATCGTCATCGGGGTCACGCTGATCCTCCTCGGCGGCGCGGCCCTGCTGTTCCAGGTGAGCGGCCTCACGATCGGATGGCCGGCCTGGATCATCGTGCCCGGCGTAGCCCTCATCCTCGGCGCGGTCGCGGTCGGCGGATCCGGCGGAAGCGGCATGGCCAGCGTCGGGGGGATCCTCACGATGGTCGGCGTCGTCCTGGCCGTGCAGGAGGCCTACGACCTGTACCAGACCTGGGCCTACGCCTGGGCGCTCGTCGCACCGGGCGGCGTCGGCCTCGGCCTCGCGATCTACGGCCTCTTGGCGGGCCGGCCCGACGACCTGCGTGGCGGGCTCGGCGCCCTCTTCGTCGGGATCGTGATCTTCCTCGTCGGCTTCCTCTTCTTCGAGGGCGTGCTCGACCTCTCGGACGGCCGCTTCGGCAACCTGACCGAGGTGGCCGTCCCGCTGGCGCTCGTGGGGATCGGCGTCGTCGTCCTCGTCGGCGCCTTCGTCCCCGGCCCCTGGCGGCGGCCGTACCTCGTCGTGCACGACGCCCGGGATCGCGCAGCGGCCGAGGCGGGCGACACCGGGACCGGGTGGGCGGCCCCGGTCCCCGAGCGCCTCGCGGTCCCGCTCGCCGGCGCGGCGGACGCCGAGGTCATGGTCACCTTCGGGGCGGGCCACCTGAGGATCGGTCCCGCCGCGCCGGGCCTCCTCGTGGACGGCGACTTCACGGGCGGCGTCAAGGTGGATCGATCCGGCGGGCCCGGCCGGGCCCGCCTCTCCGCGCCGGCGTCCCCGTCGGGCTGGGCGTGGAACCGCGCGCCGTTCAGCTGGTCGATGGGCGTCACCGCCGAGATCCCCCTGCGCCTGCGGGTCGAGTCGGGCGCGGCCGACGCCGAGCTCGACCTCTCCGCGCTGCGCCTGGCCGAGCTGCGCCTGCGCACCGGCGCCAGCGAGACGAACGTGACGTTGCCGGCCACCGCCGGGGTGACGCGCGTCGACGCCGAGGGGGGCGCGGCATCCATCCGGTTCCGCGTCCCCGAGGGCGTGGCGGCACGGATCCGCTCGTCCATCGCGCTCGGCTCCAGCGACGTCGACGCCGTCCGCTTCCCGCGCAACACCGCCGGCAGCGCCTGGGAGTCGCCCGACTTCGAGGGTGCCGCGAACCGCGTCGAGATCGAGGTGCGCGGCGGGATCGGGAGCGTCAGCGTCCGGTGAGGGCAGCGTGATGCGCGCCCTCGTGCTGGAGCGACCCGGCCCGCTCGCCGGCGGCGAGCCGCTCCGGCTGCGCGAGATGCCCGAGCCGATCCCCGGGCCCGGGGAGCTGCGTGTCCGCGTCGGCGCCTGCGCCGTGTGCCGCACCGACCTGCAGCTCGTGGAGGGCGACCTTGCGGCCCACCGCCTGCCGACGATCCCGGGCCACCAGGCGGTCGGCCGGGTCGAGGAGGTCGGCGACGGGGTCACCGGCTGGTCGGTCGGCGACCGTGCCGCCGTCGGCTGGCTCGCCGGCACGTGCGGGACCTGCCGAGCCTGCACGACCGGCCGCCAGAACCTGTGCCCGGAGGCGACCTTCACCGCGTGGGATCGCGACGGCGGGTTCGCGGAGCAGGTCGTGGTCCGGGCGCACGTCGCCCTGCCCGTCCCCGCCGGCTTCGAGGACACTGCGGCTGCCCCGCTCCTCTGCGGCGGCGTGATCGGCTATCGCTCGCTGCTGATGTCGGGCATCCGGCCCGGCGGCCGGCTGGGCCTGTACGGCTTCGGCGCCTCCGCGAGCCTCGCCATCCAGGTCGCACGCCATTGGGGATGCGAGGTCCACGTCGCGACACGTTCAGCGCGCGAGCAGCAGCGCGCGCTGGCCCTCGGGGCAGCCTCCGTCGCCGGCTACGACGACCCGCCGCCGGCGCCGCTGGACGCGGTCGTCACCTTCGCCCCCGTCGGCAGCGTCGTGGTGGCCGCCCTGCGGGCGGTGGACCGCGGAGGCACGGTGGCCGTCAACGCGATCCACCTCGACGGGATCCCCGCCTTCGACTATGAGCACCTGTGGTGGGAACGCGGGTTGCGCAGCGTGGCGAACTACACGATGGAGGATGCGCGCGCGTTCCTCGACCTCGCGACCGCGATCCCGGTTCGGACGGAGATCGAGGTGCTCGCCCTGGCCGAGGGGACCGACGCTCTGCGCCGGCTCGCGGACGGGTCATCGGCCGGCACGGCGGTGCTGATCCCCTGACTGGGCGTCACGCGGCGCCGCGCGGGGCGCATCCGGCGCCACGCGACCACGGAGCTGCGGGCGCCCGTTCGCGCGAGGCGGCCGGCCGATGACCCGTCAGTCCCCGCGGGCGATCGGGGCCGCGATCGCCCGCGCCAGGCACGCGAGGTCGGCCGGAGCGAGCTCCAGCTGCAGACCACGACGACCCGCGCTCACGAACACGGTCGAGAAGCCGGCGGCAGACGTGTCGAGGACCGTCGGGAGGTGCCGGCGGCCGCCGAGCGGGCTGATGCCCCCCACGACGTAGCCGGTCGCCCGCTCCGCCTCGGCGGGGTCGGCCAAGACCGCTCGACGCCCGCCGAGCGCCGCCGCGAGCGCCTTGAGGTCAAGCTCCGTGGCCACCGGCACGACGGCCGCCGCAAGCTGCCCGTCGATCGAGGCGATGAGCGTCTTGAAGACGCGGGCGGGGTCGAGGCCCAGCGCGACGGCCGCGTCCTCGCCGTAGTGCGGGCGGCGGTCGCGATCGCGCGGCGACGCCGGGCCGGGCGCCTCGTACGCGTGGATCGCGTGGGCGACGCCGGCGGCCCGTACGGCGTCCAGCGCCCGCGTGCCGCGACCGCTCACTCGAACTCACGGTGGCGGACCACCGAGAGCACCAGCGTCGTGGTGTAGAGGAGGGTGAGCCCCAGGAACGGCCAGCTGATCCGCAGGCCGAGCGGGAAGAGCGTCACGACCGCGAACACCAGCAGCACCGCAACGACGAGGGGCCAGAATCGGCGGGCCAGGACCAGGCCCCCGAGGAGGAAGTGGACCGTGGCCAGGGCGAGGCCGGCCGGGACGATGACCAGGAAGAACCCGAACACGGTGGTGTTCCCGCCGGACCAGCCCGGCGCGTCGACGAGGCCCATGTTCGCGGCCACGACGAGGAAGGTCGCCGGCAGGAGAACGACGATGATGAGGAGGCCCACGGTGCCGAGCAGCCGGCCGCAGGCGGTGAGCAGCGCGGAGCGCTCCTCTTCCGGCACTGCCCGCTCGTCCTCTCGTCCGTGGTCCCTCATCGCCGGCTGCTCCTCCGTCGCGCGAGGTGGGCGCGAGGCGAGGATACCGTGCCGGCCAGCGAACCGGATGGCACGCCACGGGTTGGCACGCCGCTCGCTCGGCCGGCGGAGGAGAATGGCGGGCGGGTCCGGCGCGGTGCGGGAGCGGAGGTTGAGAGATGGGCGAAGGCGGTCCGCGGTTCGGCGCGGCGTTCTGGATCAACCGGACAGGCTGGCCGGAGCTGCGCGACGCGGCCCTGGCCGCCGAGGCGTGCGGCTGGGACAGCGTCTGGCTCGACGATCACCTGCTGTGCGACGAGGGCGACGACCTGGACCCCAAGCTCGAGGGCTGGACCGCGCTCGCCGCCCTGTCGCCCCTGACGTCGCGGGTCCGCCTGGGCCACCTCGTGAGCGCAGTCACGTTCCGCAACCTCGGCGTCATCGCCAAGATGGCGACGACGCTGGACCACGTGTCGGGGGGCCGCTTCGTCCTTGGCCTCGGGGCCGGCTGGCATCCGCGGGAGCACGCGGCGTTCGGGCTCGACTTCGGGAGTGGCTTCGGGGAGCGGCTCGACCGCCTCGACGAGGCGGCCGGGCTGCTGCGCCGGTTGCTCGACGGGGAGGTGGTGACGTACCACGGCCGGTTCTACGACCTGGACCGCGCGGCCTGCTCCCCGCGTCCGCTCCAGGCGCGCCTGCCGATCCTCATCGGCGGCACGGGCCGCACGAAGACCCTGCGAACCGTGGCCCGGGTCGCCGACGTCTGGAACGCCTATGCCACGCCGGAGGAGCTCGCGGAGCTCGAGCAGGTCCTCGCGGCCCACGGGGCGGCCGTCGGCCGCGACGTCCGGGGCATCGAGCGCCAGGTCTACCTGAACATGGTCGTCCGGTCCTCGTCCGCCGCGGTCAGCTCCGCGTGGGCCGAGGTCCGCCAGATCCACGAGATGCAGCCGGGCGAGGACCCGCTCCACGCGGGGGGCAGCCCCGACGAGGTCGCCGCGGCGCTGCGGCCGTGGGTGGACGCGGGCGTCGACGAGATCGTCGCCGTCCTGCGCACGCCGTGGGACCGGGAGACGATCGAGCGCCTCCCGGAGGTGCGGGCGGCGCTTGCCCGAGCCGGCTGAACGGCCGGTGCACCGCGGCCGAGGCGCGCCTCAGAACGGCTCGGGGATGAAGGTCTGGTCCTCCATCGGCGGCCGCACGTAGCCGGTGTCCTTCTGGCGCGGCGGCAGGACGATGGGCTGCGGCGTCAGGTCCTCGTAGGGGATCATCGACAGCAGGTGGCTGATGACGTTGAGGCGGGCGCGTCGCTTGTTGTCGGACCGGACCACCCACCACGGCGCCTGCTTGATGTCCGTGTGGGCGAACATCTCGTCCTTCGCCTTGCTGTAGTCGATCCAGCGCGACCGGCTCTCGACGTCCATCGGGGAGAGCTTCCAGCGCTTCGTCGGGTCGTCCAGGCGGTCCTGGAAGCGACGCTCCTGCTCCGCGTCGGAGACGCTGAACCAGTACTTGAGGAGGATGATCCCGCTCCGCACGAGCATCCGCTCGAACTCGGGGCAGGAGCGCAGGAACTCCTGGTACTCGTCCTCGGTGCAGAAGCCCATCACCCGCTCGACGCCGGCCCGGTTGTACCAGCTGCGGTCGAGGAGGACGACCTCGCCGGCGGCCGGGAGGTGGGTGATGTAGCGCTGAAAGTACCACTGCGTCTTCTCGCGCTCGGTCGGCGCCGGCAGGGCCACGACGCGGGCGGAGCGGGGGTTGAGAGGCTCCATGATCCGCTTGATCGCGCCGCCCTTCCCGGCCGCGTCGCGGCCCTCGAACAGCGCGACGACCTTGAGGCCCTGGTCCTTGATCCACTCCTGCCACTTGACGAGCTCGACGTTGAGCCGGCGCAGCTCGGCCTCGTACTCCTTCTTGGTCACGCTCGCGTCGCCCTGCTCCCCGATCGGCGTGCCGTGGCCGCCGCCGAGCGCCGTGGCGGGGATCCGCAGGGCGTCTCGCTCCGGGCGTCGGTTGCGCCCCTCGCGCGCCCGCGGCTTCGCGGAGCCGGCACCACCGGCGGACGAGTCCGATCTCTGTCTGGCCATTGCACGCTCCTTCGGGCCGCGGGTTCATGTCAGCGGATCGATTATGCTGCGCAGACGTGACCTTCGATACCCTCGGTCTGTCGACCGAACTCCTCCGCGCGGTGACCGACCAGGGCTACACCGCCCCAACGCCCATTCAGCGCCAGGCGATCCCGCTCGTGCTCGAGGGTCGTGACCTCATGGGCGCCGCCCAGACCGGCACGGGCAAGACCGCGGCCTTCGTCCTGCCGATCTTCCAGCGCCTGCTCCCCCACGCGAACACGTCGTTCTCGCCGGCCCGCCACCCGGTCCGGGCCCTCGTGCTGACGCCGACCCGTGAGCTGGCGATGCAGGTGGCCGAGATGGCCGCCGCGTACGGCCGCCATGTGCCGCTCCGGTCCGCGGTGGTCTTCGGCGGCGTGCCCCTCGACCCGCAGATCAAGGAGCTCCGCAGCGGCGTCGAGCTGCTCGTCGCCACCCCCGGGCGCCTCCTCGACCTCGTCGGCCAGCGCGCGGCCAACCTCGGCCAGGTCGAGATCCTCGTCCTCGACGAGGGCGACCGGATGCTGGACATGGGGTTCATCCCGGACATCCGCCGGATCCTGGCGCTCCTTCCCGCCCGCCGCCAGACGCTCCTCTTCTCGGCGACCTTCTCGAGCGAGATCCGGCGCCTCTCGAAGGAGTTCCTCCACGACCCGGCCGTGGTCGAGGTCGCCGCTCGCAACGCGACGGCGTCCGAGATCCGCGAGGTCCTCTACCCGGTCGACCGCGAGCTCAAGCTCGAGCTGCTCAAGCACCTCGTCGACGCGCACGACCTGCACCAGGTCCTGGTCTTCACCCGGACGAAGCTCGCCGCCCGGCGGATCGCCTCCGACCTCGACCGCGCCGGCTACGCCGCCACGGCGATCCACTCCGACCGCACCCAGGCCGAGCGCATCCGGGCCCTGGCCGACTTCAAGTCGGGCGAGATCGAGATTCTCGTCGCCACCGACGTCGCCTCCCGCGGCCTCGACATCGAGGAGCTGCCGGTCGTCGTCAACTTCGAGCTTCCCACGAAGGCGGAGGACTACGTCCACCGCATCGGGCGCACCGGCCGGGCCGGGGCCAGCGGGATCGCGATCAGCCTGGCCTGCCCCGACGAGGTCGACCTGCTCCGTTCGATCCAGCACCTCCTCCACCGCTCGATCCCCGTGGAGGTCGTCGAAGACTTCCTCCCCGACCCGGCGACCCCGCCCCGCCCCGTCCACGCCCGCGGCGCTCAGCCCATCCCGACGCACCACCACAAGGCGACCCGGGTCGGCCGCCGCTGAGGCCGGCGATTCCCGGCGCCGCGCTCCCCGGCGTCGCGCTCCGGCGGGACACCGCCGCCCGGGCCAGGCCCTCGTGACTTCCGGCCCGCGCCGGGGCGGCATCCGGCCGCCGTCGCGGACAACGCGCCTCGCTACCATGGACGGGTTCACCAGGCCCGTCCCGTCGCGAAGCGGGGATCCCCGAGGGAGCACGCGTTCATGTCCCGTCCACGCATCGGCATCCTCACCGGGGGCGGCGACGTTCCCGGTCTCAACTCCGTCATCAAGAGCGTCGTCTATCGCTCCACCGAGCTCGGGTACGACGTCATCGGCCTGCGGCGCGGCTGGGAGGCGCTGACCCACATGCGCCCGGGGCCGGACCTCGACCCGGACTATGTCCGCCCGCTCGACCGCCTCAACACCCGGACCATCGACCGGACCGGCGGCACGTTCCTCCACTCGAGCCGCACCAACCCGAGGAAGATGCGGCCCGGCAGGCTGCCGGCAGTAGTGCCGGCCGATCGGCTGCCCGCGCTGCAGGCCGGCGAGGACGTCTACGACTTCACGCCGGTGGTCCTCGAGAACCTCGACCGGCTCGGGATCCACACGCTGATCTCGATCGGCGGCGACGACACCCTCTCGTACTCGAAGGTGCTCACCGACGCCGGCGTCCAGATCATCGCCATCCCGAAGACCATGGACAACGACGTCCGCGGTACCGAGTACTGCATCGGCTTCTCGACGGCCATCACCCGGGCCAAGGACGCCATCAACCGCCAGCGGACCACGCTCGGCTCCCACGAGCGGATCGGCGTCTTCCGCATCTTCGGGCGCAACGCCGGCTTCACGGCGCTGTACACGGCGTACGTGACGTCCGCGCGCTGCGTCATCCCGGAGTACCGCTTCGACCTCCAGCACCTCGTCGACCTCCTCGTCGAGGACCGCCAGAACAACCCCAGCCGGTACTCGTTCGTGATCGCCTCGGAGGGCGCCCTCCCGGAGGGGATGGAGCTGCAGGAGGTCGGCGAGGCCGACGCCTACGGCCACCGCCACAAGGCCAGCATCGGCGAGCTCCTGGCCCAGGAGATCACGCGCCGGACCCGGATCGAGACCGTCAGCTCCGAGCTGACCTACGACCTGCGGTCGGGCGAGCCGGACGCGTTCGACCAGGTCGTCGCGATCACCTTCGCGAACGTCGCAATGGAGCTCGTGGTCGACGGGAAGACCGGCCAGATGACGGCGATCCGCGACGGGCGCTACGGCTACTGCCCCATCCCCGAGCCGGGGGCCCGGACCGTGGACATCGAGCACGCCTACAACGTGGACCGCTACCGCCCGCGCTACGAGAACAAGGTCGGCCTGCCGGTCCTCCTCACGCCGTCCGTCGTCTGACCGGCGACGCAGGGGAGCCCGACGAGGGCGCTGCGGGCCGGCGGGGCACACGCCCGCCCGGCAGGCGCCCCCGTCAGCGTGACGCGCCGGAGTCGCCGATCCCGGCGCGGGCGGCCCGGCGCCGCTCGGCGTACATCCGCTCCTCGGCCGTGCGAAGGGCGGTGTCCAGCTCACCGACGGCGCTGGGGCTCGCCCAGCCCATGGAGACGTGGAGGGAGACGGCGCCGGCGTCGAGCCATCGCTCGCACTCGCCGCGCACACGCTCCACGTAGTTGATCGCCTGGATCTCGTCCGTCTCGGGCAGGAGCACCATGAAGCGGCCACCGCCGACATGGGCCACCCGGTCGGTCCGCCGCGCGCCACGCCGCATCGCCCCGCCGGCTGCAACGAGGATCCGGCGCGAGGCATCCTCCCCGAACTGCTGCTCGAAGCGCGCCAGCCCGTCGAGCTCCGCCACGATGACCCCGACCGGCCGCCGATAGCGGACGTACCGCGCATTCTCCTCGGCGAGCGCCCGGTCCCAGGCAGCCCGCGAATCGAGCCCCGTGATGTCGTCCACCTGCGAATCCGGCGGGATCTCGCGCGGGGCGGTCGCCACCGCGGCGGTCGGGGCGACCCGCGCCGCAGCCGTCGGCCGGCGCGGCGCGTCGAAGGCGGCCGTCTCGCGCCTGCGCGGCGAGATCGACAGGAAGCCCTCGATCACGTCCTGTTCGCGCGGATCGTGCACACGCCGCGCGGCCGCCTCCAGGTCGGCGGGTGTCACGCCGGACTCCTCGGGGAGATGCTCGGGCTCGGAGGGCGGGATGCCGCTCCCGGGCAGGTCCTCCGCGGCGGGCAGCGCGGCGACGGGCGCGGGGGCCGCGGCGACGGGATCGGGGGCCGCGGCGACGGGATCGGGGGCCGCGGCGACGGGATCGGGCGGCACGAGGTCAGGCGCCGGAACCTGCGGCGCCGCCAAGGTAGGCGGTGCGGTCGAGATCGACGGCACGGGCCGCGCCGGGAGGAGCGTCGCCGGGACGACGGCCGCCGCCGGAGCGATGTCCGGCGGGGGGAGGTCCGGGGCGCGGCTGGGCTCGGCCGTGCCGGACCGCCCGCGACGCGCGAACAGGGCGCCCGCCAGCAGCAGGAGGATGGCGACGCCAGTGACGATGAGCGCCACGAGGACGTAGGTGAGCTGGTCCGACGACACGGTCTTCCTTCGATCTTTCCGGCTGTGCGCTCTGCCCGGCGGTGCCCCCACCGGCGGCCCCGCACGACCGTGACCGCACTGTACACGCGCACGGGGCCTGCATGGGACTCCCGGGAGGTCCCGGAGGACCATCTTCCGGTGCAGGCCGACACCGAGCGTGGGCTTCGGTGCGGTGCGGAGGTGTCGACGCCTGCCGCGGGCGGGCACGCCCCGGCGTCCTCTGCGACGGCCCGGTACTCTGTGGCGACCTCCCCGGCCCGACCGGGCCACCGATTGCAGGGATCTGATGACCGAACCGACCCAGCCCGACCGCGAGCCCGCGGACGCCACGCCCCCTCCCGACGCCCGCCCGCCCGACCCGGATGCCGCACCGACCCCGGAGACGAGCACCTCCGACGCGGCCCCGCCGCCCGACGACATCCCGCGCGCCGATGATGTCCCGCCCGCCGACCAGGTCCCGCCCACGCCGCTGCCGGTGGAGCAGGTCGCGCCGGTCGCCCCCGCCCCGGTGGCGGCGTCCCCGGCGGCCGCCCGCCGGCCGGCCACGATCCTCGGATACGTGGGCGTCGCGATCCTCGGGATGGTCCTCGGCGCGGGCGCCCTCGGCATCGCGACCGGCCAGCTGGGCGGCGCCTCGCCCTCGCCGTCGCCGACACCGGCCCCCTCGGAGGCGCCGGCCGGCAACACCGTCGGGCAGGCGGACGCCCCGGTGACCATCGAGGTGTGGGCCGACTACCAGTGCCCCTACTGCCGCCTCGAGGATCTCCTGTTCGGCGGAGCGCTCGAGCGCGAGTACGTGATGCCGGGCATCGCCCGCGTCGTCTACCGCGACTTCTCGTTCCTGGGCCAGGAGTCCACGGACGCCGCGGTCGCCGCGCGGTGTGCCGGCGCCCAGGACCCCGCCGCCCAGCTCCGCTTCCACGACGCGCTGTACACCTTCCAGCAGGGCGAGAACCAGGGCCGCTTCGTCCGCGAGAACCTGGTCCAGATCGCGGAGATCGCGGGGGTTCGCGACGCCGCGGCGTTCAAGACCTGTCTCGACGATCCTGCGATCGCCCAGGCCGTCGCGGACGAGACCACGGCCGGCCGGAACGTGGGCGTGACCTCGACGCCGACCATGCGCCTGCGCGGCCCCGGCGGCGAGCGGGTCCTGACCGGCTTCAGCCAGACCTGGCCGCCCCTGCGTGAAGCGGTCGAGGCCGTGCGCGTGGCCCCGGCCGCGTCGCCGTCGCCCGCCGGCTCGCCGGCCGCGCCGTCCTCCGGCAGCCCCGGCCCGTCGGCCACCGGCAGCCCAACCCCGGCCGCGTCGCCGGCGGCAACCGCCGGCCCCTCCCCCACGGCATCGGCCGCACCGTAGGCCCCGCACCCGGGCGACCGCCGGACCGCGGAGCCCGGCTCTGCCCCGGCGTCGCCCGCGCAACGGCGCTCAGCTCGGCGCGGCCAGGTCGCGGTGAGGGAAGATCCAGAGGCCGTAGGCGACCGTCGCCACCGTGATCCCGACGAGGATCAGCGGGTCGGCCGGGCTCGCGTCGCCGGCCAGGATCTCCGCCGGCTGGAAGTAGTGGAAGAACGACCACGGCCGCCAGCCGGCCATGTCCGGCCACAGTGCCCCCAGCAGCTCCACCGCGTACGACACGAGGGCGAACGCGAGCACCGTCCCGAGGGCGGGCACCAGCCGGTCGAACGAGGCCGAGGCCGCCAGCGCCAGGGATCCCAGCGTCGCGAACAGGAGGACGGCGTTGCCCCACACCAGGAGCAGCCGCCCGGGGTCGAGCTGGTCCGCCACCTCGAAGAGGACCGCCCCGGCCACCACGCCGCCGAGGTTCGCCGCCAGCGCCACGACGACGAACACGAGGGTCGCCGCGAGCGCCGTGCCGTAGACGCGCCGGCGCGAGATCGGGCGAGCCAGCAGGATCTCCAGGGTGCCTCGCTGGCGCTCCCCCGCGAGCGCGGCCACCGGGTGGCCGACGGCCAGCACGGCGACGAGGGCGATCGGGATCGGATGGAGGAAGCCCAGCGCGACCGACCCGTTCAGCGTGAAGACGCTCCCTCCCCCGAAGGCCGCGAACGCGTCGAAGAGGTCCGCGAAGTAGCCGCCCTCGACGAGCTGCCGGAAGTCGGCGCCGAAGGTGGCATAGATCACGGGCAGCAGGAAGCCCCAGGTCGCGAGGCCGGCCGCCACCGCGAGGAGCCGCCAGCGCCCCGCGACGAGCGTCCGGCGCAGGAGGACCCGGCTCACGGCGCGGTCCGGCCCGGCGCGGTCCCGCCCGGCCCGGGAGCCACCGGGGGCGCGGCCCCGTCCACCTGGAGCGCCTCGTCCGCATACAGCTCCAGGAACGCGTCCTCCAGGCGGGCCGGCTCGATCGTCAGGTCGGTGACCGGCGATCCCGCGATCGCCGCGAGAAAGGGCCGGACGTCGCCCTGCAGGCTGCACCGGAGGCGCCCGTCGACCACCACGACGTCGGCCACGCCGGGGACGCCGGCGAGCGACGGCGGGACGCCCTCGACGCGCATCTCGACGGTCCGGCGCCGGTGCGCCAGGAGCGCGCCGATCTCCTCGAGCGCGACCAGCCGGCCGCGCCGGACGATCGCGACCCGGTCGCACACCCGCTCCACCTCGGAGAGGATGTGGGACGAGAGGAACACCGTGCGCCCGGCGGCCCGCAGCTCGTCGAGGATCTCGTAGAAGGCCTGCTGCATGAGCGGGTCGAGACCCTCCGACGGCTCGTCGAGGATCGCCAGCTCGGGGTCGTGCTGGAGCGCCTGCACGATCCCCAGCTTCTGGCGCATGCCGCGGCTGTAGTCGCGCACCGGGCGCGCCAGGTCACGGGCGGACAGGGCCAGGCCGTCGACCAGCCGGCGGCGCAGCACCGGCGGCCGCTCGTAAAACGCCCCCAGGAAGTCGAGCAGGTCGAGGCCGGTCATCGCATCGTAGAGGGCGATGCCGCCGGGGAGGTATCCGACCCGGGCCCGGATCGCGACGCCGTCCGACCGCGTGTCGAGGCCGAGGACGCGCGCCGAGCCGGCGCTCGGGTGAAGGAACCCGAGGAGCAGGCGGATGCAGGTGCTCTTGCCGGCCCCATTGGGCCCGAGGAAGCCGAAGACCTCGCCCGGGTGCACCGCCAGCGCGACGTCGTCGAGCGCCCGGACGACCTCTCCCCGGCCGCGGGCGACGAGCCGCCGGAGCCCCGTCGGGACGTAGTGCTTCGAGAGGCCGGTGGTCTCGATCACGCTCACGCGGTGAGGCTACACCGGTGGACCGGCGCCGTCGGGATCGGGCATGATCGCAGGCGATGACCGCACGCCCCACGTACTTGCTCCCCGAGGTCGCGATCCCGCTGCGCACGCCCGCCGCCGGCCTGGCGACGACCGAGGCGCAGGCCCGACGGGAGCGCGGCGAGGGCAACGCGTACCGCCCGCCGACCTCGCGGACCTACTGGGAGATCCTCCGGCAGAACGCGTACCTCGGGATCAACGGGATCCTGATCGCCGTGTCGCTGCTCCTCGTCGCGTTCGGCATGTACGTCGAGGCGCTGCTGACCGCCGGCCCGGTCATCGCCAACATCCTGATCGGGGTCGTCCAGGAGACCCGGGCGAAGCGCAAGCTGGACCAGATCGCCCTGCTCAGCCGCCCCCGAGCCCGCGTGATCCGCGATGGCGCCGAACAGGAGATCGACCCTGCCGAGGTCGTCCTCGGGGACCTCTTCGTCGCCCGCCGCGGCGACCAGGTGCTGCTCGACGGGACCGTCGTCGGGGCAGGCCGCGCCGAGGTCGACGAATCGCTGTTGACCGGCGAGTCCGACGCGGTCGGCAAGGCCGCCGGCGACGCCGTCCTGTCGGGGAGCGCGGTCGTCTCTGGCACGCTCGTCTTCGAGGTCGAGCGCGTCGGTGCCGACAGCTTCGCCAACAAGCTGCTGGCGGAGGCCAAGAAGCTGGGTGACGAGCGCACGCCGCTCCAGCGCGAGATCGCGGCCACCATCTGGGCCGTCGCCGGGCTGGTGCTCCTCGCCGCCGTCCCGGTCGCGCTCGCCCTCGCCATCCTGCCGACGGGCTTCGACTCGAAGGAGACCCTGACGGCAGCCGCGGTCCTCGTGACGCTCGTCCCGCAGGGGCTGGCGATCATGATCACGGTCACCTACGCTGCCGGGGCCCTCCGGATCACCCGCCTCGGGGCCCTCGTGCAGCGCCAGAACGCCGTCGAGTCGATGGCCCGGGTGGACACGCTCTGCGTCGACAAGACGGGCACGCTGACGACCCAGCGGATCTCCTTCCACCTCGCCGAACCCGTCGGCGCTGCCGACCCCGGCGCGCTCGACTCCCTGCTGGGGATCCTGGCGGCCAGCACGACGGCGCCCAACCGGACGACCGAGGCCATGCGCGCGGCTCACCCCGGGCCCCCGGCGCCCGTCGACGACGAGATCCCCTTCGCCTCGGAGCGGCGCTGGTCGGGCCTGCGCTTCGGCGACGCTCCCGGCGCCGCGCCGGCGCTGGGCGAGGCGGACGTGCCGGGGACGGCGGACCGCGCCGGCCAGGCGGCACCCGGGGCGACGTACGTGATGGGTGCTCCGCCGGTGCTCTGGCCCCGCCTGGCGGCGGCCCCCGATGGCCTGGCGGAGCGGATCGAGGCCATCGCCGCCGAGGGCGTGCGCGTCCTCCTGCTGGCCCGCGCCGACGACGGGGCGCCCCTTCGCAGCCCCGACGACCGGCCCGCCCTTCCCCCGGGCCTCGAGCCGGTCGCGCTCCTCGGTTTCACCGAGGAGCTCCGCTCGGACGTCCAGGAGATCCTGGGCGGCCTCACCCGGGCCGGCCTCGACCTCAAGGTCATCTCGGGGGACGACCCGGCCACGGTCGCGGCGATCGGCCACCGGGTCGGCCTGGCGATCGCCGGGGGCGCCGTCTCCGGCCTCGACCTCACGGACCTCGACGACGCGGCCCTCGGGGAGGTCGCGGACCGGGCGAGCGTCTTCGGGCGCGTGGAGCCGGCCCTCAAGGCACGCCTCGTCTCGCTCTTCCGGTCCCGGGGCCGGTACGTCGCGATGGTCGGCGACGGCGTCAACGACATCCTGTCGCTGCGCCGCGCCAACCTGGGGATCGCGATGGAATCGGGCAGCGCCGCCGCCCGCGGCGTGTCCGACCTCGTCCTGCTCGACGATGCGTTCGGGGTCCTGCCAAAGGCAGTCATCGAGGGCCAGCGCATCGTGGCCGCGATGGAGGCGACCCTGATCCTGCTCCTGTCGCGGACGTTCTACGTCCTGCTGATCATCGCTGGGTCCGCCCTGCTCCAGCTGCCCTTCCCGCTCACGCCGCGCCAGAACTCCATCCTGGCCTTCGCCACGGTCGGGATCCCGCTCGTCATCCTCGCGATCTGGGTCCCGCCCCGGCGCCTGCCGCGGAGCCTTCTCGGGGAGACGCTGCGGGTCTCGATCCCCGCCTCGCTCGGCGTCTTCGTCGTCGCGTTGCCGCTCTACGCGACGATGATCGAGGGTGGCGTCGGGGTGCCGGAGGCGCAGACCGTCCTCACGAGCCTCACCGTCTTCTGCGGCCTCGGCCTGCTGCCGCTCATCTCGTCCGGCGAGCGCGAGGCGGGCAGCGGTCGGCTCGTCCGCTGGTGGCCGTGGCTCCTCGCGGGCATCATGCTGGCGGTCTACCTCCTGATGATCCAGGTGCCGTTCCTGCGCGACTTCTACGAGCTGACACCGCTCCCGGGCAGCGTTATCGCCATGCTCCTGGCGGCTGCCGGGCTCTGGACCGTCGCCGTCCACGCCCTCCGGAGGACCGGCATCGTGGCCCGCGTAGAGGACGTGCTGTGGGCTGCGCTCATGCGCGCCTGGCGACGCCTCCGGCCGACGCGGCGAGGGGTATCCGCCGCCTGACGTCAGCCCGCGCGGAAGCGGGCGATCCCGTCGAGAGCCATCTCGAAGGTGGCGCGCGTTGCCGGTTGCACATCGAGCTGGACATGCCCGATCCCGAGCGCCGCATAGGCGCGGAGCGCGTCGGCGATCACGTCCGGCTCGCCCAGGAGCGCCGCGGGCGCACCCGCCCGGGCCCACTCCTCGTCCGACTCGGTCTTGACCGTGACGCCCACGGTGATCTCGAGGGAGGCGGGATCGCGGCCGGCGGCCGTGCATGCCGCGCGCATGTCGCCGAGGCGCTGGGCCAGCCGGTCGTCGGGGGCCCCGAACCACGCCGTGTTCCAGGCGTCGGCGTGCTCGGCCGTCAGGCGCAGCATCCGCGGGCCTTTGGCCGCGACGAGCAGCGGGATTCGGGCCCGCGGGCCGCGCGGCAGGATGACGCAATCCTCGGCCTGATGGTAAGCACCCACGAACGTCACCACGCCCTCACGGAGCAGCGGAGCCAGGACATGCAGCGCCTCGGCGAAGCGATCGACCCGGTGGTCGAACGGATAGCCGAAGGCCGTGTACTCGGGCTCGTGCCAGCCGCAGCCGACGCCGAGGAGCAGCCGGCCTCCGCTGATCGCGTCGAGGGTCGTGGCCATCTTGGCAAGGAGCGCCGGGTTGCGAAAGCTCGTCGCCAGGACGATCGTCCCGAGCTCAACCCGCTCGGTGGAGGCGGCGACCGCCGACAGGAGCGTCCACGCTTCGTGGATCCCGGAGGCCCGGCCGCCGAGCCGGAAGACGAGGTGGTCGTAGACCCACACCGAGTCCGCGCCGCCGGCCTCGGCCCGCCGGGCGAGGTCGCGGATCTCGGGCCAGGCCGGCGTGCCCGCCCCGTCGTCGTCGCTCATCGGCAGGATCAGGCCGACCTTCACGCAGCCTCCTGCGCCAGCAGCCGGCGGAGCGCCTCGCCGAGGTGCACGTACTCGCCCGCGTCGTTGTGGAGGTGGGCGGAGATGCGGAGCAGCCGGTGGCGGCGCTCGCCCGGGGCCGGGTCGCGGGGCCACGGGTGGACCGGGACCTCGATCCCCGCCTCGAGCAGACGTGCCTGGAGAGGATCCGGCCAGGCGCCTCCCGGGCCGGCGACGCCGGGGTCGGCCGGCAGCTCGATCGCCGCCATCGCGCCGAGCATCGTCTCGGGCGCGAGGACCGGCCGGCCGGTCGCGGCGACGAGGAGCCGGCGCGCCTCCACCGCCAGCCTGTTGTTGTGCGACATGACCGCCGGCCAGCCGCCGGCGAGCATCGCGCCGATCGCGTCGAGCGCGGCCGGCACCGCCAGGTACGGCGTCGGGTCCGCCGTCCCGGTCCAGTCGAACTCCTTGCGGAACGTGGAGCGCGTCGGCCGCGGGTCGTTGGCCCCGTGGCTGATCGCGAGCGGGCGAACCGAACCCTGGCGCTCCCGGCGGACGTGGAGGAACGCGGCGCCACGCGGCGCGCAGACCCACTTGTGGAGGTTGCCGGTGTAGAAGCTCGCCCCGAGGGCGCCGAGGTCGAGCGGCAGCATGCCGGGTCCGTGCGCGCCGTCGACCAGCACCGCGATGCCGCGTCCCTCCAGCGCGGGCACGAGCCGGTCCACCGGCAGGACGAGCGCCGTCGGGCTCGTGACGTGGCTGATCAGCACGAGCCGCGTCCGCGGGGTGACGGCTGCCAGCACGCGCTCGACCACGGCGTCGGCGCCGGCGACCGGCAGCGGGATCCGGGCCACGACGACGCGGGCGCCGTCGCGCGCAGCGGCGAAGCGGGCCATGTTGAGGGCCGCGTTGTACTCGTGGTCCGTCGCCAGGATCTCCTCGCCCGGGGCGAGCCGGAGGCTGCGGAGGACGGTGGCCACGCCGTGCGTCGCGTTCGGGACGAAGGCCAGGTCGTCGGCATCCGCGCCCACGAAGGCGGCCAGCCGGCTCCGGGCGGCGTCGAGGCGCACCTCCAGGCGGCGATCGAGGAAGGCAACCGGGTTCGCCTCCATCTCGGCGCGCAGCTCGGCCTGAAGCGCCAGCACGTTCCCGGGGACGGCACCGAACGAGCCGTGGTCCAGGAACATGAGGTCGGGGTCGAGGCTCCAGGCGTCGGCGTGGGGCGCGCGCGGTGGCAGTACCCGGGCCGGCACGCCCGCGGGATCGGTCACGCCGGGGCACCCCGGCGCGTCACCCGTGCGTGCCGGACGTCGGGGACGAGCGCGAAGCAGAGCCCGGCCACGATCGACCCGACCCCCATGAGCGTCAGCGTCGCCGCGCCGCCGATCGCGTCGAGGAGGGCCCCGGCGAGGAGGGCCCCGATCGGCATCATGCCGACGGAGAGCGTGCGGGCCGTCGCCCCGACTCGCCCCAGGAGCGCGTCGGGCGAGAGCTGCGTGCGCAGGGTCAGGTATGACACGAGGACGTTCGCGTCGAGGATCCCCGCCACGAACGCAGCGGCCACGAGGATGCCGACCGGCACGTCCAGGGCGACCACCACCAGCGTGAGGCCGATCACGACGCTCCCGACGAGCATCACCGGCCCGACGGCCCGGAACGCCATCCTCGCGGCCACGAGCGAGCCCCCGAGGGACCCCACCGCGAACGCCGACAGGACGAAGCCGACGACGTCCGAGCCGAGGCCCCGGTCGATCGTGACGTAGAAGATGAGACCGCTCGTGAGGCCCGCGTACAGCACCGAGATCGTCGTCCAGAAGGCGATGATGGAGCGCAGGGTCGGGTGGCGCGCGACGAAGGCGATGCCCTCGCGAATGTCGGCCGCGAGGTGCGTCGGCTCGCTGCGCGCGGCCGGGCGGAGCGAGCGGCGGACGAACAGCAGGGCGCCCGCCGAGAGCAGGAAGGTGACCGCGTCGACGGCGATCGTGGGTCCCGGGCCGATCGTGGCGGCCAAGAAGCCGGCAAGCGCCGGGCCGACGATCCAGCCGATGTTGAAGAAGGCCTCGAAGATGGCGTTGGCCCGCGCAATCTGGCCGCGACCCACGAGGCCGGGGACGGCGGCCGTGAACGCCGCGAGCCAGAGGACCCGCAGCACGTTCAGCGGAAAGGTGACGACGAGGATCAGCGCGAGCGTCGGGCCGTCGAGCCACACCGAGATCGGGATGAGCGCCGTGAGGACGGCCCGGCCCAGGTCCGCCAGGAACATCATCTTTCGCCGATCCCAGCGGTCGGCGTACGCGCCGGCCGGGAGCCCGATCACGAGGTCCGGCAGCGTGGAGAGGACCCCCACGACGCCCATCGCGAGCCCCGAGCCGGTGAGCGCGAGGACGAGGATCGGGAGCGCCGTGTTCGTGATGGCATCGCCGAACGAGCTGACACCCTGGCCGACGAGCACGACCCAGAAGTCACGGTTGCCGCGGAGGGGGGCGTCCGGGATCGCCGGCGCGGCCTCTGCCGGCGCCAGGTGGAGCGGCTCCTCCTCGGCCCCGCCCGGGCCGGGCGCGACCGTCGCAGGGCGCGCCTCGGGCCGGGGGGCGTGCGCCGGATCGATCCCCGGGAGGTGCGTCAACACCGTCGCGTCGGCCGCGTCGACCGCGTCGACCGCGTCGACCGCGTCGCGGCCGGCCGTCATCGTCGTCGTCACGGCCGAAGAGTACGCTGTTGCCGGTGAAGCTCGCGATCAGCACCCCCAACTTCGGCTCCCTGGGCGATCCGCGGGCTCTCGTCGACCTCGCCTGCCGCGCGGAGGACGCCGGCTGGGACGGCTTCTTCACCTGGGATCACCTGCTCGTGGACCCGACCTGGACGCTCGAGATCGCCGACCCGTGGATCTCCCTCGCGGCGATGGCCCAGGCAACCTCGCGGATTCGCCTGGGCCCGATGGTCGCCGCGCTGCCCCGGCGCCGGCCGGCCAAGGTCGCCCGCGAGACGGCCACCCTCGACCGGCTCAGCGGCGGCCGCCTCGTCCTCGGCGTCGGGCTCGGCTGGCCGTCGGAGGCCGACTTCGGCTGGTTCGGCGACGAGGTCGACCTGCGCCGGCGGGCGGGGATGCTCGATGAGAGCCTGGCGATCCTGGCCGGGCTCTGGCGCGGCGAGCCGTTCTCCTTCACGGGCGAGCACTACCGGGTCGGCGAGGCGACATTCCTGCCGCGCCCGGTCCAGGAGCCGCGGATCCCCGTCTGGGTCGGGGCACTCCGGGGCGCTCCCGACGCGCCGGGTCCCGACGCGCCGCTGCGCCGGGCGGCACGCTGGGACGGCTTCGTGCCGGCGAACGAGGACGGCTACCTGGCCCGGGAGACGTTCGCCCGGGACGTTGCGCGCGTGCGCCAGCTCCGCACCGAGGCGGGTGCCGCGGCCGCCGCCCCGTACGACATGGTGGCTTCCGGCTCGACGCCGGCCGGCGATCCTGCCGCGGCACTCGACACGGTCGCCGCCTTCGAGGCCGCCGGCGCGACCTGGTGGATGGAGATCGTCTCCGACTGGCTCGGCGGTCTCGACGCCATCCGCGCCCGCATCGAGGCCGGCCCACCGCGCGCGTGAGCGGGGCCGCCCGCGCAGCGGGACCCAACGTGCGGGCGGCGGAGGCCGGGCTTCCGGAACGGGCTCGGCTTCCGGAACGGGCTCGGCTTCTGGAACGGGCCGCGCTTCCGGCGCGAGCCGGACCTACTCCACGATGTTCGCGCAGGGGTCCTCGTCGCCGGGGAGGAGCGGGCGGACCGTCAGGCCGTGCGTGGCGCTGGCGGAGGCCGTGGCCACGAACGGCGTGAGCTGGTTGGCCCGCGAGAAGACCGGGCGAAGGGCGGAGGCGAGGTCGCCGTCGGCGATGCCGCAGCGGGTGCCGGGCTCGCCGCGGACGGGCTTGCCAAACGCGTCGAGCGCGGGCTCGGCCACCGGCCAGACGACCGGCGTCGCCCCTTCCCAGGGCTCGGGTGGCGGACCGACGATGATCGCGAACGAGGCCGGCGCGTGCTCGGCCTCGGGCCCGAGCTCGGGCTCGAGCCAGCTTGTCATGTCGAGGAGCCGGTACCAGAAGGTGGCGAAGGCGGCCGGCGTACCCGGGACCGGCGCCGGGCAGCTCTCCGTCGGTGCGCAGGGGACGGCCGCGTTCGTGTCCCCGACGAGATCGTACGTCACGCCATCGACGACGATCCGGAGGCGGCCGGCCGCGGCGCCGGGCGGCAGGCCGGCGCCCGTGAAGTCCCCGCCCTGGCGCAGGATCCCGGCATCCTTGGCTGCCTGCAGCAGCGCGGCGACGCCCTTCGGGCTGATCGGCCGCTCGACGATCGGGGCGACGAGCGGGCCCGGGTAGATCTCGATCATCGCGCCGCCGGTGAGCACCCGTCCGTCGGCGGTAACGACCACCTGGGGCAGGTTCCCGAACAGGGCACGCGGCGGCAGCGCCTGGGTCCACGACGCGTGGATCACGAATCCCGCGCCCGTCGCCGGGCCGGACGGGGCGGGCGTCGGCGACACCGGCCCAGGGGAAGCCGGAGCCGGCGATGGGCCGGATGCGCCGCCGCACGCGGCGACGAGGAGCGCGACCACGGCAGCAAGGCGGACGATCGGGATGAGCGGGCGACGCGAGCCGGGGAGGTGCCGGCTTCGGCGAGCGTGCACGGTGATGGGCTCCTGGCGGTGACCGGCCGGCGCGTCACGCGGCGCCCGGCGGCCTGGCCTCTCGACGCCCGCGGCGGGCCGGCGGTTCCCGCGCCGTGGCAGGGTGTGCGACGCCGGTCGCTGCAGGCCCGCCGCGCGGCGTCCGTCGCCGGCGGCCTGCGGGCCGGGCGCGGACGCGCGATCCTTACGACGATGGATCCGTCCGGTCATCCGCACCCCGCCTTCGAGGCGGCCGCCGCCGCGATCGTGGCCGCCGGGCGCCGCCTCGGGTCGCGCCGCCTGGTCACGGGCTGCGACGGCAACCTGTCGATCCGGCTTGGTCCCTTCGCGCTCGCGGTCACGCCGACCGGGCGACGCAAGGACGAGCTCGCCCCGGGGGAGATCCTCGCCGTCCCGCTCGACGAGCAGCAGGCTCCGCCGGGCGACCACCGCCGCCGGCCGAGCTCCGACCTCGCCGTGCACCGCGCGGCCTACACGGCGCGAGCGGAGGCGCAGGCGATCGTCCACGCGCACCCGCCGGCCGTCCTCGCCTGCCTCCTGGCCGGCGTCCTCCCCGACACGGCGGTCCTCCCCGAAGCGCACGCCGTCGTGGGTCGCCTGGCCTACGTGCCCGCCCTCCCGTTCGGTGGCCCGGCCGTTGCCGCAGCCGTGGCGGCAGCCCTGCGGGATCCTGCGGTCGGGGCCGTCCTCCTGGACCGCCACGGGGTGCTGACCGTCGGGCGCACGCTCGACGAGGCCGTCGACCGGCTCGAGGTCGTCGAGCTCCTGTGCGCCACCTGGCAGGCGGCCCGGGCCGCCGGGAGCGATCCCCGCCGGCGCGCTCGGGGACGGCTGGTCCCGGGTGCCGCCGCCCGCACGCCGCCGCCGCTGCGCCGTCACCCGTGACGCAGGGCCGCCCCTCGCGCCCCGGCCCGGAGCACGGCGCGCCGGCGCCGTCCGGATCTCCGGGGACCGCCACGGCGCCGCGCGTGCTGCGCGGCGACGATCCGGCCGCGATCCGCGAGGCGGCCGTCCTGCTGCGGGCCGGCCGCCTGGTCGCCTTCCCCACCGAGACGGTCTACGGGCTGGGGGCCAACGCCCTCGACGCGGAGGCCGTGGCCCGCATCTTCGCGGCGAAGGAGCGGCCCTCGTTCGACCCGCTCATCGTCCACCTCGCGGACGGCACCGAGCTGCCGGACCACGTGGTCCCCGAGGACGCGGCGGATCCGCGCGTCGGGCGCCTCGCGGCCCGCTTCTGGCCGGGCCCCCTGACGCTCGTGCTCCGCCGGCGCGCCCACCTCCCGGGGATCCTGACGGCCGGCCTGCCCACGGTCGGGCTGCGGGTCCCGGACCACCCCGTCGCGCGGGCGCTCATCGCCGCGGCCGGCGTCCCCGTCGCAGCCCCGTCGGCCAACCGGTTCGGGCGGATCTCCCCCACCCGGGCCGAGCACGTCGCGCGCGGGCTCGGGTCGCGGGTCGACCTCGTGCTGGACGGCGGCCCTTGCCGCGTCGGCATCGAGTCCACGGTCGTCCTCCTCGCGGAGGGTCGGGCGGTGCTCCTCCGGCCCGGCGGCCTCGCCGCCGAGGCGATCGAGGCCGAGATCGGACGGCTGGATCACCCGGCCGACGACGATCCCGACCTTGCGGCCCTCGCGCCGGGCAGGGTGGGCGGCCACTACGCCCCGGGCGTCCCGCTCGAGATCGCCGAGCCGGGCGACCCCGCCGCCAGCCCCCGCCTCCGCGCCCGCCCCGGAGAGCGCCTCGGGCTGCTTGCCGCGTCGGCCGCGTGGGCGGCGGCCGCCGAGGCCGCGGGGGGGCCCTTTGCGGCCGTGCAGGTCCTCGCCCCGGACGGCGACCCGGTCGCCGTGGCTGCCCGCCTCTTCGACGCCCTCCACGACCTCGACCTCGCCCGCCTCGATCGGATCGTCGCCCAGCCGGTCCCGGCCGTCGGCGTCGGACGAGCGGTCATGGATCGGCTGCGCCGGGCGGCCCTCGCCGGCGATCCGGCGGAGCGGTCGGTCGCCGGCGATCCGCCCGACGACCCGCCGCGTTGACCAACAGCGCTCAGTAGATGAGCGGCAGCAGCTTGCGGACGCGCCGCCGGTAGTCGGCGTAGCCGGGGTAGGCGGCGACCAGCCAGGCCTCTTCGCGTCGCGCCTTCACGTCGAAGAAGACACCCAGGAGCACCGCCACCGCGAGGGCCGCCGGGCTGGCCGTGACGAGGCCCCACCCGACCCCCGCCGCGATGATCCCCGTGTAGATCGGGTGGCGGACCCGGCCGTAGATGCCGTGGGAGATCAGCCGGCCGCCGTCGACCGGGCGCGGCACCGCCGTCAGGTTCTCGCGCAGCCCAAGCAGGCCGAGGCCGGCAACCGCGATCCCGGCCGCCAGGTGGATGCTCCCCACGACCCGCCCGACGGTCAGCCACGGCTCTTCCCACGCAGGCCCGAGCGTCCCCGCGAGCGCGAGCAGGAGGAAGAGCCCAAGCTGGATCGCCACCCAGCCCTCTCCCCGTGGGCCGAGGTCCGGCAGCCGGGAGGCCGGTGCGGGCGACGGATCGCCGGGGGACGCCGGGTTCTGCATGCGCCCATGATCCACGACCTCGCCGCAGGCGGCTCGCCGGGCGGGAGCCGGCCCGCCCATCGGGACGTCCTTTCCGTCCCGCGGCACGCGTGTCACGCTCGGCAGAACCAGCGACGGAGGACCCTGAAACAATGCGGTACACGGCGAGCTTTCTCGGCGAGTCCGACCGGGAGCGGGTGCACGCCGCCAGCCTGCGGATCCTCGCCGAGACCGGCGTCCGAATCCACGGCGAGCTCGGCCTGCCACTCGTCGCCCGCGCCGGCGCCCAGGTGGAGCACGAGACCGGCATCGCCCGCATCCCGTCGGCCCTCGTCGAGGCGGCCCTCGCCTCGGCGCCCCGCGCGGTCGTGCTCGGCGCCCGGAACCCGGAGCGTGCCTACGCGCTCCCCTCCCCGGTGACCCGCTACGGGATGGACGGCACGGCAGCCTTCACCCTCGACGGCGAGACCGGCGAGCGGCGCTACGGGACTCGTGCCGACATCGAGCGTGCCCTCCGGGTTTTCGACGCGACCACGATGGGGGTCCTCGCCTGGCCGCCGGTGGCCGCGTCCGACGCCCCGGCGCCGGCGCGCGCGCTCCACGAGTGGGCCGCGATGCTGCAGGCCACCTCCCTCCACGGCCAGCACGAGCTGCACACCCGGGAGCAGGCCCCCTACCTGGCCGCGCTCCTCGCGGCGGTCGGCGGCGGGCGGGATGCCGTCCGGGCCGCCCACCCCTGGTCGCTCATCTACTGCCCCGTCGCACCGCTCGTCCACGACGGCCCGATGCTGGACGCCTACCTGGAGCTCGGGGACCTGGACCTCCCGGTGATGGTCATGCCGATGCCGGTGGCCGGCACCACCGGGCCCGCGGGCCTGCTCGCCAACGTCGCCCTCGCCAACGCCGAGGCGCTCTCGGCGCTGGTCATCTTCCAGGTGGCCCACCCGGGCCGCCCGATGATCTATAGCAGCGCGACCGGGTCTGTCGACTTCCGGAGCGGGGCCTACCTCGGCGGGACGCCGGAGATGGGGCTCATGTCCGCGGGGCTCGTGACGATGGGGCGCTCCTACGGGCTGCCGACGACCGCGGCGGGGTGCACGTCGGACGCCCACGAGCCCGGGCCCGAGGCGGTCTTCGAGAAGCTGGTGACGATGCTCCCGCCGGCGTCCGCGGGTGCCGACATCATCGTCGGCTTCGGCGAGGTCGAGGGCGACCAGGCGCTCGTGCTCGAGCAGATCCTCGTCGACGACGAGCTTGCCCGCTACGTGGAGCGCCTGGTCGAGGGGATCGGCGAGCCGGCCGACCCGGCATTCGTGGCGGAGATCGCAGAGGTCGGCCCCGGTGGGAACTTCCTCGCCAGCCGCGTGACGCGCGCGGCCGCCCGCGGCCGCGAGTTCCTGGTCCCTTCGCTCCTCGGTCGCCATGGCGGGGAGGCCTGGGCCGCGCTCGGCTCGCCGTCGATGTACGACACCGCCCGCGAGCGGGTACGCGCCATCCTCGCCGGCCCGGTACGGGACCCCCTCGCGGATTCGGTGGAAGCCGAGCTCGAACAGGTCCTCGCCGCCGCCGATCGCGACCTCGCCTGACGGGTCAGGGCGCGCTCGCGGCGACGCGCCCGCGGCGTGCCGCCCGCGTCGTGCCCGGTCAGGCGTCCGGATCGGAGAAGCGCCGCGCGTTGCCCATCCCGTGCCAGGCGAGGCGCTGGGTGAGGGCGACAAGCTGTGCCACGTGCTCCCGGTCGTGGTGGACCCACTCGTGGATGATGTCGCGGACGGTCACCTCCCCGACCTGGGGGTGGAGGCCCACGCGGGCCAGCGCGGTCGCGTCCAGCGAGCGGAGCAGGGCCAGGCTGTCGTCGCGCAGCATGTTCAGCTCCGCCAGCAGGGCCGCCGGGTCGCGCTCGTCGTCGTGGCGGGCGGCCGCCACGGCCGACTGCACCCAGGTCTCGAGGCGAGGCCGGTCCTGGAGGAGCATCGCCCGAACCCGGCCGCCGAAGCCGCGCCGCTCGGCCTCGATCAGGTGGCCGACGACCTCGTTCGGGCACCATTCGCCGTCGATCAGGCGGTCCGCGGCGTGGGGCCCCAGGGCGGTCAGCTCCGCGACCACCGCCGTCCGCGACGCGTCGAGGAGGGCGGCGATCTGCCGTGGGGTGAGGGTCTCGGTGTCCGGCATGGCGGCTCCTTCGTTCCAGCGACCGCGAGCGTACGGCCGGCCCGCGGCGAGGTGCCAGAGCCGGAAGGCGCCTGCACGGGGGTCGCGCGGACCCCCGGGTCCCCACGGACCCCGGGGTTCCAAGGGACCTCCCGTCGCTCAGACGAGGTCGCGAGGGATCCGCTCCTCCCAGGTCCGCTCGAAGACGACCGCGCCGCCCTCCGAGGCGACGACGGCGGCCCGGACCGTGAAGGCGTCGGCGTCAGAGGCGACGACGAGATGGCCGTCGGCAGTCACCACGGGACCGCCCGGCCAGGCGACGCGGTAGGCCGCGGTGCCCTCGGCCACGGCCGTCGCCCAGTCGTCGTGGGCCGTGACCCGGAAGCGTTCGTCGGCGGCGAAGACCAGCCCGTCGCGCTCGGGGAACCGGTGGCCGCCCCCGAGCTCCGAGACGAGCGTGGTCGTGCCGGCCAGCTCGTCCCGCTCCACGCGCCAGGCCGAGGCGATCCCGTCGAGGTGCTCGGCGTCGCCCGCGTCGGCGGCACCGCCGCCCAGGTCCTCGGTCGCCGGCGCCCAGCCGGCCGCCGAGGGGAGGCGCAGCCGCGAGGGTCGCCGGGCGTCGTGGAAGACGGCCAGGGCCACCGGCGCCGGTGGCGGCCAGGCGACGGGGAAGGCTGCCCCGGCCACGACGATCCGCAGCCGATGGCCGGCCGGCACCCGGGCGCCGGTTGCCGTGAGCGGGACGGTCACGGCCATCACCTCCCCCGGAACGACCGGCTTCGGTTCGGCGAAGGAGGTGCGGCGGGTGAGGTTGAGCAGACCCCGGGCCAGGAGGGCGCTCGTGCCGTCCGGGGCGACAGCCTCGAGCCGGACGGCCACCTGGGCGACCGGGCGATCCGCGCTCACCCACAGGTCGACGGCGGGGAAGCCGGCGACGAGGACGGGCTCGTCGAGCGGTGGGCCCGTGTAGACGAGCGATCGGGCGTCGTCCGGCCGCTGGTCCAGGGGGCCGCCCTGCGGCTCGGAGCCCGTGCAGGTGAACGGCGCGGCCAGCGCCCCGGCCGGCCCGCCCCTCCACGTGTCGGGGGGCTCGCCCTCCGAGGCGGCTGCGCGCCCCAGGACCCCAACCCCGGCCGCCCCGTCACCGCCGAGATGCAGCGGCGGGGGCGGGGCGATCCGCGAGACGGACGGCCAGCGCCCGATCGCCCACCAGCGGCCGGGCAGCTCGGCCGGCTCGACGGCCACCGGGAACGCGTCGCCGGGCCCCGGCTCGACGGCGAACAGGGTCAGGGCGGGGCCCTCGTCGACGCCGTTGCGTTCGCCCCTGAGCCAGCGGTCCCACCAGCGGGTCATCAGGCGGATCCCGTCGATCGTCGGCCCCGGCGCGCCGGCGTGCGGCCAGGCGTGGCCCCACGGCCCCAGGATGCCGCGGGCCGGCGCCCGAACGTTGGCCACGACCTCGAGGACGCTGTCCCGGTAGGAGTCGGCGAGGCCGCCGAGCGCCAGGACGGCCGCCTCGATCGAGCCCCAGTCCTCGATCGCCGAGCCGTGCCGCCAGTGGTCGTCGCGGCGCTGGTGGCGCAGGGAGCTGAAGGGCCACTGGGGGGTGGCGTCCAGGCGCCGCAGCCACTCCTCGCGCCAGCCGGGGCCGAAGCGCTCGGGATCGGGCGGCAGGGCGTTCTCGCCGACCATCTCCACGGGCCAGTAGACGCTCTCCCCGATGAGCCGGGTGCCGCCCCACCAGTGGACGTCGACGTGGTAGCGGTCGTGGCTGAAGCAGGCCGGGATGATCGCCCGCAGGGCCGGCGGCCGGCGCATGGCGGCCTGCAGCGCGGAGAAGCCGCCCCAGCTGATCCCGAACATCCCGACCGTCCCGGCGCTCCACGGCTGCGCCGCCAGCCACTCGACCACGGCCACGTTGTCGAGGATCTCGCGCTCGGTGTACTCGTCCTCGGCGATCCCGCGGCTGCTGCCGGTGCCCCGCACGTCGAGGCGGCAGCTCACGTAGCCGGCCGCGGCGAACGCTCCGTGGAGCGGCCAGTCGCGGGACAGGGTCCAGTCGTCCTTGCGGTACGGGATCGACTCCAGGACGGCCGGGAAGGGCCCGGCGTCGGGCGTGTCCGGGAGGTAGAGCGTCGCCGCCAGGTCGATCCCGTCGTCCATCGGGATCCGGACGTTCTCGGTGCGCACCGGGTGCCCGGCCGGCCGCCCGTCGACCATGTAGCGCCGCGCCGCCGAGCCGCCCATCGCACCTCCCCGGGGTCCCCTCGCAGGGGGCCATCGTGGGCTAGTCTAGGCGCGCCGGCCCCCGGCTCGCGCTCGCCCACGCGGACGCGGCCGCGGCCCCGAGGGAGAGGATGGCCATGGCCGACCCACGCCGCGGCGGTGCCGGGCCCAGGGATGTCCGGGCCCCGGCACCGTCGTCGCCACGCGCGGGGGCTGCGCCTCCGGCGTCGCCACGCGCGGGGCGCCTGCCGCCCGAGCCGCCGCTCGCAGACGAGGCCGTCCTGCTGCGGCCGCCCCGGGACGACGATGCCGCGGCGATCGCTGCCGCCTGTGCCGACGCCGAGATCGCCCGCTGGGTCCCGATCCCGGTCCCGTACACCGTCGCCGACGCCCGGGCGTTCATCGAGCTGACACGCAACGGCTGGGCCGAGGGCAGCCATGCCACGCTCGCCATCGAAAGCCGGGCCGACGGCAGCCTCGCCGGGATGATCAGCCTGGAGCGCGGCTCGACACGCGGCCGGGCGTCGATCGGCTACTGGCTGGCCCCGTGGGCTCGGGGATACGGGCTGGCATCGCGCTCGGTCCGGCTCGTTGCCGCGTGGGCATTCGAGGATCCGCAGCTGGAACGGCTCGAGCTGACGACATTGGTCGGCAACGATGCCTCAGGTCGCGTCGCGCTCCGCAGTGGCTTCCTGCGCGAGGGGATCCTGCGCCGCTACCTGCAGTTCCGGGGTCGCGCCGTCGATTCCGTGATGTACGCGATGGTCCGCGACGAGCCGACCCCCGGCGACGGAGCACGCCTCCCACCGGCCGAAACGATCGCCGCAGACCTGCTCCATGGGCCCGGAGCGGCCACCTCGGCGCGTCGGCTCGGCATCGGGCAGCTCGGCGAGGCGCTCGACGCCTGGGACCGCGCCTCCGTCGCGCTGGGGGCCCTCACCGGAACGGGTGGGCCGATGGGCTCGCCGCTCGCGGCCGAGCTGCTGGACACGCTCCGGGAGGAGATGGCGCGGCGGGCGTCCGACCCACCCGCCCAGGCGCTCCCGGTGGCAGACCGCCGCGACGCAATGGCGACGCTCCTCGGGTCGCTCGGCGTCGCCGAGCCACGCGAGCCGGCGGCGGCGCTTGACGCCCTGGGCTGGGACGGCAACGAGCTCGACGACCTCCTTGCGCCCTTCGGGACGGACGAAGCCCGCCTCGTCGTGGCGACCTGGATGGCCGCGACCGCGCTCGTCCGCCGACTGCTCGCCGAGACGCAGGCCGTCAGGCGACCGCCGGCTCGGGCCCCGGTTCGACGGTGACGACGCCCTCCTCGCGGTGCCGCGTGTCTGGCAGCAGGAGGCTGAAGATGAAGCCCAGGATCACGAACGCGAGGGCCGTGAAGCCGGTCACGTGGGCCGCGGTCGTGAAGGCGTTCTCGATCGGCTCGACCGACGCCGGGAGCGAGGCGATGAAGGCCGGATCGGCGAAGCAGGCCGCCTGCTCGGGCGACAGCGTGCCGCCGCCGAAGTCGCCGGCCTGCCCGGCGGCCGCGGCCGGGTCGCGCAGGAACGGCAGGATCTGGCCGGCCGACTCGTCCACCAGGGTGGTCAGGAGGTCCTGGCAGACCGCGGGCATCGCCGGCAGGGCCGTCGCGAGGTTGGACTCCGTCTGGCTCACGAGCGTGGCGAACAGGACGGTCCCCAGGATCGCCACGCCGAGGGCGGAGCCGACCTGGCGCATCGTCGAGTTCGTCCCCGACGCGAGGCCAGACCGGGCCGGGGGGATGTCCGAGAGGACGATGCTCGTCAGCTGCGCCGTCGCCAGGCCGACGCCGATGCCGTACACGAAGAGCGGCACGGCGAGCAGCAGGCCGGACGTGGACGGGCTGATGAACAGCGTCGTGAAGAAGATGCCGACGACCTCGAGCCCGAACCCGAGGGTGACCGCGCGGCGGGGGCCGAACCGGCGGGCCAGCGTCGCCGACAGCGGCGCGGCGAAGAACGAGCCGACGGCGAGGGCCAGGAAGATGAGCCCCGTCTCGAAGGCGTCGTAGCCGACCACGGCCTGCAGGAAGAGGGGCAGGGCGAACAGGATCCCGAACTCGCCGAGGCTCACGATCGTGCCGGCGAAGTTGCCGAACCGGAAGGCCCGGTTCCCCCACAGGCCGAAGTCGAAGAGGTAGAACTTGCCGGCGCGCTGGCGCCGGACCTCGACGAAGGCGAAGAGCAGGAGCGAGAGGATGCCGATGCCGATCGAGACCGGCACGACCGAGATCGCCTCCGACGGCCAGGTCCAGCCCAGGATCGTGAACGGGTGGCTCGGGTTCGGCGCCCACCAGCCGTACGTGCGGCCCTCGATGAGGCCGAAGACGACGCCGACGAGGCCGACCGTGATGAGGATGAAGCCCGGGAGGTCGAAGCCGAGCTTCGTGTGCTCGTCGCGCGACTCGCCGATGTAGCGCAGGGTGCCGAGGATCGCCAGGATGCCGATGGGCAGGTTGATGTAGAAGGCCCAGTTCCAGGACAGGTTCGTCGTCAGCCAGCCGCCCAGGAGCGGGCCCACGGCGGCCATGCCGCCGATCACCGCGCCCCAGATCCCGAAGGCGATCGCGCGGTCGCGGCCCTGGAAGTTGGCGTTCAGGATCGACTGCGTGGACGGCAGGATCATCGCCCCGCCGATGCCCTGGACCAGGCGGGCGCCGATCAGCATCTCGCCGCTCGTCGAGAGGCCGGCGACCATCGAGGCCAGGACGAAGATGACCAGGCCCGCGAGGTACATCGCGCGCCGCCCCAGCACGTCGCCCATCCGTCCCAGCGTCACGAGGAGGGCAGCGAAGACCAGGGTGTAGATCGCGTTGATCCACTCGGCGGACGTCGAGTCGAGGTTCAGGTCCTTGATGATGGAGGGGATCGCGACGTTCACGATCGTCGCGTCGACGATGATCATGGAGACGCCGAGGCTCAGCATCGCGAGGCCGAGCCAGCGGCCGCGGCCGCCGGCTGCCATCGCCGGCGCGGGCGCCGGCATCGTCGCAGTCGTCATCGGGTGGGAGTGCTCCTGGGGTGGGCGGGCTTCATTCGGGCTGTACGAATAGTTTCGCTTGGCACATGTTTCGCGGCGATGATAGTCTGGGCGGCGTGACCGCGCAAACGCCAGCCCCCTCCCCCCGCACGCGCCGGCGTCGCACGGGGAACGCCGTGACTCGCGACGAGGCCTTCGAGACGAGCCGGCTCGTCGTGGAGCTGCTGCACGCGGCCCACGCCAGCCGCCGGGCCGCCGACGCGACCGGTGGCGAGCCGGGGCCGGCCGGGTCGCACGAGGCACCCCCGTCCGACCACGCGATCCGGGCGTCCATCTACCTCTACCAGCACGGCGAGCGAACGGTGGGCCAGCTGGCGACGGGCCTCGGAATCAGCCGGGGCTGGGCCAGCCGCGTCGCCGAGGAGCTCGTCGAGCGCGGTCACGCGGCGCGCGAGGGTGACCCGGGGGACCGGCGCGTGGTGCGCCTCCGCCTCACCGATCGATCGCTCGCGGAGATCGAGCGGGCGTACCGCTGGCGCGGCGACGTCGTGGCTGCCGCGCTCGCCGAGCACGGTCATGCCGAGCGGGTGGCCATCCGGCGCTTCCTGCGCCAGGTGGCCACCGGCCTGGCCGACGAGCGGCCGACGGGAGCCTGACCTCGGCCGGACGACCGCGGCGCGGGCACGGCGGACGCCGGCGACAACCGGGCGCCGGCGATCCTCAGGCGACCAGGCCTGCGGCGATCACCGCGGCGAACACGAGGATGATCGCGTTCCCGAGCACGATCACCGCGGCCCGGAGGCCAGGCGACAGGCGCCGGTGCAGGCACGCCCCGACGGCCGCCAGGAGCATCTGCCACGAGAGCGACGCCAGGAAGGCCCCGGCCACGAAGGCAGCCTTCTCCGCGGGCCCGGCGCCGGTCGCGGTCAGGCCCAGGATGAGGGCCGCGAAGTACGTCACGGTGATGGGATTGAGCAGGGTGATGCCCAGGAAGACCCCGAAGGTGCGCCGGGCGGAGCCACCTTGCTCGGCGGCCTCGACGTCCGCGCGGATCTCTCCTGCCTCGCGCGACGGCGCGGCGGTCGCCGCCCGCAGCCCGAGGAGGCCACGCACGGCGATGCCCACGAGGAGCACGACGGCCAGCACCCGCAACGGCGTCTCGAACGGGGCGAGGACCGTCGCCAGCGCAGCCCCGAACGCGGCGGCGACCAGGGCGTAGATCCCATCCGCCGCAGCCGCCCCGGCCCCCGCCGCGGCGGCCAGGCGGAAGCCGCGCCGCAGCCCGGTCTCGACGATGAGGATGGCGATCGCGCCGACCGGGATCGCGATGCCGTAGCCCGCCGCCGCCCCGGCCAGGAGTGCCGTGATCACCGATGCACCGTAGGGGTCGTGCCGATGCCGCGTCAACCTCGCGGCGCCCCGCGGTTGTGCGCCCCGGCAGGGCCAACCCGGCGCCGGACTGCGCCCGCGGCACCTGTCAGGACCGGCAACGGGACCTTGGACCCGGGAGGAACGTGCCGCGTGCCCGCGGAGGGCCGGCGGCGCCGCCACTACCATGGAGGCGTGGATCAGCCCGGTGCGCACCCCCATGGCGGCTCGTCCGGTCCGGGGCCAGGCGGTGCGGCGTCGGCCGCCGAGCGATGACCGGGCGAGCCTGCCGTCTCGGCGAGCGAAGCGTCATCCCCCGCCCGACCGACGGCTGACCGGCATCCGCGTGATCGTGCCCCGCCGCCGCGACGACCTGCCTTCCACGCCCACCTGCGCGCGGGGGTTGCCGTGAACGCGCTGCGGCGCTATGCCCGCACCTTCACGGGCTTCGAGCGGGACGCCCGGATCTTCCTCGTCACGACCCTGATCTACGGGGTGACGCTCAGCCTCTGGTGGGTCGACTTCAACCTGTACCTGACCGCGCTCGACTTCGATCCCGCGTTCATCGGGATCAGCGGGACGGTCGGCTCGGCGGCAGGCGTGCTCGCGGCCTTCCCGGCGGCCATGCTGTCCGACCGCTACGGGCGGCGGCTCGTTCTCGCCCTCGGGACGGCCGGGGCGACCCTCGCGGTGGCGGGCCTGCTGCTCACGACGTCGCCGCTCGCGATCCTCCTCCTCGCCGCCGCGATGGGCGCGGCCAACCAGGCGTACTTCGTCGTCCAGTCGCCGTTCCTCATGGAGCGCAGCCGGCCGGAGCATCGCAACGAGCTCTTCTCGCTCCAGTTCGCCATCTCCAACATCACGAACGTCGGCGCGGCGCTCCTCGGCGGGGCGATCGCCGCCCTGATCGGCACCACCACGGGCAGCGGTGCCAGCGACCCCTCCGTCTACCGGATCCTCCTGATCGTGATGGTCGTGGCCGCCGCCGCGGCCACCGCCTCGGTCCTGGCGCTCCGCGACGATCGCCCACGGCGCCGCCGCGACTGGCGGACGCTGGAGCAGCGACCCGACGACCGCTGGGCGGGCGAGCCGATCTCGGCGCGGCCCGACCGGCCGGTGATGACCCGGCGTGCCCGGCTGGGCATCCCTCGCCCTGCCGATCCGGGGACCTTCTGGCGTCTCCTCCTCCCGGGCTTCCTGATCGCCCTGGGGGCGGGCCAGGTGATCCCCTACCTCAACGTCTTCGTCGAGCGCAAGTTCGCGCTCGACCTGGCCCAGCTCAACGTCATCTTCGCGATCACCAGCCTCGGCACGACGCTCGCCATCCTGGTCCAGCCAGCCCTCGCCCGGCGCTTCGGAAAGGTCAGCTCGGTGGTGCTGGTCCAGGGGGTGAGCATCCCCTTCCTGGTCGTCCTGGGCTTCAGCCCGGTCCTGTGGACGGTCATCGTCGCGATGATGGTCCGCAACTCCCTCATGAACGCCGGCAACCCGATCTCCAACGCGTTCGCCATGGAGCTGCTGCGGCCGACGGAGCGGGCCACGTACGCCGCGACCGCGAGCCTCCTGTGGTCGCTCGGCTGGGTGATCGCGGGCACGTGGTATGCCGCCCTGCAGGCGGTTCTCGGGTTCGAGGCCGGCTACACGGTCAACTTCGTCACGATCATCGTCCTCTACTCCCTCGGCACCTGGCTCTACTGGCACTGGTTCCATGCCGTGGAGACCCGGCAGCGGGAGACCGAGCTTCCGGTCGCGGTCTGAGACCCGGTGTCGAGGTCGGCGCGTGGACCGGGCGACCCCGTCCCGGCCGCCCCGAGCCCGTCCCGGCCCGCTATCCTCACGGGACCATGGCCGACCAGCCGACGCCGTCCCCCGCCCCCTCGTCCGACCCTGGCCCCGCCGCGCCGCGCACGAAGAGCGGGATTCCGCGCAACCCGGGGCGCCACGACCTGGGCATGAAGGCGACGCTCCTCTTCCCGAACCGGGAGATCGTCGAGCGCTACTACGTCCCGCTCATCTACACGGCCTGCCGGACCTGCTACAGCGAGCTCGAGCCCGGCGAGATCTTCCGGCGCGCCGAGGCCGGCGAGATCGACCCCGCGAAGATGCAGAAGCTGATCAGCGGGGTCATCGAGAGCGGCCACGGCAGCACCATCGAGCACGTCGTCTTCACCTTCGGGATCAGCGGCGTCAGCCGCACCCTGTCGCACCAGCTGGTCCGCCACCGGGCCGGCGTCGCCTTCGACCAGCAGAGCCAGCGCTACGTGGCCTTCAAGGGCGCGGCCACGATGCTGCCCGGCACGATCGCCGAGGCGGATCCCGACCTGCGGGCCCGCTACGAGGAGCAGGTGGACGGGTCGCTGGGCCTCTACGGCGACCTGCTGGCGGCGGGCATCCCCGGCGAGGACGCCCGGTTCGTCTTCCCGAACGCGACCCGCACGAACCTCGTGATGACCGCGAACCTGCGCGCGCTCATCCACATGGCCGGGCTGCGGCTCTGCACGATGGCCCAGTGGGAGATCCGGCGGCTCTTCCAGCTCATCCGCCACGAGGTCTTCGCGGTGAGCCCGTTCCTCGGCAGCTTCCTGGCCCCCAAGTGCGTGCCGCTGGGCTACTGCGACGAGATGGGCAACCGCGACGAGCACTGCCCGATCCGCCCCCACAAGGACGCAGTGCTCGCCGCGTGGGCCGAGAGGGCGCGGGCGGCCAAGGCCGCCGGGCGTACGCTGCCCGTCGTCGACGCCGGCTGACGCGCCCGGATCCGCGCGCATGGGCATCCACCTGCAGTTCGATCGGATCCCGCCGGGCGTCGAGATCGGGCCGCACCGCCACGGGGTCGAGACCCTCGTCTACCTGGCGGCCGGCGAGATCGTCTTCGAGCACGGGCCGGACCTGGGGCGGCGGATCACGGTCCGGGCGGGCGACGTCCTGT
Organism: uncultured Chloroflexia bacterium; assembly: GCA_963725875.1. Taxonomy (GTDB): domain Bacteria; phylum Chloroflexota; class Limnocylindria; order Limnocylindrales; family CSP1-4; genus CTSoil-043. Next base: position 58,012 of record CAVRZZ010000007.1, on the reverse strand, counting down.
ACGAGGCACCCGCCGAGTACCACCTCGTCCGGAACGAATCCTCGATCGATGCGCTGGCACTCCTCGCCGCCGTCGCGGTGCCCCCCGAGCGCCCGGGGGACGTCCTTCGGACGTGGCACGCGGAGGGGGAGCCGGTGCGGCGCCGCGAGGGTGCCCGCGTCGTCGAGAGCCCCGGCACCCGCATGCGGGTGCTCGTCGAGCCCGGCGACTTCGGGACCGATGCCTTCTCACTCGGCGAGGTGGAGATCGACCCGGGCGGCGGCACGGGGTGGCACCGTCACCAGCGCTCCGAGCACGTGATCGTCGTCTTCGAGGGACGCGGCACGGTGCGCATCGGGGCGCTCGAGGAGACGCTCGAGCCGCTCAAGGGCGTGCGGGTGGAGATGGGCCTGCCCCACGCCATCACGAACACGGGCCGCACGACGCTCCGCTACTACGTCTGCAGCACGCCGGCGGCCGATCCGCTGAGCGACCGGGAGGACGTGGACCCGCCGTCCTGACGCCAGGGCGCGGGCGTCGGCGCTGCAGGCAGGACGCTGGACCTGCGAGCACGTGCGGGGCACCCGCGGCTGCGGCCGTTCCACGAACGAGACCACCCCGGGCACGGAACCGCCCCGACGGGGAGTACCGACACCGGGATGCCGGTCGCGTCCCCACCGGGGCGGTCGCCGCGCGTGCGGGCGGCACGAGGCCGACCCGTCCGTACGGGCATGAGTACGCCCGGAGGAACCGAGATCCCGAGCGGCTCCTTGATGTGATCGCGGCGCCTCTCGGAGGGAGAGCCCCCGGGATTGCTCCCAGGCGTCTCGCCGGACCTCGTTGATGTCATCGCGGTGGTCTCGACTCTCGCGGCCCCTCCGGGCAAGACCAATCATCGCCGGGCGGCCGCCTCGCCACAACCAGGTTATCCACCAACCTGGCGCCGGCGCCGCACGATGCGTCCACGGGTTTTCCCCCGCTGTGGAGAAGGTGTGGACAAGCCCGCGCGAGACGGGCGGGCGTCAACGCTGGCGGCGCAACGCCCGCCGCACGACCACCGTGCCGGCGCGGCGATCGTGGAAGCCCCGCCGGAGCGGGTCGACCGCGGCGGTGAGGAACAGGTAGGCGTACCAGCCGGTGTTGACCCCCGCCACGACCCCGATCGGGAGGGCGCCGGCGCCGGCGAGCGTCCCGGCGCAGAGTGGCACGAGCTGGAGGATCGCCCACCGCGTCGTGGCAACCTGGGCAGGCACTCGTCCGGGGTCCGACGGCGGCGCGGGAGGTGCGGCCGGCAGCGACGGCAGCCCGGGCGGACCCGGCGGCCCGCCCGGTGCCACGGCGCGGACCGCGACACCGAAGACCCGCTGGCCGGGCGTCATGCCAAAGCGAGCCCAGGATCCGGCGTAGTAGGCAGCGTCGGTGAGAAGCGTCAGGCTGAGCTCCAGGGCCATCCGGAGAGGGTCGACCGCCACGACGACCAGGCCCGTGCCGCCCGGATCGGGCTCGACGAGCGCGCCGAAGGTAGCGTCCAGGACGACCGCGTAGAGGACGTAGACCGGGGCGAGGATGAGACCGTCGAGGAAGAACGCGACCAGCCGGCGCGCCAGCGTCGCGACCGGCGCCGGGGCATGCAGCACCACCGACCCGCCTCAGCCGCCGATCGCGAACATCTCGACCCGCGGGAGGTCGGCGGTGCCTGCGGTCCTCAGCTCGGAGTAGCGGTCCGCCCGGATCGTCCAGGCCTCCCGGATCCGCTGGCTGAGCGCCTCGTCGGTGGCGCCCGCGCGGAGCGGCGTCTTCAGGTCGGTCCCGCTCCCGGCAAACAGGCAGGTGAAGAGCTCGCCCTCGGCGGACAGCCGTGCGCGCGTGCAGGCGCCGCAGAAGGGCTGGGTCACCGACGCGATGACGCCGACCTCGCCCGATCCATCGCGGTACCGGAAGCGGGAGGCGACCTCGCCCGCGTAGTTGGGCGGCAGCGCGTCGAGCGGCATGGACGCGTCGAGCCGCGCCAGGATCTCGGCCTGCGGGACGACCTCGGCCATCCGCCAGCCGTTGGTGTGGCCGACGTCCATGAACTCGATGAAGCGCAGGATCAGCCCCTCGTCACGGGCCCAGCGGGCAACCGGGAGGATCGAGCCCTCGTTCACGCCGCGCCGGACGACCATGTTCACCTTGATCGGCCACAGGCCCGCCTCGCGCGCGGCCGCGATGCCGTCGAGGACCCGGGCGACCGGGAAGTCGATGCCGTTCATGCGCCGGAAGACCTCGTCGTCGAGCGAGTCGAGGCTGACCGTGATCCGGCGCAGGCCCGCGCCGGCGAGGGGGCCGGCCAGCTTCCGCAGCGCCGATCCGTTGGTCGTGAGGGTCAGGTCCCGGACCCCGTCGATGTCGGCCAGGAGGCGGACGAGGTCGGGCAGGTCGCGGCGCACGGTGGGCTCGCCGCCGGTGATCCTGAGCTTCTCGACCCCCAGGCCGACGAACAGGCGCGCGAGGCGGTCGATCTCCTCGAAGGTCAGGATCTGCGGGCGCGGCAGGAACGGGTGATCCCGCCCGAAGACGTCGGCCGGCATGCAGTACGTGCACCGGAAGTTGCACCGGTCCGTGACCGAGATCCGCAGGTCCCGCACGGGCCGCCCGAGGCGGTCGAGCGGGAGCGGGAGCGGGGCAGGATCGTGGCGGGTCGGCCGGGGCTCCGTCATGGTCGGCACATGGTAGACGCGACGCCCGTCACCCGCCCGCGGTGCGGCCCCCGGCGGCACCGGTGACGAGCGGCACCGACCCGGTGCGGCAGGTCACCGATGGGACCCCTCCGGTACCACCGGCGGTGCCCGCTGGTACCACCAGTCAACTCCACCGCACCGCTCCGTGCTCCTAGCATCCACCGCAGGCGTCATCGGCGCCGGCACCACCGCGCAGCAGGGGACTGAGCAGCATGGCAACCACCGATTCCCGAACCGGATTCCGCCTTCCGTGGAGCACGGACCGGGCGGGCTCCCGTGAGGCGTCGGCCGACCCTGCCGACGAGCTCGATGCGGCCGCGCCGGCGCCCGACACGGATCCCGCAATGGCACCCACGCCCGAACCGGGCGACACCAGCGACCAGGGCGCGGCCGGGGACGGCGTCCGGGGGCAGGAGGAGGCACTCGTGACGACTCTGGCGCCCGACACGGCGCAGCATCCCGTGGCGGCCCCACCCCCGACGCCCGAGGCCGGGGCCTTCGTCGACGACACCCTCGCCCCCGAACCGGTCCCGGCGGCGGCCTCGGCACCGGCGACCGCCACGCCACCCGTGCGCCGGCCCACCAAGTTCCTGGCCGATCTCACGCGGGCCATGCAGGCGGCAGCCGAGCAGGCGCGCATCGCGACCCTCGAGCAGTACCGGGCCGAGGGCACGACCGTCATCGAGCAGATCCACGCCCGCTCGGCGACCGGTGCCACGGAGCTGCGACGCCACGCGGACGACGACGCCGCCGCGATCAAGGACTGGTCGAAGGCCGAGATCGCCCGGATCCGCGAGGAGACCGAGCGGCGGATCACCTCCCGGCGCGAGCAGCTCGAGGGTCAGCTCGAGCGGCACGCCGCGATCATCGAGCACGAGATCGAGAAGGTGCGCGGTCGCATCGCCACGTTCGAGAGCGAGATGGGCACGTTCTTCGACGACCTCCTGCGCGAGGAGGATCCCGCGGTCTTCGCCGCTCGCGCGGCGAACCTGCCGGAGCCGCCGTCGTTCGAGAACCTCGACGCGGATGCGATCGGGGCCCTCCTGCAGGAGCCGGGCGTCGGCGTTCCCCAGCCCGAGCCCGCGGCCGAAGCCGCGATGCCGGCCGAGGTCGCATCGGTCGTCGAGGTCGAGGCTGCCGTCGCGCCGCCCGTCGAGATGGAGGCGGAGGCGGAGGCCTCGTCCCGACCGAGATCGACGGCCGGGCCGACGCCGAGCCGGTCGCCGATGCCCCGGTCGACCGCGAAGCGGCGATGGCCGCGATCCAGGCAGCCGCCGAGGCTGCCGCCTCGCTCGAGGCGACCGCGGCCGCCGTCGAGACCGTCGAGACCGTCGAGGCCGCGCAGGAGCCGGCCGGGGCGACCGAGGCCACCGAGGACGTCGCCGAAGTCGTGGTGGAGCCGGCCGAGGCGGTGCTCGACCCGGAGACCGCGCCGCAGGCCGAGCCCAACGCGACCGACACGCCCGACACGACCGACACGACCGACGCGCCCGAGCCGGAGGTTGACCCGCGTCTCGCCATGCTCGGCCTGACCCCCGACTTCGCCGCCGCCGAGGAGGCCGCGGCCGAGGCTGCGGCGGCCGAGGCCGACGACGTGCCCGAGATCGGCGGCGACGCCCTCGAGGCACGCCTCGCCGGCCTCGTCCCGAGCGAGATGCCGGCGCCGACCGCGGGCACCGTCACGACCCAGGTCATCGTCACCGGCCTCGTCAGCGTCGCCAGCATCGCCAGCTTCAAGCGCCACCTCGGGCGCCTCGCCGGCGTCGCCCACGTCGGCGTCTCCTCGGGCCCGGACGGCGAGTTCCTCTTCGCCGTGCAGCACGAGGAGGAGAGCTCGCTGCGGGACCTCATCCCGACGCTCCCCGGCTTCGGGGCACGCGTCGTGGGTGCCGCCGACGGCATCGTCCACGTCAGCGCCCAGGACCCCCAGGACTGACGTTCGAGCCACCCAGGAAGGACACTGCGATGGCCCGCCCCTCGATCGCGATCGCCCTGCCCCGCGACGAACGCGGCCCCGTTGCCGACGCGCTTCGCGAGGCCGACCTCGATCCGATCGTGGTGCATCGGCCGGAGGAGCTCGAGGCACACCTCATCGCGGGTCGCGACATCGCGGTCGCGATCCTCGACGGGGAGTTCGACCTCGACACCTCCCTGGAGTACTACGGCCTGCTGCACGAGGCCGGACGCGACATCCCCGCGCTGATGGTCCTCTCCGCGCGCGCGCTCGAGCGCCTCGGCGGCTCGCACGGGGGCGCCAGGGACGAGTACTTCACCCGACCCTACGCGGCGGAGTCGATCCGCTGGCGCGTCGAGGCGATGATGATCCGCCGCCTGGCCGTCGACGACGGCAGCGGAGCGGTGATCCAGACGGGCCCCCTGACGCTCGACGACTGGTCGCGCCACGGGACCTTCATCGCGATCTTCAACCCGAAGGGCGGCGTCGGCAAGACGACGGTCGCCGTGAACCTTGCGGCGGCCCTCACCGCGATGGGGCGCCGGGTCCTCCTGGTCGACGCCGACACGGTGACCGGCCACATCGCCAGCTCGCTGGGGCTGGAGCACGTCCGGACCCTCGTCGACGAGGTCATCGATGCCCACGAGGCCGGGGTCGAGCCGCCCGCCACCCTCGACGACCTCCTGGCGGCCCACCCGTCCGGCATGCACGTCCTGGTCCTCGCCTCGGGCCCGCTCAAGACGTCGCTGCTCGACCCGGAGCACGTGGCCGCTGCGATCGACACCGGCCGCCGGCACCACGACGTGGTCGTGGTGGACCTGCACCCCGACTACGACGGCCTCAACCGGGCCATCTTCGCGAAGGCCGACCGGATCCTCGTGCCGGTCACCCCCGACGTGCCCGCCCTGCGGGCGGCCGTCCAGCTCCGCGACGTGGCAAGCGAGCTCGGCTTTGCCGACAAGCTGGCCATGGTGATCAACCGCGCCAACAGCGGTGTCTCGGTCGGCGACATGGAGCGCACCATCGGGATGACCTCGCTCGCCCTCGTGCGATCGGCCGGCCTGCTCCTCGTCAAGGCTACCAACGAGGGCCGCACGCTCATCGACCTGTTCCCCCGCGAAAAGGTCACCGAGGACTTCCAGATCCTCGCCGAGCGCGTCGTGGGCGCACCCCGCGCGAAGGCCGAGGCCCCGTCGCGGCTGAGCCTGGCAGCCCTGTTCGGGCGTCGCAAGGACTCCGTCCGGGCCTGACACCCGCGGTCCCCGGGGCCCGGCCGATCCCCCGGCGACCTCGCCGCCGGCGCCGGGTCACCCAGCAGACGGTCGCCCCAGGAGCGCGCGGGTGGCCTCCACCGTGCGCCGGTCGACCTGGTCGACACCCCGCAGGTAGGACCGGTTGACGAGCACGACGTCGACGTCCGGATCACCGAGCGCGCGCTCGCCGAGGAGCACCACGGCCTCCGTGACCGGCACGAACAGCTCCGTGCTCCGGTCGAGGAGCCGTTCCGGCTCCGAGCCGGGGAAGAGGTAGACCGTGCCGACGACGCGGAACGGCGGCACCGAGAGGGACACGTCGTAGGGCACCTTGTGGAGCTTGTGGGCTGAGCGCTCCGCCTCGGTCAGCGACGGCAGGGAGCCGACCCCGGCGAAGACAGCGATGAGGTCGAACGGGTCGATCCGCTCGAGACCTGGGGCGGGGGTCAGCTCCTCCGACCCGTCGGCGGGCGCCCAGCGGACGTCCGAGATCGGGATCGCCTCCCGGCGGTTGAGCACGTCGGACAGGCGGCCCTCGATCTCCATGCGCCCGACGAGGCGCCACTCCTCGGTGAGGCCGTCGAAGGGGAGGCCGCGCGCCCCCGCTTCGGGGCGTCGCGACGAGGACGACGGGTCGGCGGGAGCCGGCTGCTTGGTGTTGCGCTTGAGAAACCCGAAGGGCACCCGTTCAGTCCTCCGCCTTGCCGCTGTTCTCGCGGATCATGTCGACGACGGTCGCGTCCGCGAGCGTGGTCGTGTCGCCGAGGCCCCGGCCTTCGGCGATGTCGCGCAGGAGGCGCCGCATGATCTTCCCCGAGCGCGTCTTCGGGAGATCGGGCGTGAAGAGCAGGTAACGGGGCCGCGCGATGGGGCCGATCACGTACGCCACGTGCTCGCGAAGCTGGACACCGAGGGCGTCCGACGGCTGCTGCCCGGCCCGCAGGATGACGAAGGCGAAGATGGCCTGGCCCGTGACCTCGTCGCTCTTGCCGACCACCGCCGCCTCGGCGACGGACGGGTGATCCACGAGCGCCGACTCCACCTCGATCGTCGACAGGCGGTGGCCCGCGACGTTCATGACGTCGTCGACGCGGCCGAGGAGCCAGTAGTAGCCGTCCGCGTCCCGCTTGGCGCCGTCGCCGGCGAAGTACATGCCGGGGAAGCGGCTCCAGTACGTCTCGCGGTAGCGCTCCGGGTCGCCGTAGATGCCGCGCAGCATCGAGGGCCACGGCCGGGTCAGGACGAGGTAGCCCCCACCTCCCCTGGGGACGGGGTTCCCGGCGCCGTCCACGATCTCGGCCCCGATGCCCGGCATCGGGAACGTGGCCGAGCCCGGCTTCGTTGTCGTCACGCCGGGGAGCGGGCTGATCAGGATGCTGCCCGTCTCGGTCTGCCACCAGGTGTCGACGATGGGCGCCTTCCCGCCCCCGACGTGGGTGTGGTACCAGAGCCACGCCTCGGGATTGATCGGCTCGCCCACCGAGCCCAGCAGGCGCAGCGACGACAGGTCGTGGAGCCGCGGGAACTCCTCGCCCTGCTTCATGAAGGCCCGGATGGCGGTCGGTGCCGTGTACAGGATCGTGACGCCATAGTCCTCGACGATCTGCCACCAGCGGTCCCAGGCCGGCGTGTCCGGCGCGCCCTCGTAGACGATGCCGGTCGTCCCGTTGGCCAGCGGCCCGAAGACGATGTACGTGTGGCCGGTCACCCAGCCGATGTCGGCGGCACACCAGAAGACGTCGTCCGGCTTGACGTCGAAGACGGCGTGGTGCGTGAAGCTGGCACCCAGGAGGTAGCCCGCGGTCGTGTGCACGATGCCCTTGGGCTTGGCGGTGGTCCCCGAGGTGTAGAGGAGGAAGAGCATGTGCTCCGACGGGACGGGGACGGGCTCGCAGCGGTCGGACTGGCGGTCGACGAGCTCGTGCCACCAGTGGTCACGACCTTCCACCATGTGGACCCCGCCGCCCAGCCGCTCGACCACGATGCACGCTTGGATCGTGGGCGTGGAGGCCATCGCCTCGTCGGCGTGATGCTTCAGGCCGACGTGCCTGCCCCGTCGCCAGCCGCCGTCGGCGGTGACGAGGACCTTCGCCCCGGCGTCGTTGATGCGGTCGGCGAGCGCCTCGGAGGAGAAGCCGCCGAAGACCACCGTGAACGGGGCGCCGATCTTCGCGCAGGCAAGCATCGCCACCGGAAGCTCCGGGATCATCGGCAGGTAGATGGCGACCCGGTCGCCGAGGCGCACGCCGAGCTCCGTGAGGGCGTTCGCGGCCCGGTTGACGCGGCCCTGGAGGTCGTGGAAGGTGATCGTCTGCGTGTCGCCCGGCTCGCCGATCCAGTGGTAGGCGACCTTGTCGCCCAGCCCGTGCTCCACGTGGCGATCGACGCAGTTGTAGGCGACGTTGAGCTCGCCGCCGGTGAACCACTTCGCGAACGGGAGGTCCCACTCGAGCGTCGTCTCGAACGGCGTGAACCAGCTGAGGCGCTCCCGGGCCTGGGCTGCCCAGAACGCCTCCGGGTCGCCCTCGGCCTCCCGGTACAGCTCGGCGGTCGCGTTCGCCCCGGCGACGAAGGCGGGATCGGGCACGAACGTCCGCTGCTCGAGAAGCAGGCCCTCGATCTCGGGCCTGGGCGAGGTCGGATCGGGCTGCACGCCGGGCACCTCCGTTGCTCCGCGGGTTGGCCGCATCATACGCAGCCTCCCGGCACGGCGCGGTCGCTCCCCGGCACGGCGCGGTCGCTCCTCCGCGCGGCCCGTCGTGCCCGGGTCAGGTGTACTCGGCGTCGCCCTCGGCCTCGACCGCCGCGTCGGCATCGGGGCGAGGACCGCGCGCCACGAGGAGCGTGCGCCCGGCGGCGAGGTCGATGCCCGCGGCCCGGAGGGCGTCCAGCGCCCGGCGGCGGAGCTCCCCGGCCACCTCCCACTGCTCGCCGGGGCGCACGGTCGCCGAGACGAGGATCGGGATGCCGGGCTCCCCGGCAGGCGCGGCCTCGACCCGCACGACGCGCGGTGGCTCGGTGAACCGCGTCGCCCACCCGTCGGCGGTCGCGAGCTCGGCGCACACGGCCCCGAGGACGGCCGATGCCCGGTCCAGGTCGGTCCCGGGCGCGACCGCGAACCGCTCGTTGACGCGGGCGAAGGTGCGCGTGAAGTTCGAGGCCACCAGGATCTGGCCGTTCGGCACCGAGTGGACGACGCCGTCCGAGTCCCGCACCACCGTCCGCCGCAGCCCCACCTCCTCCACGGTCCCCCGGATCCCGGCCAGGGCGACGACGTCGCCGACGCTGAACGGGTTCTCGCCGAGGATCAGGATCCCGTTCAGGTAGTCGCGGACGAGCTGCTGGGCGCCGAAGCCGAGCGCGGCGCCGAGGGCCGCGCCGAGGGCCACGCCCAGCGCGCCGAGGGCGGTGATCACCCCCGGCGCGAGGATCCCGAGGGCCGCGATGCCGCCGAAGATCGCGAGGATCGCGCGGCCCAGCCGGGACGTGAAGAGGACGAGCGTGTCGAGGCGTCGCCGCCGGGTCGCCTCCTTGACCGCCCGGTCCTCGGGGGCAAGGTCGCCTCCGCCGGGCAGCGGGGACCTCGCGGCATGCTCGGCCAGGCGGCGGATCAACGCGATCGCCACGACGTAGACGGCGACGAGGGCGACGACAAGCGCCCCGACCGCCACCAGGCGGCCACCGATGGTCAGCGCGAGGTCGACGAGGGTGTCGAGGACGTCCTGCACGGGCGTAGCCTAGCGCCGCACCGGCCGCGGCGGGCGCCGGAGCCCGGGGTCCGTGTCGGGCGCCGGAGCCCGGGGCCGCGTCAGGCCGGCGAGCCGCCCAGCCGCGTCGTCATCTCGAGGGCCGCGGCTCGCGCGGTCGTGACGATCTCGGGCACCCGGGCCGGCGTGACCCGGTGGGCCGGTCCCCACACGCCGAGGGAGGCGATCACCCGGCCCCGGGCGTCCGCCACCGGGACCGCGATCCCGTTCGTGCCGTCGATCCACTCGGAGAACGCCACCGCGTAGCCGCGGCGCCGCACCCTGGCAAGCTCCTCCATCAGCTCCCCAAGCGTCGTGATGGTCCGCCCCGTGGACGCGGCCAGCCCGGGTCGGGCGATCCGCATCACGTCACGCTCGGCCATCGCCGCCAGGAGGACCTTCCCGGAGGCGACGCAGTGGAGCGGCGTCGTCCGCCCGGTCCAGTCCGCGTAGGCCACCATGTTCGGGCCGTCGACCTGCGCAACCGTGAGGTACGTGTCCCCGTCGAGGATGCCGAGCGAGACGGTCTCGCGGGTCGTGCGCGCGAGGCGCTCCAGCTCGGGCAGCGCGATGCCCTTCAGGTCGAGGGTGCGCTCGGCGCGCTCGGCCAGGCGGATGACCACGAGCCCAAGGCGGTACTTCCCGGTCTCCTCGTCCTGCTCCACGAGGCCCCGCCGCTGCAGCGTCGCGAGGAGCCGGGAGGCGGTGCTCTTGTGGAGCCCGAGACGCCGAGCAAGCTCGGTGACCCCGGCGTCGGCAGCGCAGTCGCCGAGCGCGAGCAGCAGCGCCGCGGCACGATCCACCGAGCGCACGGCGTTGCCGTCCAGGAGGTCGCGGTCGGCGTCGGCGGAGAACGGCCCGGTCGTGGGCTGTGGTGCCGCCGGGCCGGTCGGCGCAGGGCGGACAGGGGCCGTCCCGGGCACCGGGGCAACCGCGGCAGGCCGTCCGCCGAGCGAGGCCGGCGGCACCAGGCGGGGAGGTGGGGGCGTGATCTCGAGGGCCATCAGCCGGCCCCCTGGCCGGTGGCGGCAGGGTACGCAGCCTCGGTCTCGTGCGGCAGCTCCCGGCCCTGCGCCCGCGCCTCGAGCGCCGCGTGGAAGGAGTCGGCGAAGATCGAGACCACGCGGTCGACGATGTCGCCCTGGGCATGTGCCTCGCAGACGAACCACGGTTCTCGGCTGTCGGGCTCGGGCATCGCTCCGCGGGCGTGCATGCCGACGGCGATCGCGTCGTACAGCTCGTGGTCGGTGTTGGCCCAGTCGCGGTACTCGCTGGGCACCCGCTCGGTGAACATGATCCCGAACATCGAGGGATGTCCGGTGATCTGGTAGGCGAGGCCCTTCGCGTCGATCACCTGGCGGATGCCGGCCTGGATCCGCTCGCCGGTGGCCTTGATCGTCTCGAGGGCGGGCGTGTCCCGCAGGATCTCGAGCGTCTTCACGGCGGCGGCCGCGGCGATCCGGTTGCCCGCGTACGTCCCGCCGTGGCTCACCTTGGACGGCAGCATCTCCATGATCTCGCGCCGGCCGCCGAACGCTGCCGCCGGGTAGCCGTTGCCCATCGCCTTCGCGTACGTACCGAGGTCGGGCCGGATGCCGAAGAACTCCGCGGCCCCGCCGCGCCCGAAGCGGAAGCCGGTCTTCACCTCGTCGAAGATCAGGAGGATCCCGAACTCCTCGGTCAGCGCCCGCATCGCCTGGTGGAAGCCCGGCTTGGGCATGATCCCCTGGGCATTGCCGAGGACGGGCTCCACGATGATGGCGGCGATCTCGTGGCCCTGCCGCTCGAAGATCTGGCGGAGCCGCTCGATGTTGTTGTAGCGGGCCGGGATGATGGTGTCGGCCACCGGCCCGGGGATCCCGCGGCCCCAGGCCAGCCCAACCGGGTTCTCGGCGTCACCCAGGTCCGCGACATTGCTCGGGAGGACGCTGATCAGGGCGTAGTCGTGGACGCCGTGGTACTGGCCCTCGAACTTCACGATCTTGTCGCGGCCCGTGTAGGCACGGGCGACGCGCATCGCGTGCATCGTGGCCTCGGTGCCGGAGACCGTCATCCGGGCCTGCTCGACCCAGCCGGTGAGCTCGCACAGGAGCTCCACCGCCCGGACCTCGTCCTCCGAGGTCAGGGAGAAGCTGACGCCGCGGCGCATCCGCTCGTTGACGTGGTCGTCGACCCGGTCGTCGCCGTGCCCCAGGATGACCGGGCCGTAGCCCATCCGCAGGTCGACGTACTCGTTGCCGTCGAGGTCCCAGATCCGGCCGCCCTTGCCGCGATCGATGTAGATCGTGTCTTCGCCCCAGGCGCGGAAGTTCGAGTTCACGCCCCCGGGCAGCGTCCGGATGGCCCGGTGGTACATGGCCACCTGGGTGTCGCGCTTCAGGCTGGGCGTGGCGGGCTCTGGCGCCATGGTTCCTCCGTGGGTCGACCGTCCGCCGCTCTCCCGGGGCCGGCCGCGACGGGCGGCGGGGACGAGCCCCCGGTCGGGCGGCCTCGTGGGGATGTTCCGCTGGGCGGAACGGGTAGTGCCCGGATGGTGCCACGGTCTCACGCCGGCTGTCAACGATCTTCGCGCGGAAACGGGCTTCGACGTGCGAATTACGAGGCGGTCGGGTCATCGGTGTGCGATCTTGGCGATCGCCTCCGGGCGTCGGTGCCGTCGCCGCCGGAACCCGGCCGAAACCGGGCAGGAGCCGGGTGCTCCGGCGGGCCCCGGAGCCTCGCCGCCACGGCGGCACCGCAGGCGGTGCCGAGGGCGACGTGCGGACCCCCGAGCGGGGCGTCCGCGTACACTCGGGTGGATGCCCGGCCTGTACCTCGCCGCGATCGCGGGCGCGTTCGCCGGCGTCGCCCTGCTCGATCACCGCTTCCGGCTGGACCTCTGGAGCCGGGCCACGCTGGCGGCAATCGTCGTCGTCGAGACCGCCTTCCTCGCCTTCGACCTGCTCGGCGCCACCCGGGGCTGGTTCGCCACGGACACCGACTGGGTGATCGCGTACTGGCCGCCCGGCATCCCGCCCGAGGAGCCGCTCCTGCTCGCGTTCATCACGATCTGGGCCATCGCCCTCTACCGGCTTGCCGGCCGCTGGATCGGCGAGGACCCGCCGTGATCCCCGAGTACACGCTCGCCGGCGGTGCCTGGCTGGTTGGCGCGTTCGCGCTCGCCGGCGTGGCCGGGATCCTGCGTCGCCGGAGCACCTGGATCGCCGTCGCCGCGTTCCTCGTCTTCACCGTCATCTTCGACGCCGTCCTGACCGGGATCCCCATCGTGGTCTACGACGAGGCGTACCTGTCGGGGATCCGGCTCGGGACGACCCCGGTCGAGGACTACCTGTACGGCCTGGCGCTCTGCCTCACCGCCATCGCCGCGTACGAGATCGCCCGCCGCGGGGGGCGCGGGCGCGGCCGCCGCGCGCCGGGCCGCGGCCGGTGAGCGCCCTTCCGCGGCCGGGCGCCGGGCGGCGGCCGGTGAGCGCCCTGCGCACCGTCCTCGCGGCGAGCCGCCCGATCTCCTGGGTCAACACGGCGCTCCCCTTCCTGGCAGCCGCCTACGACGTGGAGCGCGGGGTCACCCCCCTCATGGCCCTCGGCTTCCTCTACTTCCTGGTGCCATTCAACCTCCTGATGTACGGCGTGAACGACGTCTACGACTACGCGAGCGACCTGGCGAACCCACGCAAGCAGTCCGTCGAGGGCGCGCTCGTGCCGCCGGACCGACGGCGCCTCGTCTGGTCGGCGATCGCGGTCACGAACCTCCCGTTCCTGGCCGCGATCGCCATCGCTGCGCCGCCGGCCGGCGCCGCGGCCGTGGTCGCGGCGGCCGTCGCCGCGTGGGTCTACTCGGCGCCGCCGCTGCGGACCAAGGAGCGCCCGTTCCTGGATTCCCTGACGAGCGCCTCGCACTTCGTCCTGCCCGCGGTCGCCGGGTTCCTGGTGGCCGGCCTCCCGCCGGAGGACCTGCCGTGGGTCGTCCTCGGCGGCTTCTTCGCCTGGGGCGTCGCCAGCCACGCGATCGGCGCGATCCAGGACATCGCCTACGACCGCGCCGCCGGGATCGGCTCGATCGCCACCGCGATCGGGGCCCGCCCCACCGCCCTCGTCGCCCTCGCCGGGTACCTCGTGGCCGTGACCGCGGCCCTGTCGCTCGGCCTCCCGTACGGTCCCGTCGCGGCCGCCGTGCTGGCGCTCTTCCTGCTCCTCCCGGTCGCGGTCCTCTGCTCGCCGACCGAGGCCCAGGCGCGGCGGGCATGGCGGAGCTTCCTGGGCCTCAACCCGATCGCCGGGTTCGTCATCACGCTCCTGCTCCTCCGCGCGTGGGGCCTCTCGACCGAGCCCGTCGGTGCGATCTGGACGGGCGCCGTGGTCGGCACCGTCGGGCTCGTCCTCGCCAACCTCGTCCTCACGGTGCTCGTGGTCCGGCGCGCCCCGCCGGCCGGCATCGAGGAGGCGGGCGGAGGGCGCGGCGACCGGCTGCCGCCGCTGACGGTCGTCGTCCCCGCCCGCGACGAGGCCGACCGCCTTCCCGCGCTCATCGCGGCGCTCGCGGCCCAGGATCACCCCGACCTCGCGATCGTGGTCGCCGACGACGCTTCGTCCGACGGGAGCCCGGAGGTGGCGCGGGACGCCCTGGCCCGCCTGCGCCCGGAGGCGGCGGCCACCGGACGCGACCGGGTCCTGGCCGTGCCGCCGAAGCCGGCCGGCTGGGCCGGCAAGAGCTGGGCCTGCGACCGGGCCTTCGCCGCGACCACCACCCCGCACGTCCTGTTCCTCGACGCCGACACGCTGCCGCGGCCCGACGCCGTGCGGGCCCTCGCGTCGGAGCTGGTGCGCTCCGGGGCCGGGCTCGTCAGCGGCGTGACGGCCTACGGCATGCCGTCCTGGCCCGAGCGCGCGCTGGTCCCGCTCTTCCCGGTCACGCTGTTCGGCTTCCTCCCGCTCGGGCTCCTGCGTCGCACGGGCGGGCGGCCGCGCGCCCTGGCGTTCGCCTACGGGCCGATGCTGCTCGTCGACCGGGCCGCCTACGCGCGGGCGGGCGGCCACGCCCGTGTCCCGGGCACGGAGCGGGAGGACCTCGAGCTGGCGAGGACGTTCGTCCGCGCCGGGGAGCGCGTCCACCTCGTCCACGCGGCTGACCTCGCCGTGACGCGCCACTACCCCGACGGCACGGGCGCCCTCCGGGCCTGGCGCCGCGTCTTCGTCGCCTACGGCGGCGGCAACTTCGCGGTGGCACTCGCCGGGATCGCCGGGACGGTGATCGCCTGGCTCCTGCCGCTGCTCCTCCCCATCCTCGGGGCCGTCTCGCGCGATACAGTGGTGACGACCGGTGGGCTCGTCGCCCTTGGGCTCCTCGCCGCGTTCCGCCTGCTGCTGGCGTGGCGCGAACAACAGCCGCTCGCGAGCGTCCTGCTCCACCCCGTCACCGTCATCGCGACGCTTGGCGCGATGCTGATGAGCCTGCTGGACGCCGTTCGCGGCACGCCCGCCACCTGGCATGGCAGACCGTACGAGGAACCGAACCCGTGACCGCCCCCGCCACCGAGCCCCGACCCTCGGCCGTTCCCGCGGCGGCCTCCGCCCCTGCCGCCTCCGCCCCGGCCACGCTGCCGGCCGAGCCGGCGGCCCACGACCGTGCTCCGGCACGGCCCGCCCGGCCCCGCGCCGTTGTCGTCGGGGCCGGCTTCGGCGGCCTGGCCGCGGCGATCCGCCTGCTCGCCGACGGTTACGACGTGACGGTCCTCGAGCGGCGCCCGGCCGTCGGCGGGCGGGCCTCGCAGATCCGCGACGCCGGCTTCACCTGGGACACGGGTCCGTCGCTCATCACGATGCCCGAGCTGTTCGACGAGCTGTTCCGCCTCGGCGGCAGCACGCTCGAGGCAGAGGTCCGGCTCCACGAGCTGGACCCGATGTACCGCATCTACTGGACCGACGACACTCGCCACTTCGACTTCACGACGAACGTGGACTCGCTGCGCAGCCAGATGGGGGCCTTCAACGTCTTCGACGCCGCCAACCTCGACCGCTTCCTCGCCGACACGAAGCGGATCCACGAGGAGGGGATCCTCGTCGCGGGCCGGCTGCCGTTCCTGCGGGCATGGGACTTCGCCGGCCTCGTGCCGAAGATGGCGGGCCTCGACTCCATCCGGTTCCTGGGCAGCTACGTCGCGAAGTACTTCAAGGACCCGAAGATCCGCCAGGTCTACGACTTCCACTCGCTGTTCATCGGCGGCGACCCCGACCGCGTGCCGGCCATCTACGCGGCGATCGCCTACCTCCAGGTCGCCGGCGGCAGCTGGTACGCCGAGGGCGGCGTCTACGCCGTCGTCGAGGCGCTCGCCCGCGTGGTGACCCGCGGCGGCGGCCGGATCGTGACCGGTGACGGCGCGGCGCGGGTGCTGCATCGCGACGGCCGGGCGACCGCCGTCGTGACCGACTCGGGCCTCGAGATCCCCGCCGACATCGTCGTCGACAACGCCGACGTCACCGCCCGCGACCGCCTCCTCCCGGATGCGCCGGACCGCCTGCCATGGCGCCTCCGCCCACTCCGCACGACGATGAGCGCGTACCTCCTCTACCTGGGCCTGGACCGGCGCTTCGACCGGCTGCTGCACCACTCGCTCGTCGTCGGGGACGACTACCGGGGCTTCATCCGCGAGGTGACCCGGGAGCGGCGGATGCCGACGAGCTTCTCCGTCTACATCCACGCGCCCACCCGGACGGAGCCGGCGATGGCGCCCGAGGGTGGCGACTCGATCGCCGTCCTCCTGCCGGTCCCGAACCTCCGCTCCGGCGACGACTGGACGCGCGTCGGGCCGGAGCTGCGCGAGCGGCTGCTCGACTGGCTCGAGGGGCCGGCCGGCCTGCCCGGCCTGCGCTCCTCGATCGTGACCGAGCACAGCTGGACGCCCCTGACGTTCCGCGACGACCTCGGGGCGACCGACGGCAACGCCTTCGCCGTCGAGCCGACCCTCCAGCAGTCGGCCTACTTCCGCCAGCCCAACCGCGACCGCGTGATCCGCAACCTCTACTACGTCGGCGGGGGCACCCACCCCGGCGCCGGGCTGCCGGGGACTCTGCTGACGGCCGAGGTGACGACGAACGTCATCCGCGCCGACGCGACGGCCCGGCGCCGCTGACCCGGCCGGCCGACCGGACGACCCTGCGACGATGACCGGCATCCGGGACGCTGCCCGGCCCGCCATCGTCCGCGACCCGGCCGTCGCCGCCCTCCTCCCGGAGGCGCGCGCGACGATCGAGCGCGTCGCCCGCACGTTCGCGCTGGCGGCGCGCCTGCTTCCCCGGGCCGTCCGCGAGGACGTCGACCTGCTGTACCTCGTGCTGCGGACGCTCGACGATCTCGTCGACCTCGAGGGAGCCCGGGACGGGGGCCCTCGCGCGACCGATGCCGAGGCGCGCCTCGCCGCCGTGGAGGCCTGGTCGCGGCTCGCGACGCCGGACCCAGCGACCCGCGAGACCCGCATCCTCGACGACCTGGCCCGCCGCCATCCCGCGCTCCCCCGCGACGCCGTCGCCGACTTCATGGCCGGGATGCGCCAGGACCTGGCCGGGCCGCGGATCGCCACCGAGGAGGACCTGGACCTCTACAGCTACCGCGTGGCCGGCACCGTCGGCCGCCTGATGGCGGCCATCCTCGGCGGGGAGGGTGACGAGGCCGACGCCGCGGCGCGGAGCCTGGGGATCGCCATGCAGCGGACGAACATCGTGCGCGACGTCGACGAGGACCTCGGCAACGGCCGGATCTACCTGCCGGCCGAGACCCTCGCCCGCCACGGGATCACGCCGGCCACCCTCGCGGCCGCCGACCGCCGGGCGCTGCTGGCCGACGCCATCGCGCGGGCGGAGGCCGCCTACGCGGCGGGCGTCGCCGGCATCCCGCGGCTCCGCCACGGCCGCCGCTCGATCCGCGTCGCGGCAGTCCTGTACCGCGAGATCCTGCGGCAGGTGGAGCGCGACGGCCTCGGCGTCCGCCGCCCGCACCGGGCCGTCGTGCCCCGGGCCCGCAAGGCGTGGCTGGTGCTCCGGACGCTCCTCGGCGGAGCCTGAGCGGCCGTGCCGGCCCCCGGCGGCAACCCCTCCGCGGTCCCACCGCTGCTCGCGCTGGCGCTCCTCGCCGTCGGCTGGATCGCCGGCAGCTTCCCGTCGGCGGTCCTCGTCGGGCGCGCCGTCGGCGTCGATCCACGCGACCAGGGCGAGCGGAACCCCGGGTCGACGAACGTCTGGCACCTCGCCGGCCCGCGGGCGGGGCTCGCCGTCCTCCTCCTCGACATCGCCAAGGCACTCCTGCCGGCCCTGCTCGGCTGGGCGCTGGCGGGCTACTGGGGCGCCGTCGCCGGCGGGGTCGGCGCCGTCGCGGGAGCCATCCGGCCCGTCGTGCCCGGCTGGCGGGGCGGGCGGGGCGTCGGCGCGGCGGTCGGCGCTGCGGTCGGGATGAACCCGGTGGCCGCGGCGGCCGGGCTCGGCGCGGCCGGCATCGGCTGGGCCGTCCTCCACCGGGCGAGCCGGGCCACGGCGATCGGCTTCGTCGCCTACCCCCTCGCCTGGGCGGCCCTCTTCGTCCGCGACCTCGAGACGCTCCTCGCGTTCGCCGGCTGCGGGCTGCTCTACCTCGTGACCCTGGCCGGCTGGCTCGCCACGCGGAACCGCGGCCGGGTGTAGGGCCCTCGCCGCGGGTGCCGCCTGCGGGTCGGGCACAATCCCCCCATGAGCCCCGACCCGCCCGTCAGCTACTGGATGACGACCGGCAACCCGCCGGAGCACGCCCCGCTCCGCGGTGCCACGACTGCGGACGTCGCGGTGATCGGGGCCGGCTTCACCGGGCTGTGGACGGCGATCCGCCTCCTCGAGACCGACCCCGGGCTACGGGTCGCGGTTCTCGAGACGGAGCGCGTCGGGTTCGGCGCCTCCGGGCGCAACGGCGGTTTCTGCGCGGCGTCGCTGACCCACGGCCTCGACAACGGCCTGCGCCACTACCCCGACGAGGTGGAGGTGCTCCAGCGCGAGGGAATGGCGAATCTGCGCGGAATCGTGGACTTCACCCGTGCGCACGGCATCGACTGCGAGCTCGAGGAGACCGGCGAGCTCGTGTTCGCCGACCGTCCCGGCCAGGTCGACGAGCTCCGCGCCGCTGCCGACCTCGCGGCCTCCTTCGGCGAGCGGACCATCTTCATGGACGCCGAGGAGGCACGCGCCGAGGTGGACTCCCCGCGATGGCGGGCGGGCCTGTGGCGGCCGGACGGCTGCGCGATGCTCAACCCGGCCAAGCTGGCCTGGGGCCTCGCGCGCGTGGCCGGGGAGATGGGGGCCGCGATCCACGAGGCGACCCGCGTGACCGGAGTCGAGCGCGTCGCCGGCGGCGTCGTGGTCCGGGCGGTCGCCGCGGACGGCGCGCCCGCACGCGTCCGCGCCCGCCACGTGGTCGTCGCCACGTCCGCCTACTCGGGCTGGCTGCGGCGGCTCCAGCCGCTCTTCGTGCCGGTCTACGACTACGTCCTCGTCTCCGAGCCGCTCGCGCCCGGGCAGCGGGCATCGGTCGGGTGGGCCCGCCGGCAGGGCCTCGCCGACGTCAACAACCAGTTCCACTACTTCCGGCTCACCGCCGACGACCGGATCCTGTGGGGCGGCTACGACGCGATCTACCACCCGGGCAACGGCGTCGGGCCCGCCTTCGACCGGCGCCCGGCGACCTTCGAGAGGCTCGAGGCGAACTTCCGGGCGACGTTCCCCCAGCTCGGCGGCCTGCGCTTCCCGTTCCGCTGGGGCGGGGCCATCGACACGACGACGCGCTTCACGGCGACCTTCGGGCGGACGATGGGCGGCCGGCTGGTCTACGCCCTCGGGTACACGGGCCTCGGCGTGGGCACGACGCGGTGGGCCGCCGGGATCCTGCGCGACATGCTCCTGCGGCCGGACTCGGACCTGCTCCGCCTCCGCTTCGTCCGGACGAAGCCGGTCCCGTTCCCGCCCGAGCCGCTCCGCACGCTCACGGTAGAGGCGGTCCGCAACGAGCTGATCCGGGCCGACGCCAACGACGGCCGGCGCGGCATCCTCCTCCGGACCCTCGACGCCCTCGGCATCGGGTTCGACAGCTGACCCAAGAGTCGGGCGGCATCCGTCGCGCTCGTCCGAGCGCGTGAGTCGGCGACCGCGCCCGGGCCGGCCCGGCGTCAGGAGCGGACCAGCGCCCCGTCGCCGACGGCCGGGACATCGAGGCCGAGGTGGTGGGCCAGGGCGACACGAACGGCCCGCCGCAGCATCGGATCACTCAATCGCCCGTCGGGCGCACCGACGACCCGAGCCAGGGAGATGGTGCGCATCTGCTGACACAGGATGACGCCCGGACGCGTCTGTCCGGCGGTGCCGACGGTGATCGCGACCTCGCCGGGATAGCGAGCCTCGTCGCGCGAGGCCGAGATCGGGCAGACGGTCGCGAGGCCCGAGCGGTGGAACGGCTCATAGCTGACCACGAGCGCGCGGCGTGTCCCGCCCTGCTCATGGCCGGTCGAAGGGTCGAGGGCGACGCGGACGACCGTCCAGCGCAGGGGCTGTGTGGCCGTCACTCCCGGGGCCACGTCTCGCGGTCGGCGACGGTCCAGGCCGCCGCCAGCTCCGCCGCTTCCGCTCGGAAGGCCGGGTCGGCCGCGGCGGCCTCCCAGCGGGCAGCCTCGTCCTCCTCCTTGAGCCGCCGTGCCAGCTCGTCGACGGCCAGCTCCACGACGCCATCCTGGGTCTCGGCCACCCTGTAGACCGCGGCGAGCTCGCGCACGGTGTGCAACGTGTGCTCTGGGAGGTTGTACGTCCGCTTGGTTCGCATGCCGGTACGATACGACACCCGTATCGACGTGTCCATCCGGGTCCGTCGGTTGGCAGGGCCGCCGCGCCCGGCCCGGTCGACCGGCGTTCGCAGTGACGGATCGCGCATCGCCGCCACTGGCGATCTGGGCGATCGGCGCCTTCGCCGTGACCTGGCGGATCCTGGCCCGCCGCGGGTAGCACGCCCGGCGCCGCCGATCCGCGCGTCGCCCGCCACGGGCGGCGCGCCCGGGTCAGTCGCGGCCCGGCAGCTCGATGAGGCCACGCTCCATGGCCGTGGTCACCGCCGAGGTCCGATCCGCCACGCCCAGCTTCTCGAAGATCTTGAGGAGGTGGGTCTTCACCGTGGCCTCCGAGATCCGCAGGTCGCGGGCAATCTCCCGGTTCGACGAGCCGCGGGCGACGAGCCGGACGACCTCCAGCTCGCGGACCGTGAGGCTGTCGCCGCCGCGGGCCGGGGCGCCGGGGCCGAGCCGGCCGATGAGCCGGGCCGCGACGCTCGGCGCGAGCGGCGAGCCGCCGGCCGCCGTGCTCCGCACGGCCTCGAAGAGCGTCTCGCGCGGGGCGTCCTTGAGGAGGTACCCGGACGCCCCGGCCTCGATCGCGCGCAGGATCTGCACGTCGGAGTCGTACGTGGTGAGGACGAGGACGGGAGGTGCACCCGGCATGGCGCGGATCCGCCGGATCCCCTCGACACCGTCCGTGCCGGGCATCTGCAGGTCCATCAGCACGACGTCCGGGTGGAGCGTCGCGGCCTGCTCGGCGCCGGCCGCCCCATCGGCCGCCTCACCCACGACGGCGAAGCCCGGGTCGCTCTCGAACATGCCGCGCAGGCCCGTCCGCACGACGGGGTGATCGTCCACGAGGAGCAGCCGCAACGGGGTCATGCGCGAACCTCCGGCCGGCTGAGCGCCGTCGCGTCCGGCGGGGCGGCCGTGGGCGCGTCGGGCGGGGCGGTCGCCGGCGCCCGCCCGGGCTGCGGGACCTGGACCGGCGGATCGGGCGGGGCGAGCGCGGGCAGGGACAGGGCGAGCGCGGTCCCCTCGCCCGGGCTGCTCTCGACCTCGAGGCGGCCCCCGAGAAGCTCGGCGCGCTCACGCATCCCCCGCAGCCCGTGGCCGCCCGCCGGCCCCGGGGCGGCGAGGGCGCCCGCGTCGAAGCCACGCCCGTCGTCGACGACGTCGAGCGCGACCTCGTCGTCGAAGTAGGTCAGGGTCAGGCTGATCCGCGTGCTGCCGGCGTGGCGCCGCGCGTTGGCGAGGCCCTCCTGGGCGGCCCGCAGCACGGTCACCTCGACGTCCGGGTGGAGCGGTCGCGCGTCCCCGGAGATCGTGACGTCGACGGCCGGCCCGTCGGCCCTCGTCGCCGCGGATGCGGCACGCTCCACCGCCGCGGGCAGGCCGCCGTCGACGAGCGTCGGCGGGCGCAGCGCCCACACCAGGCCGCGCGCCTCGTCGAGGCTTTCGCGGGCGACGACCTCGGCGGCCTGCAGGTGCTCGCGCGCGCGCCCAGGGTCCGCGTCGAGGACGGCGTCGGCAGCCTCGAGGTGAGTGACGACGCTGGCGAACCCCTGGGCCAGCGTGTCGTGGATCTCCCGCGAGAGGCGCCCTCGCTCCTCCAGCGTCCCGGCCTCGTGCTCGGCGGCGGCCAGCTCGGCGCGCGTAGCGGCGAGCTGCTCGAGGAGCGTGGAGCGCTCGGCGCTCTGCTCGATGATGGCCCCGATCCAGGCCGAGAGCATCGTGAACGCCGCGGCCGAGGCGACCTCGAGCACCATCTCGGCGGCGGCCGCCTGGAGATCGCCGCCGGCGTCGTTCAAGGTGTCCGCGGCGAGAATCCCGCCGATCGAGAGCCCCGCGACGATGGCCCAGCGCCGAGGCAGGCAGAAGAAGACCTGGGCGTAGAGCGAGAACTGCAGGAAGACGAACGGCGGCGAGAGGAGGAGCAGGACCGCAAAACCGGACAGCAGAAGGATCGCGTAGGCGAAGCGGACCCACGGCGCCTGGTCCCAGATCGGCCGGCGGATCCAGACTGCCCAGTAGGCGACGACCAGCACCGCGACGACGGCCACGACCAGGGCCTGCGCGGGGCCGTCGCGCGCGCCCTCCGCGAAGGCGATCGCCGACGTCAGGCCGAGCACCGCGTAGTTGAACACGTGCCACGCGGGGAGCCAGCGCTCCCACACGTCGACGCCCCCGGGACGCGCGGCCGCCGGCCCCGGGCGAGCGGAGCCGGCGGAGACGGAGGCCGAGCGGTCGGTCATGGCGCCATCGTAGACGGATGCTCAGGCGAACTGGCGGGCGACCATGCGCCGGTAGCTGACCGCCACGAGGGCGAACCCGGCGAGCGACCAGGCCGCGATCACCGCCACGTGCTGCCATCCGGTGCCGGTCGCCGGGAGGCCGCCGGCGTCGAACCCGGCGGCCAGTCGAGCCAGCTCCGCCAGGTGGTAGGTGGGCGTGACCATCGAGATGTCGCGGACGATCCCGGGGAGCTGGTCGACCGGCATGAAGACGCCCGATGCCAGCGAGAGCGGGAAGAGGATGAGCAGCGCCACCGCGCTCGCCCCGTGCGGCCGCGCGAGGAACCCGATGAGGAAGCCGAGCGGGGCGACGGCCAGGCCGCCGAGGACGAGCACGGCGGTGACGGCGAGCCAGCGCTGCGGCGCCACGCCGGCGCCGGTGACGGTCCCCGCGACGCCGATCAGGACGACGACGGCCAGGCTCAGGACGGCCGCGAGGGCCAGCTTGCCGGCCAGGTACGCCCACGCCGGGAGCGGCGTCGTCCGGACCAGCCGGAGGTAGCCCCGGCCGCGCTCGTCGGCGATTGCCTCGCCGATGGCGAAGAGGACCACGTTGAGGACGCCATAGATCGAGAACCCGACCATCGTGAAGGCGCCGAGCGTGCCGACCGGCAGCGGCTCGTTCGCCCGGGGGGCGCCGAAGATGAAGTAGAGCAGGATCGGGAGCGCCAGCACGGGGACGACGAACTCCGGAGCCCGGACGTTGACGCGCAGCTCGGCGCGGAGCTGGCGGGCGAGGATCCCGAGGCTCCGGGGACCGGGGCGGCGGGCGGGAAGCGCGAGGCTGGTGGCGGTCATCTCAGGACTCCTGGTTCGTGAGGTCGAGGAAGGCGGTCTCGAGGGCGTGCTCCTCGATGCTGATCTCCTCGACGTGGATCCCGTCGGCGAAGAGGCGGCGCAGGACCTCCTGCGGTTCGCGGGCGACGATCTCGAGGCGGGCGCCGGACCGACCCACCCGGAGGACGCCGGGCCACGCGGCCAGCACCTCCGGCTCGACGTCGGCGCGGAGGCGGATCGTGGCGCCGCCGGCGCGCGCCTTGATCTCGGCCGGGGTGCCGTCGCGGACGATGCGTCCGCGGTCGACGACGACGATTCGGGTCGCCAGGGCGTCGGCCTCCTCGAGGAGATGCGTGGCGAACAGGACGGTCGTGCCCTCGGCGGCGAGGGCGCCGATGACGTCCCAGAACCGGCGCCGGCTCTCCACGTCCATGCCGGTGGTCGGCTCGTCCAGGAAGACGATCTCCGGGTCGCCGGCCAGGCCGAGGGCGACGTAGAGGCGCTGGCGCTGCCCGCCCGAGAGGGTGCGGACGCGCCGGTCGGCGACCTCCGCGAGGCCGGCGGCGGCGAGCAGGTCGGCGCGCGGCCGCGGGGCGGGGTAGTAGCCGCGGAACAGGTCGACGAGCTCGGCGACGGTGAGGGTTCCGGGCACACCCGACTCCTGGAGCATCGCCCCGACGCGGGCGCGTGTCGCCGGGTCGTCCGGGGCCCCGCCCAGGACGCGCACGCTGCCGGCCGTGGGCTGGCGCAGGCCCAGCAGGATCGAGATGGCGGTCGTCTTCCCGGCGCCGTTGGGGCCGAGGATCGCGACGACCTCGCCGCGCCGGACCTCGAGGTCCACGCCGCACAGCGCTTCGACCGCGCCGTAGCGCTTCGAGACGCCGTGCAGCTCCAGGACCGCCGGGGCGTGGGCGGGCGGCGGCTCCAGGGCCGCCGGGATGTCGAAGGTGGTGGTCATCGGGCTGGTCTCCGTCGGGTCCGCGACCCCCGTCGCGGCACGGGACCAGCATCGGGCCCGCCAACGCCCGATCCCAGCGGGTGGTCGGTGCCGTCCGGGGCGGGTCCCCGGTGGACGGGGGTCAGCCGATCGGTGGATACCGCCTCGGCACGGGCCATGGCCGCGGCGCGGGGAGACTGCCCGTATCGACGGCGCGGGCACCCATGGCCGCGGCGCGGGGAGACTGCCCGGCCGGCCGGTCAGGCGAGGCTACCCGCCGGCCCGTGCCGCCCGTGGCGAGACCCTTGAGTTCAACGCAACACCGAGCGTCTTCTCAACCTCCGACGCCAGGATCCTTGCGTTGAACGTCGGGTTTCCTGCCCGCGGGCTGCACCGCGGGCACAGATCTTGCGTTCGACGTGCGGAATCCTGCCCGGAGCGCCTTCCGGTGTGCCCGATGTGTAGTTCAACTCAACGCGGCGCGACCCCTCGGCACTCCCCGGCCCACGGCACTCCCCGGCCCACGGCACTCCCCGGGCCCACGGCACTCCCCGGCGCCCAGGCAGCTCCCGGCACTTCCGGCCCCCCCGGTCACGGCGCTCACTCCCCGCCCCCCCCAGGCTCCCCTACCCCGCCGGGGCCACCCAGAGCGGCAGCTCGCGGGCCAGCGTCGCCAGCGGCAGCGACCCGTGGCCCAGGAGCGCATCGTGGAACGCGCGCAGGTCGAACGCTGCGCCGTCGCGCGCCGTCAGCTCCGCGCGCAGGGCCTCGATCTGGCGCTGGCCCACCTTGTAGGTCAGCGCCTGGCCCGGCCAGACCACGTAGCGGTCGGTCTCGATGTCCGCGTCGGTGTCGGTCAGCCCGGCCCGTCGGAGGACGTCGACGCCCCACGCCCTGTCCTTGCGGAGGGCGTGGATCCCGGTGTCCACGATGAGGCGCGCGGCTCGCCAGGCCTGCCCGCCCAGCATCCCGAACCGCTCCCCCTCGTTGCGGTAGAGGCCCAGCTCGTCGGCGAGCCGCTCCGAGTACAGGCCCCAGCCCTCCGCGTAGGCCGATCCCACGGCGCGGGCGCCGAGGCGCCGGAACGCCGGCAGCGACGGGTGCTCCATCTCCAGCGCGATCTGGA
Source organism: uncultured Chloroflexia bacterium (assembly GCA_963725875.1). GTDB lineage: Bacteria > Chloroflexota > Limnocylindria > Limnocylindrales > CSP1-4 > CTSoil-043. The sequence continues at coordinate 32,397 of CAVRZZ010000007.1, read as the reverse complement.
AGTGGTGGCCGGGGACCGCCTCGTGGAACGTCGTCGTCGCGAGGTTGGACAGGTACCGGCTCGGCAGGTCGCCCGCGTTCACGAAGTAGATCCCCGGCCGCGAGCCGTCCACGGCCGGTGGGTAGTAGTAGGCGAAGGGGGCATCCTTCTCCATGAACTCCTCGACCGAGCGCACCTCGCAGCCGGCGCGCGGCAGGCGTCCGAAGACGCGCGGCGCCTGCTCGTACGCCCGCCCGATGTCCTCGGTCGCGCGGGCGACGAACTCGGCCTTCGTCGCCACCCGGTTGGCCGGATCGGAATGCAGCGCCGCCCGGTAGGCGTCGATGTCGTCCCCGAAGCCTGCCGCTCGGGCGATCGTGCGCTGCTCCCCCTGGATCGCCTCCAGCTCGGCGAGGCCGACCTGGTGGACCTCCCCGGGATCGAGCTCCAGCGTCGTCCACTGGAACATGGCGGCCCGGTAGCGCTCCTCGCCGCGCGGCGCCGACCAGAGTCCGGGATCGTCGCGCGTCGCGACCAGGTACGGCCCGCGGACGGCCTCGAGATAACGGGCGAGGGCCGGCAGCACGTCGCGCTCGACGGCGGCCTCCAGGCGCTCGTGCCCGTCGTGCTCGGTGGCCGGGCCCAGCCGTGGGACCTGGACCAGCGCGGACTCGGCGGCCGGGACGAGGAGGAGCCGCTCGGTCTGGGCGACGACGCGCTCCGCCACGAGCCGGGCGGCGGTGCTGCCGTCGGCGCGACCCTCCTCGAGGAGGTCGACCGCGGCGTCGACGAACGCCGGAAACGCCGCGTACCGCGCCAGCAGCTTCTGCAACCGCTCGGGCGTGTCGGCGCGCTGGACCTGCACGATCTGCGAGAGCAGGGTCTGCGGCCCGTCCATCTGGTCGACGCTGGCGATGACGTCCATCCGCAGGTCGTCGGCGCGGATGCCGAGCTCGCAGACGACCCGCAGCATGTCGTGGGTGATCCGCTCCTCGGTCGGGAGACCGTCGACCGGGAGGGCCGCCAGCTCGGTGAGCGTCGCCTCGCGCAGGGAGCGCGCCTTGGCCCGGCCCGCGGCCGAGATGTCCGGCAGCCGATCGTCGAAGCGGTCGTCCCCGTAGAGCGTCGCCGTGAGGGGCGACTCCTCGAGGATCGCCTCCCAGAACCGGTCGGCGAGCGCGTTGACGGCGGCGGCGTGATCGGGCGCGGTCATCGGATCCTCCAGGACGGACGGGCGGGGCGGGGCAGGACTGAGCGGGCGGAAAGGCGACAGGCGGGCGGAAGGCGACGGGCGGGCAGGCTGCAGCACGCGGGACGAGCGGCTAGGCGAGCACCGCGTCACGCAGGATGCGCAGCGGGAGCTTCCCGTGGCGCAGGACGTCGTCGTGGAAGCGCCGGATGTCGAACGCCTCGCCCTCGCGGGCTGTCCGCTCGCGGCGGAGCCGCTCGATCTCCCGGCGGCCGGTCATGTAGGCGAGCGCCTGGCCCGGCCAGGCGATGTAGCGGTCGGTCTCGATCCCGGCATCGGTGGGGTGGATCCCCGCGGCGACCATCGTCTCGAAGGCCTTCTGACGGCTCCAGCCGAAGGCGTGGAGCCCGGTGTCGACGACGAGCCGGACGGCGCGCAGGGCCTGGCTGTCGAGCATGCCGAAGCGCTCGGCCTCGCTCCGGAACAGGCCGACCTCGTCGGCAACCCGCTCCGTGTAGAGCGCCCAACCCTCCACGTACGCCGTCCCCTGGGGCCAGTAGCCCAGCGTGCGGAACGCCGGCAGCCCCTGCAGCTCCATCTCGAGGGCGATCTGGAAGTGGTGCCCCGGCACGGCCTCGTGGTACGTCGTCGAGGCCGCCGACCAGTAGGTGCGGCTGGGGAGGTCGTAGGCGTTCACGAAGTAGATGCCGGGCCGCGAGCCGTCCATCGTCGGCGGGTAGTAGTAGGCGCCGGGGGCATCCTTCTCCAGGAGCGGCTCGACGCGCCGGACCTCGCAGGCCGCCTTCGGGACGCGCGAGAAGAGGCGCGGAGCTGCCGCGAACGCGCGATCCACGTCCTCCTGGCAGCGCGCCACGAGGGCCTCGGGCGTCGGTGCGATCTCCGCGGGGTCGGCGTTGAGGGCGGCGCGGTAGCCGGCCGTGTCGTCGCCGAAGCCCGCGGCCCGGGCGATCGCCCGTCGCTCCGCCTCGATCTCCTCCAGCTCGGCGAGCCCGACACGGTGGAGCTCGTCGGGCAGGATGTCCAGGCTCGTGTAGGCCCGGACCTTCGCCGCGTAGCGCGCCTCCCCGTCGGGGACGAAGCACAGCCCCGGGTTCTCGCGCGCGGCCGGGAGGTAGTCGCGCAGGGCCTCGAGGTAGCGCGCGTCGGCCGGCCGGACGTGCCGCTCCACGGCGTCCAGGAGGCGGGCCCGGTCGGCCTCGTCCGCCACGGCCGGGAGCGTCACGATCGGCGACGCGGCCGCGGGCGACTCCAGGAGCCGCTCGAGCTGGTCCACCACCCGGTCCGCGATCACCCGGGCGGCCGTCAGGCCCCCGGCGCGGCCCTCCGCCATGAGCCCGATGACGGCATCCGCCAGGTCGGGATAGGCGGCGATCCGGGCAAGGAGCCGCTCCAGCCGCTCTGGCGTGTCCGCCTTCTGCATCTGGACGAGCTCCGGGAGGAGCGACTGGTGGCCCTGCTGCTCGACCGCCGAGACGAGGTCCTCGCGCAGGTCGTCCTCGAGGATCTGCTGCTCGGCGATGAGCGCGAGCAGGTCGCGCGAGATGCGCTCCTCGTCGTCGAGCCCGGCCGGGTCGATGGCGCGCGCCCCCGCCAGCGCCTCCTCCGCCAGGGCGCGCCGCGCGGTCCGCCCGGCCGGTCCGGGGTCGTCGAGGCGGTCGTCGTAGCGCTCGTCGCCGTAGATCGTGGCGAGCGTCGGGTTCAGCTCGAGCGTGCGCTCCCACGTGCGCGCGCAGAGGTCGGCAAGGGTGGCGGAAGGGGAGGTTGGCATGCGCCTAGCGTAGCCGCGGCGGGATGCGGCTGCCGGGCGCCGCCCCGCTCGTCAGGCCTCGAACAGCGGGAGCTGGTCCGGCCGGTCGGCCACCGGGTCGAGCCCGAGGTACGGCTGGAGATCGCCGAGGGCGGGGCTGTCGTGGGCGACGAAGCGGCGCAGGGCGTCGGTGCGCAGGACGTGCCAGTTGCCGGCGTCCATCGCGGCTCGCAGCACCGGCGAACCCCCGAGCTTGCGACGGAGGAGATCGATCCGCTCGGGCGGCAGGACGAGGAACCGGACGATCCGCTCGTCGGGCGCGATGCTCCGTCCGCGCCGCAGGACCGGCTCGCCCAGCATCGCGGTCCACTCCACCTCGAACAGGAATGCGAACCGCGGCCGGACGTACCAGCAGCAGTCGACCTGCTCGAGCGCGTCGGCCCCGCCGCGTCCGAGGAACCCCAGGGTGGGCTCGAGCTCGTCCGGCAGAAGCCTTGCGCCCAGCGGCAAGCCGTCGACCCGGCGACCCTGCTCCCGCGGGGCGACGAAGGCGTGGAGGCCCAGGCGGTGCCCGAGGTCGACCAGGAGGCCGATCACCTCCGCGTGCTCGTGGGACCGCGCCTGCAGGTCGTCGCGGGCCGTGAGCCTGCCGTCGCCGGGTGCCGGGAGGCCGTAGCTGGCCAGGCACGCGTCCACCAGCCACGGGTCCGGGGCGTCCGCCCCGCGGAACATCTCATCGAGCCGGGCCCGGACGGCGGCCTCCGGGACCGACCCGCCGGTGCCGAGCAGGCTGAAGACGGCCCACTCCAGGCGATCGGCGAGGGGCGCCGCGGCGGCGGCCTCGTCGTGGGGATCCCGCAGCCAGAGCCTGCCCCCCTCGGACGGAGCAATCTTCCGCTGGTCGGGGCGCGAGAGCTCGCCCTCGATGAGCGCGAGGAGCTCGCTGGCGGCCGCACGGGGCGGCGCTGCGTCATCCGGAGCGACCGCGTCGGCCGTCGGTGCGGGACCGCCGGTCGCCGGTGCGGGGCCGCCGGTCGCCGGTGCGGGGCCGCCGGTCGCCGCCACCGCATAGCGCCGCAGCTGGCCGCTCCGGTCGAGCGCCACCAGGAGCTCCCCGATGAGGTGCTGCTCGTCGGCCGGCTCCCCGCGCGCCTGGAGCACCGCGACCGCCGCCTCGGTCACGACGCGGTTCAGCTCGCTCACCGAGAACCGGCCGTCGATCGGCCCGGGGCCGCCGAACACCCCGCGGGCCGTGACGACGGTCGGGTCGCCGGCGCCGCCCGGTGCCGGGGGCAGGGGCCGGTTGGCGCGGGTCCGGGCGACCTCTCCCAGCCGTCCGCCGGGAGGCACGAGCTCCAGGATGCCGCCCGGCGTCCGCCCGGGCTCGGCCAGGCGCGCCGCGGCCAGCCGCCAGCCGGCCGTTGCGCCGGCCATGGCCGTGGCCGCGAGCCCGGGAGCGCCGTCCGGATCGAGCAGGATCACCGCGGTCCCGGTCGGCGCCATCGCCGGTGCCACGGCCTCGAGGGCGGCCCGCAGCGCGGGCGCGCGGCGCGGCGGCCGGGCCCGCGGGTCGAGGAGCGACTCGAACGGCACGAGCCGGGCCGCCTCGCTCCCGAGGCCCCACGCGGTAAGCACGAATGCCTCCGCCAGGCGCGCGGACGTCCACTCGGGGAGCGGCTGGGCGAGCACCAGGCGGACCCTGGCGCGCTGAGCCTCGGTGAGCGCCTCGGCCTCGTCGGCGAGTCGCTCGAGCGCGTCGCCGGCGCCGACGCGAAGCGAGATCATCGGCGGCCCGTCGAGCAACCCGTCGAGCGGCTCCGCGAGGCGCGCCTGCACCGCGCCGAAGGGCCCGTCGTCGAGCGCCTGGACGAACGCGCGGACGAGCTGGTACCCGTCTTCGAAGGCGCGCCAGGGGTTGCGCTCCCGCCAGCCGGGGGCACCCGGGGGACGGACGCGGCCCTCCGCGATCCGGAGCGAGGTCGACCGACCGGGAAACCCGTTCAGGCGGCTCGCGGGCAGGATCGCGTGCAGGAACGCGAGCCGCAGGGCGGAGGTGACCTGCGACGCGCGGAGCTCGCCCTCCACCCGCGCCAGGATCGCCTGCAGCGCCGCCAGCTGGCGCCCCGAGTGGAGGTCCAGCAGCTGGTCGAGGAGGCCGCCCGCCTCGTCGACGAGCGGGAAGCGACGGGCGATCTCTTCGCGGACGACCGGGTCCGGGTCGGCCGTCGTCGCCAGGGCGAGGTCCGCGTCCTCGGGTGCCCCGTGCCGGAGCTCGCCGCCACGGCCGCGCCGATCGAGGCAGGCCGGGCAGCGGAACGACCGCCGCGTGGGACGGACCTCGCCGCCGGGACCCGGCTCCCAGACGAGCTCCTCGAGCGCGAGCGTCCGGGAGCAGGTCGGGCAGCGGGTTGCGAAGCGCTCATCGATCCAGGCGCGGAGGCTGGTCGTCCCGAGCGGGGCGGCGGCCACGGCCTGGAACGCGGCGTCGAGGTGGCGCAGGTCGGGTGCCCGGACGACGACGTCGGCGAGCAGGCGCGTGAGGGGCGAGGTCTCGACCGAGACCGCGCGCCGCCCGAGGGCCAGGGCCGCCCGGGCCACCCAGCCCCCGCGCCCGAACACGTCGACCACGATGTCGTCGACCGCGGTCGCCGCCTCGATACGCGCAGCGAGCAGCTCGGACGGCAGCGCCGGCGCCAGGCGGCCGAAGATCGGGAGCGAGAGTGGCTCGGCGGGCCGGCCCGCGATGTCCCGGGGCGTCATGGGGCGGGATTGTGACAGAGGCCCGGCGCCGCGCGTGGCGCGACGGTCACCGGCGCCGCGCGTGGCGCGGGGGTCACCAGCTCGAGGCTACGGCTCCTCGAGCTCGTCCGGCTCCTCCTCGAAGGCCTCGTCCGGCGTGACCTCGGCGGGGATGACCCTGTCGAGGTCCTCGATCTCCTCGTCCTCGACGTCGTCCTCGAGATCGTCCTCGAGATCCTCGTCCTCGCGCAGGAGCGTGCCCTTCGTGTACGGCCGGAGGTCCGAGGACTTGGCGGCGGTCGGGAAGCTCACCTTGCCGTAGTTGCGGGGATCCTGGTAGATCTCGCGGATGATGATCCGGACGTCCTGCGCCCCGAGGGAGGTGACGCCGGCGGCGTACTTGTTGCCGTCCGCGATGAGCTTGAGGAGGCGGGCGGCGACCCGCGGCTCGACGACCCCGACGCGGATCCCGTTGCTGATCGCGATGAGGTGCTTGCCCTCGGCGACGAGCTCCACGTAGTCGCCCGGGTTGACCTGGGCCAGGACCTTCGGGCGGGCCAGCTCCACGAGGTAGGCGAAGCCCGTCTTGCCCGTCTCCTCGACGAAGATCGAGACGGGGGCCTTGCTGGTCGGGTCGGCCGGGACCGTCCGGTCGCCGGCCTCGACGAGGAGCAGCTTGAGGCGGTCGATGTTGCGCTCCGCGATCCGGTTCGTCGGGTCGAGGGCAAGCGCCTTCTGGTAGTGCTCGCGGGCCCCGCCGAGGTCGCCCATCTCCCACATGGCCTTGGCGAGACGATTCTCCGCCTCGGCGTCGGGGCCGTGCTCGAGGAGCTTCTGGTTCGTCTCGGCGGCCTCCTCCCAGCGGGCGGCGGCGGCGCTGGCGATCGCCTGCTCGGTCAGGGTCCGCTTGATCCGGGAGAGGCTGGGGGCGCTCGGCGCCTGCTGCTCGAGCTCGGGAAACGTCACGGAGGGCGGGTCCTTTCGGGTCGGCGACGGGCGCGCCGGATCAGGCTGCGGGAACGGTGCGCGACGCATGTTTGTACACCCGCGCGCGTGCTGCGTCAAACGTGCCGCGGTCGACCGCGCCAACGCGGGGACGCGCTGTGCCGCTGGACCTCCACCGAGATGAAGAAACGGACACCGCGCGCCCCGTGCGACCGCAACGTGGCGCGGCTATGGTCTCGCGGCCGGGGCCGGGGCCGGGGCCGGGGCAGGCGCCGCGGCCGGGGCCGGCGCCGCGGCCGGGGCAGGCGCCGCGGCGGGGGCCAGAACCAGGCAGCTGGGTGGAGGGCAAGCGTGCACGAGGCAGGTCGATGAGCCGCCGACAGGGCCGTCCGAGGGACCGTCAACGCGACGGCCTCCGCCACCCCGACGAAGCGCCGGGGGCGGCCCCGGCAGAGCGCCCGCGCGTCGGAGCCGCCGCCCTCCTGCCGCTGCGGTTCTTCCTCGGGATCACGTTCGTGTATGCCGGGATCGACAAGCTCATCGACCCGGCGTTCTTCAACGCCATCGATCCGGGATCGATCCAGGCGCAGCTCGCCGAGTTCGCGCGAGTGTCACCGATCGGGCCGCTCGTGCACCTCAGCGAGCCGTTCGCGGTCCCGATCGGGGTGCTGATCGCCCTCGCGGAGATCGCGATCGGTCTCGGGGCGCTGACGGGGCTGGCCTACCGGCTCGCCGCCGGGGCGGGCGCCGCGCTCTCCATCCTGTTCTTCCTCACCGCGTCGTGGACGACGCGGCCCTACTACTTCGGCCCCGATCTTCCCTATGCCGCCGGCTGGCTCACCCTCGCTCTGGCGGGCCACGCCGGCCTGCTGGTGCCACGGGTCGTGCTGGATCTCGGGCGACCGGCGGCAGACGGACGGGCACGGGGGTGGGCATCCGGCGCTCCATGGGCGCGAGGCGAGCCGCACAGCGGATCCCTCGAGAACGAGGTGGCGCTGTCGCGCCGCACCATCGTGCAGGTGGGAGTCCTCGGGATCGCGACCATCGCCCTCGCGGCCGCGACGGCGCCGCTCCGCCTCGTCCGCGGCTCGCCCGCCGGCCGGACCGGCAGCGGGACCCCCGGCGCCGGCTCGAGCCCGACGCCGCCACCCGGCGGTTCCACGGCCGCCCCGACGACCAGCCCCGCGACCGGCTCGCTCCAGGTGGCGAAGATCTCGGACGTGCCGAAGGGCGGCGTGCTGTCCTTCAGCGTGCCGCGCGACGCTCCCTCATCCCTGCCGGCGGGCGATCCGGCCGTCATCGTGCAGCTCCCGTCGGGCTCGTTCGTGGCATACGACGCGACCTGCACACACGAAGGGTGCACGGTGGAATGGGCCGGCCAGGACAGCATCCTCTTCTGTCCGTGCCACGGCGCGGCCTTCGACGCGGCGAACGACGGCCAGGTGCTCCAGGGTCCGGCGCGCCGGGCGCTCGCGGCCCTGCCGCTGGTGGTCGACGCGGCCTCCGGGACGATCTCCCTGCAGGCCTGACGGACGACGCCGGGCGCTCCTCAGCCTTGCGCGAGCAGGTTCCAGGCCACGACCAGGGCCCCGAGCGCCACGAGCAGCAGGATCTCCCAGATCCACCGCGCGTCGCGGCGGGCCGTGCGGGGCACGCCTCGGTAGGCGCTCCAGAGGTAGAGCACCAGCGTCAGCAGCGCCGGGCCAAGCAGCCGCGGGAGGCCCATCGCCCGGAGCGCGGCCGCCGCGATGGCGATCACGGCAGCGTACGAGAGAGCCGCCGCCAGCGCGCCGCGGACCGTGCTCACCTGGAGGGCCGCCAGCCGGTAGCCCAGGATCCCTGCGACCAGCCCGTCGAGCGAGGCCAGGAGCACGAGCCCCTCGAGCGGCAGGCCGGGGGGTGGCTCCGCGAGCCCCATCGGCGTCGGCTCGACGAGTGCGCCCGGAACCGCCCCCGCGATCCCCGTGAACGCCAGGGCGGCCAGCACCACGACGGCAGACAGGAGGGCCGTTCGGTCGGCCGCCGTGGGGCCGCTGGGCCGGGCGAGGATCCGCCGTTCGATCTCGATGGTCGCCGCGACAAGCGCCCCGACGGCCACGAGCGCCGGCACGAGGAGAAGCCCCATCGGCACCAGCTGGATCGCCGTGACCGAGGCGATCCCCGTCACGGCCGGCAGCAGGAGTGCCTCCACGGGGACGCCGAGATCGGCGATGCCCGCCGGCGGCTCCGGCGCGCCCAGGATCTCGAGGGCGCCGAGGCCGAGGGCGACCGCGGCCAGGAAGGCCGCCACCCAGAGCGCCGGACCCTCCGCCAGCCGGCCGATCGCCGCCAGCGTGATCGCGAGGGCGACAAGCTCCCACGCCGGGTCGGCGGCGCTCACGCGCGCCGGTCGCACCGCGGGGACACCGGACCCGATCGGGCGGCCGGGCGCGCCCTGGAGGGCCGAGGCGGGCACCGGCGCGTGCGGCGCCTCGCGGGGGGCGGCCGGCAGGGGGTGGCCGGGGGCCCCGGCCGCGAGGGGTGGCGCGGATCGCCGGAGCGGGTTGCGGAGACGGGGCCCGGGGAGCTTCACGCGACCCGTTCCGGCTTGCCGGCGACCCAGGCGAGCAACGTGTCCCGGGACCAGGTGTTGGCCACGGAGGCGGGCTCCACCCACGCCCGCCGCGCCTGCGCCACGCCCCACGCGATCCCGGCCAGCTCCTCGGTCCGGTGGGCGTCCGAGTCGATGCTGAGCGTGCACCCGGCGGCAACGGCGAGGCGGGCGCGCGCGGGCGCGAGGTCGAGCCGGTGGTCCGACCCGTCGATCTCGAGCAGCGTGCCCGTCGCCGCCGCGGCCGCGTAGATCTCGTCCCAGGCGAGGTCCAGGTCGTCGCGCGACCGCTCGCCGAGCATCCGCCCGGCCGGGTGCGCGATGACGTCGACGTGCGGGCTCCCAATGGCGCCGAGCACCCGCGCCGTCAGCTGCTCGCGGGACTGGCGCCGGCCCTGGTGGAGCGCCGCGACCACGACGTCGAACGTGGCCAGCAGCTCGTCCTCGAAGTCGAGCGAGCCGTCGGCGCGGATCTCGAGCTCGCAGCCGTGCAGGAGCCGGAACCCGCCCGGCGGAGTGGCCGGCGGCGCCGTCCCTGCCGCCTCCTCGTCGATGAAGCGGGCGTTGAGCTCCGCGATGACGGCACGCTGGGCCGCCACCCGCTCCGGGGTCAGCCCGCGGGCGATCGCGAGGCCGTGGGAGTGGTCCGTAAGCACAAGGTAACCGTAACCGCGCACGCGCGCAGCTTCAGCCATCTGCTCGATCGCGTGGATCCCGTCGGACCAGTCCGAGTGGGCGTGGCAGTCGCCCCGCAGGTCGGCGAGCTCCACGAGGCGCGGCAGGCGCCCGTCGCGGGCCGCCTCCACCTCGCCGCCGTCCTCGCGCAGCTCGGGCGGGATCTCGGCCAGCCCCAGGAAGCCGTACACCTCGGCCTCGGTCGCGAAGGTGCGCAGCTCGGCGGCCGGCCCCGTGGCCGGCTCACCGTCCTCGTCCAGCCGGACGAAGCCCTTCTCCGAGAGGCTCCAGCCGCGGTCGCGGGCGATGGCCCGCAGCCGCACGTTGTGCTCCTTGCTGCCCGTGAAGTGGACCAGGTACGTGCCGGCCTCCCCGGGCGGCATGACCATGAGGTCCACCTGCGGCCCCCCGGCCAGGCGGACCGACGCCTTGTGGGTCCCGGCGTTCACCACCCCCGCCACGGCCGGCAGCGTCGTGAACCGGGCGACGACGGCCGCCGGATCATCGGTCTCCACCAGGAGGTCGAGGTCCCCGATCGTCTCGCGGCGCCGCCGGAAGGAGCCGGCAGGAACGAGCGAGTGCACGCCCGGGACGTCGTCGAGGAGCGCCACGACGCTGCCGATGATCCGCTCGGCCGTGCCCAGGGTCATCCGCGAGGAGCGCCGGTCCACCGCGTCCACGCCGGAACGCAGGCCGGCGATCCCCTTCTCCGAGAGCCCCGGGGCGCCGCGCAGGGTGCCGGCGCGAAGTGCCGTTCGCAGGTCGTCCAGCGACTCGATGCCGAGCCGCTCCCACAGCAGGCGCACGGTCTTCGGGCCGACGCCGGGGATCTCCAGGAGCTCCACGAGCGTCGGCGGCAGCTCGCCGTGGAGGCGCTCGAGGAAGCGCAGGTGGCCGGTCGCGACGAGCTCGGCGATCTTGTCGGAGATCGCGGCGCCGACGCCCGGGATCGCCGGCGGGTGGCCCTCGCGGTACGCGCGCGCCACGGCGTGCGGGCTGTGGGCGATCGCGTCGGCGGCGCGGTGGTAGGCGACCGTCTTGAAGACCAGCTCGCCCTTGATCTCGAGGAGGCTGCCGATCTCGTGGAAGACCGCCGCGAGCTCGGCGTTCGTCGGGAGGGGCGCCGCGGCGTCCGGGCCGGCCGGGGCCGGGTCGGGCGCGGCGACCGGGGAGTGCCCGGCCATCGGGGAGGTGTCGGCCATCGGGCCGAGTATCGCACGGGCCGCGGCCCGTCAGGCGGCCTCGACCCGGTTCCGCCCGAAGCGCTTGGCGCGGTAGAGGGCGCGGTCCGCGGCCACCACCAGGTCGTCGACCCGCTCGGTGCCGCCGTTGCCCACGGTCGCCCCGATCGAGACCGTCACCTGCTCGACGCCGACGGCGCCCAGGTCGATCCGGGCGACCGCCTCGCGGATCCGCTCCCCGACCTCCAGGGCCACCTGCCGGCTCGGGTCGCGGAGGAGGACCACGAACTCCTCGCCGCCGTAGCGCGCCGGCAGGTCGACGTCGCGGACGGTGGCGGAGATCGTCCGGGCGATGGCCCGCAGCACCACGTCGCCGACGGCGTGGCCGTGGCGGTCGTTGAGCAGCTTGAAGCGGTCGACGTCGATCATGAGGATCCCGATCGCGTCCTCGGCCCGGCGGCCCCGGCCCAGCAGGTCGACGTACTCCTGGAAGTAGCGCCGGTTGGGCAGGCCGGTGAGCGCGTCCGTCGTGGCGGCCGCCTCGGCGGCCCGATGGGCCACCGTCCGCGCCAGGGCGGCGGAGGCCTCGGACGCGGCGGCGGCCAGCATCCGGCGCGCCTGCTCCGGCCACGGCGTGTCGCGGCGGCGGGAGATGACGATGGCTCCCAGCAGCTCCCCATGGGCGACGAGGGGCGCGGAGAGGACGTTGGTCAGCCCGAACGCGCGACGCACCCGGGTGGCGATCCGCTCGGCGGCCCGGTCGGCCACGTCGGCGGGGGTCGGGTGCCCGGGTCTCGGCGCCTGACCCGGCACGGGGCCGGTCCCCGGCGCCTGCCCCGGCGCCGGCCCCGGCCCGGGGCCCTCGATGCCGTCGGCGGGGCCCCCGCCCGGCGCTCCGGCCGGGATCGCGGGCGGCAGGGCGTCGTCGAGGTCCACGGCCGGCAGCACGGTGCTGGCGGACGGGCCGCCGGGCCGCATCGGGATCAGCGTCGCGTCGAGGATCGGGGCGCCGGGCCGGCGGCGCACGACGACGAGGTGGTCGGCGCCCATCCCCGGCCCCAGCTCGCCCATGATCGCGTCGGCGATGGCGTCCGGGGAGACCGCCCGGGAGAAGCCCTGGAGGATCCGGGCGAAGTTGTCGACCTCCTCGCGACGGCCGGCGTCGCGCCGCTCGACGCTTCGGCGGGCGAAGGCGGCAGACCCCGCGACGCCGCCCACGGCGAGGACGACCGCGGTCGCGAGGGGCTGACCGGGGAGGACGATCCAGGCCGCGACCAGGACGGCGAGGACCGCGATCGCACCCGCGAGGAGGGTCCATGCCCGGCGGACCCGCGCGTCGAGCGGGTTCGCCGGGGGCTCCTGGGGGGAAGGCTGGGGGTCGGCCACGGCTGGCCACAGCATGGAGCGTCGGCACCCGGCGCGTCCACTCTGCGGCGGCGGTACTTCCGGGGGAGGGACCGGCCGGTACTTCCGTCCTACCCGGCGCCGTGGCGGACCTCGACGGACGGGGGAACGGACGGGGCGTCCCCCGGCGCCGCCGAGCCCGCCGGCGCCGCCGCGGGACCGGCCAGCCGGCGCCGCACCCGGCCCTCGACGCCGCTCCCACCCCCGCTCTTGACCCGGTAGAGGGCGGCGTCCGCGCCGGCGATCAGCGCCTGGGCGGCCTGCCCGTCGGCCGGGAACGACGCGGTGCCCACGGACGCCCCGACGGCCACCGGCCCGCGACCCTCGGCCCGGTACGGGTTGTCGCGCAGGGCGTCCACGATCCGCTCCCCCACCTCGCGCGCGCCGTCCGCCGGCGTGTCCGGGAGCAGGACGGCGAACTCGTCGCCGCCGTAGCGCGCGGCCACGTCGGAGCCGCGCAGCGCCGAGCGAATCTGCTGCGCCACCCAGCGGAGCACGTCGTCGCCGAAGAGGTGGCCCAGCGTGTCGTTGACGAGCTTGAAGTCGTCGAGGTCGATCATGAGGACCGACAGCGGCGAGCGGGCCCGCTGCGCCCGCAGGATCTCCTCGCCCAGCCGCTCGTGCAGGTAGCGGTGGTTGTAGAAGCCGGTGAGCGGATCGCGGTCCGCGAGCGCCCGCGTCGTCTCGTAGAGCCTCGCGTTGGCCAGCGCCATCGCGGCCTCGTTCGCCATCGCCCGGGCCAGGTCGACCCGCCGGGCGTCGAGGCGCAGGACGCCGACCCCGCAGAGCTCGACGAGGCCGATCGTCTCGCCCTTGGCGACGAGCGGCACCATCACCAGCGTCCGCTGGCCGTCCCGCCGCAGGAGCGCCACCTCGGCCGGGTCGGCCGCCGGATCCTCCGCGTCGATCGTCGAGAGCGTCTGCGTCTCCAGGACGCGCCGTGTCTCCGGGTAGCCGGCCAGCGCGAAGAACGGCTCGAGGACCTCGAGGCGCTGGGGCGGCCAGTAGCCCCACGTGAGGAGGCGGTCGCCCGGCCGGTCCCAGAACGAGATCCCGCACTCGTCGGCGCCGAACGCGCGCCCGATGTGCTGGGCGATCAGGTCGGCCACCTGGCGCGGATCGAGGCTCCGGGTGAGCGCGCTGCTCATGTCGGTGAGCCGCCGGAGGTCCTCGGCGAGCGCCGTGGAGGCGCTGATCGCCTTGGCCGACTCGACGGCGGTGGCGGCCTGGTCGGCGAGCGTGGAGAGGATCCGGACGTCGGCCAGGTCGAACTGGCGCAGGCCGAGCTTGGAGAGCGTGATGACGCCGGTGACCCGGTCGTCGTAGCGCATCGGGACGACGACCATCGACTCGTCGATCTCGTCGGTCCCGGGGATCGTCACGCCGCGCGGGTCGGCGTTGGCGTCGGGCACGAGGAGCGGGCGCCCGTTCGCCGCGACCCAGCCGGTGAACCCCTCGCCCACCTTGAGGCCGAGATCCTCGAGGGCGATCGTCTCGTAGCCATTCTCGCCGGCCGCAACGATCGGCACGAGCGTGTCGGGCTCCTCGAGGACGTAGACCCGGCAGGCGTGGTAGTCGACGATCGCCCGGATCTCGTCGGCGACGGCATCCGCGACGTCGTGGACGGACGGCCGGCCGGCCATCCGCGCCGCCGCCCGCTGGGCGACCTCGAGCTGGGCCACCCAGCGCTCGGTGGCCTCGCGCGCCTCGTCGACCTGGGCATGCGTCGCCGCGAGCGTCGCCGCGGTCCGCGTCATCTCCGCCTGCCCGCGCGTGAGACGCACCACGACGAGGCGCAGGGCGAGGCTCACGGCGGCGAAGCCCGCCAGCTCCGCCGCCTCCAGCGGCACGAAGGCGTCGGCGGTGGCGATCCCTTCGGAGACCACGACGGTCCCGAAGGTGACGGTCGCGACGGCGATCCCCTCCCGGGCCGACAGCGTGAGCGCGGCGAGGACGAGGGGCAGGATCGCGAAGGGGACGGCGACATCCCAGTCGGCGAGCGCGACGGCCGACACGGCGTAGAGCCCGGTGACCACGATCGTGACGCGCCGGCCGCGCCGCCCCAGGAGCCCATCGCCCGGGTTGCCGGCGATCGCCTCGTGGAGGAGGGACGCCACGCGCCGCAGGCGCCGCGACACGCCGTTCCCGGGCCCCGGACCCGGGTGATCGAGGCGCGCGGAATCGGCAGCGTGAGGCATGCGGGGATCGTCCCATCGCCGGTGCCGGCGCGCGCCCGGGCGGAAGTACCGCACCCCGCCCCAACAGGTACCCCCGGCGCCGGTTCGACCGGGGCGCCGGTTTGACCGTGGCTTCGGCCGAGGGCTACACTCCCGGCGCCCGCGGCGCCTGCGCCCCGGGCAGTCGTCAGCCGTATCGGAGGAAGACTCCCCCGTGGAGCCCGGACCCAGTCGTCCCGACGCCCCAGGCGCCGGGAACCCCCACGAGGTCCGCCCCGTTCGCTGAGCGGCGCGGCGCGGCGTGTGCCCGGTTGGGCGCCGCCCGGCGTCGCGGCCACCCGGAGGCGGGACGGTCCCGCCCCCGCGAGGTGGCCCATGCTCTTCCTGAGCCAGATCATCGGCCGGCCCGTCCGCGATCCCGCCGGCGAGCCGCTCGGCACCGTCGCCGACCTGATCGTGGCGATCGGCGACCAGTACCCGCCCGTCACCGGCCTGGTCATGGCGACCGGCCGGCGCCAGGTCTTCCTGCCGTGGCGCTCCGTGGCTTGCCTGGACGCAGGCGGCGCTCGCCTGAGCGTCCGCACGATCGACATCGGGAAGTTCAGCCAGCGCCCGGACGAGATCCTGCTCAAGGGCGACCTGCTCGACAAGCAGATCGTCGACATCGAGGGTCGCAAGGTCATCCGGGTCAACGACGTCAGCCTGGACGAGGTGGAGGGCGCCTACCGCATCGTCGCCGTCGACGTCGGGGCCGCCGGGCTCCTGCGCCGTCTCGGGGGGCCGTGGGTCACCCTCGCCCGCAACGTGAGGCTGCCCGTCCCGGAGCGCTACATCGACTGGGAGGACGTCGATCCGCTCGAGAGCACGATCGCCGGCGTCCGGCTCCGGGTCCCCCACGCCAAGCTGGCCCAGCTCCACCCGTCGGACCTCGCCGACATCATCGAGGACCTGGCGCCCCGGGACCGGGTCGGCGTCCTGGCGGCGCTCGCCGACGAGGCCGTCGCCGACGCGATGGAGGAGATGGAGCCCGACACCCAGGTCGACGTCCTCGAGGACCTGGCCCCCGAGCGCGCGGCCGACATCCTCGAGGAGATGAGCCCCGACGACGCGGCCGACCTCGTGGCCGACCTCGACCAGGACACCCGCGACGAGATCCTCTCGCACATGGAGGCCGACGAGGTCGAGGAGGTGCAGGAGCTCCTGGGATACCCGGAGGACTCGGCGGGCGGGATCATGACCACCGAGTACATCGCGCTCGACGAGCGCCTGACGGCGGCCCGGGCGATCGACCGGCTGCGCGAGCTGGAGCCCGACGCCGAGACGATCTACTACGTCTACATCACCGACGACGACGGCCGGCTGGTCGGGGTCCTCTCGCTGCGCGACCTGATCGTCGCCAAGCCCGACATGCCGATCGGGAAGGTGATGATCCACGAGCCCGTGGCGGTCGGCGTGCTGGCGGACCAGGACGAGGTGGCCGAGGTCGTGGCCCACTACAACCTGCTTGCCGTCCCCGTGGTGGACGACGAGGAGCGCCTGGTGGGGATCGTCACCGTCGACGACGCGATCGACACCGTCATCCCGACCGCCTGGAAGAAGCGGCTTCCGCGCGTGTTCAGCCGGTAGGGTCGGGACGTGACCCAGGCGAGGCGCCGCCCGGGCGGCCGCGCCCTTCCTCCGCTCCCCCGCCTGCCGGCGTGGAGAGTCCGCCTCCTGGCGGTCCTCGCCGTCCTGGGTCCGGGCCTGGTGTCCGGCTTCGCCGACAACGATGCGGGCGGGATCACGACCTACTCGCTCGCCGGCGCCCAGTACGGCTACGCGCTGCTGTGGGTGATCCTCGCCAGCCAGCTGGTGCTGTTCTTCACCCAGGAGGTGGGCGCCCGCCTGGGGCTCGCGACGGGCAAGGGCCTCATGGGCCTGATCCGCGAGCGCTGGGGGGTGCGCTGGGGCGTCTTCGCGGCCGTCGTCATGCTCGTCGCGAACCTCGGGTCCACCGTGGCCGAGTTCGCCGGCATCGGCTCGGCCCTCGGCATCTTCGGCGTCCCACCCCAGGTCAGCGCGGGCGTGGCCGCCGTCGTCGTGGTCGGCTTCATCGCCCTCGGGAGCTACAGTCGCGTCCAGTACCTCTTCGTCGCGGTCGGAATCCTGGTCTCCGCCGCCTACGTGATCTCCGCCGTCCTTGCCGACCCGGACTGGGCGACGGCCGCCCAGAGCATGCTGCATCCCCAGCTCTCGTCCTCGCCGGCCTACTGGCTGGCCGTGGTCGGCACCGTCGGCACGACCATCACGCCGTGGGGCCAGGCCTTCATCCAGTCGTACGTCGCCGACAAGGGCCTGAAGCCCGACGACCTGCCTGCCAGCCGCCTCGACGTCTTCGCCGGCGCGCTCCTGACCAACCTCATCGCCGCCTTCATCGTGATCGCCTGCGCGGCCACCCTCTACGCGAACGGCATCACGATCACGAGCGCAGCCGACGCGGCCCTGGCCCTGGAGCCGCTCGCCGGGCCGGCGGCAACGGTCATCTTCGCCGTCGGCCTGCTGGGGGCCTCGTTCCTGGGGCTCGGCGTCGTGCCGATGAGCAGCGCGTACACGACCTGCGAGGCGTTCGGGTGGGAGACCGGCGTCGACTGGAACTGGCGCGAGGCGCCCGCCTTCTATGGCCTGCTGGCCTTCTTCATCGGGTTCGCCGCGCTCTTCGTCATGATCCCCGACCTGCCGCTCATCCCGGTGATGTTCCTGGCCCAGGTGCTCAACGCGCTCCTGCTGCCGTTCATCCTGGTCTTCGTGATGCTGCTGGCGCGGGACCACGAGATCATGGGCAACCTGGCCAGCGGCCGCCTGCTGGGGACGATCGGCTGGATCTGCACCGCCGTCCTGATCGGGATGTCGCTGGTCCTGGTCGCCACGGCCGTCGCAGGGTGACGCCCGGCGCGCCCGGGATCAGCTGACCGCCGGCGCGCGTGTGGGGGCGCCCGCGTGGGGCGCCGTGGCTCGTTGGCACCACCTTGTTGGGACGGCCCGGACCGGCGGTACGAACGACCCATCGCTGCAGGGGCAACGCGATGCTACACAAGGGCCATGAACCAGCCCGCCCGCACCCGCACGACCGTCCTGCGCCGGATCCCGGCCCTGCTGTTCGCGCTCCTGTTCGTGGGGTCGCTCGCTGCCGCGGCCCCCGCGAGCGCCGACGCCACCACGTACATCTACAAGCCGGTCTCGGGCCTGGCGGGCGCGACGAAGGTGGACCGCATCGTCATCTCGCGCGTCGGCATCAACGTGCCGGTCAGGAACGGCGTGATCGGGGCCCGGATCTACGAGCGCATCGCCTACCACTACCCGGGCACCTCCTGGCCGGGCGGGCACTCCAACACGTACTTCTACGGCCACGCGCGCACGGGCACGTTCCTCAACCTCAAATACATGCGCGTGGGCGACATCGTCCGGCTCCACCTGGCCACGGGCGGCTGGCTCCGCTACCGGGTCACGCTGGTCCGCACGGTCGCCTGGAACGACGGGCGCTGGACGCTCCTGACCTCCTCGGAGCGCCTCACGCTCCAGACCTGCACCAGCTACTACGCGACCGCGAAGAAGATCGTGGTAGTGGCCGTCCCCGTCGTCTGACCGACGCGCCCCGGGCCGACCCACGCGGGTTGCCGTTCCGGCCTACGGGAACGGCAGGTGACACGACATCACTCCGAGCGGCGGTGACCGATACGGCGGTCAGGTTCCGCCAGATTGACGACGGCAGCAAAGCAGCTATGCTGCGTTGCATGAAGACGTACCTCCTCACGGTCCAGTCCCGTGGCACGGTCGCGTTGCCTGCGGATCTGCGGCGACGCCTTCACCTCGATCGCCCGGATTCGCAGATCAAGCTGGTCGAGCGGGATGACGGCCACATCGAGCTTGTCCCGGTGGTGACGGTTCCCGCCGATCAGGCCTGGTTCTGGACCGATCGGTGGCAGGCCATGGAGCGCGAGGCCTCTGAGGACATCAAGGCCGGCCGGGTGACGACCTTCGAGTCGCCCGAAGCGTTCCTCGCGTCCCTCGACGACTGACGAGCGCGCGTGCCGACCTTCGCGCAGACCGATCGATTCCGGCGCGACTTCGCGAAGCTGACGGCGGCGCAGAAGGCTGCTTTTCGGGCGTCCGTTGCGAGGTTCCTCGCCGACCTGCCGTCCGGAACCTTCCGCCCCGGCCTCCGGGTGAAGGGGGTCCAGGGCGCTGAGGGCGTGTTCGAGATGACGTGGGCCGACGACGGGCGGGCCACGTTCGAGTACGGCCCCGCAGTCCGCGAGGGTGAGACCCACGTCATCTGGCGACGGATCGGAACGCACGACATCTTCACGCGCCCCTGATCACCCCGAAGGGCCGGACCCGCCGGGGGCAGCGCTCAACGCCGGCTGTGCCCCACGCCGGCTGCAACTGTTGTTTGAAGTTGATGACTCATCGAGGCCCGAGCCTCGGCGGTCGTGCCGACCAGGTGCTGCACGGCCGTGTAGCACGCGCTGCCCGGTGTGCGAGCGTGGTCGGCAGACGATCGACGTCTGGTGCTCGGTTCGCTTGACATGTTGATGGTTTTGATGTCAAATGGCTCAACAAGGAGCCCTCGCCATGACCACCCTGCGACTACAGTCCATCGCGCCCACGCTCGAACGTCTCGCGGCGGGCGCGTCGCCGACCGATGCTGAGCGCCGCGCACTCAAGCAGTTGGCCGATCTCTGCGCCGGGCGCGAGTTCCTGACCACCGGTCAGGCCGCCGATCGGCTCGGGATCACCGCAAATACGATCAAGGCGTGGATCACCGAGGGGCTTCTACCCGGCGCACGTTGGGCTGAGAACCGGTGGCAGATCCCCCTCCAGTCGGTGATCGACCTCGAGGCGGAGTTCGCCGAGAGCGATCGCCGGAATGCGGAGCGGGACTTCATGCCCCGTTACAACCCGCGTCGCAAGGCAGGGCGAGCGTTCTAGCGCGCTCGCCAAGCCGTTCGTGGCTTGCGCAGCACGATGCTCGAGGCACCCGTGCTTCCGTCCGGGAATGGGCCTGCCCCGTCCCGGACGTATCCGCTGCGCTCAAGGAGCCGCACGGAGCGAGGATTGTCTTCGCGAACGATCCCGTAGATGCCGACGACGGTCGGACGGGTCGGTGCGATGAGGGTCTCGATCCCTCGTAGGATCACGGCGGCATACCGCTCTCGGCAAGGGCTCCGCGGATCACGCTCGCCCTGGAACTCGCGCTGGATCCCGAGCACGGTGATGTTGAGATACGGCTCCTCGTCATCGCTCGTGTGGAGCGGGTGCCAGTAGGGCTCAAAGGCCTGGACCGCATAGCCGACGATCGAGTCGGCAGTGCCGAACTGAAGGCAGGTGTAGAACCCGCGCCATGTCCGCCACTGCGTGTCACGAATGATCTCGGTGATCTCATGTGCCGACGGGGTCGGGTTCTCGGTCACGCAGTCGAAGTGACGGAGTTCGTCGCGATCGCGAATGGTCACGTCGCGAAAGCCGAGACTGGACCGCGGAATGACCTCGGCCCAGTGTCGCTTCACGCGTGTCCCCCGCATCATTGGATGCCACAAGGTAGTGATCGGAGGATAGGTCGACAGGGCGCCCGCGCCTTCCTGACAACAGTTCCAACCGGTGTGGGCTGTGCCGGTCGTTCGCGTCGGCCCTCAGGATTCCGGCCTGACCGGCGCCAGGCCCTCGACGGCGAGGTCAGCGTCGTAGGCGAAGGCCCGCCCGATCCCGTGGCGCGCCGCGAACGCGAGCGTGACGCGGTCCACCAGGCTGGTGCCGCCTCCGATCCGGCGGGAGTCCGCCAGCGCCGCCTCGTGGAGCGGCCGATCGACCATCTCCACCCGAAGCGCCGGAAGCAGGTCGTCCACCAGCGCGTTGGCCGCGTCCGCCCCCAATCGCGACCGGACGAGGGCGACGCTCTCGACGACGACGTAGGCGTGCGTGACGAGATCCTCGTCGTCGGGGTCCGTCCAGAACGCGACGGCTTCCACGTGGTGCGCGTCCCGCCGGTCGAGCAGCGCGTAGACGGCGCTGGTGTCGACGACCACGCTCACCACGGAACCTCGCCCAGGAGCTCGTCGTGGCGCTCGGAGACGTCGCTCCGGCCGGAGTCGAACGCACCGAGCACCGCCGACGATCGAAGACGGGCCGCCCGCCGCGCCTCCAGCTCCTCCGGGAACGTGGCGTCCACCGCCTCCCGGACGAGGGCCCCGATGCTCATGCGGCGGCGCGCCGCCTCGCGACCGAGCCGGGCGTGCTGGGAGTCGGTCAGGCCGATGGGGATGCGCCGCACGGCTGCACGATACCACATGGTCACGTCTTGATATCACCTTGGTGGCGGGACGTGGCCCAGCCTACGCCGCGTCGCTCACCGCGCCCTTATCCGGGGCGCGCGTCGGACCGTCCGCGCCGGAGGGTGGCAACGAGGCCGATGGCCGCGACGGCAAGCACGGCGCCGACGGCATCGATCCCGACGTCCACCAGCGAGGCGCTCCGCCCGGTCGTGAACGCCTGGTGCAGCTCGTCGGAGAGTGCGTAGAGGGCCGTCAGCCCGACGCCCATGCCCACGGCCGGCGGACGCGGGTCGTCGTCGCCACGGCGCGCCAGAGCAGCAGCGCCAGGATCCCGAAGATCCCCATGTGACCGAGCTTGCGGACGACGAGGTCGAGCCCCTCGTCCGGGACGAACGTCAGGCCGGGCTGGGCCGAGAACGCGAAGATCAGCGCTGCCCAGGCGACGGCCGGCAGCCAGGCCACGAGTGGCCTGCCGACGCCGCGCGACTTCCCCGTTCGACCTTGATCCACGTCCAGGAGGATACCGACGCCGGGGCGTTCTGATCCGTTTCCGTCGGCGCCCCCGGGCCTGCCAGGTCGACAGCGTCCCCAGATAGGCCCTTGCGCCGGCGGCGCTGCTCGATACAAGATCCGACGTGCTCACCTCGGCCGCCCCGACTCGTCGCCATCGCCTGGACTGGCTGGACTACGCCGCGATCGCGTTGGTGGCCGCCCTGGTCGCCGCGACCGCGGCCCTGTTCGCCATCCCCGGGACGAGCGGCCACTTCGTCGCGCCCGGCCTGGATCTCGTGCTCGACACGGTGGCGACGGTCGTCACGTTGACGGTCGCGGTCCTCGCCTGGGGCCGCTATCGCGAGTATCGCGAGCCACTCGACCATGCCGCGTCGGCGGCCTTCCTGGCGTTGGCGGTCGTCAACGGCGCGGCCGTCGCCGTCGCGATCACCGGGTTCCCCGACCCACACGAAAGCATCCTGCACGTGGGCCAGGACCAGGCGTACGTCTTTGCGGTCGGGCGCATCGTGGCGGCCGCCATGCTCGTGTTCGGCGGCGTCGCCTCGCTCCGCGGTCGCGGACCACGGTATCCCGGTCCGATGGTCGTGGCGCCGGCGATGGCGGTGCTCCTGGTGATCACCGCCATCGAGATGATCGGCGACCGGCTGCCCCAGCTCGTCACGGGCCCGGAGGGCCTCGGGGAGGGGACGATCGGCGACGTGTCGACCACGCCGTTCGGCGCGGTGGTCCAGCTCACGGGAGCCGCGTTGACGATGGTGGCCGCGGCCGTCTGGTACCGCCTCTGGCGGCGCAGCCGCGCGACGAGCCGCGCCTACCTGACCCTCGGCCTGGTCATCGCCTCCTTCGCCCAGCTCCACACGGTCGCCTACCCCGGCATCCACCCCATCGAGGTCTCCAGCGGCGACCTGCTCTGGCTCGTTTTCGGCGCGATCCTGGTGGCGGCGATCGAGGCGGAGGCCCGGGACACACTGGCCCAGCTCCGGGCGGCCAACACGGCGCTCGAGGAGCTCCGCGAGGTGGACGTCGAACGGGCGGGACTCGAGGAGCGGGCCCGCGTCTCCCGCGAGCTGCACGACGGGCTGGCCCAGGACCTGTGGCTCGCCAAGCTGAAGGCCGGCCGCCTGGCGGCGATCCCCGGGCTCGACCCGGAAGCCGTCGTCCTCTGCAACGAGCTGTCCGGGGCCATCGATGACGGACTGGCGGAGGCGCGCGAGGCGGTCATGGCGCTGCGGCTCGGATCGGACTCCTCGCACGCGCCGCTGTGCCAGATGCTGCACCGCGTCGTGGACGAGTTCGCCGACCGCTTCGGCGTCCGGACGCAGGTCGAGTGCGACCATTCCGCGCCGCACCTGAGCCATCGCACCGAGGCGGAGGTCCTGCGGATCACCCAGGAGGCGCTCAGCAACGTGCGTCGTCACGCCGACGCGACGCTCGTCACGGTGCGGTTCGCGACCATCGATCACATGGTCGCCCTGACCGTCGGCGACAACGGCAAGGGCTTCGACCCGGCGGACCTCGTGGACGGCGGGTACGGCATCGCGGGGATGCGCGAGCGCGCGGCGCTCGTCCGCGGCCGGCTCACGATCGACTCGCGACCGCTCGACGGGACGCGGGTCACCATCGAGGTCCCGGTCGACATGGCCCCCGCCGTCGCCCGGGCAGGCGCGTGACCGGCGTGCCGCGCTCCGGTCGGGTGCGGGTGATGCTGGTCGACGACCACGCGCTGGTCCGGGCCGCGGTCCGCCAGGCGATCGACGCACCAAACGTGGAGATTGTTGCGGAAGCCGCCACGGCCGAGGACGCGCTGGACATCGCCCCGCAGGTGCGGCCGGATGTCCTGCTGGTCGACATCGACCTGCCCGGGATGGACGGGATCCGCCTGGTCCGCGAGCTGGCGCCCCGACTCCCGGAGACCCGGATCGTGATGCTGACCGTATCGGCCGGCGATCGCGACCTCGTCCAGGCGATCCGCGCGGGGGCGATCGGCTACCTCACGAAGGATCTGGCCCCCGAGGCCCTGCTGCGCGCGGTTGTGGGCGCCCACGCCGGGGAGCTGGCGATGAGCCGGCGGATGGCTGCCCGGCTGGTCCGGCAGCTCGTCGAATTCGTCACGCACGAGCCGGGCCGGCGGGGACGATTCGGACCTCGGCAGCCTGAGCGGCCGCGAGGTCGAGGTGCTGCGCCTCCTGGCCACGGGTCTCACCGACCGCCAGATCGCCGAGACCCTGACGATCTCGCCGCGGACGGTGGAGACCCACGTCAGCAGCGTGCTTCACAAGCTGCGGGCGCGAAACCGGTCGGAGGCCGCCCGCCGTTACGGCGAGATGACCTGAGGCCGCCCCGGGAGCCGGCGCCTCATCGGCGCGCGGCGGCCCGGGCCGCCGCGATCTCCACCCGGAGGAGATGCGGCCCCTCGACCTCGAGGGCGATCCCGGCACCGTCGTGCAGCACGAGGAGAAGCCGGGCAGAGCAGAGCATCGCCTCGTCGATCTGCTCGAGGCCGATCTCGATCATCGGCTGGGCGACCAGGACGAGCCGCGCCGAGGTGAGATAGAGGTCGCCGCGGCCGTGGACCGCCGCGGCGTCGCACGCCGGCCGCTGCTCGAAGCCGGCGCACCGCCGGACCGCGAGGACCTTCTCGGCGGGGGCGAGGAGCGGTGCGATCTGCGCGTCCGGGCCGAGCGTTGTCATCAGCTCCGACTGGTAACGCCGGCGCGCCTCGTCCGCTGCCGTCTCGTCGGCATCGCCGTCGCCGGGCCCATCGGGCAGGTCCGGGTCGGCCGGCTTCGTTGCCCGGGCCGGGGGACGCGGCGGTACGCGATGAACCCTGTCCATGACCCGGGACTCTAGAGCGCCCACGCGCCGCCTCATACCGGGGAACTACCGGCCCGGGTACGGGATTTCGGCTCCGTGGTCGCGAGCCGCGCTGGGGGTGCGGGCGGGCAGGCCACCGATGGCCTGGCACGGCAAGGGTACGGGCGCGGCATTCCGTACCGGGCTCCGTGCGCCCACGGATGGCCGGGGAGGTCCCGCTGCCTACGCTGCTCGCAAGCCGCGCGTGCGCCCACGTTCACGCGCCCATCGCCCAGCCCGAATCCCTGCAGTGTCGGGGGCCGCGAAGACCGAGGGAGAGCACCGATGAGACGGAAGATATGGGCCCTGCTGACCGCGTTCGCGCTGTGCGCGAGCCTGGCCGGCACGGTGAGCGCCCAGCCGGTGCCGAACGCACCCGCTGCCGCGGCGCCGGTCGCCGAGCTGCCGGCGAGCCCGGTCGACGAGACCAAGGTTCCCCACTACTTCGGCCCGTACGCGAACTGGGGCAACAGCCCGCAGACGCTCGCCAACGCGGTCGTCACGATCGGCCTCGGGACCCCGACACCCATCTCGGTCGGGAACCCGCTCCTCGGGCGCGCCTACGCCACCGACTTCGATGGCACCCCGCCGGTGGTCGTTCCCGCGTCCGTCGCTCCGGCCGACCCGCGCATCTTCACGGTGAGCGCGGCCAGCGCCACCGGCGGTACATTCACGCTCACCGTCGGCGCGGAGACCTCGGCCCCCATCGCCTGGAACGCGGCGGCGGGAGTTGTCGAGGGCGCGCTCAATGCGTTGGCGGGCGTCTCGGCCTCGGTCACGGGCGGCGGCCCGTGGGTCGTCACCCTCGCGGTCGCCCCAGCACCGGGAACCTTCACGATCAACGGCGCCGGGCTCACCATGGCGGTCGCCGACTCCGGGGCGACCTTTGTCGACCCGACGTACGAGGTGACCGTGGGCAGCGCCACGGGCGGCACCTTCACGCTCGACGTCGACGGCACGATCACGGACCCCGCCATCGATTGGAACGCGACCGCGAGCGTCGTGGAGCTCGCCCTCGGTGGCAACACCGTGGCCACCGTCACGGGCAGCGGCTCGATCGCCGACCCGTGGGTCGTCACCTTCGCGACGGCCCCGTCGGGGTTCACGATGGACGGCGCCCTCCTCACGCAGGGGGTTCTCGGCGCGGCCGCGGCGGCCACCGGGGCCCACTACTCCGTGAACGTCGGCAGCGCCACGCGGCGGCGACCTTCACGCTCACCGTCGGCGCTGCGACCACGGCCCCCATCGCGTGGAACGCCGCGGCCGGCGATGTCGCGACGGCGCTCAATGCGCTCGCCGGCGTCACCGCCTCGGTCGCGGGCAGCGGCCCGTGGGCCGTCGCCTTCGACGTCGCCCCGGCATCCTTCGACATCAACGGCGCCGGCCTCACCCAGACGGACCCCCTCGTCCCCGTCTTCGTCGTCGTCCCGGCGCCCCTGCCGGACGGCGTGCTCAGCTCCTTCCAGACCTTCAACCAGGCGAACCAGGGCGCAAGCCCCACCCCGTCGGCAGGGCAGACCTTCCACGCCTACGTGCTCCGGCCCACCGGCACCGCCAACGAGTACGACGTGGTCTTCGATAGCGGACTCCTCACGGTGCCGGCCCTCTCGGTCCCCGGCACGAGCGAGGTCGTTACCTACTCGCTCGGGACCGCGGTCAACGTCAACGCGAACGACGTGATCGCCTTCTACGGGGCCGGCATCCCGGTCGACACGGGCACGGGCGCCGACCGCTTCTTCTACCCCGCCCCCGCCGCGCCCGCGCAGGGCGCGACGATCACCGTGGGCGGCGCGGGCTTCCCGGTCTTCGCGCAGGCGCGCACGTACTCGTTCGCCGCCACCGTTACCCCCACCGTCGTGGATCCCGGGACCGGCGCGCAGGCGACGGCCACGGTGGACCCGAGGACGGGCGCCATCTCCGACATCACCGTCACCAGCCCGGGCGCCGGCTATGTCGTGCCCCCGACGGTCACAATCACCTCGCCGGGGATGACCCCGACGACGGCAGCGACCGCGACGGCCGAGATCTCGCTCGGCGTCGTCACCAGCATCGCGGTGAACGAGTCCGGCTTCGGATTCACCACCCCGTCCGTCACGATCTCCGGCGGCAACCCGTCGCCGGGCCACGCAGCCTCCGCCCTGGCGTCCGGTGGCGTCGATTGGATCGAGCTCGTTGCCGGCGGCAGCGGCTACACCATCCAGCCGACCGTGCAGATCGGCCTCCCTGACCTCGGAGCCGGGTACATCCAGGCCACCGCGACCGCCACGATGAACGCCAGCGGCGTGGTCACCGCGGTCGAGGTCGTGAACCCGGGGTCCGGCTACACCTCCGCCCCCACCGTCACGATCCTCGACGGCGACCAGGTCATCGCGACCGCGGCCACCGCGACGGCCTCGATCGGCATCGGCCAGATCGACATCGTCAGCGGCGGCGAGGGGTACACCTCCGCGCCCACGGTGGACATCACCGACCTGGGCGGGACGGCGAGCGTGCCCGCCACGGCCACCGCGACGGTCGCCGTCAAGGGCGCCGTGACCGACATCAACATCACGAACCACGGCGCCGGGTACCTCACCCCCGGCATCAAGAAGTTCGTCGACACGCTGCCCGGCCTCGGGCCGGACGCTGCGAACAACCTCGGCCAGTACATCCCGGTCGGGGTCCCCGACACCACGACCTATCCGGGCACGGACTACTACGAGATCGGCCTCGTCCAGTACCGGATGAAGTTCCACTCCGACATCCCCGCGACGCTGTTGCGCGGCTACGTGCAGCTCACCACCCCCGCCCTGCTCGCCGCCAATCCCACCATGGTGCCGACGGCGCTGAGCAACGCGAACGTCGATCCGGCCGTGGCGGCCACCCCGATCGCGGGCTACACCGGCGTCAGCGCACCGCACTACCTGGGCCCGACGATCGTCGCCCAGAAGGACCGGCCGGTCCGGATCACGTTCCGCAACCTGCTCCCGACCGGGTCCGACGGGAATCTCTTCCTGCCGACCGACACCACCCTGATGGGCTCGGGCCCCGGCCCGACATGATGCAGCTCGATGAGCAGGGCGTGCCCCTCGACATGACGGCCAACAACCACAGCGTCATGGACCTGGTGCGCAACCCGGCCTGCGGCGAGTACGAGAAGCCGGTGGGTCTGTCTCGGGCAAGGTCGACTGCTACTCCGAGAACCGGGCCACCCTGCACCTGCACGGCGGCATCACCCCCTGGATCAGCGACGGCACGCCGCACCAGTGGATCACCCCGGCCGGCGAGAACACCAGCTACCCGAAGGGCGTCAGCGTGAGCAACGTCCCCGACATGCCCGATCCGGGCGCCGGGGCCCAGACGTTCTTCTACACCAACCAGCAGAGCGCGCGGCTGATGTTCTACCACGACCATGCGTGGGGCATCACCCGCCTCAACGTGTACGCCGGCGAGGCCGCCGCCTACATCATCCAGGACGAGATCGAGCAGCAGCTGGTGACCGACCTGCTCCTCCCGGGCGCGAACGCCACGATCCCGCTCGTCGTCCAGGACAAGACCTTCGTCTCGAAGAACATCCTCGCCCAGGATCCCACGTGGGACGCCGGCCGCTGGGGCGGCGAGGGCAGCCTCTGGGCGCCGCACGTCTACATGCCGGCCCAGAACCCCGGCGACGCGAGTGGCATGAGCTCATTCGGCCGCTGGATGTACGGTCCGTGGTTCTGGCCGCCCAACACCACCGCCAAGTACCAGCCGATCCCGAACCCGTACTTCGGCAAGGACCCCGCGACAAACTTCACGACGGACCTGGCGGTGCCATGCAGCGTCGACCTCCCGGCCACCTGGCAGTACCAGAGCGAACCGTTCTGCGAGCCGGCGCTGATCCCGGGCACCCCGAACATCTCGGTCGGGATGGAGGCCTTCAACGACACCCCGATCGTCAACGGCACGGCCTACCCGAAGACCACCGTTGATCCCAAGGCCTACCGCATCCGGGTCCTGAACGCGGCGAACGACCGCTTCTGGAACCTGTCGTGGTACGTCGCGGATCCGCGGACCGGCACCCTGAGCGAGGTCGCCCTGAACCCCGCCGAGGTGGCGGCCGCCCAGAACGACCCGGTCGTCTTCCCGACCCCCGACGAGACCTACAGCCCGAAGGGCCCCAACTGGATCCAGATCGGCACCGAGGGCGGGTTCCTCCCGGCTCCGGTCGTCGTCCCGGCCCAGCCGACCACCTGGATCACCGACCCGACCCGCTTCGACGTGGGCAACGTGGACCTGCACTCGCTGCTGCTCGCACCGGCCGAGCGGGCGGACACGATCGTCGACTTCTCGCAATTCGCCGGGAAGACGCTGATCCTGTACAACGACGCACCCGCCGCGTTCCCGGCACGCGTGCCCGGGTACGACTACTACACCGGCGGCCCGGACCTGTCCCCGGCCGGCGCCCCGACCACCCTGCCGGGCTACGGCCCCAACACCCGGACGATCATGCAGGTCAAGGTGGCATCCAAGCCGCCGGCCATCGCCTACGACCGCCCGAACACCACGAACGACAAGCTCGGCCAGCTCATGACGGCGTTCGCTCACAAGACGGACGGGACCGGCGTCTTCGAGTCCGGCCAGAACCCGATCATCGTGGGCCAGGCGGCCTACAACTCGGCCTACGGTTCCAGCTTCGTGGGCACCGGCTGGTGCAACAGCCCCACCAACCCCAGCCCGAAGTGCGACGGCTTCCTGCGCATCAACGAGCAGGGAGGCACCAGCTTCAAGTTCGACGGCCTGGGGACCGATCC
The DNA here is from genome assembly GCA_963725875.1 of uncultured Chloroflexia bacterium. Taxonomy (GTDB): domain Bacteria; phylum Chloroflexota; class Limnocylindria; order Limnocylindrales; family CSP1-4; genus CTSoil-043. The sequence goes on along the minus strand of CAVRZZ010000007.1, from coordinate 3,304 downwards.
GGCCAACGTGGCAGGCCCGCAGCTGTCGATCCCCATCCAGCCCAAGGGCATCCACGACGAGATGAACTCGGCGAACTTCGACGAGTTCGGGCGGATGACCGCGAACATGGGCCTGGAGGCGCCCGGCGCCACCCCACTCCTCCAGAACATCATCCTGTACCCGTTCGTGAATCCCGCGACCGAGGTCCTCGACTCGACGGGGTTGCCCAGCAGCCTCGACGTGACCCCGATCGCCTCGGCCGCGGACGGGACCCAGATCTGGAAGATCACCCACAACGGGGTGGACACGCACCCGCTGCACTTCCACCTGTACGACGTCCAGCTGATCAACCGCGTCACCTGGGACAACATCATCATCCCGCCCGAGCCCACCGAGCTCGGGTGGAAGGAAACCGTCCGGGTGAGCCCGCTCGAGGACACCATCGTGGCGGTTCGGCCGATCCAGCCGACGCTCCCGTTCGGGGTTCTCGACAGCCACCGCCCGTACAACCCGATGATGCCCATCGGCGCCAAGGGGTCGATCAACGGCGTCAACGGCAACGAGGCCGGCTTCAACAACACCGATGCCAACGGCAACCCGATCGCGCCGATCACGAACGTCGTCGGCGACTTCGGCTGGGAGTACGTGTGGCACTGCCACATCCTCAGCCACGAAGAGATGGACATGATGCGGCCGGTCACGGTCCACGTGGGCAGGGAGCTGCCCACCGCACCCGTCCTCTCGGGCACGGGGACGGGCCCCGTCAACCTGACCTGGACCGACGGGACGCCGGTGAACTACACGAACCTCGCCACGTGGGGCGGCCCCACGATGGAGGTCGGCTACCGCATCGAGCGAGCCACTGTCACGGGCGGCGTGATCGGTGCCTACGCGCAGATCGGGACCGCCCTCGCCAACCAGACGACCTTCACGGACACCACGGCAGTCGGCGGCACCGCGTACAGCTACCGGGTCGTCGCGTTCAATGCTGCCGGCGACTCGACGTCCAACACCTATGCGCCTACCACGCACCTTCACCCTCAGCGGCACCGTGACCGGCACCGGCGGGCCCCTCGTGGGCGCCCCGGGTCTACGCCTTCGACGCGACCAGCGGCCTCCTACGTCACGAGCGCCGTCACCGACGCCGGCGGGGCCTACACCATGACCCTCCCGGTGGGCGGCTACAAGCTGTGGATCCAGTCCAACGCGGCTACCCCGACCCCTGGTACGGCGGGCCCGACCTACGCCGGGGCCACGCCCATCACCTGGGCCGCAGCACGACCGTCGAACGTCACCGTGGCCGCGGCACCTTCGTCCTCAACGGCACCGTGTCCGGCACCGGCGGGCCCCTCGCGAACGTCCCCGGTCCACGTCTTCGACCGCGACCGGGCGGCGCTACGTCACCAACGCCACACCGCCGCCGGCGGCCACTACGCCTTCACCCTGCCCGCGGGCAGCTACAAGCTCTGGATCCAGCCCCCCGCGGCTACCCCGACCAGTGGCACGACGGGCCCGACCTCGACGGGGCCACGCCCATCACCAGCCGGCCCAGCACGACCGCGAACGTCACCGTGCCGCGGCACCTTCATCCTCAGCGGCACGCGTGACCGGCACCGGCGGGCCCGCTCGCGGACGTCCCGGCGTCGCACGCCTTCGACCGCACCGGCGGCACGTACGCCACGACCGCCGTCACCGCGCGACGGCCACTACGCCTTCACCCTGCCCGCGGGCAGCTACAAGCTCTGGATCCAGCCCCCGCGGCTACCCCGACCAGTGGCACGACGGGCCCGACCTCGACGGGGCCACGCGCCATCACCTCAGCGCCAGCACGACCGTCAACGTCGCCGTGGCCGCCACCTTCATCCTCACGGCACCGTGACCGCCGGCGGGCCCCTCGCGAACGTCCCCGGGTCCACGTCTTCGCCGCGACCGGCGGCGACCTACGTCACGAGCGCCCTCACCGACGCCGGCGGCCCTACGCCTTCACCCTGCCCGCGGGCAGCTACAAGCTCTGGATCCAGGCCCCGGGCTACCCCGACCAGTGGCACGACGCCCCGACCTACGACGGGGCCACGCCCATCACCATGGGGCCCAGCACGACCGTCAACGTCACCGTGACCCCATAGCCCACACTGATTGCGGCCCGGCCCGAGGGGCATAACCCTGGGCCGGGCCTCTCAATGATCTCGGCTCGATGGTTGTCGCTCAAGGCGAACCGCAACCTGTGAGAAGATCGACCCCCGAGCCCATGAGGAGATCCATGCACACCGCTGCACAACAAAGCGGCCGGGCCAAGGCTGGCCGGACCGCTCGGAAGGTTCTGGTGGTCGTCGTCCTGTCAACGCTCGGCCTCGCCGCCTGCTCGAACGGCAATCCGACGACGGCGCCGGCCAGCCCTGCCGGATCGGTCCCGCCGGCCGCAAGTGAGACGCCGGCCCCCAGCGCGACGCCGGCCCCGTCGGCCACGCCGGCCACGAGTGCCACGCCGGCCGCCGCATCGGCCACGCCGGCCACGAGCGGGGCCGGCAGCCTCGATGCCTGTGCGCTCCTTACCGCGGCGGAGCTATCGGAGATCCTCGGCGACGGAGCGATCGAGGCAAAGCCGATGCCGGCTGGCGGATGGGTCGCCGGGCAGTGCGCCTGGAACAGCCCGACGTCCGGCTTCTTCGTGAGCGTCGGGACGGCGGCCAGTATCGCTGCGGCCGCTGACCCCGCTGCTCCGGACGCCCCGGCGAAGCTCGCGGCGTTCAGGGCCTCAGGTACGTCGACCGAAGTACCCGGGGATCGGGGACGGCGCAGCGCTGGGCGCGAGTGGTCTCGCGGCGTACACGGGCGACACCTACTTCCAGATCACCAACCTGGGCCTCACCGACGCCCAGCTGGTCGAGATCGCGAAGGCCGTTGCGGCGAAGCTCTAGGTGTGAACGGCAGCGTTCGACGCCGAGGGTCGCCTCGGCGTCACCGGCCTCGGGAATGGACCGCGATGACTGTCGAGCGCGCGCATTCCAGCAGCCTTTCGGGCGGCCGTCGCGACGATCTCGTCGGCGGACTCGACCTCGGTGACGGACCAGCTGGACGCTGCTGACCAGCCCTGCTGCGACAGTCGGATCGCGCGCACGATCGCCTAAGCTCTCAACGCCAGGACCGCCCCGGCGGCGTCGATGGCGACGTCTCTCGCCGACGATGACGCCCGGTCTAACGAGTGCCTGGTGATGCTCGTCGGTAATCGAGGAGAGGATCGTCAACGCCAGGGCCCAGGCCCACGGCCGACGCGGTCGGCGCCGTCGCCACCGCGCGCCGGAGCAGCAGCGCCAGGATCCCGAA
>CAVRZZ010000006.1:0-386037 GCA_963725875.1 uncultured Chloroflexia bacterium | reverse complement strand
GCTCGTAGTCCGCGACGACCTCCTCGCCGCCCAGCGCCTCGACAGCAGGCGCCACCAGCGCTTGCAGCGCCGCGGCCTTGTCGGCCGGCAGCGTGCTGTTGAAGAGCAGGGCGTGCTCATCGGTGATCGCCTGCTCGATGAGCCCGATCGAGTGCTCCCAGGTGCCCTCGTACAGGACGAACAAGGCGCTCTTCTTCTTCTCGATCTCCTTCGAGACGGATCGCATGAACTTGTCGTCGATCCCGGTGTCGTGGATCCCGCCGCGCAGGCCGCCGAGGACGCCGCCGGCTGCGCCCATGGCGACCGCACCAGCGGGTCCGGCGACGATCGCCCCGACGACCACACCGAGGGTGCCGACCCGGACGCCGGTCTTGAGCGCGCCGCGGTCGGTCGTCTGGTGGACGCTGATCCGGCCTAATCGACCACGGTCCACGACCGCGGCATCGACGATCTGCACGTTGTCGTCGGCCTTGTCGACGCGCTGGACCGCCTTGAGGAGCCGTCGCGCGGCGTCACCGCTGTCGACCGTGAATGCCGCCAGCGTCGTGTGCGCTTGACCGTTGTCACTCATGGGTCCTCGCCTCCTGACGTGCGCCGCTGCGGCGGCCTGCAATGGGAACCGAAGAGCCAGTCCCCAACCTGATTCCGGAGCATACCCGAACGATGTGGCGATCTAAGCCGGAAGATTCGATGACGCTCGATCCGTTGACGGGTCGACCCTCGGCGCTTAGGCTCAGGTCGAGGGTGCCGTGCCGCATGCGCGAGGCCGCCCGAGGGATGGAGGGCTCGCAATGATTCGGCGGATCACCGGGATCATCCTTGGAGTGGTGGCCTTCCTCATCGTGTACTGGCTCACTGGCGGGACGGCGACACCGGCCACGCCCAACTGGGCACTGGCGCTCCTCGTCGGCCTGGTGGTGGCGCTCATCTGGCCGTGGATCATGGGCCTGATCGTGGTCAGGCGCGCTCGGCAGCACCGCCAGAACGAGATCGACCAGGAGGTCCAGAAGCAGCTCGCGCAGCAACAGAAGAACCCACCTCCCTCCTGATCTCCGGGCTCCCGACCGGCTCGGCACGATCTACGCCGTTCCGGCGGTGGCCATCGGCGGGATCACGAGGAGCCGAGTGAGTTCGTACGTCGTGAACTACTCGAGCATCAACCAGCCCACGTCACCCTGCGATGGTTGCCCGCCGCTGCCGGCCGGCTGCGCGGAGGGCGATCTCGTGAGACCGAGCAGAAGCGAGCGGCAGCCCCAAGGCAAATGGCATGGCCCAAACGGCCGAGTAGGAATCGGGCCACGCGGCCAGCACCATTCAGGGCATGACGGCGCGCTGGTCCGATCCACACCGACTCCCGGTTCCCGGCACCGGGCACGTCCGCGCCGTCAACTCCCCCAAGGCCCGCTGAGCGGCGTCGATCTCGTCGCGGCGTTCCTCGCCGGCGTGGTCATGGGCGGCGCCCTCGACCGCTTCGTGCTGCCGCTCCTGGTCGATGCGTGGATCGACCGACTGCGCGGGCATGGCGCGATGAGCGCAGGGACGACGCGGCAAACCGCCACCGGGCCGACGTCTACCACGGCCCTTGCCGACGGCCTCCTTCCGGTACACCCCGTAATCTTTGGCGCCAACGATGATCTCGTCCACGCCTTCGGGCGCGTGATGCATCTCGACCCCCTTCGGGGCGTGCGGGTCAAGGACGGCACCAGCTGGTCGGCCTGGACGAGCACCGCATTCCGGATCGACACCGCGGGCCCGGCAGGATCGGTATTGATCAACGCCGGCGGAGTCCTCCAGGGGTTCTCGCCACTCTTGACGACGCCGCGCTGACCCTCCTGTGGATCCTGCTGAATCCGATCGGGGCCGGCGTCGAACGCATTCCAAGCCTGAGGTGGCTGTCCGAATCGACAGCTGGCTGGGCGGTCGGTGGACGAAGCGCTCGGGATGGGCCTCGTAGGCGCGGGCCAGGGTAAGTGCCCTCTCCGCGGTGACCTCGGCTGCCCGCCCGTGGTGAACGTCGGCCGGGGTGAGCAGGCCGATGCCGCTGTGGCGGTGCTCGTTGTTGTACCAGCTGAAGAACTCCCGGTAGAAGGCCCGGGCGTCCTCGATGGATCCGAAGCGGGCCGGGAAGGCCGGCCGGTACTTGAGGGTCCGGAACTGGGACTCGCTGAACGGGTTCTCGTACGCCTTCAACTGCAGGTGGTAGGCCGCTTACGCAGCGATGGAGACCCCTCCGAATCCGCGATCGCGATCCTCGTCGAGGAGGCCCAATGGGAGACTGCCTTCGCCCGGGTGAAGTCCCACGGCTTCGGTGGCCAGCTCGTCGTCTCCGAGATCGTTCCTGGGGACTTGGAGACGGTCGAGAAGCTGCTCGACGACCCGAAGACCGTCGCTTCGGTGCCCGAGGAGCTGGAGATCGTGGCTCCGGTCGCCGCGCCCGAGCCCGTCGCCGCGCCCGCCCCGGCCGCGCCCGAGCCGGCTCCGGTGGCGGCAGCGACCGAAGACCTGACGCAGCTGGTGGGCATCGGACCCAAGGCTTCCACGGCGCTTGCGGCTGCAGGGATCACCACCTACGAGGCGCTCGCCCAGGCCAACGAACCGCAGCTCCGCCACGCGCTCCACGAGGCCGACATGGTGCCCCCCGCGAGCGTGGAAACCTGGCCCATGCAGGCCACCTACGCGGCCAAGGGCGACTGGCAGGGGCTGATGAAGCACAACCAGAAGGCGTCGAAGGCCAGCGCCCGGGCCGCGAAGCCGAAGGCCGAAGCCGCCGCGACGCCTGCGTCGGACGACCTGACCCAGCTCAATGGCATCGGGCCGCGGATCGCCTCGATCCTCAATGCCGGGGGCGTGGCCACGTACGCCCAGCTGGAGCACACGAGCACCGAGAAGCTGCGCGAGATCATCGCCGCCAGTGGGGCGCTGCCCCCGCCGGGCCTCGATACCTGGCCCACGCAGGCGTCCTACGCGGAGAGGGGCGACTGGGAGGCGTTGGCGGCCTACAACGCCCGACGCAAGTAGCGAGTGCGGTTGTTCGGCTCGACGGGCACATCTGGCAGAACCGCGGCGAGGGGGAGCTGAACTCCCCCTCCTCCGCTGCAGCTTCCGTTCGCCCGACCGCAGGCTGCCTCAGCCCACCGAGAGAGTCGCTCTGGCAGCGCCTTTGATAGCGGAGCGGTGCACTCCCGGACGAACGAACGACGGTCCGCCGCCCGGTGTGCCGGTCCGGGATGCCGCGGAGGCACTCGGGCATTCCCCGGCCGTTCTGCTCCCGACATACGCCCGCGCCTTCCCCGGGTCCCGTGACCGGGTTGCGCCCGGCCTCCGCCCGCGTCACCCGGGGGCAGCCGCCTGTGTCGCCATCCAGGCCTCGAGCACGCGACGGTGCCGGGCCTCCAGCTTGACGAGCGACCGCTTCGAGCGAAGCAGCTCGCTCGCCTCGCCGAAGCTCAGCCCGTCCTCCCGCATGAGGTATGCGGCGAGCACCGTTGCCGAGCGGCCGCGGCCCTTCGCGCAGTGGGCGAGGACCGTACGACCGTCGGCGAGCTGCGCGTCGATCCAGTCGACCGCCTCGGTCAGGACCTCCTCGCTCGGGACGCCGACGTCCGGCACGTGGAGCCGCCGGTGGGAGATGCCGTGCGCGTCGTAGAACGCGAGGTCCGCGATGCGCTCGGCCCGAACGTCGAGGACCGCCGTGATCCCGTCGGCGAGCAGCGCGTCGTAGTCGCGTCGGTAGGTCGGCGCTCCACCCATCCAGAGCCGGGGCGTGACCTGGGAGAACCAGACATGCCCGAACACGTGCTCGTAGGTGAACCGGATCGCCGGGTACAGCTTGTCGAACGCCCAGTGGAACGCGTCGAGCCGCTCCGGCGCCTCAGGGGACGACAACGGTCAGGGCCGACGGGATGACCTCGACCGTGACAGGCGTCCGCCCGATGTACTCGCCGTCCGTCCACACCGGCTGGTCCGGCTCGGCCTGGAGGGTCAAGGCGCGCGCCTGCCGGAGGTAGTTCATCTCGTTCAACGCGGGGACGGCCAGGAACCGCGCCGCGGCCGCCGCGACGCTGTCGAGGTTGTGTGCATCGATCGCGAAGCAGTCCAGCAGCCCGTCGTCGACGGCGTAGCTGTGCGTGATCCTGAGACCCGTGCCCATCATCCCCGAGTTCACGACGTAGATCTTCGACGCCTCGAACTCGAAGTGCGCACCGTCGACGTCGGCCCGATAGCGGCATCGGCCGCCGCTCTTCGCCCGCCCCGCCATGGCCACGGCATACGCGAAGACGCCGTACTTGTCCTTGAGCTCGCGGCTGGTCTGCTGCTCGGGCTCGATGCCGATGTAGAGCCGCTGGATGAAGTAGCGGTCCTCGACCTGCGCTTGCGCGACGCTCACCAGTCGGCCCACGTCGATCGAGCGCGTGTTCGCGCTCGTGCACAGCACGGTCGCGGCCTCGCGGAGCGTCCCCGGCACGCCCATCTCGCGGGCGAAGCCGTTGCCGGTGCCGCCCGGGAGGATGCCCATCGGCGTCGTCCGGCCGGTGTTGGCCTGCGCCAGCAGGACCGCGTTCGCGATCTCGTGCTGGGTGCCGTCACCACCGTACCCTGCGACCAGGTCGACGCCATCGGCGATCGCCGCCCGGGCTTGCGCGGTGGCATCGCCGTACTTGTGGGTCAGGCTGATGTCCCAGTCCACGCCGTGCTGGTGGAAGACGTCGTTGAGGACATTGAGGATCGGCTCATCCTTACCCGAAGCAGGGTTGATGACGACGTGCACGCGCGGGTAGGGAGCTTCGCCCATCAGATCCCTCCGATCGCTCGATTCCGCCGGGTGGCTCAACGTGGGCCGACGACCAGTCCGGCGAGCGACCATTGTCCCGCATGTCAGCACGCCGCGAGATGCTGTGTCGCGAGATGCTGCGCGCCGCAGCGTCCGGCTCGGCCCGCGACTGGCCGCTCCAGCGCAGGCCGCCACGGTTAGTAGTCTTGCGCTGCACGAGACGCACCGCGGCGTCTCCGCGTCGTGGCGGCCGTCGAACCGACTCCGTCACGCGGCCCGGACAGGCCGGGCCGTGCAGCAACGAGGGAGCATCGCCGTGCGCGAATGCCTGGACCGGCATCGCGAAGAGTGGTTGCTCGCGGCGCTCGTGCTCGTGGCTGCGTTCATCGCAGGCTGTGCAGCGGGGGAGACATCTTCGCCACCACCGTCGGTGACGTCGCCCGCCAGCACGTTCGCCCCAGCTGCGACCACGAGCTTGCCGTCCCCAACTGCCGGACCGTCGCCGACCTCGGCCATGGCGGGCAGCACGGCCACGACGCTTCTGGCGGTCGGCGACATCGGTCGCTGCGACTCGACCCACGACGACGACACGGGCGCGCTGGCGGCGAGCATGAACGGCGTCGTGGCGACGCTCGGCGACACGGCCTACGAGGACGGGACAACCGAGGAGCTCGTTGATTGCTTCGGCGGGTCGTGGGGCGCTGTGAAGAACCGGATCAGGTTCGCGGTCACGGGCAACCACGACGTTCACACGGACGGCGGCGCGCCGCTGCAGGCATACATGGGGAGCGCGGCGGCACGGGACGGGCGAACCTGGTTCTCGGATGACCTCGGAGCTTGGCATGTCGTCGTCCTCGACGGGAACTGCGGGCTCGTGGGTGGCCGGTGCGGCGCCGGCTCGGAGCAGGCGCGGTGGCTCCGCGAGGACCTCGGCGCGAGCAGCGCCCGCTGCACGCTGGCGCTGCTGCATCAGCCGCGGTTCAGCAGCGGCCAGCACGGGGACGACCGCGCGGTCGGCCCGCTGTGGGACGCGCTGTACGCGGCCGGCGCCGACCTCGTGCTCGACGGCCACGATCACGACTACGAGCGGTTCGCCCCGCAGGACCCCGGCGGCCGGGCGGACGCGGCGCGCGGCATCACCGAGATCGTCGCCGGCGTGGGCGGCGCGGAGCTCGAGGCGTTCAAGGAGGCGCGGCCGAACTCGCTGGTCCGAATCAACGACGCCTACGGGGTGCTGGAGCTCACGCTCCTCGCCGACTCCTGGTCGTTCCGGTTCGTCGACGTCGACGGGACGGTGCGCGACCAGGGAACCGGCACCTGCCACTGAGCTTGCCGGGCGACATCTCCGCTTCGAAGTCCGGCGGGCCCAGTCCCTGGCTTTGACCCATCCATCGGGCCTGCTGGAGCCATGGCGCTGATCGGTCGGACGAGTGACTGAAGTTACTCGCATCACCCGTGCCCGCCGCCACCCTCGCAGTTGCACTTGAATCGCAGCGGCCGGTCGGACTTGAGATACGCCTCAGTGCCTGACAGACCCCCCGCCGGAGGTGGAGAGCAGGCCGCACGGGCGCAGATTCCTTCCAGGATGACCCAACCCGGTCAGCGTCGACACGACCAACAGCGAGGAGCGAGCGATGGCAGTGAGATAGAGCTTTGTGGTAGGCCTCGCTGCGAACGTGCGCGAACGTACCTGGCTCGTGGGCGATGAGATCGTCGTCCTCCACACTGGGTTGGTGCGTACTGACGAATGCTCTCGTTCACAATGGCCTGGTGCTCTGGACCTGGGCCCTCGGTGAGAAGCACGACTTGGTCCGAGGGCGAACCCGCGCCAGTCTGCACGGCGCAGCGTCAGCACGACGTTTGGGACGTCCCCGTGGCGCTCCTCGGCCCGTAGTCGGTCGAGTTCGCAATCACCAATGGCGGCGACGCTGTTGTTGATGACCAGACGTGCCGGGTCGAAGGGCTCTCCTCCGTTGAGCCCTACGGTGACACCCTGGACGACAACGTCCGGGTGCCAGGCGGAGCCCCCTCCGATGTCGTTGATTCCAGGCGTACACACTCTCGTACACAGAGGGCCTTGATCACGAGACCGGTCCGGCGCACGCTCGCCGTGGGAGCGACGTGGCTGTCTGAGCCCAGGGTGGCCACCCTCCCGGCCTGGGCCGTGTCCCGTTCGTGGACGCTTACCGGGCCGTCATCCACCCTGGCCAACGTAGTGACCGGAGTTGCCATCGATGTCCCTCGCGCCGAGCATAAATCGCTCTCATTCGGACGCTGCCGCGACGGGGTGGCGCCGCGGCGACGCCGGTTGGGGCCAAGGCGTCCGCGACGTTGCGTCGGGGCCGTTCGGCTCGGGCAACTCTTGGCGACAGCGCGAGTGCGATCACCCGGCGGAGCTGGGGTGATGAGCCGAGGGGCGGTCCGCGCGCGCTCGACCGTGGCTCGCGTCCGCGGTCGGACGGCGGTCCGTGCCGTGCCCGCCAGCGGGCCGACCGTCCGGCTCGAGGACAACGGCCTCGGGGACGTCATCGCCGACTACCTGGCAGCCCTGCGGGTCGCCGGCCGGAGCCCTCGGACCATCCGCTGGTACGGCGACCTGCTCGCGGAGCTCCTGCGGTTCCTCGAGCGCGACGGCGAGCGAGCGAGCCTGCTGGACCTCGCGTCGCCCCAGGTTCGCCGCTGGCTGCTCACGCTCCAGTCGGCCCGGGAGCGACCACTCGCGCCGAGCAGCCTCGCCGGCCGCGTCCGGACGGTCCGGGCCTTCGGGTCCTGGGTCGCCGCCGAGTTCGGGCTGCCGGAGAGCCCCGTCCGGAGGGTGCCGGTGCCACGCGTCCCGGAGCGCATCATCCCGAGCCTCCGCGAGGCTGACCTGCGCGGCCTCCTCCATGCGGTCGACGAGGGCTCCACCCAGGCCGAGCGCGATCGGGCGATCGTCCTGCTCCTGCTCGACACGGGGTTGCGCCTGAGCGAAGTCGCCGGCCTGCGGGTGGCCGACGTCGATCTGGTCGAGGGTCGCTGCCGGGTGATCGGGAAGGGGAACCGCGAGCGGGTCGTGCCCCTGGGGCGCAAGACCCGCCGCGCGCTCCGCGTGGCCCTCGCCGGACGAGGCCGACTCCGGCCCGACGACGCCTTCTTCGTCGGATCCGGCGGCCGGCCCCTCGCGGCCCACGCGATCCAGCAGCTGTTCCGTCGGCTGGCCCGCCGGGCGGGCCTCGACGTGCGATGCTCGCCCCACGTGCTGCGCCACACGTTCGCGCGGGCGTTCCTCCAGAACGGCGGCGACGTCTTCAGCCTGGGGCGGATCCTGGGGCACAGTCCGGCATCCCTCCAAGTCACCCGACGGTATGTCGATCTCCTCGACGACGACCTCCGGGCGATCCACCGGGCGGCGTCGCCGGTGGATCGCCTCGGCTGATCGGCCGCAGCTCGCGCGACGGCCGCCCGGCCCACGCCGATGGGGTCTCCGCAGGTTCACGCGGGCGGGCCGCCAGGAGGTGGTCCGCCGGGGAGGCGGCACGGTGGCGCGTCGCCATGTCGCCATCGGTGAGGGCGACGTAGCGGCGGACCATCTCGAGGCTCGAGTGGCCGAGCATGCGCTGGAGCGTGAAGACGTCGCCGCCGTTCATGAGGTAGCGGTGGGCGAAGGTGTGGCGGAAGGTGTGCGGGTTGCAGCGCCCGGCGACGCCCGTGCGCGCCCGCAGCCGGCGCAGGAGCTGCTGGATGCCGGTCAGGGTGAGGCGCCCGCCGGCCGCGCCGATGAAGAGGGGCGCATCGCCGACGCTCGGCGCCCGGCCCTCGAGCACGCGCGCGATCGCCCGTCGCGTCGCCGCTCCGACCGGCACGACGCGCTCTCTGGCGCCCTTGCCCAGGACCTTGATCGTGCCGTCCGGGCGCAGGTCGGCGAGGCTGATGCCGGCCGCCTCCGACACGCGCAGCCCGGTGTCGAGCAGGAGCAGCACGATCGCCCGGTCCCGCACGTCGGAGGCCGCGATCAGGCGCCGCAGGTCCTCGTCGGCGAGGGGCTCCATGACCTTGTGGGGAACCCGGGGCCGGGCCAGGGTGCGCAGCGCCCGCGCCTCGGCCAGCCCGTCCCGGGTCAGCCAGTTCCCGAAGACGCGCAGCCCGCGGACGTAGCCGGCGACGCTGACCGGCGCGAGGGTCGTCCGCAGGTCCACGAGCCAGGCCCGGAGCTCGGTCGGGGTGAGGTCGTCGACCGGGCGCTCGGGCCCGAACCGCGCGGCGAGGCGGTCGAGGATCGCCCCGTACCAGGAGATCGACCGCGGGGAGAGGCCCTCGGCGGTCTTGGCCGCGCAGAAGAGCCCGGCCGCGTGGCCCAGCCGAAGCGGCGGGACCGCCTGATTCCGATCAGGTGCTGGCCACGCACGGCCGCCCCACGCCTGCGCGCGGGTCTGGCGCTCGCGCCGGCCACGGATCAGGATCGGATGCCCGGCCGAATCCGTGCTCAGGATCTGGTGCCCACGCCGGCGGGGTCGCCCAGTCAGATGCTCGCGACCGCGCTGGATCTGATGCTCGTCGCATGTCGTCTGCCTCCTTCGACGAGCCGTCGGAGGCCGGCTGAGCACAAGATCTAGCGGTTCGTCGCCGACGGACCACACGATGTGGTGGTCGGGCGGGTGGCTGGCGCGCCCGGAGGGATTCGAACCCCCGACCATCTGATCCGAAGTCAGATGCTCTGTCCGCTGAGCTACGGGCGCGCAGGGACGCATCGTAGCGCAGGCGACACGCGGCCCCCACGGCGGCCGGGCGGCCGGGCGGCGACACGAGCGGTCCCAGATCAGGTCACGAGCGTTTCGGCGCGCGTGGCTTGAAGCGCGTGCACCGTGGGGCGTGCCGGCAACGCCCGACGAGGGGCACGTCGCCGTCGCAGCGTCGGCCAGTCCGCGCGCAGCGTCCGCCGATCGCCCCGCGGCGGTGGCGGCACAGGCGTAGAATTCGACGGGACGCGTCTTCACCCACGGTCGCAGTCGATGCGAGAGAGGACCACATGGAACACGTTGCCCAGCTCCAGATCGGCGAGAAGGTGCTGGACCTGCCGATCGAAGAAGGCACCCAGGGCCAGCCGGCCGTCAACATCGCCGGGCTCCTCAAGAACGCCGGCGTCACGACCCTCGACTACGGCTACGCGAACACCGCGCCGACACGCAGCGCCATCACCTTCCTCGACGGCGAAGCCGGCATCCTGCGCTACCGCGGCTACCCGATCGAGCAGCTCGCCGAGCGGTCGACCTTCCTGGAGACGGCCTACCTCCTCATCTACGGTGAGCTGCCGAACGAGGACCAGCTGGCCGCCTGGACCACCCTGATCACCAAGCACACGCTGCTGCACGAGGACTTCCGGCGGATCTTCGACGGGTTCCCCAAGGACGCCCATCCGATGGCCACGCTGGCCGCCGGGGTCAGTGCGCTGTCGACCTTCTACCAGGGGACCGAAGACCCGCACGACCCGGACGACGTCGAGATCAGCACGATCCGACTCGTGGCCAAGCTGCCGACCCTGGCGGCGTTCGCCTACAAGAAATCGATCGGGCAGCCCTTCGTCTACCCCGAGAACTCGCTCGACTACGAGACCAACTTCCTGCGCATGATGTTCGCGGTGCCGACGGAGCCCTACGTCGTCGACCCCGACGCATCGCAGGCGCTCCGCGTGCTCCTCATCCTGCACGCCGACCACGAGCAGAACTGCTCGACCTCCACCGTGCGCCTCGCCGGCTCGAGCCTGGCGAACATGTACGTCTCCATCTCGGCCGGCATTGCGGCCCTCTGGGGATCGCTCCACGGCGGGGCGAACCAGGAGGTCCTGGCGATGCTCGAGGCGATCGCGGCCGACGGGGGCGACGTCGCCCGGACCGTCGACCGGGCCAAGGACAAGAACGACCCGTTCCGCCTGATGGGCTTCGGGCACCGGGTCTACAAGAACTACGACCCCCGGGCCCAGATCATCAAGAGGTCGGCCGACACGATCCTCGCCAAGATGGGGTCCGACGACCACCTCCTCCGGATCGCCCGGGAGCTCGAGGACGTGGCCCTCCACGACCCGTACTTCATCGATCACAAGCTGTACCCGAACGTCGACTTCTACAGCGGCCTCATCTACCGCGCCCTGGGCATCCCGGTGGCGATGTTCACGGTGCTGTTCGCCATGGGTCGCCTGCCCGGCTGGATCGCCCACTGGCGCGAGATGATGCTCGACCCGGAGTCGCGCATCGGACGGCCGCGCCAGCTCTACACCGGGTCTCCGGAGCGACCCTACGTGGCCCTGGACGCCCGCGGACGCTGACGAGGCGTGACGCAGGCCCTGGACGCCGAGTGAGCCGGGCGGCGGCGTCCGCCCGGCTGCGTCCGGCCCTGCCCGGCTGCGCCCGCCCCCTCACCTCCCGCTTCGCCGTGCCCGATCGCGGGCGTAGGATCCGCGCGTGACGAACCTCGAGACGGGGCGCCCCTCCGACCTCCATCCCCCGTACCGCTATGCGGCGCTCTCCCGTGTCTGGTTCTCCGACACCGACGCCCAGGGCGTCGTCTACTACGGCCGCTACCTGCCGTACTTCGACAACGCCCGCCTGGAGTACCTGCGCCACCTGGGCCTCGTGGGGTTCTGGCAGGGCGACCCGGAGTTCGTCATGCGGGCGCTCGAGGTCGAGTACGAGGCGCCCGCCCGCTTCGACGACCTCCTCGAGGTCTTCGTCCGGACGACGCGCATCGGCCGGTCGAGCGTCACGACGGCGGGAGCCGCGTACCGGGTGGACGACGACCGCCTCATGTGCACGGCACGCATGACGCTCGTGCTGATCGACGCGACGACGCGCCGGCCGACCCTGGTCCCGGACGACTATCGGCGGGCGATCGTGGCCTTCGAGGGCGGCGCCGTGGAGCTGGCCCCGCGCGGCGGCGCCTGACCTCGCCTGACCCGCGGCGGCCGATCCGCGAGGTGCGCCGCCGCGACGCCCCAGTCGAACCGGGCCATCGAGCCTCTGCGTGGCGCCCATTCGGCCCGGGCCGCCCGGTCTCCCGGCACTGGCCGCCCCGGGGCTGCGCGGAGCACCATCCGCCTGCGGGTGCCCCTCCTCGAGGGCCCGTCACGTCCCGCGCTCGGCTGCGGAGCGGGCGCCGGTTGAGGTCGGTCGGCCCATGCCCCGGGCCGGAGGAGGCAGGCTGCGATGGCACGGCAGTTCGTCGTCCAGCTCGACAACCGGCCGGGAGAGCTCGCCCACCTCGCCCGCGCCCTGGCCGCGCGAGGCATCGACATCCGGCACATCGGCGGCGCCGGGGCCGGGGACCTCGGCTGCGCCTTCATCACGACGTCCGACGACGCGGCGACCCGCGAGGTTCTCCACGGCCTGGGGCATGCCTACGTCGAGGGCGCCCCCGTCCTGGTGGAGATCCACGACGGGCCGGGCGGGCTGGCCGACGCCGCGGAACGGCTGGCCGAGGCCGGCGTCAACATCAGCGGGACCCTCATGGTGGGCCGTAGGCCGGGCGTCGTGGAGATGATCTTCTGCGTCGACGACGAGGCGAAGGCCCACGCGGCGCTCCACCAGACCGAGGTCGAGGAGGTGGGCGTCGCCGACTGAACGCCGCCGCGGCGTCGCTGCGGTCGCGGGCATGATCGGCGAGACTGGTGCCAGACGACCGCATCGACCGGTGGCGGGCGCCCCGGCCGGTCGTCCCGCGTTGAGTGCTGGAGGGCTGTGTGCAGGAGGCCGGCAGGGTCGATCGCATCCTCGACATCGTCGCCGCCTCCCGCGCGCGCCAGGTCGGCGTGCCCCGCATCACGGCGCGGTGACGACCCCGGCCGGGTCCCCGGCGGGCCCGCCCTACCACGTCGTCTACCCGATCACGGCCGACGCTGCGATCGACGCGGCGCGCCTGGTGATGGCACCTCTCCGGCGCCGCATGACCGTCCTCGCGGTCGCCGCCCTGGCCGGCGGTATCGTCCTCACCGTGGCCGGCGACGGGAGGTTCGGCCCGGGGCTCGCCCTGTTCGGGATCCTGGCGCTTGCCCTGACGGTGTTCCGCGGGCCCGAGCGCATGCTCGTGAGCCGGCGCGCCGGCAGCCTCGTCGGGGGCTCCGCCGAGCTGGTGTTCGGCGAGGCCGGGCTCGACGTGGTGAGCCCGCAGGCTGCCGGACGCGTTGCCTGGTCCGCCCTCACCGACGTGCGCGAGGATGCCCGCTGCGTGGTCCTCCTGCGGGACCGCATGCTCGTGAGCTATGCGCCCGTCGGGGCGTTCGGATCCCCCGAGCGGCGCGCCGAGGCGGTCGCCTACGCTCGCGCCCACATCGCGGCGGCCGCGGCGGAGCGGGCCGAGGGTCGCGGTGGCTCCTCCGGCACGGAGGGCTGAGGGTC
Source organism: uncultured Chloroflexia bacterium (assembly GCA_963725875.1). Taxonomy (GTDB): domain Bacteria; phylum Chloroflexota; class Limnocylindria; order Limnocylindrales; family CSP1-4; genus CTSoil-043. The sequence goes on along the minus strand of CAVRZZ010000006.1, from coordinate 372,903 downwards.
GGACGCTGCGGGCACGAGGCAGGGCGAGGTCGCCCCGCGCGGCGGGAGAGGCTGAGACTCGGTCCCGACACGGCCGCCACTGGGCACCCGGCTTCGGGACGTTCGGCCGATCCGACGGCGGGTGACTTCCGCCACGCTGCGGGGTGCCCGAGATTCCGCTGGAGGACGCCGCCCCGTGGATCCGCTCCTGCTCGCCCGGTGGCAGTTCGGCATCACGACCGTCTACCACTTCCTCTTCGTCCCCCTGACGATCTCGCTCGCCTTCACGGTGGCCGGCCTCCAGACCGCCTGGTACCGGAGCGGCGACGAGAAGTACCTGCGCCTGACGCGGTTCTTCGGGAAGCTGTTCCTCATCAACTTCGCGATCGGGGTCGTCACCGGCATCGTCCAGGAGTTCCAGTTCGGCATGAACTGGAGCGACTACAGCCGGTTCGTCGGCGACATCTTCGGCGCACCGCTGGCGATCGAGGGCCTCCTCGCGTTCTTCCTCGAGTCGACGTTCCTGGGCCTCTGGATCTTCGGCTGGGATCGCCTCTCGAAGCGGGTCCACCTGGCGACGATCTGGATCGCCGCGTTCGGCACGGTCCTCTCCGCCTACTTCATCCTGGCGGCGAACTCGTGGATGCAGTACCCGGTCGGCTACACGCTGAACGAGGTCGCGGGCCGCGCGGAGCTGACCGACATCGTCGCCGTCCTGACCTCGAAGGTGGCGCTCGTCACGTTCGCCCACACGATCCCTGCCGCGTTCATGACCGGCGGCGCGTTCGTGGCCGGGATCGCGATGTGGCGCCTGCTGCGCCACCCGGACACGGACCGGCCGGCGTTCCGCACGGCGGCGAAGGCCGGTGCCTGGATGCTCATCGTCTCCGGCCTGCTCGTGACGGTCACCGGTGACCTCCAGGCCCGGGTCATGACCGACGTGCAACCGATGAAGATGGCGTCCGCCGAGGCGCTCTACGTGACGTCCCGGCCGGCGTCGTTCTCCATCCTGACGATCGGCTCGCTCGACGGCACGCAGGAGCTCTTCTCGATCCGGATCCCGTACATCCTCTCGTTCATGGCGACCGGCGACCCCAACGGCAAGGTCGAGGGCATCAACGACATCCAGGCGAGGTACGAGGAGCAGTTCGGGCCGGGCGACTGGACGCCCAACATCCCGGTTGCCTACTGGTCCTTCCGCCTGATGATCGGTGTCGGCGCCCTGGCCGCGCTCGCCGCCGCCTGGTTCCTGTGGCGCATGCGGAAGGGCGCGCTGCCCACTCGCGGCATGGTGGCGGTGGCGATCCTCCTCCCCTTCCTCCCCATCGCCGCCAACTCGATCGGCTGGATCTTCACGGAGATGGGGCGCCAGCCCTGGATCGTGTGGGGCCTGATGACGACGCCCCTGGGGGTCTCGCCGTCGAACCCGTGGTACACGGTGGCCCTGACGCTCGTCGGCTTCACGATCGTCTACGGGGTCCTGGCGATCGTGGAGGTGGGGCTCCTGCTGCGGCAGATCCGGATGGGCCTCCCGGAGGCCGACGCCGAGGGCGGCGTCCACGGCGAGAGCGAGCCCTCGCTGGCGCTCGGGTACTAGGAGGCCGTGATGGATCTCCCGACGCTCTGGTTCATCCTCATCGCCTTCCTCTGGGTCGGCTACTTCGTCCTGGAAGGCTTCGACTTCGGGGTCGGCATCCTGCTCCCGGTCATCGGCCGCAACGAGCCGGAGCGGCGGGCGATGCTGCGAACCATCGGCCCGGTCTGGGACGGCAACGAGGTCTGGCTCATCGTCGCCGGCGGCGCCACGTTCGCCGCCTTCCCCGAGTGGTACGCCACGCTCTTCTCGGGCTTCTACATCGCCCTCTTCGCGATCCTCGTTGCGCTCATCTTCCGGGGGATCGCCATCGAGTACCGCAACAAGCGGGCGAGCCTCGCCTGGCGGACGCGGTGGGACTGGGCGATCGCGATCGGCTCGTTCGTCCCCGCGCTCCTGTGGGGAGTCGCCTTCGGCAACATCGTGCAGGGCGTGCCGATCGACGCCGACAAGGAGTTCACCGGCACCTTCTTCACGCTGCTCAACCCGTTCGGCCTGCTCGCCGGCGTGACCACGCTGCTCCTGTTCGTCACCCACGGGGCGGTCTTCCTGGCGCTCAAGACCGAGGGCGTGATCCGGGACCGGGCGAACCGGGCGGCCTGGCTCGTCGGGCTGCCGGCGGCCCTCGCCGCGGTGGCGTTCCTGGCCTGGGCCCAGGTGATCCGGGGCGACGCGCTCTCGATCGCGGCGGCCGTCCTCGCGGCCGGGGCGTTCGTCGTCGGCATCGTCGCCAACCGGCTCCGGCGGGAAGGTTGGGCCTTCCTGGGGACGGCTGCGGCCATCGCGCTCGCCGTCGTGAGCCTGTTCGCGGCCCTCTTCCCCGAGGTCATGCCCTCGTCGACGGACCCGGCCTTCAGCCTGACGATCACGAACGCGTCGTCGACGACGTACACCCTCACGATCATGACCGTCGTGGCGGTGATCTTCACGCCCATCGTCCTGGTCTACCAGGGCTGGACCTACTGGGTCTTCCGGAAGCGGGTCGCGTCGCCGCCGGTTGCCCTCGAGCCCTGATCCCGTGGCCGCGTCCCCCGGCCGTGCATGACCCCGGCTGACCGTCGGCTCCTCGCCTCGGGGCGCCTGGCGGCGATCGCCCTCGCGGCGGCCGTCGGGCTCGGCGTCCTCGGCGCGGCGCTCGCCGTGGCCCAGGCGGGCCTCCTTGCGCGGACGATCGCCGGGGCGTTCCGCGGCGGCGAGGGGGTGGCCGACCTGGCCGTCCCGCTGGTCGCGCTCGCGGCCGTGCTCGCCGCACGCGCCCTGCTCGGCTGGGGCGCCGAGATCGTCGCCCAGCGCATCAGCGGCGCCGTCAAGTCGGACCTCCGGCAGCGCCTCCTGGCCCGAGCGGTCGCGCTGGGGCCGCGCTGGGCGTCGGAGGCCCGGAGCGGCGAGGTGGTTCTGCTGGCGACGCGCGGCCTCGACGCTCTCGACGGGTACTTCGCGCGCTACCTGCCGCAGCTCGCCCTCGCGGCGGTCGTGCCGGTGGTCGTGGTGGTGTGCCTCGCCCTGGTGGACGTCGTCGCGGCGCTCACGGTGCTCCTCACCGTGCCCCTCATCCCGGTCTTCATGGTGCTCGTCGGCCGGATGTCGGCGGCCCGCCGACAACGGCGGTGGGACGCGCTGGCTCGCCTCGGCCACCGCTTCCTCGACGTGGTCGAGGGCCTGCCCACGCTGCGGGCCTACGGGCGCGCGGACGCGCAGGTGGCGATCCTGCGCCGTGTCACCGAGGCGTACCGCGTGGAGACGATGGGGGTGCTGCGGGTCGCGTTCCTCTCGGCGCTCGCGCTGGAGCTGCTGGCCACGATCTCCGTCGCGTTGGTCGCGGTGGGGATCGCGCTGCGCCTCGTCACCGGCGACCTGGGCCTCGAGACGGGCCTGTTCGTCCTCATCCTGGCGCCCGAGGCATACCTCCCGCTGCGCCGCCTCGGCGCCGAGTTCCACGCCAGCGAGGAGGGCGTCACCGCGGCGACGCGGGCCTTCGCGGTCATCGACACGCCGCTGCCCGCGTCCGGCGCACGGACGGACGTGCCGGACCTCCGGGGAGGGCGGCTCCTCGTGGAGGGCGTGAGCGTCGTCCAGCCGGGCCGCGACGTCGTGGCGCCGGCGGGGGCCACCCTCGACGTCCGGCCGGGCGAGGTCGTCGCGGTCGTCGGGCCGAGCGGGGCCGGCAAGAGCACGCTCCTCGCCGCGATCCTCGGCTTCGTCGCGCCGGCGGCCGGGCGGATCGCGGTGGGCGGCCCCGACGGTCTCCTCGCGGACGTGGCGGACCTCGACGGCGATGCGTGGCGGGCACAGGTGGCCTGGGTGCCACAGGCGCCGTTCCTGTTCCCGGGGACGGTGGCCGAGAACGTGCGGCTGGCCGCGCCCGGGGCCTCGGACGGCGACGTGGCCGCGGCCCTGGCGGCGGTCGGGCTGGCGGACGTGGACCCAGGGTCCTCCCTCGGCGAGCGTGGCGTCGGGCTCTCGAGCGGCCAGCGACGCCGCGTCGGCGTGGCGCGGGCGCTGGTGCGCCGCTCGCCGCTCCTGCTCCTGGACGAGCCGACGGCCGGCCTCGACGACGCGGCGGAGCAGGCGGTGCTCGGCGCGATCCGCGCCGCCGCGCTGAACGGCGCGGCTGTCCTCCTCGTGGCCCACCGCCCGGCGGCCGCCGCGTCCGCGGACCGCGTCGTGCGCGTGGCGTGGGCGCCGGTCCAGGGGGAGTCTGCCGGGGGCGAACAGGCGCCGGTCGCCGGCGAGGACGTCGCATGAGGCCGCTCGTCCGGATCGCCCGGCTCGGCAGGCCGGTGGCCCCGCGACTGGCGCTCGCCGTCCTGGCCGGCACGGGTGCCGCAGGGGCGGCGATCGGGCTGGCCGCGACGTCCGCCTGGCTGATCTCGCGCGCCGCGGAGCAGCCCCCGATCCTGTACCTGTTCACCGCCGTGACCGCGGTGCGTGCGTTCGGCATCGCCCGCGGCGTCCTGCGCTACGCGGAGCGCCTCGCGGCACACGACGCGGCCTTCCGTGTCCTGGGCGAGCTCCGCGCCGACGTCTACGCCCGGCTGGTGCAGCTGGCCCCCGCGGGCCTCGGCGAGCTGCGCTCCGGCGACCTGCTGGCGCGCCTCGTGGGCGACGTCGACGGGCTCGCCGACCTGTGGCTGCGGGTGCTCCTGCCGTACGCGGCCGCCGGCATCGTCGTGGCCGCCGCGGTGGGGCTCGAAGCGTGGCTCGTGGCCGGCGCGGGAGCGGTGCTCGCGATCGCGACGCTCGCGGGTGCCGTCGCGGCACCGCTGGCCGCGGCCGGCGTCGCGCGACGGGCCGAGGCCTCCGTCGCGCCGGCGCGCGGGGCCCTGGCCGACGCCGCCGTCGACCTCCTGCGCGGCGCCCCCGAGCTCCTTGCGGCCGGCGCGGCGCCCCGGGCCGTCGACCGCGTGCTGGCGATCGACGGGCGCCTCGCCGCGGCCGAGCGGCGCGTCGCGGCCGGCGCCGGCATCGGGGGCCTCGTCGCCGGTGTGGCGGCGGGCGCGTCGACGTGGCTCGCGCTCCTGCTCGGCATCGTCGCGGTGCGGGACGGCTCCCTGCCGGGCGTGGCGCTGGCCGTCGTCGCCCTCACCCCGATCGCCGTCCACGAGGTGATCGGGCCGCTCGTCCCGGCCGCGCGCCAGCTTCCCGGCCTGACAGCCGCCGCCCGCCGGGTCGTGGACGTCCTGGATCGCCCGGATCCCGTCCCGGATCCGCCCGCCGGGGGAGTGGTGCCCGAGGGGCCGCTCGGGGTCCGTGCGCGAGGGCTTACGCTGCGCTACCCGGGTGCGGAGCGGGACGCCCTGGGGAGCCTCGACCTCGACGTCCCGGCCGGCGCCCGGGCGCTCGTGACGGGCGCCAGCGGATCGGGCAAGAGCACGTTCGCCGTCGCCTGCCTGCGCTTCCTCGAGCCGGCCGGCGGGTCGCTCGCGCTGGTCGGGGCGGCGGGAGCCGCCGACGTGCGAACGCTCGCCGGGGACGGCGTCCGGCGTGCCGTCGGCCTGTGCGAGCAGGACCCGCACGTCTTCGACGCCTCGCTCGCCGACAACCTGCGGCTCGCCCGTCCCGGCGCGCCCGATGCCGAGCTGCGCCGGGCCCTCGCCGACGCCCAGCTCCTGGCGTGGGTGGACTCGCTGCCGGATGGCCTCGCCACCCGCGTGGGCGAGCACGGGGCCCGGCTCTCGGGCGGCCAGCGGCAGCGGCTCGCCCTGGCGCGAGCCCTGCTCGCCGACGTCCGGGTCCTCTTCCTCGACGAGCCGACGGAGCACCTCGACGAGCCGACGGCGCGGGCCTTCGTGGCCGACCTTCACGCCGTCGCCGGCGACCGCACCGTGATCGTGCTCACCCACCGTCCCGAGCTGTTCGACCCGGCCACCTGGACGAGCGCGGCCGACCTCGGGAAGCGAGCGCCGGAGCCCGCCCGGACGACCGATCGGCCCGCTTGAAGACCGCGGGCCGAGACCGCGTGGTGACGATCCAGGATCGGCGTGCTCGGCCCGCCAGCACTCGGCTGAGCCGCGGCTCACCCGCCGGTCGCGGACTCCCGCAGCGCGAAGACGCGGCCCTGCTTGAGATCCATGTCCTCGAGCTCGGTCGTCGTGCGCACCTCGAAGGTCGCCAGCTCCCGGAGGGCGTCCAGCGGGAGATGGCGCCGGCCCGGGTCGCCGAGCAGCACGTCGATTCCCGCCGCCCGCGCCCGCCGCAGCCAGGGCAGGGCCCGCTCAGCCAGCCCCGCCTCGTACCAGCAGTCGCCGGCCAGGATGACCTCGACGTCCGGCGGCCCGCCCAGCAGCGCGTCGCCGCGGAGGATCGCGATCCTGCGGCCGTTGGCCCGGGCGTTGAGCCCGATCGCCGCCACCCCGAGGGGATCGATCTCGGCGGCGACCACGCTGGCGGCCCCGGCGTGGAGCGCGGCGATGCCCACCAGCCCGGACCCAGCCCCGAAGTCGAGCACCCGCCGGCCCGCCACGACCTCGGGGTGGTCGCGCAGGTAGCGTCCCAGGCCCAGCCCGCCGCCCCAGGCGAACGCCCAGTAGGGCAGGGCGGCCTCGGGATCGCCGGTCTCGAGCTGGGCCGCCCGCCACAGCGGCAGGACCTCGTCGGCGAGGTGCAGGCGCACCTCCTCGAGGCCGGGCACCGGCCGGAGCCGGGTGTGGCGCAGCACGAAGGCGCGGGGCGACGCGGCCATCGCCCTCAGCCGAGGCCGCGGTCCGCCAGGAAGCCGCCGAGCCGCGCCAGGGCGACGTCGAAGTCCTCGCGTCCCAGGCCGACCCGGACGTGGTTGCCGGCGTGGCCGAAGGCGCTGCCCGGGAGGAGGAGCACGCCCTGCGCTTGGACCAGGTCGGCCGCGAAGGCGTCGGCGTCGAGGCCGGGTGCCAGGCGCGGGAAGCCGACCGACCCGGCGGCCGGTCGAACCCACGACCCGAAGCCGGGACGCTCCGCGAGGAAGGCGTCGAACCGGTCCCGGTTCGGCCCGACGATCGCCCGAGAGCGCGCCAGAACGGTCTCGCGGGCCCGGAGCGCGATGAGGCCCAGGACCTCGGAGGGGGCCGCCGCGCAGATCGTGGTGTAGTCCTTGAACGCGGCGCAGCGGGCAAGGAGGTCGCGGTCCCGCGAGGCGAGCCAGCCGATGCGCAGGCCTGCGAGGGCGAACGACTTCGACAGGACGCCGATCGACACGAACGTCGGCGCCAGCTCGGCGCCGGCCGGCAGCGGCGCCCGCCCGTCGTGCTCCAGGAGCCGGTAGACCTCGTCGGCGACGAGGCGCACGCCGGCCGCGCGGCAGGCCTCGCCGAGCGCCCGCCACTCCCCCGGCGTCGGCAGCATCCCGGTCGGGTTGTGGGGCGCGTTGACGACGGCGACCCGGGTGGCGGGCCGGAAGGATCCCACGAGGCGCTCGACGTCGAGCGCCCAGCCGTCGACCTCGCGCAGCTCGTGCAGGGTCACCTCCGCGCCGGCGGACCGCGCCACCTCGTGGAGGCTCTGGTAGCCCGGCCACGTCACGACCGCGTGGTCGCCCGGGCCCAGGAGGACGTTGAGCAGGACGAAGATGGCCTCCTCGGCGCCGGAGAAGACGAGGGTGTCGTCCGCCTCGAGACCCTCGTACAGGCGCGCGATCTCGGCGCGCAGGAGAGGATCGCCGGGCGCCTCCGTGTAGCCGAGGCGCAGGCCGTCCCAGCGGGCCCGGGCCTCGTCGTCGGCGAGCGCGAGGAGGTCGGCCATCCGCCAGCCCTCGACGTCGGAGGCACACAGGAGGTGCTCGACGGCGAACTCCCAGCGGGCGAAGTAGCGCTCCAGTGCGAAGTCGGGGAGCTGCATGGGCCAAGGATTGCACGCCCGCGCGTCAGCGAGTGCGCGTCACCTTCGCCAGGCCGGGCGGGGCGTCGGGGTCGCGGCCGCGTGCGCGGGCGACCGCCTCCGCGAGGAGGAACCCCGGCAGGACGTACGCCAACGGGGTCAGCGGCTCCGCGAGATCGGGTGCGACGACGAGCGCGCGTTCGCGGCCGCCGACCTCGCGCCCGCCGATCGTCCAGGGCGCGATCCCCCTGCGCCGGGCGATTCCCAGCGCCTCGTCGACCGCGCCGCCGGGGGCGCCGTCCGGCCGGAACGCGAGCGCCGGCACCTTCGGTCCGGCGAGCGCCACGGGCCCGTGGAGCAGGTCTGCCGTGGAGTACCCGTCGGCGAAGATCCGCCCGGTCTCCTTGAGCTTCAGGGCGACCTCCAGGGCGGTCGCGAAGTTGTGCCCGCGCGAGACGACCAGCGCCTCGTTCGACCGGGCGAGCTCGCCGACCAGCGCCGCCCCCTCGCCGCGGACCCAGGCGCCCGCCGTCGCAAGCGTCGCGGCCAGCGTCTCGGGCAGCTGCCCGAGCTCGGCGGCCCAGGGGGCCTGCCGAGCGTCGAGGGCGGCCAGGCGCGCGACGAGCCCCGCCACGACGGCCAGCGACGCGACGTACGTCTTCGTGGCGGCGACGGCCCGCTCCTCACCGGCGCGGAGCGGCAGCACGAGCTCGGCGGCTGTTGCCAGGGGCGATGCCGCGTCGTTCGTGATCGCGAGCGTCGGGGCGCCGGCCTGGCGCGCGGCCGCCACGACCGCCGCGACGTCCGGGCTCTCCCCCGACTGCGAGATCCCGACCAGGAGGACGTCGTGCCAGGCCAGCGGGGCGTGGTAGATCGTCGTGATCGCCGCCGCCGCCAGCCCGACCGGGATGCCGAGGGTCGTCTCGACGAGGTAGTGCGCGTAGACGCCCGCGTGGTCCGACGTCCCGCGGGCGGCGATCAGCACGAAGCGGGGGGCGCGGGCGGTGATGGCGGCGGCGGCGGCGTCCAGGTCGTCCGCCCCCTCGTCGAAGGTCCGCTCCACGACCGCGGGGATCTCCGCGATCTCGCGGGCCATCCGGGTCGGCGCGCCGCGGCTACTCACCGTCGGACCGGACGTACCGGCGCCCGATGAGGGCGTAGGCCGGGAGCCGACCGAGCGCTTCGTCGAGGGATCGCGGGGGGCGGCCATCACGGCCCGCGATGGCCAGGTGGGCGTCGGCGTCGCCGGCCGCCGGCCGCGCGTCGACGATCGCGAGGTCGATGACGACGCGGCCGGGCTCGGCGGCCCCCAGCGTCGCGACCGCCTCCGGGGGCGGGGGGCCCGATTCGTACTCGGTGCGGACCTCGGCCTCGGCGTGCCAGCGCGGACGCCGGAGCATGATCTGCCGCCAGATCCCGGCGACGTGGGGGGCCACCTGGCCGCTGCCGGGAGCCGGCGTCAGGGTCACGTCCTCGCCGCGGCCCCAGCGGGCGGCCTGGTGGAGCAGGGCGTACTCGTCGAGGTCGGCATACCCGCCCAGGTCGTCGGCGGGGGAGCCGACACCGAAGATCGCCCGGATCGACGGCCCGAAGACCTCGGCCAGGTCGAGGTCGATCCCGCGGACCGTCCGGTGGAAGTAGACCTGCTGGTACATGAAGAGGCGCGCGGTGAGGAACATCTCCAGCGCGGCCAGGCCGGGCTCGTAGAGCGTGAGGCCTCGCTGCGTGATGAACGCGTAGCGCCGCAGTCGTTCTGCGTCGACCGGCCCGGCGGAGACGCCGGTGAGGTACGCGTCGCGGCGGACGTAGTCGAGGTTGTCGACGGTGAAGACGCCCGAGAGGAGCGGCTGGAGCCAGCGGACCCAGCGCGGCATGCCCGGGTCCGCGAGGGGTGGCTTCGACACGAGGAAGGCGACCCACGCCGGATCGATCGCCTCGCCGTCGGCGAAGGCCTCGCGGGCCGGGATGCCGTCCCCGGGGGCCCGCCGGAGGCGCGCGATCAGCGTCCCCAGCTCGCGCTCGATGATCAGCTGCGAGAGGTCCTCGTGCGTGAGCGGCTTCCCATCCGGTCGCCGGCCGTCGGGCGGCGCAGGGAACGCCGCCAGGACGTGGTCGTCGAAGAAGTGGGCGAACGGACCGTGGCCGACGTCGTGGAGGAGGCCGGCGATCCGCAGGGTCTCCACGACCAGCCCCTCGGACGGCGGCCGCATGCCGGGGTCGACGTCCGCGAGCGCCTCGACGAGGGACGGATAGAGCTGGCGGGCCCAGAGCCCGGCCTCGTGCATCACGCCCAGGCCGTGCGTGAACCGCGAGTGCTCGGCCGTCGGGAAGACCCAGCGCGCGCTCTGGAGCTGGCTGATCCGGCGCAGGCGCTGGAGCCAGGCGGTGTCGAGGATATCCTCCTCGGCCGCCTGCTCCGGCGGCAGGCCGGCGCCCCGCGCCTCGCCCGGGGCGAGCCGCTTCGTCAGCTCGATGTAGCCGTGGATCGGGTCGCTGATGAGGTTGACGGCGGCGAAGCGGGCCGGTCGCATGGGGCCATTGTGGCCGTTCGCTCGCGGGTGGGAAGTGCCGACGGTCAGGGCACCCAGATCGAGACGGGAGTGCTCGTCGGGCCGACGTTGCCGGCGCGGTCACGGGCGCGGACCATCAGCCAGTAGCGGTGCCCGGACGCCCGGGATCCGAGGCGGATGCTGGTTGCCGTGGTGTTGTCGCGGACCAGGCGCCAGGTTTCGCCGTCGACGCGGTACCAGACGTCGAGATCGCGCAGCCCGGCCCAGTACGTCTGGAGCGGCGGATCGTACCCGTGCCAGGCGAACGTGATCGTGGTGCCGCTCCGCGTGGCCCGGTCGATCCGCGCGCTCGGCGCCGTGTGGTCGCGCGACTGGGTGAAGACGGCGCCGGCGAACACCCGGCCGTCGGAGGAGCGCACCGCGACGCCGAAGCCGACGTAGTTGAGGGTCCGGCTCATGAGCATCGCCCAGTGCGACGGGCTCCGCTTCCAGGCGGCATGGATCGTGGCCGCCGTCGTGGTCCGCAGCCCGCCGGGCGTGTAGGCGAGGTTCTCGGCCCACCCGTACCACTGGATGCCCGCCTGGGTGAGGGTGGTGGAGAGGCTGCCGCCCGCCGCGGCATGCCCGAACGTGGAGGCGGCTGCCAGGTTCTCGGCGCGCACGCGCGCGACCGCCGCCAGGCTGGTGTCGTTGCGCAGGGGTCGCAGCCCACGGGCCGCGCGGTCCGCGTTGGTCAGCCGCAGCAGGGCCGTCGCGACCGAGCTTGTCGTCGTGGCGGCCACCGCCGGCATGGGCGCGGCCATCGCGCCGGTGACGAGGAGGGCGGCCGCAAGGGCCAGGGTGGCCGCGCGTCGGAGGGGGCGACGGCCGGCGTCGGGGTGCGGGCACATGGGCGGCAGGATACCCGGAACGGCCGTCGCGCCCCGTCGACCGGTGGTCAAGCGGCCGGGGACGACCCTTGTCGCGGTCAGCGGTAGCGCGCGGCGGCCGCCTGGAGCAGGGCCCCGACCTCGTCGTGGAGCGCTGCCGGGGCGAGGACCTCGACGTCGGGGCCCCACGAGAGGATCCACGAGCGAATCTCGACCGTTCCCGACACCGTCGCGCGCCATGCCAGGGAGCCGTCGGGCTCGCGGCGGACGGACTGGGTCGGGTGCCACGTCGTCTCGGCGACCCGCGAGGCGACGGACGGGGCGAAGCGCAGCTCCACCTCCACGGCGCCCTGGTCGGCGATGATCCCCCAGGCCCGCTCGAGTGCCTCCTCGACGACGCCGTCCGGCGGTGCCGTGAAGACGTCCGCGGTCACCGCCAGGCGCCGGATGCGCTCGAGCTTGAACGTCCGGATGGCGTCCCGCGTCTCGTCCCAGCCGATCAGGTAGAGGGCGTGCGTCTCGGTCGAGGGCTCGATGAGGTACGGCCGGACCCGGGCCGTCCGCTCGGCACGGGTCGGGTCGTAGGTGCTGGTGTCGTAGGTCAGCTCGACCACGCGCCGCTCCGCCCACGCCTGGGTGAGGGCCCGAAGCCGGCGAGTGCCCTCCGGGTCGGGGGGCCGGCGGGCCATGACGTCGAGGGTCCGATGGACGTGCTGGCCCAGGACGTCCGGCAGCGCCTCGCCCAGCTTCTGGAACGCCGCGGCGAGCTCCGGGTCGTAGGCATCCGCGTACTTGGCCATGAGCCGGGCGGCCAGGAAGACGGCCATCGCCTCGCCCCGGCTCAGGCGGAAGGCCGGCAGGAGGGCCTCGTGCTCCAGGCCCCAGCGTCCGCCCTCCGCCCAGACGGGGATCCCCAGCTCGTCGTCGAGGGCCCTGAGGTCGCGATAGGCGTTGCGCCGCGACATGCCGAGGAACCGGGCCAGCTCGTCGGGTGTCACGCCGTCCGGGTGTGTCGCGAGGTACGTCGCCACGCGGTAGAAGCGGGCCACGCGGTCGCGCTTGCGCCCGGCCAGCGTGTCGCCCCCCGGCAGATCCCAGCGGTCCATGCGTGCTCCCGGCTCAGTTCGTGGGTGGTGTGACCGTCACCGGGCTGCCCCGGTGGGTGGCCGTCAGGATCGTGGTGATCTCGGCGCGGATGGCATCGGGCTGGATGGCGAAGCCCGGGCCGCCCAGCCGCCCCTCGACCCGCCCGACCTGGCCGTCGGCGAAGGTCCACACGTCGATCTCGCCGCGCCAGGTGGCCAGGTCGGCGTCCCCGACGAGCCAGCGGACCTGGGGGAAGGCTTCCCGGAAGACCGCTCCGTCCACGGCGATCCGGCAGCGCCGGGCCCGGGCGCCCTCGACGTAGGCCAGCCCGACCTCCTCGGCGGCCGTGCGCTGGAGCGGGTCCAGGGCGGCCCGGATCACGGCCAGGTCGAGCGACTCGGCCTCGGCCGGGGCTGCCGGGACTTGCTGCCAGCGCGTGCCCGGCTCGCGGATCCAGCCGTGGTTCGCGACGACGGCCGCCCCCGCGAAGCCGATGTCACGCGTCGTCGTGACCTCGGCCAGCCAGCGGAAGTCCTGCGCGGAGCGGGCGCCGCGCACCCGGGCGTCCCCCAGCGACCGGAGGTCGACGGTGCCGGCCAGGTCGAGCGTGAGCTGTGCCGTGCCGCCGGCGACCAGGGGCGCGTCGCAGAGCGGGGGCAGGCGCGAGGGGTCGGTCGGCCCGTAGCGCGACGCGGCCGCCGGCCGATCCCGGAGGGCCAGCTCGTTCGCGATCGTCGCCCCGGCCATCGCCGTCGCGGAGACGGCGGCCAGGCCGAGCCCGAGGGCGATGGCCGCCGCCAGGCGCCCCGGCCGGCCGCTGTCGGGCCCGAGGATCCGCCGCGCGACACCGAGGCCGGCGAAGAGCGACGTGCCGAGGATCGCGAGCGCCCACGCGTAGGCGGTCTCGAGCGACGGGAGCAGGGTCTGCAGGCCCTGGTCCACCAGCTGACGGACGAGGCCGGCAAGCGTGGGCAGCAGGACGATCAACGTCGCCACGCCGAGGCCGGCGATCGCGCGGAAGGCCAGGCGGCCGCGCGCCGCCGGGGGCCAGGCGACGGCCGCCACCGCGACGGCGAGTGGGGCCAGCGCCGCGATGCCCACCAGCAGGTCGGCCGGGCCGCCGGGCCGATAGCCGACCAGCAGGAGAGCCGCGACGGCGACCCACAGGCCCGCAAGGCCCACGGCGAGGAGGCGGAGCTCGAGGAGGCGGACGCGCACGACGACCAGTCTAGCGACGGCGCGGCGAGTGCCGTCTCGCGGGCCGGGCAGGGTCGCTGGGGTCCGCCCGCGCTACACTCTCGCCGGTTCCCGATTGGAGGAGAGTTCAGCCCATGCGATCCACGTTCCGCTTCGCCGCCGCCCTCGCCCTGACCGGCGCGGTGCTGGCAGCCTGCTCGGGCGGCGCGACGCCGACGCCCGCTCCCACCCCGACCCCGGCGGCCTCGACCGCCCCCAGCGAGGCCCCCAGCGAGGCCCCGACGGCGACGCCGAACGCCTGCGCCCCGGAGAGCCTGACGACGCTCACCGCCGGCACGCTCATGATCGGCACCGACAACCCGGCCTATCCGCCCTACTTCGAGATCAGCGACCCGGCGACGCCGCCCTGGGAGCTCGGCGACCCCACGAACGGCAAGGGCTTCGAGAGCGCTGTCGCCTACGCGATCGCCGAGCAGCTTGGCTTCGCGAAGGACAAGGTCTCCTGGACGGTCGTGCCGTTCACGAACTCGTACGCCCCGGGCCAGAAGACCTTCGACTTCTACCTCGCCCAGGTCTCGTGGAAGATCGAGCGCGCCCAGGCGGTCGACCTCTCGCGCGGCTACTACGCCGTGAACCAGTCCGTCGTGGCGATGAAGGGGAGCCCGCTCGAGGGCGCCAAGACGATCGCCGACCTGGCCCAGCACAAGTTCGGCGCCATGGTCGGGACGACGAGCTACGACACGGTCGTCAACACGATCAAGCCGACCCAGGAGCCCTCCGTCTACGACACCAACGACGCGGCGATCGAGGCCCTCAAGGCCGGGCAGATCGACGGCCTGGTGGTCGACCTGCCGACCGCCTTCTACGTGACCGCCGCCCAAATCGTCGACAAGGACTTCAATCCGCTGGCGTCGATCGTCGGCCAGTTCCCGGCCCCGGAGGAGGGCGAGTTCTTCAGCCTCGTGCTGCCCCGCAACAGCACGCTCACGCCGTGCGTGAACCAGGCGCTCGACGCGCTCAAGGCCGACGGCACGCTCGAGGCGATCACCAAGGAGTGGCTGTCGGACAAGGCGAACGCGCCGGTCTTCACGCCGTAGCCCTCCGCACCCCGGCCGTCGCGCGTCGAGCCCGAGACGCGTGAGCCCGCTCAGCGGCGGCCCGGCCGACCCGGGTGACACCGTTCACCTGCGGTCGGGCGGGCCGCCGTCCCGTGCCCGCGAGGGCGGCGCCCTCCGCTCCACGGCGGTCGCCCTCGTCAGCACCGTCGTCTTCCTCGGCGTCATCGCCTGGATCGTCGTCAACGCGCCGGGCTGGCCGGCGGTTCAGGAGTCGTTCCTCAACGGCGAGATCTTCGCCGAGACCCTCGGCTTCTACGACGGCGCATTCGTCTGGGAGCGCTCGATCTTCCGGGCCTTCCTGATCAACATCCAGCTGTTCCTGATCGCCGAGGTCCTGATCCTCGGCCTGGGCCTGGTCCTGGCGGTGCTGCGCAGCGTGCCCGGGCCGGTGCTGTTCCCGGTCCGCCTCCTCGCCACCGTCTACGTCGACGTGTTCCGGGCCCTGCCCGGGATCCTGGTCATCTACATCCTCGGCTTCGGCATCCCGGGCCTCGGCATCGCCGGCGTGCCGGTCGAGCCGTTCCCGTACGCCGTGCTCGCCCTCACCCTTATCTACTCCGCGTATGTCTCGGAGGTCTACCGGGCGGGGATCGACTCGGTCCACCCGAGCCAGGAGGCGGCGGCCCGCTCGCTCGGCCTCTCGCGCTTCCAGTCCCTGCGCCACGTGATCCTGCCGCAGGCCGTGCGCCGGGTGGTCCCGCCGCTCCTCAACGACTTCATCGGCCTCCAGAAGGACACCGTCCTCGTGTCGTACATCGGCGTGGTGGAGATCTTCCGGTTCTCGCAGATCAAGCAGGCGGCGACGTTCAACTTCACGCCGTACCTGGCGACGGCCCTCGTCTTCATCGTCATGACGATCCCCCTCGCGCGGTTCACGGACTGGCTCGTCTCCCGGGACAGGCGGCGTGCCGCCGCGGGCGCCCGATGAGCGCGAACCCGGCCGCGCCGGCCCCCGGGGACGGGTCGGCCCTCGTCATCGAGGGCCTCCACAAGTCGTTCGGGAAGAGCGAGGTGCTGCGCGGCATCGACCTCACCGTCGCAGAGCACGAGGTCATCTGCCTGATCGGCGCCTCGGGGAGCGGCAAGTCCACGCTCCTGCGCTGCATCAACCTCATCGAGCCGATCGACGCCGGCCGGATCGTCGTTGCCGGCCAGGAGATCACTGCCCCGAAGGTCGACGTCAACCGGATCCGGCGGCGGATCGGGATCGTGTTCCAGGCCTTCAACCTGTTCCCGCACATGAGCGTCCTCGACAACGTGACGCTCGGGCCGCGCAAGGCGCTGAAGCTGAAGCCGGCCGCCGCCGAGGAGCGGGGGCGGGCCCTCCTGCGGCGCTTCGGCCTGGAGGAGAAGGCCCTCGACTTCCCCGACCGGCTCTCGGGCGGCCAGCAGCAGCGGGTCGCGATCGTCCGGGCGCTGGCGATGGAGCCCGACCTGCTGCTCCTCGACGAGGTGACGAGCGCGCTCGACCCTGAGCTCGTCGCCGAGGTCCTCAACGTCATCCGGGAGCTGGCCGCGGGTGGCATGACGATGCTCATCGCGACCCACGAGATGGGCTTCGCCCGCGACATCGCGAGCCGGGTCTGCTTCCTCGACGCCGGCCGGATCCTGGAGGAGGGGCCGCCCGACCGGATCTTCAGCGCGCCGCGCGAGGAGCGCACGCAGCAGTTCCTGCGCCGGATCGTCGAGGCCGGCCGGCTGTAGGCGCGGCGCCCGCGCCGCGAGGGCGGGCGGAGGCTGCGATGGCCGCCTACTCCCCGGCGGCGAGCCCGAGCAGCTCGGCGAGGGGGGCCACGCGCAGCCCGGCTGCCGCGAGGCCGTCGATGATCCCCGGCAGTGCCTCCATCGTCCGCGCTCCGCCCAGCTGGAGGCGGACGATGGAGCCGCCCAACGCGCGCGACACGACGCGGGCCACGATGTCGGTCGCGATCGGGCCGCCCGCGGCCGGCTCCACGCCGTCGCCGGGGTCGACATCCCACGCGATCGCCCAGGTCCAGCCGGCAGGGCCGGCCGCCTGGAGCGCCGCGGCCGGCGCCGTCCCGCGGGCCGGGCGCAGGAGCGGGGCCGTCGTCCCCCCGAGCCCCGGGGCGAGCGCCGCGTCCGCCGCCTGCAGCTCCGCCGCGAGGGCCGTCGACCCCTCGGTCGCGGCGAGCATGCCCGTCTCGATTCCCGGGCTGCCGCGCAGGCGGGTCAGCACCGCCGCGGCCGCCGTGTCGTCCGGCGCCGCGGCGGACGAGGCCACGAAGACCGTGGCCGGCACGCCGTTCACGGCGAGCCACTGGACGATCGCCTCCGCGCCGCCGGGGCCGGCGCCGGCGCCGCCCGCGTAATCGAAGGTGACGGCGACGGCATCGAGCCCGGCCGGCCCCCGGCGGACCAGCGCCGCGCTCCCGTCGGCCGGGAGCGTCGGGTAGGGGCCGACGGGCTCGGCCGGCGCCGGCTCGCCGGTCGGCGCCGCGCTCGCCGGCGGCAGGTTCTCGGGGTCGACCACCTCCCCGGGGAGGTAGTCCAGCTGCCAGCCGACCTCGATTCGCTCCGGGCGGTAGGCCGGCGACTCCGGGTCGAGGGACGGATAGCGGGCACGGTTCCAGTAGGCGAGGCTCTCGGGGGTGGTCGCGAAGCGCTCAGCGAGGGCGATGAGGGTGTCCCCGGGCCGCACGACATGCGTGGCGAAGCTCGGCCCGGGCGCGGGCGTCGGGCGGAACGGCCGCGAAGGCGTCGAGGCCGTGGGCGAGGCGTCGGGCGAGGCTGGCGGGGGCGTGGGCGACATCGGGGCGGATCCGGGGCCGTCGCCGCCGGGCGGAACGGCGCACGCGGCGACGACCAGGCCGAGGATGGCCACCATGGCGCACGGCCGGGCGACGCGTCGACCGGGGTGATGGCTGCGGAACACGTCGCTGAGCGTACCCGACGGCGCCGAATCCACGACGGATCCACGAGGGATCTGCGACGGATCAGGCCGGCGGCATCCCGGACAGCGTGGCGGCAGCCGCAGCCGGGTCGAGCGGTTCGCGCGGGTCGAACGGCGTCGGCTCCTGGAGGGTCAGCTCGCCGGCGAGCGCGAGGCCCTCCTCGGCGGTCGCGATCTGGGCGTGGCCCCGGCGCTTCGCGACGAAGCAGGCCCGGTCGGCTGCCAGCAGCACCTCGTCGGCGCTCGGCCCGTCCTGGGGGAAGGTGGCGATGCCGATCGACGCGGAGACGCGGCCCTGCCCCCTGCGCTGGCCCCACTCGAGGGCGATCGCCTGGAGCGACGCCCGGATGCGCTCGGCCAGGGCGGTCGTCCCGACGGCGCCGGTGGCGGTGCAGATGACCGTGAACTCGTCGCCCCCGTAGCGGAAGACGAGGTCGGACTCTCGGCTGGCGCCGCGGATGGCCCGGGCGACCGAGCGGAGCAGGTCGTCGCCCGCCTGGTGCCCCAGGCGATCGTTCACCGTCTTGAACTCGTCGAGGTCGAGCATCAGGAGCCCGAACTCCTCACCCTTGGCGACGCTCCGGGCCAGCCACTCGGCGAACGTGCCCTGGTTGAGCAGGCCGGTGAGGTCGTCGGTCTCGGCCTCAATCTCCTTCTCGCGGTAGGCCTCGGCGTTGCGGATCGCGATCGAGACCTGGGAGGCGAAGAGCTGGACCAGCTCGAAGTCGTCCTCGTCGAACCGCTCGTCGGCCCCCAGCCGCTCCATCGAGAGGACGCCGCGGACGCCGTCGCGGCCGTGGAGCGGGACGCAGATGAGGCTGCCCTCGACATCCCCGGTCGTTTCGAACTGGTGGATGCGGGGGTCGTGGAGCTCGTCGGGAACCAGCTGAGGCTCGCCATGGGCGAGGACCCACGTCGCGAGCCCCTCCTCGCCCGGCTCCCACGGCTTGATGTACTCGTCGGCATGCACGCCGCGCGCCATGAGCGGGGTCAGCATGCCCGTGCCGGGGTTCAGCCACTCGATCGAGATGTTGTCCCAGCGCACGATGCCCGCCAGGCGGTCGGCGACCTCGTCCAGGATCCCGGGCAGGTCCAGGGTGCCCAGGATCGCCCCCGAGATCTCGAGGAGCGCGCGCTGGCCGGCGAGGCGCCGCTCGAGGCGGATCGACTGCTGGCGGAGCCGCTCGGTCGCCTCCGCGTTGGCGATCGCCGGCGCAGCGAGGCTCGCGTAGATCACGAGCAGGCGCAGGTCGTCGTCGCTGAACTGGCGGAGCCCCAGCTTCGAGAGGACGATCACGCCGAGGACGTTCTCCTCGAAGAGCAGGGGCGCCAGCAGCATCGACTCGTCGAGGTCGTCGTCCGTCCCCGGGATCGTCATGGCCCGCGGGTCGTGGGCCGCATCGGGCAGGTTCTGGGGGACGCGGTGCTGGGCGACCCAGCCGGTGATCCCTTCGCCGACCCGGATGCGCAGCTGGTCGGGCGTCTCGTCGTGGAACTCGCCGACGAGGCCGCGCATCGCCACCGGCACCAGCCAGCCGTCGGCCCGGACCCGGTAGACACGGACGTTGTGGTACTCGATCAGCTGGTCGAGCTCGTTCGCGATGGCCGCGCCGATCTCGCTCTCGGTGGTCAGGCGCGCCAGGCGGGCGCCCAGCTGCTGGATCGACTGGAGGTGGGCGGCCCAGCGCGCCATCCGCTCGTAGTTCTGGGCGTTCTTGATCGCGGTCGCCGCCTGGGCCGCGAAGCCGCCCAGCGTCGCCAGCTCCTCGTCGGTCCACGCGTGGGGCCGATCGTGGTAGACGACCAGGAGCCCCAGGAGGTCGTCCCCGTCGTACAGCGGGGCGGCGCAGATCGTGTCGAAGCCCTCCTGGACGATGGCCGAGCGAACCTCGACCGCCCGGGGGTCGTCGCGGTAGTGCGTGGCGAACAGCGGGCGCCGGGCCGCAGCCGCCTCGGCCGACAGCGACGGGACCGGGAAGTCGCGGACCGTGGCCAGGTAGCCCTCGGACAGGCCGCGCGCCACCTCCGCGGAGACTCGGCCGTCCGGGCGCCGCAGGAAGACCGCCGCCCGGTCACCGCCGAAGAGGATGCGGGCGTGATCGACGACGCCCGAGAGGATCTGCGCGAGGTCGAGCTTGCTGCCGATGTCGGTCGCGATCCTCCGGAGCGCCTCGGCCCGGTGCAGCTGCGTCGCCGTCTCGTGGAGGAGGCGGCTCGCATGCACGGCGACGCCGAGCTGGCGGGCCACCGCGACCAGGAACGTCTCGAGCTCGGCCAGCGTGGCCGGCGGCATCTCGTCGGCGGTCACCAGGACGCCCCAGGGCTGGCCGGACGGCCCAGGGATGCCGACCGCGATCCGCGCCGGCAGGCGGTGGCCGGACTGCAGCCAGTCGTGGCCGCTCCCGCCGTCCGTCTCGCTGACCGGGCCGGGGGCAGTGAGCGCGCGACCGGGCAGGCCCCCCGACGCTTGGGTCCAGCCGAGGCGATCGGCGCCCTCGCCGCGGGCGGCGACCGGCGCGAGCCGTCCCTCCCTCCGCTGGAGCACGACCGCGAGGTCGTGGCCGGCGCGGCCGTGGAGGAGGTCGACGGCAGTGCCCGCGATCTCGTCGAGGCTCCGCCCGGACGCGACCAGGTCTGCCAGGCGTCCGAGGAGGTCGATCTCCACCAGCCGACGCTCGACGTCGAGCGGGGACGAGAGGGGCGGGACGAACGGGGAGTGACCGAGGGCCGGGCGCTCGGTGTCGCCGAAGCGGTCCCGGACGAGCGAGGCCCCGGGCTCGGCCGCGCCGAACGGGTCGCCCACCGTCGAGGGCCGCTCCGAGGGCCGTGACCGGAGCTCCACGAGCTCCGCGCCGATCGACGGGACCGGCCGCAGCGGGATCGGTCCCGAGGCCCGGCCCCGGCGCGCCGGTGGGGTCGGCTGCTCGGCCGCCGCCAGGAAGCGCTGCAGGTCGCCGAGGCGGTAGCGTCGGTCGCCCCGCGCGTTGATGCGGTAGAAGCGCAGGCGCCCCTGGTCGCTCCAGGCCCGGATCGTGTTCGGGTGCACGCCCAGGAGGCGTGCCGCCTTCGTGACGGTGAGCGTCGCGTCGGACGGACGGGCTGCGAGCTGCGTGGCCGGATCCCCTGGCGGTCTCGCGCCCTCCATCGGACCCTCGCGGGTGGCCGCGGCCGGGCGCCGAATGGAGGATCGGTGAAGTCGACGTGCGGAGTCTCGGCTACTTCACAGTTCTTGCCAATAGGTCGAAGGTCCGGGTCGCGGACGCGGACGCCCGGCGGCGGAGCGGGTGCGGACGGCCGGCCACGGCCGCCGCGCGGGCGGGCCGCGAGAGTGCGCGCGGGCGGGCCGCGACATGCCCGTGACGCGGCCGGGGTGCGTTCTGGCGGCGGGGGTATGCTGACGTCCGAGCGTTCCATGCAGTAGGGGGGCCATCGATTCTTCATCGATCCGGCGCACGTCCAGTGGGCCGCTGCACGTCCAGCGAGTGGCAGGCAGCGCGACCGGGTCTGCCGCGATGAGCCCGGAGGTTGGGTTCGCCCTGTTCCTCGCGTGCCTCTGGGGACCGACTGGCCTGTGGCTCGTCTACCGCACCGTCCGCGGGCATCGGGCGCGGCTTCATGGGCCGTCCGACGAAGTGTTCGTGCGGACGCAGAGCCCGGACGTCGAGTTCGACGAGATCAACGCGCTCGTCGGATCCGGGGAGTTCTGGATCTGCGCGACCTGTAGCTCGCTCAATCGCCGCAGGGTGAGCCGCTGCTACAGCTGCCGGGCGCGGAGGGGCTCCGGGGGCGGGCAGGCGCCGAGCGCGGTTCCGGTCGGCCCCGGCGTCCCGGTCGGCCCCGGCGTCCCGGCCGGCCCCGGCGTCCCGGTCATGGCCGAGGGGCTCGCCACCGCGGCACTCGCCACGGTTCCGGCCGGCCCCGGCGTCCCGGTCATGGCCGAGGGGCTCGCCACCGCGGCACTCGCCACTGCGGCAACGGACATCACTGCCGCCGCTTCCGCGGGCGCGTTGCCGGCTCCCGGAGCCGAGGCTCCCGCGAGCGGGACCATCTGCCCGTTTCTCGGGTTCAAGGACGATCCCTCGACGAGGTACGACTTCCCGGACCCCCGGAACCTGTGCCACGCGGCCTCGCAGCAGGGCGCCGCGCCGGGGGCGGCCCGCCGACGGTTCGGGACCGGCACGGCCCGCGCCGGGACGTCGGAGCCGATCAGCGTGGAGCACCAGGAATCCCACTGCCTGACGGCCGCGCACGGGCAGTGTCCCCGATACCCGGCGGTCGGGGCGGTCACCGCGAGCCGATAGGGCGCGCGATCGCGCGCCGTCGGCCTTGGGCCTCCCGGCTCAATGCCACGACGTCCCGGATCTGGTCGGGCTGCTCGATGCACGGCCGTGCCCGCGAACAACGGGAGCGCGCGCTACCGGCGGTCGGCCAGGCGCACCGCGACGAGCGTGACCGCCAGGGCGACGAGGCCGACCACCGCGACACCCAGGATGGCGAAGAGTGGGTCGCCCACCAGGCCGGGTGCAGCCGGGTTCGTGCGCACGTCGCCGCCGCTCCCGGGTGATGCCGTCGGATCCGCGGCCACGGCCACGGCCGCCGTGGCCGCCAGCGCCGCGAGCACGAGGAGCCCGGTGATGCCGGCCCGGACGGCGGCCCGTCGACCCCGACCCCGGACCAGGCCGCCGGCGCGTCGCCTGCGCGGCCGCGGCCTCGCGGCTCTCTCGCTCGGCATCACGAGAGTCCGCCCGCCAGGAGCGCCCACAGGAACCCGACGGCGAGGGCCATCAGCCCTCCACCGAGGGCCGCGGCGGCCGCCAGCGGGCGGGCTCGCCGCCCCTCCGCGAGGACGCGCATCGCCTCGTCGCGCTCCAGCGTCGAGACGACCAGCGGCCGGCCGGTGCCCGCGGTCATCGTCACGCGGCCGTCCCCCGAGGCCACCGGCATCCCGAGGACCGTGGCGTGCTCGACCGACGACAGATGCTCGATGCGCAGGCGGACGGTGGCGTCGTCGGGCAGCCCGGCGAGCATCGCCGGCGGGAGCGCCGCGGCGGCTTCACCGGCGGTCCCGATTGACTCCCGGACGAGCGTGACCAGCCCGACATCGAGGGCATCCGCGTCGACGTCGATCTCGTCGAGGCCCTCGCGCAGCCGGAAGGGGACCACGTCCCGCTGCTCGTCGAGGAGGCGCCAGTCCCTCCCGCGACGCGCCTCGACCCGCCGCCGTCGGAAGACGAGCGGCCGCGCGCTCTCGTCGGGGAACTCGTCGTCGGCGTCCAGGCGCCCGTCGACGCGGACGTAGCGGCGGAGCCCCTGCGCGGCCAGGGACCGGGCCTCGACGATGTCGACGGCCGGCGTGACGGCGAGCAGGCGCCCGACGCGCACGCGCGGGCCGTAGGTCCGTAGCAGGAGGGTGCCGACCGCGATCGCGGCGAGGCCCGCGGCGATCACGACGAAGGGGGTCACGGCCCGGGATGGTACCGCGCCGGGCAGCAAGCGACCCGGAGGAACCTCCGCGTCGCGTGGGCCTCGGCCGGAGCCTCCGCCATTAGCGAGCTCATGACCCCTCCGGGTCGAGGTCAACGCTACCGGCCGCCGGGTGGCCGGGTCAACGGCCGTCGTCCACGGAATCTGCGGTTCCGGTGCCGGTTGTCCACACCTCGTCCACGACGCGGCCGGGAGCGTCGGCTGCACGGCCGGGCGCAGCCGCGGCGGCTCCGCTAGGTGGCCGGGCGGCCCGTCCCGGGGTCGAGCACGCTCATGAGCCCGCCGTAGCTGCCGAGGACGAGCTTCCCGCCCACGAGCTCCGCCGCGGCCACCACGTCGGAGTGGGCGACCCGCCAGCGGACCTCGCCATCTGCCTCGATGGCGAACGTCTCGACCTCGGCCTGCACGATGACGTGCTCGAGGCGCGACGAGCCGAGGACGGCCACGAGCGGCGAGCCCGATCGCCGTGACCAGCGCAACACGCCGGAGCGCGAATCCAGCGCGTAGGCCAGGAACCCGTAGGCGACCACGAGGAGCCCCGCGGTGTCCCAGGCAAGGCCTGCCGGCGCGTCGAAGATCGGCGAGGCGAGCCGGGCGGCCCAGGTTCCGGCCGGGCTCTCGACCCTCAGCTCGGCCCGGCACAGGCGCTCGAAGCTCGGCGAGACGAGCTCCCCGTACTCGTGGAGCGCGCCGCCGGCCTCGCTCAGGGCGAAGACGGCCGGACCCCGCCCGCTGCCGGCCCAGCGGTAGCGCGCCCGGATGCCGCCCGGGTAGGTCACGACCTCCTGGCGGGGGTCGGCCGTCACGCGGACGTGCCGGGCCGCGAGGCCTCGTCGGCGATCGGGGCCACGAGCGCGTTGGTCAGGGCGCGGAGGGCTGTCGGCGTGACGGGGAAGACGGCCCGGTCGGTCCCGGCGGCGGCCCACACCTCTCCGTAAAGGCCGAGGTCGGGGTCCATCACGACGCGGACCGGCCGCGGGTGGCCGACCGGCGCGATGCCCCCGATCGAGAAGCCTGTGAGGTCCCGGGCCTCGCGGGCGGTGGCCCGGCGGATCCCGGGCTCCCCGACGACCGCCGCGAGGTGCCCGACGTCGACCCGGTTTGTGCCGGCCACGAGGCAGATGACCGGCTCGTGGCCAGCATCCTCGCGGGGGACGACGAACACGAGCGACTTCACGATCTGGCCGAGCTCCACGCCGAGCGCTCGCGCGGCGTCCTCGGCCGTGTGGGTCGTCGCCTCGAGCACGACGATGCGCAGCTCCACGCCCTTGCGCGCGGCAGCGTCGACGACGCGCCGGACGGCGGCGTCCGGGACCTGGGGCACGACCGGATCGGGCACGGCCCGGAGTCTAGCATCGGCGCCGCCGGGCCCGGCCCTCGCCGATCGCCGGACGGCACGCACCGCAGCCGCGGACTACGATTCGGAGGTGATGCGCGCCGTCGTGTTCGACTGGGACGGCACCCTGGCCGACACGCTCCACCTGATGTACGTCGCGACCGAGGAGGTCGTGGCGGGCTTCGGCCTGCGGCTGACGTGGCAGGACTACTGCCGCACCTGGACCCCCGACTGGCGCGTGCTCTACCGGACCGCCGGGCTCCCCGAGGACGTGATCGAGGAGGCGGGGCGCCGTTGGTGGGCCGCGTACCGCGGACGCGACGAGGCCCAGCTCCTGCCGGGCGCCGGCGAGGCCCTGGAGCGCCTCCATGCCGCGGGCTATCCGCTGGCGCTGGTGACGGCCGGCCACCGCGACAACGTGGGAGCCCAGCTGCGGCGCCACGGGTTGGAGGCGCTCCTCCCGGTCCGGGTCCACGGGGACGACCTCGCCGAGGCCAAGCCGCACCCGGCGCCGCTCCTGCGGGCCGTCCGGGAGCTCGGCCTCGGGCCCGCCGCCGACGGCGTCGTCTACGTCGGTGACGCGCTCGACGACATGCGAATGGCCCGGGCCGCCGGCGCCCGTGCCGTCGGAATCGACTCCGTGCTGGGAGATGCGGCCGCCCTCCGTGCCGCCGGTGCCGACGAGATCGCGCTGTCGGTCGCCGCCTGGGTCGACGGGTTCCTCGCGAGGCGGGTGTAGACTCGGTCCGCGCCGGCCGGAGTCCGGCCCAACAGAAGAGTGGGACAGGGGAGCGCCGCGGCGGCGCTGAGAGTGCGGGAACCACCCGCAGACCCTCGGAACCTGATCCGGGTCATGCCGGCGAAGGGAGTCCAGACGACGCCTCCGTCCCATCCCGCGGAGGCGTTTCGATTCCGTGAGCAGCCCGGACGGCCTGCACGCGATCCTGGTCGGCGACGGCGACGTGCCGCCCCGCGCCGCGCTGGACGCCGCCTGGCCCGGCTGGGACGTCGACGTCGCGCTGGTCGTCGCAGCCGACGGCGGCGCCGCCAAGGCGCCCCGGGTCGGCCTGCGCCCCGACCTCGTCGTCGGCGACGCCGATTCGCTCGACGCCGCCGGGCTCGCCGCCGTGCGGGCGGCCGGAATCCCCGTGGAGCTCGCTGCCGCCGCGAAGGACGAGTCCGACCTCGAGCTCGCCGTGCTGGCGGCGCTGGCGCGCGGGGCGACCCGGTTCACGGTCCTGGGCGCGCTCGGCGGCCCTCGCTTCGACCACGCCCTCGCCAACGCCTGGCTCCTGGCCCACCCGGCGCTGGCCGGGCGCGCCGTCGTCCTCCTCGACGCCGCCGCGCGCGTCCGGCTGCTCGACGCGGGTTCCGGGCCCGTGGTGGTCGAGCTGCCCGGCCGGTCGGGCGACCTCGTCTCGCTGTTCCCCTTCGGCGCCGGCGCGGAGGGCGTCAGCACCGAGGGGCTCGCCTACCCGCTCCGTGACGAGCCGCTCGCCGTCGGCCCGGCACGGGGCCTCTCGAACGTCCGCTCCGGCACCTGGGCGCGTGTCGCGCTGCGCGCCGGCCGGCTGCTCGTCGTCGAGACCCACTCGGAAACCCATGCGCTGAAGGGGGACCTCCCATGAGCTCGCTCGCACCCTCGATCGGTCCGCGAGGCGGCGCCGGCTGGCGCACCCGCGACGTCGTCGTCACGGCCGTGCTCGGCGCGGCCTTCGGCGTGGTCTTCTGGGCCTGGGGCAACCTCGCCTGGCCGGCGCTGGCGTTCCTCGGACCCCTGCAGAACCTGTTCTACGGGCCGTGGCTCATCCCCGCCGTCCTCGCCCCTGTCGTGATCCGCCGTCCCGGGTCCGGGGTCTTCGCCGAGGTGGTCGCGGCGTCGGTGTCGGCCATCCTCGGCTCCCAGTGGGGCGTGATCGTGCTGCTCTACGGCGTGGTCCAGGGCCTTGCCGGCGAGCTCCCCTTCCTCGCCACGCGCTACCGGGTCTTCACGTGGCCGGTCGTCGTCGCCGCGGGCGTCCTCGCCAGCCTGGCTGCCTGGCTTCTCGACTGGGCCTTCTACTTTGCGGAGGTCGCGGTCGCGACGCAGCTGCTCGTCGGGGCGCTGATGGCCGTCTCGGGCGTCGTGGTCGTGGCCGGGGGGTCGCTCTTCCTCGCCCGCGCGCTGCGCGACGCGGGCGTGCTCGACGGCGTCGACGGCCGCGAGGGCTCGCCGACCTGAGCGCGCTCCCGCTCCCGGACGCCCCGCCGGCGTCGCCCGCCGAGGTCGTCGCCCGCGATCTCGCGATCGCCCATCCCGGGCGCAGCCATCCGGCCGTCGCAGGCGTCTCCTTCGAGCTCGCCGCGGGGTCGTGCCTGCTGATCGTCGGCCCCTCTGGCTCGGGCAAGAGCACGCTCGCACGGGCCCTGGCCGGCCTCGTGCCGTGGTCGGTCCCCGGGCGCCTCGAGGGAGAGCTCCGGATCGACGGCGAGCCCATCGGTGCCCTCGACCCGGCGCGCGCGGTGGAGCGAGTCGGGCTCGTGCTGCAGGACCCGTCGAGCCAGCTCGTGATGGAGCGGGTGGAGGACGACGTGGCGTTCGGCCTGGAGGGGCGCCAATGGCCGCGCGCGGCGATGCGGGCTCGGGTCCCCGTGACGCTCGCCGAAGCGGGCCTCGCGGGGTTCGCGCGGCGCAGGACGGCGCGCCTCTCGGGCGGGGAGCAGCAGCGGCTCGCCCTCGCCGGCGCGCTCGCCCCGCGGCCGGGGCTGCTCGTCCTCGACGAGCCGACGTCCAGCCTCGACCCCGCGGGTGCCGCAGCCTTCGCCGCCCGTCTCGCCGCGGTGCGCGCCGCCCGCGCCGCGACGATCGTGCTCGTCGAGCACCGCGCCGAGCTGGCGTGGCCGCTCGCCGACCTCGTCCTGGCCCTCGGCGCCGACGGGCGTCCGCTGGCAGTGGGCCCGCCCGCCAGCCTCCTCGCGACGCGCCGTGACGAGCTGGCGGCGGCTGGGATCTGGCTCCCGGACGACCCGCTGCCGGCCCTGCCCGGCACCGGCGGCGCCGAGCCGGCACCGGGGAGCGCGTCGGCCGGCGCCGGGGCCGCACTCGTCGAGGCGCGCGGTGTCGGCTTCGCCTACGAGCGCGGCACGCCGGTGCTCGCCGACCTCGACCTCGTGCTGGCCGCCGGCGAGCGGGTCGCGCTCCTGGGATCGAACGGGAGCGGGAAGTCGACCCTCGGGCGGCTCCTCGTCGGGCTCCTGCGGCCGACGGCGGGGAACATCCGCCTCGCCGGCCGCGACCCGGGGCGGATCGCCCCGCGGGACCTGGCCCGGCTCGCCGGCTACGTCGTTCAGGACCCCGAGCGCGGATTCCTCGCGGGCACGGTGGAGGCCGAGGTCCTGGCCGGCCTGGTCGGGCGCGAGCGCGACGGCGCCGGCGACGTCGCGGCCGCGCTCGGCCTTCCCTTCGACCGGTTCGGCACCCGCAACCCCTACACGCTCTCGGGGGGCGAGCAGCGGCGCCTCTCGCTTGCCGGTCAGCTGGTGCGCCGGCCGCGGCTGCTCGTGCTCGACGAGCCGACCTTCGGCCAGGACCGCCGGACCTACGACGGCCTGCTGGCGCTCCTCCACGAGCGAGTGGCGGACGGGACGGCGATCCTCGCGGCGACCCACGACCTCCGCTTCGCCGGCGACATGGCCGAGCGGGTCGTGCGCCTGGAGCACGGCCGCCTCGTCCCGAGGCCCGGGCGATGATCAGCCTGCCGGTCCAGGGCGACCGGGTCGCCGCGAGCCCCCTGGGCCGCGCGAGCCCCGTCGGGACGCTGGCCGTCGCGGCGGCCTGGCTCGTGGCGCTCGCGACCACCACCGATCCCCGCCCGCCGATCCTCGTTGCGGTCGTCGCCATCGCGGCCGCCCTCGTGCTCGGCAGGGTGGCTCCCGGCGACCTGGCGCGCGGTCTCGCGCCCCTCTGGCTCGCCGCGGTGACCGTCGGCCTCTTCAACGCCCTCCTGGCCCCCGCCAACGCGGACCCCACTGCGGCCGTCGTCGCGACGGCCGGCCCGCTGCGCCTCACGGTGCCGGCCGTCCAGGGCGGCATCGCGCTCGCCCTGCGCGTCGTCGCGATCGTCGCCGTCGGGGTGGCGTGGAGCCGCGTCACCGACCCGACCCACCTTGCCGACGCCCTGGTCCAGCAGGCCCGCCTTCCGCACCGCTTCGCCTACGGCGCGCTGGCCGCGCTGCAGGCGATCCCCTGGCTCGCCGAGGACCTGGTGGCGCTGCGCGAGGCCCGCCGGGTCCGCGGCCTGCGGGCCAGCTGGCACCCGAGGGTCCTCGTGGGGCTGCTGGTCCTCGCGGTGCGCCGCGCCGATCGCCTGGCCGTCGCGATGGACGCCCGTGGGTTCGCCGGCCCGGGACGGACGCGCTTCCGGGTCGTCCGCTGGTCCGCGGTCGATGCCGGGATCCTTCTCGGCGGGCTGGTCGTCCTCGCAGCGATCCTCGCGCTGCGGTAGCCTCCGTCCATGTCGACGATGCCCGCTGCCGGCGATCCGGCCCCCGACTTCGCCCTGCCCGACGAAGACGGCGGGATCCACCGCCTGGCCGACCAGCGCGACCGCTGGACGGTCGTCTACTTCTACCCGAAGGACGACACGCCGGGCTGCACGGTCGAGGCCTGCGCCTTCCGCGACGCCAACGAGGACCTGGTTGCGGCCGGCGCCGTCGTGTGGGGGATCAGCCCCGACGACGCCGCGAGCCACGGTCGGTTCCGCGAGAAGTTCCACCTCACCTTCCCGCTCCTGTCCGACGAGGACCATGCCACGGCCGAGGCCTACGGCGCCTGGGTCGAGAAGACAAACTACGGGAGGACGTACATGGGGGTGCAGCGCTCGACGTTCCTCGTCGGGCCGGACGGCCGCGTGGCGCACGCCTGGCACCGCGTGAAGCCCGAGGGCCACGCCGAGGAGGTCCGTTCGGCCCTCGAGGCGGCGAAGGCGGCGCGGTGATGGCTGTCGATTGCGCACGAGGGAGGCGTCTCGATCGCGCACGAGGCAGGCGCGTCGATCGCCGGCCGGGAATCAAGGAGGCCTCGCTCGTGGGGGGAGACGAGCGAAGCCTCAGATCCGGATGGTAGCACCAGGTCGCCATGACGTGCATACGGTGTACAACCGCCCATGGATGAGCCGGTTCCCAAGGTCGCGAGGGCCCGTGTCCGCGGGCGCGTCCGCCAGGCCATGACCCCCGGGCCGCCCCGCGCGGGCGAGCAGCCGTCGCCCCACGCCTGGCGGCCGGCCCGCTTCCTGGTGGTCGCCGCCCACCCGGACGACGCGGAGTTCGGGCCGGCGGCGACTGCCGCGGCGTGGATCGACGCCGGCTCGGTCGGCCGGCTCATCTGCTGCACCTCCGGCGACCAGGGCGGCGAGGATCCCGCGGCCGACCCGCTGGCGCTCGCGGTGGCCCGCGAGGAGGAGCAGCGCCGGGCGGCCGCCATCGTGGGGTACGACGAGGTCGTCTTCCTCCACCAGCCGGACGGGGCGCTGGCGAACGAGCTGCCCCTGCGGGAGCTCCTCGTCCGCGAGATCCGGCGGTTCCGGCCCGACGCGGTTCTGACCCACGACCCCGAGGTCCTGTTCTTCGCCGGTGCCGGCGTCAACCACGCCGACCACCGGGCGGCCGGGCTGGCCGCCGTCGACGCGGTCTTCCCGGCGGCGCGCAACCCGATGGCCTTCCCGGGCCTCGTGCGCGCCGGCCTCGCGGCGCACAAGGTGCGCCGCCTCTACCTCTTCTGGCCCAACGCGCCGACGGCATGGGTCGACGTCAGCGCGACCGCCGGGCGGAAGATCGACGCCCTGCGGTGCCACGCCAGCCAGGTCGCAGACCCCGACGGTCTCGCGGAGCGGATTCGGGCGTGGCTGGGGGAGGAGGGCGAGCCGGTCGGCGTCGCGGCGGCGGAGGCGTTCCGGGTGATCGTCATCGACGAGGACCCCGACGAGGGCCCGGGCGAGGTGACCGGCGAGGCCCGTCCCGCCTGACCGAGGTCGTCGCGCCGGGCCGAGCTCGCGCCGGAGCCCCCGGCCGCCGGGAGTCAGGCCGGCCCGAGCAGCAGCGGCCGGATGCGCCCCCAGGCGTTCCAGAGCTCGCCGAGGTCCTCCGCGCGGCGACCCAGCATATCGATCATCTCGCCGAGCGTCAGCTCGCCGGCGGCCTCGGCCAGAAACCGCCCGGCCTCGACCTCGACGTCGGCGTACAGGTTCGGCAGCTCGGCCTCGGTGGGCCAGATTCGCACCCGCATCGGGTCGAGGCCGGCGTACCCGATCGCGAGCGAGAGATCCCGCTGGCCGGGTACGCGCCCGTCGGTGAAGCCGCCGGAGCCGTCGAAGGCATAGCCGAGTGCGGCAAGGGCCGCGGAGATCTCGCGGCACTGGACCTGCGTGTACGGTCCCCAGAGGACGTGGTCCTCGGGGAAGCTCAGGGCGGCGCTGTCGACCGCGCGGGCTCTCACGGCTTCCACGAGGCTCCCCAGGCGCCCCTCCCAGTGGCGCTCGGCCGCGGGATCCCCGCCGGCCAGCGTCGCGGCGATGCGCCGCCGCACCGCCCGGTCACCCCCCAGGAGGGCGAGGACGGCCGGCTCGACGGCGCCCGGCTCCGACGCGGCCGTGTCGTCGTCGGCGTCGGGGCCCGGCCCCCGGGTCGCGATACCTCCCCCCGGCGCGGCGGCAGCCGGCGCGACCGCCCCACCTTGCGGCGGGGGCGGCGGTGCAGCACCGATCCGGGCCGCAACCGACGCGGGCGCCAGCGTGGCACCACCGGGCGTGGGCACCTCCGCCGCCGGAATCCCGATCCGGTCGTGCTCCTCGCACGTGGCCAGCGTGATGCGGGCGTTCCGGCAGGCCTCCGCCGCACTCTCGGCCGCGATGCGGGCGCCGTCGGCCTGGACGCCGAGGCGATCAACCGCCTGGAGCATGCCGACCTCGGCCGCGTCCTCGCGCGCCACGATCCGCACCGCCTCGCGGGTCCGGGCGTTGATGCGGTCGATCTCCCGGAGCCACTCGCCGGCAGCAGCCTCCAGCGCGCCGCGGTCCGCCGCGGCGAGGCGCGCCCTTCGGAAGGTGGCCTGGGCCTCGTCCTTCGCGCCGCGCACGGCCCGCGGGTCCGCTGCCTCGGCGGCCCGCTGCCGCCGCCCGATGTGCTCGTCGTATGCCCGGCGCACCTCCCGGTGCCGCTCCTGGGACGCCATCGCCAGGGCGTTCATCCGGTCGGCAAGCGAGCAGGCATCCTGCGCGGCGACCCGGGCCGGCCCGCACGGGTCGGCGCCGAGCGCCGCCGCCGCTCCCGGGCCGCCCGGAGCCGTGTCGGGGGGCCCGACGGGGCGCACCGGGGCGGCCTCCTCGGGCGCGATCGCGGGGTAGGCCGGTACCCTGGGTGGGAGAGGGAAGGCCGCGGGCGGTGCCGGGTCATGCTGTCGGCCGACCAGGTCCACGATGCGGTGCGTCAGGCGCACAGGCTCGCTCCCCACGCGGGACCCGCTGCCGGCGCCCCCGAGCGCCCGGTCCGGGCCACGGCGAGCGTAGGCTCCGCCGAGGTCCCGCGTCAATCTCGGGAGCGTCCCCGGGAGCGGTCGGCGGTTCCCCGGCGCGCCGGATCCTCGCCGTGGCGCCGGCCCGTGGAGCCGGCCAGTGCCGACAATTGGAGCGTGCATCCATGCGCATCGTCGTGTAGCATCCGCCCGCGTCGATCCCCCGGGCGTCGGTTTCGGCCGAGCGCAACCAGATCCCCTTCCGAGAGGACGTAGGCGACCGCATCGTGGCCATCGACCCCAACCAGGAGTTCCTCGTCCAGCCGGTGGATGCATCCTGGCTCCAGTGCAACATCGAGTGCCAGGAGGCGTGCCCGGTCGGGACGAACTGCCGGGGATACCTGAACCTTGCCGCCGAGGGACGCTTCGAGGAGGGGTACATCCTCTCCCGCGATCCGAACCCGGTCGCGGCGATGTGCGCGTACGTCTGCTCTGCCCCCTGCGAGCGCGCCTGCCGGCGCGGCGACATCGACCGGCCCCTGTCGATCCGGGCCATGAAGCGGTTCCTCGTGGAGTGGCACGAGGCCTCGGGCATCCCCGACGTGATCCCGGAGATCACGCCACGCGACGAGAAGGTGGCGGTCATCGGCTCCGGGCCGGCCGGGCTGGCCGTCGGCCGCGAGCTGGCCGTGAAGGGCTACCGGGTCACCGTCTTCGACAGCCTTCCGTACGGCGGCGGAACGATGCTCATCGGCGTACCCGCCTTCCGCCTGCCGCGCGAGGCGATCGAGATGGACGTCCGGCTCGTCGAGCGGCTGGGCGTGACCTTCCACTACAACACCACCGTCGGGAAGGACGTCCTGTTCGAGGATCTGCAGCGCGACTACGACGCCATCGCGATCTGCGCGGGCGCGATGGACGCGGTGGGCCTCGACATCCCCGGGTCCGACCTCGAGGGCGTCCAGTACGGCGTCGACTTCATGCGCAAGGCGAACCTCGGCGAGCCGCTCGACGTGGGGCGGAACGTGGTCGTCGTCGGCGGCGGCTACACGGCCATGGACTGCTCGCGGACGAGCCTCCGGCACGGCGCCGAAAACGTGACGATCGCCTACCGGCGCACCCGCTCGGAGCTCGTCGTGGACGAGGAGGAGCTGGGCGAGACCGAGCGCGAGGGCGTCCGTATGGAGTTCCTCGTCAGCCCGATCGAGCTGGTCGGCGAGGCCGGGAAGCTCACCGGCGTGAAGTTCATCCGCAACAAGCTCGGCGAGCCGGATGCCTCGGGACGGCGCTCGCCGGTGCCGATCCCCGGCTCCGAGTTCGTGGTCCCGGCCGACACGGTGATCCCGGCGGTCTCGCAGGCAGCCGACCTCAGCTTCCTGCCGGTCGAGTCGAGCTTCGAGGTCGGGCGGGGCCGCCTCCGCGTCGACCCGGCCACCTACGCCACCAACGTCCGCGGCGTCTTCGCCTGCGGCGACTTCGTGACCGGCCCGACCACGCTCATCGAGTCGGCCGGGCACGGCAAGAAGTGCTCGTACGCCATCGACCGCTACCTCTCCGGCCGCACCGACGTCACGGTGGCGGCCAACGTCAAGATCACCAGCTCGTGGCGCCACGAGATGCCCGAGTTCTACGACGTCCTGCCGCGCCAGCACGTCCCGATGGCCCCGGTCGACGTGCGGATGCCGTCGCGCGACCCGGAGGTCAACTTCACGACCTCGGTCGAGCTGGGCTACACCACGACCCAGGCGGTCGCCGAGTCGACCCGCTGCCTGATGTGCAACTACAACATCTGGTTCGACCCCTTCCGGTGCGTGCTCTGCGGCGCCTGCGCCGACGTCTGCCCCGAGGGCGTCATCCACATGATCGACGTGAATCAGATGAGGTCGGAGGGGTACCTGCCGGAGCTCGAGGAGGCGTACGGCTGGGACCAGGGCGCGGCGATGATCCTCGACGAGGAGCGCTGCATCCGCTGCGCCCTGTGCGTGAAGCGCTGCCCGTTCGACGCCATTACGATGGAGCGGTTCGAGCTCCAGGAGATCTCGACGGACGGGCGGCTTTACAAGGAGTCGTACCGTGACGCGCAGCTTGCCGGGACGCCCGGCGTCGCAGGAGGAGCCAGGTAGGTGAGCTTCCTGGAGCGGGTGGACCAGACGATCCGGCGGAGCCCCGTCTTCCGGTCGATCTTCCGCAACCCGTACCCCAACGACGAGCGGTCGCGGGCGTACGCGGTGATGAACAACGTCTTCCTGCACCTGCACCCGGTGCGGGTGCGGCAGCACGCAGTCAAGTTCGCCTACACGTTCTGCCTGGGCGGGCTCTCGTTCTTCCTGTTCCTCGTGTTGACCGTGACGGGCGTCTATCTCATGTTCTTCTATGCGCCGACCGCCACCTCGGCGTACTCGGACATCCTGAAGATCCAGTCGGAGGTGCCCTTCGGCCTCCTGACGCGGAACATCCACCGGTGGGCCGCCCACCTGATGGTCTTCTTCGTCTTCCTCCACATGATGCGGGTCTTCTACCACGGCGCCTACAAGCCGCCGCGCGAGTTCAACTGGGTCGTCGGCGTGGTCCTGCTCTTCCTCACCCTGATGCTGAGCTTCACCGGCTACCTGCTGCCGTGGGACCAGATCGCCTACTGGGCCATCACGATCGGCTCCAACATGGCCGGCTACGCCCCACTCTTCAACACGCCGAGCAAGCTGCTCCTGCTGGCCGGCCTCGAGGTGAGCGGCAACACGCTCCTGCGCTTCTACGTGCTCCACATCATGGTCTTCCCGCTCGTCGCGGCGATCTTCCTGGCCGTGCACTTCTGGCGCATCCGGAAGGACGGCGGCATCAGCGGGCCGCTGTGAGCCGCGGGGAGGAGGGACGCCGAGCATGACCGACACGAAGAGCCCGCCCGAGCGCCGCGTCGTCCTGCCCGTCGACCCGACCCGGCGGACCGAGATCGACAAGCAGCGCGTGCCGATGTCGGCGCGGCCGTACCGGCTCCTCGCGCTCGTCAAGCAGGACGCCGTCGTCCGGGTCCAGAAGGAGCCCGACGACACGGTCATGACCTGGCCGCACCTGCTGGCGATCGAGTTCCTCGCGGCGGCGGCGATGAGCGTGTTCATCCTGTTCATGGGGCTGATCGTCAACGCGCCCCTCGAGGAGCTGGCCAACCCGAACGTCACGCCCGAGGTCGCCAAGGCGCCCTGGTACTTCCTGGGCCTGCAGGAGCTGCTGGCCTACTTCCATCCCACCGTCGCCGGCGCCCTCGTCCCGATCTTCGTCCTCGTCGGGGCGGCCCTGGTCCCCTTCATCGATCGCGGCAACCTCGCGGCCGTCCGGCCGTCGGACCGCAAGACCACGGTCGTCCTGTTCACGATCTTCTGCGGCCTCGGCCTGGTGGTGACGTTCATCGGCATCTTCTTCCGGGGCCCCGGCTACTCGTTCACCCTGCCCTGGGTGGACGGTTTCTTCTTCACCCTGTGACCGGCGCAGCGAGCGGGCGGGACCAGTACCCATGAGCAACTACCACGTCGAACCGGCCAGCAAGCCCCAGGCCCTCACGTCCGAGGCCCTGAAGTCGATGCGCAACGAGGCCCCGAAGGGCCTCTCGCGGCGCCAGCTCCTGCGGACCTCGCTGGGCGCCGGGATCGGGCTCTGGCTGCTGGAGGTCGGCGCCGGCACGCTCAGCTTCCTGTGGCCGAACCTGTCCGGCGGCTTCGGCGGCCAGGTCACGATCGGCAAGTACAGCGACATCAGGAACACCAACGCCTCCCTGCCGATCGCGGAGGGCTTCCCGGCCTACTACCAGGAGGCCCGCGCCTTCGTCATGCTGGTGGACCCGTCCCGCCAGGAGTTCATCCCCGGCGAGGACCCCTCCGGCGACGGCACGGCCCTCAACGTGCGGGCGCTCTACCAGCGCTGCCCGCACCTCGGCTGCAAGCCGAACCCGTGCGTCAAGTCGTTCTGGCTGGAGTGCGCCTGCCACGGCTCGCGCTACGACCGGCTGGGGACGAAGGTCAAGGAGCTCGGCCCCGCGCCGCGAGGGATGGATCGCTTCTCCGCGATCGTGGAGCCCGACGGGACCCTCGTGCTCGACACCGGCAAGATCACCCTCGGCCCACTTCCCGTCGCGCTCGGCCAGCCCGGCCTCGAGCCGTCGAAGAGCCCCACGGGGTGCATCTGATGCCGGCCGTCGCCCCCGCCCCGGCCTCCGCCCCCGCCCCGGCCTCCGCCCCCGCCACGCAGCGAGGACCCCGATGACCGACCAGCCGGGCCAGGGCCCCGAGGAGCGCCTGCCGGTTCCCCGCGAGCCGGCCGAGATCGAGCCCGCGGAGCGCTTCAGCGCGCCGGTCCAGGCGCATTCGTTCGGGCTGACGTCCGAGCGCGCCGCGAAGATCGTCCGCCAGAGCGGGAGCTCCCGCTGGGTGGCCTTCCTCGCCGTCACGCTCGTAACGGTCTTCGTGATCGGCTACTACTTCTACGAGCTCGGGATCCCCGGCGTTCCCGACTCCAGCAGGATGGAGAAGGAGACGGCCGCGCAGCAGGTCACGGACGTCCAGCGCGGCTACAAGCTCTTCCAGGCCAACTGCGCCCGCTGCCACGGCGAGCAGGGCCAGGGCCTGATCGGGCCGGCCCTCAACGACCAGGCCAAGCTGCTGACCCACCTGACGCCGCAGTACCTGGCCACGGTGCTCACGGTCGGCGGCCGCTACGTCTGCGGCGACCCGAACTCCCTCATGCTGGCCTGGCTGGAGCCGAAGGGCCCGCTCAACTACCGCGAGGTGGAGGAGCTGATCTCGTTCCTCCGGGCTCCCAACACGCTCTCCTACACGGCGGTCAACACGACGGCGGGCACCGAGACCGAGGCAACCGGCTGGCGCGACCCGAACTACGTGCTGCCGGCCGGCGCCACGCCCGTCCCGGCCTGCTGGAAGGACGCCTTCGCGGCCGGCGGCGGTGCCAGCCCGACGCCGGCCCCCTCGGGCCAGGCGTCTGCTGCCCCGAGCCAGGCGCCGGGTGAGTCGGTCACCATCAAGCTCAGCGCCCAGGGGATCGCCTTCGACACCGACACCCTCGAGGTCCCGGCGAACACGCCCTTCAAGATCGAGTTCACCAACAACGACGCCGGGATCCCCCACAACGTCGCGATCCACGAGGGGACCCCGACGGGCCCCGCGGTCTGGACCGGCGAGATCTTCAGCGGCGTGGAGACTCGGACCTACGAGGTCCCGGCCCTGCCGGCGGGGACCTACGGCTTCGTCTGCACGGTCCACCCGAACATGACCGGAACCCTGACGGCGAAGTAGGGAGACACGATGGCGGCCCAGGCGCTCGGTCCCGGCACCACGATCGTCCGACGGCGGGCCTTCTTCGGGCTGCTCGACGCCGGCGGCTGGGCCTGGGCCACGCTCAAGGCCGCGTTCTGGTTCGTCGTCATCGTGATGATGATGGCGTACCTCCCCGACCGGGCCCTGTACGCCACCGTCCAGCCCACCATCGAGCTTGGCGTCCCACTGTCGACGTTCAACAAGAGTCTCGACGTCACGCCGGTCAACTTCTGCCCGCCCTCGAACGCGAACCTCCCGTGTCCGGCACCGGTCGGCGCGGTGCTGCCCTGGCAGCCGAACCCGCCCGAGCTCGGCCTCCCCGAGGCGCGGACCGACGCGGCGGTCGTCGCGGCCGGCCTCCAGACGCTCCTCGTCGGTGGATCCGACGGGACGGCCGCTCGCGACAGCGTGTTCGCCACCGTGGTCCGCGCGGACGGCAACATCGACGGCTGGACCCCGGGCCCGCCGCTCCCGGCGCCCCGCGCCGGCGCGGCCGCCGTCTTCTTCGCGGGCTCGGCCTACGTCATCGGCGGCCTCGACGCGGCGGGTGCGCCGACCGACACGGTCTTCGTCGGGACGCCCGACGTGGCCACCGGCACGATCACCGCCTGGACCGAATCGCCGGGGCTGAAGCTGCCCGCGCCCCGGGCGGAGGCGGCGGCCGTCATCAGCGGCGACGGCGTCTACCTCGTCGGCGGGCGTGACGCGGCAGGCCCCGTCGACAGTGCCTGGAGGGCCCCGCTCGTCTCGACGACCGGCAAGCTCAAGGCATGGGAGCCGACGGCATCGCTGCCTGCACCGCGCACCGGTGCCACGGCCGTCCTCCTGGGGACCCACCTGTTCGTCTACGGCGGAGAGGATGCAACCGGCCCGACGACCGCCGTCGTCCGCGGCGAGATCGGCACGGCGACCGACAACCTGGGCCAGATCACCGGCTGGTCGACCCCGACCGCGGGGGCGGCCGCGCAGACGAACCTGCCGGCGGCCGCGCAGGGCGCCATGGGCTTCGTCTCCAACGGCACGCTGTATTACGCCGGTGGCGACGGCGACGGCACGCTCTACTGGACGGCCCCCGACGCCGACGGCAACCTCACCGGCTGGAACACGCTCACGCAGAGCAATCTCCCGGCAGACCTGCGTCTCCAGGACGCGGCCCCCCTCGTGAACGGCTCCAACGCGTTCCTCTTCGGCGGGACCGCGGCGGGGGCGCCAACGCAGGGGATCACCCGCGCGAACCTCGCACCTCCGCAGCCGTTCTTCCGTCTCGGGCTCTTCTACATGGTGCTTCCGGCGCTCGGGATCCAGGGCGAAGTCGGCCAGCAGCTGTCGTACCTGGTGGCCGCCGGAGTGGCGACGGTCAACTTCGTGATCCTGCTGCTCATCGGCTACGCCTACAACCATCCGAAGCAGACCGGGCTGCTCTTCAACCGGATCCGCGACCGGCGGCGCCGCGGCGGCCAGCCCGGGTCTGCCGGCGCCGATTGACCGGGTCCGCAGCCGGCGGCACGCCGCCCGACTGATCGCGGATGCCGCCGCCACTCGCGACCGCCTGACCGGGTCCGCAGCGGGCGTCGCCGGACACCCTGGTCGGTTGCCGACACCGAAGCTGGGTCCTGAGTCTGTGGCGGCTCGCCGCGCGGGCCGACGAGCATGGAACCGGGCTGCATCCGCGGCCATCCCGTCGGGACGCGACCCGTTTCGTGCGCATTGGATCAGCCGTCGAGTCAGCCCAGGATGGGAGGCCCCGGCCCGCCGGCGTCAGGCGAGCACACCCTCCCCGGGCGCGAGGGGGCCCCGGCGGACGTCGAGCCCGGCTCGTTCCCAGGCGTCCATCCCGCCGGCCACGTTGGTCACCTCGGTCCACCCGTTGCGGAGCAGCCACGCCGTGACCGCGGCCGACCGGCTGCCGCTGTGGCAGATCACCTGCAGCGGTCGATCACGGGGCAGCTCCTCGAACCGGAGCAGGAACGACGACGTCGGGTAGAGCACGGCACCCGGGGCCCGCACGCGGAGGAACTCGTCGCGCTCGCGGACGTCGACCAGCAGGGGTGAGCCGGGTGTGCCGTCCAGGGCGGCCGACGCCTCCTGGACCTGGATCATCGGGATCTGCGGCCGGCCGGGATGCATCAGGCGTGGGTCCTCCACGGGATCGGTGGTGCGTCGAGGTCGAGCGGGAGACGATGCGCCCGGCCGGGTGGGCCCGCCACGTCGTGGGGTGGGTCGGGGACGGCGTCGGCCGTGGCCGTGATCGGCATCGCCGCGACCCGGGCCAACTGTTCGTCGATCGCCGCGAGCAGCGTCGGCAGGTCCAGTCCGCCGTCCGCGCCGGCGCCCTCGGCGCGGGCAAGTCGCTCGCGGGCGCCGCGCAGGTTGGTGGTCACGCCTGCCGGGTTCCCGCGCGCGGCGTGGACGTACGCGGCGGCGAGCTTGATGAGACCGGCAAGGCGCTCGCGCTCCCCAGGGTCGCCGGCCGCCATCCAGGCCGGCTCCATGTCCTCGTGGGCGAGGTAGAAGTCGCCGCGACCGTAGGCGGCGAGGCCGGCCGCGACCGCCGCCTCGCGCGCCGCGGCCGGGAGCGGGCGGTACGCCTTGGCCCGACCGCGCGGATCGACGATCCGAGCGGCCCTCGTCGTGGGACCACCGGTGGAGCCAGCCGGTGGAGGCTGAGCCCGGCCGCTCACGCGAGATCGGCGAGGGGCCGCCTGCCGGCGAGCCCCGTCGAGAGCTCGTGCCACCACGCCACGTCGTCCTCGCCGAGCCGCCAGCAGAGCCAGACCTGGCGCCCGCCGACGAGGGCCGGGAAGTCGATGAGGCCGGTCTCGATGTCCCGGAGGGTGATGTCCCAGCCGTCGAGCCGCTCGACGGCCGCCTGCATCTGGTCGATGACCGCCTGGATGCGCGCCGCGAGGACGCGCGGCGACTCCGCCGTCCCGGCGCCCGCGTCGGCGAGCGCGTCGTCGACGAGGGAGCCCGGCCCACCCGGCACCTCGGCCCCGGTCGCGGCGTGGAGGCGATCGCGCAGGCCGACCAGCTCGAGCCGGCGCGATCGAAGGTCCTCGAGGATGCCACGGACCTCGGGAAGCCTCGTGTTGGCTCGATCGAGGGTGTAGAAGGTCGTCACGACCCAATTCTACCGGTGGACCGCCGGAAACCCCTGGCAGGGGTCAGCGGCCGCGCCGACCCTGGACACCCGCGCCCACGTCGACCGTGGGCGGCCGCGCCCGGCTGGGCATGGCCGGGTATCGTTGCCCCCACGTGGGCCCGTAGCTCAGTGGCAGAGCGAGGGACTTTTAATCCCTGCGTCCTGGGTTCGAATCCCAGCGGGCTCACGACCGATCCGTGCTCAGGATGGGCCCGGCGGCCCGGCGGCGCTTGGCACTCCCGTGCAACGAACGCGGGCACGTGGCCGTCGTACCGGGTGAGGAGTGCTTGGGCGGCCACCGGAGGCGAGGACGATGGCGAAGCGGAAGCTCACCGCGGGCGAGACGGTCGGGTCGATCCTGGCGGGCTGGGACCAGGCGGTCTTCAGGACGAGCCCCCCGGCACGCGAGATGGTCGAACACGCCCGTCCCGATCAGCCCGCGCCCGCCGAGGACGGTGGTGTCCTTGTTGTCCGCCTGCCTCCCATGGAGGACGAGCCGCGACGCGGCGGGAGGCGGGATGACTCCGACGAGAACGGCTGCGGCTGATGGGACGCCCGGCGACGGACCGAAATCCTCGGGGAGGGAGAGGGGGACTCGCATGAGCACCGCTTCGGGCTCCCCCGCCACGCTGGTCCGGGTCTATCGAGGTGCCCAGCAGCCCGACGCGATCGCTGCTTTCCAGCGCGACTCGGAGGATCTCGCGAGGCAGGGCTACGACCCGGTGAGCCAGAGCTGGTCGCCGAGCCGGTGGGGCAGTGGCGCGCGGCTGGTCGCCCTGCTCCTCATGCTGATCGTGCACCCCGCTGGAACGCTCACGGTCACCTACGCGCTCCGGGAGGCGGGTCCCGCATAGCCCGCCGCCGGCCGCATCCGAGCGGGGACTGCCACGCGGCGCCTCTCGTGCGGTGAACGGCGATCGGCCGCCCGAACGACCTTCCGCCGGTCGGTGCGCGAGACCGGGTCACAAGGGGCCCGTCGGCCGCGACTGGCCGGTGCCCGTCACGAAGGCAGCCACCCGGTCCAGCACGTCGTCGAGGACCGCCGTCAGCCCATGCCCCAGGCGCGGGTACGTGACCAGCTCGGCCACCGGCAGCCGCTCCGCCACCGCTCGTTCCAGCAGGGAGGGCGTCGCGAACGGATCCGACGTGCCCGAGAGCAGGATCACCGGGCAGGTGATCCTCGGCCAGTGGACCGTCCGGGCGCCCCAGTCGTCGGGCCGGCCGGGCGCATGGAGCGGGTAGGAGAGCAGGATGAGCGCCAGCGGCGACAACCCTGCGTCGCAGGCGTCCGCCGCGGCCAGGCTTGCGACGCGCCCGCCGAACGAATGCCCGCCGACGGCGATGCCGGGCTGCGCGGCGAGGACGCCGGCGAAGACCGGGATCGCCCGCTCGGCGCGGCCCCGCGGGAGGTCGACCGCCCGGGCGTCGATCCCCCGAGCACGCAGGCCGGCCACGTGCGGGGCCATCGTCCCCGCGTTGCCCGAGGCGCCGTGGCCGAGGACGAGAACCGTCCGCTCGCGGATCACGGCGCGGGGTGGTCGTCCGGGCCCACGTCGCGGCCCGAGCCGACGTCACGCCCGGGCCCCGAGCCGACGTGCTTCGGCGGCCGCCGGCCCCGGAGGAGCCAGCGTGCGGTCGTCTCCGGCGCGACGACCAGGGGCGCAACGTAGAGCACGACAACAAGCGGGACCAGGTACCGCCCGGCCCCCCGCGCCGCGACCACGGCGACACCCATCGCCACGAGCAGGAGCAGGTAGATCGCGAGCCACGACGGCCGGATCCCCGCGTCGGCCAGCCGGCGGGTCGGGATGGCGGCCAGGACGAAGCAGACGAGGACGAGGCCGATCAGCCACGGTGCGGGGATTCCCATCGATGCTCCTATGTCAAGCGGCGGTCGCGAGCGGTGCCCGCGCCGTCGCCCGGAGGAGCTCATCGTGGCGCATCCGGCGGTAGACCTCGTCGCTGATCCGCCGGCGGAGGGCCCGGATCGCCTCCGTCTTGCTGTCGCCGGCGGCGCGGCGGTGCTCGTAGTAGGCACGACCCCGGTCGCCCAGGCGCATCTGGGTGATGGCGATCCGGTGGAGGACGACGTTGACCTGGCGGTCGCCCGTGCGGGACAGGCGGTGGCGCTCGGTGTTGCCCGACCAGACCGGCAGCGGTGCCGAGCCGTTGTGGCGGGCGAAGGCGGCGGCCGACCGGAAACGGCCGGCGCCCGCGACCTGGCCGACGAGCTTGGCGGCCGACAGCGGCCCGCAGCCGGGCAGGGCGAGCAGCGACGGCGCGACGAGGGCGACGAGGCGCTCCAGCTCCCGCTCGAGCTCCCGGATGACCTTGGTGAGATCGCGGATCCGGGCGACGAGCTCGCGGGCGATCCGGGCCACGGTGCCCGGGACGCCGGCCAGCCGCACC
Organism: uncultured Chloroflexia bacterium; assembly: GCA_963725875.1. Classification (GTDB taxonomy): domain Bacteria; phylum Chloroflexota; class Limnocylindria; order Limnocylindrales; family CSP1-4; genus CTSoil-043. Next base: position 330,173 of record CAVRZZ010000006.1, on the reverse strand, counting down.
TCGAGCGCGTCGAGCACGACCGCCCGGTCGAGACTGCGGGGAGCGGGCTCGTTGCCGGGGTCGAGCTCGTGGAGGTGCCAGCGGAGGCGGTTGGTCGCCCGGGTCCGCTCGGCGACGAGGTCCTCGCGGTGGTCGACGAGAAGGCGCAGCTCGCGCTCCTCGCCGTCGAGCGTGGCGACCGGCAGGTCAGGGTTCGCGAGCGCGGCCCGGGCGACGGCGAGGGCGTCGATCGGATCGCTCTTGCCCTGCTCGCGGCCGTGGCGGCGGGCGCCGGCCATCAGCCGGGTCGGCACCCAGGTGACGGCCTCGCCCGCCCGCAGCAGGTCGGCCGACAGGCGGCGGGACAGGTGCCGGGTGTCCTCGAGCGCGAACCGGCGGTCCGGGAACCGGGACGCCCAGCGGACGAGCTCGAGGTGGCCCTCGCCGGTCGCCGCGAGGGTGACCTCGGCGACCTTGCGGCCGTTGCCGTCCGCGGCCACCGCGGTGTGCGTGCGCTTGTGCGAATCGATGCCGATGACGATCATCTCCTCGTCGCCTCCTGATCAGGGGTGACACTCCGGACCGGCCGGTGGACACGCCTGAGTGGGGGCGGTTGCCACGCTCCTATGAAGTCACACCGGTCGGTCCGATCCATGTCCGGCGGCCGGCAGATCGATGGGATGCCACACCCGTCGGCGGGCAGCGAGGATACGAGCCAAGCCGCCGGACACCCGACAGGGTGACACTCACGCCGATGATAGGGCTCGGCCGTGAGCGTGGCGGGCACTGGATCTGTCGTTTGCCCGGTGGACCTGGCGGCGCCACCTGCTCGGTGGCGTTGTCGGCCTCCACCGACGAGCGAGGCGATCACGCTGGCGAGCGGGGGCGGGCGCCGGATGCCGGGTCGGACGTGCTCATCCCACTCCGGCCCCACTCCCGCCGCGCGTCGCCGATCCTCGCCTGAGCAGACTATCTGCTCGCTCACGCGGTCCGTGAGCACGTGGGTCACGCCGACGTGCCGGTTCGGGGTGAGTCGCACGTTCCTGCCCGCCGATCCTGAGCAGACTGTCTACTCAGGCGGCCAGGATCGCCGCGCGCACCCCGGGCCGGCTGCCCACGGCCGCCGCCCATGGCGCGCGCCGAGCCCGCACCGAGCCCGAGCCGCACCGAGCCCGCGCCGTGCCGTCGCCAGTCCACGGCCCGCCCCGCCCGAGTGGGGGCCCGGATCGGGCCTGAGTGGGGATGGACCGGATCCGTGCTATGCTCAGCTCTCGCCGCCTCGTGCGACGAAGCGTCGCGTGGTCGATCCCCCTTCTCGAACGGACCGTGCGTTCCGCCCTCCCTGTTCGGGAAGAGTGTGGAGGTCCCTCGTGGCCACCGGTACCATCAAGAAGGTCGTCGCCGATCGCGGCTTCGGCTTCATCGTCGCCGAGGATGCGAAGGAATACTTCTTCCATCGCGGCGGCCTGGACACGTCGCTCGACTTCGACCGCCTCTCCGGCGGCGAGCGCGTCGAGTTCGACATCGAGGAGAGCCCCAAGGGGCCTCGCGCCGCACACGTGCGCTCCGCCTAGCCGGATCTGCGGCCCGTCCAGCCGGACGGGCCGCTCCCGCACCTGGCACACGCCGGCCTCCCTGCCGCGCGGAGCCAACGCGGCCCGCACCGTCGCGACACCGGCGTTGCCGGCGCCCCGGAAGGAGCGACGTCATCGTCCGCACGATCTTCGCCTCCACGTACCCGCCCCGCCACTGTGGCATCGCCACGTTCACGCAGGCGCTCTCGAGCGCGATGGGCGAGCGCGAGATCGTCGCCCTCCACGGCCCCGGCCCCAACCTCCTCTACCCCCCCGAGGTCCATCACCGGATCCGGTTCGACGAGCCCGGCGACTACGCCCGGACGGCCCGGGACCTCGCCCGCTGCGCCGATGTGGTCGCGGTCCAGCACGAGCCCGGCATCTGGGGCGGCAACGACGGGGCGGCGGTCCTCGACTTCGTGCGCGCCGTTGATGCGCCGGCCGTGGTCACCCTGCACACCCTGCTCCGGCACCCGACCCCGAACCAGCGCGCGGTGCTCCTCGAGCTCGTCCGCCTCGCCGCCGCGACCGTCGTCATGTCGCGGTCCGCTGCCCACGTCCTGGCCGGGACGTACGGCGTTCCCGCCGGCACGGTCGAGGTCATCCCCCACGGCGTGCCCAATCTTCCGCTCGTCGATCCCACGACGATCAAGCCGGCGCTCGACCTGGCTGGCCGTGAGGTGATCCTGGGCTTCGGGCTGCTCGGGCCCGGCAAGGGGTGCGAGCTCGTCCTCGACGCGCTCCCCGCGGTCGTCGCGGCCCGTCCGGCTGCCCTCTACGTCGTGCTGGGAGCCACCCACCCGAGCCTCCTGGCAACCGAGGGCGAGGCGTATCGCCGTTCGCTCGAGGGCCGCGTGGCACGGCTCGGCATGGAGCGCCACGTGAGGTTCGTCGACCGCTTCGTTGGCCGGGTCGAGCTCACCCGCTGGCTCGAGGCCGCCGACGTCGTCGTGACCCCATACCCGAACCTCGAGAAGGTCGTGTCCGGAACCCTGTCGTACGCGATGGGCGCCGGGCGCGCGATCGTGGCCACCCCGTACGCCCATGCGGTCGAGCTCCTCGACGGCGATCGGGGCCTCGTCGTGCCGGGCGTCTCTCCGGCCGCCTGGGCCGACGCCATCATCGGCCTCCTGGAGAACGACGATCTCCGGGCCGCCGTCGGCCGGCGTGCCCACGAGCACAGCCGGGCGATGGTCTGGTCGAACGTGGGGACCCAGTACCGGCAGCTCTTCGCGAGCGTCGTGGCCGGCGCGCGGATCCAGGCCCAGTCGCTGCCCCCTGCCGGCCGCCCGTGGCTGGCCGGGCGCCGCTCCACCACCCCGTGAGCCGCGTCCACCCGGAGGCCCGGTCCGGCGGGACGGGGCCGGGCGGCCCGCCGTGGGACCGGATCCCGAACTGGCAGCCGGCTCCTGCCCCGACGTCGCCCGTGCCGCGTGGGCGCGAGATCCGCACCGCCGCTGAGGTACCCTGAGCCGAACATGGCGACATTCGATGCGCGGGACTGGCTGGCGGGCCTGATGGGCTGCACCCGGGACGAGCTGACCGTGCGCAGCACCGACCGCTACGGGGACCGCGAGACGCAGGTCCGCTACGACCGGGGCGGCTCGTCGGTCGCGCGCGTCATCGTGACCGGCCCGGTCCACGACATGAACGACCAGGCGGGCCTCGGCCACTGGGTCGTCTCAGCCCAGGTCGGCTGGGACGCCAAGGACGCCCACAGCGTCACGATCCCCGAGTCGGACGAGATCGTCTACTAGGATCAGCGGCGCGAGGGAGGCGGCCCACCGGGCTCCGGCCAGCGTCGCGGCGCGGCGACCGGGCGAGGGGGCGCCGGGTCGCGCGATCCCGTGGGCGGCCCGCGACCGGTACGATGTCGGCGATGACCGAGGTCCGCGCCGGGGGTGTCCGCGGGCGGCTCGCCCGGACGCTCCCGATCCTTCCCGTCCTCGTGGCCGAGGCGATCCTCTGGCTCGGTTTCGGCGCGCTCCTGCCGGTGCTGCCGCTGTACATCACCGAGCAGGGGATCGACACGGCGACCCTGGGCTGGATCGTGGCGGCCTGGCCGGCCGCCCGCCTGCTCGGGGAGCCGCTGTTCGGCTGGCTCGGCGATCGCGGCGACAAGCGCGTGCTGATGCTCGCGGGACTCCTGGCGACCGCGGTCGTGGTCCCGCTGCCGCTGGTCTTTACCGGGGCGCCCGCCTTCCTGCTCGCGCGCGCCCTGGCGGGCCTCACCACGGCCGCCTACGACCCGGCGGCCCGCGCCTACATCCTCGACGCGACGCCCCCCGAGGAGCGGGGGGCCGCCTTCGGGCTGTACAGCTCGGCCCAGATGGGCGGCCTGCTCCTCGGGCCCGCGTTCGGAGCTGTCGGCGCCGCGCTCGGCGGCGGGTACGTCTTCCCGTTCGTCTTCTGCAGCGTGGCCCTGGTTGGGGCGGCCATCGTGCTCGGGCTGACGGTCGGCCGCCGCCCGGCACCCGTGCACGTCGCCGGGGACGAGGCCGCCGCGCTCGCGGCCGCCGACGCCCCGCCGAGGCTCTGGAACCGCCTCCTGCTGGCGGCGATCGTGATCAACGTGGGCAGCTTCTTCGCCTCCGGCACCTACGAGGTGATCTGGAGCCTGTGGATGACCGAGCTCGGCGCGGACCTCGGGCTGATCGGCCTGACGTTCGTCGCCTTCGGGCTCGGCGTCATCGTCGTCTCGCCGCTCGCGGGCCAGTGGGCCGATCGCCGTGGCCCCGTCCCCTTCATCGTGCTCGGCAGCCTCGGCGCCGCGCTGGCGGGCGTCCTGTACGCCCTGCTGCAGGACCCGCTCCTCGTCGTGCCGGTCGTCTTCTTCGAGGGCGTCTCGTTCGCGCTCCTGGGGCCCGCGCTCTACGCGGTCGTGGCCCGCGGGACGCCGGCCGGCCGCTCGGCCACGACGCAGGGTGTCTTCGGGGCAGCGGGCACGATCGGCACGATCGTTGCGTCGATCACCGCCGGGATCCTCTTCACGGTCGACGCCCACCTCCCCTTCTACACGTTCGCCGTCACGATGGTCGGCTCGCTCGTTGCGGGCCTGGCGGTCGGAGGTCGCGAGCTTCGTGAGCTGCGCCCGGCGGGGACCGGCGTGGCGCCGCCGCTCCCATCCCCGGAGCCGCGCGGTGCGAAGGAGGCAGCGTGAGCAGACTCGCCGGGTTCGACTCCGACCCCGCCGACCTCGCGCCGGTCGTCCTCGTGGCCGGCGGCTTCCTGACGACACCCGGCTGGTACCGGCCGATGGCAGCGGCCCTTCGAGCGCGCGGCGCTGCCGACGTCGTCGTTGCCCGGGTCTACCCTCCCGACTGGGTCCTCTGCACCGTGCGCGGCCTGGGGCCCGTCACGACACGCGTCGGCCGGGCGCTCCTCGAGGCCGGTGAGCTCAGCCGCGCCAACCCCGCCAGCCGCGGCACCCCAATCCTCTACGTCGGCCACAGCGCCGGCGGGATCGTGGGACGGCTCCTCACCTCGCCGGTACCGTTCGAGGGCCGCGACCTCAACGCGCGCGGCCGCATCGGGGCGCTCGTCACGCTGGGGGCGCCGCACCTCGTGGGCGACGAGGCCCGCTGGGGGAGCCGCGTCGCCGACGCGGGGGCTCGTTTCGCGAACCGCCACGTGCCGGGGGCGTTCTTCGCCCCGACCACGGGCTACCTGGCCGTTGCCTCCCGCTTCATCGTGGGCCACGACGAGGCGGAGGACGGACGCTCCCGATTCATGCGCCGGCTCTACGAGGACGTTCACCCGGCGCCGGACCAGCCGATCGTCGCCGGCGACGGCCTCGTGCCCGTCGCGTCGGCGCTGCTGCCCGGCGCGCGCCACCTGGTCCTGGAGGACGCGGTCCACGGCCCCGGCGTTCGCGACCCGTGGTACGGGCAGGAGGCCCAGCTCGACGCGTGGTGGCCGGCGGCCATGGAGACCTGGCGCGGGGCCCTCGGGGCGCGGCGGGCGCGGGCGGCCGAAGCCGGCCCTACGGCGTGGCCGTCGCAGCCGGCGCGCGGGACCGGATGAGCTCGCCCGCCGCGCCCAGGGCACGGTTGGCGTCGGTCAGCAGGCCGCATGCAGCTGGAAGACGTGCCAGCGGCGCGGGTACTCCTGGAGCTCCGCCTCGACGCCCGCGGCAACGAGCGTCGCATGCAGCCGGCGTGCGTCGGTGAGCAGCGGCTCGCCTCCCCCGACCTGGGTCGCTGCTCGTGGACCCGACAACCATAACCTTTACGCGAACGTCAAGGTTGTGGGAAGATCTGGGAATGGCCATCCCACCACCCTCGACGGGGTCAGCCTCGGCTCCGAGCCCGCCGCGGCTCCTCCGGATCCAGGAGGTGGCGGCGGAGACCGGCCTGACGCCCCGCTCGATCCGCTACTACGAGGAGATCGGCCTGTTGCGCCCGGCCGCCCGCTCGCAGGGCGCGTATCGCCTGTACGACGCGTCCGACCTCGAGCGCCTGGGGTTCATCCGCGGGCTCCGCGACGATGCCGGCTTCAGCCTCGCGGAGATCGCCCTCCTGCTCGAGGACGAGGAAGCCCGCATCCGCGACCGCGAGCGGTTCCGGACAGCCGGTGACGAAGCCGAGAAGCGCGCGATCCTGCGGGACCTCATCGACCGCATGGACCGCCAGGTCTCCACGCTGGCGGCGAAGGCGAACCGGCTCCGGGAGATGATCGAGGCTGCGGGGGTGCGGCGCGAGCACCTGCAGGCCCACCTCAACGAGCTCGAGGGCGGTGCGCCGGCCCACGTCGCCGGTGCCCCACACGCGGAGACCGGGCCATGACGATCCGGTCGCTCGGCAGCGCCAGCGCGCTCCGGGCGATGCGGCACCGCAACTTCCGCCTGTTCTTCGGCGGGCAGGCGATCTCGCTCGTCGGCTCCTGGATGCAGGCCGTGGCGCAGTCCTGGCTGATCCTCACGCTTACCGACGATCCCCTGATGCTGGGGGTGGTAGCCGCGGCCCAGTGGACGCCCGTCCTCGTCCTCGGGCTCTTCGGCGGCCTCATCGCGGACGCGCTTCCCAAGCGCCAGACCCTGGTTGCCCTCGAGGCCGTGATGGCGTCGCTGGCGATCGTGCTCGGTCTCCTCACCCTGACCGGCCTGGTCGAGGTGTGGATGATCCTGGTCCTCGCGGTGCTCCTCGGCTGCGTGAACGCTGTCGAGATGCCGGTCCGCCAGGCGTTCGCCGTGGAGATGGTCGGCCGCGAGGACGTGGTGAACGCGGTAGCCCTCAACTCGGCGACGTTCAACGCCGCCCGCGTGGTCGGCCCCGCCATCGCGGGTGTCACGATCGCCGTCTTCGACCTCTCGGTCGCGTTCTTCATCAACGGCTTCAGCTTCCTGGCCGTGATCGCCGGGCTCCTCATGATGCGCGCCGACGAGCTCCGAACGCCGCCGCCCATCCCGCGGCCCACCTCCGTGCGGGAGGTCGTCACGTCGGTCGGGGAGGGGATCACGTACGTGCGCTGGACACCGGCGGTCCTGCTGCCCGTCGTGGTCGTCGGCCTCGCGGCGACGATCGGCATGAACTTCCAGGTGACGATCCCGCCGTTTGCCCGCGACGTCCTGAGTGGGAACTCGGCGTCGTTCGGGTTCCTCATGACCGCCAGCGGCGTCGGGTCGGTGGCCGCCGCGCTTCTCCTGGCCACCCGGCGCCACCCGAGCTCCTGGGCCATCGCCGGTGGCGCCGCGATGCTGGGACTCGGGCTGCTCGCGACGGCGGCCGTGCCCTCGTACGCGGTGGCGATCCCGGCGCTCGCCTTCGCCGGCTTCGGTGCGATCTGGATGGCCGCCAACGGCAACACGCTCATCCAGGCGACGGTCCCGGACGCCCTGCGGGGCCGGGTCCTCAGCGTCTATACGACGGTCTTCGCCGGATCGACGCCGATCGGCGCGCTCTTCGCGGGGGCGATCGCCTCGCGCTGGGGTGCGCTCGCCGCGCTCGCCGTGGGCGGCGCCCTGACCGTGGCGGTCGGAATCGGCGCGCTGCTCTGGGTGCGCCGGCACCGCGGCGTGGGCGGTCCGGCCGCGTCTCCGGCGGCCCTCGCCGGCCGTCGGGTCGCGCCGTAGGCGGATCGCCCGAACCGGCGGTCTGCCCCCAGCCGACGTCCTGGTCTCCTGCTGCCGGCACGCCCGCGGCACGCGCCAGGGCCCCAGGGCTTCGGCTGGATCCCTGCACCACGATCCCCGCAACCCCTTGACACGTCGGCGTCCGTGAGCGTAGCCTGCGAACATATGAGCGGGGTGCTGCACAGGTGAGCATGTCGACGATCCCCGCGGCGCTCCGCCGCGACGAGGCCGGGCCGGGCGAGACCCGCCTGATGCTGCGCGCGGCCCACCTGTACTACCGCCTGAACCTGACGCAGGACGAGGTCGGCAAGCGCCTCGGCGTCAGCCGCTTCAAGGTCGGCAGGCTCCTCGATCGCGCCCTGCGGGAGGATGCCGTCCGGATCGAGATCGTCCACCCGGTGGCCCGGCTCGTGGCGCTGGAGGACGCGCTCTGCGAGCGGTTCTCGCTTCGCGGCGCCGTGGTCGTCGACGTGCCGGCTGCGGGCTCCCGGGCCGACGACGAGCTCCTCGCACGCGAGCGCGTCGCCGCCGCGGCCGCCGCCCAGCTGGCCGCGCTCCGGCCGGAGGGCGCGATCGGCGTCTCCTGGGGCCGCACGATGCTCGAGCTTGCCGCCCACCTTCGACCCGGCTGGACGTCCGCGACCGAGATCGTCCAGCTCAACGGGGCCATCTCCCGGTCGGCGCGCCCGACACGCGCCCAGGAGGTGGTCGAGCGGTTCGGGACCACGACCGGCGCCGCGATCCGCCTGATGGCCGCGCCGGCGATCGTCGGCTCGTCCGAGCTGCGCGAAGCCCTCGAAGGCGACGCCGCGGTCGGCGAGACAATCGCCGCGGCCCGTGCGGCCCCGACGGCCGTCTTCGGGATGGGCGTCCTGGGCCCGGACAGTGTTCACGTCGCCTCGGGCTACCTCGACGACGCCGAGCTCACGGCGCTGAAAGCGGCCGGTGCCGTCGGCGACATCCTGGGCCGGTTCCTGGCCCTCGACGGCAGAATCGCCTCCCCGGCGCTCGACGCACGCACCGTGGGGCTTCCCCTCGACGACCTCCGTGCGACGCCGGTGACGGTCGGGCTCGCGGCGGGCGCGGGGCGCGGCCCGATCGCCCTCGCTGCGCTCCGCGCCGGCATCGTGACGGTCGTCGTCGCCGACGAGGCGACCGCCGCCTGGGTGCTCGCCCATGGCTGAGCAGCGGACGCCCTCCGCCGACGACGTCCGGCAGCTGGTCCGCCGGATCGTCGACGCGACGCTCGACGGCGTCGCCCCGACCACCACCGCCGCGTCGCCCGCGACCGTCGCCACCGCCGCGCACGCCGCGCCCGGCTCCACCGCACCGCCCGCGACGTCCGCGCCCGCGGCACGCCCCGTCGCCATCGCGATCGGCGCCGATCACGGCGGCTGGCAGCTCAAGGACGCCATCGGCCGGGTGCTGGCCGAGGCCGGCTACGCGATCACGGACTGCGGCACGAACGGCCCCGAGGCCGTGGACTACCCCGACATCGCCCACGCGGTGGCGCGACTCGTCGCCGGCGGGACCTGCCGTTACGGCATCATCCTCGACGGGGCCGGGATCGGGTCGTGCATGGTCGCGAACAAGGTGCCGGGCGTCCGGGCCGCCCTCTGCCACGACCTCTCGTCGGCCCGCAACAGCCGCGAGCACAACCACGCCAACGTCCTGACGCTGGGCGCCCGGTTCGTCGGGGAGGGCCTGGCCGTCGAGATCGTGCGGGCCTGGCTGGGGACGGACTGGGCGCCGGGCCGCCACGCCGCCCGAGTGGAGAAGATCACCGACGTCGAGCGCCGCTACATGAAGCCTACCGGTGAGGGTCGACCAGGATGACCGAGACGATCAACCAGCGGAATGACCTCGTGGAGGCGATCACCCGGGAGGTGCTCGCCGCCCTCGGCGCCGAAGGCCCAGCGGCGGGCGGGATCGGCGGCTCCCCGGGCGCGGCTGCCGACCCGTGTGCCTCGTGCGTGCGCGGCTGCGCGGCCCAGTGCGCCACGAAGGTGCGCGACATCGTCGCCGGGGGCGCCTCGCGGGTCGAGTACCACGGTCGCGCCGACGAGGTCCCGGGGGACCTCGCCCACTACATCGACCACACGCTCCTCAAGCCCGAGGCCACCGCGGCCGACATCGACCGTCTCTGCGCGGAGGCGGCCGAGCACGGCTTCGCGGCCGTCTGCATCAACCCGACCTGGGTCCGGCGGGCCGCGGAGAACCTGCGCGGCTCCGACGTAGCCGTGGCTTCAGTGATCGGCTTCCCCTTCGGCGCGGGCACGACCGAGGTCAAGGCGATGGAGGCACGCCGGGCGATCCGCGACGGCGCCCGCGAGATCGACATGGTCATCAACATCGGGGCGCTCAAGAGCGGCATGCACGACGCCGTCCGCGAGGACATCGCGCGCGTCTCGGATGCCTGCCGCGAAGCCGGCGCGGCGAACAAGGTGATCATCGAGACCGCCCTCCTCACCGACGAGGAGAAGGTGATCGCCTGCCGCCTCGCGCAGCAGGCGAAGGCCGACATGGTCAAGACGTCGACCGGCTATGCGAAGGGCGGCGCCACCGTCTTCGACGTCGCGCTGATGCGCGAGACGGTTGGCCCGAGGATGGGCGTCAAGGCGGCCGGCGGGATCCGGACGGCCGAGGACGTGCAGGACATGATCGCGGCCGGCGCGACCCGGATCGGGGCCTCGGCCGGCGTCAAGATCGTCACGGGAGAGAAGGGCGCGCATGAGCAGTATTGACCTCCGGGCCTACGTCTTCCTGGACAGCCTCCAGGCCCAGTACGCCGCCTTCCTCGGCACGGTCGCCCAGGGGTTCCTGCCCCTGGCCGGCGATGCCTCGCTCTCGATCGAGATCTCGCCCGGCATCGAGATCAATCGGCTGACCGACATCGCCCTCAAGTCGACGAGCGTCAAGCCCGGGATGCAGATCATCGAGCGCTACTACGGCATGCTCGAGATCCATTCGCCGTCGCAGGCCGAGGTGCGCGCCGCCGGCGCCGCGATCCTCGGCGAGATCGGCCTGGCCGAGACCGACCGGATCAAGCCGCGGGTCCTGTCCTCCCAGATCATCCGCCGCATCGACGACCACCAGGCCCAGCTGATCAACCGGACGCGCCACGGCCAGATGCTGATCCCCGGCCAGACGCTCTACGTCCTGGAGCTGGAGCCGGCTGCCTACGCCGCCCTGGCCGCGAACGAGGCGGAGAAGGCGGCCCACATCAACATCCTCGAGGTCCGGTCCTTCGGGTCGATGGGCCGCATCTACCTCGGCGGCGAGGAGCGGGACATCGACGTCGGCTGGCGCGCGGCATTGGCCGCGATCGAGGGCCTCGAGGGACGCGAGGCGAAGGCCTAGGGGGCCGCGGGGCTGGCAAGCGGAAGGGCTGACAGGCCCGGCACGCACGCACGAGACAGGTCGAGCAGGTCGAGAAGGAGAACGATCGATGGCAGAAGCGCTCGGGATGATCGAGGCCCGCGGGTTCGCGGCGGTGGTCGAGGCCGCCGACGCGATGGTCAAGGCGGCGAAGGTCGAGCTCGTCAGCTACGAGAAGACCGGCGGCGGGTACGTCACGGCGGTGGTCCGCGGCGACGTCGCCGCGGTCAAGGCAGCGGTCGAGGCCGGCGTCCGCAACGCCGGCAAGGTCGGCGAGGTCGTCGCAAGCCACGTCATCGCCCGGCCGCACGTCAACGTCGACCTCGTGCTGCCGCTCGGCCGCCTCGACGAGGCGAAGGCCGAGTCCGGCCAGGGCTAGGACGCGGATCGGGCGCGCCGGCCCCGGGCCGGCGCCCCCTCCCCTGCAGGCGGGTGCCAACATGCTGCTCGGACGAGTGACGGGGACCGTGGTTGCGAGCCGTAAAGAGCCGCTCATGGAGGGCTGGAAGCTCCTCGTGGTGCGCCAGCTCGACGCCGAGAACCGCGAGGCCGGCGGGTACGTGGTGGCCGCGGACGCGGTGGGCGCGGGTGTCGGGGAGGTCGTCCTGTACGCGACCGGCAGCTCGGCCCGGAACACGGAGGCAACGAAGGACCGGCCCTGCGACGCGGTGATCGTGGCGATCGTGGACACGTGGGAGACGGGCGGGACGGAGGTCTACCGCAAGTAGCCGGCCGCGGATCGGCGGCGAGTCGATGGCGGCGGGCGGGCGGAGGACGATGGACGAGCACGAGATCCAGGAGATCATCGAGCGAGTGCGGCGCCGCGTGTCGGCGGCGGGCGACGCCCGACCGGGAGCCGGGCTGCGCGCCGAAGCGGAGCTGTCGGCGGCCGCCGCGGCCGAGCTGGGCGACGGCATCCACGCCACGGTCGACGAGGCGGTGGCGGCCGCCACCCGCGCCTTCGTCGCCTTCGGGGCGCAGGGCCTCGCGGGCCGCAAGGTCATCATCGACGCGGTCCGCCGCAGCATGCTGGACCATGCCGAGCAGCTGGCCCGCATGGCCCACCAGGAGACCCGCATCGGGCGGGTCGACGACAAGGTCGTCAAGAACCGCCTCGTCGCCTCGAAGGCGCCCGGACCGGAGGACCTCGAGGTCCAGGCTGTCACCGGTGACGCCGGGATGATGGTCACGGAGTTCGCCCCGTTCGGCATCGTCGCGGCGGTCACCCCCGTGACGAACCCGACGTCCACGATCATCAACAACACGATCAGCGTCGTCTCCGCCGGGAATGCGGTTGTCTTCAACGCCCACCCCAGCGCGAAGCGCTGTTCCTCGGAGACGATCCGCCTCATCAACCGGGCGATCGTCGGGGCCGGCGGGCCGCCCGACCTCGTCACGGCGGTCGCGACGCCCACGATCGAGTCCGCCCGGGCCCTCATGAGCCACCCCGGCGTCCGGGTCCTGCTCGTCACCGGCGGGCCGGCCGTCGTGCGCGAGGCATTGAGGTCGGACAAGCGCGCCATCACCGCCGGGCCCGGCAACCCCCCGGCGGTCGTCGACCAGACCGCCGACGTGGAGCGCGCCGGCCGGGACATCGTCCGCGGCGCCTCGTTCGACAACAACCTCGTCTGCATCGACGAGAAGGTGGTCCTCGTCGTCGACACGGTCGCCGACCGCTTGCTCCGGGCGATGACCCAGAACGGCGCCTACCTGCTCAAGGAGCACGAGCTGCGCCGCCTGGAGCGAGTCATCTTCAAGGAGATGGGGCAGCCGGGGAAGCCCGGGGCCATGAACGCGGCCTGGATCGGCAAGGACGCCGCGAAGATCCTCGCCGAGATCGGCGTGCAGGCGGAGCCGACCCCGCGCCTGCTGATCTGCGACGTCCCCCGGGACCACAGCCTGGCGTGGACCGAGCAGATGATGCCGGTCCTCCCAATCGTGCGCGTCGGCACCGTGGACCAGGCCATCGACCTCGCGGTGCGCATGGAGCACGGCTTCCGCCACACCGCGTCGATCCACTCCACGAACGTCGAGACCATCACGAAGATGGCCCGGGCGATGAACTGCAGCATCTTCGTCACGAACGGCCCGAACGTGGCCGGGCTCGGCGAGGGCGGCGAGGGCTTCACCTCGTTCTCCATCGCCAGCCCGTCCGGGGACGGCCTCACGCGGCCGCGGACGTTCTCGCGCGAGCGGCGCATCACCGTCGTCGGCGCGCTGCGGATCGTCTGACGATGAGCCCCCGGCCGGCGAGGGAGTCCCGCCCCGCAACGGATGCCCGTCCCGCGGGGGAGTCCGGCCCCGCGATCGCGCCGGCCCTCGCCCTCCTGGAGCTCGACTCGATCGCCGCCGGCATCGAGGCCGGCGACGCGATGGCGAAGCGGGCCCCGATCGACGTGATCCGGGCGGGCACCGTGCATCCCGGGAAGTACCTGGTCCTGGTCGCGGGCGCCGTGGCCGATGTCGAGGAGGCCCTCGAGGCCGGGCGCGAGGTGGCCGCATCCTCCGTCCTCGACGTCGTCTTCCTCCCCAACGTCGACCCGGACGTCGTGGCGGTCATGCGCGGCGCGCGCTGCCAGGGCACGGGGGAGGCCCTGGGCATCATCGAGACCGCCACGGTCGCGGCGATCATCGAAGCTGCCGACGCGGGGCTCAAGGGCGCCCACGTCCGGCTCCTCGAGCTGCGCCTTGCGGACGACCTGGGGGGCAAGGGATACCTGCTCTTCGACGGGCCGATCGCCGAGGTCGAGGCCGCCGTCGAGCTTGGGAGCGCGCGGATCGCCGGGTCGCCCGGTCTCGTCCGGCGGGTGATTGCGCAGCTCCACGGCGAGATGGCCGAGAACCTGGCCGCCGACGCGCGGTTCGCGGCGCGGGTCCGGGGGTAGCCGCGATGCAGCTCGGACGCGTCACCGGCACGGTCGTCGCCACCGTCAAGGTCCCGGGCCTCACCGGGGTCAAGCTGCTCATCGTGCAGCCGCTCGACCGCCACCTGCGTCCCGTTGGGGGCCAGGTCGTGGCCGCCGATGCCGTCCACATGGCCGGCCCCGGCGAGCTCGTCTACATCGTGGCCGCCCGCGAGGCCGCCCAGGCGATGCCCGATCCGTTCGTCCCGGTTGACCATGCGATCGTCGGGATCGTGGACGCCGTTCGGTCACTGGCGGGTGACGAAGGAGCCTTGCCACCTCCCGTGGCGGCGGCCGCTCCCGCGTCCGCGCCGGCGAAGCGGCGACCCCGGAGGGCACGTTCGTGAAGCTGGCGCGTGTCGTCGGGACCGTCGTCTCGACGATCAACAGCCCGGCGTTCGACGGCCGGACGCTGCTGCTGTGCGATCTCCTCGACCCGGCCGGGAACGCGGTCGGCGGCTACATGATCGCCGTGGATTCCGTGGGTGCCGGGGCAGGCGAGACGGTCCTCCTTCTCGACGAGGGGAACTCGGCGCGCCAGGTGCTCGCCGCGCCCGGCGCCCCGATCCGGACGGTCGTCGTCGGGATCGTGGACGAGGTGACCGATGCCGATCACGGCTGACGAGGCGCGCGCGGTCCTCGCCCGCTGGCAGCCGATCCTGCGGCTCGCCGACTGGGACATCGACGTCCGGCTCGTCGACACGCCGTGGCGTAAGACGGGCGACGTCAAGGTCGACCTCGACGATCGCAAGGCCGTGCTCCTGCTGCGGGCCGGCCAGGCACCCGAGCACCTGGAGGAGGTCGTCGTCCACGAGCTGATCCACCTGCGGCTGTACGCGTTGGACCAGATGCTCGTCAACCTGCTCGACGCGGTCTTCGGGGCCGACGCCGACGACCCGAAGCGGGCGTTCGCCGAGACGCAGTTCATGACGCTGCTCGAGGCGACGACCGAGGACCTGGCCAAGGCGCTCCTGGCCGCCAGCGGCAGCACGGCGCCCCCCCGGTTCGACCGCCTCGACGCGGAGGTCGAGGGGGAGATCGGCCCCGGGTCGGCGACGGCCTAGCACCGAGGCGCGGTCCGCGCCACGCGGGCGGTGGCCCGCGCGTCGATACTGCGACCATGTCCCCGACGCCCGCTCCCGACCCGGCCCCGCGCGGCGGCTGGTTCGTCGCCACCGCGACCGTCGTGGTCGCCTACGGCGTCGCGATGGCGTTCCTCGAGTCGGCGGTCGTTGTCTACCTCCAGCGGGCGCTCGGGATCGAGACGGGCGTGCTCTTCCCGCTCCAGGACCCCGCCGGGGTGGGGGAACTCGCCGCGATCGAGGTCGGCCGGGAGGCCGCGACGCTCGTCATGCTGGCGGCCGCCGGCTGGCTCGCCGGGCGCAGCTGGCTCGAGCGCCTCGCCTGGACCGCCGTCGCCTTCGGCACCTGGGACGTCCTCTACTACGCGTGGCTCTGGGTCTTCATCGGCTGGCCGCCGTCGCTGACAACGTGGGACCTCCTCTTCCTCATCCCGGTGCCGTGGGCGGGGCCGGTCTGGTCGCCGGTCGCCGTGAGCGTCGCGCTCGTCGGGTTCGGCCTCGCGGCGGCGCGCCGGGTCCGTGCCGGCAGGCCTGTCCGCGTGGGACCAGTGCAGGTGGCTGCCGGGCTGCTCGGCGGCCTCGTCGTGATCGTCGCGTTCTGCTGGAACGCCCCCCTCCTGGCCGAGGGCGGCATCCCGACCGACTTCCCGTGGCCGGTCTTCGCCGTCGGCATGGCGATCGCGGCGTGGGGTGCGATCACGGCGCTCCGGCCGGGGGCGGCGCGTGGCGGCGCCGCGAAGGTGCAGCCGGGCGGGGACACCTTCGCGCCCACCTCCGGATCACGCTCGTGACGAGCGAGCCCGCCAACCTCGAATACGTCGGGCTCATGGCACTGGCGTGGGACTCGCTTCGCGGCGATACGTCGGACTGGGAAGACCGCCACTGGTTCCTCGATGTCGTCCGCGAGCGTGGCCAGCCGGTCCTCGACGTCGGCTGCGGGACCGGCCGCATCCTCCTCGACTTCCTCGCCCAGGAGATCGACATCGACGGCATCGAGATCTCCGGGGAGATGCTGGCGATCTGCCGGTCGAAGGCGGACGCCGCGGGCCTCGACGTCGCCGGGCGCCTGTTCGCCCAGCCGATGGAAGCAATGGACCTCCCGCGCCGCTACCGGACGATCCTCGTGCCGTCCTCGTCGTTCCAGCTCGTGCTCGATCCGGCGGCCGCCGCGGAGACGCTCGGCCGCTTCCACGCCCACCTGCTCCCCGGTGGCACGCTGGTCCTGCCGTTCTACGCGTACGACGAGGCGGCCAACGAGTCATGGACCGAGGAGGCCGATCTCCCCGACGGCTCACGGATCCGCCGCACGAGCCGGGCCTGGGTTGACCCCGCCGCGCGCCTCGAGCACACGGACGACCGCTACGAGCTGCTCCGGAACGGCGTGGTCGTCACCACGCAGCACCAGGTCCGGTCGCCCGCGACGCGGGGATACTCGCCAGCGGAGGTGCGGGACCTCCTCGAGCGGTCCGGGTTCGTCGATCTCGCGTTCTACCGCGGGTTTGGGCAGGAGCCGCTCGGCGACCGCGCGCCCCTCTTCTCGGTCGTCGCGCGCCGGCCCGGCACCGCCGACGCGGCACCCGGGTCAGCGCTGGGCCCGGCCGCCTGACCGGGTGGGCTGGCTACGTCGTCGACGGGTCGACGACGCGGCCCATGAGAAGGATCGCCCCGGTCTCGACGTCGTGGACCAGAAGAGGAACGGCCGGTCGAGCCGGAGGGCGATCTGCCTGAGCGGGCTCGGCCCGCCGCCGGTCGCCATGCCGATGGCCGTGGCCGCCGCCGCCTCGACCACCTTCTCATCCGCATCGATGTTCGCGTGGTGGATGACCTTCGAGAGCGGGCATCACGGCGGCACGCGGGACGTCCGACTTCGCGAGCGTCGCGTCCGGGAGCGTCATCGCCACGGGGAACGAGGCCAGGTTACCCGGGACGTACCGCACCGTCTCCGCGACGGCGCGGGGCACCACGGCGCGCTCGGCTCACCGACGTAGCCCGCGTCGCCGCCGACGAGCAGGACCGTGCGATCGCGCAGGGTGACGTCCCGGTCGCCGGGTCGAGCACCTCGGCCTCGACGCTGTCGTCCCACGCCCCGCCCGGCGTGCAGATGGTGTCGTTGCCGACGACGAGGACGCGACCGTCGCCGAGCAGCACCGCATGCGTGAGGGCCTGGCCGAGCGCCAGGCTGCCGGCCGGAACCCACGACGACCCGTCGGAGACGGGCGGCGGTGGAACGGACGGGGGTTCCCCGGGAGCTGCCGGTGTCGCCGGCGGCCGGCGGAGCCCTCACCGCTGAGGAGGGGGTGCAGGGCGCCGGGCACCGCGGCGCAGGCCGCCACGGCGCAGGCCGCCACGGCGCAGGCTGTTGCGGCGCAGGCTGTTGCGGCGCAGGTCTTCTCCGCTGGCAGGAGCGTCTACCCCCTCGCGAGGACGACCCGGAACTCCATGCTGCCGTTGTCCTGCACGGCGATGAGGCCGGCCACATTGGGCGCCTCGATCCCGTAGTCGGAGAAGAGGACCGGGAGCGAGCCGGCGACGACGACGGTGCCGTCGACCTGCACCCGGGCCTGGGCGGCGATCTCCACGTCCTTCGTGACGCCGTGGAGCGTCAGCTTGCCCGGGAGCGTGAGCGCCACGTCGGCACTGCCGAAGTCCGCGGGCAGCGCGACCGGCCCGGCGAGCTCGAACGTCGAGGTCGGGAACGTGTCGGTCTCGATCCCGCGGCCGCCGAGCTGGTTGTCGCGGCGGCTCTCGTCGCTCTGCAGGGTGGTCATGTCGACCTCGATCGAGCCGGCCGCGATCTCGAGCGCGTCGGGCGTCCCCTCGATCGTCAAGGTGCCGGTGACGCCGCTGGTCCGCCCGACGGCGTCGGTGTCGGCCTGCTGCTGCAGGAAGGTCTCCCGGACGCGGTAGCCGGCCTCGCCCTCGGCGATCGTCCAGGCGCCAACGAGATCACCCGCGGCAGCCGACGGGGCGGCAGTGGCGGTGCCCGGGTCGCTGGCGGCCGGGCTTTGGACGGGAGCGCTCGACGGCGCCTCCGGGGCGACCGCGGCGGACGGCGCGGGCGTGTCGAGCCCGAGCTCGGGGACGTCGTCCCCGCGCAGGAAGAGCTGCGAGGCGACGATGCCGCCGATCGCCACGACGGCGACGATGACGACGACGACGGCGAGGCGGCGGCTGTCCATGTCCCCCCATTCGTTCGGTAGCGGCAGTTGGTTTCGGCCGGCGCAGTCTGGGCGGCGTTCCTGGAGACGTGCTGAAGGCGTGGCGCGCGGTTGCGGCAGCTCGGCGCGGTGGGCTCGGCCCCGCCACCCGGTGGCCTGCCCCCGCCGCTACCCGGCGAGGCGCTCCAGGACGACCGGCGCGGGCGTTGGCGGCTCGTCCGCGATCGTCACGGCGGCGACCACCTCGGCCGCCGCCGCGTCTGCCTGGGCAGCCGTTCGGGCGTGGACCAGGCAGATCGGCCGGTCCGGCCCGACCTCCGCCCCGATGGGCACAAACCGCGTGAAGCCCACCGCGTGGTCGATCGGCTGGTCGGCGCGCGTGCGCCCGCCGCCCATCCCCACGATGGCGAGGCCGATGGCCCGCGTGTCCTCCAGGGCCACGAGCCCGGCGCGCGCCGGATGGACCGGCAGCGTCACCTCCGGGAGCGGCAGGTAGGCGTCGGGCCGTTCCAGCACGTCCGCCGGCCCACCGAGGGCCGCCACCATGCGGGCGAACCGGTCGGCCGCCTCCCCGGAGGCGAGCGCCCGCTCGCAGGCGGCCCGCGCCTCTGCGACGGAGCCGAAGAGACCGCCGGTGACCAGCAACTCCGCCGAGAGGGCGATCGTCACCTCGTGCTGCCGCGGCTCGCGTGCGGCTGACCCTCCCTCACCGGCCAGGTACGCGATCGCCTCGCGGACCTCGACGCCGTTGCCGGCCGTGGTTCCCAGCACCTGGTTCATGTCGGTGAGCAAGGCGGTCGTCCGGCAGCCGGCGCCGTTGGCCACGGCGACGACCGACTCGGCGAGGGCACGACCGTCCTCCGGGGTGGCCATGAACGCCCCACTCCCGAACTTGACGTCCATGACCAGGCCGGCGAGGCCCGCGGCCAGCTTCTTCGAGAGGATCGAGGACGTGATGAGGGGGATGCTCTCCACGGTGGCGGTGACGTCCCGGATCCCGTACAGGCGCCGATCGGCCGGGGCGAGGTCGGAAGTCTGGCCGATGACGGCACAGCCCACCTCCCGCACGACCCTCCGGAAGAGGGCGCTGTCGGGTGCGGTCGTGTAGCCCGCGAGGGCGTCCATCTTGTCGAGCGTCCCGCCGGAGTGGCCGAGGCCGCGCCCCGAGATCATCGGCACCGCGCCGCCGCAGGCCGCGACGATCGGCGCCAGCATCAGCGAGATCTTGTCGCCGACACCTCCGGTGGAGTGCTTGTCGAGCGCCGGGCCGGGCAGGTCGGCGTCGGACCAGTCGAGCACCGCGCCCGAGTCGCGCATCGCCCGCGTGAGGGCCACCGTCTCGGGCCGGGTCATCCCCCGGAAGAAGACGGCCATCGCGAACGCCGCGACCTGGCCCTCGCTGATCGAGCCGTCGGTGATGCCGGCGACGAAGAATGCGATCTCCTCGTCGGTCAGCGCGCGGCCGTCGCGCTTGTGGCGGACGACCTCCTGCGGCAGCACGGGCTCAGGCCCCCCGGCCGGCCACGCCGCCCGCGGAACCATCGGCATCGCCCGCGAACGACCCCACGAACGCCCGCACCAGCCGCGTCAGGTCGGCCGCGGCCAGCGCGGCGCCACGCAGCGTCTGCTCGTGGTCGATCGGCTCGGCGCTCATGCCGACGGCGAGGTTCGTGATCGCGCTGATGGCGGCGACGCGGAGCCCGGCGTGGCGCGCGACGATCACCTCGGGCACCGTCGACATGCCGACCGCGTCGGCGCCGAGCACCCTGTAGGCGCGGATCTCGGCAGGGGTCTCGAAGAGCGGCCCCAGGAGCGAGCAGTAGACGCCCTCGTGAAGGCGGATTCCGAGCTCCCCCGCGATCCGCTGCAGGCGCCCCCGCAGCTCCGGGTCGTAGGCGTCCTCGAGGCCCACGAAGCGCTCGCCCCAGTCGTCGTCGTTGGGCCCGACGAGCGGGTTCGTCCACATGAAGTTGAGGTGGTCGGTGATGAGCATCAGGCTGCCCGGGGCAACCTCCGCGCGCAGGGAGCCCGCCGCGTTCGTCAGGAGGAGGGCATCGACGCCCAGCGCCGCGAAGGTCCGGACGGGGAGCTTGATGACGGCCGGGGGATGGCCCTCGTACAGGTGGAAGCGGCCCTGCATGCAGGCGACGGGGACCCCCTCGAGCGACCCCAGGACGAAGCGGCCCGCGTGGCCGGCCACGGTGGACGGCGGGAAGCCGGGGATCTCCGCGTAGGGGACGGCGACGGCGTCGTCGAGGGCGTCGGCCAGCCCTCCGAGCCCGGACCCGAGCACGATCCCGAGGCATGGGTCGATGCCGGGGGCCCGCTCGCGCAGGACGTCGGCGGCGAGGCGCGCGGGATCCAGGGACGGGTGCGTCATCGGACGGCCTCCTTGCCGAGGTACTCGGGCCCGAAGCTCAGCGGGAGGAGATCACCCATGGTCACCGTGCGGATGACGCCCGTGAGGCCCGCCAGGTGAACCGGCGTGTCGAGCGTCGCGAACTCGCGCAGCCGCTGGCGGCACGCGCCGCACGGGGAGGGAAGCCCCGGCCTCTCGTCGGCGACCACGAGGACCTCCGTGATCTTCCGGCCGCCGGCCGCGACCATGACGCCGATGGCGGACGCCTCGGCGCACTGGCTCTGGGGGTAGGCCGCGTTCTCGACATTGGCCGCGGCGTGGATCCGGCCCTGCTCATCGCGCAGCGCGGCGCCCACCAGGTACGTGGAGTAGGGGGCGTAGGCGCGCTCGCGAACGGCGAGGGCGGCAGGGTAGAGGTCGTCGGCGGACATCGGCAGGCTGCTCCCGGTTCGCTCGCGGCGCATCGGCCCGGCGAGGCACATCACTGTAGCGCGGCCCTCCCCGGTTCGGGGCCGCGGCGCGGGCACGTTCGACGGGGACCGCCCGGATGCGTGGACGCCCGTTTGACGGAATTGGCCTAGCAGGCTCATACTTCGCCTGCGGGGTGGAGCAGCGGCAGCTCGTCGGGCTCATAACCCGAAGGTCAAGGGTTCGAATCCCTTCCCCGCAACCAAGCCGCATATCGACGTCGAGAACCCCGGTCCGCCCGCCGGGGTTCTTGCTTTCCAGGCCCCGCGATCAGGGACGCCAGATCCGGAGGTCGTCGACCGCCGCCTCGACGAGGCTGGCCCGCCCACCGTCCGCGGCGCCGATCACGATCCGCACGCCCTGGCCGGCCCAGGGCGTCATCGGGATGCTCGCCGCGGCCCACGTCGCGTCGTCGTCGTTGGCCGCGCCGCGCTCATCGAGCACGAGGGTTCGCGTCCCGTCCTCGGCCTCGACCCAGACCCGCAGCCAGTCGTCCGCGGAGCTCCGGGCGCCGTGGGCGAGGTAATAGCGGAAGGTGAGGCGGCCCACCGGGTCCGACAGCGCGATGCGCGTCGACCGGATCGTCGTCACGCCGCCGTCGAGGTCGTTGGCGTCCGCGCTCGACCCCGCGGCCTTGCCGGTCACGAGCGCCCGGGAGCCGGAGATCGTCGCCCCCAGCTGCTTCGGCCCCGACGAGGTCGTGGGCCTGGGATCGCCCCGCTCCCAGCGCCCGCTCGTCGCCGTGTCGGTCCCGTCCGGGTTGACGCGCCAGCCCCTGGCACCCTCGAAGTCGTCGAAGAACGGGCCGCAGTTCGCGCGCGCCTTGCCGATGACGGCGTAGGGGCAGTCCGCGACGCGGAGCGTGTAGAGGAGCGCCGACCGGTTGCGGGCCGTCTCGCGGGCGATGATCTCGTCGGGCGAGTAATGGTCCTTCGCCGCGGACGACTGCTCCGAGGGGTAGAGCTCCCACGTGAACGAGAAGATGCGGTGGCGACCGTACATCCAGTCGATCTGGTCGCCGTCGGTGACGTACAGGTCGCTCGACTGCATCGCCCGGTAGCCGTTCCTGGCGGCCATCGCCCGGCCCAGCGCGACGAACGTGCGCTGGTCGTCGACGGTCATGTCGGCCGGCACGTTCGTCTTCGTGTAGCCGTAGGGCCAGAGGACCTGCTGCCCGTTCGTGTGGAGCGTGACGTGGACCCGGATCTGCTGCTGCCCGGCCACGACGCGGCTGTTCACGAAGTCGCGGACCACGCGGGTCTCGGGCGCGGAGAAGGCCCTGGGCCCGCGGTAGTTCCAGGCCGCCGGGTTGCCCGACGAGCCTCCGCAGCAGCCCCAGTGGTAGTCGTAGTTGCGGTTCAGGTCGGTGCCGACGTACGTGGACCGGGGCGTGGGCTGGCGGTTCTTGCGCCACAGGCGGTAGGGCGCGCCGGACAGGTCGTAGACGTGGCCGTCGGGGTTGACGGAGAAGATGATCCACGTCTCGCCGCCGTCGACCACCGAACGAACGGCCTCGTCGGTCGCGTAGTCCCCGGTGAGGGTCTGCAGCAGGTACAGCGCCTGCTCGAGCGAGAGGCGCTCCCGGGCATGGTGCAGGGCGTCGACGAGGATCTCGGGCTCGTTCTCGTCCACGCCCACGTTGTCGGAGACCTTCGCCACCCAGATGTCACGGCCCTGGGAGCTCTTCCCGATCGACATCACGTCGACGAGATCGGGGAACGCGGCCTCGGCGGCATGGATCTCGGCCACCATCTCCGCGTTCGAGTGGTAGCGGCTGTCATAGCTGGGGTAGTTCGGCTCGGCCGCGGCGGCGGGGAGCACCCCGACGATGAGCGTGGCCGCGAGGGCGAGAGCCGGCGTGAGGCGCAGCGCGCGGGCGGCGTGACGGGTCGGGTTCATCGACATGCCGCGAAGGGTGCCCGCCCGCCGCCGGGAGCGCAAGCGGCCGATGGGTTCCGGCGCCACCGGGACGATGGGGCCACGACCGGGAGGCCGGCCGCGAGCTACGGCGGCAGCGGGCAGCGCGACGTGCTCGATCCGCGGCAGGTGATCCGTCGCCGACGTGGGGGCCCCAGATGACCGCCCGGCATCAGATGACCGCGCGGCCCCTGATCATGCCGGGCTGCATCTCGGTCGCCGCCACGATGTGGTGGCGGTTCAGGAGGGCGAACTCATAGCGGGAGATGACGCGCCGGTCGGCGAGCGAACGGGTGCGGACGTCCGTCATCGGGATCCACTGCGGCGACGGCGACTCCACGAACGCCGCCAGGATCGCCTCCGGGTTCAGGTGCACGTCCCCGCTCAGCGTGTGGCCCGAGGTCACGACGATCAGCGTGTGGGCCCGCTTCTCCTGGAGCCACTCCTTCGGTGTCTCGCGCAGGGTCGGGTCGGTGTGCTGGCCGACGAGGGTCACCTCTTCCGGGCTCACCCAGATGCTCGGCGCGGTGACCCTGGTGGGGTCGCCGTTGCGGCGCAGGATCGTCACGCCGTTGAGCCGGATCAGGCCCTCGTGGTTGTTGATGAAGTCGGAGAGGCGGCGGTGGAACCCGATCAGCACGGAGCCGGATAGGCGCAGGTGCTGCCCGACCAGCTCGATCGGGAGACCCTCCTCGGCCGGCACGAGGGGCTGCACCTGCGCGTCGTCGAAGACGAGCGCCTCGAGGTACGTCGCGGCGTCGCCGTCGACGATCCCCGCCTCGTCGTCGACGACGGGCACCTGCGGCTGGTCGGGAGCATCCATGACGGCGAGAGTACACGGTCCCGCCGGCCGAGTCCCTGGGCCGGACGTCCTCCCCACGTGGGTCGTTCTATCCGGGTCGCGCTGCGCTCCCGCCGCACGCGAAGAGGTCGGGTCGTCGGGCCGGTTCCTCCGGATGGGGGGAGGCCGGCGCACCGCCGAGCCCGTAGGATGGCGTCCGCGTGGGGTTGGGCCGCGGCTCGTCGCGCCTCGACGCCAACGCGTGAAGGAGATTCGATCGTGCACCCTCGTCAGCGCGGGCGGCCGGCCCGTCGTGTCGTCCCGGCCCTCATGGCGACCATCGCCCTGCTGCTCCTCGTGGTTCCCGCCGGCCTCGCCGCCCCCTCGGGCCAGGTCAGCGGGTCCCTGACGATGGAAGGAACGCGGTCGGCGAGCGCGGTGGCGGTCGTCACGATCGTCGACCAGTCCGTGACGGCGACCGATCCCCTCATCGTCGGCCAGCAGCGCCTGCCTGCCCCGGGGACGGGGCCGCTCGCCTTCGCGGTGCGCTACGACCCGGCCCGCATCGATGCCAAGCGGTCGTACGCCGTGTACGCGTCCGTGGTGGACGGCGACACGGTCCTCCAGAGCACTGCGCCCGTCCCGGTGATCACCGGGGGCCCCGAGACGGGCGTGAACGTGCCGCTCGTCCTGCGGCCGGCGGCGCCGGCGACGCTCACCGTCATCATCACCAAGCAGGACCGACTGGCCCTCAGCGACACCGCCGTGGCGCAGGTCGCGATCGTCAACGCCACCGGGGGGCGCCTCGCCGCCCGGGCGATCTCGGTGACGCCCGGCCAGGTTCCGATCACGCTTGCGGTGTCCTACGACCCGGCCCTCGTCGACCCGGCCGCGCGCTACGTGGCGAAGGCGGCGATCGTCGACGGAGCCTCCGTCTGGGAGAGCCTGACGCCGGTGGAGATCGTGCAGGGGTCCACGGGCAGCGTGACCTTGCCTGTCACGGCGCTCCCGGCGAAGCTGCCGATCGCCGCACCAAGCCCGGCTCCGTCGCTCACGCCGTCGCCGGCCGCAACGGCCTCGCCCGCCCCGACCGCGGTG
Source organism: uncultured Chloroflexia bacterium (assembly GCA_963725875.1). Classification (GTDB taxonomy): domain Bacteria; phylum Chloroflexota; class Limnocylindria; order Limnocylindrales; family CSP1-4; genus CTSoil-043. The sequence goes on along the minus strand of CAVRZZ010000006.1, from coordinate 305,406 downwards.
CCGACCAAGGCACCGACGCCCGCTCCGACACCGACACCCGCCCCCACCGCGGTGCCGACCAAGGCACCGACGCCGGCTCCGACACCGACGCCCGCTCCGACACCGACACCGGCGCCGAGCCAGGCGCCGAGCGCCACGCCTGCCCAGACGCCGACGCCGACCCCGAGCCCGACGCCGACCCCGAGCCCGACACCCTCCCCGACGGCCACGCCCGTGCCGTCGGCCACCCCGAAGCCCCCGCCGGACAAGGGCACGGTCAGCGGGACGCTGGTCTACGGCGAGGCGGCAAAGCTCTCGGGGAACGCGAAGGCCGTCGTGGCACTCCTCGACGAGGGCAACTCGTCGTCGGTCGCCGTCGTCGCGACGCAGGTGATCCCGACGCCGGGCCAGCAGCCGATCGCCTTCTCCATCACGTATGCCACCGCAGACATCGATCCCGCCCGGACCTACACGATCCGGGGGGCGATCGTGGACGGCGACAACGGGTGGGTGTCGGCCACGGGGGTCGCGGCCATCACCGGCGGCGCCCCGTCGTCCGGCCTCGTCGTGCGCCTGACGTACCGCCCCGACCTGCTGCTCGGCGAGATCTCCGGGACGCTCACCGGCATCGACGGCTCGCTGGGCGCTGGCGCGTCGTCCGTGACGATGGTCGTCCAGCCGAAGACCGGGATCGTGCTCGGCTTCGACGCCAGGCCGCAGGCCGGCGCCAGCGCGCCGATCCCGTTCTCGGTGCCCTTCAACGTCGCGGACGTCGCCCCGGAGGCGGAGTACGTCGTCGTCGCCGACGTGACCGACGGCGACCGCTCCTGGGAGACGGCAAACCCGCCGCGCGTCCTGACGGGCGGCAATCCGCTCGGGGACGTCGTCGTGCCCCTCGTGGCCGTGGCCACGCCCACGCCGTCGCCGAGCCCGACGCCGTCGCCCACCGCGACCCCGGCCCCGACGCCGGAGCCCGAGCAGGAGGGCGGTCCGCCGGTGCTCCTGCTGCTCGTCATCGCGGTCGTCGTCGTCGGTGGCATCGCGGCCTTCCTGTACATGCGTCGGAACGCGGCGCCGCCGCCGGGCGGGCCTGCGGCCGGCGAGGCCGGCCCGGACGGGGAAGCCCCGGACGATGGCGCGGGAACGACCTCCGACGGCACCGAACCCGCCGAGGGCGCCGACCTTGCCGGCGCCGCCGCTGCCGGCGCCGCTGCCGGTGCGGAGTCGCCTGTCACGGGTGGCGCCGGCGTTGGCGAAGCGGCCGCCGAGACCGGCGAAGCGGCCGCCGGCGACGGCGCTCCCGAGGAGGGTGGTGAGCCCGTGGACGCCTCCGAGCCCGAGCCATCCGGCACGGCGGACGTGGAACCGCCCGCTGCCGCGGACGCAGAGCCGTCCGGGGCGCCGGATCCGGAGCCGCCCCCCGCCGCGGGCTGATCCGGCGGGCCGCTACTCCCAGCGGAACGTGCGGGCGGTCAGGACGCCGAGCCCGACCGCCCACGCCGCCAGGAGCGCCAGGGGCCCCACGAGGTCGCCCGTGCTCGCTCCGAGGCCGACGCGCAGGGCGTCGGCCAGGGCCGCCGTCGGCAGGAGCGAGGCGAGCGCTCCCAGGAGGCCTGGCAGCTGGTGGCCCGGCACGAGCAGGCCGCCGACGAGGAGGGCGAGCAGGAAGAGGGCGTTCGTCAGCGCCATGGTGGCCTCGGCCCGAAGGGTGCCCGCGAACAGGAGCCCCATCGAGCTGAAGACCGCCGTGCCGAGGAGGACGGCCGCGACGACGGCCGCCGGGCTCCACCCCTCCCCCGGCGTCCACCCGAAGAGGAGGGTCGCCAGCCCGACCAGCAGGACCGCCTGGACCGCCTCCACGACCACGATCGTCCCGACCTTGCCGGTCAGCAGCTGGCCGCGCGTCAACGGCGACGCGCCGAGCCGCTTGAGGACGCCGTACGAGCGCTCGAAGCCGGTCGAGATCCCCAGGTTCACGAGACCGGCGGCGACGATCGCCGTCGCGAGGATCGCCGGCAGGACGCCGTCGATCGGCTCGGCCCCCGGGAGCGCGGTTGCCGCGTCGGGAAGGACCGGGATCGAGCCGAAGAAGACGAGCAGGACCGCCGGCAGCACCAGCGTCACGACGAGGTTCTCGAGGCGACGCGACGTCAGGCGCAGCTCCATCTCCAGGATCGCCGCGATGCGCGCCGGCACCGACGACGGGCGCCCGTCGCCCGGCTGGAGGACGTCGTTGGCGGCCGGCGCGGTCATGCGTCGCCCGCGGGGCGATCGGGCGGGGCGGAGTCGCCGCCGTCCGGCCCGGTGGACGGCTCGCCGTCCGGCCCGGCAGCGTCGCCGCCGTCCGGCTGCGCGATCAGCTCGAGGAAGCGCTCCTCCAGCGTCCCGCCCGTCGTGCGCAGCTCGGCGAGCAGCAGTCCGTGCCCGGCGCACCAGGTGGCCAGGGTGGCGATCGCCGCGGGATCGGGCGACCTCCCGGCGAGGCGATGCCGGCCGGGCGACCCGTCCGCCTCGATCGCCCCGCCGAGAGCCGCGCCGAGCGCTGCGAGGTCGCCCTGGTCGACGCCGGCCACGCTCCCGTCCGGCGCCGCCAGGCGGAATCGGAGCACGTGCCCCGCCCCGGCGACCAGCTCCGCCGGGGTTCCGGCCGCGAGGACCCGCCCCCGGTCGATCACCACGACGTGATCGGCCATGCGCTCGACGTCCGCGAGCTCGTGGGTCGTGAGGAGGATCGTCCGCCCGGCCGCGCGGAGGTCGCCAAGGAGCGCCCGTACGGCCACCTTCGCCGCGGGATCCATGCCGGCGGTCGGCTCGTCGAGCACCAGCAGCTCGGGGCGCCCGACCAGGGCCAGCGCCAGCGCCAGCCGCTGCTTCTCGCCCCCCGACAGGAGCCTGTAGCGCCGGGTGGCGGCCCCGGCAAGGCCGAGGAGGTCCAGCAAGTCGTCGGGATCGGCCGGGTGGGCGAAGAGGCGGGCGTGGAGCCGGACCAGCTCCCGCGGGCGCCCCTGCGGCGTGATCCCACCCTGCTGCAGCATCACCCCGACGCGCGGCCGGAGGGCGGAACCGTCTCGATGCGGATCCAGCCCGAGGACGCGCACGTCGCCCGCGTCGGGCCGCCTGTACCCTTCGAGGATCTCGACCGTCGTCGTCTTGCCGGCGCCGTTCGGCCCCAGCAGCGCGACCAGCTGGCCGCCCGGAACGTCGAGGTCGATGCCATCGAGCACCGTGAGCGCGCCGTACCGCTTGCAGAGGCCTCGGACGGTGATCGCCGCGGCCCGGTCGGTCGAGAGCGCAGCCGCCCGGCCGGCCGGGCGCGCGGCTGCCGCGACGGCCGTCACGGCAGGATCGAGGCGAGAAGCCGGTCGAGCTCGGCCGCGTCGCGGACCTGGCCCACCTGGACGTCGCGGATGACGCCGTCGCGGTCGATGAAGAACGTCTGGGGCGGCGCGAGGACCTTCCAGGCGCTCCCGATCGAGCGGTCGGGGTCCGTCACGGTCGGCCACGTGGCAGCCTGCTCGGCGGCGAAGGACCGGGCCGGGCCGGGGTCGTCCTTGTACAGCGCGCCGACGACGACGAGGCCGCTCCCGGCGTGCCGCGCCGCGGCGTCCTCCAGGAGGGGGAACTCCTCGCGGCACGGCCCGCACCAGCTGGCCCAGAAGTTCACCAGCACCGGGGCGCCCTTCAGCGAGGCGAGGTCGAACGCGGCGCCGTCGAGCGTCGTCCCGGCGAGGGCGGGGGCCGGCTGCCCGATGAGCGGCGACCCGATGATGACGACGCTCGCGCCCGGGTCGGCCGAGGCCGGGGCGCCGCCGCAGGCGGCGACGGCCAGCACGACGGCGGCCAGCAGGGGAGCGATGCGCCGGGCGGCGCCGTGCGCGACGGTGGGAGTCATGGCGGCCGCCATTCTAGGTCGCACCTGCCCGTCGTGCCGCCGGGCCGCCCGGGCGGACGGTGCCGGCCGGCGTCGGTGCGGCGACCGCGACCGCGAGCACCACCCCGTGGGCGGAGCGCACCATCCGGGCTACTTCGCCGTCAGGGTTCCGGTCATGTTCGGGTGGACCGTGCAGACGAAGCCGTAGGTCCCCGCCGGCAGGGCCGGGACCTCGTAGGTCCGAGTCTCCACGCCGCTGAAGATCTCGCCGGTCCAGACCGCGGGGCCCGTCGGGGTCCCCTCGTGGATCGCGACGTTGTGGGGGATCCCGGCGTCGTTGTTGGTGAACTCGATCTTGAAGGGCGTGTTCGCCGGGACCTCGAGGGTGTCGGTGTCGAAGGCGATCCCCTGGGCGCTGAGCTTGATGGTGACCGACTCACCCGGCGCCTGGCTGGCGCCCGGCTCCGCGCTCGTCGAGGGAGCGGGGGACGATCCGCCGGACGCGGCCGGTGCCTGGCTCGCCGGGGCGCCCGATGGAGCCACGCCCGTGCCCCCGCCGGCCGTGCCTCCGCGCGGCGGGATCACCCCGCCCGCGACCAGGAGCGACCCGACGAACAGCACGGCGAACACGATGAGCGTCCCGGTGGGGAAGCGGGGAGCCGGGATGTTCTCCAGGTGGCCCGTGGCGTCGGCCCTCACGACCTCGCGGTACTCCTTGCGGGCGTCGTTGAGCCAGCCGAGAAGGCCGATGACCGTCATCAGGACCCCGGCCACGAAGATCACGGGATCGATGACGAGCCCGAGGAGCAGCGCCGCGGACGCGATCGCCGCCAGCAGCGGCCGGAACGACGGGCCCGGGATGTGGACACCCGGCGGCGGCCCTTCTCCGACGACGGCCGGCAGCGCCGGGGGTGGCTCCAGGGCGTCGTACTCGCGGTTGGCCTCGCGACCCCAGTACAGCAGCGCCCCGATCATCGCCGCGAGCCCGATGGCGAGCGCCACGACGCCCCCGGGCTCGACGACGATCGTCGTGCCGCCCTCGGCGCCGGGCTTCACCGTGATGAAGAGCGTCGAGAGGACGAGGGCGAAGGCGCCCCCGGCCGCCAGGAACGGGGCCACGCTCGGGCCCGGCATGTGGATCCCTGCCGGGACCGGGGCGGTCGGGGCAGGTCGCGAGACGCGGGGCCCGGCCGCCGCGTAGCGCCGGACCACCCAGACGAGGTACGCGCCCACCGCTGCCAGCACCGCGAGGGGGATCAGCAGGATGAGCGCGCTCCAGTCGGGCGACACCACCGAGCCGAGGATCTCGAGGAGCGTGTCCCAGAGCGACATGGGATCGGGGCCGGCGGCCGGGCTACTGCTCGTCGCCGCGGGGGGAGCCGGCGATGAGGACGTACGACATCAGCCCCATCGCGATCCCGAGCGCGAGGAGCATCGTCATCCCCCCGGGGTCGCGGCTGAGCAGCCCGTAGACGATCCCGAGCACGATGAACACGGCGCCCGCGAGGAGCGTGTACCTGGGCTTGATGATCATCGGTCCCTCCGGCCGCTACAGCAGGTAGAGCGTGGAGAAGAGGACGATCCAGACGACGTCCACGAAGTGCCAGTAGAGCGACGTCGCCTCGACCATGTCATGGTGCCGCGCCGAGAACTGGCCGGCAAGGCCGCGATAGAGGACGACCGCCAGCATGATCGCGCCGCCGGCGACGTGCGCGCCGTGGAAGCCGGTCAGCGTGTAGAAGGTGCTCCCGAAGGCGGTGTCGGTGATCCCGAAGCCCAGCTGGGTGTAGTCCCAGAGCTGGCCGGCGAGGAAGATGACGCCCAGGACCAGGGTGACCCCGGTCGCCCGGAGGAACGCCGTGCGATCGCCCCGCCTGATCGCCCAGACGCCCAGCTGCATCGTGACGGAGCTGAAGACGAGGATCGCCGTCAGGGTGCCCGCGACGACGAGATGCTCGCCGCTGCCGAGGTTGAACGCCTCGTATTCCTGCTCGTTGACCAGTGGCGGCCAGTGCGGCGAGGTGAGGCGGACGTTGAAGTAGGCCGCGAACAGGCCGGCGAAGAACATCACCTCCGAGGCGATGAACAGGATCATCCCGAGGATCGGGTTGCTGATCCCGCGCTGGGCGTGTGCGTGGGGCTCGCCCGTCCCCACGTGCGGCGTGACGGCGGACGTGCTGGCGGTCACTGTCAGTGCCCCCCGGTGAGCTGGGGCGTGTCCGCGGCGTGGCGCTGGTCGAAGACCGGGCGCTCCGAGCGGATCGGCGGCAGGCGGTCGAAGTTCCACGCCGGCGGCGGCGAGGAGGTCGCCCACTCCAGCGTGCTGCCCTGCCACGGGTCGTCGCCGGCGGGCCTGCCGCCGCGGAGGGTCGTGAAGATGTTCCACAGGAACGGCAGCATCGCCGCCGCGATCGTGAAGCCGCCGATCGTGGCCAGCAGGTTCATGTCGTTCCAGCCCGCGGTGGCGCTGTAGTCGGCGATCCGCCGGACCATCCCGGACGTGCCCAGGAGGTGCATCGGGAAGAACGTCAGGTTCATCCCGACGAAGATCCCGACGAAGTGGACCTTGCCGAGCGACTCGTTCAGCATCCGCCCGAACATCTTCGGGAACCAGTAGTAGATGCCGGCGAAGACCCCCATGATCGAGCCGCCGAAGAGGACGTAGTGGATGTGGGCCACGATCCAGTACGTCGCGTGGACGTGGTAGTCCACCGGGACCGAGGCCAGGAAGGCGCCGTTGATCCCGCCGATCAGGAACATGGCCAGGAAGCCGACCGCGAAGAGCATCGATGTCGTGAAGGACAGCTTGCCCTTGAACATCGTGGCAACCCAGTTGAACATCTTCACGCCGGTCGGGACCGCGATGAGGAACGTCATCAGGCTGAAGAACGGCAGGTAGACCGAGCCCGTCGTGAACATGTGGTGGGCCCACACCGAGAACCCGAGGGCGCCGATACCGGCGGTGGCGAAGACGAACGCCTTGTAGCCGAAGAGCGGCTTCCGGCTGAACGTCGGGATGACCTCGCTGATGATGCCCATCGCGGGCAGGATCATGATGTAGACGGCCGGGTGGCTGTAGAACCAGAAGACGTTCTGCCAGAGGATGGCGTTGCCGCCCTCGAGCGCCGTGTTGAAGAAGCTCCCGCCGAGATTGCGGTCGATGTACAGCATCATCAGCGCCGACGTCAGGACCGGCGTGCCCATCAGGATCAGGACGCTCGTCACGAGCGTCGTCCAGACGAAGATCGGCATCCGGAACAGGGTCATCCCGGGCGCCCGCATCTTGAAGATCGTGACGAGGAAGTTGACCGCGCCCAGGATCGAGCTCGTCCCGACCAGGAGGAGCGCGATGATCCAGAGGTCGGTGCCGATCCCCGGCGAGTACTTGTCCTGCGCGAGCGGGCTGTAGCTCGTCCAGCCGTTGTCCGCCGCCCCGCCGAGCGGGAACCCCAGCATGGCGATGAGCGCCGAGAGCGGCAGCAGCCAGAACGACAGCGCGTTGATGCGCGGAAAGGCCATGTCGGGCGCGCCGATCATGAGCGGCACGAAGTAGTTCCCGAAGCCCGCCAGGAACGGGATGACGACCCAGAAGATCATCACCGACGCGTGCATGGTGAACATCTGGTTGTACGTCGCCTCGTTCATCACCTGGAGGCCCGGCTGGGCCAGCTCGGTGCGGACGGCGAGCGCGAGCGTCCCGCCGACGAGGAAGAGCAGGAGCGAGTTGAAGAAGTAGAGGATCCCGATCTTCTTGTGGTCGGTGGTTGTCAGCCACTCGTAGGCGCCCGTGCGGTAGGTCGTCGCGGGGCGGAGGGCGGTGGTGGCCATCAGGGCTCTCCTACTTCACCGTGAGCGTGCCGGCCATGTTCGGGTGGACCGTGCAGGCGAAGCCGTAGGTCCCGGCCGCCAGTGCCGGCACGTCGTAGGTGCGCGTCTCCACGCCGTTGAAGATCTCGCCCCTCCAGACCTCGGGCCCGGTGGGGCTGTCCTTGTGGATCGCGACGTTGTGCGGGATCCCGGCGTCGTTGTTGGCGAACGCGATCTTGAAGGGCGTGTTCGCCGGCGCCTCGAGCGTGCCCGTGTCGTAGGCGATCCCCTGGGCGCTGAGCTGGAGGGTCACCGACTCACCCGGCGCCTGGCTGGCGCCCGGCTCCACGCTCGTCGAGGGAGCGGGGGACGGCGTCGGCGGCGGCGTCAGCGCCTGGGTGAGCCAGGCGTTGAAGGCGTCCCGGCTCTCGACCACGACCTCGAGCTCCATCGCCTGGTGCAGCAGCCCGCAGAACTGGGTGCACTGCCCGCGGAACGTCCCCTCGCGGTCGGCGAGGAACTGGATCACCTGGTCTTTGCGAGGCGTGATGTCGCGCTGGTACAGGAATGCCGGGACGTAGAAGGAGTGGATCACGTCGTTCGAGTGCATCTGCAGCTCGACGGTCTCGTTGACCGGGACGTGCATCTGGGGAGGTGTCCAGTTCGAGCGATCGCCGCCGGGCGGCGGAATGCCGATGACGGTGACGCACTTGCCCTTGTTCTCCGTCGCCCCGCAGTCCTCCCAGCGGATGTCGGGCGGCGCGTACACGAACTGCCACTGCCACTGGTAGGCGACGACGCCGATCCTGACCGGAGGGTTCTCCTTGCGGGCGTCGATCGTGTTGAGGGTCTGCCACGACACGACGAAGAGAGCGAGGACGATCGCGATCGGGATCGCGGTCCAGATGATCTCCAGCTTGTTGTTGCCGTGGATCTGGGGAGGCAGCTCGTCGTCGCCCTTGCGACGGCGGTAGCGCAGGACGGCGAAGAGGATCAGCCCCTCGACCAGGAAGAAGACCGCCATCCCGATGACGAAGATGATGTTGTACAGGTCGCGGGTCGCCTGGCCCTGCACCGTCGCGGCCTCGGGCGGGAACGCCGTGCGGGGGTCGAAGTCCGAGCAGCCGGCCACGAGAAGGGCGGCCGCAGCCAACAGCAGCAGGAGCACCGCGCGACGGTGCGACCTCCCCTGGGTGAACGTCATCAGCCTCCCTCGACAGTGCATGCTGCCGTGCTCCGCCCGCGCGGGCGGCCTTCTCGCGACCACTCCCCGCCGGGACGCTGCGGACTGGAGCCCGCGCATGATACCCGAAGTAGGTGCGGAGATGCGCATATGAAGAAAGGGTTTCTGCGAGCGCAACAGCCGCGGGGCCGGAGACGCGCGAGAATGGCGCCGTGACCCGACCTCCGACGACCTCCTTCAGGCGTGCGGCGACCCTCGCCGGTCGTCCTGCCGCGCCTCTCGCCGGTCTCCTCGCGGCCCTCCCGGTCGTCGCGCTCCTGGCGTTCGTCGGGGTCCCGACCGCCCTCGCCCACGGCGGCGCGGTGCCGCCCCCGCCGGATCTCGGCGCCTTCCTCTTCGGCTGGTCGTTCTACCCGCAGGTGGTGGTCCCCCTCCTCATCGCGGCGGGCGCGTACCTGTGGGCCGTCCGGCGCGTCAACGCCGCGCACCCGTCGAACCCGGTCCCGGTCGACCGACCAGTCTTCTTCCTGCTGGGCCTCGGGTGCATCGCGGTCGCACTCCTGTCGGGCGTCGAGCGCTACGACACCGAGCTGTTCTCCGTCCACATGGTCCAGCACCTGCTCCTGGTGTTCGGCGCGGCGCCGGCGATCGTCCTGGCGGCGCCGATCACGCTCATCCTGCGGGTCGCGACACCGGGCGTTCGCAATCGCTGGATCCTCCCCGTCCTCCGCTCGCGGGTGGTGAAGGTGATCGCCCACCCGCTCGTCGCCTGGTTGCTGTTCACGTTCGTGATGTGGGGCAGCCACGTCTCTCCGCTGTTCGACGCGGCGCTGGAGGACCCCCTGCTCCACGACCTGGAGCACGCGCTCTACCTCGCCAGCGCGATGCTCTTCTGGTGGCCGGTCGTCGGGCGTGACCCGAGCCCGTACCGCCTCCCGTACCCGGCGCGGGTCTTCTACCTCGGCCTGCAGATGCCGCTGAACTCGCTGCTGGGAGTCGCGATCCTGTTCTCGGAGCAGGTCCTCTACCCGCACTACGCGACAACCGGGCGACCCTGGCCCCCGTCCCCGCTGGAGGACCAGCAGCTGGCCGGGGCCATCATGTGGGGAGTCGGCGACGCGGGCTTCATCGTCGCGATCCTGCTGGTCATCGCGGCGTGGATGCGCCACGAGGAGGCCGACACGCGGCGGCGGGAGGCCGCCGAGGACGCGCTCGCCGCCCGGCGGACCGCGCACGGGGAACCCGGCGCGGCGTGACCCGGCCCGGTCAGGCAGACGGGATCGGCGCCTGGAGGTAGGCCAGGTAGCGCGCCGGGTCGACGTTGCCACCCGAGACCACGCAGACGACGGGGCGGGCGCCGGCCGCGATCCCCGCCTCCTCCGCGTGGAACCGGAGCGCCGCGATGGAGAGCGCGCCGGACGGCTCCACGACGAGGCGTGCCTCCTCGGCCGCGATCCGCACGGCGGCCGCGATCTCGTCCTCGCGGACGGTGACGATGCCGTCCAGCAGCGCGCGCAGGTGGGCGAAGGTGCGGACGCCCAGCGCCTGGGTCCGGGTCCCATCGGCGATCGTGCGGGAGACGTCGGCGGCCGACCACTCCACGATCTCCCCGCGCGCCAGCGAGTCGCGCGCGTCGGCGGCCAGCTCCGGCTCCACGCCGATCACGCGAGCAGCCGGCCGGAGCGCCTTCACGGCCGCGGCCACGCCCGACGCCAGGCCGCCGCCGCCCACCGGCACGAGGACCGCCGCCAGGTCCGGCAGGTCCTCGGCGATCTCGAGGCCGCAGGTGCCCTGCCCGGCGATGATCCGGTCGTCGTCGTAGGGCGGGATGATCGCGAGCCCGCGCTCGGCGGCGAGCCGCTCGGCGACGGCCTGCCGTTCCGCGCTGGCGTTGCCGACGGTGACGACCTCCGCGCCGTCGGCCAGCACGCGGGCCCGCTTGACGGCCGGGGCGTTCTCGGGCATCACGATGACCGCCGGGACGCCCAGCAGGCGGGCGGCGCGTGCAACGCCCTGGGCGTGGTTGCCCGACGAATAGGTGATGAGCCCCCGGGCGCGCTGCTCGGCCGTCAGCGAGGCCGCCATGTTGTACGCGCCGCGGATCTTGAAGGCGCCGATCGGCTGGAGCGACTCGGCCTTGAGCAGATGGCCGCGGGCGGGGTCGCCGAGTGGCACGAGGGGCGTCCGCGCGGCGATGCCGCGGAGCGTGACGGCGGCGGCCCGGATCCGGGCGAGGTCGACGAGCGGGGCCGGGGCATCCCGAACCGTTGGTCCCGGCGTGCTCACAGGACGGCCCGTCGGGACGCTACCGATGCGTCCGGCTGCACTCGACGCAGGTCGAGGCCCACGGGACGACCTCGTGGCGCTCGGCCGAGATCGGCCCGCCGCAGATCTCGCAGACCGTGTAGGTCCCGGCCTCGATTCGGGTCAGCGCGTGCTCGATGGCCTTGAACCGGCGCTCGGCTTGCTCGCGGAAGGCGAGATCGCGCTGCTGGGCGAAGACCTGCGCCGCCGCCGCCGCCTGCGACCCATAGGTCATCTGGCCCGGCGCCTCGATCTCCTCCCCGAGCTCGGTACGCAGGCGGACCCGCTCCTCCTCGAGTCGAGCGCGGGCGGCCGCGAGGTCGGTGACCGTTTCCATGCCGTCATCGTAACGGTCTCGTCGACACGCGGAGCGACGATCTATGCTCCGCGGAGTGCCCGGCGGGTGCCGGGGGACAACGGAGCGACGAACTGATGGCCATCGCGATCGACCCGGTCTGCGGGATGGAGGTCGACACGGAGACCGCAACCCTCACCTCCGAGCACGAGGGCACGGTCTACTACTTCTGCGGGAAGGGCTGCAAGCTCGACTTCGACGACGAGCCCGAGACCTACCTCGACCCGGAGTACAAGCCCCAGGGGATGTAAGCCCGCCGGCTCCCGGGGCCAGGCCGCCGTCGGTGGGCGGGCGGCCGCGCTCAGCGCGACTGCGACGCGCCGGCGCGCCCGGCGACCCGGGTCTAGACTCCCCGCCGTGCTCACGTCCATCCGTCGACCGCCGACCCTCCTGGCCGCGCTCCTCGCCCTGGGAGCCATCGGGCTCGGGCTCATCGCCTGCGGCGGATCCGCCGTGCCCGCGACCCCCGCGATCACGCCCGGGACCTCCGGCGCGCCGCGCCAGGTCAACGTGATTCTCAAGGACTACGTCGTCGTGCCGGGGATCGTGGATCTCGTGCCCGGGGAGACGGTCACCCTCAACGTCGTGAACGGCGGCCTCGACGTCCACGAGCTCGTCCTGGGGCCGATGGCCGTCCAGCAGGCCTGGGAGGACGCCGAGGCGCCGGCCGCGAACCCGCCACCCGGCCCCACCCCCGACGTCTCGGTGCCGCCGGCGCTGGAGGGCCTGCGGGTCGTCGTGCGCTCCGGCGAGACGCAGACCGTCACCTACACCGTGCCCGACGACGCCGCCGAGCAGCTCCTCCTCGGCTGTCACATCTCCGATCACTGGGAGCGCGGCATGGCCGGCGCGGTCCACCTCGTCGGACCCGGTGGCGTCCCGCTCGACCAGGAGGGCTCGGGCTCCCCATAGCGAGTCGGCGGAGCTCCGCCGGGCGTGCCCGCCACCTGCGCCGTCGTGCCCGCCAGCGGCGCCGTCGCGCCACGCCGCCGGTGGTCGCAAGTGGTACCCTCGCCGCTGCGGGCGGACGCCGCCCGTCGCCCGGGAACGGTGCGGCCCGGGGCCGCGACGAGTGATACGGAGGACCTCCGAACATGACCTACGTGATCGCCGAACCGTGCGTCGACACGATGGACCAGGCGTGCGTGGCGGTCTGCCCCGTCGATTGCATCCACTTCGAGCAGGGCCTCGACCGGACCTTGTACATCGACCCGGACGAGTGCATCGACTGTGGCGCCTGTGAGCCCGAGTGCCCGGTGAGCGCGATCTTCCCCGAGGAGTCCCTGCCGGCGGAGTGGGTCGAGTACACCAAGATCAACGCGACGTGGTTCACGGACAAGGACGCCGCGCGCGCCATGGTCGAGGCGGCCAAGCCCGCCTGACCCCGCGCCGGGCCCCTCCGGGCGCCGCGCCCGCCCTTCGACGACCGGCCCCCGGCATCGGACGGCCGGTCGTTCCGTTTCCCGGCCCGGAGCCGTCCCGCCGCCATGCGAATCGTCTCGCTCCTGCCCGCCGCCACCGAGATCGTCTGGGCCCTCGGCCTCGCCGACGACCTGGTCGGTGTCTCGCACGCGTGCGACTACCCACCGGGGGTCGCGCAGCGCCCCGCCCTCACGCGGGTCACCGCCGCGGTCGCCGAGGCGCCCGCCCACCGGGTCCACGAGCTCGCGCTCGCCGCGGCCGGCGGGGCCGCGTCCCTCGTGACCGTCGACGGCGAGGCGCTCGCGGCGCTGGGGCCGGACCTCCTCCTCGTCGGCGCCGACCGTGGCCCCGGTGGGCAGGAGCGGGCCCGGGCGCTGCGCGACGCCGTCGGATCGGACGCCAGCATCGTCACGCTCGAGCCGCGGAGCCTCGAGGGCATCTTCCACGCGATCGCCACGGTCGGGGCCATGACCGCCGCCGAGGACGAGGCGGTGGGGCTCGTCGAGATCCTCCGGGAGCGCCTGGCCGACGTCGAGGAGGTCGTCGAGGAGCGGCGCGACGAGGGGCACCACGCTCCGCGGGTCGTGGCGCTCGACTGGCCGGACCCGCTCTCGTCGGCGGGCCTGTGGGTGCCGGAGCAGATCCGCCGAGCCGGCGGTTGGGACGTGCTCGGCATCGACGGCGAGCCCAGCTGCCCCACCACGTGGGAGGCCGTCGTCGACGTGGACCCGGAGATGCTGTTGCTCATCCCGTGCGGGATGCACCTGGCGGAGGCGGTCCGGGCCTGGCGAGCTGCGCCGCGGCCACGCGCCTGGGCGGAGATCCAGGCCGTTCGTCGGGGCCAGGTGTTCGCCCTCGACGCGTCGGCCTACTTCAGCCGGCCGGGCCCGCGGGCCATCGACGGGATCGAGCTCCTGGCCGAGATCTTCGACCCGGACGCCTTCGTCGACCTCGCCCCCGCCGGAAGCTGGGTGCCGGTCCAGTGACCGGGGGGCCCGGGCCCGGAGGGGCGCCGGGGAGGCCGAGCGCCCCGCGGGCGTTCGACTGCCTCTGGTGCGGCAGGAGCTGGCAGCCGCGGGACGCCGACGACCTGGAGACCCGCGCCCGCCTCTGCCCCGACTGCCTGGGCAAGGCCGGCGAGAACCCGTTTCTCCGGTTCCGGCTTCGGAGCGCACTCGAACAGCGAGCGGCGGCGGCCGGCAGCGCGAGGACGGCAGGTACCACGTTGGTCCCGTCCACGACCGGGGCGTCGCCCGAATCGCAGCTGGTGCCGTACTACGAGGCGCGGGCCGCCGAGTACGACGACTGGTACCTGCGGCGTGGGCGCTACGCCCACGGCCCCGTCGACGACCTGGCCTGGCAGATGGAGCTGGACGCCGCGACCACCTGGCTCGACGGGCTGCCGCTTCATGGCGAGATCGTCGAGTTGGCGGCCGGGACCGGCTGGTGGTCGGCGCTGCTGGCGACGAAGGGCGAGCTGCATGCCTACGATGGCGCGGGCGCCCCGCTCGACCGTGCGCGCGACCGGCTGCTGGCCCACCGCCTGAGGGCCCACCTGCACGTGCGGGACGCGTGGGCGGCTCCCGACCGGACGGTCGACGCGCTGTTCGCCGGGTTCTGGCTGAGCCACGTCCCGCGGCCGCGGCTCGGGGGGTTCCTAGCCATCGTCCGCGCCTGGCTGAACCCCGGGAGCCCGTTCGTCGCGATCGACTCGCTCCCGGACCCCGCGTCGGGCACGCTCGATCGGCTGCCGGCGCCGGGCCCGGACCTCGCGCGGCGCCGGCTCGCCGACGGCCGCGAGTTCACGATCCCCAAGGTGCACTACACGCCCGAGGAGCTCGGTGTGGCCCTGGCCGCGGCCGGCTTCGCAGGCGTCGACGTCCGCACGACCGGGCGCTTCTTCCTGCTGGCGAGCGCGACGGCCCGCTGACGGCCCCGCGCCTGCGAAGCCGGAAGCGGCCACGGACGCGCCCTTCCCGAAGGCACCGGCCGCCGGCGCCGGGCCCATCGCGACCTGCTCGTCCCCGGGATCGCCGCAGGAGTGCACATTCGGGGTGGGATACACTCGCGGCCATGTCGCCCCTCGCCGGCCGCTCGCTCGCCACCGTCGGGACCGGGGTCATGGCCGAGTCCATGATCGCCGGGCTGATCCGCGGACGCCTCGTCGAGCCCGGGCAGGTCATCGCCAGCCACCCGCGCGCCGAGCGGCGCGAGCACCTCGCGCGCGAGCATGGGATCCGCGTCACCCCCAGCAACGTCGAGGCCATCGTCGGCGCCGACGTCGTCCTGCTCGCCGTCAAGCCCCAGATGCTGGCCCGGGTGGGCCGGGAGATCGGGCCGCACCTCGTGGCCGGCCAGCTCGTCCTGAGCGTCATCGCGGGCGCCACGACGGCGGCGCTCGAGGGGCTGCTGGGCCACCACGAGCTCGTCCGCAGCATGCCCAACACGCCGGCCCAGCTCGGCCGGGGCATGACCGTCTGGTACGCGACGCCCGAGACGACGGCCGACCAGCGGGCCCAGGCGAAGGCCCTCCTGTCCGCCCTGGGCGCCGAGATCGAGGTGGAGGACGAGAAGTTCGTGGCCATGGCGACCGCCGTGTCGGGCACCGGGCCGACGTACGTCTTCCTGTTCATGGAGGCCCTGATCGACGCCGCCGTCCACCTCGGCTTCCCGCGCCACGTCGCCCACGACCTCGTCGTGGAGACCCTGGAGGGAAGCACCCTGTTCGCCAAGCAGTCCGGCGATCACCCGGCCGTGCTGCGGAACATGGTCACCTCGCCCGGCGGCACGAGCGCGGCCGCCCTCCACGAGCTGGAGTCCGGGCGTCTCCGCACGGTCCTCTCCGAGGCGGTCTGGGCGGCCTACCGGCGCACTGTCGAGCTGGGCGATCAGCTCGAGGCCGCCGTGACCGCCCCGCCCGATCCCCGCCGCCCGTGACCATGGACCGGACGCGGGCGGCCACCCGGTCGTGACCGGCCTCGGGCCGCGCGGGCTCCTGGCGATGTTCGCGCACCCGGACGACGAGACCTTCGGTGCCGGCGGGACGATGGCGCTCGCCGCGGCGGCCGGGGCCCCGACCTGGATCGTCTGCGCGACCGACGGCGACCTCGGCGGCGTGGAGGGGGCCCGCGAGCTCGATCGCGATCTCCGGCGCGGCGAGCTGCGCTGCGCCATGACCGCCCTCGGCGTGGCCGAGCCGATCTTCCTGGGCTACGGCGATTCCGGGATGGAAGGCTGGCCGAAGCCGGCCGGATGCCTGGCTCTCGCCGACGCGGATGAGGTCGTCGGCCGGCTCGTGGCGGTGATCCGCGAGCTGCGGCCGGCGACGATCGTCACGTTCGATCCCGGCGGGATCTACGGCCACCCCGACCACGTGGCCATCTCCGCGCGGGCGACAGTGGCGTTCCGGCGTGCTGCCGCCGAGCCGGGCGGGCCCACCACGCTCTACCACCAGGCCATCTCGCAGTCGGACCTCGGGGGCTGGGGCGAGATGCAGGCGCAGTGGGCCGCGCTGCGGGGCGAGGACCCCGCGGAGCCGCAGGAGCCGACGGCCGACGACCTGCTCCAGGAACGGCGGTTCGTCGAGCTCGCCCGGCCCGACGAGGACTTCACGACCGAGGTCGACGTCAGATCCGTGTTCGACCGGAAGCTCGCCGCCTTCGCCTGCCATGCCAGCCAGGTGCGCGAGGATTGGTCGGCCGCGCCCCGCGACATGCTCGAGCGGTGGATGGGCCGGGAGACGTTCATCCGCGTCGAGCCACCGCCCGTGCCGGGAGAGCGGGAGACGGCCCTGCGCGGCGTGGTATAACGCCGACGATGTCGCGCTCTTCAACCTCCGTCCGGGCCGACGAGCCCGACGAGGCCCTCCTCCCGAACGCAGAGACGGCCCTCGAGGCTGTCGAGTCGCCCGAGACGACCGGCACGCCGACAGCACCGGACGAGGGCGACGCGCCACGGGCGCCGGACGAGGGCGACGCGCCCCCGGCGATCCCTGCGCCGCGCCGCCGCGGGCGCCCACCCGGGTCGAAGAACCGTCCGAAGACAGCGCCGGCCGTGCCTGCGCCGAGCGACGCATCGCCGGCCGCGCCTGCGCCGAGCGACGCACCGCCGGCACCGAGCGAGACCCCCGCTCCGCGCCGCCGGGGCCGCCCGCCCGGGCGTGCGGCCCGCCCCACGACCCCCGCCGCTGCCCGCCGCGACCGGCTGACGATCGAGCACATCGTGGCCGTCGCGTCGCCGCGCGAGCCCCGCCTCTCGCCGGACGGCCGCCGTGTCGCCTACACGGCCGAGGCGGGGGGTGCCCGCCAGGTCTTCGTCCTGGACCTGCGGACCGGGCAGGCTCGGCAGGTCACCGCGTTCGAGCACGACGTCAGCGACCCCCAATGGTCGCCCGCCGGATCATGGCTCGCGTTCGTGCGCCAGAAGGCCGTCTGGATCGTGGGGATCGACGGAACCCGGCCCACCCTCGTCGCCGATCACCCGGCCGGCCACCGGGCCCCGCGCTGGGCGCCCGACGGCCGCCGCATCGCGTTCATCTCGCGCCGGCGGGGCTGGGGCCAGGTGTGGGTCGTCGACGCGCCGCTGCCCCGCCGCGGCCGCCCGCCCGCGCGGGAGGTGCGCCCGGAGCCGCGGGCCCTGACGCCGGTGGGGATCGACGTCGAGGACCTGGTCTGGTCGCCCGACGGATCGCGCCTCGCCGTCGTCGCCCAGCGCGACCGCGACCTCACGACGATGCAGGTGACGGTCGTCGACGTCGCCGGCGGCGAGCAGCGGATCGTCGCGGGCGCCGGCGCCTGGGAGACGAGCCCGCGCTGGCTTCCGGACGGCAGCGGCCTGCTGCTCGTCTCGGACCACGACGGGTGGTTCCAGGTGGTCCGCGATCCCCTCGACGGCGGCGAGCGCACCGTCCTGACCGCCGGCGCCGCGGACCACGGCGACTACAACGGCGGCTTCGGGTCGGCGCCGCTGCCGTCGCCGGACGGCACCCGGTTCGTCCATGCCCTGGTGCGGGAGGGGCTCGTCGACCTCTGCGTCGCACCGCTCGCGGGCGCGTCCCCGGCAAAGCGCCGGCCGGGACGACCGCCGAAGAGCCGCCCGGTCGAGGTCGCGGCCGGCGCGGCGACCCGCATCAACTCCGTCGAGGGCGTCTGGCTGGCCGTGGACTGGCTGCCGGACGGCAGCGGAATCCTGGCGGTCGGCGAGACGGAGCGCGATCCGGAGGACTTCTGGATCCTGCCCGTGCCCGGGGTGGACGGCCTGCCCGCAGGCCGGCCGCGCCGCCTGACCCGCTCGCTGCCGGCGATGGTCCCCGTGCGCGGCTTCGTCGAACCCGAGCGTCTCACGATCCGCGCTCGCGACGGCCTCGTGATCCCCTTCACGCTGTGGCGGCCGGCCGCCGCGACCGGGAAGCGCGGCGGGAGCACCGTCCCCACCGTGATCCACGTCCACGGTGGGCCGTCGTGGCAGGCCTACCGCGACTTCCAGCCGTTCCGCCAGCTGCTCGTCCAGGAGGGGTTCGCCTTCCTGTCGGTCGACTTCCGGGGCTCGACCGGCTACGGCCGCGACTTCCGCCTCGCCAACCGCAACGAGTGGGGCCACGCGGACGTCCACGACGTGATCGACGCCGCCCGGTGGGCGGCCGGTCAGCCCTGGTCGAACGGGAAGCTCGCGATGTACGGCGGCTCGTACGGCGGCTACCTGACCCTCTGCGCGCTCGTGGAGGAGCCCGGCCTGTGGGCCGCCGGCGTCGACCTGTTCGGCGATTCCGAGCTCGCGGAGAGCTACCGGCACGGCGACCGGACGGGCCGCATCGACCTCCAGCGGATGATGGGCTCGCCCGACGATCCCGAGCAGGCGGAGCTCTTCCGGCGCGGCTCGCCGCTCTACCGCGCCGAGCGGATCGAGGCGCCGCTCCTCATCCTCCACGGCCGCAAGGACCGACGGGTCGTGCCCCTCATGACCGAGAAGATGGTCGAGGCTCTCCAGATCGAGGGCAAGTTCCACGAGGTCCACTGGTACGACGACGAGGGCCACGGCTGGGAGCGCCGCGAGAACCTGCGGGACGCTTACGGGCGCATCGTCGGCTGGCTCAAGCGGCACGTCCTCGAGGAGCCCGCTTCGCCGGAGCGCTGACGGGCATGGAGGTCGCCGCCCGGCTCGCTGTCCTCGTCGCGTGCGCGGTTGCCGCCGGCACGCTCTTCGTCCTCGTGGCAGCACCGGTGCGCGTGCGCCCTCCGGCGGACCCGCCGCATGCCCCGCCGCTCGCGGGTCTCGCGCCGGCCTCGCTTGCCACGTTCATCCTGCTCGCGGGTGGGTCGGCCCTGACCGGCGCCGGGGCCGGGGACGCCGGCGCCGCGGCGTCCGTCGTCGCGCTCGCGGGCATCGGGATCCTCGTGGTCGCCGGACTCCTCACGGGGCGGGCGGCGCTGCGCGTCCTCGGGGCGTCGAGCGCGGGCGAAGCGGCGGCCGCCCCGTCGCCGACGCTCCTGGTTCTCGCCTGGACGGGCGCGGCGCTTGCCCTGGCGTCGTGGCTGCTCGCGATCGGGGCCGTCGTCGTGGCCCTGCTCACCAGCGTGCGAGTCGAGGGCCGCGCACCCTGAGGCGTGGGCCGCCGGACATGGCGCACCCGCGCCCGTGATGCAGGCGCGGACCGGCCGCCCGCATCAGGCGTGGCCGGCCAACCGCCCGGTCAGTGTTCGAGGATGCGGATCCTGCGCTCGCACGAGCGGTCGGCGATGTCGCCGCGGCCGAGGTACACGACGTCCCAGCCAGAGCCGCAGCTCACGGCGTCGATGGTCCGGTCGCCGGCGACCCGGATGACATCGTTCCCGGCTCCGCCGTAGACGACGTCGCGGCCGGCGCCGCCCCAGATCGAATCGCCGCCGCCGCCGCCCGAGATGGTGTCGGGACCGTCGCCGCCGTACAGGACATCCTGGCCATCGCCGCCCCAGATGCGGTCGGCACCGACGTTGCCCCGGATGACGTCCGGACCGGCTCCGCCGTAGATCCGGTCCTCGCCGGCGCCGCCGCTGATGGTGTCGGCGCCGGCAAGGCCCTCGAGCACGTCGTCGCCGGCGAGGCCGGAGATCGTGTCTGCGCCGACGGTGCCGACAAGGTGGTCGGGGCCGGCCGTGCCGACAACGGTTGCCGCGAGGGCGACCGACGGCAGGGCCAGTGCAACGAGAACTGCCCCGAGCAGCACGACGCGTCGGCGCCGCGCGGAGACCTGTAGAACCGCCATGACGCAACCTCCGAGAGCGGGCCGGGCGGCCGGACGGAGACCCACACCCGTCGCAACGTGAACGCGCGGCGCTCGCCTCACCCACTGTACGACGATGGGGTCAGGCCGGCCCTTCCCGAAGCGCGGACCTGCCCCTGGTGTTGGTGCCTGCCGGCACCACCAGGTGGCCGCCTTCCGGGCACCAGAACGGCCCCGCGCTTCGGTACCATCGGGGGTGACCGTCACCTCGAGGTGGACCACGCATGCGCTTGTCGATGTCGATCGGACCGGGCGACCCAGCGCCGGCCCAGCCGCCGGCCGCCGGGGATGAGCCCCGCGACCAGGCCGAGGATCTGCGCCTGCTCGAGGCTCAGCTTGAGCGGATGCGCGGGATGCTGTTCGGCTACTCGAGCCTCTTCTTCGCCACGATCCGCAACTGGACGTTCGTCTGCGTCGGGCTGCTCGTCCTCGGCTGGAGCGGCGTCCTGCCGGCGGCCGTCGTCCCGGTCCCCTTCCTCGTGCCGTTCGCCTTCCTCGAGACCGGCTACCTGTTCTGGTACACGGTCTTCGCCCGCCGCCACGCGGAGCGGCTGGAGCAGGCGATCAATGCCCGACTCGGCGCCGACGTCCTCGTCGCGCACCGCCTCGAAGCCGCCTATTTCTACCCGCCGGACGCGCCGAAGATCGCCGGCCTCTCGTTCGGCAACCCGCTCGGCTTCACGAGCGCCATGACGGTCGGCTACTCCGTGGGCGCAGCCATGGTCTGGGCGGCCGGCCTCGCCTCGACGGCGACCTACGTGCAGACCCTGGGCGGCGGGATCTTCGAGGGCGGCCTCGTCGGGCTCGTCGTCCCCGCCGCGGTCGCCTGGACGGCCGTCATCGCGGCGTACCTGGTGTGGGCGTCGCTCCGCCGGACCGACGAGGACCGCCTGCTCGCAGCTCTCGACGCGGCGTACGGCACGCCCGCCGGCGACCCCGCCCCGGTGCCTGCGCCCGCGATGGCGGGCCAGCTTGCATCTGCCAGCGGGGCCGCGCCGGGCGTGACCTCCGCGGCCACGCAACCCGGCACCGGAGCCATGCAACCCGGCACCGGAGCCACGCAACCCGGCACCGGAGCCACGCCGGAGCCGGCTCCCCAGGAGGATCGATGAGCACCCACCCGGCCCACGGGTCGATTCCCGAGCGCACGCTGCGCACGACGTTCATCTGGCTCTCGCACCGCAAGGCGCTGGGCCGGCTCTCGACGCGGGTCCCGATCACGCGCCCGATGGTCCGCCGCTTCATCGCCGGCGGGTCGCTCGACGAGGTGCTCCCGGCCCTCGGGCACCTGCGGGACGCCGGGTACCTGACGACCGTCGACGTCCTGGGGGAGTCGGTCGACTCCGCTGACGCGTGTGGGGCGGCCGCGGTGCGCTACGAGGTGACGCTGGACGCGCTCGCCACCGGTGGCCTCGAGCGCAACGTCAGCCTGAAGTTGACGCAGATGGGCCTCGACATCGACCGGGACCTCTGCCGCGACACGGTCGCCCGGGTCTTCCGGAAGGCCGCCGCGCTCGACGCGTTCGTCCGGATCGACATGGAGGACCACACGAAGACCGACGCAACCCTCGACCTGTGGCGCGAGCTCCGACCCCTGAACGCGACCAGCGGCGTGGTCATCCAGGCGGCGCTGCGGCGCTCGCCGCAGGATGTCGAGACGCTCATCGCCGAGGGTGCTCGCGTCCGCCTCTGCAAGGGTGCCTACAACGAGCCGGCGTCGGTCGCCCTCCGCGAGCGAAACGAGATCGACGCGGCGTACGAGGCCCAGGCCCGGCGCCTGATGGTCGACGGGAACTACCCGGCCCTCGCCACGCACGACGGGCGGCTCATCGGCCGGCTGGCCCGCTGGGCCGACGCGGAGGGGATCGGCCGCGAGCGCTACGAGTTCCAGATGCTCCACGGGATCCGGCGCGACCTGCAGGCGCAGCTGCTCGAGAAAGGTTACCGGGTCCGGGTCTACGTCCCGTACGGCACGCAGTGGTACCCGTACTTCATGCGCCGCCTCGCCGAGAAGCCCGCCAACGTGACCTTCATGCTCCGGTCCCTCATGAAGGAGGGGACGGGGACCTCGACGCAGGGCTGAGCCGCGGCGCCGGCGCGCCACCGGGCACGCTCGGGCCGGCCCCGACGCTCGCGTGCTTCGGGAACTCACATGGCCCCTGGCCGTCTGCCCCGGCGCCCGCGTCCTCGCGCCGTTTGCGTTCAAGTACACACTCCGCGCCTGCAGATCGTCGGCGTGCAGGAACATTGCGTCTGACGTCGGGTTTCCTGCTGCGCACGGCGCCGCGTGCACAGAACTTGCGTTCAACGTCGGGAATCCTGCCCGCCGCGCGTGCCGGTGCGCGCGATGTGTAGTTCAACGCAACGCAGCTCGGGCCTACCTGGCAACGCCCGCCGGCATGTCGTCGCCCCGCACGCCGCCGTCGCCCCGCACGCCGCCGCGCCGGTCCTGCCCCCTTCGCCCGCCGCAGCCGCGCGAGCAGCCTACCGGACGGCGAAGGAGCGCTTCGCCAGGCCCATCCAGTAGCCGTCGATCCGAAAGTCGGGCGCCTCGTCAGCGACTGCCGCGGCGCCAAGCGTGACGAAGAGCGGGGCGAGGTGCTCCACCGTGGGATGCGCGTACGGCATCCCGGGCGCGCGGTTCCGGAAGTCGAAGAGGGCATCGAGGTCGCCGCTCGCCAGCGCCTCCGTCGCCCACCGGTCGAAGTCCATCGACCACGCCGGGGCGCCGGGCTTCCCGCCCATGTACTCGCGCACGAACGGAACCCCGTGGGTCAGGAAGCCGCTGCCCACGACGAGCACGCCCTCGCCGCGGAGCGGGGCCAGCCGGCGTCCGATCCGGAAGAGGTGCTCGGGATCGAGGTCGGGGAGCGACATCTGGAGGACGGGAATGTCGGCGTCGGGATACATCACGGTCAGCGGGACGTACGCGCCATGGTCCAGCCCGCGCTGCGGCGCCTGGGCCACCGGCTCCAGGTCCCGGATCAGCCTCGCGACCGAGGCCGCGAGATCGGGAGCGCCGGGCGCCTCGTACCGGGTCCGGTAGTAGCGCTCCGGGAAGCCGTAGAAGTCGTACGTGAGCGGGACGGGTGTCGTCGCACCAACCGTGAGCGGCTGCGACTCCCAGTGGGCGCTGATCATGAGGATCGACCGGGGGCGAGGCAGCTCGCCGGCCCAGGCGGCCAGCTCGACCGGCCAGACCGGATCATCCACGAGGGTCGGGGCGCCATGGCCGATGTACAACGCCGGCATGCGCTGGGACTCTGCCTGCGCCTGCGCCTGCGGCTGGGGCATTGCCTGGAGCTGTGACCGAAGCTGGGCCTCGGCCGGGGGCTGGGGCATGGTCACGAGGGGTTCCTCCGCGGGACTGGGTCGTCGCACCGTACCACGCCGATAGTTGCATCCGCAACGACCGGCGGCCCAGCGGTCCCGGGGAGCCGGCGGCGCAACCGACCCGGGAGAGCCGGCGGCGCGAGGCGGGAGATCAGGCTGCCGCGCCGCCCCCCATGTGCCCCTGCAGCCACGCCGTCATCTCGTCGACGATCCGCGCGCCGTCGAACGGGTCGTGGTGAGGCTCGTGGCGCACGCCCGGGTAGACCCGGCGCTCCGTCGTCGCGAAGCGCTCGAGGAATGCCGTGGACGCGGTCGGGACCAGCGTGTCGTCGCTGCCGTGGACGACCAGCGTCGGCATCGGGAAGCCACGCCCGGCCTCCAGCCGCTCGTTCACCCGATCCATCGCCCCGAAGAGGAGATGCCCGAGGCGGGCGGTGGTCCGGCCGACCGCAAGCGGGTCGGGGTCCGTGACCACCGGAGGCGCCGGGTCGCGGGCGATCCGGGCCGGGTTCCAGGGGTTGGCGATCTCGAAGGTCGGCCAGACGCGCGCCACGACCGACGAGAGGGTGCGAAGGAAGACGTTGCCGCCGCCCAGCGCGGGAGCCGAGAGGACGGCGACATCCGGCTGCGGCCGGTCGGACAGCAGGTAGTCCGCGACGAGAAGCCCGCCGAGAGAGTGCCCGTAGATGGCGACCGGCAGGCCGTCGACGCGACCCGCGTCCAGGCGGTCCTCGATGTCGTCGAGGTAGTCGTCCCACTGGTCGACGTAGGCGCGCCGCCCGCCGGACGCCCCGAACCCGCGGTGGTCGAACGAGATCGCGACCAGCCCCGCGGCGGCGAACCGCCCGCCCGTCGCGTCGTGGCGCCCGGAATGCTCGCCGAGGCCGTGGGCCACGAGGACGCTGCCCCACGCGTCACCGCTGATGGGCCACGACCGGGTCAGCAGCGGCGTGCCGTCGCGCGCCGGGACGGTCTCGATGGTCGACATGGCGCGGATCGTAGCGCGGGCGAGGGCCGACGGCTCGGGGTCGACACCGCCCGCGCCCGGGCCCGCGCGCCAGCCGATGCGCCCGGGCTACGCCTCCTCCACGACGACGTCCGGCGTGGCGCCGGGCGTCGTCTGGGCCAGGATGACACCGCCGATCACGAACACCCCGCCGAGCAGCTGGACGGGCGCGAGCGACTCCCCGAAGAGCAGCGTCGCGAGGGTGATCGTCCAGACCGGCTCGACCGTCGAGACGAGCGCCGTCTGGGCTGCGCCGATCCGGGCGGTGGCGGCGTAGAACGCCGAGATCGCGAGCGCCGTCGAGAAGATCGCGATTCCGAAGAGCCCGAACCAGGCGCCGGGGGGCACCAGACCCGGCAGCACGGGCTCGCGGGCCGCGACGGCCAGCGTGGCGACGACGGCAAACGTCCCCGTGATCATCAGCGACGCGGCCACCGCCGGCCGCGTTTCGGCGCCCGCGCCGCCCGTACGCGAGGCCGCCGTCTCGCCCTTCCGCTCGCCCGCAAGGCGGGCGGCCAGGATGATGTAGACGGAGTAGATGATCGGGGAGGCGACGATCAGGACGATGCCGATCGGCTCGGCGTACGTCTCGATCCCGCCGATCGTCAGGGCAACGCCGGCGGTGACGATGGCGAGCGCGATCCACGGCCGCCGGCCCTGCAGGCCATGGCCCCAGCGGATCGAGAGGACGGCGACGAGCGCGGGGTACATGTAGACGATCAGCGCCGCCAGCGACGCCGAGACGTACTCCAGGGCCGCGTAGTACGTGCTCGCGTTCATCGTGAAGAACGCGCCGAGCCCGAGCAGCGCGACGACCCGCCGGCGGGAGAGCTCGCGGAACGCGGCGCGGTTCTCCGGGACGAGGAGCGCCCACGCCCACACCAGCAGCCCGCCGATCAGGAAGCGCCAGTAGAGGAGGGCCAGCCAGTCGATCCCCGACCCGTAGACACTCTTGGCGAAAAGCGCACCGGAGCCGTAGCCGCAGGCGGACGCCACCGCCAGGGCCACGCCCAGCACGCGGCGACGGTCCATCGCTCTCGAGCGTAGCAAAGGCACGGGCGCTCGGACGGGCCGGCGCGCAGCGGGCGATCGGCCGTGTCCGGCGGGCGCCCAGCGACCGGCCTATCCGCCGAGGGCTCGCCGTCGGGCCGACGCCCCCAGGTCGGACAGATGGCGGCCCCGGACGGCGGTCGGCGCCTGCGGTACCCTTTCCGGACCGGCCAGCGCCGCGCCGTTCTCCGCCGGTGCGCCGGAGATGAGACCCAGGAGGATCGCGAGGTCCCGTGACGACCACGAAGGGCCACGAGGTGCCGGTCCAGGAGCTGGATCGCGTCACGATCCGCTTCGCCGGCGACTCCGGCGACGGGATGCAGCTGACGGGCACCCAGTTCACGCGCGCCGCTGCCGTCTTCGGCAACGACATCAGCACCCTGCCCGACTACCCCGCCGAGATCAGGGCGCCGGCGGGCTCGCTGGCCGGCGTCTCGGGCTTCCAGATCAGCTTCAGCTCGAGTGACATCCACACGCCCGGCGACGCGCCGGACGTCCTCGTCGCGATGAACCCGGCCGCCCTGCGGGCGAACGTCAAGGACCTGGTCCCCGGCGGCGCGATCATCGTCAACGGCAACGCCTTCACGCCGAACAACCTGGCGAAGGCGGGCTACACCGAGAACCCCCTCGGCGACGGCTCGCTGAAGGCATACACCGTCTTCGAGATCCCGATCTCCACGCTCAACGCGCGGGCCCTCGACGGGCTGGACATGACCTCCAAGCAGGCCGACCTGACGAAGAACTTCTTCGCCCTCGGGATCATGTTCTGGCTCTACGAGCGGAGCATGGACCCGACGCTGCGCTGGATCGAGGAGAAGTTCGCGTCCCGCCCGGTCGTCGCGGAGGCCAACCGGCGTGCCCTCCAGGCGGGCTACGCCTTCGGCGAGACCACCGAGATCTTCCATGCCCGGTACGACGTCCCCGCCGCCCACCTTCCCGCCGGCACGTACCGCAACGTGACGGGCAACGAGGCGACCGCGCTCGGGTGCGTCGTCGCGTCCACCCTCGCCGGCCGGCCGCTCGTGTACTCCACGTACCCCATCACGCCGGCGTCCGACATCCTGCACCAGCTGGCGGGCTACAAGAGCTACGGCATCAAGACGTTCCAGGCCGAGGACGAGATCGCGGCGATCGGCGCCGCCCTGGGCGCGTCCTACGGCGGCGCCCTCGGGCTCACCGGCACGTCCGGGCCGGGGATGGCGCTCAAGGCGGAGATGCTGGGCCTGGCCGTCATGGTGGAGCTGCCCCTCGTCGTGATCAACGTCCAGCGGGGCGGGCCGTCCACCGGCCTGCCGACCAAGACCGAGCAGTCCGACCTCCTCCAGGCGCTCTACGGGCGCAACGGCGAGTCGCCGGTGGCGATCGTCGCCCCGGCGTCGCCGGCCGACTGCTTCGACGCGGCGATCGAGGCGTGGCGGATCGCCCTGAAGTACATGACCCCGGTCGTCCTGCTCTCCGACGCGTTCCTGGCCAACGGCACGGAGCCGTGGAAGGTGCCGAGCGTCGCCGACCTCCCGGACCTCCACGTCCCGAACCGCACCGACGGCGTCGGCTTCTACCCGTACCTCCGCGACGACGAGACGCTGGCGCGGCCCTGGGTGGTGCCGGGCACGCCGGGCCTGGAGCACCGCATCGGCGGCCTCGAGAAGCTCGACATCCTGGGCACCGTGAGCTACGACCCGGACAACCACCACCGGATGTCGCTCCTGCGCGCCGAGAAGGTGGCCCGGATCGCCCGGGACATCCCGCCGCTGGAGGTCTTCGGGCCCCCGGAGGGCGACCTGCTGATCCTCGGCTGGGGCTCCACGCATGGCGCCATCCGCAGCGCGGTCGAGCGGCTCCAGGCGCGCGGCACAAAGGTTGCCCACGCCCATCTGCGCCACTTGAACCCGTTCCCGCCCAACA
This sequence comes from uncultured Chloroflexia bacterium, assembly GCA_963725875.1. Taxonomy (GTDB): domain Bacteria; phylum Chloroflexota; class Limnocylindria; order Limnocylindrales; family CSP1-4; genus CTSoil-043. Next base: position 277,933 of record CAVRZZ010000006.1, on the reverse strand, counting down.
CCGGCGAGGTCGTCCGCGCCTACGACAAGGTGCTGATCCCCGAGATCAACCTGGGGCAGCTGCGGACCGTCATCCGCGCAGAGTTCCTCGTCGACGCAGTCGGCTTCAACCTCGTCCGGGGCAAGCCCTTCGCGATCGGCGAGATCGAAGCCAAGGCCGAGCAGCTGCTCGGCGACCTGTGAGGCCGGCCCAATGAGCGATCAGACCGCGACGGCCGCCGAGCCGGCCAAGCTCACCCGCAAGGACTTTGCCAGCGACCAGGACCCCCGCTGGTGCCCGGGCTGCGGCGACTACTCGATCCTCGCCCAGACCCAGAAGGTGATGCCCGACTTCGGCATACCCAAGGAGAAGATCGTCTTCGTCAGCGGGATCGGCTGCTCCGGCCGCTTCCCGTACTACATGAACACGTACGGGTTCCACTCCATCCACGGTCGCGCGCCCACGCTGGCCACGGGCCTCAAGCTCGCCCGCCCCGACCTCATGATCTGGGTGATTACCGGCGACGGCGACGCGCTTTCGATCGGCGGCAACCACATCCTGCACTCGATGCGGAAGAACGTGGACATCCGCGTCGTGATGTTCAACAACCGGATCTACGGCCTCACGAAGGGCCAGGCCTCCCCGACATCAGAGGTCGGCCAGAAGACGAAGTCGACCCCCGTCGGCTCGATCGACTACCCGATCCACCCGCTCATGATCGCCCTGGCCGCCGAGGCCAGCTTCGTCGCCCGCACGGTCGACACCCAGGTCGACCACATCCAGCGCGTCATGGAGCAGGCCGGGTTCCATCGCGGCTCCGCGTTCGTCGAGGTCCTCCAGAACTGCAACATCTTCAACGACGGCGCCCACCGGGACTTCACCGACCGCGACGTGCGCGACGACCGGATGCTCGTCCTCGAGCACGGCAAGCCGATGATCTTCGGCAAGAGCCGGGACCTCGGCCTCCGGCTCGACGGCCTCCGGCCGGAGATTGTCCGGATCGGCGAGAACGGCGTCACGGAGGCCGACATCCTGGTCCACGACGAGACGAGCGAGGACCCGACGATCCACAACATGCTCGCCCGGATCTACTGGCCCGACTTCCCGGTCCCGATCGGCGTGATCCGCAACGTGCCGCGCCCCACCCACGACGAGCTGATCGAGGCGCAGATCCGCGACGCGGTCGGCCGCCAGGGCGCCGGCGACATCACGAAGCTCCTCGGCTCCGGCGAGACCTGGACGATCGAATGAGCGGCGCGGGGGCCGGCGTCCCCGACGGCGATGGCCCCCGCCGCGACGCCGGCACCGGCGCGATCGTGGTCGTCCTCGCCGACGATCTGATCTGGGCCACCCGCCTGGTCGGGCAGCTCCGGACGCTCGGCGCCGTGCCGATCCGGACGGGCACCGCGTCGGCGTTCCAGGCCTCCGTGGCCTCCGGGGCGGCCACGCGGGCGATCGTCGACCTCACCGCGCGGGCCTACGACGGGATCGCGGCAACCGGGCTGGCGACTGCCGCGGGGCTTCGCGTCCTGTGCGTCGGCCAGCACGACGACCGCGCGCTCCGGCAGGCCGCCCGCGATGCCGGCGCCGAGCGCGTCTACGCCTATCGGAAGCTCTTCGAGGATGGCCACGCCGCGCTGGCGGCCTGGCTGGGCGTGCCGCCACCGGCGCCGGGCTCGCTCGCCATCCCCGCGCCCGCCGGATCTGCGGAGCGACCCCGGACATGATCGCCACGTCCACGGTCGGGGGCACCCGGCCGGCCATCCCCGCCTCCCGCCACGCGGAGCGCATCGCGCGCGCCCAGGCCGGCGCCCGGGTGCGCGACCTCGACGCCCTCCTCGTCGGCGTCGGCCCGGACCTGCGGTACCTCGCCGGCTACGCCGCGATGCCCCTCGAGCGCCTGACGATGCTCGTCGTGCCGGCCGAGGGGCCGGTCACGCTGGTCGTGCCGCGGCTCGAGGCGGCGCCCGCCCGCGCCTGCCCGGCCGCGGCCGGCGGCCACGTGGCCCTCGCCACGTGGGAGGAGGCGGATGACCCTGTGGCGTGCGTGCGGGACCTCCTCCCGGCGGCCGCGGGGCGGTTCGGCGTGTCGGATCGCCTGTGGGCGCTCCACCTCCTCCGTCTCCAGGCCGCGCTTCCCGCGGTCGTGTTCGAGCCGGCGTCGCTCGTCCTGCGGGATCTGCGCGTGGTCAAGGACGCCGACGAGATCGCGCTGCTCCGGCTGGCGGCACAGGCCGCCGACCGCGTCATCCACGAGGTCGCCCACGGCCGGCTCGTCGGGCGGACGGAGGCCGACGTCGCGCGCGAAGTGCGCGATCGCCTGGTGGCTGAAGGCCACGACAGCGCCGAGTTCGCGATCGTGGGCTCCGGGCCGAACTCGGCGTCCCCGCACCACGAGGCGTCGGACCGCGTGATCCGGGCCGGCGAGCCGATCGTCCTCGACATCGGCGGCCCGCTGGGCGGCTACGGCAGCGACATCACGCGGACGGTCTGGGTCACGGGTGGGGATGCGACGCACGGACCCGACGACGAGTTCCTGCGCCTCTATGCGGTGCTCCGGGCCGCCCAGGCGGAGGCCACGCACGCCGTCCACCCGGGCGTCGCCTGCGAACGGATCGACCTCGTGGCGCGGGAGCTGATCTCGGCCGCCGGCCACGGCGCGCACTTCATCCACCGCACCGGCCACGGGATCGGCCTCGAGGGCCACGAGGACCCCTACCTCGTCGCCGGCAACAGCGAGGTCCTGGAGCCCGGGATGGCCTTCAGCGTGGAGCCCGGGATCTACCTGGAGGGCCGCTACGGGGCGCGGATCGAGGACATTGTCGTCTGCGGCGAGGACGGCCCGATCATCCTCAACGAGGCGCCCCGCGACCTGCTCGTCGTCACCGGATAGGCGGGGGCGGCGCGCCCGGCCACGGCCGCTGGGCGGCACCCGTCCGGCGATCTCGCGATTGGGCACCCGAGGGCGCCCCTGTCCGGCGCGGGACAGGTCGGCAGCCGGCCCGGCGACGCCCTCGATGCCGCACGGGTGGCGCCCGGCCCGTCGGGAGGCCGCTACCGGGCGCATGACGGCGACCGGCACGATGCCCCCATCTCCGGAGGGCGACTCGACGAAGGCCCGGAGCGAAGGGGGAATTCCGATGGTCGACCGCACGACCCAGCTCCAGGTCCCCGGCCGAATCGCCGACCGACACGTGGGGACCCGCGCCCGCCGCCTCGAGGCCGAGGCGGCGCTTCCGGGTGGCCGCGACGCGCGCGCGATCTGGCTGACCGATCGCGTCCACGCCATCCGGGTGTCCGCGCATGCCGTCCTCGACCGCGTCGGCAGGACCAGGGTCCGGCCGGGCTCCACGCTCATGCCGTCGCGCTACCGCGCCTGACGACCCGCCGCGGCTGTACCGTTCGGCCGCCGCTCGGATCGGCACCGGCGTGCACGTCCGCGCACCGACGGCGCCGGGCCTGCCATCGTCTCCTCGCTCCTCCGGCCGCCGCCCCTCGCGGGGCGGCGGCCGACTTCGTCTCGCCACAGCCGACACGTGCGCGAAGCGGCATCCGCGCCTATCCTGACCCCGAGGAGGCACATCCCCGATGACCCCGCAATCCCTCCGCGACGAGATCCTCGAGCTTCTCGCCGGCGCCGGCGCCCACATGCCGCTCGACGAGGCCGTGGCGGGCTTCCCCGACGACGCGATCAATGCGCGCCCGCCGAACGTGCAGTACACCCCGTGGCACCTCCTGGAGCACATCAGGATCGCCCAGCACGACATCCTCGAGTACATCACGAACCGCGCCTACCTCGAGCCGACCTGGCCCGAGGAGTACTGGCCGGCGCTCGACGCGACGGCCACGCCCGCGGACTTCGCGGCAACGATCGAGGGGATCCGGGCCGACCAGGCGGCGCTCCGGGCTCTCGTCGCCGACCCGGCGACGGAACTCCTTGCGCCCATCCCCGGAACACCGGGGCACACGATCCTCCGGGAGATCCGCCTCGTCGCCGACCACAACGCCTACCACGTCGGCGAGTTCGCGATCCTGCGCCAGGTGATGGGGACCTGGCCGCCGGGCCGCCCAGCGTAGCCCCGCCCGACCGCCCGCGTAGCCCGCACGAATGCCCACGTAGCCCGCATCCGACCGCCCGAGTAGCCCGCGCCGGCGCCGGCGCGACCGAGGGGCGTCCGAGCGGCGGTGCCTCGATCGCGCCCGCTGTCGGGAACCCGACGCTCCCGCGGTCGCGGCGGCGACCGGACCGGCGGCCGCCGCCTGACCGCGGGCGTGGCGCGAGGACGGCAGCCCGCGGGTCCCGCTCCCGCTATCAGTCGTGCCTCGATCGCGCGCACGATGGCGTCGCCTCCGGGTAGGGAACGCAGAGGGGCCCGGAGCGCGAAGGGAGACTCCGATGTGGAACAACTACACGGTCCACATGCTCAACCCGGACAAGATCGCCACGCGGCACGCGGAGGCCGACGCCCTGCGGCTTGCCGACGAGGCTGAGCGGGCTCCCGACGAGGTGCGCGTGAGCGGCGAGCACAGGTTCTGGGCCACTGCCGGCACCGACAGGGTGGTGGCCAACGGAACGTCGTTCGCGATCCAGCTCCGGGACGGCGCGGTCGGCGGGATCCGGTCCGCCCGCCACGGGGTCGCCGCTGCGGCCGCGGGGCTGCGGCACGCCCACCGGCCCCACCTGGCCGCCGGTCATCGCCACGCCTGAAGCCGCGCCTCCCGACGCGCTCCCGTAGCGGCCGCCGCCCTTCGGGGCGGCGGCGTCGCGCGTGCCGCCCGGTGCCACGCACCCCGGGCAGGAGGCCTCCACCGCGTCCAATCCGGCCCGGCGGTATGATCGGCCCCGACCGGCGGGTTTCGACCTGCCCCATGCCCAACGATCACGCGCGGCCATCGGCCGCGGAGCTGCCCTCCATGACCGAGCCTGCCCTGCAGCCACTCCGCCCGGAGGCCGGGCGGGATCCGAGCGCCAACGGATCGCCGACGCCCGACACGGCAACGCCGGACGCGGCCCTGGCCCCCGCGGACCGCGCCGGTGCGTCCGATGGACCGAGCGCCTGCACGCAGGCCCAGCTCCGCCGGTTCATCAAGAGCCGGCCGTACGTTCCCCTGCACGAGCTGCGCCGGCGCTTCGGCCTCAACGGATCCGACGACGACGTGTCCCTGGTCGACCTCGACGGTCGCCGGCTGTTCGTCGGCCTGCCGGCCCGCGAGTCGGCGCTTCTCGGCGAGCTGATGCGCCAGGGCGACGTCGGCTATGAGCTCCTCCTGGACCCCACGAGCCCCATCGTCATCGGGGTCTTCCCGATCCGGCCTGTCCAGCGCCCCTGACGCCGGCGCCCCACGCCCCGGTGCGGTCCGCGCCTTCGCGCCCGAGGTCGGCGGCCCTGTCACCCAGGCGACATCCAGGCAGTCGTTTCGCCCCTTTACCCGGACTGGCCATGGCCGCATGATCCACCTGCCGGCGCAGTCCGGTACGCTCGATCCCAAGGAGGTCTCCGCATGGTCAACAAGAAGTCGGCTCCCGAGGGCGTCAACAAGAAGAGCGCGATCGACGAGGACGACGTCGAGGGCCATCGCATGAACACGCGGTCGGCTCCCGAGGGCGTCAACAAGAAGTCGGCTCCCGAGGGCGTCAACAAGAAGAGCGCGATCGACGAGGACGACGTCGAGGGCCATCGCATGAACACGCGGTCGGCTCCCGAGGGCGTCAACAAGAAGTCGGCTCCCGAGGGCGTCAACAAGAAGAGCGCGATCGACGAGGACGACGTCGAGGGCCATCGCATGAACACGCGGTCGGCTCCCGAGGGCGTCAACAAGAAGTCGGCTCCCGAGGGCGTCAACAAGAAGAGCGCGATCGACGAGGACGACGTCGAGGGCCACATGATCGGGACGATGAACCCGGTCCTGGCCCGCGACCTGGCCAGGTCCAAGGATCGCGACATCGAGCGGTCCGTGTCCCGGAACAACCTCGTGAACGAGGCCAAGCGGGGTTCGACAACCCGCAAGCCCTGACGCGCGGGACGCTGTCCCGGGATCGAGCACGCATCCGGTGAGGGCGGGCGGGGGGCCCGCTCTCACTGCGATTCCGGCGCCATGGATTGCGATTGCCGCATCCGACCCGTAGCATGCGAGGCGCTGGGGGGCCACGTGGAGGGCGGAGTGACGGCGGAGATGCGGGCGAGCGCCGCTGAGGCGCTGCGACGCTGCGTGCTGTTCTCGCGCGTCGACAACGAGACCATGGCCCGCTGCGTCGACTCGCTGCGCAGCCGCCGCTACCGGCGCAACGAGACGATCTTTCACCAGGGGGATCCGGGTGACTCCCTCTACGTCATCCAGAGCGGCGCCGTGAAGATCGTCCTGCCCGACCCCGAGGGCGAGGAAGGGGCAATCATCGCGACCCTCGGTGCCGGCGACTTCTTCGGCGAGCTGGCGCTCCTCGACGGCGAGGAGCACTCCGCCACGGCGATCGCCCTGGAGCCGGCCGAGGCGCTGGTGCTCCGCCGCGAGACCTTCGACCGGCTCGTCGACGAGGACCCGAACCTCAGGCGCGCCCTTTTCGCCGGCCTGGTCGGCGAGCTGCGTCGGCTCACCTTCCACGTCGGCGAGCTCCACTTCCTCAACCTGCCCGGCCGCCTGGCCCGCCGGATCGTCCGCATGGCCCGCGAGGCCGACCCCGACGCGCGTGGAGAGATCCGCCTGCCGTGGCCGTTCTCCCAGTCGGAGCTGGCGGCGATGATCGGCGGCACGCGCCAGACCGTGAACCGCCTGCTCTCGGAGTTCACGGCGGAAGGCCTGATCCGGATCGAGAAGGAGACGCTCATCGTCCCCGACCTCGACCGCCTCGAGCGCGCAGCCGAACGATGACGGCCGACGAGGACCCTCGAGCCGTGACGGCCGATCGGTGACGGCCGCCACGTGACGGCCGGCGAGGGTGACGCGCCCGGGGCGACCGACCTGGCTGCCGCCCGGGAGGCGCTGGCCGCCATCGGCCGGCGCGCCGAGATCGCCCGCCGCCTGGAGCTCGGAGGGACCGAGGCGGTCCTGCGCTCGATCGTCGAGGCCGCGGTCCTCCTGTTCGAGTCCGAGGCGGCGTCCCTTGCGCTCTTCGATGCCTCGCGCAACGTCCTCGTCTTCCGGGTGGCTGCCGGCGCCCAGGGCCAGGGGGTCGTGGGTCTCGAGATCCCGCCCGACCGGGGGCTCGTCGGCTATGTCTTCTCGACCGGCCAGGCGCTGGCGATCTCGGACGTGGCCCGCGACCCGCGCTTCGGGCGGAGCTTCGCCGAGCAGACCCAGTACGTGCCCCGGTCCATCGTGGCCGTCCCGCTCGTCGACGACCGCGGCACGATCGGCGTGCTCGAGGTGCTCGACAAGCGCACCGAGGCCACCTTCTCGATCCGCGACGTCGAGCTGGCCGGCGTCTTCGCCCGGCAGGCGTCGGTCGCGATCCGCGCCAGCCGGGTCGAGCGCGATGTCGCTGCGCTCCTCGGAGCCGCGCTCGGGACACTGGCAGGCGACGACGCACCACCGGCCGGGGTGGAGGCGCTGGTGGCCGCGGCCGTCGCCGCCGTGGGCGGGCCCGATGACCCGCTCTGGCCGCTCGTCGAGCAGATCGCGGCGCTGCGGCACGCGGCGCCGGAGCAGCTGGAGCTCGTCACCGCGCTGCTCGCGGTCCTGGTTCGGCAGGCCGAGCACAGCGGCAGCGGCCGTGGGCCGGGGACCGGCCGGGGGCTGCGCCGGCGTGCCGCCGAGCGATGAGCGAAGAGCTCCTGCCCGCCTGGAGCGAGCCGTTCGTCGGTGATCGCCTGGCCGACCTGCGCCGGGAGGCGCCGTTCGGGCGCCTCACCCGCGACTGGGCGATCGGCGGGACAAACGGGACCGGCGTGACCGTCGCGATCATCGACTCGGGCGTGGAGGGCGACCACCCGGCGGTGGGCGGCAGGCTCGTCCGCAGCGTGAAGGTGGAGCTCGCGGCCGACCCGGACGACGACCCGGTCGTCGTCGACGACCCGGAGGCACTCGACGTCGTCGGCCACGGCACGGCCTGCGCCGGGATCATCCACGCCATCGCGCCCGGGGCCGACCTCGTCTCGATCCGCGTGCTCGGGCCGGACAACCGGGGCAAGGGGATCGTATTTGCTGCCGGCCTCGACTGGGCGATCGAGCAGGGCGCGACGGTCGTCAACCTGAGCCTGTCGTCGAAGAGCGACGCCCTGTTCGGCCTGTTCCACGACCTCGCCGACCGGGCCTACTTCGCCAACGTCCTGCTGGTCTGCGCCGCGAACAACGTCCCGGGCAACAGCTACCCGTCGCTCTTCGCCTCGGTCGTCTCGGTCGCCGCCCACGACCTGGCCGACGCCGGCGCCTGGTTCTACAACCCCGACCCGCCGGTCGAGTTCGGCGCCCACGGGGTGGACGTGGAGGTCGCGTGGCGCGAAGGCGGCCGGATGATGGCGACGGGCAACTCGTTTGCCGCGCCGCACATCGCGGGGTACGCGGCCCTCGTCCGGGCGAAGCACCCCGCGGCGTCGCCCTTCGAGGTGAAGGCGATCCTGGCGGCGACCGCCTCCGAGCCGCCTGCACCCCGCGATCGGTAGGCGACCGCCTCCCGGGCGAAGCACCCCGCGTCGGCGCCCTCCGACCGCCCGCGGCCCTCAGCCGGCCGCGGGCCGTGCCCCGTGCCGACCGGCGGCGAATTGAGTACAACTCAACATCCAGCGGCGCGAGCAGCCGGTGTGTCGATTCCTCGCGTTCGGCGTCGCGAATCCTGCCCCACGCGCATCCTCGGGTAGGATTCTTGCGTTGAACCCGCGATCAGCTGCCGCGTCAGTGCCGGATGACGCCGGGTGTGTAGTTCAACGCAATCCGCCCCGCCCCCGCGCACGCGCCCGCGCCCGCGGGGCCGGCCGGCCCCCGCACCGGCGCGGGCGCCTCAGTAGCCCGCGCCCGGTGCCCCCCGCCGCAGGTCGAGGAGGCGCGGCCGGACGAGCGGGCCGGCGTTCACGAGCTCAAGGAAGTCGGCGCCGTCGAGCGCCAGCAGCGACCCGTCCGTGGCGGCGGTGACGGTCGCCGTCCGCGGGACCCCCCGCAGGAGCCCGATCTCGCCGAAGACTTCGCCAGGACCCATGGTCCGGAGGTGCTCGTCGGCGCCCGCCGCGCTGGCCTCGAACGCGCCCGCCGCCCCCGTGTCGGATGCTCCCGCCGGCGCCCACTGCGTCACGTCGAAGGCTCCTTCGTCGATCAGGTAGAAGCGGTCCGGCTCGTCGCCCTGGTGAATCACGATCTCGCCGGCCGCGACCCTGACCGGCTCGAGGCGCACCGCCACCGCCTCCAGTGCCGCGGCCGGCACACCGGCAAAGAGCGGAAGCCCCGCCAGGCGGTTGACGCGGACGTCCACGGCGGAGCCCGCTGGGCGCCGGGCGGCCGATGCCGCGAGCGCCGCCCCCCCGACGCCGGCGGCCGCGATCGCGACGGCAGTCGCGAACAGCACCGGGCCCGTCCCGAACTCGCCCGACGCAACGGGCAGGAGGAACGAACCGGCGGCGAACGCCAGCGTCGAGATCGTCCCGAGGATTCCGAGGGTGCGGCCGCGGACGGCGTCCGGCACGACGCGCTGGAAGATCGTGGTGCTGGTGACCTCGACGACGAGCCCGCCGACCGACGCAATCGCGATCGCGACGATCGCGACGCCGAGCGCCGGCGCATAGCCCAGGCCCGCGAGGCCGGCCGCCAGCACGAGGGATCCCCCCACCAGGACCGGGACCAGGCTGGGCCGGAGGACGAGCGCGCCCGCGATCAGGGCGCCGATGAAGCCGCCCAGGCCGATGGCGGCGTTCAGGAAGCCGGTCGCCTCCTCGCCGCCGCCGAGGTCGGTGGTGGCGATGACCACGGTCATGACGGACAGGCCGCCGCCCGCGACCGACCCCACGATGTCGATCATCGAGAGGCCGACGATCGGCACGAGCACCGCGCGGCCGAGGGCCGGCGCGACCGGCGCCGCGTCCGCGTGGGTCACCGCGGGGGTGTCCGCGGGGGCCTCCGCATCCGCGCCGGCGGCAGCGTCCACGGGCGCCACGTGGGAGGCCGGGCGGTTCCGCGGCAGGCCCCACAGGACCACCGCGATCACGCCGAAGCTCAGCGCGTTGAGCAGGAAGGCCACGACGAGCCCGCCCACCGCGATCAGGATGCCCGCCACCGCCGGGCCGATCATGAACGCCAGGTTGTCGAGCGTGGACCAGGCGCTGTTCGCCGGGCCCAGCTGCTTCTCGTCCTCCACGAGGTTGGGCAGGTAGGCGCCGATCGCCGGCCCGAAGAACGTAGCGAAGCAGGTGCCGCCGATGGCCAGCGCGATGACGACCCAGACCGGTCCGCCCACGAACACCACCGCCGCGATGACAAGCATCAGCAGGCCGCGGGCGACGTCGGTCGAGAGGAGGACGAGCCGCCGGTCGAAGCGATCCGCGACGATCCCGGCCGGGATGGACAGGAAGAGGTAGGGGAGCACCCGCGCGGCGCCGACCAGCCCGAGGATGAACGGGTCCTCTGTGACCTGGTAGACGAGGATGAGGATCGCGACGAGGTACAGCCAGTCCCCGATCGAGGACACGAACTCGCCGACCAGCAGCCGTGTCAGCGGCCCATTGCGGAGCAGCTGGCGATAGGCGCGCAGGACCGTCATCCGGGCGACCTCATCACCGGGGCCTCGACATCATCGCCGGGCGCCCGATCGCGGCGGGGGCACGGTTCCCTCCAACTCGAGCAACCGCTCCTTGAGGCCCAGCAGCTCCTCGCGGCTGCCGAACCAGCTGCCCCCGTACCCACCGAGCGTGCCGTCGCCTGCGACCACGCGATGGCACGGGATGAGCAGCCCGACCGGGTTGCGCCCCACGGCGCCGCCGACGGCCCGGGCGGCGCCAGGCTTTCCGATCCGCCGGGCGACCTCGCCGTACGACGCGGTCGAGCCGCGCGGGATCGTGCGGACGCCCTCGAGGACCCGGCGGTCCCAGTCGCCGACGCCCTCCAGGACGACCGGGACGTCGAACGCGTCGCGGGTGCCGGCGAGGTGCTCGGCGACCTGCCGCTCGAGCTCGGCGAGGTGGCCGCATGCGGCGGGCGAGGCGCTGGGATCCCCGGCGGGCACGACCGGCCGCCGGGTGCGGCCGGCGACAGCGGCCGCGAAGGCCTCGTCGGTCGTGCGCAGCTCCAGCGCGGTGATCCCCTGGTCCGTCGCCGCGGCGTGGAGAGGCCCCACCGGCGTGGCGAGCACCACGACGACCGCGGGCGCCCGGGCGGTGAGGGGCGGCGCGGCGGTGAGTCGACCGGCGGGGCGCGGCACCGCCGGAGTGTATCGGCTACGGCTCCGCACCGGAAGCACAGGCCCGCGCACTGCGGGTCGGGCCGCGAGCCGTCAGGAGCGGTCCGGCCCCTCCTCCTCGGCGGAGGACGAGACCTTGGCCCGGACCGGCTCGACCGGCACTCCCTCCGTGGCCGCATCGTCGTCCACGTCGTCCAGAGGATCCGACGCGTGACCCGGAGCGAGCGTCCAGCGCTCCTCGGGCTCGGGCTGCGGGCGTCCCGCGGTGAGCGGTCCCGGGACGACGACCTCCGTCCCGTACGTTCCGGCCACCGGGACCAACCGTGCGCCGCCGGCGTGCTGCTCGTGGTCCCCAGGGTCGCCTGTCTTCCCCTTCGTCATGTCGCTACGGTCGACCCGGGACCGCCGAGTGTCAAGGTCCGACCGGCCCGCGGGGGCCACCGCTTGACGCGGTGTTATACTCCAGGGGAGTATGACTACCAGCGTCCCGACGGCTCCTGCCGCCACACCCGACGTCACGCCGGTCGAGGTCTCCTTCCCGGTCGTCGGAATGACCTGCGCGTCGTGCAGCAATCGGATCGAGCGGTTCCTGCGCAAGACCGACGGCGTCGTCGAGGCCAACGTCAACCTCGCCAGCGAGATCGCCACGATCCGCTACCTGCCGGATGCGGTCGGACGTTCGGAGCTCGTCGGCGCGATCGAGAAGGCGGGCTACGAGGTCCGCCCCGGAGCGCTGGAGGCGGCGGAGGCGCAGGCGCCCGGTGCCACAGCCGCCACCGCGGCGGTCGACTCCGAGCTCGACGAGACGGAGCGGATCCGCGCCCGCGAGCAGCGCGAGCTGGGGATCCAGTCCGCGGTCAGCATCGGCGTCGCGATCGGGATCATGGTCCTGATGTTCGGCCCCTTCCCGCTCACGATGGCCGACGTCAACCGGCTCGTGCTCTGGCCGGCGACGTTCGTCCAGTTCTGGGCGGGCCGCCGCTTCTACGTGGCCGCCTGGAAGAGCGCCCGCCACGGCGGCACGAACATGAGCACGCTCGTCGCGGTCGGCACGAGCGCCGCCTGGGGCTACTCCGTCCTCGTCACGATGTACCCCGAGGTCATCATGCGGGCCGGCCTGCCCGCCGAGACCTACTTCGACTCCTCCACGATCATCATCGGGCTCATCCTCCTCGGAAAGTGGCTCGAGTCGCGGGCCAAGGGCCGCACGACCGGCGCGATCCGGCGCCTCGTCGGACTCCAGGCGAAGACGGCGCGGCTGGTGCGCGCGGACGGCGACGTCGACGTCCCGGTGGAGCAGGTCCAGCCCGGCGACCTGCTGCGCGTTCGGCCCGGCGAGAAGATCCCGGTCGACGGCGTGGTGAGCGAGGGGACGAGCGCGGTCGACGAGGCGATGCTCACCGGCGAGGCGATGCCGGTCACCAAGGGCCCCGGCGACGAGGTGATCGGGGCGACCCTGAACACGACCGGCAGCTTCGTCATGCGGACGACGCGCGTCGGGCGCGACACGGCCCTCGCGCAGATCGTCGAGATGGTCCGCCGCGCCCAGGGCAGCAAGGCGCCGATCCAGCGCCTGGCCGACCAGATCAGCGGCGTCTTCGTCCCGGTGGTCCTGCTGGTGGCGGCGGCCACCTTCGCCCTCTGGTGGCTCCTCGGCCCGGAGCCGAAGCTGACGCTGGCCCTCGCCGCGTTCATCACCGTCGTGATCATCGCCTGCCCGTGCGCCATGGGCCTCGCCACGCCGACCGCGATCATGGTGGGGACCGGCCGCGGCGCCGAGGCCGGCATCCTGGTGCGCGGCGGGGAGGCGCTCGAGAACGCCCACCGCGTGACCGCCGTCATCCTCGACAAGACCGGGACCCTCACCCGCGGCAAGCCGGCCGTCGCGGAGATCCTGCCGGCCGGCGGCTGGACGCCCGACGAGCTGCTCCGGCTCGCCGCGGCCGTCGAGGCAGGCTCCGAGCATCCGATCGCCTCAGCGATCCTCCTCGCTGCACGCGAGCGGAGCATGGCCTTCCCGGGTGGCGACGCGTTCGTCGCGACGGCCGGTGGCGGCGCCGAGGCGGCCGTCGACGGGCGGGCCGTCCTCGTGGGCAGCTCCCGCTTCCTCGCGGACCGCGGCGTCGACCTCGGGGAGCTCGGCGCGGCGGGCGACGCGCAGGCCGCCGTCGGGCGGACGCCGGTCTTCGTGGCCGTCGACGGTCTGCCGGCCGGCCTGCTCGCCATCGCCGACCCCGTGAAGCCGGAATCGGCCGAGGCCGTCCAGGCCCTGGCGGCGGCCGGCATCGAGGCCTGGCTGGTGACCGGCGACCACCGGGCCACCGCAGAGGCCGTCGCGGCCCAGGTCGGGATCCCGGCCGAGCGCGTGCGGGCCCAGGTCCTGCCCGGCGACAAGGCGGGCGTCGTCGAGGAGCTGCGGGCGCGCGGCAAGGTCGTCGCGATGGTCGGCGACGGCATCAACGACGCCCCGGCCCTGGCCGCCGCCGACCTGGGCGTGGCGATCGGCACCGGCGCCGACGTGGCCATCGAGGCGTCCGACATCACGCTCGTCGGCGGCGACCCGCGTGGCGTCGTGGCGGCGATCGCGCTCTCGCGGCGCACGATGGCGGTGATCCGGCAGAACCTCTTCTGGGCCTTCGCCTACAACGTCGCGCTCATCCCGATCGCGATGGGCCTCCTCTACCCGTTCTTCGGGATCACCCTCAACCCGGCCATGGCTGCCGGTGCCATGGCCCTCTCGTCCGTGTCCGTGATCTCCAACTCGCTGCGCCTGCGCGGCTACGATCCCCGCCCGTCGGCAGTGCTGGCGGCCGCGGAGCACCGGACCTGGACGCGGGTCAAGGACGCCGCCTACCTCGCCGTGATCGCCGGGCTGGCGGTCGGCGTGGCGGCCTCCGTCATCGGCGTCAACCGCTGGCTCGACGCCGAGCGCCGTGCCGGTGGCGCTGCAGGCGTCGGCGCTCGACGGGCCCGCGCCGGTCTACCAGGTCGCCGCCGGCGAGCAGGTCCTCGTGACGTTCACGAACGACAGCGACGTGCTCTACGTCTGCACGCTGCCGGGCGCCCCGAAGGTGGAGCTCAACCCGCGCCCGGACCAGGAGCAGTCCGCGCGCTTCGCGCTCACGGAGCCCGGCCGCTCCACGCTCTCGTGCGCTCCGCTGGAGCAGACGGCCTCGACTGGCGACCCGATGCCCGCCGCCGGCATGGGCGGCGGCGCGGCCATGCCGGCGGCGATCTTCGAGGTGCGATAGGCCCGGCCGCGGCCCGGCGACCCCCGGCGTCGCGCGGCGAGACCCGGACGCCAGGCGGCTCCGGGCGGTCTCAGCGCCTCAGCGCGGTTGCCGCAGCAGGGTGAGCTTGCCCTCCGCCCACGTGGCATAGGCGGCGGCAATGTCCTCGTCGTCGCGCCACAGCGTCGCCCAGATGGGGGCGTCCACCGTCGTCCAGTCGACCCGTGCGTCGCCATCCTTCTCCACCGAGCACGCCAGCGTGCCGCGGTTCTCGCCGAACATCCCGAAGATCCCCTCGTCGCCCCAGGGGCCGACGGTCTCCTCCCCGGCCTCGCAGGTGCCTCCCGGGGCGAGGCCCTCAGCGGTCACGAACGCGTCCCAGCGGGCGCTCATGCGGGCATCGGTGACGTACAGCACGTAGCGGACGAGCTTCGTGTCGTTGGTCCTGCACAGCAGGGCGGCGACCTCGTCCCGGTTGCGCAGGGCGCCGGAGGTGCAGTCGTTCCGAAGCGGACGCGGCACCCAGGCGCGGAGGCGCGCCACGTCCTCGGGGACGCCGAGCCTGGGCGTCGGGACCGGCGTCGGGGTGGGCGTCGGCGTCGGCGTGGGGGTGGGCGTCGGCGTCGGCGTGGGGGAGGGCGAGGGGGTGGGTGGCTGGGTCGGCCGGGCGGTCGACGCGGTCGCGGCGTCGGACGGTGCGGCGGACTCGTCGGGAGCGCCGCCGACGGACCCTGCCACGAGCATGCCGGCGCCGATCCCCGAGCCGGCGGCGAGAGCGACGAGCACGAGGAGCGCGAGGGCCCGGCCGGCGGTCGCGAGCGGCGATCGGCGCCGTCGCGGCGCGGAGGCCGGACCAGTCGGCGCCTTCCCGTTCGGGCTCCTCCCGCTCGGCGGGCTCCCGGCCGCGGGAGCAGCAGGAGGACTCCCGGCCGCGGCGACGGTGACGGCCGTGGAGGTCGTCCTCGCACCCGGCGTCGCGCCCGTGACCGGTGCGAGCGCCGCACGCGCCGCCACGATCAGCGCCCCGGCGGAGGCGTACCGGGCTGCGGAATCCTTCGCCAGCGCCCGGGCAATCACCGCGTCGACCGCCGGCGGCAGGCCCGGCTGGCGCTGGACGATGCTCGGGGGATCGGCGTGGACATGGGCCCAGAGCGCCGCCTCGTAGGTGTCGCGGGGGTACGGCGGGGTGCCGGTGAGGAGCGTGACCAGCACGCATCCCAGGGCGTAGACGTCGGCCCGCGGCGCGAGCGCCGGGTCAGCCGGCGGCGTGGCCGCGTCGGACGAGAACTGCTCGGGCGCCATGTAGGCCGGCGTCCCCATCGGTCCCAGCGTGAGGGTGGCCTGGCCGTCCGTCGCGGCCCGCTTGGTGAGCCCGAAGTCGGTCAGGTACGGGATCCCGCGGGCGTCAAGGCGGATGTTGGACGGGGTCACGTCGCGGTGGACGATGCCGCGGGCGTGGGCCACGTCGAGGGCGTCCGCGATCGGTGCCAGGAGGTCCAGGGCCTCCGCAGGTGGCAGCGGCCCGCGGGTCCGGACGACCTCCGCGAGATCGGGACCGTCGAGATAGCGCATCGCGAGATAGAGCTGGTCCTCCCACTCGCCGGCCGCGTGGATGGGGACCACGTTCGGGTGCTCGAGGGAGGCCAGGGTGTCGACCTCGCGCAGGAACCTCTCGCGATACGCGGGATCGGCGGCCAGGGCCGGCGCAATCAGCTTGAGGGCGATGCGTCGATGCGGCCGCTTCTCGGTGGCGAGGTAGACGACGCCCATCCCACCCCGGGCAAGGACAGCGTCGACCTGGTAGCCGGCGAACGTGCTGCCGGCAGGGAGCGGCGTGATCACGAGACCTCCTGCGACCCGCGGTCCGAGTCGCCGGCCGAGTATCGCACTGCCCGTCCATCGGGTCGACCCTGCCGGCCGTGTCGGTGCCGGCAGCAGCGTGTGGGGGCCGCAGCGTGTGGGGGCAGGGAGGACGCGGTCCGCGGCTCGCCGGCGTCCCGGGTCAGGCGATGGCCGGGACGATGATCACGAGGATCGGGATGGCCACCGCCGAGGCGACGATCGCGGCGATGCGGCCGGCCCGCCGGCCGAACCCGAGCGGCGTGAAGAGCTGCGCGGCCAGCAGGCCGGCGAGGGCCACGGGCG
This sequence comes from uncultured Chloroflexia bacterium, assembly GCA_963725875.1. Taxonomy (GTDB): domain Bacteria; phylum Chloroflexota; class Limnocylindria; order Limnocylindrales; family CSP1-4; genus CTSoil-043. The sequence goes on along the minus strand of CAVRZZ010000006.1, from coordinate 261,265 downwards.
CGGCCACGAGCCCGGCGACGATGCCCAGCGGCACCGTCACTCCTGATCCCAGGAGGATCCGCTGCCCCATCGCTGCGGTCACGATGGCGAGCAGGTCCGCCCCGACGATCCACGCGGTGATCGCACCGAGGATCGCGTCGCCCTTCGTCGCCGCCATCGCCACCGGGTAGGCGACGGCGAGGACGCCCATGGAGAGGACCGGGAGGGCGAGGACCAGGCCGGCGCCGAGCCCGGCCGGCAGCACCACGGGGCCGGGTCCCTGGCGCTCCCACTCGATCGTGATGACCGTCACGAGCGACAGGAGCGCGGCGAAGATGCCCGCTTCGAGACCCCGGCGAAACCACGCGGGAAGGCGAACGCGGCCCATGCGTTGATGGTACGCCGGGCCCCGGCGCGCCGAAGACAGGTGTCTGCTGCCGCTACCCCGTGTAGCGCCGGAAGATCGCGACCGCGTTCTGGCCGCCGAAGCCGAACCCGTTGACCATGACCGTGTCGATCTTCGCCTTGCGTGCGGTCAGCGGCACGTAGTCCAGGTCGCACTCCGGCAGGTCCGGGTTCTCGTGGTTGGCCGTCGGCGAGATCACCTGGTCGCGGATGCCCGCCGAGCGCGGCGAGCGCCGAGGCGATGCCCGCCGCACCGACAAGGTGCCCGATCATCGACTTCGGTGAGCTGATGGCCACCTTCGACGCCGCCGGCCCGAACGACGCCTTGATCGCGCGCGTCTCGGTGACGTCGTTGAGCGGCGTGCTCGTCCCGTGGGCGACGATCCAGTCGATCTCGTCGGCGGTGACGCCGGCGTGCTCGCGCGCGAGAGACATCGATCGCGTGGCGCCGCGCCCGGTCGGCTCGGGTGCCGAGATGTGGAATGCGTCGGCCGTCAGCGCCCCGCCGAGGACCTCGGCGATCGGCGTCGCGCCACGGGCCAGCGCGTGGGCCAGCGATTCGATCACGACGACGCCGCCGCCTTCGCCCAGGACGAAGCCGTCGCGGTCGCGGTCGAAGGGCCGGCTCGCCCGGTCCGGCTCCTCGTTGCGCTTGCTGAGGGCGCCCATGTTGCCGAGCGCCGCGATCCCCACCGGGAGCACCGGCGCCTCGCTGCCGCCCGCCAGCACCACGTCGACCTCGCCCGACTGGATCAGGCGGAGCGCGTCGTGGAACGCGATGATCGAGGTCGCGCAGGCCGCCGTCTGGGCCATCACCGGTCCGGTGAGCCCCCACTCCATCGAGAGCATGCAGGCGGCCATCGAGCCCGACAGGGCCGGGATCGCGAACGGGCTGACGAAGCGGGGGCCCCGCGTGTCGGCCGTGTGGGTCCCGTCGATGATCTGCTCGATGCCGCCGCCCCCGGTGTTGACGGCGACGCCGACGCGGTCCCTCTGCTCCTGGGTCATCGCCGCGAAGTCCAGGCCGGCGTGGCTGACGGCCTCCTTGCCGGCCGCCATCGCGAAGTGGATGAAGCGGCTCATCCGGCGGGCCATCTTGGGGTCCATCCCGGTGGCCGGGTCGAAGCCCTTGACCTCGGCGGCAATCCGCACCTCGTAGCCGGTGGCGTCGAAGCTCGCGATCGGGGCGACCCCGGAGACACCGGCCCGCAGGCTCGCCCAGTACGTCTCGAAGTCGTTGCCGTTCGGCATGACGGCGCCGAGGCCGGTCACGACGGCGCGGCGGGCGGGATCGGTGCTGGGCGGCACGGCGGTCTCCTCGAGGTTCGACGATCGGCACGGCCGATCAGCGGCATACGGCGCAGTAGGCGGGATTGTAGGCCGCGCGGTCAGTCGCCCTCGTAGCGCTTGAAGACGACGGCGCCGTTGTGGCCGCCGAGGCCCACGTTGTCGGAGATGGCGTAACGGATCTCGCGGGCCACGGTCGCGACCGGGACGTTGAGATTGATCTCGGGGTCCGGGTCCCGGAACGTCGGGACGCCGGGGACGGCCTGGTGGTGGACGGCGAGGATCGTGAAGATCGCCTCGACCGCACCGGCGGCGCCCATGAGGTGCCCGGTGAGCGACTTCGTGGCGCTGATGCTGATCTCCGGCGTCCGCTCGCCGAAGACCGCCCAGAAGGCCTGCGCCTCGCGGAGGTCACCCAGCGGCGTCGACGTCCCGTGGGGGTTGATCATGTCGATCCACTCGGGCTGCACGTCGTAGCGCTCGAGGGCCTGGACGAGCGCGCGGCGGACGCCGTCGCCCTTCTCCACCGGCTGGATGAGGTCCCATGCGTCCGCAGCCGAGCCGAAGCCGACGACCTCGGCGTAGACCGTCGCCCCGCGGGCCCTGGCGTACTCGAGGTCCTCGAGGATCACCGCTCCCGCTCCCTCGCCCAGGACGAAGCCGTTCCGCGTGAGGTCGAACGGCCGCGCAACGGACTGCTCGGTGTCCCCCTCGCGAGGTGTGCCCATGCCACGCATGTTGGAGAAGCCGATGTGGACCAACTCGTGCAGCGGCGTCTCGGTGGAGCCGGCGACCGCCGCCACGACGTCGCCGCGCCGGATCAGCTCGGCCGCCTCGCCGACGTTGTGGGTGCCTGTCGAGCAGGCCGTCACGATGCACATGTTCGGGCCGCGGATGCCGGTCTCGATCGCGATCTGGCCGGACGCGGTGTCGGGGAGCATGTTGGCGATGAAGAAGGGGCTGACGGCCCGCGCCCCCTTCTCGAACCAGACCTCCTTGTTGTCCATCATGAGCTTGGAGCCGCCGCCACCCGAGCCGAAGTAGACCCCGATGTCGTCGCGGTTGGCCTCGGTCACCTCCAGCCCGGAGTGGGCGAGGGCCTTCTTCGCTGCGGCCACGCCCAGGACGACGTTGCGATCGGTCCGCCGGACTTCCTTGAAGCTCATCCAGGCGTTCGGGTCGAAGTCGGGGACCTCGCCGGCGACCTTGCAGTCGTAGGGCTCGGGATCCCAGTAGGTGATCCGCTTGAGGCCGGAGACCCCATTGACGAGGTTGCTCCAGACGGTGTCGACCTCGTCTCCGATGGGGCTGACGAGGCCGATGCCGGTGACGGCGACGCGGCGGGTGAAGTCGGGCTTGCGCACGGGGTCGGGTTCTCCTGTGGGGGTTCGTCGGGGCCGCTCAGGCCAACGGGGAGCGATCGAGGGTGGTCGCGGGGTCGGCCGCCGCCGGGTCAGCGAGGCCACCGGGCGACCCGGGGTCGTCGAGGGGAAGGGTCTGCGCATCCGGCACGATCCGCCGGACCAGGCCGGACAGCACCCGCCCGGGCCCGACCTCCACGAAGCCGGTCACGCCCGCCGCCGTCATCGCCTCGACGGCGGCGATCCAGTCGACGCCGGTGGTCAGGTGGTCGACGAGCTCGGCTCGGCAGGCCTCTGCCGTGGTCAGCGGCGCCGCGTCGGCGTTGGCGAGAAGGGGGACGGCCGGGTCGCTGAAGGCGACGCCGGCCAGGACGGCGCGCATCCCCTCGGCGGCCTCGGCCATGAGCGGGGAGTGGGCGGCGACGCTCACCGGGAGGACGACGGCGCGCCGGGCGCCCAGGCCCTTCGCCGCCGCCGCCGCCGCTTCCACCGCGGATCGGACGCCTGAAACGACCACCTGGCCGGGGGAGTTGCGGTTGGCCACCCCGAAGGTCCCGTGGGCTGCGCCCGCAGCGACCAGCTCGTCGAGGCGCTCGTCGGGGAGGCCGATGATGGCGGCCATCGCGCCCGGGTGTCCCTCTCCCGACGCCTGCATCAGGCGGCCGCGCTCGCGCACGAGGCGGATCCCGTCGGCGAGGGAGATGACCCCGGCGGCGACGAAGGCGGAGTACTGGCCCATGGAGTGGCCGGCCGCGAACGCCGGGTCGAGCGAGGGCAGCCCGGTGGCGGCACGGCGCTCCTCCAGGGCGCGCAGGAAGGCGATCGAGGCGGCAAGGAGCGCGGGTTGGGCGTTGACCGTCAGGTCGAGCGCCTCGGCGGGGCCCTCCCACGCCAGCCGCGAGAGCGGCTCGCCGAGGGCATCGTCGGCCGCCGCGAACACCGCCGTGGCGGCAGGGGAGACCTCGGCGAGGGCCCGGCCCATGCCGACGGCCTGCGAGCCCTGGCCCGGAAAGACGAACGCGAGCGTGGACATGCGCCTCCTCGTTGTGCCGCTGCCGCGGTGACATCCCGCCGGCCAACCGGTCCGAAGGGATCCGCCGAGAGGCACCAGGCCCGGGCGGGACGCGCGTGCCCGGGCCCGGTGCGGTGCTCAGGGTAGCGCCCGAGCGTGGGTCCGCCCGCAGAACGCGTGCAATTCTGCATGGATGCGTCCCGCGGGCTAGTCTCTCGGCATGCACGAGCCGCCGCCGGGCCCTACCCGCGCCCCGTCCAGCACGTCGGGTGCGGGCACACGCGGCGCGTCCGGTTCGGGTCCTACCCGCGACGCGTCCACACCGTCCGGGGCGGATGCACCCGGGGCGTCTGATGCGGGCCGCCGCCAGCAGGGACGCGGCGGCGCCGGGCGGGGCGGCGCCGGTCGAGCCCGTCCCGGCCGCCCGCTGCCCGGTCGGGTCACCACCGCGTCGCTCGAGGCGATGGCCGACGACGTCCTCCTGGCGCCGGTGGCGGCCGCGCGATCGCGGATCCAGAACCCGCGCGAGCTGTCGGAGCGGGTGGCCTTCGGCAAGGCCCTCTGGCGCGAGCTGGTCATCGGCTTCGCCGCCCAGCTCGGTGAGCTACGGCTCGGCTTCACACAGCTCGCCGCCCTCTACGCGGTTGCCGACGGCGGGACGACGACGATCGCGGATCTCGCCGACACCCTGAATCGCTCCCCGTCGGCCACGTCCCGGCTCGTTGACGGCCTCGTCCGCAGGCGGCTCTTCGAGCGCCGGGAGGAGCCCGACGATCGACGGATGCGATCGGTGTGGCTCACGGAGCGCGGCCGCGCGCTCGTCGCACTGGTCGATCGGGGGCGGGCGGACCAGTTCCTGGCCGTGGTGCGGCCGCTTCCCTCAACGGAGCGCGCGATCGTGGCAATGGGCGTCGCTGCCCTGGCGACGCGGGCGGTCTCGCGGCGCGGCCGGCTCATCAAGCAGCGCCCTCTGTAGCCGGAGGCAACGCTCGGCGGCTGACCGCTCACGACATCTGTCGGGCCGGACCGTTCCGGGCCCGCATGCCACTGGCGCCCGTCGGGCTCCCGCCCGGCCGCCGTGTTCGTCGCGCCCATCGGGCTCCCGCGCGACCCTCCGGCGGGCTCCACTCACCGCGTTTGCATCAGGCGGCACGAGGCGACCAGGTGATCGCGGGTGCCTCGCCGTGGGCGTCGTCCCGTGTCGCCAGACGCAAGGAGTCGACGCGGCGGCGGAGTCGTCGCCTGTGGCACGTCGCCGGTGACTGTTTCGTGCAACGGCGCGACACGCGTCGGGCCGGACAGGACCGGGGTGGGCCGACATGCCCGGAGGCGCCCGTTGACGGGCCGCCCGGCCGGGCCGCACACTCCGCTCGAAGGGGAGTAGTCCCTCTCCGGCCGATCGACATGCTGGCGCCTCGGCGCCCGGTCGCCGGGCCCCTCGCGGGCGGACGAGACCTTCGACCAGCACCCATCCCCGGGTGCCGGGTCGAGGTCGCACCCCGCCCGGCGCCCCCAAGCCGGAGAACTCCGTGGAAGCCTTCTGGCTCAGCTTCGGCATCGTGCTGCTGGCCGAGCTCGGCGACAAGAGCCAGCTGATGGCCCTGGCGTTCGCCGCCCGCTATCCGGCCTGGACCGTGCTCGTCGCGGTGACGATCGCCACCCTCGTCGTCCACGCCATGTCTGTCCTGCTCGGCGCCGCGTTCGCGCTCGCCCTGCCGACGAACGTCATCAGTGTCGTCGCCGGGCTGGCGTTCTTCGCCTTCGCCGCCTGGACGCTTCGCGGCGACCAGCTCGGCGAAAAGGAGGAGTCGCGGGCCGCCCGCTCGACACGGTGGACCATCCTGGCCATCGGGACGGCGTTCTTCCTGGCGGAGCTCGGCGACAAGACGATGCTCGCCACGATCACGCTAGCCACGAACAACGAGCCGCTCGGCGTCTGGCTGGGCTCCACGGCCGGCATGGTCGCCGCCGACGCGATCGCCATCGGGGCTGGGGCGCTGCTCGGCTCGCGGCTGCCGGAGCGGGCGATCAAGGTGTTCGCTGCCGGGGCGTTCGTGGTGTTCGGCGCCGTCCTCGTGTTGCAGGGCCTGGGCGTCCTCTGAGCCGGGACGCCACAGGACCTCCGGCGGGAGGATGGGACATGCGACGCGCGCGGCGAGCCGCGCGGCGGTCGGGTCAGCCGCCGCCCTGTGGAGTCGCCAGCCGGGCGACGAACGCGACGAGGGTCAACAGGGTCGGGATGCCGACGAGGAGGAGGACCATCAGGATGAGCAGGCGGGTGAGGCGCCGCTCGTCGTCGGCCCGCTCCGGGGGCGCCTCGTCCTCCCCGCCGGGCGCGAAGTAGGCATCGAGCCCCCGCGGGCGATCGGGCTCGGCCCACGGGTGCGGGCTCCCGGGGTGGTTGCCGGCGGGTGGGTCGTCCGGGCCGTCGGGCGAGCCGGGCTGGGACGGCGTGGCTGCGTCGCTCATCTCGCTGATCATGCGCCAGATCGCCGCCGTGGGTGTTCCCCGGACCGCCGTTCCCCTTACCCTGCGGCCTCTGCCAGGGGTTCCGCCACCTCGCGGGCCACCGCGACGAGACCGTCCGGGGCGGCGATTGCCGGCAGGCCGAGGATCACGTGGCCGGCGCCGGCCCGGACGAACGCCGTCGCGGTTGCCCTCGCGGCACGCCGCTCGGGGACCGTCGTCCCGCAGCTCAGCTGTGCCGCGAACGTGAAGGCGTCCGGATCGCGGCCGGCAGCCTCGAGGGCTCGCCGGATCTCGTCGCGCTTTTCGGCGAAGTAGGCCACGTCGCCCGGCCGGTTTCCGGGCATCGGCCAGCCGTCGGCGTACCGGACCGCCAGCGCGATCCCCCGGCGCCGCTGGCCGCCCAGCCAGATCGGGGGGCCGCCCGGCCGCACCGGCGGCGGCTCGTTCGTGGCCCCGCGGAGCGGGTAGTACGGGTCGTCCCGGTTGATGCCCGGCGGCGTCCGGGCCGCGTCGGACAGGAGCGTGGCGACGGTGGCGACGCCGCTCTCGAAGCGGTCGAACCGCTCGACGATCGGCGGCAGCGGGATCCCGAAGGCCTCGTGCTCGCCCTCGTGCCATCCGGCTCCCATGCCGAGGATGAAGCGGCCCCCGGTGGCGTTGTCGATCACGGTCGCGGCCTTGGCGACGAGCGACGGGTGCCGAAACGTGTTTGCGAGAACGGCGATCCCGATCCACATCCCCGGCACGCGGTGGGCCAGCGCCGCGGCCGCGGTCAGCGCCTCGAGGGCGGGTCCGCCCCGCTCCCGCGCAGCGTCGGACAGGTGGTCGCTGAGCCAGCCGGCGTGGAACGTGCCGAGCTCCCCGGCGAGGGCCCACGTCTCGTCGAGCCGCGTCCAGTCGACCCCGGCCGACGCGGAAGCTGCGATCCGGAAGCCGAGGAGCCCCGGGCGACGCGGGCCGGTGGCGCTGCGGACCGTGGTCCCGAGGCGGACGTCGCCCCGGTCCGCGTCTCCCCGGTCGGTGTCGCCCCCGCCGTTGGCGCCCCGGCCGGCGTCGTCCGTCATCCGGCGTTGGGCAGGCTGGCCCGCATCCGGGCGCCCGTCGTGATCGCGCCGTCCGACGCCGACGAGACGAGCGCGGCGTACTTCGCGAAGACGCCGCCCGGGTACCGCGGGGCCGGCGGCGTCCAGGCCGCGCGCCGGGCCGCGAGGGTGTCCTCGGCCACGTGCAGGTCGAGCGCCTTGCGGTCGACGTCGATCTCGATCTCGTCGCCGTCGGCGACGAACGCGATCGGCCCGCCGAGCACCGCCTCCGGCGCCACGTGGCCGATCATCAGCCCGTGCGTCCCGCCGGAGAAGCGGCCGTCGGTGAGGAGCGCGACGTGCTCTCCGAGGCCCTCGCCGACGAGCGCGGCGGTGACCGACAGCATCTCCTGCATGCCGGGGCCGCCGACCGGGCCCTCGTTGCGGATCACGATGACGTCGCCGCGGCGGATGCCGCCCGACGTCACGGCGTCGAAGCAGGCGTTCTCGGAGTCGAAGACCCGCGCCGGCCCGCGGTGGTGGCGCCGCTCGTGCCCGGCCAGCTTGATCACGCAGCCCTCCGGCGCCAGCGAGCCCCGCAGGATCGTCAGGCCGCCGCTGGCCTTGAGGGGCGCCTCGATCGGGACGACCACCCGCTGGCCCGGCGTCTCGACGACGGCCGCGGCGATCTCGGCGATCGTCCGGCCGTCCACGGTCGGCGCGTCGCCGTGGAGCAGGCCGCGCTTCAGGAGCTCGCGCATGACCAGGGCCACGCCGCCGGCGTCGTACATCTCGGAGGCCGAGTAGCGGCCGCCCGGCTTCATATCGGCCACGATGGGCGTCGCGTCGGCGATCCGGCTGAAGTCGTCGAGCTCGAGGAGGATCGCGGCCTCGCGGGCGAGCGCCAGGAGGTGGAGGACGCCGTTCGTCGAGCCGCCCGTCGCCGCGACCGAGGAGATCCCGTTCTCCAGGGCCCGGCGGTCCACGATCGACGACGGGCGCACGTCGCGGGTCACGAGGTCCATGACGATCTCGCCGCAGCGCCGCGCGGCCGCGTCCTTCGCCGGGTCCTCGGCCGGGATGCCGTTGAGGCCGGCCGGCGAGAGCCCGATGAACTCCATGACCGTGCTCATCGTGTTCGCCGTGTACTGGCCGCCGCAGGCGCCGGCCCCCGGGCAGGAGGCGCTCTCGATGTCGTAGAGCTCCTGGAGCGTGATCGTTCCGGCACGGTAGGCGCCCACCGCCTCGAACACGGTCACGATGTCGGCGTTCTTCCCCTTGTAGACGCCGGGGTAGATCGTGCCGTTGTAGAGGACGAGCCCGGGGAGGTCCATCCGCAGGAGCGCCATCGCCGAGCCCGGGATCGTCTTGTCGCAGCCGACCAGGCAAACGAGGCCGTCGAAGAGGTGGCCGCGGGCGACCGTCTCGATCGAATTGGCCACGACCTCCCGGGAGACCAGGCTCGCCTTCATGCCCTCGGTGCCCATGCTGACGCCGTCGCTGACGGAGATCGTGTTGAACTCCATCGGGGTGCCGCCGGCCGCCCGGATGCCGTCCTTCACCGACTCCGCCAGGCGCCGCTGGTTGTAGTTGCAGGGCATCGTCTCGATCCAGTTCGTGGCGACGCCGATGATCGGCCGGGCCATGTCCTCGTCCGTGAACCCAATCGCCTTGAGCATTGCCCGGGCCGGCGCGCGATCCGGTCCGTCCGTCAGGCGCGCGGAGTGGCGCTTCGCGGGGTGGCTGGGGAGGTCGTACGGCAGGGTGCGGTCGGGCATCGGGCGGTTCCTCGTCGTTCCGGGATGCAGCGGGCGGCGCATCGGGAAGTGTACGGCGCGGCCGGGAGCCGCCGGTCCGCCACCTCGACCTGCCTCGATGCCCGGGAGAGCGCCTCGACGCGCGCGAGACCGCCTCAGCGTCCCGTGATCCAGTCGATGACGCTGCCCTGCCACGGCGGCGTTCGCTGGACGTCGGCGCCCGAGTACAGCGTCCGGACGCCGTCCGCCGCGACCCCGACGGTCACCCGTGCGATCCACGCCGCGGCACGCGGGCGCGGGTACGCGAGGGTTGCCGTCGCGACGAGCCCGTCGAACGTGTACGGCACGCGGAGGATCGGGCCCGTCGAGTAGCGCCATGCCCCGTCGGCCGTGCGCTCCATGGCCCACAGCTCGATCGCGAGGTTGCGCCAACCACGGAGGTCCTCGAAGCGGACGCCGGATGTCATTCCGCCCTCGCCGCCCGTGGCCCAGGCGGACGAGCCCGTCGGCATGGTCCCGCTCGGCGCCTCGCCCGACGGCCGTCCGAGGATCGCAGCGTTCACCGGCTGCGCGAACGGCGGCGGGACCGTCACGGCGTCCGCCGGCCACGCCACCAGAGGGAGCGCCAGGACGAGCGCACCGACCATGAGGGTGACGGCTCCGGGCCGGAGCGTGGGCGCCGCCGGTGCCCGGAGCGCCGCCACCGCCGCGGCGACCGGAGCCAGCGGGTAGGCGACGGCGAGCCAGGCGTCGAGCTCCTGGCCGGGCAGGAGCAGCGCCAGTGGGACGCCGACGCCGAAGAGCACGAGCGCAAGGGCTCGACCGACCGACCGGGCGGACCAGGACGACCGGGCGCTGATCGTCGCCGGGGCGAGATGTGCGGCCCACGTGAGGCCGACGGCGACGGCGGCGAACCCGGCATACGCGCCCGGCGCCGCGGACGGCACCAGCCCCGTGCTCCCGCTGCCGAGCTGTCGGGCGAGGACGTCCGCCGCGAGGACGAGCAGCATGCCGAGCGCCACGCCGAGCAGCGAGTAGCCGCCCACCGCGACCACCCCGCCGCCGGCGAGGGCCAGCACGGCCCGCGGGGTCCGGCGTGCGTGCCGCAGCGATCTCCCGAGTGCGGCAGGCTCACCGAGCCGCTCGAGCGCCCGGCGGTGCGCCGTGGCGGGATCGAGCCCGTGCGCCATCGCGTCGGCCGCCTCGTCGTCGAGGTGGGTGGCGAGCTCGGCCAGGACCTCGGCCTCGACCTCGGGCGAGGCGTCGAGCGCTCGCCCGACCACCCCCAGCCAGGCGGTCGTGCCGGCGCCGGCCGTGTCGGACGCCGCCGCGGCTGCCCGGTCCTCAGCCACCGGCGGGGTCCACGGCCAGGCGGTTCACGATCCCGGCGAACTGCTCCCAGGCGGCCCGCTGCTCGGCGAGCATGCCGCGGCCCCGCGCCGTGAGCCGGTAGTAGCGCCGGCGGGGGCCGCGCTCGCCGTCCCGCCAGGTCGCCATCACGGCGCCTTCGGCCTCCAGTCGATGGAGCGTGGGATACAGCGAGCCCTCGCTCGGGGCCACGGCGCCTGCGCTTCCCGCCGCGAGCCGCTGCGCGATCTCGTAGCCGTACAGCTCGCCCTCGTCGAGGGCGCCCAGGACGAGGAGGGGGAGGGCACCCTTCAGGAGATGGCTACGTGGATCCAGCTTCGGCACAGGAGCGGCTACCTCGGATGTCGATGTACCGCATCATGCGCCGACGTCACCCCGGGAGTCAAGGGTTGGGTGGCTGAGGGCTCGTCGAACGTCCATCCGGCGCTGGGACGGGTGCCGATGCCACGGGCGAGAGGCGGCTCCGAGACTCCAAACCCACGGCGGCCGCCGGTCGCCACGGTGCTGGGGGACAGCCTGGTGGACCTGCTCGTCGTTCTCGTGGCAGTGGTCGCGGCGCTCGCAACCTTCGGCGTCGCGGCCGCGGAGCTCGGCACCGACTCCCGCGAAGGGTTCGCCGGCGCGGCGGTCACGGCGCGATGAACCTCGCGTACTCGTCGAAGAACGAGTAGAGCGCTGCCGCGTCGCCTCTCGGGTTTCGCGCCCTGACAAGGATCGACTCCACGTCGTAGCTCCAGTACAGGAGCGCGTCGCCGGTTGTCTCGTCGGTGTAGCAGGCGAGCGTGCCGCGCACCCTGCCGGTGGAGCTCCACGGCCCGATGGCGGGCGATCCGTTGGCGCAGTCGCCGGGCGGAAGGTCCGTGAATGGGTACACCGAGAAGGTGTCCCTCGCGGAGAACGAGACGTCGAAGTCGCTGGAACGGAACTGTCGGACGACAACCTGCGAGGCGCCCGTCGCAGCGACGTCCGGGGAACACTCCAGGCTGGCCAGGGGCAGCATGCCCGGAGGAACGGTCGTGTACGGGCCGCGCACGCACGTCGCCGCAAGCCCGCCGGGGACCGGCGCGATCTTGTCCCGAAGGGCCTGCTCCCCCGCGTTCGGGAAGGCGCCTCCTGCGCCGGACGCCGCGGCCGAGGGAGGCGCCGATGTGGCGGCAGCGGAGCCACCCGGCGACGCCGACGGCGTGGGGCCGGCCCCGCCCCCGAGGGCGAAGGAGGCCGCGATGACCGCGATGACCGCGACGAGCAGGACCACGGCTGCCCCGACCACGAGGCGGCGGGTGCCGCCCCTGCCCGCGGCGACGGCCCGGCGTTCCTCGGTCGGCCGCACGCCGAGCGCCCCCCGCAACGCGACGACGAAGGCCTCGCAGGAGGGGTACCGGTCGTCGGGGCGCTTGGCCATGCCCCGCGCCAGGACGGCGTCGACGTCGGCGGGCAGACCGGGCCGGAGCTCCACGGCCGACGGCGGGGAGTCCCGGAGGTGGGCCATGGCGATCGCGATGTCGGTGTCGCGCACGTAGGGCACCCGGCCGGCCAGGCACTCGAACGCGACGCAGGCGAGGCCGTACTGGTCGGTCCGCCCGTCGACCGGCTTGCCCTCGATCTGCTCGGGGGCGATGTAGTCGAGGGTGCCGATGAAGGCGCTCGCCTCGGTCAGGCCGCTCTGGCTGCCCCGGTGCTTGGTGAGCCCGAAGTCGGTCAGGTAGGCGTGGTCGGCCTTCTCAACCCCCCTGCCCGTGGCGATCAGGACGTTGGCCGGCTTCACGTCACGGTGGATGAGGCTCTGCTCGTGGGCGGCGTCGAGGGCGCTCGCGACCTGGCCCAGGATGTGGACCGCCTCGCGCGGCTCGAGGGGCCCCGCGCGCAGGCGGGTCTCGAGGTCCGTGCCGGCCACGTAGCGCATGGCCAGGAAGTAGGCCCCCTCGACCTCGCCGGCCTCGTAGATGGGGATGATGTTGGGGTGGTCGATGGCGGCCGCCATCCGCGACTCGCGCAGGAAGCGGGCCCGGAACGCCTCGTCGTCGGCGAAGTCGGGCGCCAGGAGCTTGAGGGCCACCTTGCGGTCGAGGCCGGTGTGCGTCGCGAGGTAGACCACGCCCATCCCGCCGCGCCCGATGACCGACTCGATGCGGTACGGGCCGAGGTCGCTGCCGACGCGGGGATCCGGTCGGGAGGTCACGGCGCAAGCTCCTGCTTCGTCTTGCTGTGGACGTCGACCAGGATGACCGTGATGTTGTCGGTCCCGCCCGCGGCGTTGGCGGCCGCCACGAGCGCCTCCACCGCCGGCCCCGTGTCGACGACCTCTCGGAGGATGTCGGCGACCTCGGCGTCCCCCAGCATGCCGGTCAGGCCGTCGCTGCACAGGAGCAGTCGGTCGTCGGCAGCGAGGACGACGTCGATCGCATCCACCTCGATGTCCGGCTCGGTCCCGAGCGCCCGGAAGACCACGCTCCGGCCCGGGTGGACCGCGGCCTCCTCCGGAGAGAGCATGCCCTGCCGCACGAGCTGCGCCACAACGCTGTGGTCGTCCGTGAGCTGCATCAACCGGCCTCCACGGAGGAGGTACGCCCGCGAGTCGCCGACGTGCGCGATTCGGGCGACGCTGCCGCGGACGAGCGCCGCCGTGCAGGTGGTGGCCATGCCCCGCAGCGCGTCGTCCTCCTCGGCGGCGAGCACGATGTCCCGGTTGGCGGCGGCCACGGCCTCGACGAGCGCCTCCCCGTCAGCCGAGGCAAGCTCGGGAACCCGGCTCGCCAGTGTGCGCATCGCGAGCTGCGCGGCCTCCGCGCCACCGCGATGGCCCCCCATCCCGTCGGCGATCGCGTAGACCGGCGGCGCCACGAGGTAGGCGTCCTCGTTGCCGCGGCGAACGCGGCCCACGTCGGTCGCCGCGGCCGCGACCAGCGCCAGGATCGATGTGCTCATGGCCGCGTCTCCGCCGGGGTGGAAGCCGGCTCGCCCGGCCCGCCGCCCTCGCCCGGGACCACGAGCTGCTCGCGGATCCGCGCCGCCGACACGACGTCACCCTTGCGCTCGAACGAGCGGAGCGCCTGCTCGCGCGCCGCCCGCGCTGCGGCCGGGTCGGAGCGGCGATCCTCGACGTCGGCGAGCGCCCGCCGGGCCTGGCCCCGAAGCTCGTGGGAGTCCGTCTGGCCGGCCAGGCGGACCGCCTCCTCGGCCAGGCGCCGGGCCTCGTCCAGGGAAGCCCCGGCGCCGAGGACGTCGGTTCGGGCCATGCGCCACAGGACCTGCGCCCCCAGGTCGTCGGGGGCGGCCATCGCCTCCGCCAGGCGTGTCGCCGCGAGCGCGTCGTCGGGCCGGCCGAGCACGCCCTGCGCGCCGCCGAGCAGCGCCGCAGCCATCGCGAGGTTCGCCCGCTCGCCCATCGCCTGGAGGTCCGTCACCGCCGCCGCCAGCGCCGCCCCCGCCGCGGCCGCGTCCCCGGCAAGCAGCTCGACGAAGCCGCGCTGGATTCCTCCCTCCGCGGCGTCGAGGCGAAGCCCGAGCTCCCGGCAGAGGCGTGCGTGCTCGTCGAGGTGGCCGCGCGCGGCCACGAACGCGCCGCCCATCGCCTCGAGGCCCGCCACTGCGAGCAGCACGGCCCGCTCGACGATGGAGTTGCCTCCAGCTTCGGCCCGGATCCGGTTGCACCGCTCGATCCCCTCGGTCGCCGTGATCGGGCCTATGAAGGCCGCGGTCGCCAGCAGGCCGAGGCTGCGCGCCTCCTCGCGTCCGTCGCCTGCCGCCCGGGCGTGGGCAATCGCGCGCTCGAGCTCGGCCTCCATGCCCCGGATGTCCCGGCGCGTGCGGTAGACCATCGCGAGGCGTCGCCGCGCCTTGGCCAGCCCCAGCTCGTCGCCGCGCGCAGTGAAGAGGGGGATCAGCCGCTCGACCTCGCGCTGGGTCGCCTCGGCGACGCCGTTCGGGTCGGTGAAGAAGAAGAGGTGCAGGCGCGTGAGGGAGGTGTGCGACGCCTGCTCGGCGTCCCCGGCCGCGGCGGCCGCCTCCGTGGCGCCGGCGAAGACCGCTGCGGCGCGCGCGAACTCGCCCTGCTCGGTCAGCGCCGACCCGAGCGCGGCGAGGACGCCAGCGCGCCCCGGCGCGCCGTCGGGGAAGAGGGCCGCCGCGCGGTCCAGGAGGCCGACGGCGGCGGGAAGGTCTCCCCGCGCCAACGCCCGCCGCCCGGCGGCGCCGAGGTGGGTGGCGCCGCGCACCGCCGCGTCGCCGTAGGCATCGCCGACGGGCCCGATCTCGTGACGATACCGATGGGCCTGCTCGAGGTGGAAGCCGACGATCTCCTGGATCTCGACGAGGCGGTCGCCGACGTTGCGCTCCAGCCACGTCGCGAAGCGCAGGTGGAGCTCGGCGCGCCGGTCCTTCGAGAGCCCGTCGTACGCCGCATCGCGCACGAGCAGGTGGCGGAAGCGGTATGCGTCGTCGCCGGGGCTCGTCGACCGCTCGGGCCGGATCAGCTCGCGGTGGACGAGGTCGGCCAGGCGCGCGGCGAGGTGGAGCGGTGGTGCCGGCACGCTCCGCTCGGCGCTCGCCGGATCGGGGCCGCGCATGAGCTCCTCGAGCGCCGCCCGCTCGAAGACCCGCCCGACGACCGACGCCCGCTCCAGGATGGCGCGATCCCCGGCATCAAGGCGATCCAGCCGCGCCGCAATGAGCGCCGCGACCGTCGGCGGGACCGCGATGTGGGACAGGTCGCCCGCCGGGACCCAGGTGTCGCCGACGCGCCGCAGGAGGCCGTCGTCGACGAGCATCGCCACGAGCTCCTCGACGAAGAGCGGGTTGCCCTCCGACGCATCGGCAACCCGGCGGCGGATGGCGGGATCCGGTGGCGCGGGGCCCAGGACCTGGTCGACCAGTTCGCCGCTTTCGACCTCGCTCAGCGGCTCCAGCAGGATGGTGGTCGCGTTGAGCTTTCCGCCGCCCCAGCCCGGACGCGTGTCCAGCAGCTCTGGCCGGCCCATGGCGAGCACGAGGATCGGCGAGTCGCGCGTCCAGTCGACGGCGTGCTCGACGAGCTCGAGCAGGGTGGGTGCAGCCCAATGGAGATCGTCGATCACCACCACGAGCGGGCGGTCGCGGGCCAGCGCCTCCAGCAGCCGGCGGATCGCCCAGAACGTCTCCTCGAGCGGCGCGTGAGTCTCGTCGAGGGCGAGCGCCTGGCCGATCCGCTCGGCCACCAGGTCGGCGTCCGGCTCGCCGTCGAGGAGTGCGCGGACCTTCGCCCGCGCAGCCTCGGGCGCGTCGTCGGCCGCGATGGCCGCGGCAGAGCGGACGATCTCCGCGATCGGCCAGAAGGTGATGTTCTGGCCGTACGGCAGGCAGCGACCGCTCAGCACGGTCGCTTCGTCCGCCTGCTGCTCGAGGAACGCGGCGACGAGCCGGCTCTTCCCGACGCCCGCCGTGCCCAGGATGGTGAAGAGCTGGCAGGCCCGGTCGGAGACGACCCGCTCGAAGGCGTGCCCCAGCAGCCGAAGCTCGCGAACCCGCCCAACCAGCGGGGCGTCCAGCCGCCGCAGGCGCGCCGGTGCGTCCATGTCCACGTGGCGCAGGCGGTAGGCGGACACCGCCGCGGACTTGCCCTTGACGTCGAGCTCGAAGGGCCCCTCGACGTCGACTGCGTCGCGGACCAGCCGGTAGGTGGCCTCGCCGAGGAGGATCTCTCCGGGAACCGCAGCCTGCTCGAGGCGTGCCGCCACGTTCACGGCGTCGCCGGTCACGAAGCTGCTGCCAGCGGCCGGATCGCCCGCCACGACCTCACCCGTGTTGATGCCGGTGCGGACCCGGAGGCGCACCCCGTGGTCGCGCGCCGTCTCCGCGTTGATGCGCTCCAGCTCCCGGCCGAGGTCGCCTGCGGCCCGAACGGCACGCAGGGCATCGTCCTCGTGGATGGTTGGCACACCGAAGACGGCCATGACCGCGTCGCCGACGAACTTCTCGACCGTCCCGCCGTGGCGCTCGATGAGCTCCCGGGCAGCGGCGAAGGTTCGGCCGAGCATGCGCCGCATGGCCTCGGGATCCATGCGCTCGCCGAGCTCCGTGGAGCCGGTGACGTCGGCGAAGAGGAGGGTGACGGTCCGACGGGTCTCGAGCGCGCCGTCAGCGGCGTCGTCGAACAGGCGGGTCCCGCAAATCCCGCAGAAGCGGAACCCGTCCGGGCTCGCACCCCCGCACGACCCGCACGTGGCCATCTGAGGTTCCTCTGCCGAACGGCCACCGCGATTGTAGGAGCCGCCCCCGGGTATGCCACGTGCCGTTGTGCCCGTCCCTCGGAATGAGCCGTGCGGCGGCGCCTCGCGGGGAGCGCCGTGGGCCGCGGGGAGTGCCGTGGGCCGTGGAGGTCGCCTCGGCTACCGGATGCAGGGCCCCGTGTCGATCGGCTCCACCTCGCCGATCCCCGGCATGGCCGCCACCGCGACGTCCGTCGGGTCGAGCGCGTAGCCGACCGCGTCGTCCGTCCGCGATTCGGCGAAGACCACGCCGCCAACCGTCCCGTTGGGGAGCACCAGCGGGCCGCCGCTGGCGCCCGGCTCGATCGCCGCCCGCAGCTCGAGCACGTCGCGGACGACCGGGGCCTCGCCGTACACGTCCCGGCCGCGGGCTCGCACCTGGGCCGTCACCGCGGCCGGCAGGACGGTCAGGCCGGCGCCGTTCGGGTAGCCCAGCGTGGCGCCCACGGTGCCCCTTCCCGGAGCCTCCGGCGCCAGGACGAGGGCGGGAAGGCGCACGTCGGTCGCCCGGATCACGGCCACGTCGAGATCGGGATCGAACAGGACGACGGTCCCGCGCCCGGATGAGGCCACGCCGCGCAGCATGATCCGCTCGGAACCCGCCACGACGTGCGCGTTCGTGATGAAGTACCCGTCCGCGACGGAGAACGCGGAGCCCGTGAACGAGACACCGCACCCCTGGGCCTCCACGCGGACGGTGCTGCCCACCGCGCGGGCCGCGATCGCCGTGGTCTCGGCGTCCGCCGGCAGATCGATCGGGGCCGCCGGCAGCGGCTCGAGGCCGCTGAACACCTGTGGCAGCCCGCTCTCGTCGATGATCGCCCCGACCTCGCCGATCACCTCGCCGGGCGGAGGGAGCACGCCGAGCAGCCAGCGGACGGCGCCCGACTCCTGGGCCATCGCCGACACGACCGGCAGGCTGCTCGTGGCGAGCAGGCCGCCGATGAGCCACGTCACCAGGAGCGCCTGGGCTGCGCCGAGGAGCGCCCCGAGCGCGCTGTCGATGCCCCCGACGAGGCCGCCCCCGAGAAGGTTCCGGACCGTGGCGCCGAGCCCGGACCCGATCGCCTGGGCCATGGCCACGACGAGGAACGCGCCGCCGATGGCGACGAGCGCGCGCGCCGGCTGCTCGATCCCGGCGAGGGCAAGCGTGATCTGCGGCGCGAACGCGACGATGAGGGCGATCGCCACGCCGGCGGCGATGAGCCCCAGCACCTGGGGGATCGCGCCGGACCGGAAGCCGGCCACGGCCGCGACGATCACCAGGACCAGGACGACGAGGTCGATCGTGTTGATCGGCAGCAAGTCCATCGTGCGGATTGTGCGCGAGACGCCCAATTCCGGCACCATGGCCGCGGACGCCGTACTCCGGCCCGTGGCCCAACCCGCCGCCCAACCCGCCGCCCGAGGAGCCGCCCCTCCCATGCCCGCCCCCGATCGCCTCACGGTCCTGCGCACGATTCTCGACGACGGCGCCGTGCCCACGTTCACGGCCTCCGATGCTGGGACCGCCTTCGACATGGTCGCCGGCTGCGCCGCGGGCGGCTCGCGGGTCATCGAGTTCACCAATCGCGGTGATGACGCCCACGCGATCTTCGTCGAGCTGTCGCGCCGCGTTCGGGCCGAGCTGCCCGACGTGATCCTGGGCGCAGGGACGATCATCGACGCGCCGACGGCCGCCCTCTTCATCGCTGCCGGGGCCCGCTTCGTCGTCGGCCAGTCGTACGGCGAGGAGGTGGCCCGGCTCTGCAACCGCCGCCGGGTCGCATACATCCCCGGCTGCGGGACCGCGACGGAGATCGCCGCCGCCGAGGAGCTGGGCTGCGAGATCGTCAAGCTCTTCCCGGCCGCGGCCTACGACGGCCCTGCCTTCGTGCGCAACTTCCTGGCGCCGAGCCCGGGCTCGAAGGTGATGCCGACGAACGTCCTCGCGACCGAGGCGGCGACGCGGGCCTGGATCGCGGCCGGCGCGGCGGCGCTCGGCGTCGCCGGGCACCTCTACCCCGCGGACGTGATCGCCCGGCGGGACCGCGCGGAGATCGCGGAGCGGACGCGCCGCTTCCTCGGCTGGGTCCGCGACGCGCGGGCAGCGGTGAGGTAGTCCACGCGCCCGGTCGGCGTCCGGGCATCCATCGGCCGGTTCCGGCGCCAGCCGGGCGGTCGCGCTTCAGCGGGGATTCGAGAGGACCATGGCCGACTTCGACTTCGAGCGCTTCATGGAGCTGCCGCGCCTGTCCGGGCTTCGGCTCTCGCCGGATGGGCGGCGGCTGGTGGTCGCCGTCGGCGGCCCCGACCCCGAGGGCAAGAAGATGCGCTCGGCGCTCTGGCAGGTGGACCCGGACGGGACCGCGCCGCCGCGGCGGCTCACGCGATCGGCGGCCGGTGAGGCCGGCGGGGCGGCATTTCTCCCCGACGGCTCACTGCTCTTCACGTCGAGCCGGCCGGACCCGGACACGAAGCCGGATCCCGAGAAGAAGACCCAGGCCTTGTGGCTCCTCCCGCCCGACGGCGGCGAGGCCCGCCTGCTCGCGGCGCCGGAGGGCGGGGTCGACGGGGTCGTGGCTGCCCGCAGCGCGCCGGTCGTTGCGTTCGGCGCCGGCATGTTCCCGGGTGCCGCCGACTTCGCCGCGGACGCCGAGCGGGGCACGGCGCGCACGGAGGCCGGGGTCGGCGCGCTCCTCTTCGAGGACGACTACCCGATCCGCCACTGGGACCACTGGCTGGCGCCCCGCCGCCGCCGCCTCTTCGTCGCCACGCTCGACGCCGTCCCGGAGGCGCCGCTCCCTGCACCGCGCGACGTCCAGCCCGACGTCGAGACGCTGACCTTCGAGGAGACGGGGATGGCGCTTGCGCCGGACGGGGCGTTCCTCGTCGCGGCACGGAACGACGCCTCGGCGCTCCCCGCGATCCGCGAGGATTTGGTCCTCTTCGACCTGGCGACCGGCGACGCGCGCGTCCTGACGCCCGGCGATGCCCGGTACGACGCCCCGGCGGTCTCGCCGGACGGGCGGTCCGTAGCTGCGATCCGCGTCACGTTCGGGAGCCCGGACGAGGCGAGCAGCGTTTCGCTGGTGCTCATCGACCTCGCGACCGGTGTGCAGCGGACGCTGGCCGCCGACCTCGACCGCTGGCCGGAAAGCCCGACCTGGGCGTCCGACGGCGCAGCGGTTTTCTTCACGGCCGACGACGACGGCCACCACCCCGCGTTCCGGTTCGACCTCGCCGACGGGCGGGTCACCCGGCTGTCGGTCGCCGGCGCCCTGGGCGACCTCTGCCCGGCGCCGGACGGAGACGCCCTGTTCGCCCTTTGCTCGACCATCGGTTCGCCGCCACGCATCGTGCGCCTGGACGCACGGATGGCGGACCAGGTGCCGGATGGGCTTCCCAGCGGAATCGACGAGCACGGGGTCACCGCGCCGGGCATCGTGGAGCGGCTGACGGCCCGCGCGGCGGACGGCACCGCCATCGGGAGCTGGCTGGTCCGGCCGGCCGGGGCCGCCGCAGGTGCGAAGGCGCCGCTGGTCGTCTGGGTCCACGGCGGCCCGCTCGGATCCTGGAGCAGCTGGCACTGGCGCTGGAACCCGCATGTGCTCGCGGCCCGCGGGTACGCAGTCCTCATGCCGGACCCGGCGCTGTCCACCGGGTACGGCCAGGCCATGGTTGCTCGCGGCTGGAACGACTGGGGCGGCGCGCCCTACGAGGACGTGACCGCGGCCGTCGACGCGGCGCTCGACGAGCGGCCGGACCTGGACGCTTCGCGGACCGCCCTCATGGGCGGCTCGTACGGCGGCTACATGGCGAACTGGGTCGCCGGCCACACGGACCGCTATCGAGCCATCATCACCCACGCCAGCCTGTGGGAGCTCCGCGGCTTCCACGGCACGACCGACACGGGCGCCTTCTGGGAGTTCGAGATGGGCGACCCGTATCGCGAGCCGGAGCCATACATCCGCCAGTCGCCCTTCGATCACCTGGCCTCGATTCGGACGCCGATGCTCGTCATCCACGGCGAGCAGGACTTCCGCGTCCCGGTCAGCGAGGCGCTGCGGCTCTGGACCGACCTGCGCCGCCACGGGGTCCCCGCGACGTTCCTCTACTTCCCCGACGAGAACCACTGGATCCTGAAGCCGCAGAACGCCCGGATCTGGTACGCGACGGTCCTCGCCTTCCTCGACCAGCACCTGTTGGGGAAGCCCTTCGAGCGCCCGGCACTGCTGTAGGCGCCGGGCGCCGGGGGAGCAGGCACCTTCGCAACAACGACGCGCGTCGACCGTCTCATGGGTGCTCGCGCCTGCTCGCGAACGCCGCCGAGCGCGGCCACGCATCGCACGGCCCCGGCGGGGCCGGAGGGAACGTCGATGAAGCGGTGCCGCCAGGCTCTGCGGGCGATGGTCCCGCTCCTGTTCGTGGGCGGCCTCTTGCTGCCGGCCCTGCCGTCCCAGCTCGCCGCAGCGGCGACCACACCCTGCCACGCCGGAAGCGAGGTCACGCTGTACGACCTCGAGATCCTGGCCGGCGACTCCGCCGGGCCGGTGGTGTCGAAGTACGACACGGCGCCGATGGTCGTGTCCGAAACGGGGCTCGCCTGCCACGGCAGCCGAACACTGCATCTGGTTGCGTTCGTGCGCGATCCGGGCGATGTGGGCTGGACCTACACCTACGGCCTGGAACCGGGCTGGTTCCGGACGGCCGGTAGCCTCTTCGTCGCACGGACGTCGACCGTGCGGCCCGGAGAGGGGCCCTTCGTGGCGCTGGCCGTGCCGCCGGCGCTGGGGGACGTGCAGGCGAAGCACCAGGGCCACTGGGTGTCAATCACCGGCCACTTCGACGACCCGGCGGCGGCCGGCTGCACGGCGACCGGCGAGGCCGGCGTGGCACCGAGCCCGGCCGAGGCCGTGACGATCTGCCGCAGCACCTTCGTCGTGGCGGGCGTCTCACGGACGGCCGCTCCGAGCACGTCAACGACGGACGCGGCTCCGCCCGCGGCGCAGATCGAGCCGTGGCGAATCGGCGCCTGGCTCGTGCTCTCGGCAGCGCTCGGCGGGCTTCTCGCCGTCTGGCTCGCCGAACGGTTCCGTCGCGGCACCTCCGGCGGTACGCTGCACTGACGATGAGATGGCGGCGCCTGGGCACCCTCCCTGCTGCCGCGGCGACAGCACTGCTCGTCGCCGCCTGCGGGCTGCTTCCCACGCCGACACCGACCGCGATCGGCGGGGTTCCGCTCGTCTGCGTCCCCGCCGAGTGGGAGACGCCACCGGCGGACGCACTCGGCTGTGGCGAAGCGGCGCTCGTCGCGACGGGCGCGCTCCCCCCCGGGCTGCCGTCGCTCGCCGGGATGAGGTTCGAGCACGGGCCTCGCTGCCAGCCGGACGTCGCCGAGGAGTACATCAGCGGACTCCCGCCCGACCAGCAGGCCGAGGCCCGGGAGCGCAACGAGGCTCCATGTCCGCCCCTTGAGCCGGCTCGTGGCGTGGTCGTGTTCACGTTTGCCCCGGTCGACGGGCGCACCGTCCCCGACAGCTACGTTGAGGTCGAGAGGACGAAGGCAGGCGCGGTCCGCGTCGTCTCGGACCTGCTCCCGTTGTGCGCGCCGCCCCTCGTGTGCGAATAGCCGTGCGCCGGGGGGGGCGAACGAGGCGTCGCCGCTAGCCGATCTCCATGAACGGCGCGGCGTAATGGACGACGCCGACGTCGGCGGGCGTCCAGGCCGCGAGCCGGCAGGCCATCCATGCCCCATCCGGCCATGGCTCGGGCGGCCGGAGGCCCTGGGTCCTCGCGGGCCCGAAGCCGAACCGCGGGTAGTACGTCGGGTGACCCAGGAGCACGACCGCCGCGACGCCCTGGCCGACGCAGCGCTCCAGCGCCGCGTGCATGAGCTTCGCCCCGATGCGCCGCCCTTGCCAGGCCGGCACGACGGCGATCGGTCCCAGGGCCATCACCCGGCCCGTGACGCGGGACCCGTCCGGGCGCTCCAGCGTGGCGCCAGTGAGGAGGCAGTGGCCGACAACCTCGCTCTCCACCTCCGCGACGAGCGACCACCCGGCGACGTACTCGCCGGAGGCGCGCAGGGCGTCGATCAGCTTCGCCTCGGCGTCGGTCGGGAACGCCGCCAGGTGGACGGCCCGGACGGCCGCGACGTCGGTCGGGTCCCCGGCGCGCTCCGGGCGGATGTGGACGACGGGCGGGACCGGCGGCTCGGCATCGATCATCGACCCATGGTGGCTCCGGCGCCGGTGCCGCCGCACGGGTCCGACGGCCCAATCCGGCAGGCGCGACGGCCGGTCGGCGCGCGCCCGGTCAGCCTGCCCGCACCCGCCGATCAGCGCCCGCCGGTCAGCCCATCCGCGCGTCCGTCGTCCCGTTGCATCTCGAGGTTGTGAATCAATCTCACCAGGTGAATCGCGGTCGGCGACCCGACGCACGCGCGCCCGCGACCTCGGGCCCCGAGTGGCGGCGCGACCTCGGGCCCCGAGCGGCGGCGCGGCCTCGGGCCTCGAGTCGGCCCGAGCCGCCGTGTCAGCCGGCGGCGAGCGGCGTCCCGAGGCGCGTGTCGACCCGCGCCGGGTGGCCGGCCTCCCAGGCCTCGATCGCGGGAAGCTTGTCCAGGACGTAGCCGATCTCGTCCGTGCCCGCGAGGAGCATCCGCTTCGCGAAAGGATCGATCTCGAAGTCGAGCGTGCTCCCGTCCGGCAGGAGGACGCCCTGCTCGGCCAGGTCGACCGTCAGGCGGGCGTCCGGGTCCGCGGCGACCAGCTCGAAGAGCCGGGCGTGCGTCGCCGGGTCCACGACGATCGGCAGCACGCCGTTCTTGAGCGCGTTGTTGCGGAAGATGTCGGCGAAGCTCGTCGAGAAGACGGACCGGATCCCCCACGCGGTCAGCGCCCAGGGCGCGTGCTCGCGCGAGGAACCGGTCCCGAAGTTGTCGCCGACGAGGAGGATCTGGCGGCCGGCCATCCCCGGTCGGTCGAGGACGAACGGCGGGTCCTTGAGGCTCCCGTCGTCCTCGAACCGCCAGTCGTGGAAGAGCGCGTCCGCGAGGTCGGCCTTGTCGGTGATCTTGAGGTAGCGTGCCGGGACCACCTGGTCCGTGTCCACGTTCTCCGCGGGAAGCGGGACGACCTTGCTGGTGAATTGGCGGAACGGCTCGGCCACGGCTCAGTACCCTCCGCCGACGGTCGCCGGCTGCTCGATCCCGGGGAGCGTGCGCGGGTCGGTGACGACCCCGGCGATCGCGGTCGCAGCCGCGGTCAGCGGCGACGCCAGCAGCGTCCGTCCGCCCTTCCCCTGGCGTCCCTCGAAGTTGCGGTTGCTCGTGCTGACGGCGTACTGACCGGGCGAGAGCTGGTCGCCGTTCATGGCGATGCACATCGAGCAGCCCGACTCGCGCCACTCGGCGCCGGCGGCGCGGAAGATCTCGTGGAGGCCCTCCCGCTCCGCCTGGGCCTTCACCTGCTGGCTTCCGGGGACGACCATCAGGCGCACGCCATCCGCCGCATGGCGGCCCTGGAGCGCGGAGGCGGCGAGTCGCAGGTCGCTGATCCGCGAGTTCGTGCAGCTGCCGATGAAGACGACCTCGACCGGCTGGCCGGCGATCGGCTGGCCAGCCCGGAGGCCCATGTACTCGAGGGCACGCTCGAAGGCGCGCCGGGCGGAGGGATCGGCGGCGTCCTCGGGGCGCGGGACGCGCCCCGTGACCGGGATCCCCATCCCCGGGTTGGTGCCCCAGGTGATCATCGGCTCGAGGGTGTTCGCGTCGAGCGCAATCGAGGTGTCGAAGGCGGCGCCGTCGTCCGTGGGGAGCGTTCTCCAGCGCGCAACCGCGGCGTCCCAGGCGGCGGCCTGCGGCGCGTGCCGGCGGCCGTGGACGTACGCGAAGGTGGTGTCGTCGGGGGCGACGAGGCCGGCCCGCGCGCCGCCCTCGATGCTCATGTTGCAGATCGTCATCCGCTGCTCCATCGAGAGCGCGCGGATCGCCTCGCCCCGGTACTCGAAGACGTGGCCGGTGCCCCCGCTGATCCCGATCCGGGCGATGAGGGCGAGGATGACGTCCTTGGCCCCGACGCCGGGCCGGAGCCGCCCGTCGACCCGGACCTCGTAGGTCTTCGGCCGTCGCTGGAGGAGCGTCTGCGTGGCGAGGACCATCTCGACCTCGCTCGTCCCGATCCCGAAGGCCAGCGCCCCGAACGCGCCGTGGGTCGCCGTGTGGCTGTCGCCGCAGACGATCGTCATGCCGGGCTGGGTGAGCCCGAGCTCGGGCCCGATCACGTGGACGATCCCCTGTGTCTCGGAGCCGTAGGCGTGGATCGGGATGCCGAAGTCCGCGCAGTTCGTCTCGAGCTGCTTCACCTGCGTCGCCGCCATCTGGTCGAGGATCGGGAGGCCGCGCGGGGCGGTCGGGGTGGAGTGGTCCGCGGTCGCGACGGTCCGCTCCGGGCGCCGGACCGGGACGCCGCGGGCGCGCAGGCTCGTGAACGCCTGGGGCGAGGTGACCTCGTGGACCAGGTGGAGGTCGATGGCGAGGACGGCGGGCGAGCCCTCGTCCTGGGTCACGACGTGGTCGTCCCAGATCTTCTCGACGAGGGTGCGGGGGTGGGCGGCGGGCGTCACGGGGCTGGTGTCGGGCACGGTGCGGCGGCTCCGGGTGCGGGCGATCGATCGGAAGCCGAAGGGTAGCAGAGGCCGCGCGCGCGCCACGCTCGCGGGCCGGGGTGGCTCCCGGCCGTCGCCGGCCAGCCCCGGCGGTCAGATCCGGCGGAACACCATCCCGAGCAACAGCAGCACGCCCGCTGCGACGAACGCCACCACGCCGATGGTATCGGTGAGGAGCGGCCCGTACGTGCAGAGCAGCCCGACGAGAACGAGGACCAGGGCGATGATGATCGTCAGGGTGGTCGGGGCGAAGTTCGTGCGGCTCATCGGTCAGATCCCGGGAAGCAGCGAGCCGGCGATCAGCAGCGCGTTGCCGGCGAAGAGGCAGAGGTAGCCGAGCGCCGTGTCGAGCGCCAGCCCGAAGGGGGCCACGATCGCAGTGAGCGGGTCGAGCAGGCCGACGGCAGCCGGGATGGGCAGGGCCAGGACGGTGCCGACGACGAGGAGCGCCACGGCGATCCCGACGGTGACCAGGCGTGGCGGGTTCGGGTGGAGTCGCGGCATCGTCGGAGGATAGCGCACGCGGTCGGCGGCACGGGCACCATCCGGAAGCAGCACGGATGGGTGCCTGCCGAGCGCGGGCTCGTCGGCGGGCGGCCCCGGAGCGGCCGAGCCCGGGTCAATGGCGGAGCAGCTCCGGGTTGTTGGCGACGCGCACGGCGAAGTCGGCGAGGCCGGCCGCCAGCACCCGGGCGAGGCGCACGTTCGCGTTCGCGACGTCGTCGCACGGCTGGTGGTAGCAGGAGTCGCCCGGCCGGCCGGCGACGGCGCCCGAGGCTGCAGCCTGCTCGTCGGAGACCGGGTCCGACGCTCCCGAGAAGACCCCCGCCGTGGCGACGCCGGCCTCGTCGAACCCGTAGTGGTCGGACCCGCCGCCAAGATCGACGCCGACCGGGGTGCCCCCGGCGCGCTCCACCGCCGCGGCCAGCAGCTCGTGCGCCACGGCAGAGCCGGCCGGCGCCCCCGCCTCGTCGTAGACCCCGGCGAACCCGTTCGGCGAGGCGATCATGTCCACGTTGGCGTACACGAGGATCGCTCGCGCGCTCTCCGCCGAGAGGGCCGTCGCGTACCGGACTGAACCGTGGAGGCCGAGCTCCTCGCCGCTCCAGAAGGCCATGCGAATCGTCGCCCGGGGACGTGTCCCTCCGAGGGCCCGGGCAATCTCCAGCAAGGCCGCGACGCCGGAGCCGTCGTCGTTGATGCCCGGTCCGTCGAGCACCGAGTCGAGGTGGGCTCCCAGCATGATCACCGGCCCAGCCTGGCTTCCCGGGAGCTCCGCGATCACCGAGCGCGTCGGGGCCGAGACGGTGCGGGCACGCGTGACGAGGCGAGCCGTCCCGCCGGCCGCCGCCGCCTCGACGAGGGCGTCCAGCGCGGCACGCGAGACCCCGGCGGCGGGGATCTCGAGGAAGCGCGGCTCGATGAGCGTCGGGCGGTAGACGAGGCCGGCCGGGGCCGCCGGGTAGACGGCGACGAAGGCGGCCGCGCCCGCCTGCTGGGCGGCGACGACCTGGTCGCGCCGCAGGCAGTCCCCGGAGCGCACGACGACGATCGCGTTCTCGGGAAGGTCGCCGTAGTGCGTGACGGCGCAGCCCTTGCCCCCGGGATCGGTGGCGCCCGGGGCCGGGAGGCGAGCCGGCGCGACCAGGTCGATCGGGACGACCGGGCCCTCGACGTCGCCCGGCGGGGCGAAGATCAGCGGCCGGAGGTCGTCGGTCCCGAAGGTGCGACCGGCAACCGCGAGGGAAGAGTCACCCTCGTCGACGAACGCCGCGCCGTCGTACGCATCGCTGGTGACGGTCCAGCCGGCCGCCCGCAGCTCCTGCTCCACGAGGGTCGCGGCGCGGTCGTACGCGACGCTGCCGACCGCGCGGTACTGGTCGGAGCCCTCGGTGGCGGCGGCCAGCTCCTCGAGGCGGCCCCGCAGGCCGTCCTCCGTGATGGCGGCCGCCACGGTCCGGGCGTCCGGCAGTCGCGCGACCGAGGGGATCGGGCCGGGGGCGCCGCAGGCGACGACCGTCAGCGCCAGCGCGAGGCCGAGCGCCAGCGCGAAGCCGGGTGCCGCCGCCGGGCCGGTCACGAGCGCCCGGCCGGCCACGTGTGCACGGCCGCGCACTGCCGCCTGGCCGATCAGCTCCGCCCGCGCCGGGCCTGCCGGACGCGCGACCCACGGCCGCCGGAGCCCCGGGCGCGGGACCCACCGCCGCCGGTCGCCCGCTCGCATGGCCGCCAGGAACCTCATCGCACGACCCTACAGCCGGAACGCCCACGCGGTTCAGTGCCGGACGACCCCCGGCCCGGACGATCCCGCGCCCGCGGCGTGCGCGCCCCGATGATCGTCCGATGTCGGGGACATGACCTTCCCAGGGTCCGGCGTTTGACGGAACCTCGATCCCTGCTACACTCCCCGCACTCGTCGCAGCCGCGGCGACGCGCGCAGGAGCCGCCAGGATGCGCTTCACGAACGGGCAGGACCGCCGCCCCGTCGCCGTCGTCGTGACGAGCGATGGCCGTCGCGTGAACGTCCCCCTCGAGGAGCTCGAGCCCGACACCCCTGTATCCCTGCGGTCCATTCTCCTCTCCCTTCTGGGCCTTCTGGGCCTTATTGACGGCTCCCGGCAGGAGCCTGGGGAACGGCGGACGGAGCGCTAGGCGCGACGAACGAACGGAACACCAGGGCCCTCGCCGGGAAACCGGCGGGGGCTTTTGCATGAATGGCGTGCGCGACGACGACCGGACGGCGTCGGACACGACCAGGGAGGTCACCTGAGGCGATGGCGATGACGAAGGGCGACGGGGCCTCGAGTCCCCCGGGCGCGGACGCGGCAACGGGCGGCCCGGCCAAGGGCGACTCGGCGAAGGGCAGCCAGGCGAAAGGCAGCGCCGCTCCCCCGGCGGCAGGCCCCGCGCGTGCGACCCGCAGGAGCCACGTGCCGGGCGCCGGGACCGCCGCCGCCGAGGCCGTGGAGAAGGCCCGGCACGACATGCTCCACGAGGGGGCCCGCACCCGCCAGGAGGCCGCCGAGCGCCGCCAGGGTCGCGCGCGCATCGGGGCCGACGTGGTGGTCGAGGCGATCCTCCGCCAGGGCGTCGACGTCCTGTTCGGCTACCCGGGCGGCGTCATCCTGCCGCTCTACGACGTGCTGGGTGACCATCCCGACCTGCGTCACGTCCTCGTGCGCCACGAGCAGGGTGCGGCGCACGCGGCGGACGGCTATGCCCGGGCCACCGGAAAGGTGGGCGTCTGCCTGGGCACGTCCGGCCCGGCCGCGACGAACCTCGTCACCGGGATTGCCACCGCCCAGCTCGACTCGGTGCCGATCGTCGCGATCACCGGCAACGTCCCGGCCGCCCTCCTCGGCAAGGACGCCTTCCAGGAGGTCGACATCACCGGCATCACCCTGCCGATGACCAAGCACAACTACCTCGTCCGGGACGCCGACGACCTCCCCCGCGTCCTCGCCGAGGCGTTCTACATCGCCCGGACGGGTCGGCCGGGCCCGGTCCACATCGACATCACGAAGGACGCCCTCCAGCAGGAGACCGACGCGCCGCACCCGACGGACGAGGAGGTCGTCGCCGGCCTGCCGGGCTTCCGCCCGACGCTGGGCGGCCATCCCCGCCAGCTCAAGCTGATCGCCGCCGAGATCGCCAAGGCGAAGCGGCCGGTCATCCTGGCCGGTCACGGGATCCTGATCGCCGGCGCGACCGAGGAGCTCCGCCTCCTCGCCGAGAAGACCCAGGTCCCGGTCGCCTGGACGCTCCTCGGGATCGGGGCCATCGACGAGACGCACCCCCTGGCCTACGGCTACATGGGCATGCACGGCTGGAAGCACGTCAACCGGGCGATCCAGGCGGCCGACCTTCTGGTCGCCGTCGGCATGCGCTTCGACGACCGGGTGACGGGCAACGTGCGCACGTACGCTCCCTATGCGCGCATCGTCCACGTCGACATCGACCCGGCCGAGATCGGCAAGAACGTGGCCGTCGACGTGCCCGTGGTCGGCGACGCCAAGCGCGTCCTGGGCGGCCTGCTTCCACTCGTCCACCAGGTCCACGACGCGGACCGCGCGGCCTACCTGGCCCAGCTCGCCGAGTGGCGGCGGGAGTCGGAGGGGGTCAGCTGGCACGGCTCCGGCGCCTGGCGCGACGGGCTCCTGTCGGCGGACTTCGTCATCACCCAGATCGGCGAGGTCACCGGGCACGACGCGACGCTGGTGGCGGACGTCGGCCAGAACCAGATGTGGGTGGCCCGTTACGGAGGCTACCGGCGGCCCCACAGCCACCTGTCCTCCGGCGGCCTCGGGACGATGGGCTTCGCGGTGCCGGCGGCGATGGGCGCGGCCCTCGGCCGGCCCGACAAGTCGACCTGGGCGGTCTGCGGCGACGGCGGGTTCCAGATGACGATCCAGGAGCTCGCGACCCTGGTCCAGGATCGCATCCCGGTCCGGATCGCCCTCCTCGACAATCACAAGCTCGGCATGATCCGGCAGTGGCAGGAGATCTTTTACTCGGGCAACTACCACTCCTCCAACATGTTCGGGCCGGACTACCTCAAGCTGGCCGACGCCTACGGCTTCCCGGCGTGGAAGGTCCGGACGCCCGACGAGGTGCGCCCGGCGATCGAGGCCGCCAACACGGTCGACGGCCCCGCCCTGGTCTGGTTCGAGATCGCCGAGGAGCAGAACGTCTTTCCGATCATGCCGGCCGGCAAGGGACTCTCCGACCTCATCGAGACCTGGGGAGGCGCCGACGAATGAGCCCGGACGGATCCGCCAAGACCCCGGCGCACTCCGCGCCGCCGCCGCGCGCGCTGCCCGGCACCGGGGAGCAGCGTCGCCACGTCCTCGTCGCCATCGTGAACAACCGGCCCGGCGTGCTCAACCGCGTCGCGAGCCTGATGCGCGCCCGCAACTTCAACATCGAGTCGCTCGCCGTCAGCCACCTGGACGACCCCGACATCAGCCGGATGACGATCACCCTGCGCGCCGACGACGTCCTGGTGGAGCAGGCCACCAAGCAGCTCTACAAGGTCATCGACGTGCTCAAGGTCCAGGACGTCACCGACGAGCCGACCGTCCAGCACGAGCTGGCCCTCGTGAAGGTCCGGGCGACGGACCGCACGCGCGGCGAGCTGATCTCCATCGTGGAGATGTACAAGGCCCGCATCGTGGACATGGCGCCGGAATCGGTGATCGTGGAGACGACGGGGACGGAGTCCGAGGTGGACGCGCTGATCGCGCTCCTCCGCGGCTACGGGATCAAGGAGCTGGTGCGGACCGGGACCGTCGTCATGTCGCGGGGCGCGCAGTCGATCGAGGAGGCCACGAAGCGATGACGGCGAGGATGTACTACGACAAGGACGCGGATCCGGCGGCGCTCGCCGGGCAGACCGTCGCGATCATCGGGTTCGGCAGCCAGGGCCACGCGCACGCGCTGAACCTGCACGAGTCGGGCGTCCGCGTGGTCGTCGGGCTGCCGCCCGCCTCGAAGAGCCGCTCGATCGTCGAGGAGGCCGGCCTGCCCGTGTTCGACACCGGCGAGGCGGTCGCCCGCGCCGACGTCGTGATGATCGCGATCCCCGACACGGCCCAGAAGGCCGCCTGGGATGCCGACATCGCCCCGAACCTGCGGCCCGGTGCGCTGGTCCTGTTCGCCCACGGCTTCAACATTCGCTTCGGGCGGATCGCCCCGCCCGAGGGCGTCGACGTCGGGATGGTCGCCCCGAAGGGCCCCGGCCACCTCGTCCGCTCGGTTTACGAGAGCGGCGGCGGCGTGCCGGCCCTGTTCGCCGTCCACCAGGAT
Organism: uncultured Chloroflexia bacterium; assembly: GCA_963725875.1. Classification (GTDB taxonomy): domain Bacteria; phylum Chloroflexota; class Limnocylindria; order Limnocylindrales; family CSP1-4; genus CTSoil-043. The sequence goes on along the minus strand of CAVRZZ010000006.1, from coordinate 229,909 downwards.
GCCACCGGGACCGCCCGGGCCCGGGTCCTGGCCTACGCCCGGGGCATCGGCAACACCCGCGCCGGCGTGCTGGAGACGACGTTCGCCGAGGAGACCGAGACCGACCTCTTCGGGGAGCAGAGCGTCCTCTGCGGCGGCACGGCGGCCCTCGTGAAGATGGCCTTCGAGACGCTGGTCGAGGCCGGCTACCAGCCCGAGCTCGCCTATTTCGAGACGATGCACGAGCTGAAGCTGATCGTGGACCTCATGTACCGCGGCGGCCTCAACTTCATGCGTTTCAGCGTCAGCGACACCGCCGAGTACGGCGACTACGTGTCTGGGCCCCGGATCATCGACGACCACGTCCGGACCACGATGCGCGCCGTCCTCGCCGATATCCAGGACGGCACGTTCGCCGCCCGCTGGATCGCCGAGAACGACGCCGGGCGCCCCGAGTTCGAGCGCCTGCGGGCCCAGGACCGCGACCACCAGATCGAGCAGGTCGGTGCCCACCTGCGCGCCGCGATGCCGTTCCTCGATCCCGTCACCGTACGCGCCGGCCAGGCCCAGGCCGCCGCCTCGAGCAGCACAGGAAAGGCTCACTGACATGTCGCCGGTTCCCGTACCCGCCGGCCCGTTCGTCCCCGCGGGCTCCGTCCGCATCTTCGACACCACCCTCCGCGACGGGGAGCAGGCGCCCGGCGCCGGCCTGACCGCCGCCGAGAAGCTGGAGGTCGCCCGCCAGCTCGTCCGCCTCAAGGTCGACGTCATCGAGGCCGGCTTCCCGGCCGCATCGCCCGGCGACTGGGAGGCGGTCCACCAGATCGCGAAGGAGGCCAAGGGCGTCGCCGTCGCGGCGCTGGCGCGCTGTCGCGACGGCGATCCGCAGCGCGCGATCGAGGCGATCAAGGTCGCCGAGCGACCCCACCTCCACGTCTTCATCGCGACCTCCGACATCCACCTCAAGCACAAGCTCAAGCTCTCCCGCGAGGAGGCGCTCGCCGAGGCGATTCGCTGGGTCCGCTACGGGCGGGAGCACCTGGGCCGCGACGCCGAAATCGAGTTCTCCGCCGAGGATGCGTCCCGCACCGACCCGGAGTTCCTGCTCCAGGTCTACGGCGCGGTCGTCGCCGCCGGCGCGTCGACGGTCAACATCCCCGACACCGTCGGCTACGCGATCCCCGCCGAGTTCGGCTCGCTCGTGGAGCGGGTCTACGGCCTCGTCGGGCGCGACGCCACGGTCTCGGTCCACTGCCACAACGACCTGGGCCTCGCCACCGCCAACACGCTCGCCGCCGTGCAGGCCGGCGCGCGCCAGGTGGAGGTGACGATCAACGGCCTCGGCGAGCGGGCCGGCAACGCCTCGCTCGAGGAAGTGGTGATGGCCCTTCGCACGCGGCCGACCCAGTTCCCCCAGCTCGCCAGCCGCGTCCAGACCGAGCAGATCTCGGCGGCCAGCCGGCTCGTGAGCCACCTCACCGGCTTCGCGATCCAGCCCAACAAGGCCGTCGTCGGGGCGAACGCGTTCGCCCACGAGAGCGGGATCCACCAGGACGGCGTCATCAAGAACCCGCTGACCTACGAGATCATGACGCCCCAGTCGGTGGGCCTCGCCGGCAGCCAGCTCACGATCGGCAAGCTCTCGGGCCGCAAGGGGCTCCAGAAGAAGCTCCACGACCTGGGCCACGAGGTGTCGGGCGACGCTCTCGACCTCATCTACCGCGAGGCGATCGCGCTGGCCGACGTCAAGAAGGAGGTCACCGACGCGGACCTCCTGGCGCTGGTCCAGCAGCGCTCGGACGACATCCCGGCTTCCATCGTCCTCGAAGGCTGGAGCGTCACGTCGTCGCACGGCGGCCGCTCCACGGGGAGCGTCCGCGTGATCCTCGACGGCGTGGAGCGCGCCGGCGCGGAGACCGGCAACGGGCCCGTCAACGCGCTCTACCGCGCCGTCGACGACGCGATCCGGCCCGTGCTGGGCTGGGAGCCGACGCTCGAGGAGTACGAGATCAAGGCCGTCACCGAGGGCGAGGATGCGCAGGGGCGCGTCTTCATCCGCTGCCGGCGCTCGATCGACGAGGGGCCGGAGGCCCACGTCGTGACCGGCCACGGCCTCTCGACGAACATCATCGAGGCCTCGCTGGAGGCGTACGTCCTGGCGGCCAACAAGCTCCGCGCCGCGGAGCGCGACGGCACGGTGATCCCGATGCGGCGGCCGGCGGAGCGCCTGCCGTGACCGCGGAGGGCGGCCTTCCGGGCTCGCCCACCTACCGCGTCGCCGCGATCCCGGGCGACGGCGTCGGCCCGGACGTCGTCGCCGCGGCACGGCGGGTGCTGGCGGCCACCGGCGCCCGCCTCGGCTTCGACGTCGCGTGGACGGACCTCGTCGTCGGCGGTGCCGGGATCGACGCGTACGGGGTCGCGATCCGCGACGAGGACCTCGCCGCGTGCGCCGCGAGCGACGCGATCCTCCTGGGCGCCGTGGGCGGCCCGGCGTGGGACGACCCGACGTCGTCGGTCCGCCCCGAGCAGGCGCTCTTCGCCATGCGCGGCGGCCTGGGCCTGTTCGCGAACCTGCGCCCGGTGAGCGTTCACGCGGCGCTGGTGCCGGCCTCGCCGCTCCGCCCGGAGCTGCTCGATGGCGTGGACATGCTCATCGTCCGGGAGCTGACGGGTGGCCTCTACTTCGGCGCGCGCTCGGAAGCCGCCGGCGCGGCCGGCGCCCGGGCCGCCAGCGACCTGCTGCCGTACTCCGAGCCCGAGGTCGCCCGCGTGGCGCGCCTCGCCTTCGACCTGGCGCGCGGCCGCCGGCGCCGCCTCACCTCCGTGGACAAGGCGAACGTGCTCGCGACGTCCCGCCTCTGGCGCACGGTCGTGCACGAGATCGCCGCGGAGTACCCCGACGTCGCGCTCGAGGACCGGCTGGTCGATTCCTGCGCGATGCAGATCGTCACGAGGCCGGCCTCGTTCGACGTGCTCGTCACCGAGAACCTCTTCGGCGACATCCTGTCCGACGAGGCGTCGGTGCTGGCCGGGAGCCTGGGGATGCTCCCGTCGGCGTCGATCGGGGCGCGGCGGACGGCACACGGCCTGCACGGCCTCTACGAACCGATCCACGGCTCGGCGCCGGACATCGCCGGGCAGGACGTGGCGAACCCGGTCGGGACGGTCCTCTCCGCCGCGATGCTCCTGCGCTGGTCGCTGGGCCGTGCGGATGCGGCCGACGCGGTGGAGGCCGCCGTGGCCGCCACGCTCGACGACGGCTTCCGGACGGCCGACCTGTGGCCGCGCGACCCGGCCGCGGCCGAGCGCTGCACCCGCGTGGGGACCGTCGGGATGACCGACGCGATCGTCGCCCGGATCGCGATTACCGGGACGGCCGCGGGAGTGCGGCCGCCCGGGGCGGCCGCCTGACGGCGCGCCGCCGCACGCCTCGACCTGGACCCGACCCGATCCGACCCGACCCGACGAACCGCGAGGGACCCGACCCGTGACCGCACCCGAGACCAGCCCCAGCCCAGCCCGCGAGACCGGCCCCGGCGCCGGCGCGGTGACCGAACTCCAGCCCCGCCCCCGCCCCGGTCGTCCTGTACGACACGACCCTCCGCGACGGCACCCAGGGCGAGAACATCATCCTGTCCCTGTCCGACAAGCTCCGGGTCGCCCGGATGCTCGACGAGTACGGCATGCCGTACGTCGAGGGCGGCTGGCCGGGATCCAATCCCAAGGACGTCGAGTTCTTCGCGGCCGCGAAGGGGATGCGCTGGGAGCGGGCGAAGCTGGCGGCGTTCGGCTCCACCCGCCACCGGGCCAACCGGCCCGAGGCCGACCCGAACCTGCGCGAGCTCGTCGCCGCCGAGACGCCGGTCGTCACGATCTTCGGCAAGAGCTGGCTGCTCCACGTGATCGAGGTCCTGGGCGCGACGCCGGCCGAGAACCTCGACATGATCGCCGAGTCGATCGCCTTCCTCGTTGAGCACGGCCGGGAGGCCGTCTACGACGCCGAGCACTACTTCGACGGCTACGTGGCCGACCGCGACTACGCCCTGGCCACGCTGCGGGCCGCCCGCGAGGCCGGCGCCCGGTCCCTCGTTCTCTGCGACACGAACGGCGGCACCCTCACCGACGAGCTGCTGGCGATCGTCGCGGACACCCGGGCGTCCCTCGAGGCCGACCCCGGCGTGCCCGCCGTCACCTGGGGGATCCACACCCACAACGACGCCGAGCTCGCGGTGGCGAACTCGATCGCCGCCGTGCAGGCCGGGATCCGCCACGTCCAGGCCACGATCAACGGCTACGGCGAGCGCTGCGGCAACGCCAACATGGTGAGCGTCCTGGCCAACCTCGCCCTCAAGACCGACCTCCCGCTCCTGCCCCTCGGCGGCGGACAGATCGCCGACCTGACGGCCCTGTCGCGGTCCGTGGCCGAGATCGCCAACGTCGCCCCCAACGACTACCAGCCGTTCGTCGGCCGGAGTGCCTTCGCCCACAAGGGCGGGGTCCACGGCGCCGCCGTGGCCAAGGTCGAGCGCAGCTACCAGCACGTGGACCCGGGGCTCGTCGGCAACCGGGGCCGCCTCGTCGTCAGCGAGCTCGGCGGCAGGGCGAACACGGCGATCCGGGCCGGGCAGCTGGGTCACCAGCTCGAGGGCCTCGACCCGCGCGAGCTCAGCAAGGTGATCAAGCAGATGGAGGCCGACGGGCTCGCCTTCGAGGGTGCGGAGGCGTCGTTCGAGCTGCTGATCCGGCGCCGGACCGAGGGCTACGTCGCGCCGTTCCGGATCGTCGACTTCACGGTGCTCGTCGAGCAGCGCGAAGGCCGGGAGCTCCTCGCCGAGGCCACGGTCAAGGTCGAGGTCGAGGGCGAGGTCCTGCACACCGCGGCGGACGGGAACGGCCCGGTCAACGCCCTCGACGCCGCCCTGCGCAAGGCGCTCCGCGCCTTCTACCCGCAGCTCGACGGGGTCCACCTCGTCGACTACAAGGTGCGCATCCTCGACGGGAACGCGGCCACCGCCGCCCGAACCCGCGTCGTGATCGACTCCGCCGACGGGGACCTGACCTGGAGCACGATGGGCTCCGACACGAACATCATCGCGGCCTCCGCGGCGGCCCTCGCGGACTCGCTGGAGTACGTGATCTGGAAGTCCGGCGCGGAGCTGCGCCGCCGCGACGAGCGCCTGTTCACGGAACCGGCCCCCGCCGGGGGAGGGAAGCGATGAGCGAGCGTGGCAGCGCGCCCGGCGGGCCGAGAGGAGCGGCCGAGTCCGTGGGGGCCCCGTCCCAGGGAGCCCAGTCCGCGGGAGCCCACTCCGCGGGAGCACCGTCCCTGCGCCTTCTTCGTTGGACCATGACCACCGGCTCCTCGGGCACGGCCCGGGCGGCCGTGGTCCTCGCGGCCGGCGACCACCAGTGGGAGGCGACGGCGGAGAGCGCCGGGGCGATCGGGGCCCTGTACGACGCGGTGGACGCGGCCCTGGAGGACGTCCTCGGCGGACAGGTGCGGCTGGTCTCCTTCGATGTCCACGCGATCGGCGAGACGGCCGGCGCCGACGCCCTCGTGGAGCTCACCGTGGAGCCGCCCGCCACCGCGACCGGCGGGCGGGCCACCGGCCGTTACGCGGGGAGCGCTCGCCACGTGAACCTCGTGGCCGCCTGCGCCGAGGCCTACCTCGCCGCGATCCGCACGCTCCTCGCCGACGACGCCTGGGCCGGGGCGACCGAGGCCGCCGGCAACGCCCGCCTGGCCGAGCTGCGAGCCCGTGCCGAGCGTGCCGGTGGGCGCGCCGAGATCGACGAGTCTCAGGCCGAGGACCTCGGCGGCAGCCTGTTCGACCGGTGACCGGCCCGCTCCTCGTTGCCTACTCCGGCGAGCCCGGCGCCTTCGCCGAGGATGCCGCCCACGCCTACTTCGGGCCGGCGACGCCGACTCGCGCCGTTCCCGGGTTCCGCGGCGTCTTCGAGGCGGTGGCCGGGGGGCGTGCCGGCGTCGGCGTCGTCCCGATCGAGAACCTCGTCAACGGCACGGTGCGCGAGAGCTACGACCTGCTCCTGGAGTTCCCCCTCGCGATCCGGGGCGAGGTGGTGGTCCCCGTCCGGCTCTGCCTGGCAGCCCTTCCGGGCGAGACCCTCGACGGGATCGAGCGGGTCTACTCGCACATCCAGGCGCTCGGGCAGGCGGACGCCTTCCTGCGCACCCGGCCCTGGACGCTCCTCACCACGTACAACACGGCCGGGGCCGGGAAGGCGATCGCGGATCGGGGTGAGCGCGGCGCAGCCGCCGTCCTCTCACCGCGTGCTGCGGCGCTCTTCGGCCTCGAGATCCTGGTCGACGGGATCCAGGGCGACCCCGCCAACCGCACGCGGTTCGCCGTCGTGGCCGATCCGGGCGCCGACCTGCCCCCGGCGCGCCCCGGCGTCGTGGATGCGTCGGGCGCTGCGCGGACCACGCTGGTGATGGGGATCCGCAACGAGCCCGGTGCGCTCATCCGGGCCCTCACCGTGTTCGCCGACCACGACCTGAACCTGTCGAAGCTGGAGAGCCGCCCGGCCCGCGATCGGCCCTGGGAGTACGTCTTCTGGGTCGACCTCGATGCCGACGCGACCACCCCCGCCACGCGCGAGGCGCTCGACCACCTGGCCGGCGTCACGACCTCGCTCCGGGTTCTGGGCAGCTACCCGCGGGGCGCCGGCGGGTAGCGCAACCGCGCGACGCGGCGGTCCCCATCCAGTCGGGCGACGACGGCCGAGGCGGTTCTCTGCGATCCTACGACTCCGCTCGCCGAACCTGACCTGAACCGGAGTCGACCATGCCCACCCGACCGACCAGGACCAAGAGACCGAGCCGGCCGCTGGGTCGCAGGATTGCCCTCATGGCGGGCGTGGCAGCCTTCCTCGTCGCCGGCTGCGGCGACATCGCGCTGCCGAGCATCGCGCTGCCGAGCATCGAAGTGCCGAGCATCGAGGTGCCGTCGCTCCCGCCCCGCCCGACGCCCGAGCCGACCGCCGAGCCCACGCCCGAGCCCACGCCAGAACCGACCGCCGAGCCCACGCCCGAGCCGACTCCCGAGCCGACCCCGGTCCCGACCGCGACCCTGGAGCCACAGGCCTCGCCGACGCCGACGCCGACCCCGGCACCGACGCCGACACCAGCTCCGACCGCGACGCCGACCCCGACCCCGACACCGACGCCCACGCCAGAACCGACCCCCACGCCAACCGCTGAGCCGACTCCGACCCCCACTCCCGAGCCCACCCCGGAGCCGACTGCGACTCCCACCCCCGAGCCGACCGCGACCCCGAGCCCCTCGCCTACCCCGGCCGAGACCGCGGCGGTGACGCCGGCGCCATCTCCTCCCCCCGACGAGGGGGACGGCGGCGGGTTGATCGGCTGGCCGTTGCTCCTCCTGCTCCTCGTTGCCGGGGCGGCGCTGCTCGTGCCGCTCGCCGTCGCCCTGTCGCGACGCGGTCAGGGCCCCACGCCGCCGGAACCCGAGCCTCCGACAACCGGCCCCGATGACGCGACCTCCGGTCCGGGCGGGGCGCCCGGGGCGCCCGCCGAGCCCGGGGTGCCACCAGAGACCGGTGCATCCGCCGGCTCGGTGCCACTGCCTCCTCCGGGGGCCGCTCCCGCGGCCCCGACGCCTCCCGGCGACGCGCCTGTCGCACAGGCGGCACTCGACGGCGCATCCGCGGCCCCGACGGACGACACGATCGCCTTCGAGAACCCGGAGCCGCCGGAGCCCCCGACCACCCCCGGGGTCTGACCCAGTCCGTTCGGCGCCCGGCTCGCCTGATCGCGCCCGTTGCGGTGGGCGATGATAAGGGCCACCAGAGGAGGTGACCCGGATGGCCCAGACGTTCCGCGAGGCGATGGAGGCCGCGTACGCGCTCGGCGAGCCCGCGCTGTACATCGGTGCCCCCCTGGAAGGAGCCGAGGCCCTCACCGGCGTCAAGGTCCAGGTCGCCCTGTCGATGTTGAACCGGCACGGCCTCGTCGCGGGCGCCACCGGCACCGGCAAGACCAAGACCCTCCAGGGGATCGCCGGCCAGCTGTCGCGGGCGGGCGTTCCCACGTTCATCGCCGACGTGAAGGGCGACCTGACGGGGATGGCCCTCCCGGGCGACGGCACCAACCCCAAGGTCCTGCAGCGCGCGGCCCAGCTCGGCGTCGAGTTCGAGCCCTTCGGCCACCCGGTCGAGCTCCTCTCGCTCTCGGGCAAGCTCGGTGCGCAGGTCCGCGCCACCGTCTCGTCGTTCGGGCCGCTTCTCCTGTCGCGCATCCTGGACCTCAACGAGACCCAGACCAGCGTCCTCTCGCTCGTCTTCAAGTACTGCGACGACCACGACCTCCCGCTCCTGGACCTGGCCGACCTGCGCACGACCCTCAAGTTCCTGGGCTCGGACGAGGGCAAGGCCGTCCTCGAGGACTACGGCGGCATCGCCCCGGCCACGATCGGCGTCATCCAGCGGTCGCTCATCTCGCTCGAGCAGCAGGGCGCCGACGTCTTCTTCGGCGAGCCGGCGTTCGAGGTCGAGGACCTCATGCGAACCGGCCCCGACGGCCAGGGGATCGTCCACCTGCTCGAGATCTCGGACGTCATGGACCGGCCCAAGCTCTTCTCGACCTTCATGCTCTGGATGCTGGCCCAGCTCTACCAGGCCCTGCCCGAGGCCGGAGACCTGCCGAAGCCGAAGCTCGTTTTCTTCTTCGACGAGGCGCACCTCCTCTTCAACGATGCGTCCGAGGCGCTCCTCCAACAGATCGAGCAGACGGTCCGCCTCATCCGCTCCAAGGGGGTCGGCGTCTTCTTCGTGACCCAGACGCCCACCGACGTGCCGTCGTCGGTTCTCGCTCAGCTGGGCAACCGGGTGCAGCATGCCCTCCGCGTCTTCACGCCGGAGGACGCCGACCTGCTCAAGAAGACCGTGCGGACCTTCCCGATGACCGACTTCTTCGAGGTCGGGACGACCCTGACGTCGCTGGGGACGGGCGAGGCGCTGGTGACGGTCCTCTCGCCGCGCGGCGTCCCGACGGCGCTGGCGCCGACGCGGATCGCCCCTCCGGACTCGCTCATGGCGGCGCTGCCGCCCGACCAGCTGCAGGCCCGCATCAGCGCCGGCGCCCTCTACGCGGAGTACGCGGAGGCGATCGACCGGCAGAGCGCGCACGAGATCCTGTCGGCCCGGATCGCGGCCGCCAAGGCTGCGGTCGCCGGAGCGACCACGGCGCCCGGCGACGCCGGGCTCACGCCGGCCCAGGAACGGCGCGCCATCGAGGCCCGGGCCCGCGAGCTGGAGAGGATCCGCCGCGAGGCCGAGCGTGACGCGAAGGCCGCGGAGCGTCGCCGGGCCACCGAGGAGGCCGCCGCCCGCCGCGAGGCAGAGCGGGACGCAAAGCGCCAGAAGGAGATGATCGAGGACATCGGGGGCGGCCTCATCCGCGGCGTCTTCGGCACGCTCTTCGGGAGCTCGGGCCGACGGCGGCGCTGAGGAGTCGCTGCCGCGACCGGCACCCCGCCACCCCCGTTCGACCGATGCCCCAGCCTCCGCCACCCGACCGCCACCTCCGCCGCCCGACGACTGCTTGACCAGCGCAAGACCACCGCGTAGTCCGCCCCAAGGAGCGACCGACATGCCCGACGAACGCGCCGCCATCCTCCGCAAGCTGATCGAGCCGCTCAAGGTGGAGCCCGGCCGGCGGGTCCGCCTGCCGCGGGACTTCGACCCCGACTGGCACGCCGACTTCGTGAAGAAGGAGGACGCGAAGGAGACGCTCCAGCGGGGCGTGGAGCTCCTCGCCGAGTACCAGGCCCGGCTGGCCGCCCAGGACACGTACGGCCTCCTCGTGATCATCCAGGCGATGGACGCGGCCGGCAAGGACGGCACGATCGGCCACGTGATGAGCGGAGTGAACCCGCAGGGCGTGGAGGTGACCTCGTTCAAGGTCCCGTCGCCGGAGGAGATGGACCACGACTATCTCTGGCGCGCTGCGAAGCGCCTGCCGGCCCGCGGGATGATCGGCATCTTCAACCGGAGCTACTACGAGGAGGTCCTCGTCGTCCGCGTCCACCCGCAGATCCTCGCCGGCCAGAAGCTGCCGCCCTCGGCCAAGCGGCGGGGCGTCTGGGAGCGCCGCTTCCGCGAGATCAACGACTGGGAGCGGTACCTCGTCGACAACGGCATCCGCATCGTCAAGCTTTTCCTCAACGTCTCGAAGGAAGAGCAGCGCCAGCGGTTCCTGGCCCGTATCGACGAGCCGGAGAAGAACTGGAAGTTCTCGGCGAGCGACGCCCGCGAGCGGCGCTACTGGGACGACTACCAGCGTGCGTTCGGGGACGTGCTGTCCCGGACGAGCACCGAGCACGCCCCCTGGTACGTCATCCCGGCCGACCGCAAGTGGTTCATGCGGATCGCCGCGGGCGCGGTGATCCTCAACGAGCTGATGGCGATCGACCCGAAGTTCCCGGTCCCGACCGCGGAGGCGAAGGCGGACATGGCTGCCGCGAAGGAGGAGCTCCTCGCGGAGGGCTGATCCACGGGGGGATGGGCCGGATCGGACGCCCGCCCGCCACTCGTCCCTGCGGGCTCGATCGCACGTCGCCCATCACCCGGTCCGGGGTCGGGCCGGGGCTATGATGCGGGCACGCCACGAACGTCGCACGACCAGTCCCAGGAGCGTCCCGATGGCCACCGCCGCGAACCCCGTCCCCCACAGGATCTTTCTCGCCGGGCGCTGGGTCGATTCCCCCGACCTCCTGACCGTCGAGAACCCGGCCCGCCCCGGCGAGCCGGCCGGCCTCACGTACCAGGCCACGCCCCAGCAGTACGAGGAGGCGGTCGAAGCGGCCGTCGCGGCCTTCGAGGTGACGCGGAGGCTGCCGGCCTACGAGCGCGCAGCCACCCTGCGCAACATCAGCAACGGCATCCGGGCGCGGCGCGAGGAGCTGGGCCGGCTCATCGCGCTCGAGGCCGGCAAGCCGATCCGCGACGCCCTCGTGGAGGTGGACCGCGCCACGCTCACGTTCCGCCTGGGTGCCGAGGAAGCCGAGCGCATCGGCGGCGAGCTGATCCCGCTCGACCTGATGGCCAGCAGCAAGGGCCGCATCGGGATCACGCGGCGCTTCCCGGTCGGTCCGATCGCCGCGATCAGCCCTTTCAACTTCCCGCTCAACCTCGCCGCGCACAAGCTGGCCCCGGCGATCGCCGCCGGCTGCTCCATCGTCCTCAAGCCGCCGTCCAAGGACCCCCTGACGATGCTCACGGTGGCCGAGATCGTCGAGGAGGCCGGCGCGCCGGCGGGCTCTGTCAGCATCCTGCCGATGAGCCGGGAGCTCGGCGACCGGCTGGTCGCGGACGAGCGCTTCAAGCTCCTCTCCTTCACCGGCAGCCCGGCAATCGGCTGGGGGATGAAGGCGCGAGCCGGCAAGAAGAAGGTCGTCCTCGAGCTCGGCGGCAACGCCGGGGCGATCGTGGATCGGACGGCCGACCTCGATTGGGCCGTCAAGCGGATCACCGTCGGCGCGTTCAGCTACTCGGGCCAGGTCTGCATCAGCGTCCAGCGGCTTTTCGTCCACGACGACGTCTTCGACGCCTTCGTCGGGAAGCTCACCGCCGCCGCGTCGGCCCTGCGCCTCGGCGACCCGCTCGATCCCCAGACCGACCTCGGGCCGATGGTCGACGGGAAGGCGGCGCTCCGGACCCGGGCCTGGGTGGACGAGGCCGTCGCGCTGGGCGGCCGGGTCCTGCTCGGCGGCACCGCGAACGGCACGTTCTTCGCCCCGACGATCCTCGCCGACACCCCCGTCGAGGCGAAGGTCTGCAGCGACGAGGCCTTCGCCCCGGTCGTCGTGCTCTTCCGCTTCTCCGACTTCGCCGACGCTGTTCGGCAGGTCAACGCCTCGCACTACGGCCTCCAGGCGGGCGTCTTCACGAACGACCTGGCCCACGCATTCACCGCCTTCAACGAGCTCGAGGTCGGCGGCGTCATCCTCAACGACATCCCGACCTACCGGATCGACCACATGCCCTACGGCGGCGTCAAGGACTCCGGACTCGGCCGGGAGGGCCTCCGGCACGCGATCGAGGACATGACGGAGATCCGGATCCTCGTCGTCGCCCAGCCGGGGTAGGGGACTCCAACAAGGGAGCAGCGGCATGCCCGACCTTCCCGACCTGATCCCGCTCGCCGAGGCCCAGCGCCGCGTGCTCGACGGCATCGGTACGCTGCCGGTGGAGGTCCTCGACCTCGCCGAAGCCGCCGGCCTGGTGCTGGCCGAGCCGGTGCGCTCCGCGCTGACGGTGCCCCCGTGGACCAACAGCGCCATGGACGGCTTCGCGGTCCAGGCCGACGACGTCGCCGCGGCAGGTCCCGGCAACCCGGTCGTCCTCCGCGTCGTCGGCGAGGTGGCCGCGGGCCGGGCCCCGGACGTCGAGGTGCTGCCCGGGACGGCGCTCCGGATCATGACCGGCGCGATGATGCCGCCCGGCGCCGACGCCGTCGTCCCCGTCGAGGACACGGACGCCCCCGCCGGCGCATCGGAGGTCCCGGCGACCGTCGCGATCATTGCCGCCCCGCGGCCCGGCGCCAACGTTCGCCGCCCCGGCACGGATGTCGTAGCGGGTGCTCCGCTGCTCGAGCCCGGCCGGGCCCTCGACCCGGCCTCGATCGCCCTCCTCGCGGCGACGGGGCACGGGTCGGTGGCCGTCCACCGCCGGCCGCGCGTCGCGGTGATCTCCACGGGCGACGAGCTCGTCCCGCCCGGCCGGCCGCTGGGACCCGCGCAGATCCACGACAGCAACTCGCTCACCCTCGCGGCGCAGGCAGCCGAGGCAGGGGCGGTCGTGCGGCGGCTCGGGATCGCCCGCGACACGCTGCCGGACCTGCTGGCCCTCGTGCGCGAGGCCGTGGCCTGGGCCGATGTCGTCGTGCTCAGCGGCGGCGTCAGCGTCGGGGCGCACGACCACGTCAAGACTGCGTTCTCCGACGTGGGGACGCTGGCGGTGTGGCGGGTCGCGATCAAGCCGGGGCGGCCGTTCGCCTTCGCCCGGGCAGCCGTCGAGGGCCGCCCGGTGCACCTCTTCGGGCTGCCCGGCAACCCGGTGAGCGTCTTCGTGACGTTCGAGCTGTTCGTGCGCCCGGTCCTGCGTCGGCTCGCCGGTCATGCGCGGTTGTTCGACCGGCCGGAGCGGCGCGTGCGCGTGGCCGAGGCGATCCGCGGCTCAGCCGGACGGCAGACGGTCGCGAGGGTGGTGCTCGCGCCCGACCCGGACCGCCCGGACGGCCTCGTGGCCCGTTCGTCGGGCGGCCAGGACTCCCACATGCTGTTCTCGCTCGCTGTCGCCAACGGGCTCCTCTTCATCCCGCCCGACGTCGATCTTCCGACCGGCGCGGAGGCGGTCGCCTGGGAGCTCCGGGGACGCGACGCCTGACGCCGCGCCGGGCGCGGCACGAGCGGGAACGGGCCAGGCGCCCCGCCCGCGCCCGGCCCGAGCCAGGCGCCCCGCTCAGAGCCCGGCCCGAGCCAGGCGCCCCGCTCAGAGCCCGGCCCGAGCCAGGCGCCCCGCCCAGGGCCCGGCCCGAGCCAGGAACCCGCCCGCGCCCGGCCCGAGCCAGGCGCCCCGCTCAGAGCCCGTGTAGTTGAACTCAACACTGGGCGTCTCAGGCCGGTCGTCGGGCACGAATCCGCTGTTTGGACGCAAAATTCCTGCACGTGACGCGCCACCACGCACGCAATCTGCGGTCGAACGCAACGTTTCGACCGCGAGCGCGGTCCGGGACGCCGGGTGTTGAGTTGAGCTCAAACCGGCCCGGTCGGGGCAGACCGGCACGGTCGGGTTAAACCGGCCCGGTCGGGGCGACGCCACGTCGGGTGACCGGCCCCGTCGGGTGCACGGTCGGATGCTGGGCCGCGTGCCCCACGCCCCGCAGCCGCGCATCGTGCGGTGCCGCCGTCAACCCCCACTCGTCGCCGGGAACAGGTCCAGGCGATCATCGTCGCACACGGTAAGCGACGGGTCACCGAGCCGGACGACCTCGCCGTTGAGCCCGATGACCGCGACGTCCGCCTCCGGTACGCCGATCAGGCGGAGAGCCTCGGCCAGGGGCAGCTCGCCCTCGATCCGTATCTCGAACCGGCTCCGCCGCTCCGGTCCGTAGAAGCCGAGCTCGCCGAACAGGTGGACCTTCATGCCACCATTCGATCCGTGGCCACGCGTCGCGCGGCCGCCACGCCCCGCCCGGCGGCCACGCCCCGCCCGGCGGCCGCGCCCCGGCCGGCGGCCACTCGATCCGTGGCCATGCCCCGGCCGGCGGCCACGAGTCCATCCGAGGCCAGGCCGCGGCCCATGGCCACGCGCCACCTGGCGGCCACGAGTCGGGCGGCCACTCAGCCCGCGGTCACGACGTCGGCCGCCCAGTCGAGGCCCAGCGCCCGCAGCCGCTCGGGCGTCGGCACACCGGTCGCCGGGTCCCAGCCCTTCAGCTCGAAGAGGCGGGTGACCGCCGCCTCGAAGGCCGCCCGGTCGATCGACGTCCCCGTCAGCGGCCCACCCTCGAGCGGGTCGTGGAGGCGGTCGGGCAGCCGGTCGTCGGACCGCGTGAAGCCCTCGCGGACGTTGAAGAGGCGGGCGAGGTTGACCGCCCGCTCGCCCCACTCGAGGAGCTCGTCGACCGTGACGTCCCAGCCGGTCGCGGCGCGCACGGCGCCGACGACATCGTCGACCTGGATGAACGACCGCGGCGCGGGACCGAAGAAGCAGAAGCCGATGACCTTCTCGGCGCTGTTCCAGCGTTCCGAGGTGTACCAGTTGCGAACCTTGGTCTCGCCGAGGTCGAGGACGCCGGCGGGCTCCGTGATCCCGATCTTCATGGCGCCCTTGAACGAGACCGACTCGGGGTTCACGAAGACGCCGTCGTGGAAGCCGACGAGGTGGTCGGCCCCGGCCTCGTTCGTGGCATAGCCGAGGGCCACGCCGACCTTGCCGCGCGGCTCGTGCATCGCCATCTCGAGGCCCTTCACCTGCATCGCGAAGGAGAGCGACTCGCCGCCGACCTGCTCGGCGATCCGCCGCGACCCGAGGGCCAGCAGCTCGCCGACGCCGCGCCGGTCGGCGATCAGCGGGATCGCCTCGAGGAGGGCCTCGCCGTTGCCGAAGCGGAGGTCGACCCCCTGGAGGTCCGCCGGCCCGAGGAGCCCGTGCTCGACGCACTCCATGACGAAGGCGACGGTGCCCGCGGTCGAGATGACGTCGAGGCCCAGCTCGTTGCACAGCTCGTTGGCCTTCGCCACGAGCTGGAGGTCGAAGATCGCGCAGTTCGATCCGAAGCCGGCGATCCCCTCGTATTCCGGGCCGTCGTACGTGTCGGTGACGGTGAAGCGACCTTCGAAGGCGGTCTCCGGCTTGCAGCGGACGGCGCAGGCGTAGCAGGTGCGGGTCCCGCTCCGGATCGCCTCGAAGGCCGCCCAGCCGATGCCCTCGACGTTCTCGAAGGATCCCTGCCGGAAGTTCCGGGTCGGGAGGATGCCGGCGGCGTTGAGCCCGTCCGTCAGGCCCGGCGTCCCCTTGGCCCGGAGGTCCCAGCTCTGCGGGTGCTCCGTGACCTCCCCCGCGAGACGCTTGCCGATCGCGCCGAGGGCCGCCGCGTCGTCGGCCAGCTCGAGGTAGCGCCGCGAGCCCTTCACCGCGATCGCCCGGACGTTCTTGCTGCCCATGACGGCGCCCATCCCGGTCCGGCCGTTGTAGTGGCGCAGCTCGTTCATGAGCATTGCGTAGGGGACCAGGTTCTCCCCGGCACGGCCGATCTGGAGGACGCGGGCGTTCTTCTCGCCGACCTCGGACTTGATGGCGGCCTGCACCGCCGGCGGATGCTGGCCCCAGAGGGCCCGGGCGTCGCGAATCTCGGCGACGCCGTCGCGGATCCACAGCCAGACGGGCTCGGGCGACCGGCCGGTGAGGATGATCGCGTCGAGGCCGGCCATCTTCAGCTCGGGGCCCCAGTAGCCCCCGGCCTCCGACTCCCCGAACGCGCCGGTGAGGGGCGACCGGGCGATCGCGTTGAAGCGGGTCGCGGTGGAGACGGGCGCCCCCGTGAGGAGGCCGGTCGCGAGGATCAGCGGGTTGTCCGGGCCGAGGGGGTCCGCGCCGGCGGGCATCTCGCGCAGCAGGTGGTACGCGGCGAGCGCCTTGCCGCCGGGATAGCGGCGATAGAAGGACTCGTCGAACGTCTCGACGGCCGTCGTGCCGCGGGTCAGGTCGACCCGGAGGATCGTCCCGTTGCTGCCGTAGCCCATCACGAACCTCCCGGGCCGGCGGCCGCGTCTCCGCCACTCGTCGCGTTGCCGTCGTCCATCGCGTCTCCGCCGTTCGTCGCGTTGCCGTCGTCTGCCGTGGCGCCGACATCATGCTCCCGTGCCGCGGCCTCGGCGAGGGACGCCACCGTGGCGCCGGTCGCGGCCACGGACTGGACCACGGCGGCGGCCGCAGCGGTCGACATGTCGGGCCGCCCCGCCGCCACGCGCAGCAGGGCGTCGGCCCGCGCCGGGAGGTCGGGCTCGGCTCGAGCCCCGACGTCGACGACGACGAGCCCATCGCGGGCCGCGACGACCCGGCCCCGCACGCCCGTCGGCGTGCCGACGAACGACGCCACGTCCCCGTCGGCAGGCGTCGGCCATCACCCGGCCCGGGACGTCGCACTGGCGGATGGACCCGTCGAGGAGGACCGCCATCCGGTCGCCCAGGCGGGCCGCCTCGTTGAGGTCGTGCGTGACGAGCACGCAGGTGGTGGCGGTCCCGCGCCGGAGCTGCTCGAAGTCGTCCGTCAGCTCCGCGCGCGTTCCCGGATCGAGCGAGGCGAAGGGCTCGTCGAGCAGGAGGAGCTCGGGGTCCAGGACGAACGCCCGGGCCAGGCTGACGCGCTGGGCCTCCCCGGTCGAGAGCTGGACTGCCGGGCGCTCGCGCAGGTGGGCGATCGACAGCCGCTCCAGCCAATCCTCGACGCGCTCCCGGGTCTCCGCCGCGCCGACCCGTCGGAAGCGCAGCCCGGCGGCAACGTTGTCGAACACCGACGTGGACAGCAGCAGCGGCGCCGGGAGGACGAGCCCGATCCGGCGGCGGTAGGCGAGCTCGTCGTGGCCACCGAGCGGCGCTCCGGCGAAGGTGATCGCCCCGCGGTCCGGGCGCACGAGGCGCGCGAGCGCGAGCAGGAGCGTGCTCTTGCCGGCCCCGTTCGGGCCGACCACCGTGAGGGTCTCGCCGGAGCGGATCTGTAGCTCGCTCCACCTCGAGGATCCGCCGCCCTCCGCGCGCGACGACGAGGTCGCGGACCTCGAGGACGACCTCTCCGGGCCCGCGGGCACCCGGGGGCTCGAGGCGACGGACGGCGGCCATCAGGGACGGGGCCCGCGCTGCTGCGCCCAGGTGAGGACGCCGTTGACCATGAAGGCGAGGGCGAGCAGCACGAGCCCGAGGATGATCGCGTTCCCGAACTCGCCGCGCCCGGTCTCGAGCACGATCGACGTGGTGAGCACCCGCGTCTGGTGGGCGATGTTTCCGCCGACCATCATCGCGGCGCCGACCTCCGAGATCACGCTGCCGAAGGCTGCCATGAGCGCCGCCAGCAGCGGCAGGCGGGCCTCGCGCCAGAGCCACCAGATCGTCTGCCAGCGCGACGCGCCGAGGCCCTGGAGCTGGAGCTGCAGCCGCGGATCGAGCTGGCCGAGGCCCGCCACCGTGAGCCCCGCCATGACCGGGGCCGCGATCACGACCTCCGCGATCACCATCGCCCCCGGCGTGTACATGAGGCCCAGGTCCCCGAGGATCCCGCTGCGCCAGAGGAGCAGGGCGACGGCCAGGCCGACGATGACCGGCGGCAGGGCCATGCCGGTGTTGACGGCGCTGAGGATCACGCGGCGCGAGCGCATCCGCGACAGCGCAAGCCAGGTGCCGATCGGCAGCCCGATCAGCACGCTGATCAGGGTGGCGGCGCCCGAGACCGCGAGTGAAAGCATGGTGATCTCGACGATGTAGGCAAACGGGTCGCCGCTCACGTCGATCGTGCTCCTCGTCGCGCGGACCCCGGCTCCGTCCCAGCCGCACCCCTCATTCTGACCTGCTCGCGGCCGGACGGTCAGAGGCCGAGATCGGCGTCCGTCTTCCCGCCGTCGGGGACGAAGAGCTGGGTCCCGAACTCGTCGACGCCGAACGACCCGATCAGCTCCTGCCCTTCGGACGAGAGGAGGAAGTCGGCGAAGGCGTTGCCGCCCGCCGCGTTGACCTTTGGGAACTTGTCCGGGTTCACCTGGATGACGTGGTACGGGTTGAGCAGCGAGGGGTCGTCCGTGACGAGGCTCTCGAGCTCGAGCTGGTCCTGCGTGGCAAGCCAGGTGGCGATGTCGGTCAGCGTGTAGCCCGCCTTCTCGGAGGCCACCCGCAGCGTCGCAGCCATCCCCTGGCCCGACTCGAGGTACCAGGCGCCCTCCGGCGTGATCCCGGCCTTCTTCCAGTAGCCGAGCTCCTTCACGTGGGTGCCCGACTCGTCCCCGCGGGAGACGAAGGTCGCGCCCTTGTCCGGCGATCTGCGTGAACGCGTCGACGACGGAGGTCGCGCCCAGGATGCCGGCGGGGTCGGACGCGGGGCCGACGACCAGGAAGGAGTTGTGCATCACGAGCCGGCGGTCGATGCCGTATCCCGCGTCCACCAGCTCCTGCTCGGCGGCGGGCGAGTGCACGAGCAGGACGTCGGCATTCCCCTCTTCGCCCATCTTGATGGCCTGCCCGCTGCCGGCGGCCACCGTCTTCACGGAGTAGCCGGTAGCCTCCTCGAAGGCGGGAACGAGCACGTCCAGGAGCCCCGAATCCTGGGTGGACGTGGTCGTCGCCAGGATGAGGTCCCGCGATCCGGCCGGTGACGGCACGGCGGTCGCCTCAGGTGACGCCATGGCGGTCGCGTCCGGCGCCGCGCTGGCCGTGTCCGACGACGACGACGCGCCCGGCGACGCCGCCCCTCCGCCACACGCCGCGACGGCGACCGCGACGATCGCCGCACCGAGGGCTCGCCGCGCTGCGGCAGGGGTCGTCTTCATCGTCCTCTCCTGTCGTGCTCGGCTGGCCTGCCGCACGCGGCGCGACGGGTCGGCCGCGAGCGACCTCACTGTACTGGTCGTGCGCGGCCTCGAACAGCGCCACGAGTCTCATCGGGGGACGAACTGCGCGAACCCCGGATCCCCTGGGCATCCGCGGGAGCCTCGAGTCCCACAGGGTCGGCAGCGCGGCGCTGTCGTACCTGCCGGTCGCGCCCACCATTCCGGATGTCGGGCTGGTTCCCGACGTCGGGCCGGTCCTGGCGCCGGGTGCCTCGCGGAGTGCTGACGGTCGGCGCAGCCACTGTCAGATCCCCGCGATCGAGCGAGGCGCCATTCGGGGGCCCCGGCGGGGCGCGTGGATACCGGCCGCCTCGACGAGGCGGATCACGCGGGCCCGGTGGCCAGCGTACGGGGCCAGGAGCTCGAGCATGCGCTCGTCCGTGCCGCGCCACTCGCCGGCGAGCGCCCAGCAGACCGCGTGCGAGAGGTGGAAGTCGCCGACGCTCACGGCGTCCGGGTCGCCGAACGCCCGCAGGCCCACCTCCGCGGCCGTCCACGGGCCCACGAGCGGGAGCGCGCGCAGGCGCGCGTACGCTTCGGCGAGCGGCAGCTCGGCGCACTCCTCCAGGCGGACCGCCCGGGTGGCCGCCCCCCGGATCGCGTCGGCCCGGCGGCGTTCGAGCCCCAGGGGGTGGTAGGCGTAGCCGGGCAGCCCGGCCAGCGTTTCGGGGGCCGGGGGGACGCGGAGCAGGGCGGGCCGTCCGGCGACGTCCCAGGGTCCCCGTGCCGGCTCGCCATGGCGCCGCACCAGCGCGACGAATGCCGTCCGTGCCTCGTCTCCGGTCACCTTCTGCTCGATGATCGCGGGGACCAGCGCCTCGAGCACCCGGCGCGTCCGTCCCAGCCTGATGTCGTGGTAGCGTGCTAGCAGGGTACGAAGGAGCGGGGGGCCGGCGGCTGCCACGCGGTCGGCGAACGCCGCGAGGAGGGCGGGATCCTCGTCGGCGCCGATGAGCTCGGGTGCCTGCTCGATCGCCCACGCCGCGCCCGGCCCCCAGGCTTGGGCCCGGATCGCGTCGCCGTCGGGAACCAGGCGAAGCGTCGCCGGGCCCTCCGGCGTCCGGCTCGCCCGCCAGGCGGAGCCGTCGCGCGAGAAGCGCATGGTCGGGTCGCCCGGTCCCCGCCGGTGGATTCCCAGCGTCCGGCGCAGGTCGACGGGAAGGGTCGGAACGAACCGGCGCTCGAGCGGCTCCACCGCGCCAGCCTACCGGGCCGCCCGCCCGCCCGCGGCTCGGTGCCTCGGGTCGGATTTGTCAGGCGACGCGGGGTCGCCTATCATTGCGAGCATGCTAAGCGTCAAGATCAGCACCAAGCACCAGATCGCGGTGCCAAGCGAGGCCCGGAAGAAGCTGGGGCTCAAGGCCGGCGACCGCCTCGACGTCGAGATCGACGGCGACGTCATCCACCTCCGCCGGCACGTCCCTGCCGGCACGCGCCTGCTCGGCATCGGCGCCCACCTCTACGACGGAACCGATGCTGCCGAGCGGATCCGCGCGATGCGCGACGAGGACGAGGCCCGATGGCTCGAGCGCCGAGCCCAGATGGATGCGGACATCCGGGCCGCCGGCGCCACCGACGCGACTGGGGCCCATCACGCCGTGCGCGAGACGCCGGAGCGGCCCGGGTGACCGTCGACGAGCTCTGCCGGCGCCACCGACGCATCGCCCTTGATGCCAGCATCTTCGTGTACCTGTTCGAAGGCGACGGGTCCCTCGCGACCGCAGCGGCCGCCGTGGTCGATGCTGTGTCACTGGGACGGGTCACGGGGGTTGCGGCGTCGATCGCACTCACCGAGCTCCTCGTGGGGCCCGTCGCGGCGGGCGACGAGACGACCGCAGAGCGATACGCGGAGGGAGTCCTGGCGATCGAACACCTCCACGTCGTGCCGACCACGGCCGAGATCGCGGCTGACGCGGGGTTCGTCCGCGGGCGAACGGGCATGACCCTCGCCGACGCGATCCACGTCGCGACGGCTCGAACGGCCGGGGCGTCCGCCCTCGTGACGAACGACCGGCGGGTCCGGCCGATGCCCCACGTCGACGTCGTCCAGCTGGCCGACCTCGTCCCCTGACGACGCTCGTCTCGCCCGCCCGGACGTGATGCGCGGGGCTGCGGGTGTGGGCCGGACGTGCGGGCGTGGCCCAGGCGCGCGGGCGCCAGTCAGCGGCCGACGCGGACGATCCAGCGTCCGCGGGCGCGCCCGGCAAGGATCCCGTCGAGCGCGTCGGGCAGCGAGTCCAGCGTCACCTCCGTGATCGCGTCGCCCAGGCCGTTCGGCCGCAGGTCCGTGGCGAGCCGGTCCCAGGCGCGGCGGCGCTCCGCGATCGGGACGGCCGCCGAATCGATCCCCACCAGGGCCACCGAGCGCAGGATGAACGGGAAGACCGTCGTGGCGAAGCCGGGGCCACCGGTGTTGCCGGACGCGGCCACCGTCCCGCCGCGACGAAGCGTGCGCAGGATGTACGGCAGCGTCGCCCCGCCCACGCAATCGATCGCGCCGGCCCAGCGCTCCGACTCGAGCGGCCTCGGGCTCTCGGTCGTGACCTCCTCGCGCGAGAGAACCACGGCGGCGCCCAGTGCCCGCAGCCGGTCCGCTTCGCCGGCCTTGCCGGTCGCCGCCCAGACCTCGTGGCCGCGCGCCGCCAGGATCCCGACGGCGTTCGAGCCCACGCCGCCCGACGCGCCCGTGACCAGCACGGGCCCGGCGCCCGCCACCAGGCCGTGCTCCTCGAGCGCCACGACGGACATCGCCGCCGTGAAGCCGGCCGTCCCGATCGCCATCGCCAGGCGCGGGGTGAGGCCCGCCGGCAGCGGCACGACCCAGCCGGCCGGGACGCGCTGGTACTCGGCGTAGCCCCCATGGCGGCTGACGCCCAGCTCGTAGCCGTGGGCGAGGACCGCCGACCCGACCGGGATCGCCGGGTCCTCGCTGGCGATCACCTCGCCGGCCAGGTCGATCCCGGGGACCAGGGGGTCGATCCGGGCGACCTTGCCGTTCGCGATCGTGGCGAGGCCGTCCTTGTAGTTGACGCTCGACCAGCCGACGCGGATCTCGACCTCGCCGGGCGGCAGGTCCGCCTCGGCGAAGGGGTGGATGCCCCTCGTGACGCCCTCGCCGCCCCGCGTGACGACGAAGGCGCGGAAGGTGGCGGGAATGGCGGACATCGGCGGCTCCGTGCTCATGCGGGCGATGGCAGCCCGGTGCCGCGGTTCGCGAGGCGCCCGCGGACGCGGCCATCATGACCGAAGGGTGCCGACCACCGCACTGGGTGGAGCCCACGCAGGACGAGGGCTCCCGCGGCGGCCCGACCGTCCAGCCTCTTCGGGCGCAGGCGGACCGCGGCCCATGAGTTCGAGCGGCTGGGGACGACTCGGGCAGAGATCTATGATGGATATGTGAGTGCTATGATGGTTGCATGAAGACCGTCAGCGCCCTCGACGTGCGCCGTCGTTTCGGGCAGCTGCTCGACGAGGCGGCGGCGGGCGAGCGGATCGTCATCGAGCGAGCAGGAATCCCGCTGGCCGCCCTCGTGCCCCTCAGCGACCTCGCCGATGCCGACCCGGCCCGCCGTGCCGAGCGCCAGCTGGCCGCCCTCGCCGAGATCCGGCGACTCGTGGCAGAGGCCCCGCCCGCCCCTCCGGGGTGGGACGCCGCGGCGTTCGTGCGGAGAGACCGGGACCGGAAGCCCGACGGAAGCGGGAGGCGGGCGCGCTCGACAACGGCACCCGGCCCCGATCGTCCCGCGTGACGGCGTGAGCTTCTCGGCGCCCCGGCCGCCCGTGGTCCTCGACGCGTCGTTCGCGGTCGAGGCCCTGCTGGAGGGCGGGCCGCACCTCGACCGCTGGGCCGAGTGGGCTCGCGACGGCCGCACGCGCCTGGTGCCCTCGCACTTCTGGGCGGAGCTGGGCAACGCCCTTCTGCTCGGTCGCCGCTTCGAGCCCGGTCGCGCGGGGCTCACCGTCGTCGCAGCCGCTCGCGCCGGGATCGAGACTGCCGACCGCGGGGTGGCCGGCGTCGTCGACGCGCTCGATCTCGCCGATCGCCACCGGCTGACGGTCTACGACGCCCTGTACCTCCAGCTCGCCATCGACGTCGACGGACAGCTGGCGACGCTCGACAACGTGCTCGCCCGGGCCGCGGAGGCCGAGGGCGTCGAGGTCGTGGCCGGCTGACCGGGCACCGGGGGGCGCGAGGGTCGCGGCGCCGCGCTGTGCCCCGCGGCGCCCCGCGGCGCCCCGCGGCGCGCCGAGGCACCGTACGACCGGGGCACGGGGGCACCGCGCACCGCTTCCGCTGCACCCCCGGTGCCCGCGTCCGGACCAAGGTACCGGGCCGGCGGACCACGGGTCCCATTGCGACGGTCCGGGTTCGTGCAGTCCAATCCGGGGAGCAGGCCCGGACCGGGCGCCCAGTCGGCGCGGATCCACGCCGGGCGTCATCGCGGGACGTCGCGCCCGCCGGAAAGGGAGACTCATGGACCAGACGACCCCCGCGCACGCGCACGGGCGCCGCCGCCGCCGCCGCCTCGCCGCGCTCCTTGCCCTCGCGCTCGTCAGCGGCTCGCTCGGCGCCGGTGCCCTCTCGCTCGCGATCTTCACGGACTCGCAGGCGGTGACGGGCAACGCGTTCGCGACCGGCACCATCAGCATCTCGACGACCCCGGCGACGGCGCTCTTCAGCGTGAGCAACATGCTGCCGGGCGACACGACCACCCAGCCCCTGCTCGTGCAGAACACGGGCACCGGCGCCCTGCGCTACGCGATGGGCACGGCGGTCGTCACCGGCCCGGCCCTGGCCGCTCAGCTGCAGCTCACGGTCAAGACGCTCGGCACGAGCTGCACCGCCTTCGACGGCACCACGGTGGTGACGGCGGGTGCCCTCAGCGCCGCAGCGATCGGCAGCAACGTCCAGGGTCCCCAGGCCGGTGACCGGACGCTGGCCGGCGGCGGCAGCGAGACGCTCTGCTTCCGGGCGACCCTCCCGCTGTCGACCGACGACACGTTCCAGAACACCTCGACGAGCGTGACCTTCACCTTCGACGCGGAGCAGACCGCCAACAACCCGTAAGGGCTCCCGCGCGACCCCTGGCCCGCGGCCGGCATCGCCGGCCGCGGGCCTTCGCCCACCCGTCACCCGCCACCTGACCCGACCAGCCGACCCACCGGGACCCGAATGACCGCTCTCCGCTGGACCCGCCGCCTGCTCGAAGCGCTCCTGCTCGCGGCCGTCCTCACCGTCACGGTGACGGCCGGGATCACGCTCCTGGCGCCCGTCCTCGGCGGGCGCGCGCTCGTCATCGGCGGCGGCTCGATGGAGCCGACGATCACCCGCGGCGCGCTGGTCCTGGCGCTGCCGGCGGGCGCCGAGGGCTACGCCATCGGCGACGTCGTCACGGTCCAGCAGGGCGCGTCGACCCCATACACGCACCGCATCACCCGCTTGGCCGAGCTCGACGGCGTCCCCTACGTCGAGACGAAGGGCGACGCGAACCCGGGGCCGGATCCCGCGATCGTGCCCGTCGCCGCCATCGTCGGGCGCACCGCGGTGAGCCTCCCGCTCCTCGGTTACGTCTCCCTGACCCTCGGGACCGCCATGGGCCTTGCCGGCTTCCTGGCCCTGGGCGCGATGGTCCTGCTCTTGGTCTGGATCCTCGAGGACCTCGAGGACGAGCGGTGCCCGATCTGCGCCGCCGAACGTGCGGCCGTCGGCCCCGCCGCCGGCCTCGCGGCCGCCGCCGGCCTCGCCACGGTCGGTCATCGCCGTCATCGCCCCGCCGGGTCGACCGCCCCCGGCTTCCTCTCCGCCCTGCCGGCGTTCGCCATCGCGGCCTCGCCGACGTGGGTGCGCGAGAACGGCCGGGCGCGCGATCCGGGCACGCCCGTGATCCTCGAGGCGGACCGCCGGAACCCGCGCCGACGCGGCCTGGCGACGGCGCCCGACGGGCCGGCCGCTGCGGGCGCGGCCGCCGCGCCGGATGCCGACCTCGTCGCCCACGACGGAAGCCTCGCGGCATGAGCGACCAGGGGTCGCGCCGGCGGAGCGTGCGTCGACGGCAGCGCCCGCCGGGAACCGCGGCTGTGCGGCCGGCCCGTCGCCTCCACGTCGCCCCGCGGTCGGTGCTGGCGCTCGCGCCCGCGCCGGCGCTCGTGCCCGCCGCTGAGCCGCTCCCGTCCGGGGGTCGGGCGCCGCGCCGATCGCATGTGCGCCGTCGCCTGGCCGCACTGCTGGCGGTCGGCCTCGTCGTGGGCGCCATCGCCGTCGCGTTCGCCGGGACCCGCGTGGTGCTCGCGCGCTTCAGCGACACGACTGCCGTGGCGTCCACCACGTTCGCGACGGGCACCTGGTCGGTCACAACCACCTGGTACCTGCACAACAACCCGACCCCGCCGACCGCGAACACGACGGCCCAGTTCAACCTGCCGCTCAACGCCGCCGCGCCGTCGGCGGCCGTCCTGCGCAACTACGACACGAACTGTGACAGCCGCGCCGGCCGGTCGATCACGCGCGGCGCCGGGCTCGTGGGCGAGGCGACAACCTGCAACTACGCGACCTGGCGCTCGGCCGTCCTCGCGTCGGCGCGCACGCTCAACGGGACGGCGACCCTCGCGGTCTGGGCACGCAAGACCTCGACGGGCGGCACGAACCCCACGCTGCGCGCGTTCCTGCGAGTCTTCGACCCCGGGACGTCGACGTACACGGAGCTCGGCGCCGCCAACGCCACCGTCGCCGCCGCCAGCAACCAGGCGTGGGTCGAGCTCGACCTGGCATGGTCGCTCTCGAGCGTCCCGGTGCCGGCCGGCCGGCGCATCGAGGTCAAGCTCGTGGCCACCGGCGGCACCCGCAACGTCGAGATCGCCCACGACACCACGGCGAACCCGAGCGCCCTGACGCTGCCCTGAGCCGTCGTCCGCGACGGCCTCCCGGGGCTTGGCCGCCACCGCTGCCACCCGCGGGTCGACCGAACCCGGCGCACGCGCTCGGTGCGCCGAGGGTCAGCGGAACCAGTCGGCCGAGAGGCGCAGGTAGCGGCCGGACACCGACGTCCCGGCCGAGGCCCGGATCGAGTAGCGGCCGGCGCGCAGCGACGAGAGCGCGACCGCGGCGGAGCCGGTGCCGCGTACGTCGGCGACGACACGGCCGGTGGAGCTCAGGACGCGCACCCGGAGCGCCGACCCCGCCGGGCCCGTGAAGCGGGCGACGAACGGGCTCGCCCGTCCCAGCCTGACCGTCCGCGTGAGCGAACGGGCAGCCCCCGTCATGCGCAGCGAGGCCCGGACCGACGCCACCGCCCGGTCGTTCGCGACCAGGACCCGCACCTTCGCCGAGCCGACGCCCAGGCCGGAATCGGTGGCGTAGGCGGTCCAGGCGTGGAGGCCGTCGCGGACCCCGGTCGAGCTCCAGGCCAGCGAGAAGCTCGCGGCCCGCCGGACGAGCAGGTACGTGCCGTCGCGGTAGGCGCGCAGGGCGACGATCGGCGAGGGGTCGGTCGCGGCGATCGAGAGCGTCTTCGTGCCGCGGACCAGCGTGCCGTCGGCGATCCCCGAGATGCGCACGGCCGGTGCCCCGCCGTCCGCCGCGGGGGGCGTCACGGACCAGGCCGCCGCGCCGGCACGCAGGAGCCCGGCGCCCGTCTCGGAGTCCGGGCCGGCGGGCCCGAGGTCCAGCGCCGTGCCGACGAGGGCGGCCTCGACCTGCGCGGCCGTGAGCGACGGGTCGCGGGACAGCACGAGCGCGGCCGCCGCCGACACGAACGGTGTCGCCATGGAGGTCCCGGAGATGCTGGCATAGGAGCCCGCCCGCACGGGGACCGTCGAGAAGATGGACGTGCCGGGGGCGGCGAGGTCCACCTCCGGACCGGTGTTGCTGTACGACGCCCTGGCGTATCGCTCGGCCGCGCCGGGGGCGCCGTAGGCCGCGCCACGGTCCGCCACGGCGGCCACGGCGAGCGCCGGCGGGTAGGCCCCGGGCTGGCTGACGAGGTCCCCGCCGTTGCCGGCCGCGGCAACCACGACGACGCCGCGGGACCGCGCACGATCGATCGCCGCGTTCACCGTCGGGCTGGCGTTGGCGCCGCCGAGGCTCAGGTTGATCACGCGGGCCCCGCGGGAGATGGCCCAGTCCATCCCCCGGGCCACCGTGACGTCCCAGATGCTGCCGTTGTCGTTGGCGACCTTCACCGGCATGACGACGACGCGCGGCGCCGCCCCGCTGACGCCCCGCGCGTTGCCCGACGCGGCCGCGATGATCCCCGCCACGTGCGTCCCGTGGCCGTTCTCGTCGGTGGGGTCGCCGTCGCCCGACCCGACGTCGGTGCCGGGGATCAGGCGGCCCGCCAGGTCGGGGTGGCGCAGGTCGACGCCGGTGTCGAGGACGGCGACGACGATCTCGGCACGGCCCCGGGTCATGGCCCAGGCCTCGCGCACCCCGATCGCCTCGAGGCCCCACTGGCGGCTCCAGGACGGGTCGTTGGGGGCTGCCACGGGTGGGGGAGGCGTGGGGGCGGGGGACGGCGTCGGCGTCGGTCGGACGGCTGTGTCGGCTCGGGCGTCGGCGTGGGATCCGGCGTAGGTGTCGGCGTGGGATCGGGGGTCGGAGTCGGCTCGGGAATCGGATCCGCGACGATCTCGAACCGCACGGGGACCGCGGCGGCCGCCACCCCGTCAATGCCCCGAAGCGCCGCGCCGAGGCGCGCGAGCCGTGACCGCTCCCGCCCGTTCTCCCGGCCGGCGGCCGAGATCGCGGCGGCGGCGGGCCCGCCCGCGCCGGCGCGCATGCCCGCGCCGGCCGGCTCGATCCCGTCCGGCGCGACGGCGACGTACTGCGCCGTGCGCAGGTCGGCGTCCCACGCCACCCGCGCCAGGCCGAGCGTGGCCGCGGCCGCGTCCACGGCCGCGAGATCCGCACCGGGGCGGAGGGTGACCAGCAGGCTCGTTGGCAGGATCCGCAGCGGGCGCTCGGCCTGCGCCGGCCCGGCGGGTACAGACGGCGCGGGGCCGGCGATCTCGATGGGTGAGACCGCGCCTGCTCCAGGGGCCACGACGGCCACCGAGAGGGCAGCAGCGAGCACGCCCTGGACGACGCGGGTCCCCGCTCGACGAACCATCAACGCAGGATGCCACGGAACGCCTGCGCCCGCCCCGTGGCCCCGTGAACCGGTCACGCCGACAGCCACCGGCCGCGAAGGCCGGATCAGCTTTGCCGCGTCGAACATGGTTCCGCCGCGCACCAGCTTCGCCCGCGCGACCGCGGTCCTTCGCTATGCTCGACCCCTTGGGCTGCAGGCTCCCGTCGATGGACGCCGGATGCCCCTGGGAGCATGTGCGTGCACTCGAAGCGGGTTCTCGATCTGATCCTGGGTTGCGTGGCACTCGCGGTTGCCGTGCCCATCCTCGCCGGGGTCGCCCTGGCGATGCGCCTCACCGGCGACCGCGGCCCCTTCCTGTACCGGGCCCCGCGCGTCGGCGAGAGGGGAGCGACCATCACGGTCCTGAAGGTCCGGACGATGGTCGAGGGATCCCGGGGCGCCGGCATCACCGGATCGCGGGACCGCCGGGTAACGCCCCTCGGGCGCATCCTGCGCCGCTACCGAATCGACGAGCTGCCCCAGCTTCTGAACGTCGTCCGCGGGGAGATGTCCCTGGTTGGCCCCCGGCCGGAAGACCCGACGTTCGTCGACTGGTCGAACCCGGTCCACCGGCGCGTCTTCACGGCGAAGCCCGGGATCACCGGGCTCGCCCAGCTGGACTTCCACGACGAGGCACGGCTGCTGGTCGGGCCCGACGTCGAGGAGCTCTATCGGCGGGACATCCTTCCGGCCAAGCTCCGGCTCGACCTCGAGTACCTGGAGCACCAGTCAGCGTGGCTGGACCTCAGGATCCTCGCGAGGACCGTCCGGACCGTCCTGTCGTAGCTGACCAACCTCCCGGCCGCGGTGCAGCCAGGAGGCGAGCACCGCCACCGTCCAGCGCACCAGGGTGGCCGCCGTGATCGCCAGCGTCAGGCCGGTCAGGTTGTCGACCACGTCGGCGCTCTGGCA
Source organism: uncultured Chloroflexia bacterium (assembly GCA_963725875.1). Classification (GTDB taxonomy): domain Bacteria; phylum Chloroflexota; class Limnocylindria; order Limnocylindrales; family CSP1-4; genus CTSoil-043. Next base: position 200,751 of record CAVRZZ010000006.1, on the reverse strand, counting down.
CTCGCGCCCGAGCGGGGTCGCAACGAGCTGGATCGCCTCGATCGCGAGCGGCATGGCATACGCCAACGCGACGACCCCGAGCTTGGCCCGGGACGGCGGGCAGAGCCCGATCGCAGCGCCGAGCGGAACGAAGAGAAGGATGTTGAGCAGGGCCTCGCCGGGCCAGGCCAGCTCGGCCAGTGAAGGCCGCCCGATGCGGCCAAGATCGCACGTCCCCGAGCCCCGGATCCCGTGCGCGAGCGCCTCGTGGCTGGGCGTCACGGTGGCCGAAAGGGCAAGCCCGACGCCCACGACCAGCGCGAACCCGAGGACCGGCCGTACGCCGAGCGATCGGCCGACAGGCCTGGCCAGCGCCAGGCCCACGACGAGGGTGGCGACGAACCCCGGCAGGAACCCGGAGTAGCCGTCCAGGATGGCCGGGATCTCGAGCAGGTTCACGCGGTCTCCTGGCGCCTGAAGAAGGCTTGGGCGGCACCGTGATTGTGCCCGGTCGTGGGCCCGGGAGTCAGCGGCGGGCCAGGAGGAGCACCGCAGTCAGTCCGTCCACCACGCGATCGATGTCGGCGGTTGACATCCCGGGCCAGAGCGGGAGCGAGATGACCCGCTCGTACTCCGCCGCCGCGACCGGCAGGTCCTGGGCCGCGTAGCCCCAGCGCTGCCGGTAGTACGGGTGGAGGTGCAGGGGGATGAAGTGCACGCTCGTCCCGATGCCGCGCTCCTTCAGCGCCTCGATGACCTGCGCCCGGTCCACCGTGAGACGGTCGAGCTCGAGCCGGATGATGTACAGGTGCCAGGCATGGGAACCGTCGGGCGCGTCGACGGGCAGCTCGACCAGGTCGCCGAGCGGGGGTTGGCCCAGGCGGGCGGTGTAGGCGTCGGCAAGCTCCCGGCGGGCCGCGAGCAGCTCGTCGGCGCGATCGAGCTGGACCAGCCCGAGGGCCGCGGCGATGTCGGTCATGTTGTACTTGTAGCCGGCGTCCTCGATCTCGTAGTACCAGGAACCGCTCGCCGCATACCGGTTCCACGCGTCGCGGCTGATCCCGTGCAGCGACATGATCCGTGCTCGTGCCGCGATCGAATCGTCGTCGGTGACCAGCATCCCGCCTTCACCGGTCGTCATCGTCTTCGTCGCGTAGAACGAGAAGGCGCCCGCCCGTCCGAAGGTGCCGGCGTAGCGGCCTGTCGGCCCGGCGACCCGACTCGGGAACGCATGGGCGGCGTCCTCGACGACCGCGATCCCGAGAGGCTCCAGCAGCTCCACGAGCGCAGCAATCTCGACCGGCAGGCCCGCGACGTGGACGGCGACGACCGCTCGCGTCCGTTCCGTGACTGCTGCCAGGATCATCTCGGGCGTCGCGTTGAGGGTGCGCCGGTCGACGTCGACCAGGACCGGCCGGGCACCCCGGTAGGCGACCACTTCGGCCGATGCCGCGAACGTCCACGTCGGCACGATGACCTCGTCGCCGGCTCCCACTCCGAGCGCCTCGAGCGCCAGGTGGAGGGCGGCGGTCGCGGAGTTCAGGGCGACCGCGTGGGCGACCCCGACGCGTTCGGCGAATCTCTCCTCGAACAACTTGGTGCGCGGGCCGGTGGTGAGCCAGCCCGAGTCGAGCACGTCGAGCACGGCCTGCTTCTCGCGGTCCGTGATCGAGGGTCGGGCGAAGGGAAGGTACGGCCTCGACTCCGCCATCGTCACGCCGGTGCGCTGCCGACAGCCTCGCCGAGCATGCCGCGGGTGACGTCCCCAGTCGCCGGGCCGGGACCGACCGCCTCCTGGACCGCCCTTGCGACGGGGCTGGCCGGCATCGGGCTCTCGAACACCGCGACGTACTTGAGCAATGCCTCGCGAAGGGCGTCATCGTCGTTGCCCGTGGCCAGGGACAGCATCTGCTGCACGTCCCGTCGCACCTGCTGGGGCGGGGGCGGAGCGATGGCCCGCAGCACCTTCGCGCTCGCCGTCGGCTCCACGTGCTCCGCGGAGTAGAAGAGCTCCTCGTGGAGCTTCTCCCCCGGACGGAGGCCGACCACGTCGATCGGCTGGCTGTCCGGGTCTCGGCCGGCGAGCCGCACGAGATCGCGAGCCAGGTCCATGATGCGGATCGGCTCGCCCATGTCGAGGACGAACAGGTCTCCGTTGCGCCCGAGGGCCGCAGCGTCGAGGATGAGCCACGCCGCCTCGGGGATCGCCATGAAGTAGCGGGTCATCTCCGGGTGCGTGACCGTCAGTGCCTCGCCGTTCTCCAGCTGCTCCTGGAAGATCGGCACGACGCTCCCGGTCGAGCCCAGGACGTTCCCGAACCGGACGGAGACATACGGCCGTCCGGTCCGCCGGGCGGCGTCTGCGACGAGCATCTCCGCGATCCGCTTGCTGGCCCCCATGACGCTCGAGGGACGGACGGCCTTGTCGGTGGAGACGAAGACGAACCGTTCCACGCCCGCCGCCGCTGCGACGTCGAGGAGGACCAGCGTCCCGCCCATGTTGACGTGAACCGCGTCCGAGGGATGGTCCTCCATCATCGGCACGTGCTTGTACGCCGCCGCATGGAAGATGACGCTCGGGGCCTCGGCGGCGATCAGGCGTTCCATCGACGCGCGGCTGGCGACGTTGGCGAGGTGCGCCACCACTTCGCCGCTCCCGCGGCCGCGCGAGCGGCGAGCCTCGAGCTCGCGCTGGACCAGGTAGAGCGGGCTCTCCGCCCGGTCCACCAGCACCAGGCGGCGCGGCCCGAGGGCGAAGACCTGCCGCGCCAGCTCCGAGCCGATCGATCCACCCCCGCCCGTGATGACGACGGTGCGGTCGCGGATGATCTCCTCAACGCCCGCGGCGTGCTCCGTGACCACGGGCCGGCGCAGGAGGTCCTCGACGCGGACCCTGCGGACGCGGTAGGCGTCGACGCTGCCGTCCAGCAGGTCGGTCACCGAGGGGACCGTCCGCACGTCGAGCTGCAGGGCCACGGCTGCCTCGAACGCGCGGCGAACCGCACCTCCCGGGGCGCTCGGCATCGTGATCAGCAGCGTCTTGGCCCCGGTCGTGGCGACGGCCCGCCCCATGGACTCCAGGCCCCCGAAGACGCGGAGCCCCGCGACGATCCCGCCCGCCAGGCTCGGATCGTCGTCGAGGAAGCCGACGGGCCGGACACCCGAGCCCGGGTGCCTCTGGGCGGACCTGGCCATGAGCACGCCGGCGTTGCCGGCGCCGTACAGCAGGGTTGCCCGGTGGTCGGTCGTCGTGGCGCGCGGCCAGGGAGGGCACGCCGTCGGCCGCGGCCCGGATGCCGAACCGGATGCCTCCCAGGATCGCCGTGCTGAGCAGGAGCTCGATCGGCCAGAAGGAGCGCGGGAAGTCGTGGATCCAGGCGCCATTCACGATGAACGCCGAGCCGTAGAAGACGGTGATGCTCACGAGCGACCCGAGGGCAACCGCTCCGGCAATGCGGCCGAGCTCGGGGACGCTGGCGAAGCGCCACCGCCGGCTGTAGAGCCCGAGGCGGGCGTTGGTGATCGTGCGCACTGCGAGGAGGAGGCCCACGACGACGGCGAACGCCGATAGCATCATCGGCCCGACGAGGACGTCGAAGCGAAGCGCCAGCGCGAGGTAGGCCGCGATCGCGATCCCGGCGAGGTCGATCAGCAGGAGGTAGCGCCCCCGGATGTGGCGCACGACGTTGTAGACGGCTCCGGTGGCGGACAGCTGCTGACCCGACAGCGCGCCGCTGCCCCGCCGGTCGGCGGTGTCGCGCCAGAAGCGGTCCGATGGTCGGACGGAGCGGCGGACGGCCAATGTATCCCCCACGTCTGGCTGGACCCCAAGCGCCCCCCAGGTGGCGCCGGTCCGGTGCACGTAGTCGACGATGACCCGGATGATTCCCCCTGGCCGCTTTCGGCGGTGATGCGCCATACGACGCCGCGCCGCGGCTCAGGTCCCAGAGCCTACGTCAGTCGTCACCCCCTGCCTAGTACTAATGGGCCTGCGGTTTGTGCTCAAAGGCGTTGCGATCGGTGCACGAGCGCAACGGTTTAGGCCTTGCGAGCCGCTGCTGCAGCCCGAGCGTGCCGACTTCGTGCTCAACAGGCCCCGGTCGGAGGGTGGCCGAGCTCGGCCGGCTTCGGGCTATCATGGCCCCGGCATGACACTCCACCAGCCTGACCTGCCCGACGCGCCGGCGTGCCCCCTGCTGGGGCTGGCCGGCGATGCGCGCACGCGTTTCACCTTCCCGCACCCGGATCATCGCTGCCACGCCAAGGGTCGGCCGCACGATGTCGCGATCGGACACCAGGCGAGGTACTGCCTCGCCGGGGAGTTCGTGTCGTGCGAGCGGTACCGCGGCTGGGTCGGGTTGAAGCCCGCCCAACGGCCCGGAGGGCCGGTCGCCGAACCGCCCCAGGCCGTTTCGTTTGACGTGCTCGAAGGTCCTGGTCGATGATCCCGCAGGCAGGCGTCGCGTCAGCGTCGACGCTGTCCCCGCAGCCCCGCGAGCCAGGGGCAGAGAGTGAGGCCTCGTGGATCTCCGCCGCCTGATCCCGCTGGCTCGGCGCTGGCTCCCGCTTCTCGTGGTCACCGTCCTGCTGACGGGAACCGCGGCCTATGTCGTGAGCGGCTTCCAGCAGAAGGTCTACGAGTCGAAGGCAACCCTGATCGTCGGCAATCCGCTCTCGGCCGCAAATCCGGACTACAGCAAGCTCCTGGTCGCCCAGGGCCTCGCGGAAACGTACGCGGTCATCGCCAAGTACCGCCCGACTCTCGAAGCCGTGATCAAGGATCTCGGGATCGTCGAGAGTCCCGGCGCGCTCGCGGGCCAGGTGCGGGTGGACGCGCCGGTTGGCACCAGCCTGCTGATCGTCACCGCCGCGGACACCGACCCGGCCCGCGCTGCTGCGCTGGCGAATGCGCTGGCCGCCCAGCTGATCGCGATCGCGCCGACCATCCGGGGCCGCGAGGCGGACTTCCAGAAGTCGATCGAAGAGGACGTTGCAGCCACCCAGGACCTTATCGTGGCCACGCAGGCACGACTCCAGGCGCTGCGAGAGCGGGAGAGTCGGACGACGCAGCAGGAAGCGGAGCTCGTCACCCTCGAGGGGAGGCTCACGAGCCTGCGCGCCACGTACGCGACCCTGCTGTCCTTCATTACCGGAGACTCCCCCAACCAGCTCAGCGTCGTCGAGCCGGCCTACGAGTCGACAAACCCCGTCTCGCCAAAGACGATGATGAACACCCTCCTCGCCGTGGCGCTCGGCGTGCTGGTCGTCCTCGGTGTGGCGTACGTCACGGAGCTGCTCGACGATTCGATCAAGGACGCCGACACGGTCCAGGAGGTTGCGAGCCTGAGCACCCTGGGGACGATCGCACGGATGAAGGGCGATCGCGGCCGCAGCGACATCTATCGGCTGGCCACGCTGCTCTATCCGCGCTCGGGCGTCGCCGAGGCGTATCGCGCGCTGCGGGCGAATGTCGAGTTCGCATCCGTGGATGTGCCGATGCGGACCCTCCTCGTGACGAGCTCGATGCCGGGCGAGGGCAAGACCGTCACGGCGTCGAACCTGGCCGTCGTCTTCGCCCAGGCCGGGCGCAGGGTCCTGCTCGTCGATGCCGACCTTCGGAAGCCGACGGTGCACCGCCTCTTCAGCCTGCCGAATGTCCACGGCCTGACGACCATGCTGCGCAGCGACGCCGTTGCGGTCGATGCGGTCACCCACTTCACGGAGCAGGCCAACCTCCGGGTCCTGACCTCGGGCCCGCTGCCACCCAATCCCGCCGAGCTGTTGGGCTCGCATCGCATGGAGGAGGTCCTCGGGCTCCTGCAGCAGCACGCGGACCTCGTCATCTTCGACAGCCCGCCGCTCCAGGCGGTCGCGGACTCAGCCATCCTCAGCTCGCAGATGAGCGGCACGCTCCTCGTGATCGACGTGGGTCGCAGCCGGCGGCGCGTCGTCCGGGCGGCCCGCGAGACGCTGGCACGGGCGGGAGCCAACGTCTTCGGCGTGGTCCTCAACCGGGTCGCCGCAAAGTCGACCGGCGAGTACTCGGGCTACTACGGTGACAATCTCGAGTCCGCCGCAGGGGCAGCGGGTCGTCCGCTCGCGCCAGCCGGGTCTGCGGATCAACCTGGTCCTGCCGCCACCGCGTCGAGACCTGGCTGACAGAGCAGCGCCGCGACCACGCCCCGTCCCGGATCGCCCCCGCCGAGATGCCCGGTGCGCATCAGCATGAGTTGAGCCTCCCCATGCCGGAAGCCACATGACCGCAGACCTCTCCCTCCGGCCGAGCGTGACGCTCGTGGTGGCGATGCGCAACGAGGGACCGAGCATCGAGCGATGCCTCGCGTCGATCTGCGCCCAGGACTACCCGGCCGACCGCCTGGAGGTCCTCGTGTTCGACGGCGAGTCGACCGACGACTCCGTGGCGCTCGCCCGCGCCGTCACGGACGGCCGACCCGGCTGGGAGGTCCGGACCAACCCGCGGCGCATCCAGGCGGCGGCCTGGAACCTCGGCATCGGGGCCGCGTCCGGCGAGGTGGTGGGGATCGTCAGCGGCCACGCGGAGCTCGGCCCGGGGTACGTGCGGAGCGCGGTCGATGCGCTGCTCCGCACCGGCGCCGACATGGTCGGCGGTCCCGTCCGGGCCGTCGCCGAGGGGGCGATCGCGACCGCGATCGCGATCGCGACGAGCACCCCGTACGGCGTCGGCGGGGCACGCCACCACTACCTGACCGAATCGGCCGACGTCGACACGGTGTTCATGGGGGTCGCCCGGCGCGAGACCTGGCTGCGCTACCCGTTCGACGAGGAGTTCGTGCGCAACCAGGACGACGAGCTGAGCTACCGGCTGCTCGACGACGGCGGCCGGATCGTCTGCGATCCCGCGATCGAGAGCTCGTACCGCAGCCGCTCGACCCTTCGCGGCCTCTGGCACCAGTACTTCGGCTACGGCTCCTGGAAGGTCCGCGTCATCCAGGCGCACCCGCGCCAGGCCCGGGTCCGCCACCTCGTCCCACTGGCCCTGGTGACGACGCTCGGCGGTGCTGCCCTTGCCGGTGTCGTCTCGCGCAAGGCTCGCACCGTGGCCGCCCTCGAGCTCGGCCTGTATGCCGCGACCACCACCGCCGCGGCGGTCCGCTACCGGGATCGGACGCGACCCGAGTCCGCCGCCCTGCTGGCCGTCACCTATCCGGCCGTCCACCTGGCCTACGGCGTCGGCATGCTCCAGGGCCTGTGGCGCTTTCGGCGGGGGTTCGTCGGGCTGGCGCGACGCGCCCTGGCCGCGCAGGAGACCGCGGCTCCCGCCTTGATGCGACATGACGGGATCGCGGATGCAGACCCCGCTGCCGGCCATCAAGAACCGAGTCTACGGCGACTTCCTGATGCGTCCGATGCCGGCGGCCGCATGACAGCAGACCACTCCCCCCGGCCCAGCGTGACCCTCGTAGTGGCGATGCGCAACGAGGGACCGCGCATCGAACGGTGCCTGGCGTCGATCGCCGCCCAGGACTACCCGGCGGAGCGCCTGGAGGTCCTCGTGTTCGACGGAGGATCCACCGACGACTCCGCGGCACTCGCCCGCGTCTTCACGGAGGACCGGCCCGGCTGGGAGGTCCGGACCAACCCGCGCCGCATCCAGGTGGCGGCCTGGAACCTCGGCATCGGGGCCGCGTCCGGCGAGGTCGTGGGGATCGTCAGCGGCCACGCGGAGCTCGGCCCGGGGTACGTGCGGAGCGCGGTCGATGCGCTGCTCCGCACCGGCGCCGACATGGTCGGCGGTCCCGTCCGGGCCGTCGCCGAGGGGGCGATCGCGACCGCGATCGCGATCGCGACGAGCACCCCGTACGGCGTCGGCGGGGCACGCCACCACTACCTGACCGAATTGGCCGACGTCGACACGGTGTTCATGGGGGTCGCCCGGCGCGAGACCTGGCTGCGCTACCCGTTCGACGAGGAGTTCGTGCTCAACGAGGACGACGAGCTGAGCTACCGGCTGCTCGACGCCGGCGGCCGGATCGTCTGCGATCCCGCGATCGAGAGCTCGTACCGCAGCCGCTCGACCCTTCGCGGCCTCTGGCACCAGTACTTCGGCTACGGCTCCTGGAAGGTCCGCGTCATCCAGGCGCACCCGCGCCAGGCCCGGGTCCGCCACCTCGTCCCACTGGCCCTGGTGACGACGCTCGGCGGTGCTGCCCTTGCCGGTGTCGTCTCGCGCAAGGCTCGCACCGTGGCCGCCCTCGAGCTCGGCCTGTATGCCGCGACCACCACCGCCGCGGCGGTCCGCTACCGGGATCGGACGCGACCCGAGTCCGCCGCCCTGCTGGCCGTCACCTATCCGGCCGTCCACCTGGCCTACGGTGTCGGCATGCTCCAGGGCCTGTGGCGCTTTCGGCGGGGGTTCGTCGGGCCGCGCGACGCGCCCTGGCCGCGCACGAGACCGCGGAGGCACGTGTGAGCCGGGAGATGACACCGCGCCCGTGGCCGGATCCGGGGGCCGCCGCCGGCACCACGTCGGAGCAGCCGGCGCCCGGTACGGGTCGCCCCCGCGTGGGCATGGCGCTCTACGGGGACCTGACGTACGACAGCCGGGTCCGCAAGGAGGCGGGTAGCCTGGCAGACGCCGGCTACGACGTGACCGTCGTGTGCCTGGAGGCGCAAGCTGGAGGGTCCGACCTCCCGGAGAACGTGACGGTCCTGGTTCAGCAGCCGATGGGGACGGCCATCATCCCGGGATCGTTCAACCCCTTCTTCACGGCCGATGTAGGCCACATCGCCGCGCTTCGCGGGCGTGTCGCCTGGCTTGTCGCCTACGTCCGCGGTCTTCGCGCATGGGGGCGACTGGCCGTCGATACCGCCGGCCCTGTCGATGCCTGGCACGCCCATGATCTGACGGGACTCGCGGCCATCATCCCGAACCTGCGCACGGGTGTGCCGGTCGTGTACGACTCGCACGAGCTCTTCCTCGAGTCGGGTACCGCCGCGGCCCTGCCCCGGTTGGCGCGTCGAGTCCTCCATTTCTACGAACGGCGGCTCGTCTCGCGAGCCGCTGCGCTCATCACCGTGAACGACGAGATAGCCGACGTTCTCCACCGCCGATATCGGCCACGGCGCATCGAGGTCGTTCACAACTGCCCCAGTCGCTGGTCCCCCCCGCCCACGGGTCGCCGTTGCTCCGCCAAGCGGCGGGGATCCCCCCTGGCGCCCCAATCGTGCTGTACCACGGCGGGCTGACCGTCCATCGCGGCGTCGAGCAGCTGATGGAGGCTATGCTCGCCGGATTCCTCGAGGACGTTCACCTCGTTCTCATGGGATTTGGGGAGAAGCGCGGCGAGTATGAGAGCGCTGCCCGGTCGGCGAGGTGGCGGGGGCGCGTCCACGTGCTGGATCCTGTGCCGCCGTCTTTGCTCCTGCCCTGGGTCGCGTCAGCGGACGTTGGGTTGATGCCGAACCCTGGTCTCACGCTCAACGATCGCTTCTCGAGCCCAAACAAGCTCTTCGAGTGCCTGGCTACCGGGACCCCGGTGGTCGCCAGCGACTTCCCCACGATGCGCAGGATTGTCATCGACAACCCGGGCGGTCCACTGGGCGCGGTGTGCGATCCCACGAGCGCCTTCGCGATCGCCGATGCCATCCGGTCGATCGTGCGTCTCGACGCGGTCGACATGGATGCCCTTCGTGCCCGCTGCCTTCGGGCTGCCGCCGAGCGGTGGAACTGGGAGCAGGAGGCGAAGGCGCTACTCTCGGTCTACTCGGAGATCGTGCCGCGTTCGCAGAGGAGGACGCATGAGTTCTGAGGGTCCGATCAACTGGCCGGACGGCAAGCGCTTTGCGTTCACGGTCTTCGACGACACGGATCTCGCCACTCTCGGAAGCCTGGTGCCCGTCTATGACCTGCTGCGCGACCTCGGGCTTCGCACCACGAAGTCCGTCTGGCCGATCCTCGGCGAGGGAACGCCGCACATCGGTGGCGCGACCTGCGACGATCCCGATTATCTCGCCTGGACTCTCCGTCTCCAGGCGTCGGGATTCGAGATCGGCTCTCACGGTGCCAGCTGTGTGACCTCGCCGCGTGCCGAGGTCATCCGGGCCATGGCGCGATTCCGCGAGCTCTACGGGCACACGCCCCACACACTGGCGAACCACTCCGGATGCCGCGAGGCGATCTACTGGGGTCCCGATCGCGTGGACGGCCTGGCGCGCGTCGCCTACAACGCGCTGACGCGCTTCCGCAATCGCGGCGTCTTCCGGGGCCACATCGAAGGCGACCCCCTCTTCTGGGGCGACATCTGCAGGTCGGATGTCCGGTACGTCAGGAACTTCACGTTCACCGACATCGACACGCTGAAGAGCTGCCCGATGATGCCGTACCACGATCCCGCGCGGCCGTACGTGAACGCGTGGTTCGCGTCATCCGAGGGCGCCAACGCGCGCTCGTTCAAGGCCTGCCTCTCGGAGGCAAGCCAGGATCGTCTCGAGGAGAGCGGGGGGGCGTGCATCATGTACACGCACTTCGCGGCCGGATTCGTCGAGGACGGCACGCTGGACGAACGGTTCGCCACGCTCATGAGGCGGCTGGCCGCGAAGAACGGATGGTTCGTCCCGGTAGCCAGCCTGCTTGACTACATCGTCGCGCAACGCGGTCTCACGACGATCACCCCGCGCGACCGCGCGGCGCTCGAGCGACGCTGGCTGCTCAGCAAGGCCCGCGTTGGATCCACGTAGCGACGCGAGACTGCCTGCGGATGACTAGACTCGCTAACCGGGCTCCCTCCGACAGGTTCAGCCTGCATCGGATTCCATACGACCGAGCCGCGTGGGAATCGACGGTCGCGACCCACCCTGAGGCGGAAGTCTTCCACGGCGCAGCCTGGCTCGACTACCTGCAAGCGACCCAAGGCGCCGAGCCAGTCATCGCCGAGGTCCGGGACGGGGACCGTCCGGTCGGCCACTTCGTAGGTGGCATCGTCCGTCGCTACGGCATCCGCATCCTGGGGAGCCCACTCAGCGGCTGGGGTACCGAGCGGATGGGGTTTCTCTTGGAGGAGGGAGCCGACCGGCTCGCGGCCGCGGAGGCGCTCCTGCCCTTCGCCTTTGGTGAGCTGGGTTGCCTTCACGTCGAGCTAGCAGACAGGTGGTTATCCCGGGAGCAGATGGCGGACTCCGGCTATGCAGTTGAGAGCGGTCGGACCTTCGTTGTCGACCTGGCGCCGCCGGAGGAGGAGATCCTCCGCCGGATGCGCAGCACGACTCGCAACTACATCCGCCAAGCGCATCGAAGAGGCCTTCTTTCCGAGCGCGCTTCTGAGATCTCGTTCGCTGACGAGTACCACGTGCAGCTCACCGACGTCTTCGTACGGCAGGGTCTCACGCCGACCTACCCCGCAGCCCGCGTCCGCGAGCTCATTCGGATCGTCGAGCCCGCGGGCGGTCTCCTGCTGATGCGTGTCCGAGCGCCTGGCGGGGCCAGCCTCGCGACGGCGATCGTGGTCGGGCGGAACCACACGGCGGTGCTCTGGGGTGCAGCTTTCGACCGGGCGCATGCCGATTCTCACCCCAACGAGTTCCTCCACTGGGAAGCGATGCGCTACTGGCGGTCGAAGGGCATCCTGAGCTACGACATGGGAGGAGGCGGCGACTACAAGGCCAAGTACGGCGGCGTCGAGGTGCCGACCTACAAGTTCCATCGATCCCGGTACAGGTTGCTCCGTCTGGGGCGCTCCGCGATTCGCCGCCTGGTTCGGGCCCGTCAAGTTGGCGTGGGTCGGCTCGCGCGACGCACGGCACGACACGGCACGGCGTGAGGGCACCTCGCGATCGCCGAACAACATCAGCACTCTCGGTTCCCTTGGGGCGCCCCAACCGGGCTATGTCCCAAGTTCGCGGCGCAACCGGTCCCGGCGTCGACGCCTGGCGCGATCACACGGCGCCGCCCTCCTGAGAGCGCGTCGTCGCGGCGGGACGACAGGTGTGAGTATGATCACCACCTTTGTTCGGCCTGAAGGTCGACGGCCATCTAAGAAGTGTCTTCCGCATGGGGTGTCATGTCAGAGTCGAGCCGCGCGGGTGCCTTCTCGGGTGGGGTTGCCGTCCTGTTCGCGACGCAGACGATCGCGGCGCTCATCGGGATCGTCAGCGGGATCCTGCTCGCGCGACTCCTCGGCCCGGCCGGAAAGGGCGAGTACTACCTCCTCATCCTCGTGCCATCCACGGCGATGGTGCTGGTCCAGTTCGGCATCCCGCAGGCAGTCTCGTTCTATACGGCACGCGGGCGGACCGCGGGCATCATGATCAGGGCGCTGGTGCTGACGGTGGTCCTGTCCGCGATTGCGCTCGTCACCATCGCCCTGCTCCTGCCGCTCCTCCAGGAGGCGATCCTGCATGGGATCGCCCTGGATCAGTTCCTCGTGGCCCTCGTCGCGATCCCGATCGCGGTGAGCTCGACCCTCACCACCGCGATCATCATGGGGCGCCAGGCCGTTCGCTGGTATGCGGGGATCAACATCGCATCCCCCATCGCGACGTGCATCCTCCTCGTGGTCCTCGCGGTGCTGGGGCCGTCCGTGATGGGCGCGATCGCCGTCTACCTGATCGTGATCTTGATCCGGGCGATCGCATTGGCCATCGGGGCACGGCGGGTCAGCGCCGAGAACGTCGGAGCCGAGTCCGTGTCCTACCGTGACCTCGTCCGGTACGGGCTCCGGGTCTACCCGGCCAGCCTGACCGGGTTCTTCCTCTACCGGGTGGACGTGTACCTGATCGCGTTCCTGCTGGTGGCTCCATCGGTGCCACTTGGCTACTACAGCATGGCCGTTGGCCTCGCGGAGATGGTCTTCTTCTTTCCGAACGCGGTGTCCAACCTGTTCTTCCCGCACGTCGCGGGGGCGCCCCGCGAGGAGTCCGATCGCCAGGTCGCGATGGTGTCCCGCGTGACGCTCCTGGTGACCGGGGCGGTCGCCCTTGCGCTGATCCCGGCCGCCGCGGTCATGATCTGGGTGGTGCTGCCGGACTTCGGGCCTGCGCTCCCGGCGCTCATCGTGCTGCTGCCGGGGGTCGTGGCCCTGAGCCTGGCGAAGGTGGTCGGCGCCTTCGTCGTCGGGATCGGCAGGCCCGAGATCGACTCGTATGTCAGCGTCGCCGCGTTGATCGTCAACATCATCGCGAACCTGATCCTCATCCCGGTGTTGGGGATCGTCGGCGCCTCAGCGGCCTCTCTGATCTCGTACTCGCTCACGTCGCTGCTGTTGACGCTCGCCGCCTCCCGCTTCTCGATGACCTCGGTCGCGGACTTCTGGGTCCCGCGCGCAAGCGATGTACGGTTCATCGTCGTCACGAGTCTGGGTCTGCTCCGCAGAATGCGGGCGAGCCGAGCGGTGTCGCGTGACGAAGGCGGAGCCCTGACCTGACCGGGATGCGAGTCCTTACTGCGCTCATGCTGGTGCTCGTCGTCGTCGCCGCGACGATCCTGTTGTCTGCGCCGACTCCAGCTCCCACTCCCGCCCCGACTTCGAAGCCCACCCCGAAGCCCACCGCCGCGCCCGCCCCGGCAAGCGCCACGGTTGGGGTGACGTCGATCCCGGCGCTCCTCGACGCGCTGGCCAATGACGCGGTCACCGAGATCGTCGTGGCCAACGGCACGTACCATGTCAATGGCGCCGCCAACAAGCAGGCCAGCTCGCTCTGGATCGGCGCCAGGTACGCGTCCCGTACCCGCCCCGTGCTGGTCCGTGCGGAGACCATCGGCGGCGTGACGTTCGACAACGGGAACTCGAACGAGGCGTTCGGGGGCATCACGTTCCAGGAGGGCGCCCACCACCAGACGTGGCAGGGCTTCGTCTTCGCCAACGGGTCGCCGAAGGAGTCGGGCGTCATCATGTTCGGCGGCTACGCCGGATCGCCCGGCGCGCACCACATCACCCTGCGCGACATCAAGATCGACAAGTCGGTCACCTACGACGTGATGAGGGGTCACGCTGTCTACTTCTCGTACGCCGTCGGCGGCCCGCACGACATCCTGATCGAGGACTTCACCGTGGACAACAGCCTCGGCGGGGTAAGGGCGGCGCTGCACTTCTACCACTCGGACGCCGCCAACCGGAACGCATGGAACGTCCTCGTGCGGCGGATGAAGGTGATCGGGACCGACCAGTTCGCCATCGTCGTGTGGGACAAGACCGCCGAGGTCGTGGTCGAGGACTCGACGATCACCGGCTGCAAGGGCAACGCCGTCCGGTTCGAAGAGGGCAAGTTAACGCTGCGCCGCGTCACCTCGACCGGCAGCGCCAATGGAGGCTTCTACTCGTCGCTCGGCGCCAACCCGCCCGGCGTCACGTTCGACGACGTGAGCCTTCGCTGACCCCCGACCCTCGAGTCCTCGCTGATGGAGGACGGAGGGATCGGCGGATAGGCACGCGTCGTAATCCCTTTGGCTGACGCGGGAGCGTCACCGGCGGTCGTCCAGGGCTGGCGTCATCGTGATCGGTAGATCTCGAGGAGCCGCGCGGCGTTCGTGTCGACGTCGTGCTCGGCGAGGACGAACGCCCGGAGTCGTGCGGCGGCGGCGCTGGCCGCGGACCGCCCACGCTCGAACTCGTCGAGGGCTGCGCCGATGGCGCCGGACGAGACCTCGTCGAGGAGGACCCCGCGGTCCGCCCCGATCAGCCCGGGGATCCCCCCCACTGCGCTCGCGATCACCGGCAGTCCCAGCGAGCCGGCTTCCACGAGCACGGATCCGAGACCCTCGCTGTACGAGGGGAGGACGAGCACGTCCGCAGCCGACATGTAGCGAGCGACCGCGTCGTGCGGTTGGAGACCGCGATAGCGGAGGCAGCCCGCCGAGCGCCCATCCGCGCCGCCGTAGCCCCTCTCGGGGCCGTCGCCGACGAGGACGCCGAGGAAGCGGTCGCCTCGCGGGAGGATCGCGTCGACCAGCTCGCGAACGCCCTTGGCGGCGAGCAGGTTGCCGACGAAGAGAACGATGATGCGATCGTCGACGAGGTCGAGTGCGGCGCGAGCCACGTCGCGCGGCAGCGCGAGCGCATCGAGGGAGCGGTGATCGGAGCCGAGCGGGAGGTGGATCGCGTCCACGCCGGTGATCTCCCGGGCGCGCGCGGCAAGGGCGGCGCTCACGGTGATGACGGCGCGAGCCTCCCGCGCGGCCGAACGCAGGTCGGCCACGCGATCCGGACGCCGGTCGGGCCAGACGAACAGGTCACCTCCATGGAAGGTGAGGACGAATGGCAGCCCGGTCTGGCGGGCGAGGCGCCACGCCGCGAGTCCCGTCATCGCCGAGTGACCGTGGATCAACGACGCACCGGCCCACGCGTCGCGTGCGCTCCACGCCGCGCGGGCGATCAGCCGGTCGGGACACGCCCACCGGGGCTCCCGTGGCACGCCGAGATAGCGCGGGCGAACGACATGGACTCCCTCGTCGAACGCCGCCCGCGGGGCGGCCGCGTACCTGCGCCACTGCGCCTCGAGGTGCGGCAGGGGCCACGGCGCCATCGGCGTGGGACAGGTGACGGTGAGGTCGAGCCCTCGCCGTGCCAGTGCCCGGGCCTGTGTCTGGTAGAAGACACCGCCCATCGACTTCTCGTCCCACGGGTACGCCTCGACGATCCACACCGCGTCGGTCACCGGAGCGGTGCTGCCACCGGTGGGTCTCCCGGCGGACGCGCGAGCGCGGCCGCCCCGACGGGCGTCGCGCCCGCGGAGGCGACGTCTCGCGAACGGTCGTCGAGCGCCACTCCGCCTCGTCGGGCAACGTAGGCGAGGCCTGCGGCGAGCCCGATCACGAGCCAGACCTGCTTTTTGTTGAACATCAAGTCGACAAACAGGGCCTGGATCAGGAGCGACGCGAGCGCGGCCTGGACCACCACCGCCTCGGGCCCCCATCCGCGTCGCACCACGAGCGGACCGACGAAGGCGGCGAGGAGCAGCAAGCCGATCGGTCCGAGCTCGACGATGGTCTGGATCACGAAGTTGTGGGATCCGCGTCCCTCGGTGAAGACCCAGGAGATGACGTCAGAAGCCCGGACCATCTCGGCCGTGTAGGCGACGGGGAAGTTGGCGAAGCCGACACCGAGCACCGGCGCCGACTGGTAGATCGTCCCGGCAACCGACCAGATGTCTTCGCGCCCCGTCGGGCCCTTCGAGAGACGATCGGCGATCAGCTCGGGGATGCCCGGGACCAGGTAGGCGACGGCGGCGAGGGCAAGCACCAGCGCGGCCGCCGCGATGCGGCGCTTCGGGCTCAGCTGCGGGAACGTGAAGAGGAGCACGACGACGACGAGGGCGACCCACGCGCCGCGCACCCCGGAGACGAGCACGCCGATGGTGGTCACGAGCGCGATCGCCGCGCCGAGGATGCGTCGCCGGCCATTCACAGCCTCGTGCAGTCCGAAGAGGAGCGCGGGCACCAGCACCGCCGCGTAGTGCTCCGGGTTCTGGCCCTCGAATGCGGCCACCTGGGCCAGGTACCCGCCGGTCACGTACGCCTGGAGCCCGAGCAGGGCGACTGCCGCTGCCGAGAGGCTGTAGACCCACAGGATCGGCCGGACGATCGTTGGTTGGTGAACCACGAAGTCGGCCACGAAGAACGCGACGACGAACATCTGGAGGAAGGTCACGATCGAATCCACGGCCCTTCCCGGGTCGAGAGCCCACCCGATGCTCACCACTACCCATGCGACGTAGGCCCAGGCTGCCGTCGGCATCACTCCGAGCTTCAGTTGGCCGAGCCGCGGGAGCGCGTAGGTGACGGCGAACAGGACACCGGCGAACCGGCTGATCGTTCCGAGTCCCTCGACGACCACGACTTCCTCGAGCGGGATCAGGACGGCAAACAGGGCGAGGGGCAGGATCGGCCACTTGAGTGCCAGCAGAAACCCGACACCGAGGACTGCGATGCCGAGAAGGATCGTGAGCATGCCCTGTCGCGTGGCGAGCGCCGCGGCGCCCGTCACGCCAACGAGACCGCACGCAACGATCAGCCAGGCCGTCCTGGGTCCCACGCGGAACGCCTGTCCGACGCGGGCGATCGACGCGGTCATGTGCCGTCGAGGGCGCCGGGCGGGCCCGGGGATCGCGTCGCCCGGTCGCGACGCGCGTCGCCGGTCGCCGCCCTGAGCGTGTCCGCCAGGCGACCCGCCAGCGCCTCCCGGTCGTATCTCCCCTCTGGATCGGCGGGGGGAGAGGGCGGCGGCAGGGTCATCAGCCGTTCGATCGCTCCGGCGATCTCGACTGCCTCCGGGCTCGCGATGACGCCCCAGCCGAGATCCAGCAGGATGTCCCGCGCGTCGCCGGGCGGCAGCACCGCAAGGATCTGCTTGCTCTGGCCGAGGTAGTCGAAGAGCTTCCCGGGGATGAACTGTCCCACCCCGGGTCCCCCGCCCAGCATGACCAGGGCCGCGTCGGCATCGGCCACGGCCGTCAGGGCGGCGCGCCGCGGCACGAATCCTTCGAAGCGCACGATCGAGTCCGAGAGGCCGCTCGCTCGTGAAACGGTCCGCGACCGCTCGGGACGAGTCGACCACGTGCCCGTAGAAGGCGACGTCCAGCTCCTCGGCCAGGGCCGGCCGTCGAGCAGCCAGCACCCGCAGCGCCTCGAGGAACACCTGGAGCTCATCGGGCCGATCGAGTGTCCCCGTCCAGACGATCCGGTAGCGGCCGGACGGCACCTTCGCCGGGCCTCGGTCGATTACCTCGCTTCGATCGTGGCCGTTCGGGATGGTCACCATCTCGCGGGCACCGGGATAGCGCCGCCGGTAGAGCCGTGCCGTCGATGGGCTGACGAAGACGATCCGGTCGGCGGATCGAACGATCCAGCGCTCGAGCCGGACCTGGAGACGGCGGTGGAGCCAGGGGCGTGGCCCGCCGAGGGCCTCGGTGATGGGGTTGCCGAGCCACGGGTCGCGGAACTCGGCCACCCACGGGACTGCGGCCCAGTCTCGCGATGATCCCGGCTACGAGGTGTGCCGTGACGGGCGGGGACGTCGAGTAGACAGCGTCGAACGAGCGGGTCCGAGCGGCGCGAATGCCGGCCCTGACCGCAAAGGGCAGCCAGCCCACCTGACTGTCCGGGAACGACAGCAACCCGTGGACGCGCCAGAGCCACCGGGGCGCATGTCGGTTCGCCGATGGGGCGCGCGGCGCTCCCGGGCCAGCGCTCGTCGCGCCGTTCCCGTCTCGCGAGGCGGAGCGTGCGGGAAGGAGCCGGGATTGCCTGAAGCCGGCCGCGATGGTGAGGAGCGGCATGACGGCACGACGCAGATGCTGGGGCTCGAGGGATCTCGCGCGAATGACCGTCGTCGTCGGCGGAACCAGCGCGAGCGCGTCCGGATCAAGCGGCCCCCCGGCGTCCCGCGAAGTGAGCACCACGGGTGTCCATCCGTGCCGCGGCAGGTACTCGACATTGCGGACATTCCGCGACATCGAGACGCCGCCGAGCGGAGGGAAGTAGAACAGCACCATCAGGACGGCCCGTGCAGGACGGTCGCCGTTACCGGCGCGGTTTGAGGCCGCGTCCGAGGGATCTCGCCGTGTGGCGGAGTGGCGGGGCGACGTCACGTTCGGGCTCATGGATCGTGCCGGGCATCGATGGATTCCGACAGGCGAAGAAGATACTCGACGGCGCGGAACGCGCCGCCGGCGTCGGTGCGCCGCGGCAACACCGTCGTGCCGGGGGCCGTCAGCCCGGCCAGACGCACGGGTCTCACGGAAGGGGGCGCCGGCGGGCGGGCCACCGACCTGATGCTAGACTCGCGGGCTCATGGACCTGACGATCCTCCTCGCCACCCGCGATCGCCCGACGCTCCTCGAGCACTCCATACGCTCGATCCTCGCCAGCGCTGCGGCGGCCGAGCCCGACGTCGTCACCCGGATCCTCGTCGTGGACGACTCGCCCGAGGGGTCGGCGGAGCATGTCGCGGCCGCCCTGGCCGTCGACTACGAGCGCAATCCGATCCGCGACGCCGGGTTCGGACAATCTGCTGCTCGGGCCTGGGCGATACCCCGGATCCGCACGGACCTCGTGGCGATGTTCGACGATGACGACCTGATGCTCGAGGACCACATCGGTCGTCTGGCCGCGCGCATCCGTGACGGGGCCGATGTCTGCTCGACCGGGTTCTGGTACGCCGACCCCGACCCGGCCGACGCCACGAAGCTCGTGGCGCGACGGCGCCAGCTCCTGCGGCAGCCTCGGCTGGGCGACCTCCTGGCCGGCTACCAGCCCGTGAACGACGGGGCGATGATGCGCACCGAGGTGGCCCAGTCCGTCGCGTGGGACCCCGCGCGCGAGATCCTCATGATGTACCACGTGTGGCTGCAGCTGCTCTTCGACGGCCGCAGGTTCACGACCAACCGATCCGCGACGTTTCTCTACCGACAGCACGCCGCGAGCGTGAGCCACAACCTCGGCGAGCGTGAAGCGCTCCTCCGTGCGCAGCTGCTCGAGGAGTTCCGCGCCCGGGCGACCGAGCGCTTCGGCGAGGTGCCGCCTCCGTCCCTCCCCGTGCGCCTGCGTCTCGCGCGGTACGCGCTTTCGCGGAAGCCATCGGCCGCGGGTAGTAGCGGATCGCCGGCAGCCGGCCGGGGCGCCGCAGCACGGTGCGCCGCACGACGATCTCGGCGAGTTGCCGGGGCGTTCCACGGCGGCCGGTAGCCCGATGCTTGGTGAACCCGAGCCCTCGCTTCAGCCATCGAGCCGCTCGAAGAGCATCCCGAGCGTCATCACCCTGCCGACGTATCGATCGGGCAGGTCGCCCTGGCGCAGCCGGCGACAGGACACCGGCCGACACCAGGCCTCCCACCGCGCGCCGGAAGGCCTCGCTCGAGCGTGCCGCAGGGATGAGCGCGGGATCGTCGAGCGTTGGGTACCCGACCGCCCATCCCGACTCGCTGGCCGACCTTCGTGCGGAGCTCGCCGCAGCTTGTCCAGCACGTATACCGGCGCGTCACGGAGCTCGTCGCGAGGTCGCGAAGAGAGACTCATCCGCGTGACACCCGTGTCGCTCGACGGGACCCGTGCCACCGCGAGCGAGGCGTCGGTGATGAGGCGGCGGTGGTACCGGTTGAAGAAACGATCCCGACGAGGCAGCGAGTACCCGAGACGGACGATCGCGGGATCGAGCAGCGGCGCGACGAACGGCACGTAGTTGTCGTTGACGGAGATGGCGTGAGCCGCCACGACTGCCATCCGCATTTCGTAGTAGATGCGATCGTACGTCTCGGTGTTCGTCGCCATCCTGCGCCGGCGCATGGCGGCGAGGATCCGGGGGCGAACCTCTGCCGCATGAGGCGCGAACCGGTCTGCGAGCAGCCCGGGCGGGAAGGCGACGGGCCTGAACCGAGTGTCGAACAGCCGCTCGAAGTGGGGAGTCCGCCGATCGATAGAAGCGGGAAGTCGAGCAGCCAGAAGTAGTCCTTGAGGAACTCCCCACCGATGCCTCCGACGGCGACGTCGATCTGGCGGTCCGCCCGTTCGCGTGCGAACTGGCGGAGCCGATGCCCGGTCAGGACGTCGGAGATGCCGTCCGCCGCCTCGAACAGCTCGCCGGCCACGTCGCCGACGTCGGACGCGTCGTGGATCGTCACGTGAAGCGGACGTCCGAGGGCACGGGCGACCTCGGCGGCGATCTCCACGTCGCTCGAGTTGGCCGTGCCCGAGACCGCACACTCGAACGGCAGGGAACGTGCGAGCATCGGCGGCGACGAGCCGCGTGTCGCTGCCGCCGGTGAGGTCGACGCTCACGTTCAACCCGGCGAGGGAGGAGGCGAGCTCCTCGAAGAACAGCTCCAGGGTGAACCCAGCATCCGGGCCTGCGTCGATCCCGGGCATCCCGAGGTCGTGGGTGACGGGGTGATCGCACCATCGCGCAGCTCGTAGACCGTGCCTGGCAGGAGACGCCGGATCTCCGGGAGCAGCGTCCGCCCCTCGTAGACCTTGCCGAGATCGAGAAACTCGACGACCGCAGCGGGGTCGACGTCGCGGCGTCTGGCTCCGATCGTCTCCGCCAGCTGGAGGAAAGACGTCCCGACGCGTGCGCCGCTCATCGTACGCGTCGAACATCCCGCCCGAATCGGTGAAGGCGACAGTCCTGCCATTCGCCACGTCGCGAATGGAGAGGAAGAAGTTGCCGCGGAGACGTCTGGCTGCATCGACCATCGGGTCAGGCCCAGCCGCCAGAGAGCGCCGCCGCGATGGCGGCGGGCCCGGGCCGCTCGCCCGGGTAGTACGCGACGCCTCTCCAAGCGAGCTCGTATCCCGGGATCGCGCGGACTCCTCCCCTCGGCGCAGCCCGATGACACGGCCCCGCTCGACGATCAACCCTTACCCTCCGCCCGCATCATGCTGGGAACGCGGTCAAATACGAAGCCCCGCCCGCCCATCGTGTGGTCCGCACTGCCCAGCGGCCACGAGTCTCGCCGCTAGCGTACGAGAACTAGCGACGATGGGCAACTGCCCCCGATCGGCCCGTCGCGCCGGCGTCGCTCAGGCGATCGGGACCGGAGCCGCCGCCCACGCGGGGTAGTGAAGCTCCGTGGTGCAAGCCGGACCGCAGATCGAGAGCGAGCAGGCGAGCGCCCCGGCGGCCTTCGACTCGATGGCTCTCCGGTAGCCGACGAATCGATCCCGGCCGGCGCGGCGGACGACCGTGAGCATCCCGGCTCTGCCGCTCATCCTCGGTCAGGAGGCCGTCCTCCTGACCGTCCGTCGCAAGCGGCAGAGCGGGTACGCGTCAGCGAAGGCTCACGTCGTCGAACGTGACGCCGGGCGGGTTGGCGCCGAGCGACGAGTAGAAGCCTCCTTGGCGCTGCCGGTCGAGGTGACGCGGCGCAGCGTCAACTTGCCCTCCTCGAACCGGACGGCGTTGCCCTTGCAGCCGGTGATCGTCGAGTCCTCGACCACGACCTCGGCGGTCTTGTCCCACACGACGATGGCGAACTGGTCGGTCCCGATCACCTTCATCCGCCGCACGAGGACGTTCCATGCGTTCCGGTTGGCGGCGTCCGAGTGGTAGAAGTGCAGCGCCGCCCTTACCCGCCGAGGCTGTTGTCCACGGTGAAGTCCTCGATCAGGATGTCGTGCGGGCCGCCGACGGCGTACGAGAAGTAGACAGCGTGACCCCTCGTCACGTCGTCGGTGACCGACTTGTCGATCGTGATGTCGCGCAGGGTGATGTGGTGCGCGCCGGGCGATCCGGCGTAGCCGCCGAACATGATGACGCCCGACTCCTTCGGCGACCCGTTGGCGAAGACGAAGCCCTGCCACGTCTGGTGGTGGGCGCCCTCCTGGAACGAGATGCCGCCGAGGTATGCCTCGCCGCTCCCGTCGAAGATCACGCCGCCGATCGTCTCGGCACGGACGAGCACGGGGCGGGTCCGGGCCGCGTACCTGGCGCCGATCCAGAGCGAGTTGGCCTGCTTGTTGGCGGCGCCACTGACATGGTACGTGCCGTTGGCCACGACGATCTCGGTGACCGCGTCATTGGCCAGCGCGTCGAGGAGCGCCGGGATCGACGTCACCCGGACCGTGGAGCTCGGCGCGGGAGCCGGCGTCGGCGCAGGCGTGGGAGCAGGCGTGGGAGCCGGCTTGGGAGTGGGAGCAGGCGTGGGAGCCGGCTTGGGAGTGGGAGCAGGCGTGGGGGCCGGCACAGGTCCCGGAGCCACAACCGGTGCAGGAGTCGGCACGGGCGTGGGGTTCGGCGCCGGCGTGGGGTTCGGCGCCGGCGCGCTCGTGCGAGAGGCAGTCCCCTTCGCCCGAACCTTGACCTTGACGGAGAGGACGGAGGTCTGGGCCGCCAGCTTCATCGACTCCGAGCTGGCGAGCGACATCCCGGCCGTGGGTCGCCCGAACGTCACGTTGTACGTGCCGGGCTCGGCCGTGCGCGGGATCCGGAGGTGACCTCGGAAGCCACCTCGGCTGTTCACCCAGACCAGGCGCAGCCGGGTCGGGGACTTGGCCCAGCGAACCTGGAGGATGCCGCCGGGCCGGAAGCCGCTCCCCACGATCGTGACCAGCTTGCCCGGCACCGCGACGCCCTGGACGACGACCCGTGGATGGTAGGTCGCGGCACCCGCGGGCACGATCGGGATGATGAGGGCGGGAACGAGGAGGAGGATCGGCAGCGTCGCCAGCCAGGTGCGCAGCCGGCTGGGCTTGCTCGATCGCTTGGACGTGACGGCCGGTCCCTCCTCGGGGATCCAGCGCTCGCCATCCCAGAACATGAGATGGGCTCTCCTTTCGGCAACCCGGCTGGCTACGTGAGCCCCGTGGCTTTGCGGCCCCGCCTCGCGACGGGTGTGCTATTTCGAGGAGGCCGGCCGTGGAATGGCGGTCAGCCCTCTACCTGGACGCCTGCGCAGACTACGAGCCCCGGGCCGGTCGGCCAACCCGGCCATTGGTACTGCGCGCGGGTCGCGCAAAGGACCGGGACGTACCTGTCAGCCAGCAGGCGCCGCGGACCTGGACCTCAGCGTGCGTACTGCAGGCCGACCACGACGTCCTGGTCGAAGACCGCGGCCAGCGTCGCCGTGTCCCCGTCGACCGAGAGCTCCGGGCTCGCCGCCGTGATCCGGTAGCCGTCCGGGACCCGGATCGAGAGGTTGAGGGGCCCCGGAAGCGCGCCGGGCTGCGCCTGGATGGTGAGCCGGTACGTTCCGCCGGCCTGGTCCGCCTCGGCGGCGTATGGGCTGGTCCAGGCGTACCTGAGGCTCGTGCTGCCCGGTGGGATCCCGAGATACGTTCCGATCGAGATCCGGCCGGCCTCGTCCCGCACCACCGCGGGGCGGGTCACCGGGGCGAGGCCTTCCCCGGAGACCGCCTCGACGCGGCTGCGCTCGGGCACGAGGAGCCGGAAGTACATCCCCAGGATGGACCCGCCGACGCCCTGCATCGCCCGATACGGGGCACCGTCGGGCGTGTCGACCCGGTTCTGCCACGTCACCTCGAGCGCGTTCCTGGCGTTGCCGACGGCATCGATCTGCACCGCAAGGTCCAGCGACCGTGTCGTCCAGGCGTTGAGCTTCGTCGCCGGTGCCACGTTCGAGATCGACCGGGTAGAGGTAGTCACCGGGGTCCTGGCGCACGGAACCGTCGAAGCCGCTCCGGGCGACGAGCTCCTGGTCGGCCGGCGTCGCGGAACCAGGCGAGCAGGAGGTGCCCCCGGCGAAGCGTGTCGGCCGTACCGAGGAGATCGCCCCAGTCCCGGGGCGGCACCGCGAGGAGCGACGTGAGCAGCCGGTCCGCGAACACGGGCAGGAAGTCCTTGCGCGTTCCGCCTGCGATCGGATTCCCGCCGCGTCAGCTGGAGCACCTTGAGCGTCGTCTCGCCGGCCGCGATCGTCGCCCCGTACTCCGGGATCTCGACCGGCCCGGTCACCTCCAGGAGCGCGTCGATCGTGTACGTCGTGATCCCCAGGACGCCGTCGATCCTGTCGTCACCGGACTCGTTCGTGTAGAGCCGGAGGGCATCCTGCGCGCTCGTCGGAAAGTCCGGCGACCAGTTGGCGTCGGCGAACTGCCACGGCTGCTTCGGGCCGAGAAGGTAGTCCACCAGCTCCCGCGGTGGCTCGATGCGGGGGTAGTCCCACGGGATGTCGAGCGGCACGACGTCCTGGAAGCGCTTCTCCGTGATCCGTCCCCCGATCGAAGACGATGATCCCGTAGCTCCCGATGAACCCTCCCGTGGGCTTCAGCTCGGCCGGATCCTGGGTCAGGACCAGGTAGCGCCGTGGTCCGTCCCAGCCCAGGATCGACGGCAGGCGGGCGCTGGCTGTCACGTACGCGTCGAGAAGCGGACCGTACTTCTCGACGCGCGTCGTCATCGCGTCGCGGACGCTCTCGATCTGGCCGACCAGGCCGTCCGGGACCATGGCGAGCCTCCGGCGGGCGCTGGCGACGGACGTCGAGGCGGCGACGGCGCGCGGCGCGCGACGTCGCCATCAGCTCCACGAGCCGCGGAGAGGACGGAGGCGTCACCCGGCTCGGCCGCCTGCCCATCCCTGATCTCGACGAACCGGCGGCCGATGGCCAGGCCGTCGCCCGAGGCGTCGAGGAGATCCCCTGCCGCCGCGACGATGTCGTCCGCGCCACGGACGTTCGCCGCCGTGGGCGGGAGCACCCGCGCGAGGCCGACGAGCGGGTCGCTCGCAAGCAGCTCCTGGAGGCGTGCGAAGCGCCCGGCTGCCGAGGCCAGGTCGGTCGTCGAGCGCGTCGATCGTCGGTTGTCGATCTCCAGGCCGGCGTCCGGACGCGGTCGACCATCGCCTCGAGGTCGGTCCGCAGCGCGCGTGCGTCGTCGAGCGCGGGGAGGTAGCGCAGGACGACGAGCGCGGTGCCCGCCGCCAGGACGAGGAGCACGGCGACGGCCAGCCCGAGCAGCAGGACGCGCCGCCGGCGGCGTGCCGGCCTCTCGAGGGCCGGCTCGGGCGAGCCTGCGTTGGCGATCACGGTGCCGGCACCGCGATGACGATGAACCGGGGCGCCGTCGGTTGGTACGAGGTCGACGTCTGAACGGTCAGCTGCTCGGTCGGCGTCGGCTCGAGGTACTGGACGGCGTCCCACGGGACCTTGGGCAGGACCTTCCTGATGACGTAGGTTCGCGACGTCCCGTCGACGAGGTCCAGCTCGATCGTGTCACCGACGCGGGCCTTCCAGAGCGCGATGAGCATCCCCGTGCGGGCGTGACCGTAGATGTAGATGTTCGAGCCGGCGTCCGGGCCAGGCCGATCCCGGGTAGTGGGCAGCCTTCCCGATCGGCGCGTCGATCCCGTCCCCTTCGATGATCTCGAGGTCGATGCCCAGGCGGGCGATCCGGATTCGGTCGGCCGGGATCCCCTCTGCCGCGGCCGAAGCCGGCGGCGCCACGGTGGCCGCGGGCATTGGCGTCGCCGCGACGGCCGCGGTCGGCGGAACCGTGACGAGCGGAAGGTCCGTGGAGGAGGGCGAGCCGACCGGGCCGGCGTCGGTCGGAGGGGTGGTCGGCGCCCCGCCGAGGCCTCCGCCGACCGCGAGCAGAAGGCCGCCCACGATCGCGACGACCGCGATGACGATCGCGGGACGCCACGGACTCCGGCCCGGGCGCGGCGCCTGATCTGTCAACAACGCAAGGCGCTCAGCCCGCTCACTGCCTCGTGCGTCGCACCCTGCCGGCGGGCCGTCTCAGCGGCTCGCGGTGCCCCGGCGCCGCAGCATCAGTCCGGCGCCAGCCGCCGACGCCGATGGCGACGAGGAGCATGACCGCAAGCGGACCGGCCGGCCCCGGGGTCTCCGCCGGGAGTGTCGACGTGCTCGGCAGACCGCCGCACGATGCGTCCACGACGGCCGTCGCGCTGAAGTCGCCGGCGGTGGCGCGGATCCGCCGGGTGCCGCTCACCGGCGCCAGCGTCACCGTCGTCGTGGCCACGCCCTGCGAGTTCGTGGTCGTCGGCGTCTTGTTGATGGCGTCCAACGCCGATGGGGTGGTCTCGAAGGACCACGCGACCGACTGGCCGGCGACCGGGGCCCCTTCGAGGTCGACGATGGTGGCAGTCATCGTGAACGGGGCGTCGCACGTGACGGTGCCCTTGACGGCGACGGTGATCGTTGCGGCCACCTGTCCGGTGTAGCCGACGGCGGTCGTCGCTGCCGTCAACAGGGCGACCACGGCCGCGAGACCGGTGATCCACCGAGTCCGGCGTTTCATGGTGTACTCTCCTTCGCCTCGGACCTTCCGTTCGATCGTGCGAATGCACGCGCACGGCGGCTCCTCGAGCGTCCAGTAGCGTAGCCGTTCGGCTGGTCCTGCGCCAGTACCATCGTGCCGTTCGGGGCGACTGGGCGACGGCGGAACGCGCACACCTCGTCCGTCGGGCGCGAAACCTCGGTGCGTCGCCACACCGGCGCGCTCGCCCCGCAGGACCACCCCAGGTTCGAAGCCGTCAGGCGCGACGGCGTCGAGTGGATCCGGTCTATGATCGCGCCTCCGGGCCGGCAGCGCGGCCCCCCAGGAGGTTGCGCGGTGGGATCGGTGCCGACGCTCACGGTCGGAGTGCCCGTCTACAACATGGGGACGTATCTCGAGGAGGCGGTCGAGTCCGTCCTCGCGCAGTCCTTTCGCGACCTCGAGCTCATCATCTCGGACAACGCCAGCACGGACGACACCGAGGCGATCGGTCGGGCTCTCGCCGCGCGCGACCCCCGCGTGACCTACCGGCGCAATGCCGAGAACGTCGGACTCGTCGCGAACAACAATCTCCTGGTTCCGCTGGCCCGTGGGCGGTTGTTCAAGTGGATGAACGCCGACGACGTGCTCCGGCCCGGCTACCTGGAGCGTTGCGTGGCGGCGCTCGACGCCGACCCATCGGTCGTGCTGGCGTACCCGCAGACCGCCTTCGTGGACGGCGACGGGAACCCCCTCGACCTCACGGATCCGGGATGGCACCTCGTCTCCGACGACCCCTCCGACAGACTGCTCTTTGCGATCCTGGCGGGCAGCTGGGTCAACGTGTCGTTGGGTGTCATCCGCACCGACGCCCTCCGGCGAACCCGGCTGCTGCCGCGATACGCCGGCGGCGACTATCGGATGATGGCGGAGCTCTCGTTGCTCGGGAAGTTCGTCGAGATCCCGGAGCGGCTCTTCGTGAGGCGGATCCACAAGGGGGCGAGCGTCGGGAATGTCGGGAACGCGGGGTGGCTGCGCACCTACATGAGCGGTTCTCGGCCCGGCGTTCGCGCCCCGTATTGGCGTCTGTGCCGGGACCACGCCGGGATCGTGATGCGCGCTCCGATCCCGTTTACGCGGAAGGTGGTCCTGCTGACCTGGCTCGGTCGGACGATGCGCCGCCAGTGGAGGCGCCTGTTCCGCGAGCTGGGCGACGTGGTCAGGGCCTGATTCGGCTTGGGGGCGGCCGGCGATCAGAGCACGAGCTTGCGGCCGTAGAACGCCTCCGCATAGTTGGTCGCGCCCTCGAGCCCACGTAGCCGCGCGATGGCGCGGAAGGTGTCCGCACCCCACCAGGTCCGGTCGTGCTGCGACGGGAAGTGCTCCTGCAGCAGGTCGATCTTGCGTTGCAGCGTGACCTCGTCGACGCCAACGAAGAGGTTCGGGCGCCCGAGGTCGCCGTCGTACTTCGGGATCTCGTAGGCGGCGATCAGGTGGTGGCGGAACGTCTGCCAGACGGTCTCGGCCACGAGTCGGTGATCCTGGTGGGCGTCCTCGACATGCGGCGCCAGGATGACGTCGACGGGCCGGCCCTTGACGGATTCGAGCAAGTCCTTGACGGCCGTGGACGCTGCCGGCAGCCGGCCGTCGGCCAGGTCGCCGACGATCACCTCGACTCCTGTTGCCGCCGCCGAGAACGCGGCCGCGCTGGCCCGGGCTTCGGCCGCCCGATCGGGCGTGGCCGAGGCAACCACCCACAGGATCGAGCTGCCCGGGTGTTCCCGCAGCAGCCGCAGGATCGTCGCACCGGCGCCGATCTCGACGTCGTCGGCGTGGGCACCGACGACGAGGAGGGAGAGGGGACCGGGGCCGAGGGTCAGGAGCTGCACCGCATCACGCCGGGATCTTCGCTTGCCAGATCGCCCACGGGGGTCGGCCGGATTCGAAGGCGCGCTGGAGAACCTGGACGTCCTTGAGGGTGTCCAGCGGCGCCCAATACCCTTCATAGGGATCCGCCCGGAGCTGGCCGGCCGCGATGAGCCGGCCGAACGGCTCTTCGATGAGATCTTCAGCCGGGCCGATGAAGTCGAAGATGGCGGGACGGAAGATGAAGTAGCCACCGTTGATCCACAGGTCGGAGGTGCCGACAGCGTCGACGTGGGTGACCAGGTTCGAGCCGTTTCGACGCACGAGGTGGAACGAGTAGCTCGTCGGCCGTACGCACATCAGCGAGGCGACCGTGTCCGAGGCGAGGAACTTCTCGACGCGTTCGTCGAGCGGGGCGTCCGTCAGGACGTCGCCGTAGTTGGCCAGGAACGGCTCGTCGCCGACGTACCTGCGAACGGCCCTCAAGCGCTGCCCGATACTGGCATTGAGACCGGTGTCGACGAACGTGATCCGCCAATCGGCGATGTCGTGCCCGAGGAGGTCGACCGACCGGCTCTCACCTGAAAGCACGAAATCGTTCGAGAGCGCCTCCTCGTATCGCAGGAAGTAGCTCTTGATGTCGTCCGCCTTGTAGCCGAGGCAGAGGATGAAGTCCTTGTACCCGAAATGCGCGTAGTAGCGCATGATGTGCCACAGGACGGGTCGGTA
The DNA here is from genome assembly GCA_963725875.1 of uncultured Chloroflexia bacterium. GTDB lineage: Bacteria > Chloroflexota > Limnocylindria > Limnocylindrales > CSP1-4 > CTSoil-043. The sequence goes on along the minus strand of CAVRZZ010000006.1, from coordinate 171,538 downwards.
TCCCACCGAGACCATCGGCTTCGGCATGTCCTCGGAATGCGCCCTGAGACGAATCCCCTGGCCACCGCAGAACAGGACGACCTTCACGCCGAACGCATCCTCTCGATCCTCTGACCGGGCGTCTGCCCGGCGGTGTCGATTGTCGGTCGGTTCGCCACGCTGGCGCAGTCAACGGAAGTACTACCCCGACCACCGAGGTGACCGTCCTCCCCTGGGACCTCAAGGGGCCCACCCGCTCAGCGCGCCGCGAATTGCCGGTCCTTGAGGAGGGTGGCCTGCCGCCGCCCGGGACCGACGATTCGCGCCGCGTCCGGCGCAACGCGACGGCGTTCGGTGCGTCACCGCGGACCCCCCGGCTGACGCGGACGCGCGGTGCGGAGCCGGGGGCCATTGGTCAGTCGCCGCCGAGACGATCGCCTAGTTGATGCAGCCGGTGACGGTCCCCGGCGGGTAGCAGTTGTCCGGGATGTTGCCGCTGATGGTGGGGGCGCCCGAGACCGTGACCTCTCCCGAGCTGTAGATGCCGCCGCCCCTGGTGGCGGTGTTGCCGCTCACCGAGCTGGTGCCGCCGAGGTAGGTATGGGTGCTGTTGCCGTCGCCGCCGATGCCGCCGCCGTCACCGCTTGCCGTGTTGCCGCTGACCGAGCTTGCATCCCGCACCGAGAATTGGGCGTCGAGCCGAGAGGTAGACGCCGCCGCCATTGGTGGCGGTGTTTCGTCTGATCGAACTCGACCCACGGAGGCCCATCATCGACGATGAGGCCGCCGAAGACTCCGCCGCCGTTGGTGGCGGTGTTCTGTCTGATCGAGCTGGCTGCCGGAAACGCTTAGATATCCCAAGCCCCCGGCGTAGACGCCGCCCCCGTCCCCGGTCGCCGTGTTGTGATGGACCGAGCTGGCGTCATTGAGGTACACGCTGCTGTCGTCGATGAAGATGCCGCCCCCATCCCGGTCGCCGTGTTGTGATGGACCGAGCTGGTGCCGCTGATCGTCACGCTTGCCGAAGTGCGCTGCAAAGATCCCTCCACCCTCGCCGGTCGCGTGGTTGCCGCTGATCGAACTGGCGCCCTCGACGTAGAGCTCGCCGACGTTGACGATGCCGCTGCGCGTCAGTTGTCGTGACCACTCGAATTCAGGAGGGTCAGCGTTCCGCTGACGTTGTAGATGCCGCGGCCGCTGTTGTGGCTGACGGTCGAATTGCGGATGGTCACCGTTCCGTGAGTGGAGATGCCGCCGCCGGTGTTGCCCGTCACGGCGGAGTGGATGAGCGTCAGGACGCCTCGGACGCCGCCACTCCCCGTTCCAGATCCCTTCGCCGGTCGTTGCCCGTCACGACGGATCGGACGAGCGTCAAGGTGCCGTGGTTGTTGATGCCGCCGCCGCCGGTCGCCGTCCCGTTCGTGATCCGTAGGCCGGTGAGCGCGGCCGTGACCCCTTCGCTGATGGTGAGGACCCGGCCGGTGTGGTCCCCGTCGAGGGTGGCGGGACCGTAGCCGCGGCCGCTCTTCCCGGTGATCGCGAGGTCCTTGGCGATCGTCGTGCTCCCGACGCACGTTCCCTTCACCCGGAGCGTGTCGCCGGCCGATGCCGCGTCGACCGCGGCCTGGAGCGTCCCGAAGCTCCTGTGGCTGCTGACGTTCACGACCTGGCACTTCACGTGGCAGTTCGTGGACTTCGCGGCGGCCACCGGCTCGGCAAGCAGCCCGCCGGTGAGGACCAGGGCCGCAACGAGCGCCAGGCCGCGCCGCGCGGCGACTGTCAGGACAGTCACCTGTTCCCTCCTCGGGACGCCTCATCGCGGGTCGGTCTCGCCAGTGGCTCGGCGCGGTCTCGGCGGCCTGCATCTGGACCGCGCGTCACAGCTTCCCGCAGACCGGTCACCGTAGGCACGAACCAGCGATCTGGCTAGAGGCGAACGGCCCTGCGCGACGGTCGATCCTTGGTGGCAGTAGGTGGCAGCGCTGACAGCAACGGGTGGCGTGGCGATTCTCTGCGGGCCTCGCCAACGTGTCTGCGAGCTACACCCGGGCGTGGGCGAAGGCGACGATCCGCAGACGGCTGACCGTCGGGACGCTCCTGGCTCGCAGCCTCCCGGCTCTACCCGGGTCGGGCCTCGAGAAGCCCCGCCTTCTCGAGGGACCGAGCGGCGTCCGAGATCGCGCCGAAGGCGAGGCCCGACCGCTCGGCGACGTCGAGCAGGGAGTGACTCCCGTCGGAGAGGTTCAGGACCCAGAGCATCGCGAGCCGATCGACCGGCGCGCCCGACCCGCCGATCGGGCTGTAGAGGCCGCGCCTGCCCAGGGCCGGCTCGCCCTTCGGGCTCAGGTTGAGATAGACGCGGTCGGCCTCCAGGATGCCCACGACGGCTCGGCAGACCTCGAGGCTCTCCTGGAGTCGTTCGGGGCGCAGGAAGCCGAGGTCGTCGGCCGACGTGTGATACTCGGGATAGGTGCCATGCACGGTCCGCATGAGCGTCCCGACCGGCAGGTTGAAGCCCGGCGAGTTGTACTGGCGCTCGTCGTATCCCCACGGGGAGAAGTCCTGCAAGGCGTGAGCGCGGCCGCTCTCCCGGAGCGCGATCCGCACGGCACGGTCGACGTCGGCGTCGCCGCGGCGGCTTCGCTTGTACGTGAGGTTGCCCGCGTCGCCCACGCCCGCCAGCACGAGACCGTGTCGCACGTGCAGGTCGTCTTCGTGGAGACTCAACCAGGTGAGCGAGCCGATCGTGCCGGGCGCGAACAGGAACCGCAGCGTGTGCCGTCGAGGTGCGTGCTGCAGCTCTGCGGCCAGGAACGTCGCAACGGCGATCCCCGAGAGATTGTCGTTCGCAAGCGAAGGGTGACAGACGTGGGTCGAGACGAGGATCTCGTCGCGCGTCTTCGCCAGGGCAGGACGAGCTCGCCGTAGGTGAGGTGGCCGTCGCGCAGATCCGCGTCGATGCAGACCTCGAACGGTCCCTCGTCGAGGCCGATGAGTTGCTGGTGCGAGAGACAGAACCCCCAGGTCTCGTTGTAGTAGGACGTCCGGTAGGGGATCCAGGACGGCCGATCCGGCAGCGAGTGGAGGTGCGGACGCAACTCGGCGAGCGACATCGTCGCGTGGACGGGCACGCTGTAGCCCACGACGTGCAGGTTCGAGGCGTGGAAGTCGACGATCCGGCGCCCGGTCGCGTCCTTGATGTAGGCGTCGCGGATCGTCCACTCGCGCGGGACCGTCCAGTCGAGCACCTGCGTCCCGGTCGCCACTTCGTGGATCTCGAGCGGGATGAAGCGCTGGAGGATTTGCAGGGTCTTGCGCACCCCTTCCCCGGTGATGCTCCGAGGAAGCGGGTAGAGTTCCTCCGCCAAGTCCATCATCCGCCGCTGGACCGTCGCCCGGTCGGACTCCCTGCCGTCCGGCGTCACGCCGCGGTACCCCCCGAGGCCCGATGCCCGAACCGACGATCCGACCCGGCAGCCTCCAGGACCTGCTCGTGCTCGAGCCGGTCCCGATCCCCGACGAGCGCGGCTTCTTCGTACGGACGATGTCGGCCGAGGTCCTGCAGAGCAACGGGATCGACCCGGCGTCCTTCGTCCAGGAGAACCAGTCCCGGTCGCGTCACCGAACGCTCCGTGGGCTCCATTTCCGGCGCGAGCTCCGCGAGCGCAAGGTCGTCCGTTGCGCTCGCGGCGAAGTGTTCGCGGTCGTGGTCGACCTCCGGCCGTGGTCGGCTACCTTCGGCCGCTGGGAGCACTTCGCCCTCGACGATCGAGATCATCGCGAGGTCATCGTCCCGACCGGCTGCGGGTTTGGGTTCGAGGTCCTGAGTGACTGGGCGGACGTGTGCTACAAGCATGACGCTATCTACGCACCCGAGCTCGACGGGTCGCTGGCCTGGAACGACCCGGATCTGCGCATCCCCTGGCCGCTCGCGGATCCGATCCTCTCGCAGCGCGATCACACTGCCCGGACCCTGGCGGAGATCCGGCCGTTCCTCGCCTCCTGGTTCGGTGACAGCGCACCCGCGACCGATGTGGCCACAGGCGGGCCTGGCTAGTCGTTCCACACCTTCCAGGGCGGGTCTCCCGAATCCCACAGCGCGTTGAGCTGAAGGTAGTCGCGGTAGGTATCCATGCCCATCCAGAAGCCCTCGTGCGGGAAGACCGCGAGCTGGCCGTCGCGGGCGAGCTGCTGCAGGGGCCGCTGCTCGAGGAAGACCTCCGGGTCATCGTCGAGGTAGCGCTCGAGAAACTCGCGCTGGAAGACGAAGAAGCCGCCGCTCACCCAGCCGGTCGCGTGAGTCGGCTTCTCGTTGAACTCGGTCACCAGGTCCGTCTCCGGGTCCACCTGCATCTCCCCGTACCGGGAGGTCGGATGGACCCCCGTGACGGTGCCGATCCGCCCATGCGCGCGATGGAACCTGAGCAGGGCCCCCAGGTCGACCGGTCCGATGCCGTCGCCGTACGTCACCATGAACGTGTCTGCCGGTCAGGTACGGCCGCACGCGCTGGAGGCGCGCCGCAGTCGCCGTCTTGAGTCCCGTCTCGGCGAAGGTGATCTCCCAGTCCTCGTCCGCGACGTCGTTGTGGAACGTGGCCTCATGGCGGTCGGAGAGCTCGACGGAGAAGTCGCTCACGTGCTCGCGATAGTCGAGGAAGAAGCGCTTGATGTCCCAGCCCTTGTAGCCGAGGGCCAGGACGAAACGCCGGATGCCGTGGTGGCCGTAGATCTTCATGATGTGCCAGAGGACCGGCTTGCCGCCGATATCGATCATCGGCTTTGGCAGGCTCTCGCTCGCCTCTCGGATGCGCGTTCCCTGGCCGCCGCAGAAGATCACGACGCTCATGTCGTCTGCCGTGGGCTGGTTGTGGCTCATGGGTCATCCCCTGTCGATCCGCGCTCAATCGATGCCACGCTCCAGACAGGACAGGCGAGCCTCCGCCGGACATGTCTGGGGTGACGCCCGGAGATGGATGATAGCAATGCGGGGTGGTGTGCAGACGCACCGGATCGCGGTTGGCGACGAAGAGCACCGCCGTCGCGATGGGTATCATCTGGGATGATCCTGAGGCCGCACGCCCGTCGGTCCTCGTGTGTCTGGCTCTGCCGCAATCGAGGCCAGCACGGATCCCATCCGGGGGTGGGCGCCGGACCGAACGGCAGTTTGGAGATGTTCATGCGGGTGCTCGTGACCGGCCAGGCGGGGTACTTCCGCAGGCTGCTCGTTCCGTTCCCCCACGTTGTGGACCTCGAAGGCGACGGGCGCGTCGATGGCTGACGCGCAGTTCGTGGAGCGCTGCCGCTCGTGCGGCGGCCCGGCGCCCAGGCCGTTCCTCTCGCTGGGCGAGACCCCGATCGCCAACTCGCTCCTGACCGAGGATCGGCTTGCCGCTCCGGAGCCGCGCTATCCGCTCGGGGTGGGGTTCTGTCCGACCTGCAGTCTGGTCCAGCTCACCCACGCTTTGCCCGCTGAGGTGATCTTCAGCGCCGACTACCCGTACTTCTCCTCGTTCTCGGACGCCCTCTGCCGGCACGCTCGGGAGCACTCCCTCAACCTCGTCGCCACGAGGGGCCTCGACGCGCGGAGTCTCGTCGTCGAGGTCGCCAGCAACGATGGCTACCTCCTGCGCAACTTCGTCGAGGCGGGAGTCCCGGCGCTCGGGATCGAGCCGACCCCCGGTCCGGCCGCGGCCGCTCGCGAGGTCGGCGTCGAGACCCTCGAGGCCTTCTTCACCGCCGATCTGGCAGACCAGCTGCGGGCTGAGGGTCGGCGGGCGGACGTGATCGTCGCCAACAACGTGATGGCCCACGTACCGGACCTGAACGGGTTCGTGGCAGGCTTTCGGACCCTCATCGCCGACGACGGGCTCATCACCATCGAGAACCCGTACGTGCGCGACCTGATCGAGCGTCGCGAGTTCGACACGATCTACCACGAGCACTTCTGCTACTTCTCGTGCACAGCGGTCGCGTCGCTGATGCGCCGGCACGACCTCTTCGTCAACGACGTCGAGTACTTCCCCGACCTCCACGGCGGCACCCTCCGCTGGCACGTCAGCCCCGTCGAGGCACCGAGCGAGCGAATCGCCCGCTACCTGGCGGACGAGGAAGCGCGCGGACTCGCGGACTTCGCGTACTACGCCGACTTCGGGACGAGTGTTCGCTCGATCACCGACGAGCTCATCGCCCTCCTGGCCGGCCTCAAGGCGGACGGCGCCTCGATCGCCGCCTACGGGGCCGCCGCCAAGGGCGCGACGCTCCTGAACTCGGCCGGGATCGACCACCGGACGATCGACTTCGTCGTCGACCGGAACTCGCACAAGCAGGGCCACTGGATGCCCGGCGCGCGCCTCCCGATCCTCGACCCGGCGGCGATCCTCGACCGAATGCCCGACTACGTTCTCGTGCTCGCGTGGAACTTCCTCGACGAGATCCTCCGCCAGCAGGAGGAGTACCGACGTCGAGGTGGCCGTTTCATCGTGCCGATCCCGAAACCGGAGGTCCTGTGACCCCACGCGGCGGCAGCCGCCTGCCCGAGGAGACGGCCCTGGAGCAGATGCGGATCGACCCGATCGGCAACCCGCCGATCCTCTGGCACGAGAAAGGCCGAGGCACTTGGGAGACGCGAGAGTCATGAGGGTCCTGTTGACCGGCAGCGAGGGGTACATCGGGACGATCCTCGGGCCGTACCTGATGGCCCGCGGACACGACGTCGTCGGGATCGACACTGGGTTCCACCGGATCGGCTGGCTCTACAACGGGATCGACCGGGCACCGGCCTGGATCAACAAGGACATCCGGACGCTGACCGTTGAGGACGTGCGTGGCTTCGATGCGCTCGTCCACCTGGCGGAGCTGTCGAATGATCCGGTCGGTCAGCTGAATCCCGACATCACCTTCGAGATCAACCATCGGGGCAGCGTCCACCTCGCGAGGCTGTGCAAGCAGGCCGGCGTCCAGCAGTTCATCTACATGTCGTCGTGCAGTGTGTACGGATCGGCCGGAGCCGAGCTCAGCACCGAGGAATCTCCGCTCGAACCGCTCACGACCTACGCCCAGTGCAAGGTGCTCGTGGAGCGAGACCTGAAGGCGATGGCCGACGACAGCTTCTCGCCGACGTTCCTGCGCAACGCCACGGCCTTCGGAGCGTCGCCGCGGATCCGATTCGACATCGTCATCAACGACCTGGCCGGCCATGCCTGGACGGAGCGCGTGATCCGAATGGCCAGCGACGGCCGGCCGTGGCGCCCGTTCGTCCACATCCTGGACATCAGCCAGGCCATCGACTGCGTGCTGCGCGCGCCGCGCGACATCGTCCACGATCAGGTCTTCAACGTCGGCAGCAACCAGCAGAACCACCAGATCCGGGAGATCGCGGAGATCATCTCCGAGACCTTCCCGGGCTGCCGCCTCGAGATCGGGGACAGCACCGGGGATCATCGCAACTACAAGGCGAACTTCGACAAGATCCACGAGCGGCTGCCGGGGTTCGAGTGCCGGATCGACGTCGCACGGGGCGCGCGGCAGCTGCTCGACGTGTTCCGGGCCGTGGAGATGACGACCGACCAGTTCGAATCCCGCGGGCACACCCGGATCAAGCAGATCAAGCACCTGCTCGCGACGCACCAGATCGACGACCACTTCTACTGGCTCAACCAGCTCGGGGAACCGTGACCTTCACCCGCCGCGATCGCGGGTCCGTTCTTGCCGAACGCGTATGTGGGAGGGCGGCGAGAGCGATATGGACCGGCATCGCGCGCGTCCGATAGTCGGCCGGTGACACGGCTGAGGAGCCGGGTGCGCCGGGCGATCCGGGCGATCCGGTCCGTCCTGCATCCTGCCCGGACGGTGCTGCGCCGGCATCTTCCGCTCCGCGCCGTCGCCTATGAGGGAAGCCACGGCACGGCCTGGCTTGCAGGGGTTGAGTCATACGCGCCGAGCATCGCTGCGTTCTTCAGCGGCGGCGACGTCCGTCCTGGCCCCCGCGGCCGCATCTGGCGTCAGCGCATTCCCCGCCGGATCGCTGACGTGGCCGGCGCCGGCGGGCTCCCGATCCTGGAGCTTCGCGAGCCGGACCCTTGGTTTGGCGACCTCCTGCAGTGCGCCATCGCGGTACCGGTGGTTGTTCACATCCACAGGGATCTGCCGGCCGACGTGGACGTCCTGAGAAGGCAGCTCCTCACGCCGACCACACGCGAGGACTTCAGGCGCATCCGCCGGGCGAATTTCACCTACCGGGTCACCAGCGATCCCGATGCCATCCGCGAGTTCCATGCCCGGTACTACACCCCGCTCGTGAGGCACCAATACCCCGAGGACGGCATGGTCGGGTTGCTGAAGGACTGGATGAGCCAGGGCGGCGAGGTAGTCTGCGCCGATATCGACGGCGAGTGGGTCGCCGGCATCTTCAACATCCCCGGCGAGGCAAGCTACAGGCTGTCGGCCCTTGGCATCCGCGATGCGGACGACGCGGTGCGTCAGAAGCGGGTGATCGCGGCGCTCATCGTGCGGAGCCTCGAGCGCGCCGTCGAATTGGGCCGGGACCGGGCGACGCTCGGCACGTCGTTGCCGTTTCTCGGCAAGGGCCCGGTGTGGTTCAAGGCGAAGTGGGGCGGGATACTGACCCACGAGCCCGGCACCCCGGAAATGCACATGTTCATGGACCTCCGCCAGGCCGCCGTGCGCCGAATGCTGTCCGCGAGTCCCGTCATCCATGCTGAGGGCAATGCGCTGGTGGTGTCCACCTGGCTGGAGCCCGGGGATGAGCCGCTGCAGACCACGATCCGCGACGCCGGCCGGTTCCCCGGCATCTCCCGATGGTACGTCCTCGCGCTACCGGAGACTCTCGCCGCCGGCGCCGCGCAGCTGTCGGCGAGCGAATTGATCGTGCCGGTCCCCGTCACACCGGATGGCCACCAGCCGCTCTGGCTCGGCGAGGTGCTGGCCGAGACCGCGTTGGGGAATCGTCGCTGAGCCGAACCCGCTAGCAGACTCAGTCGACACCGCCTTCGGGCGCCTGCGTCCGCCTGCCTGCTCGCCCGCGTAGGTCCGGACAATGATTGCCGGACCGGCGTCGGATGAGAGCGACGCCCCGCGTCGGCCGCTGACGCGGCCTCCGAGGGGGTGGCCAAACTCCGATCCAACGTGACCATTTCGCGCGGACTGGCGTGGCCAAACCAGCGAAATGCGCAGGCAGGGCGGAGCAACCCTTGAAGTCGAGTATCCTGCCGTGACCGTGACTGAACGATCCGCCGCGTCTCGCCGCCCCATCCGAGCAGAGGAGCGGGCCATCCGTGAGACAGAACCCGGCGGCCACCCCGTCATCTGCAGACTCGGTCACGTTTCTGGGCCGCCCATCGGCCTGGCGGTGGCAGGCGACCTCCCCGACAAGATGCAGTAGGACATGAGCCGCGAGATCGTCATCGAGCCGGGCGGAGGACACCGCCGCTACTGGCGCGACCTATGGGAATTCCGCGAGCTGTTCGTGTTCCTCGCCTGGCGGGACATCTCCGTCCGCTACAAGCAGACGATCATCGGCGTCGTCTGGAGCGTTCTGCAACCCGTGATCACGATGATCGTGTTCACGATCGTCTTCGGCCGCCTTGCCGCGCTGCCGTCGGGGGGTGCTCCCTATCCGCTCCTCGTCTTCTCCGCGGTGCTGCCCTGGCAGTTCTTCGCGACCAGCCTGACGGCGAGCAGCGACAGCCTGGTCAGCAACCGGGACATGATCTCGAAGATCTACTTCCCCCGGCTCGCTCTGCCGTCGAGCGCGATCATCGTCCACCTCGTTGACATGTTGATCGCCTTTGGAGTCCTGCTCGCCCTGATGGTCTTCTTCCAGGTCTGGCCGACGTGGCGGTTCGTCGCCCTCGTTCCACTGACAGGGCTCGCGGCGGCATTTGCGCTGGGTTCGGGGCTGTGGTTCTCTGCCCTGAATGTCCGGTACCGTGACTTCCGATACCTGGTGCCGTTCATGATCCAGCTAGGCATCTACGTGTCTCCGGTCGGCTTCTCCAGCGACATCGTCCCGGACAACCTGCGGTTCATCTACTCGCTCAATCCGATGGTTGGTGTCATCGACGGTTTCCGCTGGGCGATCCTCGGCCAGGACGCCCCGCTCTACCTGCCCGGGTTCGTGCTGTCGATCCTCCTCGTCGCGATCATCTTCGCCTCCGGCCTTCGCCACTTCCGGGGGACCGAGCGCTCGTTCGCGGACGTGATATGAGTGAGTTCGCCGTACGGGCGGAGGGCGTCGGCAAGAAGTACATCATCGGCCACCGCGGTGCGTACGGCTACGTCGCGCTCCGCGACGTCCTTGCCGCGGGCCCCGGCAACATGGCGCGCCGACTCGCAGGTCGCCGTCAGAAAGACAGCGGCGGGTCGACCCGAGAGGAGATCTGGGCCGTCAGGGACGTCTCCTTCGATCTGCTCGAGGGCGACCGGCTCGGCCTCATCGGCCGGAACGGTGCGGGCAAGTCGACCCTGCTCAAGATCCTCAGCCGGATCACCGAGCCGTCTGCCGGCCGGGTGCGTCTCAGGGGTCGGGTGGCGAGCCTCATGGAAGTCGGCACCGGCTTCCATCCTGAGCTCACAGGGCGCGAGAACGTGTTCATGAATGGCACGATCCTGGGGATGCGGCGGGCGGAGATCCAGCGCAAGTTCGACGAGATCGTGGCTTTCTCCGAGGTCGAGAAGTTCCTCGACACACCGGTGAAACGGTACTCGAGCGGCATGTATGTGCGTCTGGCATTCGCTGTCGCGGCGCATTTGGAGCAGGAGATACTCCTCGTCGACGAGGTGCTGGCGGTCGGTGATGCGGAATTCCAGAAGAAGTGCCTCAGCAAGATGGGACAGGTTGCCCGGGAGGGCCGCACGGTGGTGTTCGTGAGTCACAACCTCGTTGCGATCGAACAACTGTGCACGACCGCGCTCTGGATCGGCGGCGGCAGCATCGTCGAGCTCGGGAAAGCGTCGGACGTCGTCGCGCACTACAACGCGAGTTTCGCTGCATCAGCCGCGGGCACGTTCAATCCGAGCGCCGTACGGGGCGATGGCAGCGTCGAGCTGACGTCCTACATGGTGACGAACGCGGTGGGCTCGGTCGTCCCAATCCCGGTCACGGGCGAGGACGTGCTCGTCCAACTGCGGGTCCGCGTCCGTGAACGGATCCAGCGACTGGCCATGGATATCTCCATCGAATCTCCGACCGGCGTGCTCCTCACGAACGTCAACACGACCGTGATCGGCCAGGCGCTCGGGCCATGGGAGCCCGGTGATCGCACCGTCACGATCCGGCTCGGCGGTGTTTCGTTCATGCCTGGTGCGCACCGCGTCGTTCTCTCCTTCTACGGCCCGGACGGCCGGGTCTACGCCGATCTCGTCGATGGCATCACGTTCGAAATCGGCCAGAGCTCCCTCTTCGGCACCACCTACATCGACTCGCGGTACGGCTGCGTGTACACGAAGGTCGATGTTGCCACCGAGTCGTCGGGGTCTGCGGCTCCAGAGCCCGGCCGGACATAACGAGCGGGCCACAGGCAGCGACGTCCGAGTCCGCTGTCCATGACTAGAATCTCAATTCCAGGCACGGCCGAGCCGGGTCGGCCACGTCGGCAAGGTCGGCCGTGACAGATTGGTGACCCGCGGCCAGCCGGAGGGATCCCAGGCTCGGCGCAGCGGCGGACGGGGGCCGCGGACGGATCGCAGGTCGTCGTCGGGAGACCGTCACGCACGGTCCTGATGGTGCTGTTCTACTTGCCCCCGCTCGGCGGCGTCTCGATGTCGCGGGTTGTCCGCAATGTCGAATATCTGCCGCGGCACGGGTGGACACCCGTGGTGCTCGCTCCGCGGGACGCCGGTGCCCGCTGGATGCGGCAGTTCACCTGCTCGCGACGCGCCAGATCGACGACCACTTCTACCGGATCAACGAGCCCAGGGAGCCATGACCTCCGCGCCCGCCGCGGTCGCGCGGGCAAGCGCCTTCAGCCAAGCGTGCAGCCCGGCTCGAGCGCGTGGACTTCGACGGAATCCAGGCCAACGGCCGCAAGCTCACGGCGCAGCTGATCGGGCGTCCCGGCCAGGATCGGGAACGTGCCGTGGTGGATCGGCAGGACGTGGTGCACGCCCAGCAGCTCCGCCGCCAGGGCTGCCTCGCGGGAGGCCATCGTGGAGTGGCCGCCGATCGGCAGGAGCGCCAGGTCGGGCCGGCGATCTCGCCGAACGCGTACGTGCCGCCCTTGTTCCTCCCGATCGTGGCTTCGCTGCCGCCCGGGAGCCTCCGCGCCAGCCACAGGCTCATCTCGTGGACGCAGGGCCATGTCGGCCGGAGGCGGCTGGCCAGTGCCACGGCGTCGCCCATGTGGTCGCCGTGGCCGTGGGTGACCAGGAGCAGGTCGCAGGCGCGGACGTTAGCGGCCGCCTTCGGGCTCTTCGGGTTGCCGAACCAGAGGCCGATCAGGATCGTCTTCCTGCCGGGGGGGGACCTCGACACAGGCATGGGCGTACCGGGTGATCTTCGTCGCGGCATCGAGTCCCATGGCAGTGCTCGCCCTACGCCGGTCGTTGGAGCTCATTCGACAGCGACATACTCGAAATCGACGTCGGCAAGAGGCACCACGCGCCGCATCGCACTGTAGCGATCGCGGAGGGAGGATAGGACACCGTCGACAGGTGCTCCGCCGTATCGACCCGAGAGATCGGCGTGAACTCCGAGATCGTGCCGGCCACCGCGACCTCCTCACTCGTGAGGAGCTCTGTCCGATCCGACGGACGTCGCTCGAAGGCCAACCCGTCGCGGTGGCAGATCGGCTCGACGACGTCGAGGCTGATGCTCTCGAGAGCCCCTCGTACGCGGGAGGGGTGTGCACGATCCCGTCGCAGAGCGCGACGACGCACGATCCCGTGGCCTCCGCGACGCGACCTGCGTCGTCCAGAGGACCGCGTCGTCGAAGCCGCGACCGGACGCTTCAATTCGCGCCTGGCGGGCCGCGACGCAATTCGCCGATGCCCTCAAACGAACGGAAGCTGAGTATCTCCTGAGCGCCACCCAAGCTCGGCGAGGGGAGAGCGAATCCCAGGTCCCGTCAGCCTCAACTACGTCGGCGGCTTCGCCTACGCTCGAGCGCGAAACACCGGTTTAACAGGGCGGCCATCGAGATAGCCTCCAATGCCGTCCTCGAGCGCGCGCCGGTAGACGCCAAGTGCGCCACCTACTGCATCGACGGTGTGGTCGATATCCTCGTCTGTGAGGCTCGCGGAGACAACGAAAGACGGGCCGATCACACCACGCCTGATGAGCTCCTGAAGAAAGAGCGTGCGGAAAGGCTGTGATCGCTGCCCAGAAGCATCGAGTGTCGCGAAGACGAGGTTGCTGGGGTGTCCGAGCAGGAGCAGGTGGTCGGCGAGTCCGAAACGCTCGATCTCGGGTCGGAGCCGCGATGAGAGCCGCTCGCCGCGTTCGCGGAGCCTTCCCACGACGTCTTCGGTCTCATAGATCCGCATGACCTCGATCGAGGCGGCCAGACTGTGGGTCTCGGCGCCGTGGTCGTCGACAGAAGGAAGACACGTTCTCGAGCGTGGTAAAAGCCTCCAGCTCCATCAGGTCCCGCTGCCCGGGCGAGTGCTGCGATGGCATAGCCGTTTCCCCAGCGCCTTGCCGAAGCACGAAAGATAGCGGTTGAACGCCGTAGATGGCCTGAGTTCCCCCGAAGGTGCCAGCGAAACCCCGTGATCATCTCGTCAAAGATCAAGATCGTCCCATGTTCATCGCAAAGTTCGCGGAGCCTGCGCAGGTAGTCGCCCTGAGGTTCCCTCGCCGGCGGCTCGCTGAACAAGACATGCGACGCGATCGCCGTACTCTGAAAGAGACGTTCCACACTAGGAATGTCGTTGTAACCGAACGACGCGGTCAGCGCCTTGACTGCCCCGGGTATTCCCAGCGGGCATTGGTGTCGTACCAATGAACCAATCATCGACCGAGAAGAACGGTTGATCGCGACATACCGCCACGACGTCACGGCCCGTCGCAGCGCGCGCGAGTCGGACCGCCGCCGTCGTAACGTCGGAGCCGTTCTTGGCGAACTTGACCATCTCGCCCGCACCCACAACACGCAAGAAGGTCTGGGCCGCCTCGATCTCGAGCACGCTCGGTCGAACGAAATTGGTTCCGTTGCCCATCGCCGTGGCAGCCGCCTTTAGGACGCGCGGCTCGGCATGCCCCAGTGTGACTGCGCGTAGCCCGGAGCCGTACTCGACGTATTCGTTCCGTCGACGTCCCAGACATGACTCCCGCGCCCGCGTTCGATTATTGGCGCGAGGTGCTCCGGGTATTGATCGTCGCCCTTCGCGTACGTGTGCGCGCCGCCGGGCACGAGTTCGCGCAGACGTCGCCGGAGTTCGTCCGATCGCTGTCCGCTCCGAGGTTCCATCTGCTCACCTAGATCACAACGCGGGATCAGCCTGCAGGCGTCTCATGGCGTGACCCTGACTGATCTCACGTAGTGTAAGGGTAAGGTAATGAGCGCCGACGGCGAAATCGGCGGATGAAGCTCCCGGGCTCGGACATCGAGGGCGGATCACCTCCTCCGACACCGGGCTCGCCGCTACCATCCGGCCTCCGTCGTTCCTATGACCACGCCAGGCTCGCTCCGCACCTCGTGGCCGAGGACACCCTGAGTCAGAGGACGACCCGGCTGCAATCCTACGGATCCAACGGAGAGGTTTCGGCCGTTGACCTCGAGCGCACCGGTCCGGCGGGCTATCGCGCCCGTCGCCAGGTGGTGCAGGTCAGTCCCGATGTCTGGGTCGTCATGGACCTGGTCGCTGGAGCCCCGGCCACGACGACCAGGACCGTGTGGACGGTCTCACCGGACGTTGATCTCGAGGCCGCGGATGTACCGGGTTCGTACGTGCTCCGGTCGCGCACCGACCAGGCATCCGCCCGGATCGACTACGCGGGTTCGGCCGAAACGCAGTACCGAGACTACCGCGGCAGCATGTCGCCCTTTGCCGGTTGGCACGTCGTTCGCGAGTCGCCCCAGCCGGCCCCGGCCGTCGTGGTCGAGCAACCGGGCGGGGATGCGTGGCTGGCGGTGGTTGTCGCCCGCACGAGCGGGTCCTCCACCGCGGACCGCGTCATCGGCAGGCCGCAGGTGTCCGACGTCCCTTCCGCGGAGCAATGGGCCCTTACCCTGCCAACCGCATCCGGGCAGCTCGAGATCGAACGAGCGGGTGGGACGATCGCCGTGACTCGAACCGATCGGGACGGGCAGTCCCGGGATGCGCTGAGCCTCACTCCCGGTCCTGACGTTGCGACCGAGTCGGCTCGCGTCCGGGCGGCGTTCGATTCGGTGGCTCCCGAGTACCCGGTCTTCCAGCTCCAGTGGGACCGGAGGATCAAGGTGACCTTGTTCCTGGTGCTGTTCGTCCTCGTCCTGGAGGTCGTTCTCCTGGTCGTCCGCCGGAGGTGGCCGAGGGCGCACGTGTCTCTGCGTGTCGCGAGCCTGTTCTGCTGGGCGGGGGTGGCCGCCTGGCTGCACTTCGTCTTCCTGCAGTCCTGGGTCGTCATGTCGAGCGTGGGCTAACCCGCCTCCCAGGCGGCGATGATCCCGGCGATTCGCTGACCCGACCGCCCGTCCCACAGCGGGGGAGGCTCCGACGCCCCTCGGGCGGGTGCCGACAGGGCGGCCGCAGCGGCGGCCGGGAGGCCGGCCGCGTCCACCAGGCGATTCGTCCCGTGCGTGATCGTGATGGGTCGCTCCGTGTTGGGGCGGAGCGTGAGGCACGGAACGCCCAGGATCGTCGTCTCCTCCTGGATCCCGCCCGAGTCGGTGATGACCAGGGCGGCGCCGCTGACCAGCGACATGAACTCGAGGTACCCGAGCGGCTCGACGATGGACCGTCCGGGGCCGTCGGCCAGGCCCGCGGCCTCCATCGTTGCGCGGCCGCGTGGGTGGAGCGGGATGACGAGGGGGACGAGCTCGCTCACGGCCAGGATCGCCTGGACCGCCGCGCGGGCGGCGGCATCCGAGTCGACGTTGGCCGGGCGATGCAGGGTCACGACGCCGTACTGCGCGGGCAGCGCGAAGCGACGTCGCGCGGCGGCGGCGTCGAACCGGTCGCGCAGCCGGAGCAGGGTGTCGATCATCGGGTTCCCGACGAAATGGATCCGGTCCACTGCCACGCCCTCGCGGGCGAGGTTGCCGATCGCCTCCGGGCTGGTGGCGAAGAGGAGGTCGGCCAGGGCGTCGACCACGACCCGGTTGACCTCCTCCGGCATCGACCGGTCGAAGCTGCGGAGTCCCGCCTCGACGTGCGCCACCGGGACGCGCGCCTTCGCGGCGACGAGCGCCCCCGCGAGCGTGCTGTTCACGTCCCCGTACAGGACCAGCAGGGACGGGTCAAGGTCCGGCAGGACCGTCTCGAGGGCGGTCATCGTCGCCGCCGTCTGGACCGCGTGCGAGCCCGAGCCGACGCCCAGGTTGAGGTCCGGCTTCGGCAGGGCCAGCTCGCGGAAGAAGACGTCCGACAGCGCGTCGCTGTAGTGCTGGCCGGTGTGCACCAGGCGCTGGGCGACCCCGAGGTCGGCAAGCGCCCGAACCACCGGGGCGGCCTTCATGAAGTTCGGGCGGGCGCCCACGATGTGGATGATCGAACCGCTCATGACCGCAGTATGGCAGTCGATGGCGCACGTCCCGCCGGGCGGGGACGCAGCGGCGTCAGGCGGTGATCGTTTCCCCCGGGGCCCAGTCGTGGACGGTGACGCCGCGGAGACCGCGCTCGTCGAGCTCGTGGCGGAGCGCGGCGGGCGTGCCGGCCAGGATCGGGAAGGTGCCCCAGTGGATCGGCGCAACCGCCTCCACGCCAAGCAGCTCCGCCGCCAGCGCCGCCTCCCGCGGGCCCATCGTGAAGTGCCCGCCGATCGGCAGGAAGGCGAGGCTCGGGCGGTAGAGCTCGCGGATGAGCGCCATGTCGGAGAAGACGTTGGTGTCGCCGGCGTGGTAGATCGTCGGCCCGTCGGGGATCCGGACGACGAATCCCGCCGGCTCGCCGAGGTACAGCGTCGTCTCGGCGCCGGCGTTCCAGTCGCCCGCCGAGTGGTCGGCGCCGACCATCGTGACCGCGATCTCGCCGACCATGAGCGTGCCGCCCTTGTTCATGCCCACCACGGCGTCACCGCCCCCGGGCAGACGGCGGGCCAGCCAGAGGCTCATCTCGTGGATGCAGGGCCACGTCGGGTGCAGGCGGCTGGCGATCGCGAGCGCGTCGCCGAAGTGGTCGGAGTGCCCGTGGGTGACGAGCAGCAGGTCGCACGCCCGCACGTCGGCGGCGGCCTTCGGGCTCTTCGGGTTGCCGAACCACGGGTCGAACAGGATCGTCTTCCCGCCGGGGGTCCGCACCTCGACGCAGGCGTGGCCGTACCAGGTGATCGTGGCGCCGTCGCTTCCCATCGTCTGCACCTCCGGCGCCATCGTAGCGACCGCGCGCGGCGCGTGGGGCGATGCCCGGCGGGCGCGCACAGCTGCGCGGGCCCGACCCCGCCTCCGGCGCGTGGCGCGCCCTCGGCCGCGCGTGACGCGCCCTCGGCCGGACTTCCCTCGCCGGTCGCCCCGTCTACACTCCGCCACGATGCCCGCCGAGCAGATCGCCCGCAACCTGGCCTTCATCAACTGGACGCTCCTCGCGGCGCTTGCCGTGGGTTCCTTCGGCGCGGTCGCGCTCCTGCGCCTGCGCACCGAGGCGACCACCGGCTTCCTCGGCTTCACCGCCCTGTGCGCGGCGGCGTTCGGCGGGCTCGCCTGGCTGTCAGACGGGGCGCTCCCGGCTGCGGCGGCGGCCGGCTCCCCGGTCACCGTGGACCCGGCATGGGACGTCCCGCGACGGGCGGCCCTGGGCCTCTTCGCGGCGGGGGCGCTGGTCTACGGGCTGCTCCTCTTCCGGGGTCGCCGCGCCGCGCCGCTGGCGATCGGCGTGGCAGCCTTCGGCGTGGCGGTCATGCTCCTCGGGGCGCTCACCTGGGGCGGCGGGCCGGTGGGGATCGGCGCGCTGGGCGTGCAGCTCCTGGCGCTCGCGGCGGCGACCGGCGGCGTGTTCGCGGCGATGATCCTGGGCCACTGGTACCTCGTCACGCCGAAGCTCTCGACGGGCCCGGCGCTCCTGCTGAGCCGGGTCATGCTCGGCGTCGTCGCCATCCAGCTCGTCCTCTTCGGCCTCTGGGTGGGCCTCGGGATCGGGACGTCGCACGCGCCGCTCGAGCCGCTCACCGGGCCGTGGGCGCTCTTCGTGTGGCTCCGCCTCGCGGTCTCGCTCGTCTTCCCGCTCGTGGTGAGCTGGGCCGCCGTGCAGACGGTGAGGACGCGCTCGATGGAATCTGCCACGGGCCTGCTGTACATCAACGTGGCGCTGATCGCGGCCGGCACGATCGCCGCGGCCGGCCTCTACTTCGGCGCCGGCCTGCTCGTGTAGGGGAGGGGAGATGCGTATCCGGGTTCGCCTGTTCGCTCGCCAGCGCGAGATCGCCGGCGCGCGCGAGGTCGCGGTCGAGGTGGGGGCGGGCGGGTCGATCGACGACGCCTGGGCGGCGCTGGTCGCGCTCCACCCGGCCCTGGCGGACGGGCGCCCGTACGTGCGCTTCGCGCGCAACGGGGAGTACGCCGCGGCCGACGAGCCGCTGGCCGACGGCGACGAGGTGGCCTGCATCCCGCCGGTCAGCGGCGGGGCGGGGGACGCTGGCCCGGCCGGGGGCCCGGACCGCGCGTCCGGCCCCGACCGGATCCTGGAGCTCGCGCCGGCGCCGCTGCCGCCGACCCTTGGGCGGGAGCTCGCCGACCGGCTGGCGACCCCGGCCGACGGCGCGGTCGTCATCTTCGAGGGTCGCACCCGCGCGACACCCGGGACGCCGGCCCCGGGCGAGGAGGCCGAGGCGCGGCGCCATGCCGGCCGTCGTGTGCAGGCGCTGGAGTACGAGGCCTTCGAGCCGCTCGCCCTGCGGGTCCTCCACGAGATCGCCGACGCCGCCGCCGCGCGGTTCGGCGTGGAGCGCCTCGCCATCGTCCACGCGATCGGCGACGTGCCGCTCGGCGCGGTCGCGGTGGTCATCGTGGCCTGCGCTCCGCACCGTGACGCCGCCTTCGACGCCGCCCGGTTCGCGATGGACGAGACGAAGGCGCGGGCCCCGATCTGGAAGGCGGAGCGTTTCGCCGACGGCCACGTCTGGATCGGCCGGCCGGCGGCCACGGGGCTGCCCGGCGAGGTGCCGGAGCGCGCGCCATCCCTCCCGCCGCTCCCGCATACTCCGGATCGATGAGCGACTCCAGCCTGCCGATCGCCGCTCGCCTCGAGGCCGTCCTCCGGCGCGCCGAGGACCTCGCCGGTGCCTGGGGAGCCAGGGCCCGGGCATCGACGACGCCGGCCCGTGAGCGCGCCCTGCTGCGCCTGGTCGGGGTGAGCGGCCTCGACCGCAAGGACGTGCCGCTCGCGTCGGCCGTCGTCGAGCGCCACGTCGGCGGGGCTCCGGAGCGCCTGGCCAGCGGGATCATCCTGCCATTCGCCGTCGCCCTCCTCGAGTACGACGTCTCCCCCCAGCAGCTCGCCCTCGACGTGGCGAGCGGGGCCATCGACCTCGCCTTCGAGGCCGAGCTCCTCGCCGATCCGGAACGCCGGGCCGCGGCCGAGGCGGAGGCGCGCCGGCTGGCCGTCCAGGCGCTCGAGCGAGTCGACGCGAACCGGACCGCGCGGCTGGAGCTCCTCGACGTCCTGGGGGACGCGCCCCGGCCCTGGTTCGGGCTGACGCTCCCGACCCCCACCCTCGACGCGGCGCCCGACTCCGCGGCGGCGCTGGTGGACGCCGGAGCGGATCTCGTCCGGATCCGGGTCCCGGCAGCGCGAGAGCTCGTGCTGCGGCTCCACGACCGGGGTCTGGAGCCCGGATACTGGCACCCGCGCGAGGGCCATCACCCCGACGACGGCGACGACCCGGCCCTGGTGCCGGCGGGGAGCCAGCGTGCGCTTGCCGTCCTCCGGGAGCGGGTCGACGAAGCGTCTGCCGAGGCCGGCAGGTACGTGCGGCTCGGCACGATCGCCCCCGCGCTCGCCGCCCCGGAGCAGGCCCTCGTCGCCGCGATGGAGCGGATCGACCTCGTCGAGGCGGACCCGATCGCCGAGATCGTCGCGGAGGGGGTCGACCCGGATCGGGCGATCGCCGACCATGCCTTCGGTCACCGGCTGCTGCGCCGGGCGGGGGCCATCGTCCTGATCGGCCCGGGGCCCCTCATCGTGGCGCCGGACCTCGTGCACGGGATGCCCGCCGACCCGGCGACCCGCGCGGGCCGGGCGTTCGCGATGCAGGCGCTCGCGGTGGCGCTCGCGCGCGGCGACGGCCTCGCTGCCGGCCACCTGGCCGCCGGTGCGCTCGTGCCCGTGGCTGGCCGACGAGCGCGGGCCGGCGGCGCAGGCCCTGGCCGCGGTTGCCGTCCGACGCCTCGCGTGGCCGGACGTCATCCTTGCCTTCGACGAGCCCGACCTCCCCGGCGGGGCGCGCGCGCGCTGGCCGTACCTCGTGGGCCTCGCGCTCGCCGTCTCGGGACCCGGCGCGCTCGTGGTGCGACGGGCGATCGACCTGCCCGCCGCGGCGCACGCGGAGGCGACGACCCGGGCAGCAGCCGCCGTTGCCATGGAGATCGCCGAGGCGCCGGAGCGCGTGCTCGACCGACCGGCCGTCGCCGCGCACGCCGAGGCGCTCCTGTCCGCGGCCGAGTCGACGCTGGCCGGGCTGGCCGACGGCGGCTGGTCGACGGTCCTCGGGGCGTCGCTGGGCAGCCCGGACGCCGACCGGCTGGGCGCCGACGCGGTCGTGGAGCGGACGGAGGTGTTCGACCCGCTCGACGCGTAGCGCATGGACCGGCACTTGCGCGTTTGCGCAACTACGCGATAATGGGCCGGACTTCCACCGTCATGAACAGCCCGGAGACGCCGATGCCCCGCCCGTTCGCCCGCCGCGCTCTCGCCGCACTCGTCCTCGCCGCCGCTGCGGTCTTCGCGGCCTGCTCCCCGGCCGCCGCACCACCGACCGCGCCGGTCGCCAGCGCCCCGGCCGGGACCGTCGCCGCCCTGCCGGCCGAGGTGTCCGTCTCGGAGGCCAGCCGGCTGCGCGACGCCGGCGCGTTCATCCTCGACGTGCGCCAGCCCGACGAGTGGGCCGCCGGCCACATCCCCGGCGCGACGCTGATCCCGCTCGGCGAGCTCCCGGCACGCGTCGCCGAGGTGCCGAAGGACCGCCAGGTGGTCGTCGTCTGCCGCTCTGGCAACCGGAGCGCGCAGGGGCGCGACATCCTCCTCGGGGCCGGGTTCCCCTCGGCCACCTCGATGGCCGGCGGGATGAACGACTGGACGGCCGCCGGCTACGAGACCGTCACCGGGAGCTGATCCAGAGCGCCCTGCCGCCCGTCGAAACCGACCCGGTCGGCCACCGCCGCCTGCACCCGTCGGGGCCGGCCCCGCGCCGGTCAGCCGCGCTCGAGCGAGCGCAGGGCGCGCAGCGCCTCGGCGACGCTCCACGCCTGCGCGAGGCAGGCGACCGGGCGATGCGGCGGATCGCCCTCCAGGCACTCGGAGACCGTGCCGAGGCCGGCGTCCCGCAGGTGATCGACCAGCGGCTCGAGGACGGCCCGGAGCTGGTCGGCCGACCAGCCGGCCGCGCGCGCGGCATCCACGAACGGGCCGATCAGCCAGGTCCAGGCGGTCCCCTGGTGATAGGCCGCGTCGCGGGTGATCCGATCGCCACGGTAGCTGCCGACGTAGGCCGGGTCGGACGGGGCGAGCGAGCGGAGGGCGCCGGCGACCAGCAGCTCCCGGGCGCAGGCCTCCACCACCACCCGTGCTTCGTCGGGCGCGAAGAGGCCGGGCTCAACGGCGAGGGCCAGGAGCTGGTTGGGACGCAGGTGCAGCTCGTCGCCGCCCGGGCCGTCGAGCACGTCGGCGCACCAGCCCAGGTCCGGGCGGAAGTAGCGCGCCCGGAACGACGCCGCCGCGGCTTCGCCCCACGCGGCATACCGGTCGGCCGCGCCACCCTTTCCGCGCGCCCCGCAGTAGCCGGCGACGATCCGGCAGGCGTGGATCCACAGGCCGGCGATCTCGATCGGCTTGCCGATGCGCGGCGTGACCACCCAGTCGTCGGCCCGGGCGTCCATCCAGGTCAGCTGGACGCCCACAACGCCGGCGCGCACCAGCCCGTCGGCCGGGTCGACCCCGATGCCGAACGCGGTCCCGTCGTGGTACCGGTCGAGGATCTCGCGAAGCGTCGGCAGCAGGTCGTCGACGAGCGCGTCGTCGCCCGTCGCCTCGCGATAGACGTCGACTGCGTGGACGTACCACAGGGCGGCGTCGACGGTGTGGTACCACGGCTCCGCGCGCTCGGCGTCGGGGAAGCTGTTCGGCAGTAAGCCGTCACGCACGAACGGTGCGTAGCTGCGCAGGATCCTCTCGGCGTCCTCGGCCCGGCCGGTCGCCAGCGCCAGGCCGGGCAGCGCGATCATCGTGTCGCGCCCCCAGTCGTTGAACCATGGATAGCCGGCGATGACGGTTCGACCGGGGGAGGTCTCCCCGCGGATGGGGCGCGTGACGATGAACTGGTCGGCGGCGAGGACGAGCTGGCGCACGACGGGGTCGGTGGTGTCGCTGGCGCCTGCGCGATCCAGGAGGTCGGCGTCTCGGGCGCGGGCCGCCGCGAGAGCGAGCGCCCCGTCGAGCTCGACTGTCGCCGGATCCTCCACGGTGAGCACCAGCGTCCAGGCGTCGCCGTCGGCGAGCGTCACGTCGAACGCCCCGGCGACCGCCAGGTCTCCGACGTCGTCGAGGCCTCGCTCGGTCTCCACGGCGAGGGCGATCCCGCGAACCCAGCCGTGGGCGGTCCCTGCCGGCTGCGGCGTGGCCACGGCACCGGGCCCCAGGAGCGAGAGGACGGTGGAGTGGCCCTCCCAGCGCGCGGCCAGGCCGCCGGCCACGGGGGTCACGACCGGCCGCGCCCCGTCCATCGGGTTGAGGTCGTGGTGGTCCCGGTGGGCGACCAGCGGCTCGACACGGAGGCCCACGGGCCCGCCGCGGAGCACCCGGTACCGCAGGTACGTGGTGTTGGCAGCGTGCTCCATCCAGGCTCGCTGCTCGATCACTGCTCCGCCGACGACGTAGCGCCAGGTCGGGCGCATCCCCTCGAGCTCGAAGGACTCGAGGTGGCGGCCGCCATCCGGGGTGCGTCCTCCCCCCGTCCGCGCGAGGGCGCCCAGCTCGTACGCACACCCGCCGACCGTCGCGGTCTCGAGGAGCCCGCCGACGAGCACGGTCCGCGCCACCGGCGGCTCCAGCGCTGCCACGAGCCAGCCGGAGTAGCGCCGGACCGGCGCGCCGTCGAGCGCCGCCGTGGCGTAGCCGCCCAGCCCGTTCGTCACGATCCACTCGCGGCGGGACGCGGCCGCAGGGTCGCCGCAGGTCTCCCGCCCGAACCGGACGAGGGGGATGTCACGGCGCGCGGGGGTCATGCGTCCTCCTCGGTGACGAGCGACCATGTCGGGGCCATCATCGGACAGCAGCGGGCCGGCTGCGCGCGGTGACCTCCGGCCCTATCGCGCATCGTCGTCTCGTCGGACGCTCGCAGCACCACAGGAGGTCCGTGCGATGGCGATCGAGCCAACTCCCGCGCCCGCGCCCGGGTTCGCGCCCGCGGAGGCGGAGGCGGCCGCGAGTGCGGACCTCATCGAGGAGGTCGGGGAGCGGCCTACCTCCCCGCTGGCCCTGACGTCGCTCCTCCAGATCTCGATCTACTGGTTCGCGCTCAACGCGATCTGGGGCGGGTTCGAGCTCTTCCAGCAGGAGCGCACCAAGCAGCTGATGGGCCAGGAGGGCCTGCTCGCGGTCGGGGTCATGGACCTGCTGGCAGCGCCGATCGCGATGCTCACGATGCCGGTGATGGGCTCCATCAGCGATCACGTGGCGTCGCGCTGGGGGCGCCGCAAGCCGTTCATCCTCGTGGGGTCGCTGCTTGCCGCGCTCTCGCTCGCCGGCCTGGCGTTCTCCCAGTCGTTCGCGTTGCTCCTGCTCTTCTTCCTCTTCCTGCAGTTCACCTCGAACCTCGCCCGCGGTCCGTTCTCCGGGCTCGTCCCGGACCTCGTGCCGGACAAGCAGGTCGGTGTCGCCAGTGGCCTCATGGGCCTGATGATCGTGGCCGGCCTCGTCGGCGGCTACCTCATCATGTGGACCGGGTACTCCCTCGGCCCCGACTCGAAGACGCCGGACTTCACGGTGCCGGTCCTCGTGCTCGCGGCCATCGTCGGCCTGACCGGCATCGGGACGTTCCTCTGGACTCCGAACGGGCCACCCCCCAAGCCTCGCGAGGGTCGCTCCTGGGTGAGGATCGGGTTCCAGACCTTCGGGACGGACATCCTCAAGCAGCGCAGCTACGTGTGGCTGCTGGGCTCGCGCTTCTTCATGATGATGGCCACCGGGTTCTTCATGAACCTGAACATCTACTTCCTGACGAACGCGTTCGGCATGGATGCCGACGAACGCAGCACCTGGGTCATCATCGGCCTCGCCGTCACGACGATCACGAGCGGGATCGGCACGTTCCCAGGGGCACGGATCTCCGACATCGTCGGGCGCAAGCCCGTCATCTACGCGAGCGCGGCCGTCGGTGCGGTCGGCATGGTCATCCTGTCACTGGCGCCGGAGCCGTGGATCGTCGTCGCCGGCCTCGGGATCGTCGGGCTGGCGTCCGGCGCCTTCCTCTCGGTCGACTGGGCCTTGATGACGGAGGTCATCCCAAAGGCGTCCGCCGGCCGCTACATGGGGATGAGCAACATCGTCGAGGCAACGAACGGGCCGGTCGCCTCCGCGCTGGGGGCGGCCGTCATGTACAGCATCGGGGCACTCCTGGGGGTCGCCGTCGGCGCTCGTTTCGGGATGTTCCTCGGGGTCTTTGCGTTCGGGCTCGGGGCTCTGCTGCTGCGGCCCGTCGTGGAGCCGCCGCGAGCGCGCGGCGTCCGCACGAAGAAGGCGCCCGACGAGGGGGTTGCCCAGCCCGCGTAGCCAACTCGCCGGTCGAGCCGCCCTGCCGGCCAGGCGGTCAGCCGCCGGTCGGGTCGAACGTCAACCCGCCGATGGCCCGGCCCTGCGGGCCTCCTCGACGGCGCGAAGAGCGTCGCGCAGGTTGCCGATCCAGGCCGCCTCGTTCTCGCCGACGAGCTTCACGCACCAGGCCAGTGCCTCGCTCCGGCTGCGGGCCACACCCGCCTCGACGAGGGTGTCGAGCACCCGGCGCTCCGGCTGGCGCAGGCGCGTCATGACCGGGATGCTGGCCGTGGTGAAGAGGTGGCTCTCGCCGGCGATCCGGACGCCCCACGAGACGACCTTCCGGAAGCGGTGCTGGGCGTCCTCGGCGATCGCCATCCGCTCGCCGCGGGTCTCCTCGCGGAAGCGCTGGACCCGGCTCGTGCGGGCGGCCGCTCGAGCGGCGTCGGTGGCGTCAGGGCCCAGGTCGACGTCCGCGATCTCGCCGACCACGAGGATCTCCTCGCGATCGACCGACACGTCGGGCGCGCCGCTGAACCAGGCGTCGGGGAGGCGGCCGGCGAACCAGCCGGCGAGCTCGTCGGGGGTTGCGTGGTGGCTCATCGGGGAGTGCTCCTCGTCGTCGTGTGTCATGGGCGGTAATGAATGCAGCTCCACTGGGTCAATTACACCATTACACAGCAGCGCGTGTCAACGCCGGCCCTGGCTCCGTCGGCGCAGCCGGCCGGGAGCCGGCGTGTGCCGGCTGCGCCGAGGTCGACTCCGGGAGAGATCCGCGTGGTCGCCCGCAGGTCCGTCGTTGGGAGCCTCAGCCGCGGTCATCGGCGAGAATGTGCGGCACCGCCGCCGTGGAGGGTCGCGCCCGATGTCGCCGCCGAAGAAGCCCACGCGTCCCGGCCCCGCGCTCGACGGGGTCGCCGGCGCGGCCACGCCCGCGAGGCCCACGCCGTTGCCCCCGGAGCTGGCGCCGCTCGCCGGCTTCATCGGCACGTGGCGTGGCGAGGGCCGGGGCACCTACCCGACGATCGCCGACTTCGCCTACGGCGAAGAGATCTGTCTCCGTGCGCCCGGCCGGCCGTTCCTCGTCTACGAACAGCGGACGTGGTCCCTGGAGGACGGGCGTCCACTCCACGCCGAGGCAGGCTACTGGCGACCGAAGCCGGACGGCCGGATCGAGATCCTGGTCGCGCAGGCAACCGGCATGGTCGAGGTCGACGAGGGGACGCTCGGCGACGGCCGCATCCGCGTCGCCTCGCGCGCGGTGGCATCGGCGGGGACGGGTCCGGAGGTGACGTCGGTCGAGCGGGACCTGCGCGTCATGGGCGACGAGCTCCGCTACGAGCTCCGGATGGCGGCCGTGGGGCAGCCGCTCCTCCTGCACCTCGCCGCGGTGCTCCGCCGGGTCCCGGGAGAATCGTGAGCGAGCAGCTGGTTCCGCGCCCCGTCGGCGCCGACGACGAGCGTTTCGTGCCGGCCGACCGCGCCGATTGGCGCGCCTGGCTCGCGGCGAACCACGCCACCGCGACGGGCGTCTGGGTCGTCACGTACAAGCGCACGGCCGGGAAGCCGGTGGTCGTGTATGACGACCTCGTCGAGGAGGCGCTCTGCTTCGGCTGGATCGACAGCCGGCGCCGAAGCCCCCTCGAGTGGCCGCGAGGCCGGCTCGACGAGTGAGCCCGGTCGCTGCTCCCGCGGGTCATCGGTGCCGCGGGATGCCGGGTCAGGCCGGGTCGAGCCGCTCCGCCTGCTCGGCCTCGGCTTCCGTCTCCATCCGGTCCAGGCGGGTGTAGTAGTCCGAGATCTCCCGCAGGTGGGCCAGCGCGATCTTGCCGGTCGTGAGGGGGTCGTCGCCCGTGACGTTCGTCTCGGGATCGCGGCGGCCGTGCTCGAGCTCGACCTCCATCCCGCGGCGGAACTCGTCGAGGGAGAAGGGCTCCGCGTCGAAGTCGAGACCGAGGCTGGTTGCCACGCGGAGGGCCTCGTCGGATCCGAACGTGCTGCGAACGGGCATGGTTGGGCTCCTTGGTCGCTTGGAGCACCAGCGTCGGCCCGCCGCGCGACGCGCACCAGTGCCGGCCGTCCCGATCCCGGCGCGCGTCCGGCCTGTCGGTCGTGGCACCATCAGGACCACGCCCACGATGGAGGAGAGCTCGAGACGATGCGCACGATCCTGCTCTGGATGGCCCGCAACCCCTGGCTGAAGGAGCGCCTGCCGCGCCTGCGCTTCGTGCGCAAGGCCGTGCGCCGGTTCATGCCGGGCGAGGATGCGGACGCTGCGTTCGCCGCAGCGGGAACGCTCGCCGCGGCCGGGCAGGGGATCCTGTTCACGCGCCTCGGCGAGAACCTGGCCGCGATCGAGGAAGCCGGGGAGGTCGCCGCCCACTACCACGCCATCCTGGACCGGGGCGCCGCGCTCTCCCGGCCGATCGAGCTGTCGGTCAAGCCGACCCAGCTCGGCCTCGACATCGACGAGGAGGCGTGCCTGCGCCACCTCGAGGGCCTGGCCGCCCGCGCCGACGCGACCGGGACGTGGCTGTGGGTCGACATGGAGTCGTCGGCCTACGTCGAGCGCACGCTGGTCCTCTACGAGCGCCTGAGGGCGAAGCACCGGAACGTGGGGATCTGCCTCCAGGCGTACCTCCGGCGCACCCCCGCCGACCTCCACCGACTGCTGCCGCTGGAGCCGGCCGTGCGGCTGGTGAAGGGCGCCTACGATGAGCCCGCCGGCGTCGCCTGGCGGAGGAGGGCAGAGGTCGACGGCGCCTTCCAGGCCGCGGCCCTCGTCCTGGCAGAGGCGGCGCGCGACGGGAAGGTCCGGGTGGCGCTCGGCACGCACGACAGCGGCCTGGTCGAGCGGATCGCGGCGTTCGCCGAGGCGGCCGGCGTCTCACGCGACCGCCTCGAGGTCCACATGCTCTTCGGGATCCGGGCCGGCGAGCTGCGCCGCCTCCAGGGGGCCGGGTTCCCGGCGTTCACGCTCGTCGCGTACGGCAGGCACTGGTACCCGTGGTACATGCGTCGGCTCGCAGAACGGCCGGCGAACGTCGGGTTCGCGCTGCGCCAGCTGCTCCCCTGAGCGTCCTGGCTCCCCTGGACGTCAGGGGGCGGACGTCTCGGGGCTGAGCTCGGACGTCGGCACGGGGGTGGGGTCGGGGGTCGGCGCCGCCGTCGCCTTCGGCGGCGGCGGTGGCGCCACGACGACGGGCTTGACCGGCCGTGGCGTGGGCTTGGGGGTCGCCTTCGGGGTCGCACGTGGGGCCGTCACGCCGGGGTTGACCGGTCGCGCCCGCGGCGTCGGCCGCGGGGTTGCCCGCGGCGCGCGCGTGGCCCGCGGCGTCGCGGCGGGCCGGCTCGGGGCCTGGCTCGCGGGCGGGCTCGCGAGCAGGCTCGGCACGATCCAGGGCGTTGCCTCGGGCGGAGCCGGCACGCGGGCCTGGGGTGAGGCGCCAAGCGCGACGACGGCCAGCATGGCGACCACGACCCAGGCCGCGCTCGCGGCGAGGCCGAGGCGGCCGGCGCGACGGACCGGCCGGCGGGCGGTGACCGCGGCCGCTCCGTCGGCGACAGAGGTGACCCTGCCGTCGGGACCCAGGGGGGGAGGTGAGACGCCGGCGGGCGGCGTGCCCTTCGGGCGCTGGCGGGCCGTGCCCCGCGTGCCATCCCAGGCGTCGGGCGGCGCCTCGCCGCCCCGGAGATCGGCGTAGGGGTCCGCGCTCGAGACCGGTCCGGCGGCCGCCGTTGGCGCGATGACGATCCGCGGCCGCGTGGTCGCGTCGATGAGGCGGAACGGGGCGCAGGCGAGGCAGGCGCCGTCGACCAGGTTCCAGCAGTCGGCGCAGCATGCCGCTCCGCAGGCTGGGCAGTCGCGGTACTCGTTCCGGGCGGAGGGGAACGAATCGCGGTCCCGTCCGCAGCGCTCGCAGAACTGGGTCCCGAGGTCCACCGTGCACTCCACGCCGGCGCCATCCCCCGGCGGATGCGCCACACGGCGAGGGTATCGCCACCGCGTGGGGATGGCGCGTGTCCGGTGGTACCTGCGGGGCGCGGCGTTGGTCTCGATCGGTGCGCGGGGGCACCGGGGCGACCACCCGGTCTGGCGGCAGGGCGCCCGTCGCAGCCTCGTCCGTGACGGGGAGTACGCTGCATCGGTGACCGATCCGATGATGACCATCGCCCCTGAGCCCGAGCCCAGCTCATTCGCCGCTCTCGGGCTGGCCCCCGCCCTGCTCGAGACGCTCGCCGGCCTCGGCTACGAGGAGCCCACTCCCGTCCAGGAGGCGGCCATCCCGCCGCTGCTCGCAGGCCAGGACCTGCTGGCCGAGGCGCCGACCGGGACCGGCAAGACGGCCGCGTTCGCCCTGCCGATCCTGCAGCGCCTGGCAGTCGGGGGCCTGGGCCGCGCGGAGCAGGGGACGGCGCTGGCGCTCGTGCTCGTCCCCACGCGCGAGCTCGCGATGCAGGTCGCCGAGGCCGTCCACCGCTACGGGCGCGTCCTCGGCGCGCGGGTCCTGCCCGTCTACGGCGGCCAGCCGATCGGCCAGCAGCTGCGCGGGCTCCGGCGGGGGCTCGACGTGGTCGTCGCCACCCCCGGCCGGGCGGTCGACCACCTGGCCCGCGGCAGCCTCCGCCTGGACGCCGTCGAGGCGGTCGTCCTCGACGAGGCCGACGAGATGCTCGACATGGGCTTCGCGGAGGACCTCGACACGATCCTCTCGGCGACCCCGGCCGGCCGCCAGACCGCCCTCTTCTCGGCCACGATCTCGCCGACGATCGCCCGCGTCGCGGCGCGGCACCTGCGGGAGCCCGTCCGCGTCTCCGTGCGTCCGGAGCGGCCGTCGGAGGAGGCGCCGGCGAAGGTCCGCCAGCTGGTCTACGTCGTCCGGCGCGCCGACAAGCTCGCCGCGCTCGGTCGCGTCCTCGACGTGGAGGACCCGGCCGCGGCGCTCGTCTTCGCCAGAACGCGCGGCGAGGTCGACGATCTCGCCGAAGCGCTCAGCGGCCGCGGGCACGATGCAGCGGCGCTCCACGGCGGCCTCTCCCAGGAGCAGCGCGACCGCGTGATGGGGCGGTTCCGCGAAGGCGCCCTGGACGTCCTCGTGGCCACGGACGTGGCCGCCCGCGGGCTGGACATCGAGCATGTCTCCCACGTCGTCAACTTCGACGTGCCGTCGTCACCCGACGTCTACGTGCACCGGATCGGGCGGACCGGGCGGGCCGGCCGGGAAGGGACCGCGATCACGCTCGTCGAGCCCCGGGAGCACCGGCTGCTGTGGAACATCGAGATGGTGACGAAGGTCCGGCTCGAGCGGGCGACCGTCCCCACCGTGGCCGACCTGCGGGAACGGCGCCTGGAGGCTCTGCGGGAGAGCCTGCGCGAGCGCCTGGCGGCCGGTGACGGTCCGGGCGCTCCCGACGAGAACGGCGGCGCGAGCCACGAGGCCGCCCTCGAGCGGCAGGTCGGCGGGGGTGACACGGCCGGCGGGGGTGACACGGCCGCGGGGGCGCGGGCCGGTCTCGAGCGCTACCGCGCCGTCGTCGAGGCGCTGGCGGATGAATACGATGCCGTCGAGATCGCCCTCGCGGCGGTCGCCCTGCTCGATGCCGGGGATGCGCACGCCGACGCCGAGGTGGAGATCGCGCCGGCCACCCTCCCGCAGGACCGGCCGGCGCGCCCCACCGGCGCCCCCGGGTACGGAGGAGCTCCCGGCCGGGCCGGCCCCGCGGGCCGTGCGGGTGCCCGTGCGTGGCCGGGCCCGCCCGATCCCGGCGGCCCGCGGCGCCCACCGTCGGGCCCGATGCCGCAGGGTCGACACGAGCGGCGGCCCGGATCGCCCACCGGCGGGGCATGGGTCCGCCTCTACGTGGGTGGCGGACGCCGCGCGGGGATGCGGCCGGCCGACCTCGTCGGCGCGATCACGGCCGAGGCCGGCGTCCCGGGATCGGCCATCGGCGCGATCCAGATCACCGACAGCTTCTCGCTCGTCGACGTGGCCGACGAGGTCGTCGAGCAGGTGGTCCGCGCCCTGCGCACGGCCACGATCCGCGGCCGGACGTTCGCCGTCCGCCTCGACCGGGACGGGCGGTAGAGACGGCTGCCTTTGGCCGGAGCCGCGCGGGTCCGCCCGCGATGCACCCTCTTGAGCCACCGGGCGACTCGTGGTTCACTGGTGGGCCGCGACGGCGGACGCGGGGGCGGACGCCATCGCGGACGCCGGGGCGCGCCGGCAGACGCCGGAACGGACGCGGCAGTCAGGGAGGGGGCCATGAGCGGCACGGGGCGAGGCAGCGGCACGCGCGAGGACCCGTGGATCCTCGCGACGGCGAGCGGGGGTGCCGAGTACCAGATGTGGCGGGATGAGGTGGCCGACCCGCCGGCGCTCGTCTGCCAGGTCGGGTCGACCCAGCTTCGTTACCATCTGCGCTGCATCGACGACCTTCACGCCTGGCTCGGGGAGCGGGGCGACTGGGTGCCGCTCGGGGCCGCCGACGAGCAGAAGCCCGCGGCCGAGGGTACGGTCGAGGCGTGGGGTCGCTCGCCGGACAACCCGGTCGGCGGCTGGTACGGCCTGCGCAAGGGCTATCGCGGGCGTTTCGGCATGTACGTCCCGCCCCTGCTGGAGGCGCTCGGGCTCGCCGAGCTGGAGCACCTGCCGAAGAACAACCGGGTCCGGGCGCGATAGGGCGGCCGCCAGCGCGGCACCGCCGCGCGGGTCGCACGAATCGCGAGATCGGCGAGGCGCTCTTCATCAGTCCCAGGACCGCCCCGGTTCACGTGACCAACATCATGGGGAAGCCGGGGTGTCCAGCCGGGTGGAGGCAGCGCTCGCCGCCTCGCGGGCGGGGATCGTCGGCGACCTGCCGCCCGCGGCCGCCCCAGGCTGACAGCGGTTCGCTCGGCGGACACCCGCGCCCGACGGAGTCCGGCCGGGGCAGCCTACGATGGCGCATGGCCCGCCGCTTCGTGATGCACATCCGGCGCCCACGGTTCCGCGGAACCTCGACGCCCGTCGTGACCGTCGGCCACAGCACGCGACGCCTCGTGGCGCTGACGCTCGGCTCGGCGGTCCTCTTCGTGCTCGTGTACCTGGCCGCGGTCCAGACGACGCTCGGGCAGGCGTTCGAGGACCTCGTCCTGTGGGGCCGGCCCACCGGGTCCGCCGATGCAGTCGACCTGGCGTGGCGCGCGCTCGGGACGCTCAACCTCACGGTCGCGGCGGTGGCGACCGTCGGGCTGGTCGGGGTCGCCGTCGCCCTGGGCCGCCCGTTCCTCGCCATGGGTGTCGTCGTCGCCATCGCGGGGGCGAACCTGACGACCCAGTGGCTCAAGGACGAGGTGCTCGATCGCCCCAACCTCGTCGGAGACGCGGCCTACGCGTACGGCAACAGCTTCCCGAGCGGGCACGTCACGCTCGCAGCGTCGCTCGCGCTGGCTGCCCTGCTGGTGGCCCCGCGCCGGCTCCGCTCCCTCGTCGCCCTGGCCGGGGCGGCCTACGTCGGCGTCGTCGGGATCAGCACCCTGACGGCCGGCTGGCACCGGTTGGCCGATGCGCTCGGCGCGATCCTGGTGGCGCTGGCCTGGACGAGCCTGGTGGCAGCGATCCTCGCCGCGACGCGCGGCTCCATGCCGCGGCGGACGTGGCGAGCGGGCGCCGGAGGGTTCGGGACGAGCCTGCTGCTCGCGGGAGCGCTCGCCCTGTTCGTGGTCGCCCTCGCCCTCCTCGCGTACGCGTGGGTGACCGGTGCGCTCGCCGAGGGCCCGCTGGTGGTCACGCCCGAGGCCCCGCTGGCGTTCATCCTGGCGGTCTCGATTCTCGGCGCGGGTGCGCTCCTGGCGTCCGCGAGCCTGCTCTGGGCGCTCCGTGGCGTGACCCTGGAGTCGCGCGGCGTGGCGAGCGACCCCGCCGGATGACCGCCGGCCGGGCACCAGGCCGACGGCCGCGGCAGCCGCGGCAGCCGCAGGTGTCGCGATCGGACGCCTCGTCACCGGCCGAGCGGGGTGCCCGCACCCGCGAGCGCCGGACCTGTCACGGACGATGCCCGCCGATCGTCTTCGGATGTGGCCCCGCCTCGCGTGTCCTGTTCGCGCCCGCTCGAGGCCCACCGGCGCCGGGAGGCGCCCTCATGATGGCCGGTCCACGCATCGCCCGACTCGCGGCCCCGCTCTCGTTCCTCCTCCCCGGGCTGGGGCAGGCGGCGCTCGGGCGGTGGCGCCGCGGCGCGCTGCTGGCCCTCCCCCCGATCGTCCTCCTCGGCGTCCTCGTGGGGGTCGGCGCCGGGATCGCCGCCGACCCGACGGCCGCGCTGGACCTGGTGCCGGGCCCCGAGGCCGTCGCCGCGCTCCTCGTCCTGGAGGGCGCCCTCCTGGCCTGTCACCTGGCCGCGATCCTGGACGCCGAGCGACTTGGCCGGGCGGCGCGCCCGGTCCGGGGCTGGGTGCGGGTGCCGGCGGCGCTGGTCCTCGTCGCCGTGCTCGGGGTCACCGTGGCCGTCCACGGGACGATCGGCTACGTGGAGGTCCAGGCGGGCGACGCGCTGGGGGTCGTCTTCGGGCCCGGCGGCGGGGGCGACACCGGTGACACCGGCGACTGGACGATCCCCGAGTCGAGCTTCGAGCCGGAGCCGACGGAGGAGCTTGCGCCGACACCCACCCCGACGGCGACCTCGATCCCGACGCCGACCCGATCACCGACGCCGGCGGGCTCAACCGTACCGACGCCCGTGCCGACGCCGACCCCGGCACCCACGGCCACCCCGAAGCCCACCCCGACGCCGGCGCCGGTCCCGGCCTGGGCGAAGGATGGCCGGCTCAACCTGCTCCTCATCGGCAGCGACGCCGGACCCGACCGCTGGAGCCTGCGGACCGACACGATCATCGTCCTGAGCGTGCACGTGAAGAGCGGGCGTGCGGCGCTCTTCGGGATCCCGCGCAACCTCGTCGGCGTGCCGCTGCCGCCCGAGAGTGCCGGGGCGGTGGAGGGCGGCCGCTTCCCGGGCCTCCTCAACGCCCTGTACGTCTACGCCATGGCCCACCCCGACGACTTCCCCGGCGGCGAGGCGCGCGGCATGCGCGCCGTCAGCGGGGCCGTCCAGGAGCTGCTGGGCATCCGGCTCGACGGGATGGTTGTCGTCAACCTCGCCGGCTTCGTGACGCTGGTGGACGAGCTGGGCGGCCTGTGGATCGACATTCCCTCGAAGCTGGTCGACGAGCGCTACCCGCTGGAGGACGGCTCGAAGCTGGTCAAGGTTGCCTTCGAGGCCGGCTGCCAGCACCTGGACGGCCGGATGGCGCTGGCATATGCGCGGTCGCGCCACCAGGACTCCGACTACGGCCGGATGCGCCGGCAGCAGACCGTGCTCCTCTCGCTGCGCCGCCAGCTGAACCCGGTGAAGCTCGTGCCGAAGGTCCCGGCCTTGCTGGGCGTGGCCCGTGACAACCTCTGGACGACGGTGCGCCGGCAGGACCTGCGGGGCCTCGCGAAGCTCGCCGGCCGGGTCGACGTGCGGCGGGTTGCGCGCGTGCTCTTCGTTCCGCCCCGCTACGCCGCGCACCTGGACCCGGCCGAGATCGAGCGGATCCGGACGGTCGCCCGCACGATCTTCGACGGGCCGGCGCCGCCCGCGGACCCGTCGCTCGCGGCTGGGCACTGCCCGTAGCGGCCGGGCACTGCCCGTAGCGGCGTGGTCGCGGCCCCGTGGAGCCCTTCGGCCGGGAAGCCCTCGCCCCGCGGGCCGACTCCCGCGTCAGCGCAGGACGAGGAAGGCGTCGATGTCCACGCGTGGCCGGCCGGCCGTGCCGAGGGCCCGGACCTCGAGCGTGTGGCTCCGCGACGGGTTGACCGCCATCGCGTGGAGCACCCACCGGCCGCCTGCCGTGGCGGCGTAGGTGTCCACGACCGCCAGGCGGACCCCGTCGAGGCGGACCTCGAAGCGGCCGCGTGTCGGCCCCTTCGCACCCACGATCGCGATGCCGCGCCCCGTGAAGGTCGTGCGCAGGGTCGCCCCGGCCCGCGAGGTCATGGCGGCATAGCCGCCCAGCGCAGACCGCGACGCGTACAGGGACCAGCCGGAGCTTCGCCGGACGAGGCGGCTCCATTCCTGGACGGCCGTCACGCGGACCGGTGCCGCGGCGGCCCATGCCCCGAGGTTCCCGGGGGCGTCGAGCGCGCGCACCGCGTAGGTCCGGCTCGTCGCGAGCGGGATGCTCCGGGTCGTCGTCCGCGTGGCCGCGC
Organism: uncultured Chloroflexia bacterium; assembly: GCA_963725875.1. Lineage (GTDB taxonomy): Bacteria > Chloroflexota > Limnocylindria > Limnocylindrales > CSP1-4 > CTSoil-043. The sequence goes on along the minus strand of CAVRZZ010000006.1, from coordinate 136,274 downwards.
TCATCGACGCCACGGGCCTCGGCGCCGCTCCCGCGGCCGCCTCGCCGACGTCGTACCGGGTGATCGGCGACTGGTCCGTGGCCGCCGCCCACGAGAGGCGGACCGGGACGCTCGTCAGGGAGGCGCGAACGCCGCGGACGAGCGACGCGACCGGCGCCGCCGCAACGGGCGCCTCGTTCTCGACGACGACCGGGACGGCGACCTCGTGGACCCGCGCGGAGCCGTACGCGGCGCGGACGATCACCTCGTACGTGCCGGCCGGCGTCGCCGGCGGCACCGTGACGGCCAGCGAGGTGCTCGCGGCGGAGCCCCACAGAACGGTCGCGCCCGAGAGCGCGGCGGCCAGGGGCGACGGCACGCGGGCCAGGCTGAAGGTGATGGGCTCGATGAAGCTGGCCCCGCGACCCGCCCCGAGCGGGACGGTCCAGGTTGCCCCGGCCTCGTTGGCCAGCAGGCCTGCGGCAGGGAGCGCCGCCGACGGCGCGAAGTCGCCGAGCGGCCCGATCTTGGAGACGTCGAGCAGGATGTCCGGATAGGCATCGGGGTCGGTCGACGTCTTCCAGTTGGTGTTGCCGAGGTACCGCAGCGCCCAGCGCACCTCGGAGGGGGTGGCGTTCGGGCGCGTGGCGCGGTAGAGCGCCACGGCGCCGGTCACGTGGGGCGCCGCCATCGAGGTCCCCGACGAGTAGCCGTACGTGTTGCCCCGCTTCGTCGACCAGGTGCACTTGCCGGGCGCGATGAGGTCCACGTCGCTGCCGTAGTTCGAGAAGTCGGCGAACGTGTCGTCCTTGTCGTAGCCGCCCCAGCTCCAGCACAGGTTGCCGCCCAGCCCGCCGGGCTTCCCGTCGGTGTCGGCGAGGGCCGAGACGGTGATCACCTCGTTGTAGGCGGCCGGGACGCGCCTCGAGGCCGAGGCGGAATCGTTCGCCGCCGCCGCGACGACCGTGATCCCCCTGGCCACCACGCGGCAGATCGCCTGGTGCAGGAGGTCGGCGTTGGCCGTGCCGCACTTCCCGTCGTCGCGCCCCCAGCGGGTCACCGACATGTTGACGGCCTCGATGAGCGGGCGGGACGGGTTGGCCGGGTCCTTCTGGGCGGCGATCCAGTCGAGGCCGCAGAGCCACCAGGAGAGGTAGCCCTCGCCCTTCGCGTCGAGGATCCGGACGGCCCACAGTCGGACACCCGGCGCCACGCCGACGACGCCGATGCCGTTGTCGAGCGCTCCCACGGTCCCCGCAACGTGCGTGCCGTGGCCCTGCTGATCGACCCAGTCGGCGCGGTTGGAGCTCGTGCAGTTGTAGCCGCCTGCGACCGCGAGGTCGGGGTGTGTCGGGTCGATCCCGGTGTCGTAGATGGCGACGTCCGCGTCCACGCGTGCGTCCACGCCGTCGATGCGCGCGGCGGCGCTCCGCGAGCCGTAGATGCGCCGGATCCCGGTGGGCACGGACTGCGCAGCGAGCACGTCGTCGCCGGTGATCTGCTCGTCGGGGACGATCGCCGCGACGGTCGGGTCGGCGGCGAGCCGGCGTGCCTGGGCGGGGCTCAGCGAGGCCGCATACCCGCGAACCGCGCTCCCGAAGGTGCGCTCGACGCGGGCTCCGAGGGTGCGCGCTCGTCCGGCGGCCGCGGTGGCGTCCGTGCCGGCCCGCAGGACCACGATCATGCGTTCGCCCGTGCTTGCCGGCGTCGCGGACGGTCCGGCGTCCGGCGCTGGGGTGGGGGCGGTGGCGGGGGATCCGGGCTCGACGGGGGGAGCCGGAGGCAGCTCGGGCAGGGGCTCGAAGGAGGCGGCCGCGTTCGCCGCCGGGTCGAGAGACGAGGCTGCCGGGTCGACCGTCGGCGGGGCCGGTTCGACCGTCGGCGCCAGGGTCGCCGGCGCGACGGACGGGGGCTCCACGGGAAGCGCCGTCGGCTCCGCGGCCAGCGCGCCCGACGCCGCGGTGAGCAGCGCCAGGGCGACGGCCGGGAGGACCTTGAGGCGTCGCGTGCGCATGAGGCAGGAACTCGCGTGCGTGGGCCCCGCGCCCGTCCGCCCGATCCCTCGTCGAGCGGGCCCCTACCTTGCGCGCCCCGGTGCGGAAGGGCAACAGGGGCAATGGTCCCACCGTCGGCTGGGACTCCAGCGCGATCACTCCGGCCGGCGGGTCAGCCGACGGGGGCGGCCTCGACGGGCTCCGGCGCCCGCGGCGCGGCCGTGGGCCGGCCGGCCAGCCGGCCGGCCACCACGACCCCCGCCCCCGTGACGAACAACAGCACGGCGGCGCCCAGCATGCCGGCGCCCAGCCCGGCGACGCCGGAGACGAGCCCCATGAGGGCCGGGTACGTGATGGACCCGACGACCCCCGCCGCGGTGATGAGGCCCGCCACGGCGGCCGAGCGGTGCGGGAACAGGGATCCGGCGATGGCCATGATCATGGGGTAGACGGGGCCGAGGGCGAACCCGGCCGCCAGGAAGAGGCCGATCCGGGCGGGACCCGACGTCACGACGACGGCGGCGATGATGGCGACCCCGCCGGCGAGGGCGCACGCGAGGGTGAAGCGGAGCGGGTCGAACCGGTCGGCGGTCCGGCTGGCGACCAGGCGGCCGGCGGCCAGGCCACCCCAGAAGAGGCCGAGCGCGAGGGTGGCCACGGCCATCGGCTCGCCGGCGAGGAAGCCCACGAGCCAGCTCGAGACGCCGGATTCGGCGGCGACGTAGCAGGCGATGGCGATGCCGAGGGCCGCCAACGCGAGCTGCAGCCCGAACGTGAGCGTTGTCGTCCGCGCTCCGGCCGCGGAAGGCGCCGCCGACCGCGGCCGCGCCGGGACCGAGCCGGCGCGCGCCAGCGGCGCCGCGAGCGCAAGCCCGGCCATTCCCGTGCCCAGCGCCATCGCCCGCCAGTCGACGCCGAGCGCCGCGAGCACCCCGATCACCAGGGGCGCCGCGAGGGCGCCCACGCTGTAGAAGAGGTGCAGGCGGTTGAGGCCGCCGCCGCTGCCGCTCGCCGACGTCGGGAGGTCCATGATCACGCTGCTGACCACGGCGTCGATCGCCCCCGATCCGGCCCCCGCGAGGCCCGCGCCCACGATGAAGACGGCCCAGGTCGGGGCGACGCTCTCCAGGGCCATCCCGGATGCGATGGAGAGCGCAGCCCCGGCCAGGACGACGCGCCGTCCGATGCGCGCGGCCATGAGGCCCGACGAGAGTGCCCCCACGGCGAAGAGGAGGGCGATGACGAAGTAGGCGAGCCCGAACTCGGCGTCGGAGCGGTCGAACTCAGCCTGCAGGACGAGCAGCAGCGACGGGACGAACAGGCCGGTCCAGCCGACCAGGATGAAGCTCAGGTATGACGCCAGGAGGACGGTCCGGCGCGACGAGCCGACGGTCTCGATGCTCACGGGCCTATTGAACCGCGTTTGGGGTTCGACTTCCCGGCAGCGGCCGCGGACGCCGAGGGCCGAGCGTGGCGCCACGCCCCCGCAGGCTCGCTCGATGGCCAATTCGCGACGGACGGCCCTCGACAGGTCCGTCGCGGCTGGGGCATCGTCCGCGTGGCGGGAGGCGACCGTGCGTGGCCCAGCCCGGCCGTCGGGTCCGGGCGGCCCCACCGGGGACAGCCACCCGCGGATGCCCGGCTGCGACCGGGCCGGAGTGACCGGCGATGGGCTCGAACTCCTCCCCCCGCGCGCTGTCGGCGTGCCTCCTCGCGATCGCGCTGGCGACCACGGCGTGCACCGGCGGCTCCTCGCCGGGTCAGCCCCCGGGGGGCACGCCGTCCGGTGGCCTGCCGGCCACGCCGGCGCCGGCATCGCCCCAGGTCCCTGGGGCGCCCGCCCCGGCGGCCACGCCGCCCACCGCCGCCCAGGTGGCCCCGGCCATCGGCGACGAGACCGGGCTCGGACCGCCGGCCTGGGTGCAGCCCGGCATGCGCCTGACGTACTACGGGGCCGCGGCGTCGATCGCCCAGAGCTACTACACGTACGTCGAGGACGAGACCGGCGACTGGGAGGACCCCACCACCGGGAAGCGGTACCGGCGCACGAACGAGGGCGACGATCCCCAGGACATGCCGACGGCGGCCGGCGAGGCGTTCACCCAGACCGACGTCCTGGCCGTGGAGGGCACCGACGTCGTGGTGTCGACCACGCTCTACAGCATCGACCTCCTGGCCCGCCAGTTCACCTTGACCCCGATGGGCGGCTCGCGGCAGGCGGGCGCCGTCGTGGACGGGGCGTGGGTCAACCCGGACGCCCTCCAGCAGGTCATGACCACCGGCTACGGTGGGCTGCTGGTCCTCCACGGGCCGTACGTGCTGGGTGACGGGACCTACGACGCGATCAGCTTCGTCGCCCAGTCCGAGGGCGCGTACCAGTCGTCGACCTACGATCTCGCCAGCGGGGCGCTCCTGTCCACGAACTCCAGCACCAAGGGCGCCGACTCGCCGATCGTCGGGCCCAACGACAACCCGCAGGGCAACAACCAGCTGTCGCTCACCCGCCTCGCCGGGGTGCGCCAGCGAACGCTGCCGGGGGCAGGGACGCCGCCGCCGTCCTGGGTCTCGTCCGGCCAGCAGCTCGTGTACAGCGGCACGTACACGCAGGTGAACCCGGCCGACCCGAGCGCCGGGCCGTGGGTCTACCCGATGCAGTCGACCATCACCTTCGGGGAGGTCGGCTCGACCTGGGCCGCCTTCACGAGCCGCTCCGTGATCGACGTGAACGGCTACGAGCAGCCCACCGACGGCGCCGGCGTCACCGGCTCGACCGGCCTCTACTGGTACGACCCGGCGACGCTCGCCGCGATGTCCCCGGGGGACCTGATCGACGAGGATCCCCTGACCGGCGCCCGGCTGAGCGTGGAGTCCGTCGACCCCGCGGGATCCGGAGCCCGCGTCATGCTGACGATGGCCATGGACGGTGTCACGGTGCGGACCGGATACGACCGCGACAGCGGCGTGCTGGTCACGCTCGAGATCGTCCAGGCCGTGACCGGGGGGACGGTCCAGCTGTCCCTGGCCACGTAGACGGGGATCAGGCGCCGGCCGGCCCCAGCACCGTCCGGACCTCGCGGACGATCTCGAGGTCCTCGCGGGCCCGGATGACGAGCGTGCGCACCGCGGCGCCGGCGAGGCCGATCTCTGCGTCGTCGCGCGCTGCCGCGTTGGGTCCGGGATCGACCGCGACGCCGAGGTAGGCGAGGTCGGCCGTGACGCGGGCCCGGATCGCCGGCGCGTTCTCGCCGACGCCGCCGGTGAAGAGCAGGATGTCGAGGCCGCCGAGGGCGGCGACCATCGCCGCGATGGAGGCGCGCAGGCGGTGCAGGTAGACGCCGATCGCGAGGGCCGCCGTCGCGTCGCCCGCGGCCTCGGACTCCAGGATCGCGCGCATGTCGGCGGTGCCCGCCAGGCCGAGGAGCCCGGAGCGGTGCTCGAGCGTCGCGGCGAGCTCGGCCGGCGGCGTCCGGACGTGCTCGAGCAGCCACAGGACCAGGCCCGGGTCGATGCTGCCGGAGCGCGTCGCCATGACCAGGCCGTCGAGCGGCGTGAAGCCCATCGTGGTGTCGACCGAGCGGCCGGCCCGGATGGCCGCCAGCGACGCGCCGGCGCCGAGGTGGCAGCTCACGATGCGGAGCTCGTCGACCGGCCGTCCGACGAGCTCCGCCGCGCGCCGCGTGGCGTAGGCGTGCGAGAGGCCGTGGAAGCCGTACTTGCGCAGGGCCCAGCGCTTGCGCCACTCGGGCGGGATCGCGTACGTGGTCGCCGCCGCCGGCATCCCGGCATGGAAGGCCGTGTCGAAGCAGCCGACTGCGGGCACGTCGGGGAGGGCGGCGCTGACGGCCGCCAGCGCCGCCAGCGACTTCGGCTGGTGGAGCGGCGCGAGGTCGGTCAGGGCCTCGAGCCGCTCGATCACCCGCGCGTCGATGCGGACCGGGCTGGAGAAGGCCGTGCCGCCGTGGACGATCCGGTGCCCGACCGCGTCGACCGCGCCGAGGCCGCGGATCGCCGCCGCGAGCTCCTCCGCGTCCGTGGAGCCGCGGGGTGCCGGCAGGTCGGCCGAGCCGACCAGCTCGTCCGCCGCGTCGAGCACGCGCAGCTTGAGGCTGCTCGACCCCGCGTTGACGACGAGAACCCGGCCGCCGCCGGGGCCGGCCGCCTCGCGCGCCCCGGTCATCTCGCCCCGGTCCCCGCCGCCTGGTGCGGCCACGCCCAGTCCCGGATCTCGGGGGCGTCCTCACCCTCGAGCCGCGTGTGGGCGCGGGCCTCGATCCGCTTGTCCACCATCAGCTGGCGCACGTGGCCGGCCCGCGGGCCGAGGCCCGGTACGCGGTCGATGACGTCGATCACGAGGTGGTACCGGTCCAGGTCGTTGAGCATGACCATGTCAAAGGGCGTCGAGGTGGTGCCCTCCTCCTTGTAGCCCCGGACGTGCAGATTGGGATGGTTCGTCCGGCGGTACGTCAGGCGGTGGATCAGCCACGGGTAGCCGTGGTACGCGAAGATGATCGGCGTGTCCGTCGTGAACAGCGAGTTGAACTCCGCGTCCGACAGGCCGTGCGGGTGCTCGGACGCCGGCTGGAGGCGCATCAGGTCCACGACGTTGACGAAGCGGACCTTGAGCTCGGGCAGGTGCTGCCGGATCAGGTCGACGGCGGCCAGCGCCTCGAGCGTCGGGATGTCGCCGGCGCTGGCGATGACGACGTCGGGCTCGCCGTCCTGGTCGTTGCTGGCCCAGTCCCAGATCCCGATCCCGCGCGTGCAGTGCAGGATCGCCTGGTCCATCGAGAGCCAGTTCGGCGAGGGCTGCTTGCCGGCCACGATCACGTTGACGTAGTGGCGGCTGCGCAGGCAGTGGTCGCCCACCGACAGCAGGGTGTTCGCGTCGGGCGGCAGGTAGACCCGGATCACGTCCGACTTCTTGTTGACGACGTGGTCGATGAAGCCCGGGTCCTGGTGGCTGAACCCGTTGTGGTCCTGGCGCCAGACGAGAGAGCTGAGGACGTAGTTCAGGGAGGCGATGGGGCGCCGCCAGGGCAGCTCGCGGGTGACCTTGAGCCACTTGGCGTGCTGGTTGAACATCGAGTCGATGATGTGGATGAAGGCCTCGTAGCAGTTGAACAGGCCGTGCCGGCCGGTGAGCAGGTAGCCCTCCAGCCAGCCCTGGCACTGGTGCTCCGAGAGGACCTCCATCACGCGCCCGTCGGGGGCCAGGTGGTCGTCGCCGGGGACGATCTCGGCCATCCAGGTCCGGTCGGTGACCTCCAGGACCGCTCCGAGCCGGTTCGAGGCCGTCTCGTCGGGCCCGAACATCCGGAAGGTGCGCCGGTTGCGGTCCATGACATCGCGCACGTAGTCGCCGAGCACGCGCGTCGCCTCGGAGGTCGTCGCCCCGGGGGCCGGGACGTCCACGGCGTAGTCGCGGAAGTCGGGCAGGACCAGGTCCTGCAGGAGCTCCCCGCCGTTGGCGACCGGGTTCGCGCTCATGCGCCGGTAGCTCTTCGGCGGCAGGTCGGCGAGCTCCGGGATCAGCGCGCCCCGCTCGTCGAACAGCTCACCCGGGCGGTAGCTCCGCAGCCAGCCCTCGAGGAGGGCCAGGTGCTCGGGGTTCGTCCGGACCTCCCCGAACGGGACCTGGTGGGAGCGCCAGGTGCCCTCGCTCGGCTTCCCGTCGACCGTCGCCGGACCGGTCCAGCCCTTGGGGGTCTTCAGCACGATCATCGGCCACTGCGGCCGCCCGGTGACGCCCCCCTCGCGGGCCGCCCGCTGGATCGCGTGGATCTCCTCGACGACGGTGTCGAGCGTCGCCGCGAGGAGCTGGTGGACGGTGGCCGGATCGTCGCCCTCGACGAAGTGCGGCTTGTGACCGTAGCCCTCCATCAGCGCCCGCAGCTCGTCCTGCGGGATCCGGGCCAGGACGGTCGGGTTGGCGATCTTGTAGCCGTTGAGGTGGAGGATCGGGAGGACGGCGCCGTCGGCCACCGGGTTGAGGAACTTGTTCGAGTGCCAGCTGGTGGCGAGCGGCCCCGTCTCGGCCTCGCCGTCGCCCACGACCGCGCACACCAGGAGGTCGGGGTTGTCGAACGCGGCGCCGTAGGCGTGCGAGAGCGCGTAGCCCAGCTCGCCGCCCTCGTGGATGGAGCCCGGCGTCTCCGGCGCCACGTGGCTGGGGATGCCGCCCGGGAACGAGAACTGGCGGAACAGCTTCCGGATGCCGTCCGCGTCGCGGGTGATGCTGGGGTAGACCTCGCTGTAGGTCCCCTCGAGGTAGGCGTTCGCGACGATGGCCGGCCCGCCGTGGCCGGGGCCGATGACGTAGATCGCGTCGAGGTCCCAGTTCCGGATCACCCGGTTCATGTGGGCGTAGATGAGGTTCAGCCCGGGCGTCGTGCCCCAGTGGCCCAGGAGGCGCGGCTTGACGTGCTCCGGGCGGAGAGGCTCGGTAAGCAGCGGATTGTCGAGGAGGTAGATCTGCCCGACCGAGAGGTAGTTGGCGGCGCGCCAGTAGGCATCGATCCGCGCCAGCTCGGTCGGGGAGAGGGGGCCCGTCGCCGGCTCGTTCATCACGTCTGCAGTCCTTCCCATCGGGTGCTCGGCCTGTCGAGACGGAGTGTAGGTCAGCGGGGGTCAACCACCGGTTCGGCGGCGGGGGCCTGCTGGCCGGCGCGGTCCTCCGGCTCGTTGCCGAAGACGCGCAGGGCGGTCCGCCACGTCGTGGCGACCACGCCGATCACGGGCACGGCGAGGAACATCCCGGCGATCCCGGCGACCGCGCTCCCGGCGGGGATGGCCAGGAGCACGACGGCCGGGTGGATGCTGACCGCCTTCCCGTACACCAGCGGCGCCACGATGTTGCCCTGCACGATGTTGAACACGAGCGTGAAGACGGCCATGATCACGATGTCCTGGGTCGAGCCGACGGCGACCGTCACCAGGAAGGCGAGCATGGTCGTCAGGAGGCTCCCGATGTACGGGATGAAGCCCCCGAAGAACGAGAGGATCGCCAGGGGCCACGCCAGGGGGATGCCCAGGATCGCCATGATGAGGAACTGGCTGGCGGCCCCGACGGCCGAGATCGCACCCGTTCCGATCATGTAGCCGCCCAGCACGCCCGTCGCCCGCTCGGCCGCCCCCCGGAGCTCCTCGCGGCGCCAGGGGGTCAGCGGGCGCGTCACGACGTCGAACCCCCGGGGGCCGTCGCGGAGGAGGTAGAACGTCAGGATCGATCCCAGGACGACGATGATCGTGAGGCCGGCGAGGCCGGCGAGGATCGCGACGCCGACCTGCACCAGCTGGGGCCCGATCGCCGCCACCAGCGACGCGACGGTGTCCGTGCCGGCCGCATCGTCGATCGAGCCGGCGCCGATGGACGCGTTGGCGACGATCTCCTGGAGCGGCGCCGCGAGCGAGGACAGCGTCACCACCAGGATGACCAGGATCAGGCCGAAGCCGCCGACGGTCATCCCCAGCGCCGCGGTCGTGGGGGCCCGGCCGCGCCGGAGCAGGGCCGCGGCGCCGGGCGCCATGGTCGCCGCTGCCACCGCGGCGAGGATCAGCGGGGTGACGATGAGGGGAACCTGCACGAGCGCCCCGATCGCGACGGCTCCCACGACGGTCAGGAGCAGCAGGCGCCAGCTCCACTGGGCGAGCCGGTCGAGCCAGCGCGGGACCAGGTCCGCGTCCGGCTCCGGATCGGGGGTGCCGTTCAGGGCGGTGATGACGGACGGTGCGATCTCGCGCAGCACGAGCACGACCGGCACGCCGAGGATGAGGCCGAGCGGGCCGCCCACCAGGGCCCCGATCGTGAGGGCCACGAGGACGACCGCCGGGTGCACGCCGTGCCCCCGCCAGCGGTTGGGCCCGAGGATGCGGGGCAGGAAGATCGTCGTCGCGACGAGGACCCCCACGGCGAGGATGGCGGCGAGAAGCCCGCCGGTGCCGAGCGCCACGAGCCCGACTGCCGCGGTCGTCACGATGAGCCCGACCAGCGGGATGAACCCGCCGAAGAAGACCAGCACGGCGAGGGCGAGGGGGGCCGGCAGGCCCAGCAGGATCGCCACGGCGAGGGTGACGCCGCCCATGACCGCCGCCCGCATCGCCGTCTCGCGGAGCGACCGCCCGAGCTTGCGCCGTGCCGTGTGCGTGCCCTCGGCGATCGTCTCGCGCTGCCACGCGGCCGCGAGCTGCAGCATCCAGTCGATCGCCCGGTCGAGGTCCGTGGTCATGAAGAAGAGGAGGAAGACCGAGAGCAGGAGGACCGTCGCGCCCGCCGCGATCGACGAGGCAACCGTTCGGGCGGCGGCCGACACCCACTCCGTCACGCCGGTCACGACCTCGGAAGCCAGGGTCGACACGGGCGGCTGCAGGGATCCGCTCTCGAGGGCCTTCTCGAGGCTGTCCAGCCCGGCGTTCAGCGCACGGAGGACCTCGACGGTGGCGGGCACGAACGCGACGGCGACCACGACGATGACCGCGATCGCGAGCCCGATGGCAGCGAGCGTCACCAGCCCGGCGGTCGCGACGGGTTTGTGGCCACGTGCGCGCAGGCGCTCGGCGAGCGGGTCGAACGCCGCCGTCACCGCCACGGCCAGGACGATCGCCGAGACGACCGTGCCCAGGAGCGCCGTCCCCGCCAGCACGACGAGCCCGAAGGCGACGACCACCAGCAGGCGCCAGCTGACGCTGGCAGCCTGTGCCAGCCAGTCGGGAACGAGGGGGCGCGGATCGGGTGCGACGGCGGGTGTGGTCAGGTGATCGACTCCATCCTGGCCCGGGATGATTTCCGGATCGTGACAGGATGCGCGATCTGTGCGCTCCGCGTCGAGGCGTTTCGTCGCTCCCAGGTGCGTATGCCCCCGCGCATCCGACGGCACGACCAGGACGGCCGCGCTCCAGGCTGACGTGGCAGAAGAGGGCGGGGGCCTGCGCCCCCACCCTCTCGATTGCCGCGGGCGGCGGGTGGGGCCGAGCGCTCACCCGCAGTGATTTCACATCACGTCGAACGTCTCGATGACCTCGATCGACGAGCCGCCCGCCAGCACCGGGCACGTGCGCGCGAACGCGACGGCTGCGTCGAGGCTGTCGGCGGCCAGGATCGTGTACCCGCTGAGGGAGGCCGGGCTCTCGGGCCCGACGGCACCGTTGGCGTCGATCGTGCGCGACCTCGAGGAGGGGTTGCCGGGGTCGGCGACCGCGGCACCGACGCTCGTGAACCATGCCTCCCAGGCGGCCATCACCTGCGCCCCGGCCTCTTCGCCCTCCGGCATGCTGCCGCCCCTGAACGCGAGCAGGTACTTCGCCATGGTAGAGCTCCTTCCGATGTCGGTCGTGGAGCGATCCGTGCCGCTCTCACCAGGACGACGTCCGGGTCGGCCGCAAATCGACACCGGGTGAGCGGCCCCGGCGAGAAGACTCCCGCCGGGGCCGGAGGGCCGGGCCGTCGCGGGGCGCCTACCCGCCCGCGACGCCGGAGCAGTCGTAGAGCGTGCCGCTGGAGGCGCCGGTGTCCACGGCCGTGCAGGCAGAGGTGACCCACGTGTCCCGGTCGCCGGTCGACGCGCCGCCCGGGCCGCCCCCACCCCCGCTCCCCAGGAGCACGTAGCGGAGCTCGCCCGACGCCACGTACGCCTGGAGCTGCTCCGCGGTCGGCGCCGCGTCGGAGCCGTTGAAGCCGCCCATGGCCATGACCGGCAGGCCCGTCGCCAGCTGGATGGTGGCGGCCGAGCCGGAGCCCGACACCGCCACGATCCAGCGCGCCGTGCCCGCGTGCTCGACGAGGTACGCGGTGAGCGTCGCGTCGACCGAGCCGCCGTCCATCCCGCCCACCGTCCCGCCGCTGGCGGCCGGGCCGGCGCCCGTCCCATCGACCGGGCTCGCGCCCGCGCCGGGCGGCGTTCCGTCGGCGGTGCCGCCGGGGTTGAACGCCGTCGGCCGGCCGGATCCGACCGGCGCGCCGCCGATGTTCGCCCCGGACGAGGGTCCCGCGGCCGGGGTGCCGCCGGAGTGGGCCGTGGCCATCGTCGCCACGGCGAAGGCGGCCGGCCCGGCGAGGAGCGCGACGAGCGCCAGCGTGACGGCCCCGGCTGCAATGCGCCGCCCGCCCGCCGGGAGCCGTGTCGCCGGCACGGCCACGACGACCGCCGTCGCGAAGGTGATCGCGACCACGGCGATCCCGAGCCCGGGCGCGAAGTCCGGGGTCCGCTCGAGGAGCGCCCAGGCCCACGCGCCGCTGGCGACGAGCGCGCCGGCGAGCACCAGCCCGCCGATCGGCGAGCGCGACCGGAGCCGCCACAGCTCGACCGTGCCGGCTCCGACCAGGGCCCCGATCGCGGGTGCCAGGACCACGCCGTAGTAGGAGTGGATGACGCCGGACATGAAGCTGAATACGACGACGTGGACCGCGAGCCAGCCGCCCCACAGCAGGTAGCCCACGAGGCGGCGGTCCGTTCGGCCGGCCCGGAACCGGAGCACGAGGCCGCTGACGAGCGCGACGAGCGCGAACGGGATCAGCCAGGAGACCTGGCCGCCGAACTCCGCGTTGAACATCCGGAGGAGCCCCGCCGCCCCGCCGAATCCGCCCCCGCCCCCGCCCCCGCCGCCACCACCGTTCCCGACCCCGCCGAAGATGCGGCCCAGGCCGTCGTAGCCCAGGATGAGGTCGAGGACGGAGTTGTCGGAGCTCCCGCCGATGTACGGGCGCGAGGCGGCCGGGACCAGGTCCACGGCGACCGGCCAGGCCAGGCTCGCCACCGCGACCGAGGCCGCGGAAACGGCGAGCCCGGCGACCCGCCGGCGCCAGCCACCCGGGGCGGCCACGACCCAGACGAGGGCGAAGACCGGCAGCACCAGCCACGCCTGCAGGAACTTGGTCATGAAGCCGAGGCCCACGAGCGTGCCGGCCAGCGCCAGCCAGCGCATCCGCCCGTCGTCGAGCGCGCGCAGGAGGGCCCAGGCGGCCGACACGAGGAGGAGCGTGAGGAGGGCGTCGGGGTTGTCGTAGCGGAAGATGAGGACCGCCGCGGGCGTCAGCGCCATGACGGCGCCGGCGATCGTCGCGGCGGCCGTCCCGAACGAGCGCCGCACGGCCAGGAACAGCACGACCACCGCGCCCACGCCCATCAGCGCCTCGGGCAGGAGGATGCTCCACGAGGAGAGGCCGAAGAGGCGGACGGAGAGTCCCATCACCATGGTGGACAGGGGCGGCTTGTCGATCGTGATGAAGCCCGACGCGTCGAGCGCGCCGAAGAACCATGCCGACCAGCTCTGCGACCCGGCCTGGGCGGCCATCGCGTAGTAGGTGTTGGCGTAGCCGCTGACGGTGAGGTTGGCGAGGTAGAGAACCGCGGCCAGCGCGGCCACGCCCGCGAGCGCGGGAAGCGCCCACGCGTCGGCGCGATCGCGCGACAGGCCGCGACTCCTGGCTCGTGCGAGGAGGGAGGGGTCGCCGGCTGCCTGGACGGGGGAAGGGCGAACGGCGCTGCTCATGCGAGGGCTCCCGGGTGGTCGGCCGATGGCGCGCGGCGCGGGCCGGCGATCCAGCGGCGAAGGAGGACGAAGCGGCAGACCGTGGCTGCCACGTTCGCGGAGATCAGCACGGCCAGCTCGACGGCCCGCCCGGCCCCGGGTGCCACGGCCCCGAGGAGCCCGACCGCGACGGTCGTGATCGCGAGGGCGACCCCGAGGGCGACGAAGCCGCCGACCTGGTCGCGGAGGGCCCCGGACCGGTCGCGCACGGCGAAGGTCAGGCGCCGGTTCGCCGCCGTGTTCCCGATCGCGGTGAGGATCAGGGCCATCGCGTTGGAGGCGGCGGGATCCAGCGAGCCCCGGAGGCCGGTGTAGAGCGCCGCATACGCGGCGGTGCTCACGACGCCGATCGCCGCGAACGAGACGACCTGGCGGAGGGTGGAGCCGGCCGGGGCGAACGTGGGGCCCGTCCACCGGCGCGCGACGACGGCCGTCACGAGCCCCCCGTGGTGGCGTGGGCCGGGCCGGTGGCGGGCTGGGGGGCCACGCCGCTGCCGAGGGTCGGGGCGGTGGAGGTCGTCCCCGAGGTGGTGGCGTCGGTGGCCGTCGTCGCGACCGACGCGGCGGTCCCGCTGTCGGAGGCGGCCGCCAGGCCCCCGAAACCGACGACGGCGATGGCCCCGGCGAGGGCGACGCCGGTGGTGAGCTGGTTGAGGCGCCGGGTCGCCCGGTCCCGGGCCGCGAGATCGAGGGGTGCGGGTCGCTTGGTGTCCATGCCGGCAGTCTCGGCCGGCGACCCTTTCGAACCCGTTACGACGGGTGGCCCGAACCGCCGCCCGGATCACCGAGGGCCCGCGGCCAGCTGACGGCCATGCTGGCGCCGCCCAGGTCGCTCTCGCCCACGCGCCAGCGGCCGTGCGTCGCGCGCACGATCCCGTCGGCGATCGCGAGACCCAGGCCGGTGCCCGAGCCGGCATCGGTGGCCCGGTGGAAGCGGTCGAAGATGCGCTCCCGCTCCCCGGCCGGGATGCCGGGCCCGCCGTCCTCGACGGCCAGGGTCACCCGGTTGCCGTCGCCGGAGACGGCGACCCGGACCGCACCACCGTCGGGCGTGAACTTGCAGGCATTGTCGACGAGCACCCCGAGCAGGCGGTCCAGCCAGTCCGGCGGGATCGCCACCACGTGGCTGCCGGGAGCCGCCCGGACCGCAAGGTCGAGGCTCCGCCCCTCGGCGACCACGCCGAAGCGGTCGACGGTCGCTGCCGCCATGACCCCGACGTCGACCGGCTCCGCATCCGGGGCGCCGCGCAGGGCGTCGAAGCGTGCCAGCCAGAGGAGGTCCTCGAGGATCCGCCGGATGCGGCGACTCTCGCGGTCGATCCGCTCGAAGGCGCGCCGGTCGGCCTCGGGCTCCCGCTGCCCGGCGAGCGAGAGGCTGGTCTGGGCCTCGATGACGGAGACCGGCGTCCGCAGCTCGTGTGAGGCGTCGGCGCTGAACGCGAGCTGGCGCCGGCGCGCCCGCTCGATCGGCGCCGCGACGCGTCGCCCGACCGCGACGGCGCCCACGAACACCAGGACGAGCAGGACCGAGCCGATGACCAGCTCGGCCAAGAGGAGCGTCTGCTGGGTCGCCGTGACCTCTGCGATGCGCTGGCCGACGATCACGTGCTGGTCGCCCGCCGTTCCGCCCGTCACGCGCACCTCCTCGCCCCCGACGACGATCGTCTCGGGCGCGGTGACGTGGACCGCGTCCGCGGGGAGGTCCGCCCCGCTGGTGTTCGAGACGACGGTCCCGTCCGGGAGCACCGTCCAGACGAGGACCGGCGGTCCGAATGGGCGGTCCGGCTCGGGCGCCTGGAAGCCCCCGTCGGGCGGCGGGACTCCGGGTCCCGCCAGGGTCCGCTCGAGGTCGCGGGCAAGGCGCCCGTCCAGCTGGCTCGTCAGCGTGTTCGTCACGATGGCGAAGACGCCGAGAGCCACCACGAGGTACATCGCCGCGACGACCGCGGTCGCTCCGAGCGCAACGCGAATCGACGCCGCGCGCACGTCGCGACGCGGGCCGGTCATGTCTCCTCCAGCCGGTAGCCGGCGCCGCGGACCGTCACGATCCGGACACCGGCTCCCGGGAGCTTCGCCCGGAGGCGGCTCATCTGGACGTCGATCGCGTTCGAGCCCAGGGGATCGGTCTCGTCGCGCCAGGCATGCTCGGCGATCGCCTTGCGGTCGACGACCGCCGGCGCGCGGCGCATGAGGACCTCGAGGATCAGGTACTCGGTGACGGTCAGGGAGACGGGCCTGTCGTCCTGGGTCACCGCGCGGCGCACCGGGTCGAGCGCGAGGCGGCCGCGGTCGATCGTCTCGCCGTCGACCCCGCGTGGGCGGCGCTGCAGCGCGCGCACGCGGGCGAGAAGCTCGCCGAAGTCGAAGGGCTTGACCAGGTAGTCGTCGGCCCCGGTGTCGAGCCCCTGGATCCGATCACCGGGCGTGTCGCGGGCGGTGAGCATGAGGATCGCCGTCGGCCGCTTCCGGCGCCGCGCCCAGCGCACGACGTCGATCCCCTCGGCGCCCGGCATCCGCCAGTCGAGGACGGCCACGTCGTACTCGTACCACGTCAGCTGGTCGATGGCGTCGTCGCCGCGCCCGACGGCGTCCACGTGGTAGCCGGCCTGCTCGAGCCCCATGACCAGGAGCTCGCGGAGGCCGGCGTCGTCCTCGGCGACGAGGATGCGCATCGGGTCAGGGCCGGGCCGACGGGCGGGTCACGGGTTGCGTCGTCGCGGCCGGGGAGCGCTGCATGCCGGCCATTATCGGCGCCGTCGAGGGCCGGATCCGGCCCGCGGTCACGCGCACGACCACCGCCGCTCCGACCACGGCGAGGCAGGCCGCGTCGACGACGATCATCCACGGCGCTGCCGCGTCCGTGCCGGTGCCGATCCCGTGGAGCAGGGCCAGCGGCCAGGCCGCGTAGGCGAGCCAGTGGACGGCGCGCCAGGTGCGCCGGCTCATCCGGTTCCGGAGGAGGCTCGTGACGAGGACGGCCGCCCCCAGGTCGACGGCGACCACGCCGAGCCCCAGCCAGGGCGTCCGGTAGCTCGAGGAGAAGGGGACGAGGGCCGTCAGCGGCCCGAGGGCGGTGAACGGGTCGAGGACGGCCGTTCCCACGTGGAGGCCGAGGAAGGCGACCGAGAGGAGCGCCAGGTTGCGGTGGAACCCGGTGGTCGCGAAGCGCGGCCATGCTCGTGTCTGCCAGCGGAGGGCGCCCAGGATCCCCAGGTAGACGACGGCGGTAACGAGCAGCAGCGAGACGATTCCCGCCCCGCGGGCGGCGAACCACGGCAGCTGGCCGATCATGCCGGGACCCCCCGCGCTCCGCCGAGCTCCGCCGCCGCGAGGGGCCGGGGCCAGCCGGCGACGCGGAGGACGCTGCCGTCCTCCGCGACCAGCCGGGCCGGCAGGCCGTGGCGTGCAAGCCAGGCGGGTGCGCGATCGCCCATCACGATGGCCGCAGTCGCGGCGGCATTGGCGTCGGCGCAGGTGGCGGCCGCGACCGTCGCGGTGCGCCAGGGCCCCGTGGCCGGCAGGCCGGTCGCGGGATCCAGCAGGTGGTGACGGGTGACCCCCCCGCGCGACCAGCGACGGACCGTCGTGCTGGAGGTGGCGACCGCGCCGCCGTCGATGCGAATCACCTCGCCGGATGCGTCCGGGGCGACGGCCTGGTCGTCGGCGACGAGGACGCGCCAGCCCTGCGGGGGCGGCGTCCCGTCCGTTGCGATGTCGCCGCCCAGGCTGACCAGGACGCCGGCGCCGTCCATGGCGTCGAGGGCCGCCTCGGCGGCGAGGTCGGCGGCGAGGCCCTTCCCGGTTGCCCCGAGGTCCAGCTCGATGCCGGCGGGGATCCGGACGTGGCGGGTCGCCGGGTCGAACCGGACCGCGCGCCAGCCCGGGACGGAGGCGACCGTCACCGGCGCCACGGTGCCACCGTCGGCCCCGCCGTCCCGCGGGACGCGGGCGAAGTCGTCGTCGTAGCCCAGCAGGCGGAGCGCCCGCCCGATCGTCGGGTCGACGAGGCCGCCGGTTGCGCGCGCGGCCTGGAGCGCGGTGCCGAGCGCCCGGGCGAGCAGGGGGCTGACGAGGTGGTCCCGGCCGGGATCGGACAGCAGGACGCGGAGCTCGCTGTCGGCCCGAAAACGGCTGTACGTCGCGTCGACGTCGGCGAGCACCGCGACGACCGCGCGGCGCGCCAGCTCCAGCCGGCCCGGGTCGGTCACGAGAAGGTGGACGGTGGTCCCGAGCGCGCCCCAGGTGACGCCCGCGGGAACGGTGGTGGGGATCAGGTCGATGGTCGTCATGGCGCCAGTCTCGCGCCACGGACCTTTCGCGCGGGTTACGGCGTGGACCGCCCGAGCGGGCATGCTTCGCGTGGTTGCCCTGCCTGCTCCGCCGCACCGTCCGAGGCGGCGTAGGAAGATCCGCGCCCGTCGGGGAGCACCCGCCCGGACCGCGCCGATCGTGACCTCGGTCGCGGTCGGCGCCGGCGCAACGGCGAGCGACGAGCAGGTCAGCCTACGGCTGCGGTGGCGAGCCCGGGAAGATGAACCCGTCGACCTCGACCGTCCCCGAGCCGTGGTGGTGGAAGTAGTACGTGTAGCCTGCGTAGCCACCGCTCCCGACGAGCCAGCCCGTCACGTCGCTGACGGCGCCTCCTTTGGTAAGGACGCCGGTCCAGCGTCCCTCCCAGGCCCCGCCTGCATTCGCCAGCCGGTACGTTCCCCACTGCGTTCCGGTCCAGCCGTACATGTCGGCGTCGCCGTGGACGGTGCCGGTCCCGGTCACCCTCGGGTCGTTCATCGTGTCGACCGTGTCGACCTCGTTGCCCCGCGCCTGCATGACGTCGCCCACGGTCGTGATCTCGCCGCGCACGATCCTCGTGAAGCTCTCGGTCCCGGTGACGTACTCGGGGCCGGTCCCGTCAGTCATCGGCACCGGTGTCGCGGGCGACGTCGGCGTCGGGGCTGCCGTCGGTGTCGGGGCTGCCGTCGGCGTCGCCGCCGAAGAAGCCGCGGGCGTCACGGCAGGGGTCGTCGTTGCCCCGGCCGCGCAGGCCGCCACGAGCGGAACGGCGATGAGCAGGATGAGACGTCGATGTCCCAATCCGATCCCAGTCACGGTGGGCCTCCCGTCATGCGAGGGCGTCGCCCTCATTCCTGGGGCGCAAGCAGCCACTGCCACGCTCGCGTCGCGGGCGTGAAGGCCGCCACGCTGGCCTGTCGACCCCGGCAGACGACCCGCCCGTTCAGGGCGTCGGCCACGGGTCGGCTGTTCTCGCACCAGGCTGGGCTGGTCTCCGCCTCCTCGCCGACCGGGTCGTAGAGCGTCTCCCAGGCGCCGTAGGTGTCCAACGCCGGGTCCCACGCCTCGACGTGGGTTCCGCCATTGGTCCAGGTCGTGCGGCCGGTTGCGAGGTCGAACACGGTGCCGCACGACTCAGAGAGCCACCCACAGAAGAACCCGAGGCCCGGCCTGACACCCTCCACCCGCCCGGTCACCGGGTCGAGCGTCATGGTCCGGCGCCCGCTGTCGCCGTAGATGTCCCCGAGGGCCGTTCCCTCGACGTCCACGACCAGTCGACCTCGGACTGGATCGAAGGTGAGCGTCACCGGGGTCACGCCGGCCGGACGGACCCAGTCGTCCTCCCAGCGCACGGCGGACCAGGCGTCCGCCTCGACGTCGTAGGTCCACGCGCGCGTGCCGTCGTAGATGACCACGAGGCCCGACGGATCGTGGTAGCCGGCCACGAATCGGCGCGAAGCCGCCAAGGTGCCCGGCGCCTGATCGTCGATCCGAGACAGAACGGGGGAGGCCGTGCCCTGCAGCCAGCGATCCTCCCCGAGGTCGTAGCTCCATGGCGCGACGCGGCCCGAGCTGTCGCCGGCGCTCCCGGCGAGCGCCAGCGCGACCGTGCGGTCGGAGTCGGCGTCGTACACCAGGACCGGGAGTCCGAGCAGGTCCGGTCCGGGGCCCCGCCGCGTCCACGCGTTGGCGCACACGTCGAACAGCCACGTCTGGGCCGGGTCCTGCGGGAAGGTCACGAGCGCCACGATCGCGCCGGCCTTTCGGTCGAAGTCCATCGACGTGGTGCCCATGGCCGGCCATGCCGCGTGAGCGGGCCCCGGCGTGTTCGGGTTGGCGCCGGCGGGGCAGGTCGCCGCCAGCGGGAGTGCATGTGAGCCGACGGTCGCGAGGTCGATCTCGGCGACCTCGGCAACCGTTGCGGAGGGACTCGGCGACACCGGAGGGACGACCGACGTCTGCTCGTCGCGCCACGCCCCGCCGATCATCGTCGCGCCGAGGAGGCCGGCCAGCAGCAGCCCTGCCAGCAGCACGATCCAGGCAGGTGCTGGGAGCGGTTGTCCGAGCCAGGAGAAGGTCCGGGCGCGCCGGCCACCGACGGACCGCTCGGCCACGGCCATCGCGTCGATGCCCGTGTCGGCGCGGTCCGCGAAGGAGTGGACCGCCGCCGCGAGGCGCGCTTCGAACGGCTCGAGCTCAGGCATCGGAGAGCTCCTTCCGGAGGCGGGTGAGCAGCCTGGAGAGTCGCCAGCGGACCGTCGACGCCGGCCGACCCGCGAGGGCCCCGATCTCGGTGGAGTCGAGGCCCGCCTCGTAGCGCAGCGCCAGGAGGGCCCGCTCGTCGGCGGTCAGATGGCGCAGCGCCCGCTCGAGGTCGAGCGCTCCATCCCGGTCGGCGGGATCGCACGCGGAGGGGTCGACCGCCGCGGCATCGATCTCCACGACGGACGCGCGCCGCCGCCGCCGGCACTGCTGGCGGGCCTCGTTGGCGGCCACGGAGATCAGCCACGGCTTGAGTCGGTCCGGGTCACGCAGGGAGCCGAGCTTCCGCCAGGCGACGGACCACGCCGCCTGCACCGCGTCGTCGGCGAGGTCCTGGTCCCCGCCCGCGACGACGTAGGCGACCCGGACCATGTCCACGTGGTAGGCCGCCACGATCCGGGCGAACGCCACCGTGTCGCCGGCTGCGGCCAGCCGGACCGTGGTGGTTGCCATCGCGGCGTCCCGCGCGAGACCTGTCATATCCAGTAGATGCCGGCGGGCGGTCGGGTGTTGGAGGCTGCCCGCGCATCCGAACGGAGTCTCGTCGCCCGCCCGGGACGAGGCCAGTGCCGGAAGTCGCGTCGGCCGGCGGCGCCCGGGGCACGGGCCGCGTCGAGGCACGGGCCGGCCGGCGCCCCTTGCGGCGCCGACGCTGGGGCTGCACGATGCGTCGACGAGCGCGCAACGAGGGGAGACGGGGCGAGGCACGCCCCGCTCGGCTGGCGGCCGCGACGCGGAGGCTCCGTGTACCTGCCCGTGCACGCCTGGCTGGTGGCGTTCCTGCTCACGGTCGCCGTGGAAGTCCCGATCGCCGTGCGGATGCTGCGCGGTCGCGACCCGGGCGGCTGGCGGCTCGCCGTCCTCGTGGTCTTCGCGAACCTCGCGACCCACCCGGCAGTCTGGTTCGTCTTCCCGCAGCTGTTCCTGATCGGGACCCTGTCGTTCACGGTGGCTGCCGAGCTCTGGGCGGTTGCCGCCGAGGCGGTCTTCTACGCCACGGCGTTCCGCGGCGTCTCACCCCTCCGCGCCCTCGGGACAGCCGTCGTCGCCAACGCCGCCTCGTTCGTCGTCGGTCTCGTGGTGACGGAGGCCGTGCCCGAGCTGTTCCGGTGACCTGGCGGGCCGGGCGCGTCCGGCGCCGCTCGCCCGCGCTTGCGTTGTGGCCCGCCTCGGTCATGATGGAGACGCGCGGAGCCGACGCACGCAGTGTCGTGCGCCCGGATCCGCGAAGAGGGGGAGAGCTTGCGATGGCCGCGCTGCGGGAATTCCAGGGACGATCGTCGAGCCTCCGTCTGCGCGGGCGGCGTCACGCCGCCGTTCTCGTGTGCGGGGTTCTCCTCGCGGCGTGCGGATCGACGCCCTCCACGACATCGTCCCCGACGACCGGCAGCCCTGCGCCGACACCTGCCGCTCCCGGGAGCGCCGGCCCCACCTCTTCCACCCCGGGGCTGCCGGCCGGGGCCACCTGGGTGGCGGCGGGTGAGCTGGAAACGCCGCGCATGGCACCACGTCTCGTCGTGCTCGGCGACGGCCGCGTCATGGCCGTGGGGAACGACATCGACTGCGTCGCCGCCTTCCCGGGTGCTCCGGGCGACAGCGACATCGCCGAGCTCTGGGATGCCGGGACCGGCACGTGGACGAAGACGGCCTCGCTCAACGCGCTGCGGGCGAAGAACGCGGCGCTTGCCCTCGCGGACGGTCGCGTCCTGGTCGCCGGGGGTGCGACGGAGGGACGCTGGGACAAGCACGCCGACAAGGTCGGCTTCCAGTCCTACTCGAGCTCGTGGATCTTCGATCCGCAAGCGGCGTCGTGGGCGAAGACGGACCTGATGCACGCCGCGCGCACCGACGCGGCGTCGGCGGTCCTGCCCGACGGTCGGGTTCTCGTCGCGGGGGGCTACTTCGCCGACCTGGTCGATGTGAACGACTATCCCTGGCTGGTCGGGGGCCGGACCGGCCCGGACGTGGCCGGGGGTCGCCGGGTCGGTGGTGCCGCGGTCACCGCGAGCTGGTCAGCTCGTGGTCCCCTCGCCGACGTCGCGCCGCCGCAGCCGCCGGCCAAGGTCCTCGCAACCGCCGAGCTGTTCGACCCGGCGACCGGCCAGTGGTCGCTCACCGGGCCCCTGGCGGTCCCTCGCTTCGGGGCATCGGCCGTCACGCTCACCGACGGGCGTGTGCTCGTCGCCGGCGAGGACGCGACGGGAGTCCAGGGCTACGACGTCTACGTGGACACGGGCCAGATCGGCGAGAACGTGGGCGAGGTCTACGACCCACGGACGGGTCGCTTCCGCGTCACGGGCGAGTACCCCGGGCAGGCCGGGGAGACGTCGGTGGCGGGGGGCGTGCTGGTGGCCCTCGGTGACGGGGGTGCCCTGATGGTGGGCGGCTACGACGGGGACGGCATGCCCGCCGCGCGGACCCTCCGCTACGATCCGGCATCGAACGCTTGGACGGAGAGCGGCCGCCTCGGGACTGCGCGGGCGCATGCCGTGGCAGCCCTGCGCCCGGACGGGACGGTCATCGTGGCGGGTGGCGAGGACGCCTATGGGCCAACCGCGAGCGTCGAGCTCTTCGACCCCGCGAACGGGACCTGGTCACCGGCGGCCTCCATGCCGCAGCCCCGGATCGGCGGCGCCGCCGCCGTCCTGCCCGACGGGTCCGTGCTGGTCGCGGGCGGCTACGCGGCCCACAGCCACCGGAGCGGTGACTTCCTCTGTCCGCCGGCCCTTGCCCCGGCCGTTCGGCTGGTGCCCGCCAGGTAGCCGGACGGCCGCTCGGTCAGTCGCCCACGAAGCCGACGCCGGGCCGCGGCGAGCGACGCCGGCGCCCGCGATGCCGCCGGTCGCCGGCTGCGCCTCGCCCGACGGCGGAGGGGCCGCACGCCATCCCCGGGCTCGTGCGGGCACGCCTCCGGGGCGGCTCCCGCCGGCGTGTAGTACCGGCGGTACTCCCCGGGCGACATGGCGAAGGACCGGTAGAAGACCCGGTAGAACTGGTGGAGGTTCGTGTAGCTGACCGCCCGCGCGATCTCGGCGACGGAGAGGTCCGTGCCCAGCAGGAGTCGCTTCGCTTCGGCCAGCCGGACGTTCGTGACGTACTCCTTGAAGCCCACGCCGGTCACGTCCTTGAAGACGTGGCGCACCCGCGACGGGCTGACGTGGACGACCTCGGCCACGTCCTCGAGCGTGATGCTGTCGCGGCAGTGTTGGTCGACATAGGCGAGCACCGGCCGGATCTGCTCCCGGCGGTCGGCCGCGGCCCGGGCGGCGGCGTCGGCCGACGCAGCCCCTCGGTCGCGGATCACGAGCCCGAGGGCGCGGCGCAGCGTCGCATCGAGGAGGTGCCGCTCGGCGGGGTCGTGCCGCTCCCACGCGGCGCGGAGCTCCCCGAACACGGGAGCCAGCTCCGCCGCGAGCGGCGACCCGCCGCAGACCCGGGGCGACGCGACTCGCTCGTCGAGGCGGAACGGCGCGAGGTACCCGAGGTCGATCTCCCGGCATCCGGGACCCGCGACCAGCTCGGGCCGGAACAGGACGAGCAGCAGCCGGAGCGACCCGCCCGGGTCCGCCAGGGCCACGTGCGGCTGGGAGTTGTCGATGAAGAAGACGTCGCCGGTTGCCGCCGGCAGGGCCCGCCGGCCGAAGAGGAACGCGCCCCGGCCCTGCAGCACGAGCGCGATCTCCAGGTGGTCGTGCCAGTGCATCCGGTCTCGGTCGCCCTGCGTGGCGTACTCGATCACCGCGAGCGGGAAGTCCGGGTCGAGCTCCTGGTTCCAGACGTACACGGCCACGCGCGGGTGCCCGATCAGCCGGCGGTCGCGGGGCGGGGGAACGGGATCATGGCGCGGATGCTCGTGCCGCGGCAGCCGCGTCCGACAGGGCCACATGGAGCGTATCGGGTTCCCCGACCGGCACGCGCAGCCGTTTCTGCCACTTCATCGGCCCGCTCTGGCATTGCGGTCGAAGTCCCGCGCGGGCCAGCATCAGGCGTCGAGATCTGCCCGATCCCGGCGTCGAGATCTGCCTCGTCACCCAGGAGATCCGGTCATGGCCTTCCCGCACCTGTTCAGCCCGCTCCAGCTCGGGAACATCGAGCTCCCCAACCGCATCGTCCACGTACCGACGGACATCAGCTCCTCGCACGCCGACGGCGAGGTCAGCGAGCGCGACATCCACCACCACACGGACGTCGCCCGCGGTGGCACCGGCTTCGTGATCGTCGGCGCGACGACGCCCGACATGAAGACCGGCCGCCCCACGGTGACCTGCCTCGTGGCCGACGGCGACAACTACATCCCGGGCCTCGCCCGCCTCGCCGAGGGGATGCACCGCTACGGCGCGAAGTGCGCGGTGCAGCTCCAGCACCCCGGTCGCCAGTGCGCGATCCCGCGCTACAACACCCTCGGCGCGACCGACCGCGTCCTCAAGCTCCCCTGGTCGGCCGGCCACGAGATCGTCTACGAGAACGCCGAGGAGAAGGGCAAGGAGATCCGTGAGGCCTCGATCGCCGAGATCCTCGAGCTGGTCGACCTCTTCAGCGAGGCCGCCTGGCGGGTCAAGCAGGCCGGCTTCGACGCCGTCGAGCTGCACGCGGCCCACGGCTACCTCCTGTCGGAGTTCATGAGCCCGTACCTCAACATGCGCACCGACCGGTTCGGCGGCAGCTTCGAGAACCGGATGCGCTTCCCGCTCGCCGTCATCGACTCGATCAAGAAGAAGTGCGGGAAGAGCTACCCCGTGATCGTCCGCTACTCGTTCGAGGAGTGGTGCGAGGGCGGTCGCGGGCTCGAGGAGGGCATCGAGACCGCGCGCGTGCTCGAGCGGGCCGGCTGCGCCGCGCTCGACCTGTCCATGGGCATGCAGGAGAGCCCCGGGGCCGGCTTCGACCCGCCGCCCTACCCGCAGGGCTGGGCGACGTACGCCGCCGAGGCGGTCAAGAAGGTGGTCCGGATCCCGGTCATCACGAGCCACTCCCTGCGCGACCCGGACTACTGCGAGCAGATTCTCGCCGAGGGCAAGACCGACCTCGTCGGCCTGGCCCGCCAGATCCTGGCCGACCCGTACTGGCCGGTGAAGGCGCAGTACGGAAAGGTCAAGTCGATCCGGCGCTGCATCTCCTGCCTGGGCGGCTGCTGGCAGGAATCGCTGATGGCCAAGAAGGAGATCGCCTGCTCCATCAACGCCGCCTGCGGCAACCCGGCCTACGCGGAGATGACACGCACGTCGAAGCCGGTGAAGGTGGCGGTCGTCGGCGGCGGGCCGGCCGGCATGGAGGCGGCCCGGATCGCGACCGAGCGCGGCCACCAGGTGACGCTCTTCGAGAAGCACGCCGAGCTCGGCGGGGCGATGCTCTACGTCTGCCTCGTGCCCGGCAAGGAGAAGATGCGCTGGTACCTCGACTGGATCCGCGACCAGCTCCTGGACCTCCACGTCGACGTCCGCCTCAACCACGCCCCGACCGTCGAGGAGCTCCGCGGCTTCGACGTCGTGCTGAACGCCACGGGCGCGGTCTCGTACGTCCCGGATGTCGCCGGCGACGCCTCGCGGGTGGTTCCCTTCGAGGAGGCGATGGCCTGCCCGAAGGTCGCCTGCGAGTGCCACCCCGGCGGTCGGCGGATGCGCAAGCTCGGCGCGCGGGTCCTGCTCTGGGGCGACAGCTATGCCGCCACGGACACCGCCGCCTTCCTGGCCGACATCGGGAAGCAGGTCACGATCGTGACCGAGAACCGGGAGTTCGCCGCGGACTGCGAGGTGATCCACATGTACGTCCTGCGCAAGCGGTTCGCGCAGGGCGACGCGGAGGTGCTCCACTCGCGGCCGTACAAGCACCCCGTGACGGTGATCACGAGCACGACCGTGGCGGCGGTCCGCGAGGGCGAGGTCGTCCTGCAGGACGCGCAGTTCGGCCGGACGACGCTCGAGGTCGACGACGTCGTGACGTGCCACACGCGGCCCGACGCGGCGCTGTTCCAGCAGCTTCGCGCCGCAGGCGTCAACGTGATCACGGTCGGCGACGCGGTCCGCCCGCGGAACCTCTACCACGCGGTGAAGGAGGGCTCGGCGTTTGGGCTGGCGGTCGACGAGCATGTCCTGTTCAACCCGAACGGCGCCATCCTCAACGAGCTGCCGATGGACGTCCTGGCCCAGCTGACCCGCGAGGAGGGCCCGGCCTACACCGCGGAGCGAATGCGCGAGCTCGCGGCTGCCGCGGCCGGCGGGAACGGGTCCGGCGAACGCTAGCCCTGGTGGCGGTCCTCGGTTCCGGCGCCGTTTGCATGGGACGAGAGCAAGCGACCGGCCTGCACGGCCCCCCTCGGCGGCGACGGAGCCGCGGGGGGCACCGATCGCCCACACCCACGTCGGCCGGGCCGCGCGTATGCCATTCGATAGAGAGGAAGAAGGGCCGTCTGACGGATTGATTCGGGCCCCCTGGCCGTGGATCGTTCCGTCATCCAGGTACGCCCGCATGGACGGGATGCAGGAGGAGCGCATGGGGCCCGAGCCCGAGCGCGGCGCCGAGTCGGCGGTTTCCCGACGACGCTTCCTGCGCTGGCTGCTGGGCTTCTCGGTGTTCGCGACGCTTGCCATGGTCGCGGCGCCCGTCGTCGCCTTCCTCGTGCCTCCCCAGTCGAGCGCCGCCGGGAGCGGCGGGAAGATCCCGGCCGGGAAGACCACGGACATCCCCCCCGGCCAGGGCAAGGTTGTCCCGATGGGCAGCAAGCCCGCGATCGTCGTGAACACCGAGCAGGGGATTCTCGCCTACTCGGCGATCTGCACCCACCTTGGCTGCATCGTCGCCTTCGACAACCTGAGCAACACGATCGCCTGTCCGTGCCACGACGGCCGCTTCAATCCCGCGACCGGCGCCGTGGTCTCCGGCCCGCCCCCGACCGGCCTCGCGAGCATCGAGGTGAGCATCGAGGGCGAGGACATCTTCCTCGTCGGCGGCTGACGTGACCGCCGGCGTCGAGCCGACCCCCGCGACGCCCACGCCCGCCGCCCCGGCCGCCGCGGACGGCTGGATCGAGCAGCACACGCGCGGGCGAGCGCTCGCGGACGCGCTCCTCCACGTGAGGATCCCCGTCGAGGCACGGACGCTCTACTTCGGCGGCATCGCGCTCTTCCTCTTCGGGATCCAGGTGGCGACCGGCACGCTCCTGGCCCTCTACTACAAGCCCACGCCCGACGCGGCGTACGACAGCGTCCTGTTCCTGATGAGCGACGTCCACTTTGGGTGGCTCATCCGGAGCATCCACCACTGGGCGGCGAACCTGATGATCCTGTTCGTCGCCCTGCACCTCCTGCGCGTCTTCTTCCAGGCCGCCTACAAGTACCCGCGCGAGGTCACCTGGGTCGTGGGGGTCGGCCTGCTGGGGATAACGCTCGTCTTCGGGTTCACCGGCTACCTGCTGCCGTGGGACCAGCGCGCCTACTGGGCCACGGTCGTCGGGACCGAGATCGCGGGGTCGGTGCCGATCATCGGCGACCAGCTCCTGCTGCTCCTGCGCGGCGGCACCGACGTGACCGAGGCGACGCTGAGCCGCTTCTTCGGCCTGCACGTGCTGGTCCTGCCCCTGGCCCTCGGCGCGCTCCTGGTCGGCCACCTGACGCTGGTGCACCAGCTCGGCCTGGCCAACCCGAAGCGGCCGGATCCGCGCGGCCGTCCGCCGGAGGGAAAGACCACCCCGTTCTTCCCGAACTACATCCTCGACGAGATGATCGCCTGGTACATCCTCCTGGCGCTCCTCGTCGTCCTGGCGTCGCTCTTCCCGGCCGGGCTGGAAGAGCAGGCCAATCCGCTCGAGACGCCGCCCCACACGAAGCCCGAGTGGTACTACCTCGCCGTCTACGAGTTCCTCAAGCTCGTCCCGCGCCTCATCGGCATCCTGCTCCCGATCGTCGGCCTCGTCCTCCTGACGATCCTTCCGTTCCTCGATCGGAACCCGGAGGTGCTGGCGCGCCGGCGGAAGCTCGCCATCGTCGGGGCGACGGTGGTGCTGATCGGCGGCATCGGCCTGACGGTCCGGGGGTTCGTCAGCTGATGGGCGGCCGGACCGGGCGGACACGAGGCCTGCTTCTCCTCGGGGGGACCGCGCTCCCCGCCGGGCTGCTTGTCCTGGCCCTCGTCGGGGGTGCCCGCGCGCAGGACGCCTCGCCGACCCCGGCCGCCTCGCCGGCCGCCACGCCGTCGCCGGCCGCGTCACCCCGGACCCTGCTGGCGCCGACCGCGTCGCCGCCGCCCGCCACGCCGACCCCGATCCCGGCCCCGCCGGTCCCGACCCCGATCGCGCACCCGCCCGAGGGTGACACGAACCAGTGCCTCGAGTGCCACAAGGCGGTCAACGACCGCCAGGCGGCGATCACCACAGCCTGGCAGGACAGCGTCCACGGCAAGGGTGGGATCACGTGCGCGGACTGCCACGGCGGCGACCCGACGTCCGACCGAATGGGGATCGCGATGGACCGGACGAAGGGGTTCATCGGGAAGCCGTCCCGCGACCAGACCGTCGGCCTCTGCGGCAGCTGCCACGCCGACCCCGAGCGGATGCGGTCCTACAACCTGCCGACCGACCAGTACTCCAAGTACTGGACGAGCGTCCACGGGCAGCGCCTCGCGGCGGCGCAGGACACGCAGGTCGCCATCTGCATCGACTGCCACGGCTCGCACGACATCAAGAAGGCCTCCGACCCGACCGCCGCCGTCTACCCGCTCAACGTCCCGGCGCTGTGCTCGAGCTGCCACGCGGACACGGCGAAGATGAAGCCCTACGGCATCCCGACCGACCAGTTCGAGGTTTACTCGAAGAGCGTCCACGGCGTCGCGCTCCTGGAGAGCTCCGACACGCGGGCGCCGAGCTGCGCGTCCTGTCATGGCTCTCACGCCGCGAAGCCGCCCCGCGACACGGAGGTCGTGGAGGTCTGCGGCAAGTGCCACACGGCCACCCAGGACCTCTACCTGCAGAGCCGCCACGCGGAGCTCGAGACGGCGGCCCCCAAGTGCTGGACCTGCCACGGGACGCACGACGTCGCGCAGCCGTCGGAGGCGCTCTTCTTCCACCCGGAGCCGCCGGACTACCTGTGCGTCACCTGCCACGACCTGCAGACCCGCGCGCTGCGCCTGGAGCTCACCCAGTTCGAGAACGAGGCCGACCGGCGCTGCGACACGTGTCACCACCCGGATTCGGACATCTACGCCCAGATCGAGGCGATCGCGGCCTCCCTGTCCGGCGCCGAGGGTGCATACACGAGCGCGGACGACCGCATCCTCGAGGCCGCCGGGGTGGGGATGATCGTCGAGGACGCGGACGTGGCCCTCTCGGAGGCAAAGACGAGCCTGATCAAGGCCCAAGCCGCAGTCCACACCACGAAGCTGCCGGTCATCTCGACGGACGCGACGGCCGCCCAGGCCAAGGCCGAGGAGGCCGAGGCGATCGCCCAGGCCCGGCTCGACGAGAGCTTCTTCCGGCGCGAGGCGATGGTCGTGGTCGTCGTCCTCATCGTGCTGGTCGTGGTCGCCCTGGTCCTGGTCAAGCGCCGCCTCGAGCGTCAAACGCCCGCAAGCGAACCCGCATCCGAGGTCGCTGACGAGGCGTAGCGCTGGCGCCGTCCCGCGTGTCCTGCGGCCTCGGCGTGCCGTTCTACTTCAGCACGGAGGCCAGCCTGCCCCTGCTCGCGTCGCCGGTCCAGGGTGGCTGTCCGCGACAGACGCCCACCGAAAGCGGTCAGCCGGTGTCCGCGCCGGCCGGCGCAGCCGGACCTCGCAGCAGGCTCGCGGCGATCCCGATGCTGCAGATGAGCGCCGCCACGACGAACGCGTCGTGGATCGCCAGCACCAGGGCCTCCTGCTGCACCGCCTCGGCGGGCAGGCCGCCGAGCGCGGCCAGGTGCGCGGGGAGGCGGACCGCCACCACCGCGGCGCTGACGACGATTCCGCACGCCTGTCCGACCACCCGCATCTGGGCGATCATCCCCGACGCGGTCCCCAGCCGCGGCCGCGGCACGGCGCCGAGGATCGAGCTGCTGTTGGGCGAGAGGAAGAGCCCCTGGCCGGCCCCGACGAGCGCGAGCCGCCACGCCAGGTCGCCCACCGTGAACGGGTCCGGGAGCGTCGTGAGGCTGAGCAGGCCTGCCACGAGGACCGCGATCCCGACGCTCGCCGGCAGGCGCTGGCCGATCCGGTCCGAGAGCGCGCCGCTGAACGGCGCC
This sequence comes from uncultured Chloroflexia bacterium, assembly GCA_963725875.1. Lineage (GTDB taxonomy): Bacteria > Chloroflexota > Limnocylindria > Limnocylindrales > CSP1-4 > CTSoil-043. The sequence goes on along the minus strand of CAVRZZ010000006.1, from coordinate 106,021 downwards.
ACGAGGGCGGCCGTGAGCGGGATGGGCGTGATGAGCAGCCCCGCCTCCAGCGGCGTGTAGCCCGAGCCCACCTGCAGCAGGAAGGGCAGCAGGAAGGTCGCCGTGAACAGGCCGGCGAACGCGACGACGACGGCGACGAGGCCCGCCGAGAAGGCCCGGATCCGGAAGAGCCGCAGGTCGATCATCGGGGCCGCCGAGCGGCGCTCGACGCCGATGAAGGCCACCCCGAGGCCGGCCGCGAGGACGAGCAGACCGATGACCGCCGGACTGGTCCAGCCCAGCGCCTCGCCCCGGTTCAGCGCCAGCAGGAGGGCGAAGAGGCCGGCCGCGGAGAGCGCGGCGCCCGGGACGTCGAAGGCCTGGCGGCGACCCGCCGGCTCCGGGGGCAGGATCCGCGCAGCCCACAACATGGCGAACACCCCGACCGGGACGTTGACGAAGAAGATCGCCCGCCACGTGCCCACCTCGGTGAGCAGCCCGCCGAGCGTCGGGCCGAGGCTCAGGCCGATCGCCACGCTGACGGCATTCAGTCCCAGGGCCCGACCGCGCTCGCCGGGGCCGAACGTCCGGGCGATGATCGCCGGGCCCATCGCCATGAGCATCGCGGCGCCCACGCCCTGCACCGCCCGGGCGGCCACCAGCGCACCAAGGCCCGGGGCCGCCCCGCACAGGGCGCTCGCGACCGTGAAGACCGCGAACCCGGCCAGGTAGACCCGCCGGAACGAGAGGACCTCGCCGAGGCGCCCGAACGGGAGCAGCAGGCTCGCCACGACGAGGAGATACGCAACGACCACCCATTCGACGGCGGCAAGGTCGATGCCGAATGCGCCGGCGATGCTCGGCAGGGCGATGTTGACGATGCTTCCGTCGAGGGTTGCCATGAACGTCCCGACGGAGACGGCCGAGAGCACGAGCCAGCGGCGGCGATCCACGCGGGAACGCTACCGCGCGTCGTCGGCTCGCGTCGGGATCACGGGCCGGGTCGGGCGGCCTCGTCTCCAGGCGTGGCGGTCGCGGACGCCGACGTCGCCCTGGTTGGCGCCGGTCCGGTGATCGCGGCGACGGTGAAGACCACGGCCATCCCGGCGAGCCAGCCGCCCAGGACGTCGCTCGGGTAGTGGACGCCGAGCGCGATCCGCGACAGCCCGACCAGGAGCGGGATCGCGAGGAGGATGGCGATCGCGACCCGCCGGGCGGCCGGCGCCATGTGGCTGCGCGAGGCGTACAGGGCCACGAGGCCGTAGGTGACCGTGCTGTTGAGCGTGTGGCCCGACGGGAACGCATAGCCGGCGGCGGGACCGCTCTGCGCGCCCGGAGGTCGCGGCCGCGCGATCAGCTCCTTGGCAGCGTCGGTGAACAGGCTCGCCCCGACGAGGGCGACGGCAACGATGACGGCGTCCGCGAACCGGCGCTGCCACAGCAGCCAGAGCACCAGGCCCGCGCCGACGGGGACGAGGACCCGGCCGCCGAGCTCCGTGACGGCGCCCCAGCTGTCGAGCGAGATCCCGAGACCCGTGACGAAGCCGATGACCGGCTCGTCGAAGCCGACCTCGCCCGGCCGGCTCACCGCCGCGGCGAGGACCAGGAAGAGGGCAAGGCAGGCGGCCGCCAGGGTGATCTGCAGAACCGAGACACGTCTCGCCGGCATGCGCACCGGCGGATCGTAGCGGGCGCGCAACCGCGATTTTCCCCTTGCATTGCCCCATACGGCCGTCTACTATCCTCGATAATCGATAATCTGTATGCCCGCGTGCGGACCGGGGCACTCGGTCGGCGGCGTCGAGGCTGCCGACGATCGAGGGTCAATCACGAGCGGTGGTGCGCACCGCCTTCGCGAGGCCAGGCGATGACCAGAGGGGCACGCTTGAACGGCAACGGATCTGCGCGGTTCGGCACAGTCACGCATCGTGACCGCGTCCCGCCCCGCGCTGGGGCCGACGGCTGATGGACCTGGACTTCATCACCCAGTCGCTCGTCATCGGCCTCACCGAGAACGCGCCCCTGGTCCTCGCCGCGATCGGCTTCGCCCTGCTGTACAAGCTCACCGGCCTCATCAACGTGGCCTACTCCGAGACCATCACGCTCGGGGCCTACTTCGGGATGTGGCTCAACACGACGTACGGCCTCGACTTCTACACCGTCCTGATCCCCACCGGGGTGCTGGCGGGCTTCCTCAGCGTCGCCACGTACCTCGTCATCTTCCGGCCGGCGAAGCGCCGCAACGTCGGCGGGCTGGAGATGATCATCATCTCCTTCGGGTTGTCGATCTTTCTGCGGCATGGCCTGCAGTTCATCTTCGGCTACCCGGTGCGGTTCTACGACGTCCCGCCACCCGACACGATCTCGGTGCTCGGCGTCGGCGTTACATCCTTCCGTCTCCTCGCGGTCGTGAGCGTAGCCGTGCTCTCCCTGCTGCTCTGGTTCTTCATCCGGCGATCCAGGTACGGCCTGCAGATCCGGGCGCTGGCCAACGACGAGAGCCTGGCGAGGGTGAGCGGGATCCGGCCGCTCGCCGTCACGACCCTGATCTGGTTCATCGCCGGCGTCGCCGGCGGGCTTGCCGGTGCGTTCTACGGCGTCGGGGCGAACGTCTCGCCGCTGCTCGGCTGGCGACAGTTCCTCCTCGTCCTCATGGTTGCCCTCGTGGGAGGGAGCTGGGGGCTGGGTGGCGTCATCCTCGTCGGGGTGGGCACGAGCGTTGCGCTGGCCGCCATGGCGCTCCAGTTCGACCAGACCCTGTATGCGCAGCTGGTGCTGATCGTCGCCTTCGTTCTGATCCTGAAGTGGCGCGGCACGCGGCTCACCGAGACGGCGAAGGTGTAGCGGCATGAACCTCGACTGGCTCGACGCCTTCCTGGTCACGGGGCTGTTCCAGGTCGTGATGGTGATCGGCCTCGCGCTGCTGCTCCACCTCCAGCTGGGGCTCGCCCGGATCGCCAACTTCGGCGTCGTCGGGTTCTGGGGCCTCGGGATGTACACCTTCGGCGTGCTGTACGTCCAGGTCGACTGGCCGTTCGGGGAGCCATGGCAGTTCCTCGCGTGCGCCGCTGCCGCGACCCTCGTCGCCGGCGTGGCCGGCCTCCTCGTCGGATGGTTGATCGCCGACCTGGACACCGACGGCGTGCTCGTGGGCACGCTCGGGTTCGCCACCGCCGTCCAGATCCTGGCGATCACCCAGGACGACCTCACCGGTGGCGCGCGCGGCATGGGAGGGCTCGGCTTCCCCTACGACATCGGCAAGGTCAAGGAAAACGAGCTGCTGTGGCTGGTGATCACGGCCGCCGTCGTCGTTGCGCTCTTCCTCTACGCCTGGCGGGTCCACCGCTCGCCCTACGGGCGCCTCCTGATCGCCGTGGGCGGCAACGAGCCGCTTGCCCGCAGCCTGGGGAAGTCGACGTTCCGGGCCAAGCTCTGGCTGTTCGCCGTCGGTTCGGCGGGGATGGGATTGCTCGGTGCGATGAACGGGGTCATGGTGCGCTACCTCGATGTTGGCAGCCTTGGGGTCGGCGTCACCCTCGCCGCGATGGTGGGGCTGATCCTGGGCGGCACGGCACGCGTCTGGGGAGCGGTGGTGGGCGTCATCCTCACGGTGGGGCTCTTCGACATCGTGGTCCAGTCCTACCTGCCGCTCCCCAAGGAGTGGTACAGCCAGGCGCTCCCCGTGATGAGAGAGGCCGCATTCGGCCTGACCCTGATGATCGTCCTGCTGTTCCGGCCGCTGGGCCTGCTCGGCGACATGCGGCGCGACAAGCTGATGGGCAAGATCCATGGTCGCTGACGTCGTCGACGCCGTTGCCCTGACCCGTCCCCGGATCCGTGTCCAGGGGGTCGTCAAGAGCTTCTCCGGCCGCGTCGTCGTGAACGTCGACGATCTGGTCCTGGGCGAGCAGTCGATCGAGGGCCTGATCGGACCCAACGGCGCCGGCAAGACGACGTTGATGCGCCTGATCATGCACTCGACCCCGCTCGATCGCGGCAGGATCTCCCTGCTTCCCCCCGGGGGAGGCGAGGTGGTGCTCTCGGGCCTGCCCGCCCACCGCATGGCGCGCCACGGCGTCGTGAAGAGCAACCAGGTGATCATGGACTTCGACAAGCTGACCATCTGGGATTTGCTCCTGCTCGCGGTGGCCGAGACAAGGTACGAGCAGCCGCAGCGGATCTTCAGCGAGCGGACGGTCTTCGCGAAGCACGAGGACGAGATCCGGCACTACCTCGACTACTTCGGGTTCGCCGACCCGACCGGCTTCGCGCTGTCGGCCGGCGAGAAGAAGCTTCTCGACATCGTCCGGTGCCTGCTCCTCAAGCCCACGTTCCTCCTGCTCGACGAGCCGACCGCCGGTCTGCCCGACGAGCTGACCGAGAAGGTCATGACCGTGATCAGGGACCTGGCCGCCGCCGGCACCTCGGTCGTGATCGTGGAGCACGACCTCAACGTCATCTGGAGCCTCTGCGACGTCGTCCACTTCATGGCCGAGGGCAGCGTCATCCTGAATGGGGACCCGCAGTCGATCCGCGCGCACAGCACGGTCGTCGAGAAGTACCTCGGTGAGGGCCATGTCTGAGCCGGCCGGATCCGTCGCCCTCGAGATCGAAGGCCTGCGCAGCGGCTACCACGGGGTCACCGTCCTCAAGGGGCTCGACTTCACCGTCGGGGACGAGATCTTCGCCGTGCTGGGAGCCAACGGTGCCGGCAAGACCACCCTGCTGGCAACCCTGGCGCGCCTGCTCCCTCTCATGGCCGGGATGATCAGGTTCCAGGGCGAGGACGTCTCCAGGCTGCCTCCCTACGAGACCGCCAGCCGGGGGATCGGCTACGTGCCCCAGGAGAAGGGCATCTTCCCCGACCTCACGGTCCTGGAGAACCTGAACGTGGGGGGGATGATCGGCAAGCGCTCGCGCGACGAGCGGATGGCCGAGGTGCTCGAGCTGTTCCCCGATCTGCGGGCCCTCCGGGCACAGAAGGCTGGGACCCTCAGCGGCGGCGAGTCGCGCATGGTGGCCTGCGGGCGCGCCCTGATGCAGGACCCGAGGGTGCTGCTCCTCGACGAGCCCACGGCCGGCCTTTCCCCGCTCTACGTCGACATGTTCTTCGACAAGATCAAGGAGATCCACGAGGCCAGGGGCGTCGCCATCGTCCTCGCCGAGCAGAACGCCACCAAGGCGCTCCAGGTCGCCGACCGGGTGATGGTGCTGAGTCTCGGCGAAGCGTACGCCGTGGTGAACGCCGCCGAGCTGACGACCCAGCAGCTCAAGGAGGGATACAGGATCTGAGGAGCAAGGTTCCGGGCCACGAAAGATGCAGGAGGAGAACGCAATGAGGGTCGATAGAATCAAGTGGGGCCGCACCACGGTCGCGATCGCGGTGCTCTCCCTGGTCGCCGGCGCATGCGGCGGCGGCGCCACCGCGACGCCCGGCGCGTCGGCCGAAGCGACGCCCGCCACGTCTGGTGCCCCCGCCTCGGCGACGCCGGCCGCGGCGGGCGAGCCGGTGGTGGTCTGCGAGCTCGCCTACTACACCGGCTCGTTCGCGGACTACGGGAAGTCGCTCACCAACGATGTGCGCTTCCCGATCGAGGAGGTCATCAACCTCGACCCGCCGCTCGGCCGGACCTGGCAGCTGCGCTCCGAGGACATCGGGGATGACAAGGAAGGCCAGGCGGCGAAGACCTGCCTCGAGCAGTACGGGGCCGAGATCCTGGTGAGCATCGCCCACCAGTACCGGACCTATCGCGACTACATGATGGAGTACTGGCAGGAGAACGATTCGCCGCTCGGGCCTTCGGTCCACGGCGGCGCCATTCCGGGCAACCTTGGAGGCAAGCCCGCGGAGCCGATCTTCCGGGCGCAGGGCCTGGACCAGGCCCTGGGCACCTACGGGAGCCTGTACGCCGAGTCGATCGGCGCCAAGAACATCGTGATCTTCGCCACCCAGGTCGAAGGCTTCCAGCTGGCCGCCGACGCGGCCGAGAAGGCCGCCGGCATCCTCGGCCTTACCGTGATGGACCGTCTCGACGTCCCGACCGCCCAGCCCTCCTATCGGGCCGAGGCCCAGAAGATTGCCGACCTGAAGCCGGATGCCGTCATCGTCCAGGCGGGATCGACTGAATCCGCCACGCTCATCAAGGCGGCGGCGGAGGCAGGCCTGTCGCTCACCTGGATCGGTGAGACCGGGTGGAGCGAGGCGCAGTTCATCGGAACGCTGGGCACCGATCCCATCGCCTCGCAGAAGGCGATCGGCTTCCCGTCGTTCGCGCCCAACAAGTCAACCCCGGCGTGGGCCTTCTTCCAGCCGCTGTGGGACAAGCAGCTTCCCGACGTGGCCTATGACGCGACGGGCCAGTATGCCTTCTCGACCTATGACCTCATGGTCCAGACGGCCCTGGCCGTCGAGATGGGAGGTTCGTACAAGGCGAGCGACTGGGCACCGGCCATGTTCAAGGTCGGCGACCCGCCGGGAGACGTGTGCTACACGTATGCCGACTGCCTGAAGCTGATCCGGGAAGGCAAGGACATCGACTACGAGGGTGTCACCGGCCCCGGTACGTACACCGACGGCGGCGTCAACGCCGTCACCCCGGCGTACATTCCGTTCAAGGCGGACGGAACGGCCGGCGAGCCCGTGCTCCTCGATGCCGCGAAGGGGCTGTCGCTTCTCGAGCAAATCGTGACCTATGCGAAGTGCGACCCCGAGAACCCGCCCAACAAGTGCCAGTGGTAGCAGGCTAGCGCCCGTCTGACACCGGTCGAAGGGGGTCCTCCGCCATCCGGCGGAGGACCCCCTCTTCATGCCCGGCGGCGCCTCCCCGCCGGGACGTCGATAGCCCTTCTGGGTGGGGTCCGGCGTGGCCCCCTTGGGTCGTGGGCGGACGGCCTGCCGGCGGTCAGGCTGTGCGACGTCGATGAAGGATGCCGTGCACGCCGCACCCCTGACCGCCGCCCGCGCGCTGCTGCCCGCCGGGCGCCCGTCGCTGCCCCGCGCGGGCCTCGTTGTGCTGCTCGTCGCGCTGCTCGTCGGGACGACCGTCGCGGCCCCCGCCGACGCCCGGGCCGCCACCTCGGCCATGGTCCCGGCCTGCCTCGGCGTGAACCTGCGCACCGGAACGTCGACGAGCGCCGCGGTCAAGGCCCGCCTCTCGAGCGGCAGCCTGACGGTCACGGGAACCGTGAAGGGCTCGGCGTGGAGCACGGTCTGCTCGGGCGCGAAGTCCGGCTCCACCTGGTACCGGGTCAGCCACGTCAACGGGAAGCCCGTCAGCGCCCTCTACGGCGTCACAGGCCTGTACGCGGCCAGCGGCGTCCTGCGGGCCGCCCCGGCACCGGCGCCCACCCCGTCGCCCGCGCCCGCGCCGGCTCCGTCGCCGACACCGTCGCCGACACCCACCCCGACACCCACCCGGCGCCCACGCCGGCGCCCACGCCGGCCGCCGGCCTAACGGTTCCGGGAGCCACCGTCACCCTGTTCGGCCGCGGCTGGGGCCACGGCGTCGGACTCTCGCAGTACGGCGCCCGCGGCCGGGCGTTCGCGGGCCAGGACGCGGCGACGATCCTGGCGCACTACTACCCCGGGACGACCATCGGGTCGATCCCGACGAGCACGTCGATCCGCGTCCTCCTCGTCGACGACCTCGTGCCCACCGCAGCCCGCCCGCTGGCCGTGACCGGTCGCGGTGGATCCTGGACCGTCGACGGCGTCGCGAAGTCGTTCCCGGCCGACGCCCGGCTGCGCCTGGTCCCGGTCATCGCGGGGGCCACGGCCTCCTGGCGCATCGTCGTCGACGACGCGACCGGCGCGGTCCTCCACCAGGGTGCCGTCCCGGCGAGCCTTCGCCTCCGCGGCGCGACGACGGCCACGACGTTCGACCTGCCGGCGGCCTCGGCCACCCACGACCGCTACCGGGGCTCGCTGCGGATCATCGCCACCGGCACGAAGGTCGACGTCGTCAACGAGCTGCCACTGGAGGCCTACCTCCGGGGGGTCGTCCCGGTGGAGATGCCGTCCTCCTGGCCGGTGGCCGCTCGGACCGCCCAGACGATCGCCGCCCGCTCGTACGCGGCGTACCACGTGCGGCCCGGCGTCGGGACGTTCGACGTCTACGCGGACACCCGCTCCCAGGTCTACCGGGGCGTGCGCGCCGAGACCGGCGCCGCGAACACCGTGATCGCCGCCACCTCCGGGCGGGTGCTGCGCAGCGGCACGGCGATCGCCAACGCGCTCTTCCACTCGACCGGCGGCGGCGCCACGGAGAACAACGAGAACGTGTTCGTGTCGGCGACCGGCACCCGCCTCGCCGGGCCCGTCGCGTACCTGCGCGGCTCGAGCGATCGCGATGCGACGGGCGCGGCGTACGACGCGGGCTCGCCCTACGCGACGTGGCGGACGAAGACCTACACGCTCGCGGAGATCTCGGCGATCCTGGCCGCCGACCCGCGGACCAACGTCGGCACGCTGCAGGCGCTCGACCTGCGCAACCGGGGCGTGTCCGGGCGCCTCATCAGCGTCACGCTCGTCGGGTCGGCCGGCCGCCGGACCGTCTCCGGCGAGGTTCTCGTGGCGGCCTTCAACGCGCACCGGCCGGCGGCGGATCCCCCGGCCCGGAGCACGCTCCTGGGGCTCGCGCCGATCCCCTGACCGCCGCCCTCGAGCGGGACCGGGGCGGTGGCCGGCGAGGGCGCCCGGCGCGTCGGGCGGTGCAGGCGGCGGTTCAGGCGTGCGGGTTCGGCTCGTGCTCGCTGGCGTCCGTCGTCTCGGCGGCGTGGCCGACCCGGCGCTCGATCGCCTCGCCCGCGACGACGGCGGCCGCGGCCCCGAGGACCGCCCCCGCGGCGGCCCCGATCGGCCCCGCCACGACGGCCCCGATGGCAAGGCCGGCCGAGGCGCCGACGCCGACCTCCACCACCTCGAAGCCGCGGTCCTCGACCGGACGGCCGGCGATCAGGCCTTCCTCGATCTCCGGGGCCGTCGGGACCTCGGCCCCTGCGTCCTCGGGCGACGCCCCGACGGGCTCCGGTGCGCGCATGGTCTCCGTCATGGCAGGCTCCTTCCGACACGATTGAACGCCCGGGGCGGCCGGGCAGGGGAGTGCCGAACGACGCCTTTCCGGGCGCCGTCGGGTCGTCGCGATGCCGGGCAGGCCGGCCGTGGTGACGGCGTGGGTCCCGCGCGAGGCCGGTCAGCGCGGCTTGGAGGGAAGCGCCGCCCGCAGCGCCGCGATCTCGGCCCGCAGGCTCGCCAGCTCCTCGACGAAGGCATCCGTGGCCGGGGCGGCCGCCGCGGGGACGGACGCCAGGACGGCCGGCGCGGCGGCAGGCCCCGGCGAGGTCGCGGCGGCCGGCGCCCGGACGGGCACCTCGTCCGGCGTCTCCTCGTCCACCTTCGGCGGCGGCACCAGCATGCTCGCCAGGATGCTGGCGAGCGCGCCGATGATCCCGACGCCGGCGAACATCACCGACATGGCGACGAGCCGCCCCGGGAGCGTCACGGGGTAACGGTCGCCGTACCCGACCGTCGTCAGCGTCACGATGCCCCACCAGATGGCGTCGCCGCCGGTGTGGATGTTGGCGTCCGGATCCACGCTCTCGAACTGCAGGATCAGGATGCTGGCCACGCTGAGCACCATCCCGGCCGACAGGATGGTGATGAACGTCGCGTACTGGCCGCGGTTCGCGAGCACGTCGGCGACGAGCTCCTTGCGGTTCTTGCCGCCCAGGAGCTTGCCGATCCGGGCCAGCCGGCTCAGGCGCGCGAGGCGCAGCAGCGCCCCCAGCTGGAAGACCCCGACGCTCGGGATCGACCCGATCAGGTCCAGCCAGCCCCGCTGGCTGATGACGTACGCCCGCTTCGGCCGCGACCCGGCCAGGTTCATGGCGAAGTCGGCCAGGAAGATGAAGCAGATGACGTTGTCGTAGAGCGTGATCAGCTGGCGCGTGTCGTCGTCCAGCGGCAGCAGCTGCACGACCATGAGTGCCAGCGAGAAGAGCGTGAGGACCAGGATGAAGATGTTGTACGAGTTGCCGTGCTCGCGCAGCACCGGCGCCTGGGCACTCATGCGGTGCAGACCTCCTCCCGTGGCAACCCCGGTTTCGGTGGCGCCATGGTAGCGATCCGGCGGCGGGCGTCGAGGGTGGAGCGCGCGCGGGAACTCATGCGTGCCGAACGCGTGCGGCAGGAAGACGAGCCCCGGCAACGGCCAGGTGATCCCCTCGTCCTGCGTTCGATCAGATCGGGTGGTGCGCCTCCGCGCGCTCCACCCGGGACTTCATGGGCCGCTCCGCCGGCACCGCGTCGTCCAGCTGCTCGAGCGCCGCGTCGACATCGTAGCCAAGCGCCCGCGCCAGGTTCGGGCTGACCGCGACGACCCGCTCCAACCCGATGCTCGGCGCGAGCACCAGGAGCGAGCCCACGATCTCGTCGAAGCTGAGGCCGGCGTCCAGCGCCTCGCCGACGCGCTGTTGCCACATCGGACCGGCAGAGCCGGCGGTGATCAACCCGGCAAGGCGCAGGAGCGCCGCGCTGCGCACGTCGAGCGCGCGGGGCGGCTCGCCCTGCTCGGTGGCCAGGACGGCCCGGCAGTACGCAGGGTCCCCGATCGTCAGTCTCCGGAGGACTTCCTCGCTGGTGGTCATCGGGGCTCGCTCCCGCGTGGTTCGCAGACCCGTCGTGGGTTGAGGGTGCTGCCGAGCCATCTCACCACGCGCTGTTCCGGAGCGCCTCCTCCTCGATGGCGGATAACCGCCGACCTACGTCGGGAAGCGCTCCAGCAGCCCCGCGTCGACGGCCAGGTCGACGGCCTCGCTTCGCGTGGAGGCCCCGAGCTTGCCGTAGATCGCGACCGCGTGCGTCTTCACCGTCGTCGCCTTGACGCCGAGGCGCTGCCCGATCTCCTTGAAGGACAGGTAGTAGGGCAGCAGCGCCAGCACCCGAAGCTCCGCGGCCGTCAGGGACGAGGCGCCGCCGGGGAGCATCGGCGGCTGTGATGCGAGCGTCGCCTGGAGCGCGGCGACCTCGCCGGAGAGGACACCGACGTCGGGCCGTTGTCGGATCACCTGGCTCGCCTGGGCCAGGAGCGTCCGCGCGCCGGCGGAGTCGCCGACCGCGAGGTGGGCCCGCGCCAACCCCAGCAGGGACGAGATCGCGACTGCGGGACAGGCGGCCGTCAGCAGGGGCCGCAGGTTCGCGGCGTGGGCAAGCTCCCGGCGCGCCCCTGCGATGTCACCGCGCTGGATGGCGATGCGAGCGTGGGCGGCGCGACCCGGGGCGGTGGACATGTACCCGTCCAGGCGCGCCGAGCCCGCGATCTCGTGGCTTTGGTCGGCAAAGGTGGCCGCCGTGTCCCAGGCGCCCCGCTCGGCGGCGAGCAGCGCCCGGTGGCCGAGCAGGCAGTGGCACAGGGGAAGGTTGCCGCCGGAGCGCGCGGCGGTGACCGCATCGGCAAGGGCGGCGTCCGCGCCGTCCCGGTCACCCGTCATGGCCCGGGCGATCGCCAGGTTCCACAGCGCGAAATCCTGCCAGGGGCTGCCCGGCACCTCGCGCTCCACCGCCAGGGCGGCGTTCGCCAGCGCGTCGTCCGCTCCCCTGCGAGCCATCCCGGCTCGCAGCATCGCCCGCCCGGACTCGAACGAGGCGGTGCCGTCCGGGGGCCGGCCCTCGAACGTCCCGCGCTCGGCGATGTCCGCCAGGCGTTCCGTGGCGACGATGTCGCCGGCAGCGAGCTCCTCCCAGGCCGCCAGGACGGCAAGCCACGGCCGCTCCTCGAGTGCGTCGTCGGAGAAGCGCCGGAACCACGTCCGGATCGTCACGCGGCGGCCGGCCCAGTGATGGCGGAGCATGCCCCTGCCCGCGGCGTTCGCGGCGTGGTCGAGATCGCCTGCCGCGAACGCGTGCTCGACCGCCAGCTCGATGGATCCGCTCGCCTCGTGCCAGGCGGCCGCTCGCTGATGCAGCTCGGCGACCCTTCCGGGCTCGCGGGCCGCGAGCTGGTCCCCGAGGAAGTCGCGCAGCAGGGTGTGGTAGCGATACGACCCGCCATACTCGTCGACGAGGAGGGTCGACCTGGCGAGGCTCGCCAGGAGATCGGCCGAACCCCGCCGGTTCACCACGGCATCGCAGAGCGGCCCGGTCAGCCGTTCGAGGATCGACGTGCGCGTCAGGAAGACAACCTCCTCCTCGGGCCGATCCGCGAGGACCTCGGAGCGGAGGTAGTCGGCGATGAAGTGGTCGCTGCCCGAGACACTGTCTGGATCGCGGTGCGGCGACCGCTGGGCGTCGAGCGCGGCGAGCACCAGCATGGCGGGCCACCCCTCCGTCTGCCGCGTCAGCCGCGTCACCGCCTCGCCCGAGAGCGCGAGCCCGAGATGGCGGCCCACCTGGGCCGCTTCCCGTTCGTCCATCGCGAGTTGGCTGGGACCGAGCTCCAGCAGCGACCCGTCGGCGCGCCAGCGGGCGAACGGCAGCGCGACCGGCTCGCGAGCTGCGATCGCGACCTGGGACGCCGCGGGCAGGTAGGTGATGAGCTCCGCAAGGACGTCGAGGCACTCGCGGTCGGTGATGCGGTGTGCGTCGTCGATGACGATCAGGACGGGCTCCGCTCGTTGGGCCATGGCCGCGAGGAGGCGGCCGACCACCGCCCGACCCGACACGGCAGGTGAGGCGATCGCAGCGTAGATGTCCGGGTCGAGCGGCACGACGCGGGCGATGCCCGCGGCCAGGTAGGTGAGGAGCACGACGGGGTCGTTGTCGCCGTCGTCGGCCGTCAGCCAGGCAGTCGACCGGGCGTCCTCGGAGGTCCACTGGGCGAGGAGGCTCGTCTTGCCGTACCCCGGCGGGGCGAGGATCGAGACGACCGGGTGATCTCGGCCGGCACGGATCTGGCCCAGGAGCTTCGTGCGGCGCACCGTCCGCCGGCCCCTGCGCGGGACCAGGAGCTTCGCCTCGAGGAGCGCGCCCGGCGGAGTGGCACCGGTGGCCGCGGGAGCGACGTCAGGGACGTGGGTCGCGTGCATGCCGGGGGCGGAGACGACGGGGCACATGGGCCGCCGGAGTATACGGCAGGCGCCCGAGCACTCATCCCTCGTGGAGGATGCGACGCGGCCCCCGGTCGTGTTCACTTGACGGTGGGCGTCCGACGAGGCACCCGTTCCAGCAGGAGGACACCCGTGACACTCGGACCGCTCGAGTACATCGTCATCGGCTTCGAGGGCAACCGGTTCGACGGCAGCATCGCCCGCGAGGTCGAGAAGGTCGTCGAGAAGAAGATCATCCGGCTCGTCGACGTCGTGTTCGTCGGGCGGGACACGGACGGAGCGACCGTCGTCGTCGAGCTCAGCAACACGGACGACCCTCGCTTCGCCTCGTTCGCGCCGCTCCTCGCCGAGGTCAGGTCCCTGTTCACCCCCGAGGATCTCGAGGCGATCGCCGATTCGCTGCCGCTCGGCACGTCGGGCCTGGTCCTGCTCTTCGAGCACCGCTGGGCCGAGGACCTCAAGGACGCGATGACCGCCGCGGGCGGCTTCCTCGTCGATCGCGTGGTCATCCCCCCCGAGGTCCTCGAGGAGGTGAGCGCCGAGCTCGAGGCCCACGCCGCCGCCGTGACCGCGTCCGCCTAGGTCGCAGGTCCCGAACACCGACACTCGAAGGAGACTGAACGATGATGCGACGACGCGGCAGGCCGCTGGTGCGCGCAGCGGCGGCAACGGCGGTGGTCGCCGGCACGGCCGGCGCGGTGAGCCACCACCAGCAGCAGAAGTACGCCGACCAGGCGGCCGAGCAGCAGGCCGTGAGCGAGACCCAGCAGCTCGAGGCCCAGGTTGCCGAGCAGCAGGCCCAGCTCGACGCCATGGCCGCCCAGCAGGCCGCGCCCGTCCCCGTCCCCGCCCCGGCCCCGGCCCCGGCCGGGGCCATCGACTACGAGCAGCTCAAGCAGCTCGGCGAGCTCCACACCGCCGGCATCCTGAGCGACGAGGAGTTCGCCGCCGCGAAGGCCAAGGTGCTCGGCGGCATCTGAGCCGGCCCGGCGGCGCCGGGCCACCCGTCAACCGGCGGCGCCGGCCCATCGGCGCTGCCCAACGTCCACCACGAGGGAGATTCCCACATGAAGAACCCACCCATCCTCATCTCGGTCATCGGCTTCTTTGCCGCGCTCGCCGGCTTCGCCTGGCTCTTCCTGGGCCTGCGGATCCTCGGCTTCGACTGGTTCACCGTGCTCGGCGACGTCGGGAAGTTCGAGCAGTCCGGCATCTGGGGCTGGCTCGCCATCGCCGGCGGGATCCTCTGGCTCCTGGCCGCGTTCGGCCTCTGGGCGATGCAGCCGTGGGCCTGGATCCTGGCGGTCATCGTCGCCGGCGTGGCGCTCTTCGAGGCGTTCCTCTGGTTCCTCGAGTACCCCGGCACCGGGATCGGGCTCGGCATGTCGATCATGCCGATCATCATCCTGCTCTACCTGAACTCTGCCGGCGTCAAGGCCGCCTTCGGCCTCAAGGACCCGCCGCCGGCCGCCTGACCGCGATCGCTTCCGCGGCGGCCGCGGGCGCACACCGCCGAGCGTGCCCGCGACCGCCGCACCAACTCAGCAAGCCCGGGATGTTCCCGGACAGGAGGAACCCCACGTGACCGACGAGACCAGCAGGCCCACCGACGACGTCGTCGTCGTGGCGGGGCAGATCGCCGACGACCAGGGCGTGATCGCAGAGGCCGCCATCGCCGCCGAGGGTGACCACGCCCTCATCGTCGCCCGCTTCGCCGATCCCACGCTGGCGATGGCCGCCTACGACACGCTGCTCGATGCCGAGATCGAAGGATCCCTCGAGATCGACGGCGTCCTCGTGGTCAAGGCGGACGAGGGCGGCAAGCTCCACGTCCAGAAGATGACCGACCACAGCACCCGCAAGGGCCTCAAGTGGGGCATCGTCGGCGGCGTGGTCGCGGGGATCTTCCTGCCGGCCACGATCATCGGCGGCGCGGTCGCCCTCGGCGTGGCCGGGGCCGCCGCCGGCAAGGCCCGCAACCTCGCCCACCGCCTCGAGGTCGAGAAGGAGCTCGCGGGCGTCATCACCCCGGGTACCTCGGGCATCCTCGCCCTCGTCTCGGCACCGGCCGCCGCAGAGGTCGCCGGGAAGATGCCGGAGGCCCAGGAAGTCAAGACCGTCCCGGTCGACGAGGAGACCGCCGGAGCGATCAAGGCCGCCGCGGTCGCCGCGGACTCGGCGGCACCCACCGCCGACGCCGGGCCGCCCGCGGCGGGCTGACAGGGCCCGCACCAACGCTCCGGACCCGGGGCGTCCCGGCGACGTGGACGCCCCGGAGTAGACTCCACACCCGCGTCACCCCGGCCGGGGGAGGTGCGCGGCCACCCGGATGGGTGCACCGTGACGGTCCACCACGGGGTGGGCCGGCCGGCCAAGCAGGTCACTCCCACACCGACCGCAGGCAGTCGGCCCGGTTGAACACCACCATGGAGGACTCATGACCGAACGATCGCTCGACGAGCTGGGGCCCGTCGACTACCTCATCGTCGAGTTCCCGGCGGGAGCGCAGAACTTCACGGGCGAGGGCGCAGATGAGCTCGTCCGGCTCCACGACGCCGGGATCATCCGGCTCATGGACGTCCTGATCCTCCAGAAGGGCGAGGACGGCACGGTCATGGCCCAGGAGCTGGGCGACCTCGACGAGCTCGGGGAGCTGGCCCGGCTCGAGGCCCAGCTCGTGCAGACCCTTGCCGAAGAGGACGTCGAGCACCTCGCCGCCGCGATGGACCCGGGGAGCGTTGCCGGCGTCCTCGTCTACGAGAACCTGTGGGCCGCGCCGTTCGCGTCGGCCATGCGCCGCGCCGGCGGTCAGCTGATCGCCAACGGGCGCATCCCGATCCAGGCCCTCATCGCCGCCGTCGAGGCCGATGAGGCCGTGCTCGCCGCTGAAGGAGTCTGACATGCCGCTCGGTCCCGGTCGTCGAGGCGTCGGCGTCATCGGCGCCCCCGTCGCCAAGGCCGCCGTCGTCGGCGCTGCCGTCTCGCCCGGCCGGTCGCCGGTCGCCAAGGCCGCCGTCGTCGGCGCTGCCGTCACCCCCGGCCCGTCGCCGGTCGCCAAGGCCGCCGTCGTCGGCGCCGCCGTCACCCCCGGCCGCCGCCGGTTCTAGCCGCGTCCGACCGCCGGCCGGTCGCGCCCTGACGGGCTCGACCGGCCTCGACCAGGGCGCGATGCTCCGCCATGGGCGGATCGCGCACGAATGCTCGCCGGCCGAGACCAGGGGCCGCGTCGGGGTCGATTGGCGGCCCCGGTGCGGCACTCTCGCGAGGGTGAGTCGCCGCGTGCGCTCCCGGTCGTCCGCCCGGGCCGGGCGCGAGGCCCCGTCCCCGGGCCGGAGTCGCAGGCGCCGGAGTCGAGCGGCAGTCGCGGGCGCCGCCTGGGCGCCCGGCGGGGTCAGCCCGGCGCGGAGTCGCGGGGTGGGGCAAGGAGCAGGTTGATGACCTCGGCCGTCCAGCCCGTCTGGTGCATGGCCCCCAGCCCGGCACCCGTATCGCCGTGGAAGTACTCGGGGAACCACAGCAGGCCTTGCCAGGCCGGGTCGGACTGGAGCAGCTCGACGTCGCCGTTCACGGGCCGCCGGCCGTCGGGTCCGGGGAGCCAGATCGAGATGAGCCGGTCGGCCAGGTCCTGGGCGATGTCCGCGAGGGTCCGGGGCTGCCCTGACCCGGTGGGGTACTCGACCGTGTACTCGTCACCCAGGAAGCGGTGATAGCGCACCAGGGCCGGAATGATCAGGACGTTGAGCGGCATCCAGACCGGGCCCCGCCAGTTGGAGTTGCCCCCGTACATGTTGGTCCGGCCCTCGCCGGGCTCGTATTCGATCCGTGCCTCCGGGTGGCCGGGGAGCTCGTACGGCACCACGTGGCGCTTCGACAGCGAGCGGAGCCCGTGCGGCGAGAGGAACGCGGCCTCATCGAACAGGGACGCCAGGGTGCGCCGCAGCTCATCCGGCGCCACGACGGTGAGCGCCACGGTCGCGCCGTCCGCGCTCCTGTGGACGTGACGGGATCCCGCGCCGTCGGCCTGTGACACGATCCGGTCGAAGCGGTGCCGCAGCCGCCGGGCGACCGCAGCATCGCCGGCCCGCAGCACGGCAGTCGGGAGCAGCGGGATGGCACCCACGAGGGTCTGCACCTGGATCGGCGTCGCGCCTTCCGGCCCCTCGAGCCGGTCGTAGAACCAGCCGTCCTCGTGGTCATGGAGCCCCGTGCGCTCCATGGCATCGACGATCATCAGGTACTGCTCGGCGAACTTGACGACCATGTCTTCGTAGACCGACCGGACCTCCGCCAGGACGCGGGCGATCGCCAGCATGCTGAGCGCGTAGAACGCCATCCACGCGGTGCCGTCGGCCTGCTCCAACCGCAGGCCGGGGGGCAGCGAGGACCGGTCGATGGGACTGATGTTGTCGAGGCCCAGGAATCCCCCGCCGAAGATGTTGTTGCCGTCCGGATCCTGCCGGTTGAGCCACCACGTGAAGTTCAGCAGCAGCTTCTGGAAGATACGCTCCAGGAAATCGGTGTCGGTTCCGCCGTCGATGAGGAACACCCGGATGGCCGCGGCGGCGTGGACCGGCGGGTTGACATCGTCGAAGTTCCACTCGTAGGCCGGGAGCGCCCCGTTCGGGTGCTGGAACCATTCCCGCAGCAGGACGATGAGCTGGTACTTGGCGAACGCGGGATCGAGATGGGCCCAGGCCGCGGCGTGGAAGCCCAGGTCCCAGGCCGCGAACCACGGGTACTCCCAGGGATCGGGCATGGCCAGGATGTCGTAGGCGTCCAAGTGGCGCCAGTTGGCGTTGCGCCCGGCGGCATGACCGGGCGGGGGCGCCGGCTGCGCCGGGTCGCCGTCGAGCCACTGCCCCACTCGGTACGGGTAGAACTGCTTGCTCCACACGAGTCCCGCCGACGCCTGGCGGAGGATCCGCATCCGCTCCTCGTCGAGCCGGCCGCCGGCGAGCGCCATGTAGAACTCGTCGGCATCTCGCTCGCGCCGCTCGACCGCCTGGGTGAACGACGCCCCCGCCCAGGCCGTCGCCTCCCGGGCAGCGGGCGCGGCAGCCCCAGCCGCGGTCGGCTCCGGCCGGTGGAGGCGAAGACGCAGCTGGGTGCGACCACCGCCGGGGACCGTGCAGCGGTACCACCAGGCGGCCTTCGTCCCGGTCGTCGCCGGGTTGACCGTCGGGGCGCCGGCGACCAGGTGGTCGTTGATGCCGTCCTTGGGGTAGGCCGTGAGCGGTTCGCCTCCGTACAGGCGTGCGGTGTTCGTCTCGTTGTCGCAGAAGAGCGCCAGTGGGACGACGCCGTCATCGGTGGGCGCGGCCTCCAGGCGGTATCCGCCGAGCCGCGGGTGGCGGACGGTCACGGCGTCGCCGTCGAGGCGCAGCGCCGGAACGGCGGGGGAGCCGGTCCAGCGCCAGGTGTTGTGGAACCAGAGGGTGGGCAGCACGTCGAGCGTGGCCTCGTCGGGCCCGTGGTTCTCGATGTCGATCCGACACAGGATCTCGGTCGGCGACGCCTTGGCGTAGGTGACCTCGACGATCCAGAATCGGCCGTCGTCGAACACGCCCGTGTCGATCAGCTCGTACTCGGGCTGGAGCTTGTCGCGCCGGCCGTTCTCGGCGACGAGGTCCGCGTAGGGGAATGGTGCCTGCGGGTAGTGGTATCGCCACCGGAGGAGGGCGTGGCTGGGGAGCCCCTCCGTGTACCACCAGCACTCCTTGACGTCCTCGCCGTGGTTGCCCTCGGGCCCCGTCAGGCCGAACATCCGCTCCTTGAGGATGGGATCGACGCCGTTCCAGAGCCCGAGCGCCAGGCACAGTTCGTGCCGGACGTCCGAGATGCCGGCCATCCCGTCCTCGTTCCAGCGGTACGCCCTCGACCGGGCGTGATCGTGCGGGAAGGAGGCCCACGCGTTGCCGTCCGCGCGGTAGTCCTCGCGGACGGTGCCCCAGGCGCGCTCGGCGAGGTAGGGTCCCCACTCGTACCAGGGGTTGGCGTCGAACAGGCCGTCCTCGGCGCGGCCGGTGGCCTCGGCGAGGCGACGGTGCTCGGCGGTGTCGAACGTGCCGCTCATGGTTCCTCCCGGCGGTTGGGTTCGCGCACGGCGGGCTGGATCGAGAACAGGTGCGCTCCCCAGGGATCGAGCTGGACGTAGAGGCCGTCGAGGAGCTCGTCCCCGCGGCGGTCGAAGGCAGTGTCGTGGACGGGATCGACGAGGCGGAGGCGCTCGTCCCGCAGCGCACCCCAGGACGGCGGGACCGTCACATGCGCCGACGCGGCCTCGGCGCCGAGGTTGACGACGATGAGCCAGCGGGGCACGTCCGCGGCTGCCGTGCGGCCCGGTGCCGTGCCCTCCCAGCACCAGGCCACGAGCGAGGTCCATCGGTCGTTGCCGGGCCAGCCCCGCCGCTCGCACAGCTGCCACCGGCCGGCGTGCAGGGCGGGATCCCGCACCACCCCGAGGAGGGCCCGGTGCCAGCGCTCGAGATCCCGGTCCGGCGTTTCGTCGGGGGCCCGGCCGAGGAACACCGGCAGGTGGATCCGCCGGCCCTCGAGCTGCCCGTCGTGCACCAGGCGGGCACCGGTCTGGGTCAGGGCCGCGACGGCCGCGGCCCGCTGCCGGCCGCCGGGAAACGCGGAGGTCGCTCGCGGCTCGTCGTGGTTCTCGATGAAGCGGACCAGGCCCTGTTGATAGGCGAGGTCGGCACAGAGGTGGAGCCGCACGGACTCGGCGTCGCCGTGCTCCAGCCGGTCGTAGAGGCGCTTGTCGTAAGCGTAGTCGAAGCCGAGCTGCTGCAGCCGCCACTCGAGGTCCCAGTACGCCTCCGCGATGAGGATCGCGTCCGGATGTGTCGCCCGCACCGCACCGATGACGTCGCTCCAGTACTCGGTCGCCGGCCCCGGCCCGACACGGTCGCCCCACGTCCGGGCGAACACGTCGTTGAGCATCAGCATGGCCATGTCGCAGCGGACGCCGTCGCACTGGTCGAGGATCCCGGACAGCGTGTCGGCCGCCGCCCGGCGGAGGCCCGGCGAGAACGCGTCCAGCTGCACGACGTCGGACCAGGCCGGGAAGAACGGGTCGCGCCCGCAGGCCAGGATCCGTTCGCCGGCACGCACGAACGACCGAGGATCTCGGGCGAGGTCGTCGTCGGTCCCGGCGACGAAGTAGTCGGGATGCTCGACCGTCCACGGGTGGTCGGGCGCGACGTGGTTCGGCACGAAGTCCAGGATCAGGCGCATCCCCCGGTCGGCCAGGGCGCGGCGCGCCGCGGCAAGGCCCGCGGGCCCGCCGAGATGCTCGTCGACGACGTACTCGCGGACGCAGTACGGCGAGCCGACGACGTCATCGGGCCCGAGGTCCGGCAGGGCCCGGCGGAACTCCGCCATGTTGCGCGGATCGGCCATCGCGATCGCGGTCCCCGCGGGACTGCGTTGCCACACGCCCATCAGCCAGACGGCGTTCACGCCCAGCTCGGCCAGGCCGTCCCAGGCTGCGTCCGGGACCGTCCCGAGGTGGATCAGCCGGGCGCTCGTCCGGCCGAGCCGCTCCAGCCAGGTCCAGGTGTCGATCTCGTAGATGAGTGGATGCGTCGTCGTGCCGGGTGCGTTCGCGCGCATGGGACCTCGGGCGAAGGTGGTCGGCGCGGAGGCGGGGCCGCCCCTCCGCCGCGCAGCGTACGTCGCAGACGGCCGGGAGCGGCTCCTCCCTCTCGGAGGATGCCGCCGTCCCACGGCGACGGCTAGGCTGGCAGGACGTGCCAATGTCCTGCGGTCCGGCTCGCGCCGCGCCCGTGACGCCAGCCGGGAGGCTCCCCACGACGCCATGACAGCTACCGATCGCGCCCTGCGGGCGCAGCAACGCGCCGACGTCCTGGTGATCTTCGGGATCACCGGCGACCTTGCGCGGGTGATGACCTTCCGCTCGCTCTACCGCCTCGAGCGCCGCGGGATCCTCCAGTGCCCGATCGTCGGCGTCGCGTCCCGCGACTGGACGATCGAGCAGCTCGTGGAGCGGGCCCGCGACTCCATCGTGGGGACCGGCGAGCCGCTCGACGAGGCCATCTTCGCCCGCCTCGCGGCGCGGCTCTCGTACGTCAGCGGCGACCTCACGGACCCGGCGACCTACGAGCGGGTGCGGGCCGCGGTGGGCGGTGCCGCGAGTCCCGTGCACTACCTCGAGATCCCACCGTTCCTCTTCGCCACCGTCGTGCAGGGCCTCGCGGGCGCCGGCCTCACGACGAACGCCCGGGTCATCGTGGAGAAGCCGTTCGGCCACGACCTGGCGTCCGCGCGCGCCCTGGCCGAGGAGCTTCATCGCCACCTCGACGAGTCGCAGATCTACCGGATCGACCACTACCTCGGGAAGATGGGCCTGGAGGAGATCCTCTACCTGCGCTTCGCGAACACGATGCTCGAGCCGGTCTGGAACCGGAACTTCGTCGAGTGCGTGCAGATCACGCTGGCCGAGGACTTCGGCGTCGAGACGCGCGGCCGCTTCTACGACCCGGTCGGCGCCCTGCGCGACGTCGTCGTCAACCACCTCATGCAGGTCGTCGCGATGGCCGCGATGGAGGCGCCCGCCGGCGGCGACCCCGAGACCCTGCGCACCGCATTCACGACGGTCTTCAAGTCCATGAAGACCGCCGATCCGGCCGGGTACGTCCGCGGCCAGTACGACGGGTACCGCTCCATCGACGGGGTGGACCCCGCCTCGACGACCGAGACCTATGCCGCGCTGGCGCTGGAGGTCGAGAACTGGCGCTGGTCCGGCGTCCCGTTCCTCATCCGGACGGGCAAGCGCCTCCCCGTGACCCAGACCGAGCTGCGGCTCGTGTTCAAGGAATCGCCGCGGCTCGGCTTCGGCATCCGCGGAGCGCACAACCAGCCCGACCAGCTCGTGATCCGCCTCGACCCCTCGACCGGCGTCCAGGTCCTTCTCAACGCCCAGCGGGCGGACGCCCCCACGCCCGACGTCGTGCCGCTCGACGTGACGTTCGCCGAGGCGGGCGGCGAGGGAGCGACGCCGTACGAGGTCCTGCTGCAGGCCGCCATGGAGGGGCGGAGCGCCCGCTTCGCCCGCCAGGACGGCATCGAGGAGGCGTGGCGCGTCTTCGGCCCCCTCATCGAGACGCCGCCGCCGGTCCTGCCCTACGCCCCCGGCTCCTGGGGGCCCGAGGCGGCCAACGCGCTCGCCGCAGCACACGGCGGCTGGCGCGACCCGTGGACCGGGTGAGATCGGCAACCGTGCGCCGGATGCCGCGGATCCATCGCATCCGGCCGAACCTTCCAGAACCAAGCGAGGTTATCGGATGAAGGTCATCATCGTCGGCGGAGTCGCCGGTGGCGCGTCCTGCGCGGCGCGACTGCGCCGGCTCGACGAGAGCGCCGAGATCGTCGTCGTGGAGCGCGGCCCGTACATCTCGTACGCCAACTGCGGTCTGCCGTACTACGTGGGCGGGCTGATCCCGCGCGAGTCGAAGCTCGTGCTGGCGGACGCGGCGCTGTTCAAGGCCCAGCTCAACGTCGAGGTCCGCACCCTGTGCGAGGCCGTCTCCATCTCGCCCGAGGCCAGGACGGTCCAGCTCCGCGACGTCACGACCGGCGAGGTGACCACCGAGTCGTACGACACGCTGGTCCTGTCGCCCGGCGCCGCGCCGATCTGGCCGGCCCTGCCCGGGATCGACCTCCCGGGGATCTTCAAGGTCCGGACGGTCCCGGACGTCCACGTCATCCGCGAGTGGATCGAGGGCCACGTCACCGATCCGTCGGGGCTCGACACCTACACCGGGACGCAGACCGTCCTGCCGGCGCGGCGCGCGGTCGTGGTCGGAGGCGGCTTCATCGGGCTCGAGATGGCCGAGAACCTGGTCCACCTCGGCCTCGACGTCACCCTCGTCCAGCGTGGACCACAGCTCATGTCGCCGATGGATCCCGAGATGGCCCGCTACGTGGAGCGCCACGTGGCGCGCAGCGGCGTGAAGCTGGCTCTCAGCGAGAACGTCACGGGCTTCCGCCAGGCCGCGGGCGCCTCGCTCGAGGTCCTGACCGCGTCGGGCAAGGCCATCCCGGCCGACATCGTGGTCATGGGCATCGGCGTCCGGCCGGAGGTCGGGCTGGCGAAGACCGCCGGCCTGGCGATCGGCGAGCGGGGCGGCATCCTCGTCGATGACCAGATGCGCACGAGCGTTCCGGACATCTTCGCGGTGGGCGACGCCATCGAGGTCCGGGACCACGTCACCGGCGCCCAGTCGCACGTGCCGCTGGCGGGCCCGGCCAACCGCCAGGGGCGCATCGCCGCCGAGGTCATCGCGGGGCGCGACTCGCGCTTCCGGGGCACCCAGGGGACGGCTATCATCGGCGTCTTCGGCGGGGCCGCCGCGTGGACGGGCGCCAGCGAGAAGACGCTGCGCCGGGCCGGCGACACGGACTACGAGAAGGTCTACCTCTACCCCAACTCGCACGCCGGCTACTACCCCGGCGCGCAGTACCTGGCCATGAAGGTCCTCTTCCGCAAGTCGGACGGTCGGCTCCTGGGCGCCCAGGCGGTTGGCCTCGACGGCGTGGACAAGCGGATCGACGCCTTCGCGATGGCCCTCCAGCTCGGGGCCACGGTCTACGACCTCGAGGAGGCAGAGCTTGCCTACGCGCCGCAGTTCGGGAGCGCGAAGTCGCCGGTCAACTTCGCCGGGATGGTCGCCGCGGACGTCCTCCGGGGCGACATGCCGGTGGCCCACTGGGACGACGAGCACCCGTTCCTCCTCGACGTCCGCCAGCCGGAGGAGCTGGCCGTCGAGCAGGTGCCCGGCATCGTCAACATCCCGCTCCCGGAGCTGCGGGCCCGCCTCGGCGAGCTGCCGCGCGACCGCGAGATCCACGTGATCTGCCGCTCGGGCCAGCGTGCCTACTACGCGACGCGGATCCTCCTGCAGAACGGGTTCGAGGCCCGCAACATCTCCGGGGGGATGCTCTCGCACGCGACCCTCTCGGCCGGGTGAGGTGCCCGGACCCGGCGACGGGGACCGGATCGTGAGCCGCGCTGGATCGGGCCCCGGAGCGGCTCGCGCTTGCACCACCGAGCAGACCGTGCTCGGCGAGGGAGCGCGCTGGGACGCCCGGCGCGACGAGCTGCTGCGCCTGGACATCGCTGCCGGACGCGTGTACCGGGACCACGTCGCCGAGGACGGCGGCCTGGTCCCGGTCCGCACGTACACGGTGCCGGGCACGGTGGGGGCGATCGCCCCGATCGCGGGTGACGACGGCTGGCTGCTCGCGGCCGGGCGCGGCTTCGTCCACCTGCGGCCGGACGGCAGCCTGCGCGCGATTGCTGAGGCCGCTCCCGAAGGGACCCGGATGAACGATGCGGCCTGCGACCCGCAGGGCCGCTTATGGGCCGGCACGCTCGCCGACGACCACCGGCCCGGGGCCGCGGCGCTCTACCGGCTGGATCGGGACGGGCGGGTCGAGCGGGTGCTCGACGGCCTGACCATCTCCAACGGGCTCGGCTGGAGCCCTGACGGCCGAACGATGTACCTGGTCGACAGCGGCCCGAGGGTGGTTCACGCCTTCGACTTCGACGGCGAGGCCGGCACGATCTCCGGGGGGCGCGAGCTGCTTGCCGTCCCCGAGGAGGTCGGGGCCCCGGACGGTCTGACCGTGGACGCGGCCGGCGACCTCTGGGTGGCGGTCTACGGCGGCGGACAGGTCCAGCGGCACTCCCCCGCCGGCGCGCTGCTCGAGGTGCTCGCGGTACCTGCCCGGCAGAGCACGTGCTGTGCGTTCGCCGGCCCGGGCCTCCACCGGCTGTACGTCACGACCGCCACCGAGAACTGGAGCGACGAGCGGCGCCGGTCCGAGCCCGGGGCGGGGCTCGTCTACCGGCTGGACACGGAGGCCACCGGCCGACCGGCCGAGCCGTTCCGTCCAGACCCGGACTGGTGGGCGAGCGTGCGCACGCCGAGCTAGCCTGGGCTCTGCTCACGCCCGGCCGTCTCCACCGCCCTCGGCGTCGGGGAAGAGGAGCAGACGCCCACGGGCTGTGGTTCACTCCGCTGCAGGACGTGCGGGCCAGGGTCGCTCGTCCGGCAGCTGCGGGCCGGCATGCGGGCCCGAGACCCCACGAGGGATCACGATGACCGACCGCCCCTCGCAACGAAGTACCGGACGTACCTGGCCCATCCTCTCCTGGGTGCCCGGCTACCAGCGGAGCTGGCTCCCCCTCGACATCGTCGCCGGGCTCACCGTCTGCGCGATCCTCGTCCCCGAGGGCATGGCGTACGCCGAGCTGGCCGGCATGCCCCCGGAAACGGCGTTCTACGCGGCGCCGATCGCGCTGCTCGCCTACGCCGTGCTGGGAAGCTCGCGCCAGCTCGTGGTGGCGGTGTCGTCGGCCATTGCGATCATGTCCGCGGCGACCGTCTCGGGTCTCGCGGCAGCGGGGAGCGTCGAGTACGCGGCCTTGACCGCGGCCCTCGCGATCCTGGCCGGCCTCGTCTCGATGGCGGCCGGATTCCTCAAGCTCGGGCGCGTCGCGCAGTTCTTCTCGGAATCGGTGCTGCTCGGCTTCGTCTTCGGGCTCGCGCTCCTGATCACCATCAAGCAGATCCCGAAGCTGCTGGGGATCGAGGCGCACGGCGAGAGTGCGCTCGACCTCGTCCGCGACATGATCCCTCACCTGCGGGAGACGGACCTGCTCACCCTGGCGGTCGGCCTGGCCGGCATCGCCGGGATGATCGTCCTGGAGCGGCGGCTGCCGCGCGTGCCGGCGGCGCTGGTCGTGCTCCTGGGGTCGATCGCCGTGTCGGTCGCCGTCGGCCTCGAGGGACGTGGCGTCCACGTCGTGGGCGACCTCCCCGCGGGGCTCCGCGGGCCCACCCTGCCGGGCGTCGGGCTCGAGGCCCTCCCGCTGCTGCTGTTCGGCGCGGTCGGGATCGCCCTGGTTGCGTTCGCCGAGGCGATCGGGCCGGCGAACGAGTTCGCCCGGGAGCACGGCGGGAAGATCGACCCGAACCGCGAGCTCATCGCGATCGGCGCCTCCAACACCGGCGCCGGGCTCTTCACGGGGTTCCCGATCGGCTCGTCGCTCTCGAAGTCGGCCGCCAACGACCGGGCCGGGGCCCGGACGCCGGCCTCGCTGGTCACGGCGGCCGCGGCGACCGGGTTGGTGGCCCTCTTCCTGACCCCGCTCTTCGAGCCCCTGCCGGAGGCGACGCTGGGCGCCATCGTCGTCGTCGCGGTGTTCGGCATGATGAAGGTTGGCAAGCTGCGCCGGCTGTGGCAGCTGCGGCGGATCGACTTCTGGCTCGCCATGATCGCGCTGGTCGGGGTCCTGGTCGTGCCGACCCTCGAGGCACTCGGCCTCGCCGTCGTCGCCTCGCTGGGCGTCCTGGTCTGGCGCGCCAGCGAAGGGCGCCTGACCTTCCTGGGCCGGGCCAGCGGCGGCCTGGAGCCGGTGGACCTCGAGAGCGTGCCCGAGGCCGCCATCCCCGGGATCCTCATCGTGCGCCCGGACGAGATGCTCTTCTTCGCCAACGTGGCCTCGGTGCGCGATGGCATCCTTGCGGCCGCCGCCGACATGGAGCCACCCCCCACGGTCGTCCTCGTCGACCTGTCGCTCACGCCCGAGGTCGACATGCCGGTGGTCGAGGCGCTGGAGGACCTCCACCAGCGGCTGACCGCGGACGGGATCGAGCTCTGGCTGGCCAACCTCCGGCCCGACGCCATGGACCTGCTCGATCGAGCCGGCACGCTGGGGGCCATCGGAGCCGGCCGGCTCTACCCGCGCGTCATCGACGGAATCCTGGCCTTCGTCCTACGACTGCCGGGCGCCCGCGAGCGCGTTGCCGTCCTGACCGACCTGCTGGCGTACATCCGGGAGCGCGCTGTGCAGCCGGGCACGAGCGTCGAGGGCATCGAGACGCTGCACGCCCTCGAACAGCGCCTGGCGGCGGAGATGGCGGTGGTCGACGCGACGAACGAGCAGACGCTGCCGGGTTGAGCCGGGGGCCGTCTGGCCCCTGGGCCTGGTTGCCTCCCCCTCTCGGGATGAGGCGTTCGGACAGCCGGTGCGCAATCCTGCCCTCGCTACCGACAGCCGAGGCGTCACGGAGGGAGTTCTCGAATGTGCGCCATCCTGCTTGCGGCGCTTCTCGGGCCGCGAGCCATCAACGTGGTCTGGTGGCTGCTCGACTCGGAGCGATGGGCCTCAGCGTTCAACGGCCCACTCGTGGCCATCCTGGGCATCCTGATCCTGCCCTGGACGACGCTTGCCTACGTGCTGGTCGCGCAGGGGGGCCTGACTGGTCTCGAGTTCATCGTGGTCGTGGTCGGGTTCCTTGCAGACCTCGGGACCTACGGCTCGAGCGCCTACACGAACAAAGACAAGATCGGCTTCAAGTAGGCCGCCACGGCGCAGGCGGAGGCGGACGACCCCGGAGAGCAGCGTCGTCCCACGCAAGGAGACACGGTGACAACCGAGTATCCGTCGGTGGACCCGCCTCCGACCGAGGTGCCGCTCGCAGCGGACGCGGCCCCGCCGCCTGACGCGCCTCCGGCACCCGACGTGGCCCCGCCGCCGGACGTGGCTCCGGCACCCGACGCGGCCGCGACGGAGCCGCCGCCCCGGCAGAGGAGGCGCGATCGCGTGCTGGGCACCGCAGGCCAGATCGTCGGCGTCGTGGGGATCGTCGTCTGCCTGCTGCTCGCCATAGGCGTGATCGTCGGGGATGCATGGGCCGTCGGCACCGTGGACGACGTCGCCGCGGCCGTCGACGCGAAGATCGCGAAGGCCGAACCGCTCCTGACCCAGGCGTCGACCAAGGTCGGGGAGATCTCGGGTCGGGTAAGCACGGTCGCGGACATCGCCGCCGGGATCGCGGCGGACCCGAGCCCAGGGGGAGCCGTGGCCGACACTCTCCGCGCCGGGCTCGCGAGTGTCTCCGACCGGTACCAGACCCTGCGCACGAACTACGGCGACGTGCGCGAGTCGGTCCAGTCCGTGGTGGACCGGCTGGAGGCCCTCGATCGCCTGGTGCCCGCCATCTCGATCCCCCAGGGGCCCGCCGACGCCCTCGAGACGCTCGACGCGCGCCTGCAGGAGTTCGATGCGAAGGTCACCGGCCTCATCACGATCGACCCGGGCCAGGGCCCGGTCAACCAGGCCGCGGCGGCGATCGCCCAAAAGGCGGGCGAGATCGATGCCAGGATCACGGACCTCCAGGGCAAGATCGGGGACGTCCAGCAGCGGGTCTCGGCACTGCGCACCAAGCTCTCCGACACGGCCGGCACCATCCGGCTGGGGATCACCCTCGGAGCGATCGGGTCGATCCTCCTGCTGTTCTACCTCGCGCTCCTCCACTGGGTGCTCTTCCGGCACTCGGGCGAGATCCGCCGGAAGCAGCCAGCCGGCTGAGGGTCGCTCGGCGACCGGGCGGCCCGCTGGCCGAAGGCGGTCAGCACCCGCGTGAGAGCGAGCGTTCAGTCGTGCTCGTTCCCGGCCACGAACGTCCGGCTCTGGCGCGGCGGCAGCGTCATCCGGGCGGGATCGATGTCGTAGGTCCAAGGCAGGCCCGAGTTCTTCCAGCCGTTCTTCATCCGCATGCCGTCGAAGACGCTGTCCGGGTCCTTGACCTGGCTCCCCTCCCAGCCGTCGAGGATGTTCCAGGCCCGCGTGTAGCCGGCGGCCTTGGCGAGCATGTTGATCGCCATCGCGGAGCGGCCCCCGGACCGGCAGGCGACGAGGATCTGCTCGTCGGGCGCGGCCCATGCCTGGACCGCGGCCACGAACTCGGGGTTGAGCTCCCAGCGGAGCGTCTTCTTCTCCGGATCCCAGTCGTAGGTCTGGAGGGCGAAGGGGATGTTGACCGACATCGGGGCGTGACCGACGAAGACGAACTCCTCCGGCGTGCGCACGTCGAGGATCTTCAGGCCGGGGTCGGCCTGCCACATGTCGTACGCCTCCTTGGCGGTGACGTACAGCCCGAGGCTGGTCTGTCGTGCCTCGGCGATGGGCAGCAAGTCATGCGTCGTGGTCATTGGGCTTCTCCCGTCGTGGTGGGACAGATCTGCCCGCCAGTGAACCGGCGGGCAGATCTGTGTCGTTGGCTTCGGGCTAGCCGAGCCGCGTGCCTTCCACTTCGAGCCCGCCGCCGGCCGGCAGCTTGCTCCAGCTCCGGCGCTCCCACTCCTCCTTGAGGACCTCGGTCGCCGCCTGCTCGAGGAACTCGGGGCGCGCCCATTCGTCCACGTCGAAGTCGTTCTTGATGTAGCCGTGGCTGAACATGAAGTCCTTGCCGATCTTGATGGTCTGCAAGTTCCGGGCGGAGAGGCTCGGCACCATGTCCACGTCCTTGATGCCCTGGTAGGTGTCCTCGGCGTCGAGGTAGAACGTCTGGCGGTTGAGGATCGCCCCCGCGGCGTGCTTGTTCTCGTTCGCCCAGCGGCCGACCTTGATCATGGCCTTCATGTAGGCGACGACGAGCTCGGGATGCTCGTCGGCCATCACGTCGGTGCAGGTGATGACGGCCGGGGTGTTGGCAACCTGGACCCGCCAGTCCGGATACTTCGACAGGTCCTCGATCATGGCCAGCTGGCCGGTCGCCTCCTGGATGTGCTGGAAGACCTTGCTCTGGGTGTAGATCGCATCGACCGTGCCGGCCAGGAGCGCCTTCTCCAGCGGGCGGAAGGCGTAGTCGTGCTTGTGGTCGCGGCGCATCCACAGCTCGGACGGGTTGTTCAACGGCGCGAGCATCTCGGGCTTGTCGTACCAGTCGTCGGGGTAGGGGAACTCGACGAGCTCGATGTCGTCCATGGTCATGCCGTTGAGCATGAGCATGTTCTCGATGCCCATGTGCTCCTGGATCCGCCACCAGTCGTTCTTGATGGTGTTCAGGCTCTTCGTGATGCCGACCTTCTTGCCCTTGAGATCCTGCATGCGGAAGAGCTGGTCGCTCGCCCGGACAGCCATGCAGCCGCCCTCGTAGACCCAGGTCGCGCCGAGGAGCACGGTGCGGCGAATGTCGGCGTTGACGGCGATCGGCGGATACAGGCCGCCGAAGCGGATCAGGTTGTCGAGGTTGTGGATGTAGTGCGGGTACCAGTTGTTCTCGGGTGAATGGCGGAAGTAGGCGTACTCGACGCCGATCTTCTTGAACTCCTCGCGGCACCATCCCAGCTCCTGGTCCACGTTGTTCGCGGACACCATGGGGCAGTTGGTGAACCACACCTCGTTCCAGTTCAGGGGCACGGTGGTGGAGACTCTCTTGACCTCGGCCATGTTCGATGCTCCTTCTCTGGGGTGTCCCGGACTCGCCACCCACCCGGCGCGTGGTGGATAGCCAACGTGCGGCGTCACCGTCGAGTGGACCACGTCGCGACAGCCGGCACATCCTGCCAAGAGGTGGAGCCGCTGCCGGGGTGGTGCGACACCGGCGCGTACCCAGAGGCAGGTTGAGTCTGGGCAGGCCGCCCATCTGCCTGCCGCGATGCCCGGTGCTCGCCGGCTCGGCGCCCTGGTGCGCTGCCCGGGGAGGTTGTCGATGAATGAGAGCCTCCCGAGGCTCGCCATCGGTTGCGCCACCTGCGCGACGCGGCCGGAGGTGACGATCGACACGGCGCGGCGGCCAACGCATGGCGGCCAACGCGTGGCGGGCAGCGGCGCCCGGGCAGGGGTGCCCGGCACCCTGAGTCAGCCCGGGCTCACGACCGAGCGAACGCCGCACGAAACCCCCGCCGAATGCGGGGAATCCGGCCGATCCAGGTGGGGTTTCGTGGTCGGACAGCGTGATCCCGAGTCACCTGGGCATCAAGCCCGTGGCGGGCTCGGCCGGGACGTGCCGGCCGGGAAGCGCCGACCGCGCCCGTCGTCCGGCGGGCCGCAACCGCAGGCTGGCACGGAGCCCGCGATCGACGACAACGTGGCCGGGTCTCACCCGGGGAGCGACGCCCCGCCTCCGCCGGCCCCGCCGGCCCCGCCGGCCTCGCCGGCCCCGCCGGCCCCGCCGGCCCCGCCGGCCCCGCCGGCCCCGCCGGCCCCGCCGGCCCCGCCGGCCCCGCCGGCCCCGGCGGCCTCACCGCCGGCCCTCTCGCGCCGGAAGGCTTCCACTCCCTCCGTCACCGAGCGGTAGAGATGCCCCTCGTCGATGGTCTCGAGCAGCCCGTACTTCACGATCGTGTCCCGGACGTCCGACTGGAGCTCCGCGAACGCGAGGTGGATCCCCTCCGCGTTCAGCTCCTGGTCGAGGTCCAGGAGCATCGCGCCGGCGGTCGTATCGACGTCGGTGATCGGCTCGGCGGCGACGAGGACCCACTGCGGCGGCGGCGTCGAAGCCTTCACGAGCTCCCGGATCCGGTCGCGGAACTGGTTCGCGTTGGCGAAGAAGAGCGGCGCCGACCAGCGGACGATGAGCAGCCCCGGGACCTGCTCCGCGTCCGGATAGCGCCGGATGTCGTGCCAGCCGGGGAGCTCCGGAGCCGTCCCCAGTACGGCCGAGTACGGGGCCCACGCTCGCTTGAAGATGTAGACCACCGACAGGGCGACCGCGATGACGATCCCCTGGAGGACGCCCACGAACATGACGCCCAGCGCGCAGGCGACGGCGAGCGCGAACTCGGTCTTGCGGACGCGGAAGAGCCGGCGCAGCTCGGCGACGTCGAAGAGGCTGATCGACGCGGCGATGACGACCGCCGCGAGCACCGGCTGCGGCATCGCCTGGACCAGCCCCGGCACGAACAGGAGCATCGCCACCACGAGGACCGCCGCGACGATGCCGGTCAGCTGGGTCTTGGCCCCGGACTGGAAGGCCACGGCCGTCCGGGAGCCGCTGGTGCTCACCGCGAAGCCGGAGAACAGGCCGGCCGCGAGGTTGGCCGAGCCGATCCCGGCCAGCTCCTGGTTGCCGTCCACCTCGTACCCGGCGCGGGCCGCGAAGCCGCCGGACACGGAGATCGTGTCGCCGATGGCGACGAGGGAGATCCCCACCGCGGCGGCGAACAGCAGCGGCAGGTCCTCGGCCGGCACGGCCGGGAAGCTCGGAACCGGGAAGCCCTGGGGCAGCATGCCGATCACCGAGACGCCGCGCGAGGCGAGGTCGAAGAGGATGGAAAGCCCGATCGCCGCGACGACTGCGATGAGGATGCCGGGGGTCCGCGGCGAGAGGCGCTTGAGCCCCAGGATGACGACGAGGCTGAACAGGCCGATGCCCAGCGCCCACGCGTTCGTCGAGCCCTCTCCGACGCCCTGCACGAACGCGACCGTCTCCGCGGCGAGGCCGCTCGCGTCGGTCGAGAACCCGAAGAGCTTCGGCAGCTGGCCGATGAAGATGACGACCGCGAGGCCGGCCAGGTAGCCGGTCCGGACCGGGCTCGAGAGCAGGTCGGCGATGAACCCGAGCTTCAGCGCGCCCGCGCTGATCGTGACGAGCCCGACCATGACGGCGAGCATCCCGGCGAGGGCGATAGCCATCTCCTCGCTGCCGGCGGCGAGCGGCAGGATCGTCGCGGCGATCATCGGACCCAGCGACGAGTCGGGGCCGAGGACGAGGATCGGCGACGGCCCGACGAGGGCGTACGCGACGAGGCAGATCACGGTCGTGTACAGGCCGGTGATCGCGGGCAGCCCGGCCAGCTCGGCGTAGGCCATCCCCTGCGGGACGAGCAGGGTGACGAGGACGACCGCTGCGATGAGGTCGCGCGGCAGCCACGATCGCTCGTACGTGCGGATCGCCCGAACGCCGGGCATCCAGCGCTCGACCCGCGCCAGGCCTGGGCGTGCTCCGACCGCCGTCTTCACGCTGGCTCCTCCTGCTGCGTGATGGGCAGGCTAGCTGCTCAGGGCGGTGCCGGCGGCATCGTTCGCGCAGCTCACAGCCGTGCGATCGCCCGGCCCAGGCCACGCCGGTAGCTCGAGGCGGCGATGGGCCGCCACGTGGTCACGAGCGAACGGCCCAGTCGCTCGACGCCCCGATCGAGATCCCCGACGAACCTCGTCGATCGCCTTCGCCTGCGCCCCGGTCAGCTTCGTGGACGTCGCGAACGCGCGGGCCAGCAGCCCGGCGACGTGCTGATCGTGCTGGTCCCCGAGGTGATCCTGGAGCGCGACGACCAGCCGGATGAGCGCCGTCGCCTCGGGTTCCAGCGGCTCCCGGACGAACTCGACCGTGTAGCGCAGCCACTTGGCCGCGATCCGGAGCTCGTGGAGCGTCGCGAGATCGGCCGCGGGGAGGCCGGCGTCGAAGGCCCAGACGTCCTGGTACGCGCCCCAGATCGTCGCGGGCATCCGGTTGCGCACGAGCCCCGGAGCGTGCGGCGGGACGGCGAGGGCCGCGAGCCCCGGAGTCTCGGCGAACGTCTCGTAGTCACGGACGAACTCGGCGAAGCGCTCCGACGCGAGCGCCGCGACGAGGTCGACGCGTCGCGCCTCCCGGTCGGCGCGCCACGCGGCGAGGAGCGGCTCGAGGCCGGCGCGCTGGCGGCCGCCGCGATGCCCGCCGTAGGTGACGAGGATTCCGATGAGGACGTCGAGATCCCGGACGGCTCCCAGCCGGGCCCCGATGTCGCGGAGCTCGCCGCGATAGCGCCGCAGCGCGTCGCGCTCGAACCCGTCGCCGAAGACCCGCCACGCGGCGCGCATCCGGCGCCCGGCGACGCGCATCGCGTGGACGTCCTCGGCGTCCTCTCCGGTGATGACGCCGGGCACGCGCGCGAGCATCCGTGCCAGGTGAAACCGCAGGACCTTGCGCCCGGCTTCCGCCCACGCATCGTCGGCCTGGAGGCCGGGGGTCCTGCCGTCCACCAGGCGCGCCGCCGCGAGGACGACGGCCTCCGGGGGAGCAGACGCCGTCAACTCCTGCTCCTCTGCACCCGCCTCGGCCTCGACCGGGCTCGAGGTCGTGCCATCCGGGATGCCGGCGTCCCCCCGTTCCTCGCTCGGGCGGCCGCCCGCGAGGCCGTGCGGTCCGAGGTCAGCCATCGAAGACGTCCTTTCGAGCGCGGTCGGTCGACGAGGTCCCGGTCGAGCGCGGCCTGGGCCCCACGCAAGTTGACCATGATCCGTTGTCGTGCGCCTCCACCGGGTAGGAGGAGGGGAGAGCCCGCGATGCCCGCCGCCCTGCCGCGAGAGCCCCCGGCACCCTCGTGGGGAGGGTATCGTGCGGCGGAGCCGGAGGGTGTCGGACGGGAGGAGGACCTGGTGAAGGGAAAGTGGGCGCTGGTGGCGCTGGCGGGCGCCCAGTTCATCATGGTCCTCGACCAGTCGGTCATGAACGTCTCGATCAGCCAGCTGGTCGCCGAGTTCGACACGACGGTCACCACGATCCAGGCGGTCATCACGCTGTACTGCCTCGTGATGGCCATGCTCATGCTCACGGGCGGCAAGATCGGCGACATCATCGGCCGTCGGCGGGCGTTCGTGATCGGCCTTGTCATCTACGCCTGCGGCTCGGGCCTGACCGCGGTGTCGACGACGGTGGCTCAGCTGACGCTCGGGTGGTCGATCCTCGAGGGCATCGGCGCGGCCCTGGTCCTGCCCGCGATGGCCGCCCTGATCGCGGGCAACTTCGAAGGGAAGGAGCGCAAGGCCGCCTACGCCGTCATCGGCGGCGTCGCGGGCGCGGGCATCGCCATCGGCCCGATCCTCGGCGGCTGGGCCACCACCGAGCTGACGTGGCGGGTGGTCTTCGTGGGCGAGGTGGTCATCGTCCTCGGCATCCTCGCCATGGTGCGGTTCGTCGGCGACGCGGTCCGCAGCGGCGCGAAGCCCCGCCTCGACGTGGTCGGCAGCGTGCTGTCCGCCACCGGTCTCGGGGCGGTCGTGCTGGGCGTCCTGCAGTCGACCACGTGGGGCTGGGTCGAGCCCAAGGAATCACCCGTCGAGCCGTTCGGCTTCTCGCTGACCCTCTTCGTGATCGCCGCCGGCGCGATCCTGCTGTGGGCCTTCGTGGCCTGGCAGCGACACCGGGAGTCGGCGGGGAGCGACCCGCTGGTCCACCTCGACCTGGTCAAGATCCCGACCCTGCGGTCCGGGCTCATCGGCCTCTTCTCGCAGAACCTCATCCTCATGGGCGTCTTCTTCACGATCCCCCTCTACCTGCAGCTGGTCCTCGGCCTCGACGCCCTCGAGACCGGCCTCAAGATGCTGCCCGTCTCCATCGCCATGTTCATCGCGTCCGCGGTCGGGTCGCGCCTGTCCACCCGCTATCCCGTGCGCTCCATCACCCGGGCGGGCCTGGCGCTCACCGGAGTGGCCGCCCTCGCCCTGCTGGCCACCATCCGGCCGGACCTCGCGGACCTCGCGTTCGCCGCGTCGATGGCCCTGCTGGGCGTGGGGATGGGCCTCATCGCGTCGCAGCTCGGCAACGTGGTCCAGTCGTCGGTGGACGCGTCCGGCCGGGGCGAGGCCGGCGGTCTCCAGTACACGGGCCAGCAGCTCGGATCCTCGCTCGGGGTCGCCCTCGTCGGGGCGATCGTGCTGGCCGGCCTGACCGGCACGTTCGTGACGAAGATCCAGGAGGACGCGCGGATCAACGACCAGGTCGCGGCCCAGGTCGGCATCGCCGTCGAATCCGGCGTCGACTTCGTGTCCTCGGCCGACATCGGGGCTGCCGCGCAGGCGGCCGGGCTCGACGAGGCGACCACCGCGGCGATCGTCGACGACTACGAGGCGGCCCAGCTCCAGTCGCTCAAGACCGGCCTGCTGGCCGCGGCGTTCATCGCCTTCGTCTCGCTGGCGTTCACCCGGGATCTTCCCCGGGAGGTGCCGGTACCGGAGGAGGAGCCCGCCGGCGGATCCGGGGACGCCTGACGTGCCGCCCGGCGGACCCGGCGGCCGTTGGGCGCGTCCGGGCCCCCGGGGTCATCGCGCCGCGCGGAACGCGGCGCGCCCGATCAGTAGGGCGTGACGAGGGTGCAGCCGAGGCCGTCGGCCATCGTGCCGTAGGCGGCCTTCAGCGGCTCGGCCGCGGTCTTCACCTGGCCGATGGCGTCGGCGACCGGCACGTCGGTCGAGAAGTCCTTCAGGGCCGTCTCGAGCGATGCAGCCGCCGCGGTGACGGCGGCCTCGTCGGCAGCCTCGACGTTCTGGAGGCTCGTCTTGACGGCCCCCCACGCAGTCTCGACCGCGGCAGCCTGGGCCTTGACGTCCTCGATGCTCGCGGTCGACGCGTCGAGCGCCTCGAACTGGCGCATCTCGTCGGTCCAGGCCTGGATCGCGGCGCAGGTGGCCGCCTCGGCGTCGACCTGCGGGGAGGGGGTCGCCCCGCCGCCACAGGCGGCAACGGCGATGGCGACCGAGAGGGCGCCGATGGCAAGGATGGAGCGCTGTCGTGGACCCACGTGTTGACTCCTTCGTTCACGGATGATCAGGACGCATGTCGAAGATCGCCTGGCCGGCGACGGGGGAAGCGTGACCGATGGCCCGCGGGCGGTCATCCTCCCGATCGGACGATCGCGCCGCGCCGGCCGCGCCGGGCCGCGCGGGCCTCGCCGCCGCGGGCCTCGCCGGGCCGGAGACGGGCTCGAACGCGCCCACCGGGGTACGATCCGGCAGTCGGGCGATGGCCCGGCCCGAAACTGGAGCGACGCCCGGGCATGAGCCAGGTCGAGGTCGAGTACACGAGGCCCGCGAGCGATGGCTCCGAGCGCCTGGCCCGGGCCTGGGCGCGGGTGCCGCTCATCCCGACGCCCGCCCAGCGCGCCTCGCTCAAGGCGCGGGCCGCGGCGCTCCTGCGCGAGCGCGACGCGGTGCTCGTCGCCCACTTCTACGTGGACGGTGACCTCCAGGACCTGGCCCTCGAGACCGGCGGCTGCGTCGCCGATTCGCTCGAGATGGCCCGCTTCGGGCGCGACCATCCGGCCACGACCCTCGTCGTCGCCGGTGTGCGGTTCATGGGCGAGACGGCCAAGATCCTGAGTCCCGAGAAGCGGGTCCTCGTGCCCGACCTCGACGCGACCTGCTCCCTGGACCTCGGCTGCCCGCCCGCCCAGTTTGCCGCCTTCTGCGACGCGCACCCGGACCGGACGGTCGTGGTCTACGCCAACACGAGCGCCGCGGTGAAGGCCCGCGCCGACTGGATGGTGACCAGCTCGTGCGCCCTGGCGATCGTGCGCCACCTGGCGGAGCAGGGCCAGAAGATCCTGTGGGCCCCCGACCGCCACCTCGGCAGCTACATCGCCCGCGAGACGGGTGCCGACATGCTCATGTGGAGCGGCGCCTGCGTGGTCCACGAGGAGTTCAAGGGCCTCGAGCTCGCGATCCTGCGCGATGAGCACCCCGGCGCGCTCGTCCTGGTCCACCCGGAGTCACCCGAGAGCGTGGTGGCCCAGGCGGACGTCGTCGGCTCGACGTCCCAGCTGCTGAAGGCGGTGGTGGACGGCCAGGCCCGCGAGTACATCGTCGCGACCGACAACGGCATCTTCCACCGCATGCGCCAGCTGGCCCCGGGGAAGACGCTCATCGAGGCCCCCACGGCGGGGGACAGCGCCACCTGCAAGAGCTGTGCCCACTGCCCGTGGATGGCGATGAACGACCTGCAGGGCCTGGTCGACGCCCTGGAGCGTGGCGGTGGCGAGATCGTGGTGCCCGAGCCGACGCGTACCCGGGCCCTCGTCTGCATCGACCGGATGCTGGCATTCGTCGCCGCGAACCCGGACAGCATCGTCCTGCCGCAGCACGGGTTCGTGCCGCACCTCGGCTCGGCCTGAGGCGCCGGCATGGAGGCGTTCGTCGCGCCGCCCGCGAACGAGTCGCTGGAGGAGGCGCGGGCCCGCAACGTGCGCGACGCGCTGCGCGAGGACGTCGGAACGGGAGACTGGACCGCGCGCCTCGTCCCCACGGGCCCGGTGACCGCGCGCGTCCGCGTGCGCGAGGAGGCCGTCCTGTGCGGGCGTGACTGGTTCGAGGCCTGCTTCCGCGCGCTCGACCGGGACACGCGGGTCGAATGGCGCCACGGGGAGGGCGCCGACATGGCGGCCGACA
This sequence comes from uncultured Chloroflexia bacterium, assembly GCA_963725875.1. GTDB lineage: Bacteria > Chloroflexota > Limnocylindria > Limnocylindrales > CSP1-4 > CTSoil-043. Next base: position 68,034 of record CAVRZZ010000006.1, on the reverse strand, counting down.
CGATCGTGTGCGAGGTGCACGGCGACGCCCGCGCGCTGCTCACCGCCGAGCGGGCCGCGCTCAACTTCCTGCAGCTCCTGTCCGGCACCGCGACGGTCACCCGCCTGCACGTGCGGGCGATCGAGGGGGCCTCGCCGAACCCCCGGGGCTGCGCGGTCCTCGACACTCGCAAGACGATCCCCGGCCTGCGCCAGGCGCAGAAGCACGCCGTCCGCGTCGGCGGCGGCTCGAACCAGCGGCTCGCGCTGTGGGACGGGATCCTCGTCAAGGAGAACCACGTCGCTGCGGCCGGCGGGGTTGCCGCGGCCCTGCGCAACGCCGCGGCGCTCCACGCCGGCGTCCCGGTCCAGGTCGAGGTGGAGCGGCTCGACCAGCTCCGCGAGGCACTGGCGGCCGGCGCGACGAGCGTGCTCCTCGACAACTTCACCCTCGAGGCGATGCGCGAGGCCGTGGCCCTCGTTGCCGGTCGGGTTCTCCTGGAGGTGTCGGGCGGCGTGGAGATCGACGAGATCGCCGAGATTGCGGCGACCGGTGTCGACCGCATCTCGATCGGCGGGCTGACCAAGAACGTGCGCGCCGTCGACTACTCGATGCGGTTCGCCTGACGGCGAGGCCCGCCACCGCACCTCGTGCCGGGGTTGGCCTGCCGGCCGGGGTCAGTCCTCGCGGCCGCCCCGCCACCGCCTGCTGAGTCTCCTCGGACTCGGATCCCCGCTCTGCCCGCACGAAACCCCGGGGCGGGCGGCCCGTTACGCAGCGTTCGGCGGGGGTTTCGTGGGGCGAGCGCCGCGTCCCGAGCCCATGGAGACTCGCGAGGCCGGCTCGAGGTGCTGGCACCTCGGGATCGAGCGCGAGGACGTCGGCACCGGCGACTGGCCTGCAGGCCCGGGTCAGTCCTCGCGGCCGCCAGCGACGCTCTCCCGGCTGCCGGCGACGTGCTTGCGGCGGCCGGGGATCACGATCGTCGGCAGCGTGGCCGGCAACGTGTACGGGTAGTCCCGGCTGAAGTGCAGCCCGCGGCTCTCGTGGCGCGCCAGCGCCGAGCGCACGACGAGCTCGGCGCCGACGACGAGGTTGCGAAGCTCCAGCAGGTCGCGGGTGACCCGGAAGCTGGCGTAGTACTCGTCGATCTCGTCCTCGAGAAGCTGGATCCGCCGGAGGGCCCGCTCGAGGCGCTTGGTGGTCCGCACGATGCCGACGTAGTTCCACATCGTGAGGCGCAGCTCGTCCCAGTTGTGGCTGATCACGACCGCCTCGTCCGCGTTCTCGACGCGGCTCTCGTCCCAGGCCGGGAGCCCCTCCCCGGGGCCGGGAACCTCGGCATCGATCCGGGCGGCGCACGTCCGGCCGACGACGACGCACTCGAGGAGCGAGTTGCTGGCCAGCCGGTTCGCCCCGTGGAGGCCCGTGTAGGTTGTCTCGCCCACTGCATACAGGCCGGGGAGGTCCGCCCGCCCGTCGAGGTCGGTCACGACGCCGCCGCAGGTGTAGTGGGCCGCCGGGACGACCGGGATCGGCTGCCGGGCGATGTCGATTCCCAGCTCCAGGCAGCGCGCGTGGATCATCGGGAAGTGCTCGACCAGGAACGCCTCGCCGAGGTGGGTCGCGTCCAGCCAGACGTGGTCCAGGCCGTGCTTCTTCATCTCGAAGTCGATCGCCCGGGCCACGATGTCGCGCGGCGCCAGCTCCATTCGCTCGTCGTGGTCGGCCATGAAGCGGGTGCCGTCCGGCAGCCGCAGGTACGCCCCTTCGCCGCGCAGCGCCTCCGTGATCAGGAAGTTGCGCTCCTGCGGGTGGTAGAGGCAGGTAGGGTGGAACTGGATGAACTCCATGTTCGCGATGCGGCAGCCGGCGCGCCAGGCCATCGCGATGCCGTCGCCGGTGGAGGTCTCGGGGTTCGTCGTGTAGCGGTAGACCTTGCCGACCCCACCGGTGGCCAGCACGACGGCGGCTGCCGGCAGCGTCTCGACCCGCCCGGCATCGATGTCGAGGGCATACACGCCGTAGCACCGGGCGGGCTCCTCGCGCCCGAGGTGGCGGGAGGTGACGAGGTCGATCGCCATCATCCGCTCCCGCATCACGATGTTCGGGTGTCGCCGCGCCCGCTCGAGGAGCACCTCGTGGATCGCGCGTCCCGTCGCGTCGGCGGCGTGGGCGATGCGCCGGACGGCGTGGCCGCCCTCGCGCGTCAGGTGGAGCCCGAGCGGCCCGGCGGGATCCTGGGTGAACGGCACGCCCTGGTCGACGAGCCAACCGATCGCCGCCGCGCTGTGCTCGGCGATGAACTCCGCCGCATGCTCGTCGACGAGGCCGGCGCCGGCAACCTGCGTGTCGTGCACGTGGAGCTCGACGCTGTCGTCGTCGCCCAGCACGCCGACGATGCCGCCCTGGGCCCAGGCGGTGGCAGCCTCGTCGAAGCCGCGCTTGGCGAGCAGGACGACGCGATGCCGGTCGGCCAGGTGGAGCGCGACGGTGAGGCCGGCGAGGCCGGCACCGACGATGACGACGGGATCGGCGGCGGGATCGACCTCGGCCGGTCGAACCGCGGCGGGGTCGGGTCGGGCGGCGAGCGAACCGGGACCAGCGGGGGAGGCGACGGGATCGGCGGGCTGCGTGGGGCTCATGCGCGGATCATAGGCCCGTCGGCGGTGCGCTCAGGGGCCCGCCGGGATGGCGCTCGGTGGCGCCCCCGGACCCCGCTCAGTGTCGCGCCAGGATCGCGAGGATCTCGTCGCCGTAGCGCTCGAGCTTCGCCGGGCCCATCCCCTTCACGCGGCGGAGCGCCGCGGGAGAGTCCGGGCGAGCCTCCACGAGGCTGACCAGGAGCGCGTCGTGGGCGACGACGTAAGCGGGCAGGCCGTCGGCGCGGGCGTGGGCCGATCGCCATGCCCGGAGGTCGGCCATCAACGCCTCGTCGGTGGGCCGGCCGCCGGACGCTGCGCCGACGATGGGTGCGCCTGGAAGAACGGTCACCCGCGACGAACGGGGACGCGCCGGCCCGGCGGTCGCGTCGTCCGCAAGTCTGCCCCCGGAGCGCGCGCGGATCGTCGCCGCGCCGGTCGATCTGCCGGTCGATCCGCCCGGGTGCGCCTCGAGCGCGCGCAGGAACCGACTCGGGCGTCGCCGCGACTCGCGGTCGCCGGCCCCGGCGCGGCGCTCCGCCCAGGAGAGGGCCAGCACGCGGCGGGCGCGGGTCAGGCCGACGTAGAGGAGCCGCCGCTCCTCGGCGAGCGCCGTGTCGTCGTCGACCGCCTGGCGGATCGGCAGCGTCCCCTCCTCGAGGCCGGGGAGGAGGACCGCGTCCCACTCGAGCCCCTTCGCGCGGTGCAGCGTGAGCAGGTTCACGCCCTCGGAGGAGCCCGCAGCCTCGGCCGCCGCCCGCTCGTCGAAGGCGGCGAGAAGCGCCGGCCCGTCGGCTCCCGGCTGGGCGGTGACGATCTCCCGGGCGATCTCCAGGACGAGCCCCAGCGCCGCCGTCCGCTCCCGCAGCTCGGGGCCGGCGCCGGCCGTGTCGCCACCCGGGTCGAACCCGAGGCTTGTCCGCAGGCGGCCCTCGAGGGCGTCCACCACCGCCGGCCCTCGGAGATCGCCGGGCAGGCGGCGCAGGAGCCGGACGGCCTCGCGGACCTCGCGCCGCTCGAAGAAGCGCTGGCCCCGGACCCGGAAGGGGATCCCGGCCCGCGTGAGGGCCGCCTCGAGCGGCGGTACCTGGGCGTTGATGCGCACGAGGACGGCGATCTCGGCCGGCGACGTGCCGTCGGCGAGCAGGCGGCGGACGGTCGCGACGAGGTGGGCGAGCTCGGCATCGCCGTCGCCGCAGCGGCGGATGGTGGGCCTGGGTCCCGCGGGCTGCGTGGCGACGAGGCGCTTCCGGCGCCCCTCGGCTGCGAGCAGGTGGTTGGCGAGGGCGAGGATCTGCGGGCTGCTGCGGTAGTTGCGGTCGAGGGTCACCTCGCGCGCCCCGGGGAAGCGCGTCGCGAACCCGGTCAGGAACACCGACGTCGCCCCGGCGAAGGTGTAGATGGTCTGGTCCTCGTCGCCCACGACGCACAGGTCGTCGCGGTCGCCGAGCCAGTGCTCGAGGAGGCGCTGCTGGAGCGGGTTCGTGTCCTGGTACTCGTCGACGCTGAACCAGGCGTACCGCGCCCGGACCGTCGCCGCGGCCTCGGGATCCGACTCCAGGAGGTCGACCGTCCGGGTGAGCATGTCGTCGAAGTCCAGCCGGCCGGCCCGGTCCTTCTCCCGCTCGTAGCCGGCCCAGAGCCGCACGAAGAGCTCGACCGGGATCGGCGGGACCCGTTCCCCGGCGCCAGCCGCGTACGTCTCCGGCCGGAGGCGCCGGCTCTTGGCCCACTCGATCTCGTCGGCGAGGTCCTTCGCCGGCGTGAAGCGGTAGCCGCCGGGCAGCGCCCGGGCCAGGCGACCGACGATCGGGATCTTCGAGTCGAGCACGGCCGGCGCCGGCTGGCCGTCGTGCTGCAGCGGCCAGAAGTGGCGCAGCTGGGCCAGAGCCGCCGCGTGGAACGTCCGCGCGGCGATGCCGGGCAGGCCCAGGGCCGCGAGGCGCTCGACCATCTCGCCGGCCGCCTTGTCCGTGAACGTGACCACGAGGACGCGCCGCGGGTCGACGGCGCCGGTCGCGACCGCGTAGGCGACCCGGTGGCTGACGACCCGCGTCTTCCCCGAGCCGGCGCCGGCATGGATCACCAGCGGCCCCCGCGTGATCCGCACGGCCTCGGCCTGGGCCGGGTCGAGGCCGGCAAGCAGGGCCTCGGGGCCTGCGTTCTTCACGGGTTGCAGGCTAGCAGGGACCTCGCTCCGGCGACTCATCCGCCGACCGGGGTCCGCGCCGGTCAGGCGACCGGAACGGCGCGGAGGGCCGCGGCGATCTCCGCGGCCCACGCCTCGATCGCGGGCCAGTCGCGGAAGTCGCCGGCTGGCATCGTCATCTTCGAGGCCGGCATGAGACGGATGAAGCGCTCGGCGAGCCCGACCGCCGGGGCGGCGGGATCCCAGGCCCCGAAGAAGACGCGGTCCCCGCGCGGGCGGAGCATCGCCTGCAGCTCGGCGAACTCCTTCGGCCGGGTGGCCTCGAAGATGTCGCGGCCCTCCTCGTCGACGAGGTCCGTGCCGAGCGGGCCGCTGCTGAAGAGCCAGACCGGCCGCTCGGCGAGGACGGCGCGATGACGCTTGACGAACGTCGTGGCCTCCTTCAGCCAGTGGAACATGTAGGCGGCGCCCCCGACGACGAAGGCGTCGTACTCGGCCACGCTCTTCACCGAGGTCACGGGCCGTGCCTCGGCCTCGAGCCCCGCCGCGCTCAGGACCTCGGCGATCCGCTCCGCGATCCCCTGCGTGGCGCCGTGCCGGCTCGCGTAGGCGACGAGAACGTGCAGGGCGGAGGTGGCCATGATGTGCGGAAGCATACCGGCGCGTGCGTGGGGCGGGGTGCGTACGATCCGCGCGTGGACGCAGTGACGCTGGCGCTGTTCGTGCTCGGCCTGGTCGCCCTCGTCGGCGGGGCCGAGATCCTGGTCCGCGGCGCGAGCCGGCTCGCCACCACGCTCGGAATCAGCCCGCTCGTCGTGGGCCTGACCGTCGTCGCCTTCGGGACGAGCGCGCCGGAGCTCGCCGTCGGGATTTCCTCCGCGCTGGCCGGCCAGCCGGACATCGCGCTCGGCAACGTCGTCGGCAGCAACATCGCCAACGTCCTGCTGGTCCTCGGGATCGCCGCGTTGATCGCACCCGTGATCGCCGGCAGGCGGGTCGTCCGGCGCGAGGTCCCGCTGATGATCGGGGCGTCGGTCCTGCTGTGGCTCATGGCGCTCAGCGGCCAGATCGACCGCCTGGAGGGGATCCTCCTCCTCGCCGGGATCCTCGCCTACACGGCGTTCCTCATCCGCTCGAGCCGGCGCGAGGCCACGGCCGTCCGGGCGGAGTTCGCGGCCGAGTTCGGCGTCGGTGCCGGGCGGGGCGGACGCGCGATCGCCGCCAACCTCGGGTTGGTCGCCGGAGGGCTGGTGCTGCTCCTTGTCGGGGCCGACTGGATCGTCGACGGGGCCGTGGCGCTTGCGACCACGCTCGGGATCCCGGAGATCATCGTCGGCCTCACGATCGTGGCCGTCGGCACGTCCCTGCCCGAGATCGCGACATCGGTCCTCGCGGGGTTGCGGGGCCACCGCGACATCGCCGTCGGGAACGTGGTCGGCAGCTGCATCTTCAACATCCTGATGGTCCTGGGCGCGACCGCGGTGGTGGCGCCGGCGCCGCTGCAGGTGTCGCCCACGCTCCTGGCGGTCGACCTGCCGCTCATGGTGGCCGCGGCCGTCGCCTGCCTGCCCATCCTGTACACGAGCCGCGCCGTCGACCGACGCGAGGCAACGCTCCTGCTCGCGTTCTACGTCGCGTACCTCGCCTACCTGGTCCTGGTCGCCCTCGAGGTGCCGGCCGCCGACTCCTTCGGGCAGGTCCTGGTCATGGGTGCGGTGCCGCTCGCCGGGGTGGCGCTGGCCGTGCCGGCGATGCGGGAGTGGGCGCGCACGCGGAACGCGGACGCCCATGCCGGCGGCGGACCGGCACAACCCTGACGCCCGGAACCCGGCCGTTGGTGCATGATCGACGCATGGACGCCCAGCCCCTGCGAGTCGTCATCGCCGAGGATTCCGCGCTCATCCGCGAGGGCCTCGCGCGGCTCATCACCGACTCCGGCGGCGTCGTCGTGGCCAAGGTGGGCGACGGCCCGTCGTTCGTCGAGGCCGTGGTCGAGCACCGGCCGGACGTCTCGGTCGTCGACGTGCGGATGCCTCCGACCCAGCGCGACGAGGGGCTGCGGGCGTCGATCGAGGCGCGCCGTCTCGTCCCCGGCACCCCGGTCCTCGTCCTCAGCCAGTACGTCGAGCGCCAGTACGCCACCGAGCTGCTGGCGGACCGCGCCGGCGGCGTCGGCTACCTCCTGAAGGACCGGGTCGCAGACATCCGCGAGTTCATGGACGCCCTGCGGCGGGTGGCCCGCGGCGGGACCGCCCTCGATCCCGAGGTGGTCGCCCAGCTCATGGTCGCGCGCCGCGCCGACGACCCGCTGCACGCCCTGACCCCGCGCGAGCGGGAGGTGCTGGCGGCGATGGCCGAGGGCCGTACGAACCTGGGGATCGCCGAGCTTCTCCACATCTCCGAGGGCGCCACCGAGAAGCACATCACGAACATCTTCGGCAAGCTCGAGCTGCCCGAGTCCTCGAACGACCACCGGCGGGTGCTGGCGGTCCTGGCCTACCTCGATTCCTGAGGCGGTGCCGAGGCCGCCCGCGACGCGCCGGGCGGCAGGCCGGACGCACGGACGGCAGGCGGGACGCACGGAAGAGGCCGGCCCAGGCCGCTGACGACGAGGATCCCCCGACCGGCGGCGTCACGCACGGACGGTCGCCCCGGTCACCGGGATCAGCGCCCGGACGTCGTCGGGCCGCCCTCGGGGCTGTCGGCGATCAGCGTCCCGTCGAGCGCCTCGACGCGCCCGGCCAGGCCGGCGAGGCCGCCGCCGGGCACGATGCTCGCGCGCCGCCAGCGCCGTCGTCCCAGGTCTCGACCGACGAGCCCCTGCTCCTCCGCCAGCACGCGGATCTCGCAGCGCGTCGCCGAGGCGTGCTTCGCGACATTGGCGAGCGACTCGGCGACGACGAAGTACGCCGCCCGCTCCACCGCGTCGGCAGGCACGGATGCCCTCCGGGAGCGTCGTGACGACGGACGTCGGCACGGGCGCCCGAGCGGCGAGCGCGCTGATGGCCGGCACGAGCCCCCGGTCGAGGAGGATCGCCGGCGCGATGCCGCGCACGAGGTCGCGGATCTCGGCCAGCGCCAGACGGGCCTGGTCGCGGGCACCATCGACCAGCTCGCGGGCGCCGGCCGGGTCGGAGTCGATCCGCTCGGCCGCCAGGCTGAGGTCGATCGTCAGGCTGACGAGGCGCTGCTGGGCCCCGTCGTGGAGGTCGCGCTCGATGCGTCGCAGCTCGGTCGCCTCGACGTCGAGGACTGCCCGCCGGCTCTCCTCGAGGGTCGACGACGCGGCGCTCGAGGGCCCGCTCCTCCGACTCGCAGAGGAGGCCGGCGACGACCGCGCGATGGAGCGCCATCAGCCCCCGCGAGACCGACGCCGCGACCGGCAGGAGGACCAGCCCGACGAGGCCGGCGAAACCGACGACGGCCGTCGGCGACACGGCGCTGCGGAAGGCGGAGGGCCTCGACGAGCGACGTGTCCATCCGGCCATACCAGACCGGCACGGTGAGGAACGCGATCGCGACGGTCCACGCGGTGACGACGGCGAGGAACTCGAGGATCGTCAGCGGGAAGGCGACGAAGACGTAGACGACGTCGCGCCAGCGGCTGGGGTCGGCGAAGACCGCGAGAAGCAGGTCCTGCGAACCCGGAGCCGTACGGGCGGTACGCATGCGGCCGGAGCGGCCGCGGGTCGGCCAGCGTGGCGCGGCGGCGCTCGATCCGGGCGACGAGCCGGGCGACCTCGACGGCGATCCCCATGACGACCACGCCCGACCCCGACGACGAGGAGCGAGGTGCCCGCCGAGATGAGCGAGGTGACGGCGATGAAGGCGCCGAGCCCCACCCCGAACCCCAGGAGGATCGCGCCCGTGGCGCGCCAGGTGGCGGGGTGGAGCGGCGAGAGGAGGAACGCCCCGACCACGCCGCGGTCCCGCTCCCGGACCCGGCCGCCGAGCAGGGCGGCCAGGACCAGGAGCAGGCCGAGGACGAGGAACGGGGCGCCGATCACGACGCGGTCGCCGGGCGGCGGGTCGCGCCCACGAGGAGCGCGACACCGAGGGCCACGAGGAAGACCGGGCCGAGCGCCGGCCGGCGATCCAGCCGGGGGCAAGAGCGCCGGCGAGGGCGATGCCGCCGAAGACGACGAGCAGGACGCCGACGACGAGACCGCCGCGGCCGGGCCGGCGCTCATCCGGCGGCTGCCAGCCGGCGCCGGGAGCCGCCCACGCGGGGTCCGCGCTCCTCGCGGGAGCGGTCCCGGTCGGGAGGCCGCCCTCGGGGTCTGCGCCCGGGGTCGTCTCGGTGCCGGGCTCGGCCCCCGCTTCAGCGGCCGTGCCGGCGGCCGGGCCCGAGGGTGCACCCGATGCCGGACCGCCGGGGCCGTACCCCGGTGCCGGGCCGACCGTCGGCTCGAGCGGGACGATGAAGGCCATGATGACGTAGAGGAGGATCCCGAAGCCGCCGACGAAGATCGACAGGATCCACAGGATCCGGATGACCGTCGGATCGACGTCGAGGTACTCGGCGATGCCGCCGGCGACGCCGGCCAGCTGCCGGTCGCGGCGAGAGCGATAGAGACGACGCGGGCTCACTTGCACCCTCCTTCGGGGTTGATGTCCACGCTACCAACGTTGACCGCGACGGTCACGTCCGCGTGGTTGACTGCGGTTGCATAGCCGGGGGTCTCCCAGGCGTCGCCGACGCGGACGAGCCCGGGCGTGCTGATCGAGGCGAGCGTGCTGTCCGAGCGGACCCGCAGGCCGAGGCCGTCGGGGGCGCAGACGCGGATCGCGCCGGCGTTGACCGACGATGTCGGCCGCGAGGTCGCCGGTCGCGGGCAGCGTGACCGAGGTTGCGCCGCCATTGACGCGGAGCGAGAGGTCCTCGTCCGTCGCCTCGGCCAGGTCGACGATCGCCTCGCCGGCGTTCACGACGAGCCGGAGATCGCCGAGGGTCGCGCCGGCGAGATCGAACGTGCCCTTCGCGGCGTCGATCTCGGTGGTCAGGTCGAGGCGGTGGGCGACGGGAAGGGCGAGGCGCCAGTCGTCGCCGCCGCAGTCGAGCCAGCGCCAGCCGTGGTCCGACGACGACTCGACCGCGAGCCCGTCGACGCCGGCCTCGACGTCCAGGCTTCGGCCGGGAACGTCGGCCGCCTGGAGGCGCCAGCCGTCGCCCGGCTCGGTCGTCACCGTCAGCTCGCCGCACGGCGAGCTCAAGATCGACGGTCGCGTCACCCGTGAACGTTCCCCGGCGGGTTTCGAGGCCTGCCGGGCGCGCATCGACGCAGGCCGCGCGGAGCTCGTCCCAGTCGGGGAGCCGCACGAGCGACGTAGCACCCAGCACCCCACCGAGGACGAGGCCCGGGACGACCGCCAGGACGATCCCGCCGGCAGCGTTGAGCCGGGTTCGGCGCAGCAGTACGCCGACGCCGAGCGCAATGACGAGAACGGGCCAGAGGCGGAAGGCGGTCGCGATCCCGTCGGCGGTCACGAGGCCGCCGGTGATCGCGAGCACGACCGCGCCGGTCGTGACGAAGAAGAGGCCCCAGTGGAGGAGCCGTCGGTTGATGGTCATCGTGTCCCTGCCTCCCGGCCGCGGCGATCGGTCGACTCGGGCGGCGCCCGCCGGATCGTTCGTCCGGGGTTTGGCGCCGCTCCGGCCCGGTCGGCTCTGCGGCGCCGGATCCGATCGCGTTCGATGACCCCATGCTGCGGCCGCTGCGCGCCACGAACCAGCCGGGCAGCCGGTGAATTGAGGGTGAGGCTAGCCCCCGTCCTCGGGTGGGGTGGGCCGCCGCCGCGGGCGATGTCAGGGCTCGTGTCGCTGGCGTCGGGGGGGGGACTTGGTCCCATCAGGCGCAACGGCTGGGCCGACGCACGAAGCCGCCCGGCGCACGGGATGGCGCAGGTAGAGGCCCGTACCGGCGACCTGCCGCGAGCCGCCCTGAACCCCGTCCCCGCGGCCGCCCGGCCCGAGGCCGTGTACCAGACAGGCCGGTTAGGGTGTCGCCGGCTCCGCACCCGCGAGTGCCACGCACCCACGATGGTCTACGTGGTCTCCGGACCCGCCCGCGTCGAGACGAGGACCTTGATGTCCGAGCCGGCCGAAGGCGGGGCGGCGAAGCCGTCCTCGACGACACGCTCGAGCGAGATCCGCCGGCTGATCAGCGGGCGGACGTTCACCTGGCCGGCGGCCATGAGGCGCACCGCGACGGGGAGGTCGTCGTCGAAATGGTGCTGGACGCTGCCGACGACGGTCCGCTCGCCCTCCACGATCGGCCAGGTGTTGACCGGGACCGGGACGCCGATGACCGCGAGGAGGACGATCGTGCCGCCCTTGCGGGTGGAAGCGATCGAGTCGGCGATCGCCTCGGCGCGCCCGCCGCACTCGATGGCGACGTCGGCGCCGAGCCCGCCCGTGAGCTCCCGCACCGCCTCGAGCCAGCCCGGGTCCCGGCTGTCGATCGCCGCGTCGGCGCCGAGCTGCCGCCCCAGCTCCAGCCGCGCCGGCCGATGACCGACCAGGAGTGTTGTCGTGGCGCCGGCGGCCCGGGCGACCTGCAGCGTGATCAGGCCGACCGCGCCGTCGCCGACGATCGCGACCGTGTCGCCGAGGCCGAGGCCCGCCTTGCGGACGGCCCGGACCGCGACCTCGGTCGTCTCGACGAGCGCCGCCTCGTCGTCCGCGATCTCGTCCGGCAGCCGGACACACATCCGCGCCGGCACCTTCACGTACTCGGCGAGACCGCCGTCGCCGTGCAGGCCGATCGCCGCCCAGGAGATGCACAGCGCGTACTCGTGGCGGCGGCAGTAGTGGCACTCCCCGCAGAAGAGGCAGATCTCCGGGACGACGCGATCGCCGGCGGCGAGCCCCTCGACCCCCGGGCCGACCTCGACGACCGTCCCGGCGAACTCGTGGCCCAGCGTGACCGGGGCCATCTGCCCGGTGAGCGCGTTCGGGTGCGCCACCGGGATGACGACGGGGCCGTCCCGGAACTCCTCGACGTCGGTGCCGCAGATGCCGCACCAGCTCACCCGGAGGAGGACCTCGCCGGGGCCCACGCGCGGGATCGGGACGTCCTCGACGCGGACGTCGCCCCGGCCGTGCCAGCGAGCCGCCCGCATCGTCGCCGTCATCGCCGCTCGCGCCTCCCTTGGAATCGTGTCGATCGTGCCCATTCTGACGCCCCGGGACGTGCATGATCATGGTCGACGCACGTGCGCCAGGTCGGCCGGCACGCGAGACGAGAGGATGGTCGAATGAAGCACGCGGTCGTCACCGGCGGGGCGAAGGGGATCGGGCTCGGAGTCGTCCGCGAGCTGACGGCGGAGGGATGGCACTGTGTCGTCCTGGACACGGATCCCGGCGGGCAGGACGTCGCCGACGAGCTGGGCGGCGCCTTCGTGCAGGCGGACGTGACGCGACCCGAGGACCTCGGGCGTGCGTTCGCCGACGTCGGCCGGCGATTCGGCCCGATCCACGGGCTGGTGAACAGCGCGGGGATCAACCGGACGGGACCGTCCGCGGAGCTCCCGCTCGCCGACTGGCAGCGCGTCATCGACGTCGACCTCTCCGGGACCTTCTACGCCTGCCAGGCGGCCTTCCCGCACCTGGCGCCGGGTGCGGCGATCGTCAACCTGGCCTCGGTGCTCGCGATGCGCGCCCTTCCCGGTCGCGTGGCCTACGCCGCCGCGAAGCACGGCGTGGTGGGGATCACCCGCGTCCTCGCCGTGGAGTGGGCGGACCGGCCGATCCGCGTCAACGCCGTCGCCCCGTCGTGGACCGACACGCCGCTGATCCGCGACCAGCTGGCGGCCGGCTCGATCGACCTGGAGATGCTGGACCGGGTCCCCTTCCGGCGCCTGGCCCGGGTGGAGGACGTGGTGGGCGCGGTCGCCTTCCTGCTCGGCGACAAGGCGTCGTTCATCACCGGCCAGACCCTCTACGTGGACGGCGGCTACACCTGGGCCGGGTAGCTCGGGGAAGCCGGCCACTGCGACCGGACCGGCGACTGCGACCGGCGTTGCCGCTGCACCCGGCGTTGCCGCTGCACCCGGAGTTGCCACCGCGTCCTATGCTGACGCGCGGAGGGAAGACCTGCGGAGGCGCCCCATGCCCACGGTCGACGCGGCCATCGACGACTTCCTGGCCCAGAAGCGGATCGCCGTCGCGGGCGTCTCGCGCGAGAAGGGCGGCAAGCACGGCGGCAACATCGTCTACCAGCGGTTCAAGGAACGCGGCTACCAGGTGTTCGCCGTCAACCCGAACGCCGACACGGTCGAGGGCGATCCCTGCTACCGCAGTCTTGCCGCGATCCCCGGGGGCGTGGACGCGGTGGTCATCGCGACGAAACCGGCGGCCGCCCCGTCGGTCGTCGAGGAGTGCAAGGCGCTCGGGATCACCCGCGTCTGGATGCACCGCTCGTTCGCGGGGGGCAGCGTCTCGACGGAGGCCCACGAGCTCTGCCGCCAGAGCGGGATCGCCTCGATCGCCGGGGGATGCCCCCTGATGTACGGGCCGACGTCCGACGGCGGCCACCGGTTCATGAAGCTCTTCCTGGGGCTGTTCGGGCAGCTGCCGAAACAGGTCTGACGGGCCGGCTCCTCGAGCGGCGCCCGGGCGGCACGGCTGGTTCCTCGCCCGGCGCCACGGCTGAGGTGCTCCGCCGTCGGGCCCGTCGCGGGTCAGGCCCCCGGCGCGACCGGCTCGATCCCGCGGACGAGGAGCCGCACCGCGGACGCGATCCGGCCGCGATCGAGGGTCGTGTCGGTCGCCGACGAGGTGACGCCCAGGCCGAACAGGGCGGCGAGGAAGACGATGGAAGCCTCGGTCGGATCGACATCGCTGCGCACCCGACCCAATCGCTGCTCCTCGGCCAGGTAGGTGGCGATGGCTTCGGGAGGGCCACCGAGGAGGCCCCCGCTCGCGGCGAGGGCCCGCCGCCGCTGCGCCGCTAGCTCGGGGTCGGTGAGCATCGCCAGCTCGAGGGGGACGAGCTGGTGCCGCAGGGTTGCGAGGTGCACCAGGGCGTCCACGAGGCTCGCCTCGACGGTGTCCTGCCCGGCCCGTTCCGGCATCGCCGACACCCAGTCCACGATCGGGGCGCTCGACTCCAGGGCAGCGGCGAAGAACAGCGCGGCCTTGTCCGGGAAGTGCCGGTAGATCGTTCCTTCGGCCACGCCGGCAGCCTCCGCGATCGCCCGGGTCGACGCGTGGGAGTACCCGACCTCGCGGACGACCTGCAGCGTGGCTGCGATGAGCCGTCCGCGCGTCGCCGCGCCCCGCTCGGTCATGCCCGCACCTCGTCCGCCGGCCACCGCGGTTTCCCGGCCTCGTCAGTCGGTGACGTCCCGCCGGACGAACACGGCGCCGGCGAGGACCAGGCCAAGGGTGACATAGGCGAGGGCGAGGGCGAGCGCCGTGCCGTAGGCGACCGTCTCGGTGCCCCCGCCGGCCACCGCGTTGAGGGTCGTCCCGAGCAGCCAGTCCGACGGGGCGTCCCCGACCATCTTGATCAGCGACTCGACGACGAGCACGTATCCGACGCCGATCGCGATCGCCACGGCCGCCGATCGGGCGAGGACCGCGATGACGAGGCCGAGGACGCCCCACACGCAGAGCGCCAGGAAGAGATTGACCCAGGCGCCGGCGACGACCTCGACGAGGTCGGTCCCCCAGGCGGCCGTCGAGATGCCCGCCGCGCCGGCTGCCGGCATGACGGCGAAGACGTTGACGATGGCGGCGACGGTCGTCGCGGCCGCGGTCACGATGAGCAGCGCGCCGACCTTCCCGGCAAGGAGCCGCCAGCGACGCGGCTCGGCGGCGACAAGGAGGCGGACCAGCCCGGTGCTGTAGTCGGTCGCGGTGGCCACGGCCCACAGGGACAGCGTGACGATCCCGAACATGTTCGATGCCGCAGCCAGGCCGGCCATGAGGCCGGACGGGCTCTCCATCTCGGCGAGGCTCGGGAACGCCACGCCCGGTGCGCCGGGGGGCAGGCTGCCGCCCCCGGACACGAAGGTGACCATGATCGTGTTGACCATCGCGGCGAACAGGGCCACGAGACCAAACCAGGTAACGAGGAGGCGGGGCTGGCCCAGGCGCGTCAGCTCACTCCGAACCACGGCGATCATCACGCCACCTTCCCGTTGGCGGCTGCCCGACCGTTCGCCAGCTCGCCGTCGACCCGCCCGGTCATCTCCAGGAAGATCTCCTCGAGATTGTCCTGGGCGACGACCAGCCGGCTGAGGGTGATGCCGGCGGTCGTCGCGGCCCGGTTGAGGTCGGCGGCCCGCGAGGCACCGGCGGCGACCCGCAGCACGTCGTCGACGGCCGAGACCGACCAGCCTCCGGCCACCAGCGCGGCCTCCAGGCGCCCCATGTCGGCGGCATGCTCGGCGGCGATGTCGATGTGCTCGCGGGTCCGCTTCATCACCTCGGCCATCGGCCCGGAGAAGACCAGCTCGCCGAAGCGGATGACGACGAGGTGGTCGCAGACGGCCTCGATCTCGGACAGCTGGTGCGAGGAGACGATGACCGTCCGCCCGTTCCGCCCGAGATCGCGGAGCAGCTCGCGGATCTCCACGATCCCGGCCGGGTCCAGCCCGTTCGTCGGCTCGTCGAGGATGAGCAGCTCCGGGTCGGACAGGAGGGCCGCGGCGATGCCGAGCCGCTGCTTCATGCCGAGCGAGAAACGCTTCACGGGCTCCCGGTCGCGGCCCACGAGGCCGACCTGCGCGAGCACGGCGTCCACGCGCGCGAGCGGCAGGTGGCGCAGACGCGCCAGGGACACCAGGTTCGCGTGCGCGGACAACCCCGGGACGAACGCCGGGCTCTCGATCAGGACGCCGACTCGCGACGCGTAGTGCCGCGGCGCGCTGATCGGGTAGCCCAGGACCGTGGCGGTGCCGGCCGTCGGCCGGATGAGGCCGAGCAGGACCCGGATGAGGGTCGACTTCCCGGACCCGTTCGGCCCGACGAGGCCGATGACGCCCTCGGCCGGGAGCTCCACGGTGAGCCGGTCGAGGGCAGTGACGGGACCGAAACGGCGGGTCAGCTCGGTGGTGGAGACGACAGACATCCGGTTCCTCACGGCGTGGCGCGTGTGAGCGCTCACTCACATCATGGCGACGCGGGGGGCGCGTGTCAAGCGCGCCGGCGTGCACTCGAGCGGGCCGATCCCGGGACGCGCGGTCCACGGATCGGGTCGTTCGGCCCATGGCGGGACGATGCCTCGTCCGCTTCCATCGTCTCGACAGGCGGTGACCAGCCGCCCTCTCCGGGGAGCGGGATGCGCGGGATCGTCGGGATGCTGCCGTGGGCGGTGGTGTTGGCGATCGGCGGCGCCGCGACCTGGCTCCTGCTCGACCGCCAGGCCGTCCTCGGCACGTGGGTCCTCGCCGCGCTGATCCTCGGGCACGGCCTGGTCCACGCGCTCTACCTGGTGCCGCCGCCCGACGCGCCTGCTGTCGCTCCCGACGCGCCCGCCGATGCGCCCGCCGCGGCGCCGGCCGGCCGTTCCGCGCCGAAGTGGCCGTTCGACCTCGGGCGGTCGTGGCTCGTCGTGTTCGCGGGCCCCCGCCGAGGACGACGCCTCGCAGCGATCCTGGTCGGGGCAATCGTCGTCGCCTCGATCCTCGCCGGCCTCGCCACCGTCGGCGTCCTCCCGGCCGTCTCGTGGCCGGCTCTCGTCGTCCTCGCCGCGGTTGGCTCGATCCTCCTCCTCGGCCTCGCCTTCGACCCCCAGCTGATCCTCGGCATCGGGATCGACGTGGCGCTCCTGGTGGTCGTCGTGACCGGCGCCTGGACCCCGGCCGCCTCCTGAGGGTCGACCGGCGAGCCCGCCCGGCGTGCATCACCACCGGGCCGTGCCGATTTCTAGGCGAGGACGTCGGGGACGATCGTGATGGTGCCCGGCGATGACAGCCGCGTCGACATAGCCAAGGCGAACCCGAACGGAGACGCCCGGTCCGCCGCGCGAGCCCGATCCTCCCCGGACTCGGCAGCCGGTCGCGCGAGCACGAAACCCCCGGCGCAACGCCCCCTCCGGGCGGGTTTGGCCGCGGTTCCGCGCTGGGCAGGCCGTGCGGCGAGTCTGTGCGGGCTCACAGGCCGGTCCCGCCCGTTCGCCGCTCGGGCCTGCCCGTTCGCCGTCACGCTGGGGAGCGTCCGCCGCACCTGATCGCAAGGGCCCAGCCGGCAGAGACGATCATCCCGGGAGAGCCTGGTGGTGGGCCGGTTGGGGTCCGGGCGGCCGGGGAGCTGTCCGGGCGGCCGGGGAGCTGTCCCGGCGGCCGGGGAGCAACCCGGCGCGCAGATAGTCAGCGCGCCAGCATGTGCAGGCCGAAGACCGCCCCCTGGGGGTCGCTCACGATGGCGAACCGCCCGCCGGGGAAGTCCATCGGCGCCAGCATCTCGCGGGCGCCGGCCTCGAGCGCCGTGCGGTACGAGGCTTCGAGGTCGTCGACGCCGAAGTAGACCATCCAGTAGCTGGGGACCTCGGCGGGCGCCATCGGGTTCATCTCCATCCCGCCCGCGACGCTCTCCTCGCCCAGCCGGAAGTCGATGTACGGCGGACCTTCCGGCATCTCGCGGGCCCCGGCACTCCACCCGAAGACCGCGGCGTAGAACGGGATCGAGCGGTCGATGCCGCGCGCGCTGAGCTCGGCCCAGCGGAAGGCGTTCGGTCCCTCGGTCCCGAAGCCGCTCATGGCGGCCGCCTCCCACGCCGAGATGAAGGCGCCGCTGGGGTCCTGGAACACGGCGATGCGTCCCTGGTCGCCCACCGGGAACGGCGGCGCGACGACGGTTCCGCCGGCCGCCGCGACCTTCCCGGCGAGGTCGTCGGCGTCGGCCGTGCCGATGTAGACCGACCATGCCGTCGGCGCCCCGGGCGCCTGCGTCCCCCCGATCCCGGCGACGTCGCGGCCGCCGGCCCTGGCGATCGCGTAGCCGCCGTACTGCGGATCCGGGTTGACCTCGATCGTCCAGCCGAAGAGTCGCGCGTAGAACGCTCGCGACGCGGCCGGGTCCGAGCTTGCCAGGTCGATCCAGACCGGCTTGCCGACGACGGGAACCGTGGTGTCTGCCATGTTGCCCCCCTTGTGCCCTTGGGCGCCCCACCGGCGCCCGTCCCGTCGCGGAAGGACGGGCGGGCTGGGCGCATTCTTGCACCGAACGGCCGCCGACGGGCCCCACCGACGGGAACGGCACCAGCTCGCCGGATGTCACGGCGACGGGCCCGCTTGCATCGGGGGGCTAGACTCCGCGCCAATGGAGAGCGTCGACGTCCTGGTGGTGGGGGGCGGGTCCGCCGGCCTCTCGGTGAGCCATGAGCTCGCCAGCCTGGCGATCGACCACGTCGTGCTCGAGCGCGGCCGGATCGGGCAGACGTGGCGCGATCGGTGGGACAGCTTCTGCCTCGTCACCCCGAACTGGTCGGTGCAGCTCCCGGGCGGGTCTTACGCGGGGGATGACCCCGACGGCTTCATGCCCCGCGACGAGATCGTCGCCCAACTCGAGCGGTATGCGGTTGCCCTCGGGTCGCCCCTCCGCGAGGGCGTCGCCGTCCGCACGGTCGAGCGCTCGCGCGGTGGCGGCTTCGTCGCCCGGACGTCGGCCGGCGATGTCCAAGCTGCCGTCGTCGTCCTGGCCACCGGCGCGTTCCAGCGAGCCCACCGCCCCGCAGGCGCGGACGCGCTGCCGGCCGGCCTGCTGCAGATCGACATGGAGGCGTACCGGAACGAGGCCGGCCTGCCGCCGGGCCGGGTCCTCGTCGTCGGCAGCGGGCAGTCGGGCTGCCAGCTCGCCGAGGAGCTTCGGGAGGCTGGCCGCGATGTCGTCCTCTCGTGCGGCAAGGCTCCCTGGGGCCCGCGCCGGTACGGTGGCCGCGACCTCGTGTGGTGGCTCGAGGCGTCGGGCTTTCTCGGCCAGCCGGTCGCGAGCCTGCCGACTCCTGCCGCGCGCCTCGGCGCCAACCCGATCGCGACCGGCCACGGCGGCGGCCATGACCTGAGCCTTCGCACGCTCCGGGCGATGGGCGTGACGCTCACCGGCCACTTCCTCGGGGCCGCCGGCCACGAGGCGCGGTTCGCTCCCGACCTCGCCGAGACCGTGGCCTGGGGGGACGCGCGCTACCGGGAGATCATGGCGCAGGTGCTCCGGGTGGCCGACGAGCGCGGGCTTCCCCGGACGGAGATCCCCGAGCCGGAGCCCTTCGACGGCGACGCGCCGGAACGAGTCCCGCTCCACGGGTTCGGCGCGGTCGTCTTCGCCGGCGGCTTCCGCCCGGACTTCCGCTCGTGGCTGCCGTGGGCCGATGCGTTCGACGAGCTGGGCTTCCCGATCCAGGTCGACGGGGCGAGCACGGTCGTCGACGGTCTCTTCTTCGTCGGAACCCACTTCCTGCGCACCCGCAAGTCGTCGACGCTGTTCGGGGTGGGCGAGGACGCGGCGATCGTCGCGCGCGCCGTCGCCACGAGGATGGCCTCGGCCTGACGCCGGGACAGTACGAGGGCGAACGCGCCGATCCGGCGGCACGCCCCGCGGACGTACGATCGGCGTATGCAGGACGGCGCCGTCGATCTCCCCAGGCCCGTGCCCGTTCGGCTCGCGGCCGCCTCGGAGATCCCCGTGCTCGCCGGGGTCCTCGCCCGGGCGTTCGCGGCCGACCCGATGGTCACCTGGCCCCTGGCCTCGGACGATGACCTGCCGGCGCGCGTCCGGGCGATGTTCGAGATCGTCGACACCCCGTACGCCGGCGAGGGGTGGATCTACGCGGCCGGCGGGGAGCTCGGCGTGATGAGCCTGCTGCCGCCGGCCAGCGCCGAGCGGGAGCAGGAGATCGCCGCCGCGGTCGCGCCGGCGCTCGCAACGCTGACCCCGGACGGCGGCGAGCGCTACGAGCGATTCTGGGAGTGGATCGGGTCGATGGTCCCGCCGGGACCGCGCTGGCTGCTGGACCAGGTCGCCGTGGAGCCGGCAGCGCACGGCCGAGGCATCGGCGGCGCGATGCTGCGCTTCGCGATCGGGCGGGCGGAGCGCGACGGGCTGCCGCTGATCCTCGAGACGGGCGTGCCCGCCAACGTGCCGTTGTACGAGCGGTTCGGGTTCCGCGTCACGCGCGAGGCCAACGCGCCGGACGGCGGGCCGCGCATCTGGTTCATGCGCCGCGACCCGGCCTGACCTCGGGCCGGGCCTGCCGTTCGCCGAGGCCGCGCCAGTGGCCCATGGCTGGAAGCGACTTCGGCAAGGCTGAGCGCCGTGGCGACGGAAGGCGGTGTACGCTGCCTGTCCGATCGACCTCGTGAGGGCGTCGTCGTTGCCCATCGCGCCGCCAGCCCGGCGGCATCGTGCTCGCGCCCACGTGGCCAGCGTCCCGAAGACCAGAGGAAGCCGTCGATGTCGAACCAGCAGTCCGCGCTTCTGGCCGAGCTGGCCGCCCAGGTGGGCTCCATCGCGGTCCCCGCCGACGCCCACTACGCCGTACTGGCGACACCCTGGAACGTGTCGGTGCCCAGCACCCCGCTGGCCGTGGTGGCGGCCGCAGATGCCGAGGATGTCGGCCGGACCTTGCGCTTCGCGACCGCGCACGGGATCCCGGTCGCGGTCCAGTGCACGGGCCACGGCGCCTGGGCCGACCTGGCGGATGCCATCCTGGTCAGCACGGCCCGGCTCACCGAGTGCACCGTCCACCCCGAAGAACGGTGGGCCCGGGTGGGTGCGGGCGTGGCCTGGCAGCAGGTCCTGGACGCTGCTGCTCCCCATGGGCTTGCGGCGCTGGCCGGCTCGTCGCCCGGGGTTGGCGTCGTGGGGTACACGACCGGCGGCGGCCACGGGCCGCTGGCCCGCACCCACGGCCTCGCCGCCGACCGGGTGCGCGCGATCGAGGTGGTCACCGGGGACGGACGAGCCCTGCGGGCCACGGTGACGGAGCACCCCGACCTGTTCTGGGGGCTGCGCGGCGGCAAGGGCTCCCTGGGGATCGTGACCGCGATCGAGTTCGACCTGCTGCCGATCCCGGAGCTCTACGCCGGCGCGCTCTACTTCGACGGTGCCGAGGCGGCCGACGTCATGGCGGCATGGAGCCGCTGGTGCGCGACGCTGCCCCCGGAGGCGACGACGTCGATCGCCTTCCTCCAGCTGCCCCCGATGGCCGGCGTCCCCGAGCCGCTGGCCGGCCGGCTCACCGTGGCCGTGCGCTTCGCCTGGGCGGGCGATCCTTCGCGGGGTGCGCAGGTGCTCGCGCCCATGCGCGCCGCGGGGCCGATGATCATCGACGCGGTCGGGATGATGCCGTACGCGTCGCTGGGCCGGATCCACTCCGACCCGGTGGACCCGCTCCCGGCGCACGAGGGGCATGCCCTGCTCTCGGGCTTCCCGGTGGAGGCGGCCGAGCGGCTGGTGGCGGAGGCAGGGCCGGGATCGGGATCGCCCCAGATCGTCGTAGAGGTGCGCCAGCTCGGTGGCGCCGTCGCGGCCGAGGGCGCGACGCCCAGCGCCTTCTGCCGCCGCGATGCCGCGTTCAGTCTCTTCTCGGTGGGCATCGCCGCGCCCCCGGCCGGCGGGGCGGTGGCCGCGCATGGCGCCGCGCTCCGCGAGGCGATGGCGCCCTGGACCGCGCCGGGCGCGCTGCCCAACTTCGCGCCCGGGGTGGACGCCGTTCGGTTCCGGCGCGTCTACACGCCGGAGGTGCTGGACCGTCTCCGCGCCCTCGCCGCGGTGTACGACCCAGCGCACGTCCTGGTGGCCGGGCGCGGCCTGGCCTGATCACCGAGGGGCCACGGCCGGAGGGGCGACGCAGCGTCGACCGGGCGGAAAGACCGAGCGGGCGCCCGCACCGGTCGGCGGCCCGATCGATCGTCGGGCGCGATCACGAGCGGGCCGGAGGCACCCCGGCTGCGGCGGCCTCCGCGGCCCAGCCGCCCGGTCCGGGCGACCTCGCCCAGGAAGCGCGCCGACGGGCGGACCGTGCGCTCGAGCGTCGCGCGGTCCACGCCGATCAGCCCGAACTTCATCCCGTAGCCGAGGGCCCACTCGAAGTTGTCCAGCGCGCTCCAATGGAGGTAGCCGCGGACCGGGAGGCCCGCCTCGACCTCGGCGTGGATCGCACGCAGGCCGCGGTCGATGAACTCGACCCGCTCAGCGTCGTCGTCGGTTGCCACGCCGTGCTCGGTCACGATGATGTCCTTGCCCGGCAGGAGCGCGGCGACCCGCCGGATCGTGGCCGCGACGGCCTCGGGCCGGAACTCGTAGCCCATCTGCGTCCGGCGGACGCCGGGGAGCGCGTTGCCGGTGGGGTCCTTGGCCGAGCGCCGGATGAACGGCGGCACCACGAGCCCCGTGACCCGGCGGCTGCGCAGTGCCAGCCAGAGGAGCGTCGTCGTCGCGGCGCCGAGCCGAACCGGGACCCGGGTGTACGTCTGGACGCCGACGAAGTCGTCCAGTTCGCAGGCCTCCAGGAAGACGTCCTCGTTCCGGCGCCGCAGGTACTCCATCATCGGGCGCCCGCCCTCGTCGGCCTCCCATTCGTGCATCGAGTGGGTCGCGCCGGCCCTGGCCGACGGCCGCGCCGCCTTCACTGCGGCCAGCGCGAGCCGGTGGCCTTCGATCAGCCCCTCGGTCGCCCGCTCCCACGATCCCGCGTCGGTCGTTCCCGGCGGGAAGTCGAGGGCCCCGAGATAGCCGCCGAACGCCACGACCCCCGGCTCGTTGATGGTGCAGTACCAGTCCACGCGGTCGCCCAGGGCCCGCACCACGGTGTCGCAGTAGCGGGCGAACCGGGCCGGCGTGTGGGGATCGAGCCACCCGCCGCGGGCTGCCACCCAGCGGGGGAGCGTGAAGTGGTGGAGGGTCACCATCGGCGCCATGCCCGCCTCGCGCACGGTGTCGGTCATCCGCCGGTAGTGGTCGAGCTCACCCTGGGCGACGGAGCCGTCCTCCGGCTCGATCCGCGCCCACTCGACTGAGTACCGGTAGGTGTTCAGCCCCAGGCTCGCGAGCGATGCGACGTCCTCGGGGTAGCGACGGTAGTGGTCGCAGGCGACGCCGCTCCGGTCGGCGCACGGCGTGCCCGGACGCCGCTCCCAGTCCCACCAGTCGCTGGTGGTGTTGTCGCCCTCGACCTGGTGGGCCGCCGTCGCCGCGCCCCACAGGAACGACGGCGGGAAGACAAGGTCGGTCATCGCAGGTTCTCCGCGCGGCGAGCGGCACGGCGACGGCGGGCCAGGGGGCCGGCTCGCACGCGCCTCGCCTCAGGATAGTCGCGGCGATGCGCTCGCCGGAGTCGGATCGCGCTTGTCGGTCACCTCCCCTGGACCAGGCGGCTCGACACGACCGCGATACTCGACCGGCTGACCCAGCGCCTGCACCCGAGGAGACATCGCCATGGATCCCCAGGCCCCCACGCGACTCAACTACTTCAGTGGCCAGCTCCTTGGCCCCGACGACCTACGGCTCGAACAGGACTACCAGCGTGGGAGTCTCCAGCGCCTGGCCCGCATGGCGGTCGGCTATGGCACGCTCTCCGGGCTCGACGTCACCGCGGCTGCTGACGACGGGCAGGTCACGGTCGTCGTCGGGCCCGGGGCGGCGATCGATCGCTTCGGGCGCCTGATCGTGGTCCCGGCCGGGCAGGTCATCGCCGATCCGTTCCAGCCGACCGACGATGACGGGCGGCCGCGCGGCGCACCGGTCCGCGACGGTACCGTCACCCTGTTGCTGCTCTTTGCCGAGGAGGTCGGCGATGGGCAGCCGGTCGCGCGCGGCGCTGGGGAGGTGGATCAGCGACGGGCTGATCGGACGGTCGAGAGCTTCCGGATCGTCATCCGGGAGGGTGGGCCCCCGCCCGAGCCCGGGCTTTCGGCCGCGCAGCGCGATGCCCTGCTTTCCGCCGACCCGCGACGCGGCGTCGACCGCCGCACTGCCCTGTGCGAAGCGGCGGACCGCTCGCATCGACCGCCGGCGGAGGCCGGCGTGGTGCTCGCGTCACTCAAAGGGTCGAAGGACGGAAGCTCGGTGACGATCGACCAGTGCGGACCCCGAAGGGATCTCTACAGCAACGCACAGCTCCTCGACCTCGTCCTGTGCCTGGCCGATCGCCTCACCGCGATCGAGCACGCGCAGCGGGCGCCGCGGAGGCCGGCCGGGGACTAGGAGGCAGGGCGAGCGTGCTGGGCCCGCTGCCCTTCGCCGTCCGCCGAGGAGGGAGACCATCGTGGATCCTGGGCCAACCCAACCCGCCTTCGTCCCGCCCGGCTCGGGCACGGTGCAGGGCCTCCTGCTCACCGCCCGCCTGCCTTCGGCTTCTGCGAGACGCCCGCCGTGATCCGGCTGCCATGAGCGCCGCGGGGAGCGCGAACCGCCGTGCCGGGCAAGGTGGCACGAAGCCGGGCGATGATCACCGCATGAGGCTCGACGCGCGGTGTTCGCAGGTCGCCGAGTGAGGTGCTCCGCCGGGCTCGCCGGCAGGAGGCGACGCCGGCCGGCGGGTGCCCGGACGACCCGCGCCGAGGACGCCCTCGCGACCCGCGACGAGGACGCCCTCGCGACCCGCGACGAGGACGCCCTCGCGACCCGCGACGAGGACGCCCTCGCGACCCGCGACGAGGACGCCCTCCTCTCCCTCGCCGGCATCGCCCTCGGCGTGGTCCACGAGGTCTTCGCCTGCTCGACCTGCGGCCGGACGGACCTGCAGCCCGCGGGGACTGGGATCCGCCCATCTGCTCCGAGTGCGACGCCGCCATCAACTTCGACGCGATCCTCGAATCCGAGCTCTTCGACGAGCACTGAACGAGGCCCCCGGCCGCCGGCCGCACGCCTGCCGGGAGCGCGCGCGGCCGGGGCCTGCAGGCCCGAAACTGGTTGCATGAGCCTGCCACGCCGACGGTCGAGCCTCGCCAGCCTCGCGCTCGCCGCCGCCCTCGCCGTCGCGGCGTGCGGGGGCGGGAGCCAGGTGCCGGGCGCGACCGGAAACCCCGGGGCGGGGTCCGGTCCGGGGTCCGGGCCCGCGTCCGGCCAGGGCGGCACAACCCCGGCACCGGTTCCCGGCGCCCCGGACCGCCCCACCGGGCCCACGCAGGAGGCGACGCTCGTCCGCGTCGTGGACGGCGACACGATCCGGGTCAGGGTCGGCGGCGCCGAGGAGCGGGTCCGCTACATCGGCATCGACACGCCGGAGCTCAACGCGAGCTCGCCGGCGACGCCCGATCCGTACGCCGAGGCGGCCACGGCCGCCAACGCAACGCTCCTGGCGGGCGGCCGGATCGTCCTGGAGAAGGACGTCTCTGAACGCGACCAGTACGGGCGGCTCCTTCGCAACGCCTGGGTCGAGCGGGACGGGACCTGGACCTTCGTCAACCTCGCCCTCGTCGCCGAGGGTTACGCCCAGGTGTCGACGTACCCGCCGGACGTCCGGTATGCCGACGTGCTCCGGGCGGCCCAGCGTGCCGCACGCGACGCCGGGCGGGGCCTGTGGTCGGGGTCCGTGCCGTAGCTCCCCGGCGCCGGAACCCTCAAGCAGGTTCGGTTGACGCCGAAGCTGGTGGCTAGAATGCAGTGACCGATCGGGCCTGTTGGCCCCGTGCACCGTCGGCACTGTCGGCGCTGCCCAGTCCCCAGCATCCGGGGCTCCGGGAGGGTCGGGAATGGGCCTCGACGATTTGTTCGCCCGGAGGGTCAGCCGGCGAAGATCTGCGCAGGACATCTTCACCGACCGGGTTGAACAGGCGCATGCCTTCGCCGACAGCCTGGATGCCGTGCGCGCGGCCTCGAGCAATGCCGGACTGATCGCGGAGCTCGGGGCACCCAGGTGGAACGTCCTGTCCTTCTACGGGATGGGCGGGATGGGCAAGTCGGCGCTCGCGACGGAGCTCGACCGCCGGTTTCGTGAGGGCGAGTTCAGTCCCGAGGGAGCTGCGACTCGATCGATCACCGTCGACTTCGACGCGGGACGCGATCGCAGCATCGAGGAGCTGCTGCTCAGGATCAGGTCCGCCCTGGCGGACCTTGGCACGTGGCGGGCGTTCGACCTTGCCTTCGCCGGCTACTGGGAGCAGCGCCACCCCGGGGTGGCGCTTCGTGCCATCCCCGACCAATTCGCACGCCTCCGGAAGGCCGGCGAGGCTTGGGGGGTCGGCGACAACATCCAGGCCACGGTAGAGACGGTCCTCGACGCCTCCACCTTCGGGTTGATCGGCGTTGGGCGCCGTCTCGGAACCCTCGCGGTGCGAGAGGTGATCGGCCGGGTGAACGAACGCATGCTGCTCCAGGGGTGTCCGCTGTTCGAGAAGATCTCCCAGGAACGTGACCTCGACCAGGTCCTGGCCTACCTGCCCCACCTGCTCGCCTGGGACCTTCACCAGTCACAGCTCAAGCGCCTCGACAACGGTAGCGCCGCCGACGTCGTCATCTTCCTCGACACATGGGAGGATCTCCAGCGCGGGAGCTCAGGCAAGGGCGGCCTCGAGGACCTCGTGACGCGGCTGGTCTACCTGATGCCCAACGTCCTGTTCGTCGTACTCGGTCGCGACCGGCTGGACTGGGCGTCGGAGCACAAGCGCGCGAGCTTGACCTTCAGCGGCACGGGCTGCTGGCCGGGGCTGGCGACCGGCGTCACCCACGACCCCACGCAGCACCTGCTCGGCGGGCTGGGCTGGGAGGACCGCGAGCGCTACCTCGTGAACTGCCGCGTCTTGGACGGAACCCCCTTGATCCGGGAACCGGTCCGCCGCGCGATCTCCGAGGCGAGCGAAGGCCTGCCCTACTTCCTCGACCTCGCCGCCGACTACTTCGACGAGATCCAGGCCCGGGGCACGGACCCCAGCCCGGCGGACTTCAGCGTGCCGTTCCCGGAGCTGGTTGGCCGTGTCCTGCGGGACCTTCTCCCCGCCGAGCGCAACCTGCTGTCCGCGGCGGCCGTCGCCGGCTCGTTCGATGCGAGGCTCCTGGCGCATCTCGTCCCGCAGGCGCTGCCGTCGGACGTCGACCGGTTCCTCACCCGCCACCTGGTCGGCAGCACCACCTCGCCGTGGCTGCCGTACCGCATCCACGACAGACTGCGGGAGTCGGTGATCGCCTTCAGGGATCCCTTCCAGGACACTTGGACGGACGATCGCTGGGTCCAGGCCAGGGTCGCGGCCGCCGACTGGCTGACGGATACCGTGCTGGTTGAATCCGAGACGGGCCTGGTGGGGGCACAGGACCGGGCCAGGGCGCTCCTGCTGGTCGCCAGCCTGGTGAAGGACTCCGGGATCGTGCCGCGCCGGCTGCCCCTCCTGCTCTGGCGCGTCCAGCAGGCCGGCGGGTTGACTACCCTGCTCGAGGTTGAGGCCCGCCTGGCCGACTCCGGCAAACCGGCGGTTGAGGCTCTAGGCACCGCCTGTGGTGCCGCGCTCCGGAACCTCCGCACGGCGAAGCCGATTGCCCCCGAGGTTGTGGCACAGGCATGGAAGGCTGCCCTGACCGAGGAGCTTCGCGACCTGCTGGGGCTCTATCTCGGCGACATCCTGGACGTCGCCGCGGATCTCACGGGCGCTCAGGCGGCGTTTGATTCGGTCTCGGACGGCACCCCCGAGTTCAAGGCGGCAGCCACCCGCCTCCAGGCGGCAATCCTGCTGCGGCGCAGCCGGTTCCGGGACACGCTCAGGGCCTGCGAGGCACTTCCGAGCCCAGACGCCGCGGCACGGGCGGCCAACGACTCCCTCCGAGGCATGACCCACTACTGGTCGGCGCAGTTCGACTCGGCCGCCGACTGGTTCGAGTCGTCCCTCCAGAGCGCGGTTGACGCGAGCGTGCGCCTGTGGGTCGCGCGCGCAGCCCGCCACAAGTACCTGGCCCTGGCGTGGGGCGCGCTGGGCGAGGACGAGGAGCTGCGGCGGTTCGCGACCGAATGGAACGAGGCCGTTGGATCCGGCATCGGCCTGGCGCAGATCGACGCCGCGCACGCGATGAACCGGTATCGCGAGGGCGATCTCGAGGGCGGACGGCGGCTGCTCGCCGGCTCCCTCGAGAGCCTCAAGGAGCAGCGCGCCGAGTCGGACATCCTCATGGTCCTCGCGTGCCAGGTGGCGTGCGCCGTCCTGGTCGGCGACGTCCCCGGTGCCAGGCGCGTCCACGGCACGCTGCTGGCGCGCTGGACGTCGCTGGACACCGGCCCGTTATGGCCCTACGTATCAGGGTTCCTCTCGGGTGCGGACCTCGAGGGCCTGACGGAGCCGCAGTGGCTCGAGGGCGCCAGCTGCGCGGGCTGGCTGAAGGTCCTCGGCCAGCGGCCGCCCGGCGTAGTGGCATGAGCGTGGGGTCGGCTCGTGAACCGGTCCAGTTGGAGTGTCACGTCGGACTGGGGCGTCGGGGCTGACCTCCGGGCACTCGTGGCGGTACTCGCACCAGCGACAGCGCCAGGGAGCCGGCCGGGCGGCAAAGGCACGGGCGCGGATGCGCCGGACCGTCTCGGCGAGGCCGGCCTCGAACGCGGCGAGCTGCTCGTCGCTGCGGGTCGTCCACGCGAGCTCGCCCGACTCCGCGAAGTAGAGGCCGAGGCGCGACGCCGGCGGGAGGCTCTCGCCGGTGGCCGGGTCGCGCAGGCCGCCCCGGGCGCAGCCGAAGGCGTAGGCCGTGAGCTGCGCGTCAGCGTCGACGTCGGCCCGGGTGCGGGGCCGCCCGGTCTTGTAGTCGACGATCTCGGTCGAGCCGTCGGGCGCCCGGTCCACGCGGTCGACGTAGCCGACGAAGCGGACGGTGGCCTCCAGCACACCAGCGCCACCCGGGCCGGCGGATCCCGCGCCGTCGCCCGGGAGCGTCACGTCCACCCCGAACCCCAGCTCGACCGCGACCGGCTCAGCCGACGTCACGGCCTCGAGCTCCAGGAATCGCCCCAGGACCGGCACGGCGCGCCGCCGCGCCTCCTCGATCTCGGCGGGCGCCAGCCCCGATGTGGCGAGCTTCCGGTCGAGCGCCGCCTGGAGGATGTCGGTTCCGGGCTCGGCGGTGCCCTCGACCCGGGCGCGGATGCGCGCGAGCCCGAAGGCCTCGAACGCCTTGTGGACGGCGTTCCCGAACGCGAACTGGCCCGGGCTGACCTCGCCCGGCCGACGCTCGACGTACCGGAAGCCGTACCGCAGCGGGCACGCCCGGTACACCGAGATCGACGAGTGGCTCTCGTACGCCGGCAGCGGCGCATCCGTCATCCGCCGCGGCGCGGGCGAGGCGGGCGCGGCGGCCAGATCGGCGGGGTGCGGGGGCAGCTCGGTTGTCGTCACGCCCCGATCCTCGGACCAACCTGTGACAGGTTGACCGGCACGCCCGCAGCGATGATCCACGGGCTGCGGGGGTACCCGGAGCAGCGCGGCGCCGAACCTAGTCCGCGAGGTGCCGTTCGACCACCTGCAGGAAGGCGGCCGGGGGCTGGATGGGCAGGTCGGCGGCCAACGCCAGGAGGTGTCCGTCCCCCGAGACGAGCACGGCCCCCTGGGCCGCGGCGAGCGCCACCAGGTAGTCGTCACCGGGGTCCACCGACCGCGCAGGCGGTGGTCCCGCCGGATCGTCCACGGCCGTCGCGGAGCGTGTCAGCCAGGCAACGAACTCCTCGGCGTCGTCCGCGGGGATCACGCGCCGCAGCTTGGGGTAGCCCAGCGCCCGCTGGAGCTCGGCGAGAAGGAGCGGCGAGACCTCCAGCTCGAAGCCGCCCTGCTGCCAGGCGACCAGCAGCCGCGCCGGGGCCCCGCCGCGCGAGAGCAGCGCGGACACAAGGACGTTGACGTCGAGCACGGCGCGCATCGGGTCAGGGTCGCCGGGGTCTCGTTGCGTGCTGCGCCTCGACGGCCAGCGCGAGCGCCGCCGGCTCGGTCAGCTGGTTCCTGTCCCACAGGCGCTCGAGGAGATCGAGGCCAAGATCGCGGCGCAGCGCTTCCTCGATGACCTCGCTGTCGCCCTTGCCGCTGCGAGCGGCCCGCACCTTCACGGCGCGGAGGACCTCCTCATCCACGGTCAGCGTCGTTCGCACCCTGCTCATGGATGCATCATCGCATCAAGGCGCGGTGATGTCCAACCGGTTGCCCGGACCCCGCACGAGAAGCGTGGCGGGCTGACGGCTCTACGTTGATTCGACCGGGCGGAGGAGGCTGACCCGGGTGCCGTCGAAGACGGCGGTGATCTCGACCTCGCCGCCCTGAGCCCGGATGAACGCGACCAGCGTGGAGACCCGGACGTCGCGCTGGCGCTCGATGCGCGACACGTTCTCCTGGGTCGTTCGCATCTCGGCCGCCACGTCCTCCTGGGTCATCAGGGTCGCCCGGCGAGCCTGCCCCAGGTCGAGCTCGGCCATCACCGCATTCTCCCGTGCCACGTCCGCCGCGAACGTGGGATCGGCCATGAGCCGCGCCCGCGTGTGCGCCAGGCGGTTCACCCTCATCGGATGAGGCCCTCCTCTCGGAGCTCGTCGAGGTAGCTGCGGTACAGGTCCTCCGCGACCGGGATCATCTCTTCGTACCACCTTGCCCACCGGCGGGCCTTGTCGCCGCCCACCAGGAGAATGGCGACGGACCGCGGGTCGAACCGGAACAGGATCCGGAGATGACCGCCGCGCGGGATCAGCTCCTTGATCCTGGTTCCACGGAGGCTGTCGGCCCACGGCCGGCCAAGCCCAGGTCCCAGATGCTCGAGATGCTCGATGGTTGCCTCGACGCGCACCTTCTCCTCGTGATCGAGGGCCTCGAACCAGGCGACGAACTCCTCGGTACCCTCGACCTCCCACATGATAACAAAGACCTTCTAGAATGAATACATCCTGAGAGCCCGGGCGCCGACCGCCTGGTGAGCGGCCTGCCACACCGACCGAGGCTACGGCGCGACGTTCATCCGCCGCTCAGGCGCGCCTTCGCTCGCGGTTCACGGACGGCGGCCGGAGGCGACGCGTCGGACGACGGACGCCCGACGCTCTATCGTGGGCGGCGATGACGAAGCCAGCCTCGCGCGCCCGTGTGCCGCGCCGCTCGATCGAGACACTGATGGAGGCCTACCTGGCCCAGCTGGCCGGCGGCAGGCGACGCGTCCGCGAGGTCGGCGGGTCGCTCGAGCTGCTCCGTCACGGCCTCGATGGCTACGCGTACCAGAACCTGGCGCGCGCGGACCGGGACCGCTGGTCCGCCGCCTTCGACGCCGGCGACGAGACGTGCTTCAGCCGCATGTTCGGAGCTCGCGAGCTCGCCGGGTACCTGGACGAGTTCCTCGGCTACTTCCTCATTCGCAAGGTGGCGATGCCCGAGGCCGAGGTCGCCCGCACGGTCGAGGACGTGCGCGGGTTCGTCGAGTGGCTGGCCGCGGAGCGCGAGCTCACGCCGACCGCCGCGAGGAAGGCGCTCGGCGGAATCGCCACCGCCTCCGTGGACCTCCCGGCCGCCGAGCGCCTGGGAGATCTGCTCGACGGCATCGCGCGGGTCAATGCCGAGCCACCGCGCCGCGCCGCGGGCCCGGAGTTCGACGAGATCGTGGATGACTTCCTCGTCATCGAGCGCGTGGCTCCCGGCCGGATCTGGTTCCTGGACGGGATCGGCCCCATCAAGGTCCCCGAGGCCGCGAGCGCGGTTGCTCGCCCCGGCTGGACGATCAACCTGGTCCTCGGTCGCCGGGGCGACACGTGGGACGTCCTCGAGGTCGGCAACGTCTACCCGGAGACGCTCGCCTGACGGTGGCGCGCCCGGAACGTGGGTCTCGCGGTCGCGTCCGAGACCGGGCAGGCCCGGGTCTGGACCAGCGCTGCGCGGGGACCACGAACTTGACGCAGGCGGACGAACCTGGCCCCGTGCCGTCACGGATCCATCAGCATCGCGGCCGCCAACTCGCCGACGGTCATCACAGCGACCCCCACGCCACGGAGGATGAGGAGATCGCCGTCACCCGTGACGATCGTCGCAGCCTCGCGCCCGGCGAGCGCCACCAGGTATTCGTCGGCCGGATCGCGGCACAGCGGGAGGATCGTGTCCGGGTCGCCCACGATCGTCGAGCCCCCGATGATCCACTGCATCACTCCGAAGACCTGCTCCGGATCGACCCATCGCGCGAGCCGCGGGCTGCGGAGCACCCGCCACACCTCCGAGAGCAGGGACGGGCACGTGATAACCGTGACCTCGCCCGCGAGTGCCCGATCGACCGTGCGCCCGAGCACCGAGCCGCCTCTGCGTCCCGACGCAATCGCCGCGGAGACAAGCAGGTTGGCGTCGATGATGATTCGCGCCGGCTTGGCCGGCGCCGGGCCCATCAGCCAGGAGGCTCGCGACGTACCTCGCGGAGCGTGGACCCGACGACGGCCATCGCCGCCTCATCGGACAGCGTGCTCCGCGCCCGGATCTGCGCGACGACGGCAGTCCCTTCACGGTGGGCCTCCCAGGCGGCCTGGCGGCTGACCCCGAGGGCGGCGGCGATCGTCTGCCACGACGCTCGCTCGACGCGGGCTTCCCTGATGAGCCGCTCACGCTCGCGCTGGAGCCGACGAATCCGTGCCTCCACGGCGGCGAGGCGTCGGACCGTCTCGCCGGGCGGCGTGTTGGGGGACCGTGCCATCGTGCGACCTCCGGCATGTGTCGCGAGACTATCGTGAGCGCCCGAGAACGTCAAGATGTCTTGACGTTTCACCATCCTTGTCAGAGCCTACTGTGCGCAGCTCACCTCCCGTTCACCTGTCGCTGCATCCGCGCTTCACCGGGACTTCACCGCCGTGCCAGAAGAGCTGGCACGGCCCGGTGCCACGATCCCCGCGTGAAGGTGCTCTGCTGGAACATGGGCGCCGCGTACGGGCCGTTCCGGGAGCTCGACTTCTCGCCGGAATTCGAGCCAGAGGCCACCGCAACCCGCAAACAGGTCACCTCCGGATCAGTCGGGCCTGGGCGCCACTGGCACCGGCGTCGGCGTCATCCCCAGCGTGTCGCTCATCGTCGCGAGCAGCGGCACGCGGACGAGCAGGTCGATCGCGATGTAGGCCAGGAAGACGAACGCCGGGCCGACCCCGTCCCAGATGAGCCCCGCCACGAGGGCCATTGCGGCGCTCATGAGCAGGCGGACGATCCGCGCGATCCCGATCCACCGGCCCATCTGGTCGGCCGGCACCAGCTCCCGCTCCATGGCCGCCTGGACCGGGCCGCCCAGGTAGAAGAACGCCTGGAGGCCGCCGGCGACAACGAGGAACGCCGGCGTCGGCGCCCAGATGAGCACGACGTTCGAGAGGACGAACAGCGGGATCGTCAGGAAGAGCACCGTCTTGCGGCCGATCCGGTCGGCCAGCCGGCCCAGCGGGATGGCGAGGGCGATCGAGACCAGTGCCGTCGCGGCCGCCATGGCCCCGAGGACGAATGCGTCGGCGCCCTTGACCTCGTAGGCATAGACCTGCGAGAAGGCGAAGACCATGCCCATCGGCAGCTGCCCGACCCCGGCGATCACGAGCCAGCGCCCGCGGTGCCGGCCGCGCACGACGACGCGGAGGTCGCCGAAGAACGCCCCGCGGGCGAGGCCGCTCGACCAACGCTGGGGCGAGAGCTGGGTGAGCACGATCACGAACGTGACGACGGTGATGCCCAGCCCGATGACGAAGAGCGGGCGGATGGCGTCGGGGTCCACGCCGCCCGACGAGGCGACGACAAACGCGCCGACCAGCGGCCCGACGATGCCCAGGACCCCGGCGCCGACGGTCTCGCAGACCATCATCGCGGTGGCCCGATCGCGGTTCACCAGGCAGTTGCCGCAGATCGTGGCGCAGCTGTGACCGCTGATCGAGTAGCCGAGCCAGTAGGCGACCATCGCCGCGATGGCCATGGCCCAGCTCTGGGCGACCGCGTAGGCCAGGTACGAGACGGCGAGGAGCCCGATGCCGGCGAGGTAGAACGAGCGCGGGCCGTGGCGGTCGATGAGCCAGCCGATGAACGGGCTGACGAGGCCGGCGGCGGCGAGGCCGAGGCTGTTGACGAGCCCGAGCTGGGTCGCGCTGGCGCCCAGGGCGACGATGTAGACCGACAGGTACGGGAAGACGATCTGGTAGGCGAGCCGGTCGAGCGACGTCCGGACGACCGTCACGTTCCAGTCGCGCTGCTGCCGCCGCATGAAGGCGACGGCGCCGCCGGGCCCGGGGAGCCTGGCGGCGGTCGCCATGGGGAGTGGCCCCCGCGCGCGGGGTACGGCGTCGGGCGTCGCGACCGGCGGGCGGGGCCCGGCGTTGGGCGGGGGGTCCTGGGAAACGGACGTCATTGCCGGCCGACTGTGCCACGCGCGCCCCGGCCGTCGATCGTGCCGAGCGTCACGATCACGGCCGCCGTCCGGGCCCGGCTCGGCCCGCGTGGGCGCGTCGGGGCTCTCGGGGCCCGGACCGCGATCACCCGGACCGCGGGCCGGTCAGCCGGTCGTCGAACCTCGAGTCAGCCCGCGCTGCCGAGCTCCGACGACCAGGCGCGGAGCATCGCCGCGATCGGCGCCACATCCCGGAGCGACCCGTCGGCGACCGCGACCACCAGGTCGCACGCGTCGTCGATCGGAGCGCGCAGGTCTCGATCGTTCAGCCGATGGAGCAGGCGAACCGCGACCCGGCCGAGCCGCTTGTTGCCGTCGACCAGGGCGTGGCCGGTGACGATCGAGTGGATCAGGGCAGCCGCCCTGGCGTCCAGTCCGGATGCTGATGTTGGCGCCGTCGGCGATGTCCACGACGAGCGCGACGACCTGCTGATCAGCCTCGGCTCGGCCGAGTAGCGACCGGAGCACGAGTCGTGAAGCGCGAGGTGCCGCCCACCGGGCGAGCGCCGCGCGTCCGATCCGTTCGGCCGGGAAGTCGCGCGGAAGCGCCAGCTCCACGCCCAGGAGCGAGCGACCGGTGACGGCCGGGAACCGGGCAGGGGACCCGCCTGCCTCGCTGGTCACCATGGGGCCACCGTTCGGGCTTCGTATCCGGGCGCTCGTCACCGCCGGGGCATGCCTGCGGCTCATCTCCCCCCCGGCGTGATCGCGCCGATCGCCATGAACCCGAAGATCAGCACGTCCTGCACGAAGTGGATGAACCAGGCCCACGTCAGGCCGCGCGTCTCCAGCATGGACCTCGCCAGGATCCAGCCCAGGAACCAGGCCAGCAGCACGCCGATGACGCCGTAGGGGACGCCGTAGAAGTGGGCGATCCCGAAGTAGGCCGCGACCATCCGCAGCGCCTGGCGCGAGCCCACGGGCTCCACCAGCACGGACAGGAACGAGCCCTTGTACGTCACCTCCTCGTTGAAGGCGTTCAGGGCCGCGGCCAGGAGGACCACCGGCAGGAACGGCAGTGCCCGCACGACGGTGTCCGCCGAGGGCTGCCCGGAGAGGACCAGGAACGCCAGCGTGCCCAGGCTGATGAAGAATGCGAGGTTGCGCCCGACCGTGTTCCACCGGTCGCCGGGCTTCACCCACAGCCAGCCGATGGGCTCCGCCGGGGCGGACAGGTCGCCCTTCGCGAGGTAGAACGCCCGACGATCCCGCTTCAGGACGAACAGCAGGACGATGACCGCCAGCGTCACGATCAGGTTCAGCAGCAGCTCGGCCGGCATGTAGACCGCGAACGAGGGATCGCGGAGCCAGGTCCTGAAGATGGGCAGGCTGTCCACCTGCGTGTGGACGAACCATTGCGTGCCCAGCAGGACGAGGAAGAGCAGCAGGAGTGGACGCAGCGGCCGCATGGACGTCCAGCCCATGGTCACGACAAGGCCCGCCGCGATCAGGACGACCGAGCTGCCGGCCTTCATGTCGGCAGTGACCGTCTGGCCCAGGACCTCCTGGGCGATGACGGTGGGCAACAGGGACAGGGCCAGGACGAACGTCCAGGCAGCCAGGACGATGCTCATGCGGGGTCGAGGCGTGCTCACCGGGTGTCCCTTCGGCCGGTCACGGGTGGGCGGCGGGCACCCACGCCCATCGTGCCGGCTCAGGATAGTCGCGGCGCACGCCCCGATTGCGGCCCAGCTCTCGTCGCAGCTCTCGTCGGTCTACACGTTCAGGTGCTACCGATGGCTCCGGGTCGCCGATGCGCAGGCACGCGGCGTGTTCCGCGGCCAGCTGCCTCGATCAACGCGCGGACCAGGACGGCATCCTCGACCGCGCCCCCATCCCAGTCGCGCCATCGCTCACACTTCGGGATGGTCTCGGCATGGCAGGGCAGCGCGCCGGCGAGGGCCGGGCCCGCGGCAGCCGGTCTCGAGGGTCGCCTGCGCCTCGAAGCCGTCGCGAAGGAGCCGCGTGGTGGAGCGTCCCACCTGGCGCGCAACGTCGCGGTGTCGTGCACTCCCAGGTGCATACTCCGCCGACCGGGAGGGGGGCACGGGAACCTTCGGGATCCCACCGGCGCGGCGTCCCACACGGTCGCCTCGACCGTCGCGCAGGGCCAATGGCGAGACCGAACCGTCCGGGCGGGCGCGTGCTGCGCCCGGGAGGGGGTTCCCGTGAACGTGGACCACGCAGCTACGGTGCGACGCCTCTACGACCTGCTCGGCGCGGGCGACGTCGAGGGGTTCGGGAGGCACCTGGCAGACGATGTCGTCGAGCACGAGGAGCTTCCCGGGCTCGCCCCCACGAAGGACGGGATCCTGGCCTTCTTCCGGATGCAGGTGGCGGCGTTTCCCGACATGCGCATGGATGTGCAGGACGTCGTCGCGAGCGGTGACAAGGTCGTCGCTCGCGTCAGGTACACGGGCACAAACCGCGGTGCGTTCATGGGCGCGCCGCCAACCGGCAAGAGCGTCGACGCGCAGCTCATCGACATCTTCCGCTTCGGCGACGACGGCCTCGTGCGCGAGCACTGGGGCGTCATGGATCAGCTGACGATGATGCAGCAGCTCGGCCTCGCGCCTGCGGGACTGCCAGCCTAGGCCGAACCAGGCCCGGGAGGACCGCGAGCAAGCCCCGCTCGGCACGGGAGGGGCCTCCCGGGTAGGCGGGGAGGAGGCTGCGTCCCGCAAGCCGCGTAGTCAGGGTGTCGTCGCGACTCAATGTGACAGACCCGATCCGAGGCTACGACAGGTCGAGGGCGTAGCGGACCTCGACGACGGACGGGAAGTCGGGGAAGCCGCCGAGCGGGCGCTCCAGGCGCGTGCCATCCCACGCCCACCCCTGCCGCTCATAGAACGCGCGGGCCGTCGAGTTGTCCTCGACGACCCACAGGATCGCTCGCCTCACGCCGCGGCTGCGAAGGGCCTCGACAGCGGCGTCGAGCAGCCGCCGTCCGACTCCCCGACCGCGCTCGTCGAGTGCCACGTGGATGGAGTGGATCTCGCCGACGCTCGTGTCGCCGTCAACGCCGATCTCCCACTCCACGAGCCCGACGATGGCTGCTGACCGGACCGCGAGGAGGGCGCCCACGTGTGGGAGCTGCGAATCGAGCAGCCACTTCCAGTGCGCGAGCCGCTCGGCGAGCGTCAGCCGATCGGCCTGGTCGGGCCCGACCAGTGGCGTATACGTGGCCACCCAGCTTCGGTAGTGGACCGCTGCCGCGCCCGCCGCGTCGTTCATGCGCGGGACCCTGATCTCCAGTTCATCCTCCACGGTCGCATCGTCGCAGATCGAGGATCGCCCTCGAGCGGCGTGCTCGGGGTCGAGCACTGTGCTCTTGAAGAGCAGGTCGACGAAGCGCCATGAGCGTCGCGCCCCCCTCGGCCCCGGTCCTCCCTGGGAAGGAGCGGCCGCCGATGGCCGCCGGGCGATGGCGACCCTCGAACGGCTGCTCCGGCTCGAGCGACCCGCCCTCGACATCCTCCTCGGCGGCGGCGAGGTCATCGCCGGCCTCGAGGTCATCCACGTCCCGGGGCACACGGGGGGCAGCATCGTCCTGCGACGGGCAGACGGCGTCGCGTTCTCCGGGGATGCGCTGCTCGGCGACCGGCACGGCCGCCTGCGGCAACCCGACCCCGGTCTGAGCCTCGATCCCGACCAGGCGTCGACGTCGGTGGCGATGCTTCGCTCGCTCGAGCTGCGGTTGCAGCTGCCTGGGCACGGAGCTCCGGTGCGAGGCTGGCCCGGATGACGAGCACGAGCGCGGAGAGGCGGGCGAGGCCGGTGACGCCTGGGAGCCGGGGGCTGTCCCCCCGTGGCCGATTGGGGCTGGCCGGCTGGCGCCCGACGTGGCGGCGTCGCACCATGTGCCTGTCGCGAGCCGGCGGCGCTCAAGGGCTGGCCCACCCGGGAGGTCGGGAGCGTCGACGAGCCGGGCCGCGGAGGAACGCAGCAGAGGGAGACGATCGTGGCGACGAACGAGACGTCCACCACTCCGGTGGTCGAGGCGACGGCAGGCATGGCGAAGTGGAAGGGCGGTGCGTCGCGGAGGAACGCGCCCCCGGCCGGCGGCGGGGCCGTGTATGGGCTCGGGATGATCGGCGCCCTCGTGTATTTCCTCGGGTCCGCGGAGTCCGGGCGGGACCATGTCCTGGCCGTCGGGAAGGCCATCGTCTGGCCGGCCCTGCTGGTCTACCGGGCGTTCAAGGTCCTCGGCGGATAGGTCGTCCCGCGGGGCGTCGGTCGGCAACCGCATCAGCCGGGTGCTGTACGGCACCGACGAGTTGAGGCAGGTCCGCGGGGTCAAGCCGTTGCACGTCCGGCCCGCAGACGACGTGAGGGCTGCGGAGCCCGTGGCCGTCGGCTGACGGGGCGGGCGTGCGCACCGATGGCGATGGCGGTGGCGTGGAGCGTTATCGTGATGTCCGTCGACGCCGGCCCGTGCCGGCAGGCGGCGCATAGGACCCGTGGTTGCTCGTCCGCGTGGTCGCGGTGAGGACCTCCGTCCCCCGGTCCCATCAAGCCGGATGGCAGACCCTGGGTTGGGAGGGCACCGATGCAGTCCACGTGGGCCAGGCTCGGGATCGTCGTTCTCGTCGGCGTCGTCATCGCGCTCATCCCGCCGCCGGCGGGCCTGTCGGTCAATGCGTGGCAGTACTTCGCCCTGTTCGCGGCCGTCATCGTCGGTCTCATCCTGGAGCCCGTGCCGGCGGCCGCGGTGGGACTGATCGGCGTCACCATCGCGGCGCTCCTGGGCCTCGTGTTCAGCCCGGAGCAGCTCGCCGACCCCGAGTTCAAGCTGCCGTCCGAAGCCGCGAAGTGGGCCCTGAGCGGGTTCGCCAACACGACGGTGTGGCTCATCTTCGGCGCCTTCATGTTCGCGCTCGGCTACGAGAAGACCGGCCTCGGCCGGCGGATCGCCCTCCTGCTCGTCAAGGTCCTGGGCCGACGGACGCTCGGCCTCGGCTACGCGGTGATGATTGCCGACCTCGTCCTCGCCCCGTTCACGCCTTCGAACACCGCCCGTAGCGGCGGCACCGTGTTCCCCGTTGTGCGCAACATCCCCGGGCTGTACGGCTCGGAGCCGGGCGAGACCTCGCGCAAGATCGGCTCGTATCTCATGTGGACCGCGCTGGCGGCCACCTGCGTCACGAGCTCGATGTTCCTCACCGCGCTCGCGCCGAACCTCCTGGCGGTCGAGCTCGTGAAGTCAACCGCGAACCTCGACATCTCGTGGACGCAGTGGTTCGTCGGCTTCCTGCCGGTCGGCGTGCTCCTCCTCGCGACCCTGCCATTGATCATCTACAAGCTCTACCCGCCTGAGATCAAGTCGGGGTCGGAGGTTCCCGCCTGGGCCGCCCGGGAGCTCGGGGCCATGGGCCGGGTCTCGCGGAACGAGCTGATCATGGCCGGTCTCGTCATCCTGGCCCTCGCCCTCTGGATCTTCGGGGGCGACTTCGTCGACCCGACGCTCGTGGCGCTGATCGTGATCTCGCTGATGGTCGTCAGCGGGATCGTCCAGTGGAGCGACATCACCGGCAACAAGGCGGCGTGGAACGTGCTCGTGTGGTTCGCCACCCTCGTCACCCTGGCCGGCGGCCTGAACACCGTGGGTTTCATCTCCTGGTTCGCCGAGAGCGCCGCCGACGCGCTGACCGGCCTGGCTCCGATGGTCGTGATGGTGATCCTCGTCGTCCTCTTCTTCCTCATCCACTACATGTTCGCCAGCGTGACGGCCCACGCGACGGCCATCCTTCCGGTCTTCCTCGCCGCCGGCATGGCGATCCCCGGGCTGCCCGTCGAGGTCTACGCGCTGCTGCTGTGCTTCACGCTCGGCATCATGGGCATCCTCACGCCGTACGCGACGGGTCCCAGCCCGGTGTACTACGGCAGCGGCTTCGTGTCGCGGAAGCACTTCTGGACGCTGGGCTTCGTGTTCGGGGCGATCTTCCTCGTCGCTCTGCTCGCGGTCGGCGGCCCGTGGCTGATGCTCGTCAACCCGCTGGGCGGTTAGTCGTCTGCCGGATTGGCCCTCACGACCTGAACCGTCTCGCTCGGCTCGATCACTGCGGCGAACTGACGGTAGGTGTCGAGCGCGCGCCCGCGCGTTCAGGCGACGGTGACGACCACGTTGCCCCGCTTGTGGTCCGTCTCGACGTATCGATGGGCCTCCGCGATCCGTTCCAGCGGGTAGACGCGGTCGATGACGGCCCCGATCGCGCCCGACTCCACGAGCTCCGCCAGGGCGGCGAGGTCGACGGCAGCGAAGCCGGGGGTCCCATCGTCGACCGAGACGTACGCGCCTCCAGGCGCCAGTACTCGCGGAGCAGCGCAACGATCCTCGCCGGATCTCGAGTTCTGCAAACGCATCTGTTCCGCCCCGAGGCGCCGCAATCCCGATGTCAGACGGCCAGGGACGAGGTCGGCCCGGTCGACCGGCGCGAGGAGCTCGCGCTCGTGCGCTTCCTGGAGCGGAGCGGATCCCTCGACCGCATGCAGCGCCCCGGCGCTCGATGCGTCACGCGGCGGAGCCGCTGAGCCTGGGCTATTTCCTCTTCTGCAGGTCGGCGGCCGCTTCGTGCTCCAGGGTGGCGAGACGCGTGTAGTAGTCCGGGAACTCCGTCAGGTGGGCAAGCGCGATCTTCCCGGTGACGATCGGATCCTCCCCACTGACGTCGGTCTCGGGGTCTCGAGGCCCATGCTCGAGCTCGACGCCGAGCCCCATGCGGAATTGCTCGAGATCGCACCCGAGTGCGTCGAAGTCGATCCCGAGCTCGGTCGCGATGGCGCGAGCTTGGTCTCTCGTGAAATACCGCTTCGTGGACAGCTCTGTAGTTCCCACTGCTATCTCCTTCGCCCGAGGGGGACCGGTGCGGCCGGAAGTCGACGCACGGGTTGCGTGTGCCGCGACCGCCAGGCCCTCTGAGCCGCTCCTACCCGCGTAGACGACCGCGCCCGATGAACCCCAGCACGAAGAGCACGATCAGCACGATGACGACAACGATGACGATGGTCTCGACACTCATGGTGGTGCAGCCCCTTGATTGAGGCCCGGAGACCACACCGAATCCAGTCCGGCGCAGCTCGCCGCTTGGGCGGCGACTCGAGCGGACTTCACCATCCGACATGTTGGCGATCGTGTCATGACGGTCCGTCACCCCAACGCCGACGACATCCGCCACGCCACGGCGACGTTCGTTGACTGTGCAACGCCGTCCTCTGTACGGCACCAGTCGGCCTCGTCAATCTCGCCGACACAACGACGGGGACGGCAACCACTTGCCAACGATGAGGACATCGCGGTCTCCGTCTCCGGTTCGGCGCGGCAGGGCGGCCTGAGCGCCGCGGGGCTCGCCATCGAACGCGCAGCGTGAGCGCACTGCCAAGGCCAGAATCTGGG
This sequence comes from uncultured Chloroflexia bacterium, assembly GCA_963725875.1. Taxonomy (GTDB): domain Bacteria; phylum Chloroflexota; class Limnocylindria; order Limnocylindrales; family CSP1-4; genus CTSoil-043. Next base: position 26,608 of record CAVRZZ010000006.1, on the reverse strand, counting down.
ACACGCGATGCGATGGCGCGCCGGTCGATCGGTCTCCCGACGCCCGTGCGCTCATGCGGAGTCCGAGGGTCGATGGACCGCGGTCAGGAGTGCGGAGGATGATCAGACCCGTGGGCGCACCATTGGGCGAGGCGCGCCGCGCCCTCGTGCTCCATGACCGCCCGCTCGTCGTGGACCTCATCGAGCTGACGCTGAACCACGGCGTCTTCGCCGTCCGCGCCGCGAGCAGCCTTGCCGAGGCCGAGCAGATCCTCGCGGAGTGGGGTCCGCACATGGCCGTGATCGACATGGACCACGACGACAGCCTGGCGGTGCTCGAGCGGCTGGGCGCCTCGAGCAACCTGACCCGCAGCGCGACGCCGATCCTGGGGCTCACGCGACGCGGCGACCTCAAGACGAAGCTCCATGCGTTCGACCTCGGCGTCGACGACATCCTGACCGTGCCCTTCTCGCCGGAGGAGCTTCTCGCCCGGTCCATCGTCCTCACCCGCCGCGCGTCGGGAACCGATCGTCCCATCGTGCCCACGATCCGGCTCGGCGAGATCGAGATCGACATCCTGAGTCGCCAGGTGCGCGCCGGGGACTCGGTCGTGCACCTCTCCGGCATCGAGCAGAGCCTGCTGTACCTCCTCGCCAGTCGCGGCGGACGCGTCGTCACGCGCGAGGAGATCCTGGATGCCATCTGGGGCACCGACTTCGTAACCGAAAGCAACATCGTGGATCGCCACATCCGGAGCCTGCGCATCAAGCTCCAGAACGACTACCGCCACCCGCGCTTCATCGCCACGGTCCCGGGCCAGGGCTACCGGTTCGTCCCCACCTTCTCGAATGCGGGCTGGGGAGCCGGGTACGACCGGAAGGACCCGCCTGCTGCGCCGCCGCACCACTGAGGGTCGCCGGTCCGGGTCGAAGCGCAACCTGCGCACGGTCAGTGCGCGCGCAGCGCACGTTACGGCCTCGCGTGATGCGCTGCCTTGACACCGAGCATGGCTGCATCGGCACGTTCGGTCAGCCCATCTGCGGTGTCACCCGGCTCGAGCTCCGCGAACCCGACGCTGATCCCGACTCCGGCGTCCGCTTCGATCGCGATGCCGATCAAATCGAACCGGCGCTCCGCTTCGGCACGGTCCGTGCCGCCCAGTCCGCACACGAACTCGTCGCCACCGTAGCGGACGATCGGGTCGAACGAGCGCAGCCGGGCCCGCATCGCTCGCACCACGGACTGCAGCACGCGATCCCCCGCGGCGTGGCCGTCGCGATCGTTCACCGTCTTGAGCTCGTCGACGTCGACGAAGGCCACGACGAGCGGCCCGCCCGCTCGTCGCACGCGGCCGATCTCATTGGTGATGGCCAGGCGACCCATCTCGCGCCGGTAGGCACCGGTGAGCTCGTCGAGGTGGGCGGCCTGCAGCTCCGCCTCGAGCCGGACCCGCTGGCGGGCCGCCTTGGCCCGGTCGCTGGCGGCCCGAGCGCGGTCTTCCGCCGCCCGGACGCGATCTGCCGCGGCCTGGGCGCGCAGGGCCTCGAGCTCGCGATGCAGCTGTGCCTCAGGCTCGCTCGACGGCAGTTGCAGGTCGGTCGCGTGTGCGTCCCGCCCCCGGCCTCCCTCGTCGCGAATCTCCGCCATCCGATCTCGGTCGGTCGCTGCCTCGTCCCGGTCGCGCGCGGTCGCCTGGCGGCGGATCCGGTTGCGGAAGCGCTCGAACGACGCACCCTGCCGATTCTTCCGCGAGCTCTCGTATGACTTCTCGTCATCGGGGGACAGGTCGCGATGCGCCGCACGGTCCTTGTCGGCCGTCGCCTGGTCCTGGTCCGATGCCAGCTGATCGAGGTCCGCGCCGGTCTGATCTTGATCCGATGCCGTCTGGTCGATGTCCGAGGACACCTGATCAGCCTCGGACGCCGACTGATCGGCATCGGCCACCATCTGATCGGCGCTCGACGCCTTCCGAGCGTCGGACATGGCGTTCCTGACCCGGGCGCTCGAGCGCCCGGGCGGCGCCGACCCGAGCGTCGGTGGTCCTCCGTTCTGATTCGCCATGTCCGGCACCTCCGCGCATCGTCGATGACCGTCACGCCGGTTGCACCAAGGACTACGACACGCCGTTCGTCCCCCATGCTGCCCCGCGGAACTCCCGGCCTCATGACGGTCCGTCATCTGACCTTCTCGCCAACCCGCGCATCGACCTCCGGCGCGTGGCTCACCATGCCGCCCACCCGGCCGGCGACGACGAGAAGGTCGCGGCGGATGAGCGTTGGACCTCACCCGTCGAAGGGGCACCGGCCGCTGGAGTCGAGGAGGCCCCTCCGGAGTAGCACCCCAGGCGAATAGACCGCATCGCCCGCTGGGCGGACTCAGCCCCGGCGATCCCCAGGGTGGGATGTCGCGCCCGCAATCGCGGCAGACTCGGCTCGGGAGCCGGGTGCCGCGCGGGCAGAGGCAGACCGCGCAGCGGCAATCAATCGGCTCAATCGACGGAAACACGATGCTCTCCCTCTCGGGCTTACAGCTTGATCACCCCGAGAACGATGACCACGATGACGATCACGCCGATGATGCCGATGCCACCGCTTCTTGCGTTCATCTCGACCTCTCAGTCAGTTAACCAGCAAGATCACTCAGCCGTCGGTGCCGCGCTCGCCTCATCGTGGATACTGGGGCCGTGCGCCCCCATGCTTCGACGATCGCGCCGGCGGCGGCTCCCACCCGACCCGACACGGGGATCAGGCTGGCCGATCTCGTCGCTGCCTTCTCGCTCGCGACCGATCTTGGCCTCGGTCAGCCGATGGAGCACGCGCTCCGATCCTGGCTCATCGCCTCCCGGTTGGGGGCCCGGATGGGCCTCGAGGCCGAGGCTCGCCAGGACCTCTTCTACGTCGTCACGCTCGCCTGGGTCGGCTGTGTCGCGGACACTCCGGAGGTGTCGCGCTGGTTCGGGGACGACATCGCCTACCGGCGTGACAGCTTCGGTGTCGACCGGGCCGGCCTGCCGATGATGGCCTACTCGCTGCGCCGCGTGGGGGTGGGCACCCCGCTCGCCCACCGCCTTCGCCTGGGAGCGACGCTGGTGGCGACGGGAGGCGCGGCGATCGCGCGGGGCTTCATGTCGCACTGCATCTCGACCGCGCTGATGGCCCAGCGCATTGGGCTCGGCGACGCGATCGCCGATCAGCTGAAGCAGGTGTTCACCCGTTGGGATGGCAAGGGCGTGCCCGAAGGCATCGCCGGTGAGCAGATCGCACCGACCGTCCGACTCTTCCACGTCGCCGATAGCGTCGAAGTGGTCCATCGGACGCAGGGCCTGGATGCAGCGGTCCACCTGGCTCAGGCCTGGCGTGGCACGCAGTTCGCCCCCGATGTGGTGGATGCCTTCTGCGGGGCAGCCGACGAGGTGCTCAACGGGCTCGATGACATCGCGGACTGGGATACCTCGATCGTCCACGAGCCGGGGTTGCAGGCACCGCTAACGGAAGCCGAGCTCGACTCGGCCCTCGAGGCGATGGCCGACTTCACGGACCTGCGCTCGCCGTCCCGGGCCGGCCACTCGCGTGCTGTCGCGGGCCTGTCTGCGCGAGCGGCCGAGCTGTCCGGCCTGCCGCCTGGCGAGGTTACGACCCTCCGGCGAGCCGCACTGGTCCACGACCTCGGCATGAACGGCCTTCCGGCCACGATCCTGGACAAGCCCGGCCTGCTCACCCCGAGCGAGGCGGAGCGGATGCGCATGCACGCGTACTACACCGATCGGATGCTCGTCCGGCCGCCGGCTCTCGGCCGGATCGGCGCGATCGCCGCGCTCGCGACCGAGCGGCTCGATGGCTCCGGGTACCACCGCGGCCTGTCTGGCGCGTCGATCCCAGCCATCGGACAGATCCTCGCGGCCGCCGACGCCTTCCAGGCGATGCGCGAACCCCGCCCGTATCGGCAGACCCTGTCGGATGAGGCAGCCAGTGACGAGCTCCGTGCCGAGGTCCGCGCCGGACGGCTGGCCGCTGATGCCGTCGACGCCGTCCTGGCAGGGGCCGGGCAACGCCGTGGCAAGCGCCAGAGCGGCCCCGCCGGCCTGACCGCGCGCGAGGTCGAGGTGCTCGTCCTGATCGCCCGCGGCGCCTCGAACAAGCAGGTCGCCGGGCTGCTCGGGATCGCGCCGAAGACCGCCGGCACCCACATCGAACGGATCTACTCGAAGATCGGGGCCTCGACGCGCTCCACCGCCACCCTGTTCGCGATGCAGCAGGGGCTGCTCGACTCCCTCGAACCGCTCGATTCGTAGGGCGATTACCGGACGACATCGGGCCTCGCGGTCCGTAGGGTGACTCCTGTTCACGCACGCAGGAGGAGCGCCCATGACGATCGAGGCAGCCGGGTTGCCAGCAATCCGACCGGTCGGGGATGCCGGCCGGGACTCGGCTCACGACGCAGCAGAGCGGCTGGTTGGCGCGATCGCCGCGAGGGACTACACGCGCCTCTTCGGCGTCGTGGCTCACGACGCCCGCCTCCGCTACATGATTCCATCCGGTCCCGGGCAGGTCGCGGGTGCGGCCGACGTGGCCGCCAAGTACTTCGAGTGGTTCGGGGACGTCGACGCGCTCGAGGTCCAGGAGGTTCTCGTCCAGCGGGTCTCCGACCGGACGTCCGCCCGCTACCGGTTCCTCCTCCGCGAGGGTGGTGCCTGGGAGGTAGTCGAGCAGCAGGCGTACCTCGACGTAGACGCGGATGGACGCATCGCCGCGATCGATCTCCTGTGCTCGGGTTTCCGGCCGACGGACGCACCGGGGGGAGCGGGCTCGACGGGGACCCACGAGTTCGACGCCGGCACGATGAGCTGCGCAGACGGGCTGGCGCCCGAGTTCCGGCGGCGGATCTGGGCGATTCCGGTCGGCGACGTGCTCGCCGTGACCGCGCAAGATCCGGCGGCGAAGGAGGACCTGCCCCCGCTGGCCCGGCTGATGGGCCACACGGTTCGTTCGATCAAGGCATCCGGCGACGGGCGCCTCGTTATCACGGTGGAGAGAGGACGATGAGCGACATCCTGATCTTCAACTGCACGCACGGCAAGGACGACCCGGAGCGAGCCACGCTCCCCTTCGTCGCGGCCAACATCGCGGCGACGGCCGGCCAGGACGCGGTCGTCCTGTGCACGGTCGACGGAGTCTGGCTCGGCACGGAGGGCGGCACCGAGGAGATCGCCTCGCCCGGTCTCCCCGTGCTCGCCGACCTCTACCAGGAGTTCGTGGCGAACGGCGGCCAAGTGTGGCTGTGCGGCGCCTGCACGAAGCCACGCGGGATCGGCGAGGAGAGCGTCGCTCACGGGGCGCGGATCGTCGGCGCCGCCAAGGTGGTCGAGGAGATCGTCGCGGGCGCGAGGACGGTCGCCTTCGCCTGAGCCCAGCGAAGGTTGTTGCACGAGGGGCGTCCGCGCGTCCGGTAGATGGCCGTGAGGCCCTCGGTTGGCAAGGGAGGAGACATCTGATGCAAGTGGCGTCGCGCTTCAATCGGTCCGCGTTCGGTCGGTTCCTCAACTCATCAGCCGGCAGGGTCTTCCGCCTGCTCAACGGGGTGGTCCTCGTCGCCCTCGGCGTGCTCCTCCTCCAGGCCGGCGCGAGCGCCCTCGGCGTGCTCTCGCTCGCCTGGGGGGCGCTCGCCGTGTCGGCCGGCGGGTTCGACGTGTGCTACGTCAGCCTCGTCCTCGGCGGGCCATTCGCAGGGGCAGCGTGCCGTGCCGAGGCGACTCGCGACGCCCAGCGTGGGTAGGTGCCAACCCGATCCCGCTATCACTCCGGAAGTCGCTCGTCATGACCGGCGCGGGGAGATCAGCGAGTCGGGGGTGAGCTCACGACGCCATCAAGGCGTCGGGCGTCGGGGGCACTCGTCGCAGCCGCGTCAGGGGCGGAGCGTTGCGGCATGTCCGCCGGACCCTGGAATCAGCGGCTGGCAATGGAGCAGAGTGGCGCCCTGAGCTCAGATGAGGAAGGTGGAGCGGGAGACGGGATTCGAACCCGCGACATTCTGCTTGGGAAGCAGACACTCTGCCAGCTGAGTTACTCCCGCTCGGCGTGTGCTCAATTAGAGCATCTGCCTTGTCTTGGCTTGACCTACAGCGCTTGAAGAGCGTATAACTGCGATTGCTGAAATCTGCAGTTGGGAACCCTTCAGCCATGGACCAGGCCGCGACCACCCCCATTGAAGCGCCCGACAGTATCGCTGTCAACCTGGCGAGCTTCCTCCGCTCGCTGCGGGCCGAGCGCAAGTCCGAGCGGACGATCGAGACCTACCGCGAGGCGGTCGTCCAGCTCGACGCCTTCCTGCGGAGCCACGGGATGCCCGACGACCTCCGCCACCTGCGCCGGGAGCACGTCGAGGCCTTCATCATCGATCTCCTCGGGCGCTGGTCGCCGGCGACGGTCAACAATCGCTACCGCGGCTGCCAGGCGTTCTTTCGCTGGTGCATCGACGAGGACGTCATCGCCGACTCGCCGATGGCCAAGATGAAGCCGCCCAAGGTGCCCGAGCAGCCGGTGCCCGTGCTCCGGAGCGAGGACATCCGCAAGCTCATCTCGACCGCCGAGAAGACCAAGCGCTTCGACGACGTCCGTGACGCGGCCATCCTGCGGGTCTTCTACTCCACGGGCATCCGGCTCGCCGAGCTCGCGAACCTGCGCTGGGCGCCCGCCGATCCCGAGCAGAACGACGTCGATCTCGATCAGCAGGTGCTGCGGGTCATGGGCAAGGGCGGTCGCCAGCGCCTCGTGAACATGGGCACCCAGTCAACCCGGGCGCTGGATCGGTATGAGCGACTCCGGCGGCGGCACCCCGAGGCCCACAAGGAGTGGCTGTGGCTGAGCCGTAAGGGCCGGTTCACCGAGAGCGGGATCGGCCAGATGGTGGCGCGCCGGGGCGACCTGATCGGGACCAAGGTCCACCCGCACCAGCTCCGCCACAGCTGGGCGCACGCCACGATGACGAAGGGCATGAGCACGAACGATCTGAAGATGGCGGGCGGCTGGCGCTCGAACGCCATGCTCGAACGCTATGCCTCGAGCACCGCCACCGAGCGGTCACTGGCGGCCCAGAAGAGGCTCAATCCGGGAGACGACCTCTAGCCGGCCTCTCGTGTTGTTCGCCTGATCCAGAGTCAGAGGGCTGTGAACAGGCTTCTCGAGGTCGCTTGGAGCTGAAGCCAGATGCGTCAGGTGCCGACTGGGCCACGGTGGTGCACACGGGACTAGTTAGCGCGGTCATGGCGAACCGGCTCAACGGTCGAAGCACGAAGTGACAGCGAGGCATCGCATGACCACCAACGAATTGGGCAAAAGCACAGATCCGGACTGCCGTCGCTCACGTGGCTATCCGTGGGGTACAACGGGAGGCGACGGATGACCTCGTCCACGAATCGTGCGGGGAGGCTGGCCGACAGCGACCCGCTGATCCTCGCGCTTGCTCAAGCGGTCCGATCCGCGGCCCGGCGGCGACTCCAGCTCGTGACGTGGGCGGTCGAGAATGGGGTCGAACTCGTCGAGCCGTGCGGGTGTCAGCGCCGGGACGTCGCTGAGGGCTGCGTATGCAACGTCGAGTTGCCCATGGGTGCCCGTTGGATGCACGCCGCGACCAGGCGAGTCCGCGCTGGCAGACCGCCCGGCGGGCCACCACCGCGTCGTTCGTGCAGGCTGTGTCGCGAGGGCGACCACGATCTCGAGCCAACCATGCCGATCAGGATCACTTCGAGCGACGGCGCCGAGCTCGGCACGTCGTGGGTCGCCGTCCGCGTCCGACGCTCTCGGAAGGCGGACGGTGTTCGCGCAATGCGGGCGGGCGGTCTCCCGCCGGGCACCCATGACGAGCAGATGCGAGCCGCCGGCCTCACCTGAACTCGCCGCAAACACGTGGGCACGGCGCTCGGAGACCGCTCGAGCGTCACTCGGGACCGCACCGCGAGACCCAACGAGGGCGCGATCCCGTCGTCCCAAGCCGATGCACATCGCATAATCGGGATGCTTAGGTCTCGCACGTCAGGAGTCGGCCTCGATGCCCAGCCGCGAGTCGATGTTCGTTCGACTCTTCCGGTACGCGAAAGGCGACCCGAACGTTGCCCTCGAGAACTTCACGACTGAGGCGGTCCGCTCCGCGATCGAGGATGACGCAGCGCCGATGCTTCGGGCGCTGCGGCGAGCGGCCCCGGCCGTCCATGGCCCGGACTGTCATTGCTCCGGGCTCGCTCGCGGACCCGCGGATGTGATCCACGGAGCGGTGACTCTCATCCCGAGGACCCAGGTGACGGTGTCGACAGTCGGAACCATCGACCTCGTGCTCGAGGTCCCCGGGCAACCCGCGGAGGTGTGGGTCGAGGTCAAGACCGGCGCCCCTGAGACGAGAGTGGGAACAGACGATCCCGGCCAGCTCGAGCGCTATCGTCGGTTCATCGCCAACCCGGGTGATGGCATCGACCGGGCGCTCATCACGCTGTCTGAATCTGCGTTCCGGTGCACAGGCTGGCTGCGCTGGGAGACGCTCTGGGTCGCGGTGCACTCCTCGCCCGATCGTTCCCGAATGTGGGATGACCTACTCGAGTTCTTGAAGGAGAACGGCGTGGCAGACGAGTCTCTGATGCCGATGTCGGCGAGGGAGGCGGCGGCCCTTGGCGACGCCGCCCGATTGCTCAACAAGGCCTCGAAGGTGCTCGAGGAAACGCACCGCCAGGGCGCCAACCGGTGGGGGACACTCTTTGGCTGGTATGTGCCAAGCCAAGTCAGGAGCAGGCTCTACGCGGCATTCGTCGGCAACGGGAATCTCACCTTGGCGGTGGGCTGGGAGGGCGACGCGGCGTACATCTACACGGCGCTGATCGAACGCGAGGGCGAGGCGTATTGGTCGGTGTCGGTTGAAATGGTCAAGCGGGCTCCGGCCGTCCGACAGGAGCTTCTCATGCTGACGCGGGACCTCCCCACTGGCGTGTGGACGGCCGCCGAACAGGGCGACATGGTGGTCGGTTCGGTCAAGCGGGCCGCTGAGCTGTACACGCACGAGAACGCCGTCAACTGGCTGCTGGCCCGCCTCGAGGACGTCGCGGCGGCTCGGATCATGGATGCGATCGCCCAAACCAACTCCGAGCACCCGCCGCGGAAGGGCGTCGTCACTGCGCCCGATCCGAGGGGTAAACGATGAGCGCGGCGGCCGAGCCGCCTACGTTGCCACGGCCTCGATTGCCTCGGCCCCGGGCGAGGCGATGGCATCGCGGCAGAGTTCGACCCCCTTGACCGGGTCGGCGTGTTCCGCCTGGTCGAGGACCGCTGCGAGTTCGTCGTTCACGACGCGTCCCTCATTCCGCGCAGGTCGCTCGTCGACGTCATCGCCGTCCTCCTTCTCGCGTCGTCGGGTCCCACGAACTCGATGGTGACGCGCACGAGCTCGCCGTCCTCGTCGATCTCGCCGAAGACCGGGAACGTGCCGTCGCCGCCGAACTGCCCGAGCAGGAGCACGGGCTTGCCGCCGAGGTACGAGGCGGGCTCGTCGGGAGCGGCGATCACCGCCTGCGTAGTCGATGCCCGGCTCTGCCGCTCGGCGCGATCCGGCAGGCAGTAGAGCGGGTCGCCGAGCAGGAGCGTGCCGCTGTCGACCTCGACCATCGCCGAGGAACCGACGCTCGAGGACCTCCTCGTCGTCCACCGTGTCAGGCCTCCACCGTGTCGCTGGCTCGCCCGGCGATCGTCGCCGCCGGGGCGCCGTCCCCGCGGGCCGGACGGCCTCGACTGGCGTGGCCGCGTGGCTCTCGGTCGCGATCCGGTCGAGCACGGCGACGAGGCGCAGCGAGGTTCGCCGGGTCCTCGAGGCGCGCGAGCGGGAAGCGCGGCCAGCCGTTGACGCGGCGTCGCGGTGCAGGTGGACGCCGTCCATCTCGTTGAGCGCGCGGCGGAGCTCGTGGCGGGCGGCCTCGGTGTCGAACGGCGGGAGGCGCATGCTGCCGAGCCAGACGACGACCTCGGCCGTCGGCGTGGATCGAGAGCGTGACCTCGCTCGCCCGCGGCTCGGGCCTGCAGGTCGACCGGCGAACATCAGCTCGGGCTCGGCGTGATCCCGTTGGTCGGGAAGCGGGTGAGCGCCTTCGTGCGTGACGCCGGCCGCCGCGGCGAGCTCGCGCTCCTTCTGCTCGGCCCAGCTGACACGAGCGCCTCGACGACGTCGCGGGCGGCCGGCCCGTGGCGCCGGCCGATCTCGACCGCGAACGACTCCTCGTCCCAGACCGTGGGGCGTGCGCTCGGTCGAGAGCGCGAGGTCGAGCACGAGCGGCACGTGGTCGGAGAGGCCGGCCTCGACCGCCGCCGGGTCGAGCGTGAGCGCCGTCACCTGGCCGGCGAGCGACGGCGACACGAAGAGGTGGTCGAGCTCGGAGCTGCCCCAGGTCGCGAGGTGCCCGCAGCCGCCCTCCGCGCCGCACGGGCAGTCGGCCGGCGACGGCGGCGGCTCGGCGACGAGGGTCTTCGCCTCGACGAGGCCGAGCGCGCGGACCGCGGCCAGGAGCGCCTCGGCGCGGGCGAGGTAGCGCGGCGTCCTTCGAGCGAGCGTCGTGACGTTGAGGTCGCCGCCGAGGATGACCCGGGCGCCGTCGTGGCGAGTCGAACAGCGGGAGCAGGTCGGCCACGACCTGGTGCATCGAGGCGAGCGCCGAGCCGTCGAGGACCCCGTAGACGCGAGACGAGGGTGATCGGCTGGATGCCGGGCACCTCGAGCCGGGCGACGGCGACCGACCCCGGGTGCGTCCGGTCGAGCAGGTGGCGGCGCTTCGACCACGGGGTGCGGACCGAGCGGATCGGCTCGATCGAGACCGCCGGGTCGAGCGCGACGACCGCCGAGCCCCAGTTGCGGTGCCCGGCGATCTCGCCGTACACGACGCGGTCGCGGGGCAGGTCGAGCGGCGGCACGGCCTCCTGGACGAGCGCGACGCCGGCGCCGATGCCGTCTCGGCGAGGTAGCGCCAGGCGTCGCGCCGGGTGTCGGTCGGCAGGAGCGGCTGGCGCCAGTGGTTGAGGTTCCAGGTCGACCAGCGCGGAGGGGCGTCCAGCTGCTGGCTCATCGCGGTCGCCGATGCGCCGTCGCGGCTCGGCAGCCGCCGCTCACTACCCCTCGACCCGGAACAGCTCGACGTGGACCGGGTGGCCGTCGACGACGAGGGCGCCGCCGCGGACCCTGGTGCCGCGCAGCCGCACGTCGTGCCCCTCGCCGACCGAGGCGCCGACGACCGCGTCGGCGCAGGCCGCCGCCGCCCGCCCGAGCATCCGCCCGAGGGCGCCGTCGTCGGGGTGGCGGTGGCGGGGCGCCGGCTCGACCCCGGCCGCGACGGCCCGGCGGTGGTCGGCGTGCGCGGACGCGGCACTCTCGACGAGGCGCGGCCACTGCTCGGCGAGCGTCGAGGCGGCGTCGAAGAGCTCGAGCGCCACGAGCTTGCCGCCGATCCCGACGGCGACCCCGCTCGCCCCGGCGGGGCAGGGGAAGGCGCGCACGAAGGCCGCGACGTCGGTCGCCTCGCGCTCGTAGAGGTCGTGGAGCGCCGAGGTCGGCGAGCGCGCCTGCGCGCGCTCCTCCTTGTCGGCGATCTCGCGCCAGACCTCGCCCTGGTTCGCGGCGTAGCTCCGGTGAGCCATGCGGGCGCCCCCGGGCGCCGTCGCCGCCCGCGCCTGCTCCATCACCGCGACGTCGGCCATCTGGGCGCTCATCTTCGCCCGCAGGAGGTAGTCGACCTTGCGCGAGGCCGCGAACCGGTAGCCCTGGTTCCAGCGGCCGTGCTCGAGGCAGGAGACCGGGATCGAGGTGACCTTCATGGCCGCGAGCCAGACGCTGATGTTGATGATCCGGTTCTGCTTGCCGCCGACGACCGTGTCGCCGGCGAAGAGGACGACCGGCTTCTCCTTCGTCACGGCCTCGATCGCGGGGACCGTGCCCCCGCCCTGCTCGCGGAGCTCGAGCGCCCCGTCGCGGGCGGCGGCCGTCGCCGTCTCGTAGGCGGCCGGCCGGTCGACGCCCCACTCGAGCGCCGTGAGGACGAGGCCGTCGCGCGAGAGCGTGACGAGCGGACGCACCGTCCCCAGGGCCTCCCTGCAGCTGTTCCCGCACCGCCAGATCGTTCATCGCCATGCCTCACCGTCCTGTCTGCCGCCAGCATGGAGGGCGCCTGTGACAGGTTGGCTGGCACGGCGTGTCGAGGAGCTGTGAGGTCGCCGGGGTCAGGCCGAGCGAACTCGACACGCGACGAGCGGATCGACCGGATCGCGATGCTGCCAATTCAGCCTTCGTCGGCGTCGAGCTCCCTGGCCGCGCTGATGCACACGCGCCGCATGCCGACGCAGTCGTGCCGGTTGTGCTCGAGGAGGCGGTCCCAGCGCTCCTGCTGCGCGCGGGGTAGGGGAGAGCCCGCGCTCGAGCCGGCGGCGGAGGGCCCGGATCGTCTCGCCGACGTCGCCGCCGCGCCGCCTCCTCGGGCACCGGGTAGCCGACGAGCGCCAGGTAGTCGACGAGGCGCCCGCGTTCGGGCTTGTCGCCGCCGTGGAGCTTGTTGCGCCAGCGCTCGGCGACGGCCCGGGCGTTGACGAAGCGGGCCTCGAAGCGGGCGACGAGCTCCGGGTCCTCGGCGCGCGAGCGTCCGCACCACCCGAGCTCGTGCTCGGTCCAGGCGACGATCCGGCGGTCGCCGTGCTCGGCGCGCCGGACGACCTTCTCGACGGCGTCGTGCAGCGAGAGGCAGGACCCGGCGAGCCCCGCGAACGTCTCGTCGAGGACGTCCTGCTGCACGAACGGCCTGGCGCCCCGGCCGCGCCGGTGGACGCCGAGGAGGACCGGGGGCTTGTCCTTCTCGCCCTCGAAGTCGACGTAGAGCGCGCGGAGCGCCTCGGCCTCCGTCAGGTGCCTGAAGGGGCGCGCGTGGTCAGTCATAGAACATGTGCGGGGCCTTCGGGTCCCGGTCCCACTGCTCGTGCGTGGACCGGCACCCGGGGCAGCGGGCCGGCGCGTCGTAGCGGAAGCGCCCGCCGCAGGCGCAGGGGTCGAGCGTCGCCTCGGCCGCGGCGTGGTACTCGTCCCGGGTGAGCGGCTCGCCCGGGTACTCCCGCTGGATCCGGCGGTCCATCTCCATCCGGGACACGGCGTACGGCCCGGGGAGGCCCTTCACGAACCGGAGGTGGATGTCGCCCAGCTCCTCGTGGCCGACGCTGCGGGTGCTGCCGCACGTGTCGCAGTGGAGCAGGTCGAAGAAGAAGCCGCCGCCTCCCCGCGCCATGAAGCGTGCCCCGCACGCCCTGCAGATGAAGCCCGATGCGCTGCCCATGTGTCCCTTCCGGAGCTCGAACCCGAGGCCTCTCGGCCAGTCCCGGCGAATGGCGCGCCGGGTCGCTTCTTCGGGTCTACCCGACGCCGTCAAGGGGGCGGCAGCGAAGCTGCCCGTGGGCGTGTGCGCCCGCGCGCGAGAGGGCGCGCACGCGAATCCACAACCTGGCCCAGCCGCCGGAACCTGGCCCAGCCGCCGGTCGAGGACTGCGACGAATGGGGCCGAGTTCCGTGGGTCGGCTGGGAGCCGCACGCGGTGCCTACGCTGACGGACTTGAAGCCCGCCGAGGTGACCGGGCCCATCCAGGAAGTGGTCCGAGTCGAGGGGCCGATGTTGGCCGGCCGCTTCGACGACCTCCTGCGCGCGGCTCGTGAATCCATGGCGGCGCGTCGGGTAAAGGGGTAGCCTCGAATCACCGATGCCATCTCTTGATCTCGCCGACGCACTCCATACCCTCGTCCGTGCGCATCCAGGGTCGGACAAAGCCGCCCTCGCGCGCCACGTTGCCAAGCTCGGATACCCGAGGGTCACGACTTCGGAGGTCAACTCGATCCTGTACAAGATCTTGGACATCGAGTGGCGACCTGGACTCGGAGAGCAGCGCTTATGGTTTCCAAAGAGCCCACCGCCCACGAGCGAATTGACAAATCTCCGGCTCTATCCATGGCAGCAGCGCGCCCTGAGAGCTTGGCAGGCGCGACATCACCGCGGTGTCATCGAGGCAGTGACAGGAGCTGGCAAGACACGGGTGGCCATCGCTGCCGCGGCAGAGGTCCTCATCATGGGAGGCGGCGTGGTCATCGTCGTGCCCTCGAAGGACCTGATGCGCCAGTGGAAGGCCGAAATCGATCGTCTCATCGTGCGCGGCTTGGGGCTCCGTCCACGGGTCGGCTTCATGGGCGATGGGGACGTCGCGACACTCGCGAGTCATGACGTCGTCATCGCGACGGCGCAATCTGGATCGAGGTGGCAGCTCTATCCGTCGACCACGTCGCTACTCATCGCAGACGAGTGCCACCACTACGGTGCCGACATCTGGTCCCAGGTACTCGAGGATGGGTTTACACGCCGTCTAGGACTGACGGCGACGTATGACCGTGAGGACAACGGGATCCGCGACTTCTTGAACCCGTACTTCGGGGGCGTGTGCGTTTCCGTCGGGTATCGGGAGGCCTTGGACGACCACGTGGTCGCGGAGTTCAAGGTCGCGTTCGTGGGTGTGAAGTTCAACCTGAAGGAGAAGCTCGCATATGACGAGGCTGCGGCGAGTGCTGGTCGCTACCGGGCGAAGCTGATCAACGATTGGCGCATGCCAGCCGAGCCGTTCGGGGCATTCATGCAGGCCGTCAATCGACTCAAGCACTCGGGCGTAGCAGGGGGCTCCAAGCTCGCAAGCTTCTATCTCAGTGCCTTCACGAAGCGCCGCAGGATCATGGCGGAAGCCAGTGGCAAGTTCGAGGCCATCCTCGACCTCGCGCCCGCTGTGCGGGCCGCCGAGCGGACGATTGCATTCGCGCAGACGAAGGTTGCTGCGGCAACCGTGGTCAGATTGTTGTCAGGCAAAGGCGTCAACGGCGTCGTCCTCACCTCCGACATGGATATGGACGACCGCCAGAAGGTCTTCGCCGGGTTCGAGGACGGCGTCCACGAACTCGTGGCAGCGCCGAAGCTTCTTGATGAAGGGATCGACGTTCCCGCGGCCGACCTCGCGATCATCGTCGCGACGAGTCGGTCGAAGCGACAGCTGATCCAGCGGATGGGTCGTGTCGTGCGGACGAAGGCTGACGGCCGCCTTGCGAGAGTCGTCATCCTGTTTGTCGAGGGCACGGCCGAGGATCCGCGGGAGGGGGCTCATGAGGACTTCCTCGAGGTGATCACCGACGCGGCGACCGACGTCCAGGTCTTCGGGTCCTCCACGAAACCGGCCGCGGTGGTTGACTATCTCAACGATTGGATTCCTCGACCTGCCCCCGAAGGGCACGTGCGCAGCCACTAGCGTTCCCGACCGCGCTCCTGATCGAGGACTGCCTCGACGACGGCACGCAGCGCTTTGGGCAGGTCTGCAAGCTGGCACACGTGGTCGCCCTCGATCGGCTTGCTGCACGTCTTGCAGCGTCGCACCAAGACCTCCTTGGCCGGTGCCGACGTCGGCCGGTTCATGATCTGGTTGATGCTCTCGATCTGTGCAGGCGACAGCGGGTGTGGCGCGCAGCAGCGCCGGCAATGGGATGGACCACCGCCAACGGTCCAGCTCGTGCCGTGATCCGGATGCCTCGACCTGAACTCTTCCTCGATTGGCTTCACGCGTTCTCGGTACGCCGGCCAGGGCTCGCCGTCGCGCTGGCTTGTCTCGTTGCCGAGGAAGGGACGGCCGCACCCTTGGCACGGCACGCCGCCGCTGAACTCCTCCCAGCTGAGTCGATCGTCGTCGGTCCACACCACGTCGGGAGACGGCGGGACGCGCGGAGGATCGATATCCGCCAGAGGCCTCCCTGCCATTGCTCGCACCTGCTCCCGGGCGCCTCGGGCGATCGACTCGTCTCGTAGGGCTGCGAGTATCGGCCGTGCCATCCGCACCTCGTCGGGCTCAGCTGCGTCGAGTGCTGCCTCCTCAAGGAGCGCTGCTTCGTAGCCTTGTGGGTCCTCGCGACGCAGACGCTCAACGTGGCGACGGTGCCAGTACTCCAGGCGGGCTGCCTTCGCCGGTGCGACTGCCGCACGACGAGCTTGGCTGTCGGCAAGGATCTCGGCGACGACCCGTGCCGCGCGCACCTCGAGGGGCACGTGGCCGTCCGGCGTGAGGAGTCGATCGATCTCCACTGCGATGGCGTTGAGGTCTGCTCGATGCGTCTCCTTACTGATCCGCCCGTCGACGTAGTCGTCGAGAGTCCGGTTTCGGAGATCGATGAGAGCCTCGACCGTCGTGCTCAAGGGCTGGCCTCCTCCTCGCGTTCGGATCGCGGTTCGCGCATCGGCGAGTCACGCGAACAGCCTACGGCTCGCGACCGCAGCTCGGCCGGAGGTCGTGATCAGTCCGAGACCTACGCCCCTTTGACTCCCGCGGCCCGATCCACGAGCCGAGGGCAGACAGCGAACAGGGGGCACTCCGGACACGACGGCACACCTGGCCGGCACCAGCGGCGACCGACAAGCCACATCGGGAAGTCAATCGCGCCAGGCCGTGACGGATTGAGGCGGCGGCCCTGGGCGATCATGTGATCTCGGTCGTCGCGATCTGCGAGACCGGTCCGGAGGAAGACCCGCCGAACGTGGACGTCGTAGGCGATGTCCGTGTGGTGCAGCGCCTTGATCGGCACCTTGAGGTCGCGCTCGAGCATCTCGACCGCCATGGCGGCTTTCTTCTGGCCGATTCCGTCGAATGCCTGCAGACGCCGATCGAGCTCGTCGGCGGACGGTTCGTCGCCCCAGATCCGTCCTGCGTCGCCACCGTAGTCGCGAACGACTCGCCTGGCGGCCGAGGCGATCCGTGGTGGGGTCTTATTGACGAATCGTTGAAGCATGGGCGGGGTCGCGACCGCCTTGGCGATGCCGGGGAGGTCGTCGGCTAGACGGTACGGGTCAAGGTGCCCGAGGCGGCGCTGCAACTCGTACGGCGCCGCCCACGCCCGCTCAGCAACAATGCCCTCGTCGAAAATGACGGCCAGCAGGAAGGCGAACGGGTTCTCAACCAGGAACCGGTTGGCGAGTTCGTTCGGCGTGAAGAACGGCTCGCCGCTTTCGTTGAGCTTGGCCTTCTCGCGTTCGGCCAGGTCGAGCAAGGCCCGGACGACCGCGGAACGATCAAGATCCGGGGGTGGCGGCAGGCTCGCCGGCCGCGACCGGACCGACTGCGCGACCTTCCGATACGCTCGACCAACGACCGCTCCCGGACCCTTCGACTGAGCACGGAGTACCGCGTGCCGCGCCCAGGCGCCGAGGTCGTCCTCGAGGATCTTCACCGCTAGGCTTCGGCGGCTGTACTTGGCGGCGATTTCGTCACGCTGGCGGACGATGGTGAAGCCCGCGTAACCGATCGGTAGATCGGTTAGATCGCGCACGTGTGCCCTGCCCTCTACGCGAAGAGTGCTGAGCAGAGCGCCTGACTCCGCGTAGTCGTCGGACGCGACGCCCTCGACCATCGGCTGTCCGTCGAGCCAGGTCACGCTGTGCACGCGGTATCGGCCGTACACCTCCCGCCCGCCGATCCCGTGGCGCGCGCGAAACGACGCGGAGCCGATCGTCGCGGTGTAGTCCCAGCCACGCTCGAAGTGCTCGAGCCCTTCCGGCCATCGGAAGTCAAACGGATCGAGCTCCGATACGTTGTCGACCATGAGTTCGACGTCCGCGAGGACTGTCGACCCGGAGGGCGATGGCGCTGTATTGCGATGTGGAAGCGATGGCGCCGAGGGTCGTGCCGCCTTGGTCGGTAGCTTCGTCACGCCGGCCTGCTGGTCGTACCACTGGAGCTGATACCCGAACCGCAGTCGCCTCAGCGGGTTCAGTAGGGTCGCGCCGCGCTTGGCCAGCGGCCCTTCGATCGACTTGACGTATGCAGCGCCGGCGTGAACCTCGAACGTCTTGCCGCGCAGATGGCCCACCAGCGCCTCGAGTTGGTCGACGGCCTGACGGCCTTTCGCGCGCACCTGATCGACGGGCAGCTTCGCCATCGCGACGTCGTACGGGGCGATCACGACCTCCGGATCGATGATCCCGTGCTCCGCGCTGAAGATGAACCACGGTCGTCCGGTCGACTCGGCATACCGCCGCCGCTTTGCGAACATCGGCGAGACGTAGAGATCCTTCGCCTTCGCGGGGCTGGACCGTTTGCTCGAGACGCAGCCGAGGATGATGCCGTCAGGCTTGGTCGCCATTGCCGCCGCGGTCATTCCGGCTGTCCCCAGGGCGCGGTCGCGCATCGGCAGCCCGGGTGGAACGTCGGAAGGGCCTCCCGAACGATGTCGGGAAACGCGATCCTCGTCTTGTTCTTCGTCCGGCAGAGGATGCATTGATCGTCGCC
The DNA here is from genome assembly GCA_963725875.1 of uncultured Chloroflexia bacterium. Taxonomy (GTDB): domain Bacteria; phylum Chloroflexota; class Limnocylindria; order Limnocylindrales; family CSP1-4; genus CTSoil-043. The sequence goes on along the minus strand of CAVRZZ010000006.1, from coordinate 8,281 downwards.
GATGATCGAATCGCAGTTGAGGATGCCGCGCACTCCCGTCGCGTCCCGGCCTAGCGAGTCCACCACGTTCACGACGCCCGTTCCGGACACATCCGCGCGAAGTCACACCACCGACACGCCTCGCCCGGCGTCGCCGCGAAGTCCCCGGCACGCATCCACGACACCCGCGCCAGCACGTCCGCCCGGGCGAGGTCGAGTTGCTCGTCCGTCCGGGTCGTGGACAGCCGCAGCGCCGACTCCGTGAAGTACAGCGTCACCCGCTCCGGCGTTCCGAGGCCCAGGGCGTCGCGGCAGGCGAGCGCGTAGATCGACAGCTGGAGGCTCTCGTCGACGCCCTTCTGCGACGAGACGCGGCCGGTCTTGTAGTCGATGACCTCGATGCCGCCCGACGGGAGGCGGTCGATCCGGTCGATCGAGCCGGTGATGACGACGGGCGCCGAGCCGTCTTCCGGCGCGAGCGTCAGCTCGAACGGCTCCTCCTCGCGAAGGGCCTCACTGAGGCTGCTCACCTCGCCCTCCCAGAAGTTGTCGAGCAGGGTCGCGACGCGCCGCTGATATCCCTCCTCGGTGGTCTTGTCGCCGAAACCGGTCGGAGTCCAGCGCGCACGGAACTCGCGCTCGAGATCCTCGCGACTGGGCGGCGGGTCCCCGCGCGCGGCCCGCTCGCGCCGCTCCTTTGTGAACGCCTCGAACGCCTCGTGCGCGGTCGAGCCGAACGTGTACGCGGCGACGGGTTCCTCGCGCGGTGGCATGCGGTAGACGTAGTTGAACGCGTACTGGAGCGGGCAGCGCTCGTAGGTGCTGAGGGACGAGTAGCTGTGCGTCCGCGGCAGCGGCGCGACTTGGAGCAGGTTGGCACCGGCGCCGGAGTCGAGCGCGATCGAGCGGAATGTCAGGGGATCGAGCCCCTGCGCTCGCGCTTCGTCGGCCGTCGTCGCGGCCGAGCGGGCGAGGGTCGTCGAGCTCCGCCGCCAGGTCGTCGCGCGCGGCCGGGCCCTCGGGGTCGACGACGCTCGTCCCCTCCATGAGTCCGACGAGCTCGCTCGCCCGCAGGCGCAGCGCGAGCCGGCGCTCTCGGGCGGACGGCAACGGCATGACCCGCCGGACGGCGGCGACCTGCCGATCGATGTCGGCTGTCGGCATCGACGACGTCCCCCGCGTCGGCGCCGTTGAGGTCGGAGGATCCCGCGGCGCCGGCCGTCGACGCCGTCCGATCGACCCGCCGCAGCTCGACCCCGGCCCCGTCGAGGATCTCCCCGACGAACCGCGAGGCCTCCTTCGCGGCCGCCGGTCCCCCGTGCGTCGTCAGGATGAGCCGGTCCTGCGCCCGGGTCATCGCCACGTAGAGCAGCCGGCGCTCCTCGTCCGTGTGGATGTCGCCGGGAGGCACGGCCTCGCGCAGCAGCTCGCGCGGGAACAGGCCGTCGCCCTGCTCCTTCGTCGGCCACTCCCCGTCGAGCAGATTCGGGACGAAGACGACGGGGAACTCGAGGCCCTTCGCCTGGTAGAGCGTCATGAGCCGCACGCCATCGACGTCCTCGGACAGCTCGACGCTCGTCGGCAGCTCGCCACCGGCGGCCTGGTACGCATCGAGGTACGCGACGAACCCGGCGAGCGTCCCGTTCGGATTGGCGGCCTGCCAGTCCGCCGCGAACCGCATGAAGCTCGCGATGTTCGTGACGGTCCGCTTCGACTCGAGCGTGTCGGCGGCGATGAGGTCGAGCACTTGGCCGGTCCGCTCGAGATAGCGCTCGAGGATCGTGTGCGGTCCCTCGCGGAAGGTGAGCGGGTTCAATTCGTCGAGCGCGCCGAGGAGCTGGCGCAGCTTCCCGCGCGAGCCGGCGGGGGCCTCCACTTCGGCGGTCGCCGGCGCGTCCTCGTGGGCGTCCGCCACCCGGTCCACCTCGAGTCGCCCGGACTCGACGATCGCCTTCACGGTCTCGAGCAGGTGCGCCCGATCGAACCGTGCCATCCGGCTGACCCGGAGGATCTCGAGCGCATCGAGCCGCCACGGCCCGGCGGTCATCATCCGGACGAGCGCGACGTCGTCGTGCGGATCCGTGATGGCTCGCATCGCCTGCTCAAGGTCGCGGATCTCCGGCGTCTCGAACAGGCTCAGGCCGCCGACCACCGTGTACGGGATGTCCTCGTCGCGCAACCGCGCCACGATCGGCTCGCGATGCTTGTGCTTCCGATAGAGGACGGCGACGTCCGTCCACCGGCGCCCGGTCCCTTCGCCAATCAGCTCCTTGATGGCATCGACGATCGCGACGGCCTCGTCTTCGGCGCCGCCGCAGACGATGAGTTCGATCGGGTCGCCCGCGGGTCGATCGGTGACCAGGCGCTTGCCCGGCTCGAACCGGGTCTCGTTGTGGGCGATGAGGCGGTTCGCCGCCGTCAGGACGTGCCCGACGGAGCGGAAGTTCTGCTCGATCCGGAGGCGCGGCGGGGGACCGGGCGGAGGTGCGCCCGGGTCGTGCGCCGGCGGCCTGGCGAACCGCGCGTCGAACTCGGCGAATGCGGCGAAACTGGCGCCCCGGAAGCGATAGATCGACTGGTCGTCGTCGCCGACGACCATGACGTTGTCGGGCCGGTCCGGCGTCCGCCCGAGCAGCTCGATGAGCTCGATCTGGGCGACGTTGGCGTCCTGGAACTCGTCGACGAGGAGGTAGCGGAACTGGCGCTGCCAGCGGCGCAGGACGTTCGGGCGGGTCTTGAACAGCTTCGTGACGGCGGCGATCTGCTCGCCGAAGTCGAGCGCGCCGCGACGCGCGAGCTCCGCCTCGTAGGCTCGGTAGACGGCGGCGAGTTCGCTCAGGCGGAGGACCTCGAGGGCGGCGCCATCGACGACGTAGGTCGCCGCCAGGGTGTCGATGCGCGAGTGATCGTCGGGCCCGAAGTAGCCGCGGCCATGGGCGTAGCCGGTGCCGGCGACTGTCCGGCGGGCCTCGCGGTCGGCGGCCTTGTCGGCGGCAAGAGGGTCGTACTCCGGCGCCTCCCCGCGGCCCTCCGCGCGCTCGTTCGTGCGGACCCAGGCGTACGCGCCGCGCACGGCGCGCAAGGGTCGGAGGTTGCCCTGGCTCTCGAGGCGGGTCGCGGCGGCATCGAAGCTGCCGTTCCGATCCTCGAAGACGCGGCGCTCCTCGGCGACGAAGGCATCGAAGTCATCCGGGCCGACCAGCTCGTCCTTGGCCCGGTTGATGAACTGCACGAAACCGCTCAGCCACCAGTCCGAGTGGTAGACGAGCGAGAGCTGCGGGCGGATGTCCCTGAGCAGGAGGACCTGCGCGACGCCATCGAGGACGTCGGGCCGCGGCGGCAACCCCGCATCGGCGGCCGACTCGGTCAGGATCCGCTGGCAGAAGCTGTGGAAGTTCGAGACCGCCATCCGGGCACGCGTGGCAGGTCCCACCGCCTGGTCCAGGCGCTCCTGCAGCTCGCGCGCGGCCTTCACGTTGTACGTCAGCACGAGCACGTGCTCAGGTAGCAAGCCTTCGCGGTGCTCGAGGAGCCACCGCACGCGCTCGACGATGACGCGCGTCTTGCCGGTCCCGGCGCCGGCGATGACCACGCAGGGCCCGTCGCCGAACTCGACGATCCGGCGCTGCTCGGGCGTGAGGGCCGAGGTGACAGTCACGAGGCGCCGCCGAATCCTGGCGCTGGGCGTTGGGGTGGCCGTCCCGCGTCGTACTCGACCACGGCGAAGCGCGACGACGACACCCCGACCTCGAGCGCGGCCTCGAGCCATGCGCGCTGGTTCGAGTTCAGACGGTCCGAGCTCCGATGCTGCTTGGATTCGATGAACAGGACGTCATCTCCGTTCCACGCGAAGACATCCCACGCGCCGGCACCACGGAGTGCCGCGGCCTGTCGATGGATCCGCGCGAACGTCGTGGCCGCGACGGCCGGGAGCGGCGACGAGCGATCGACGCCGAGGCAGAACTCCCGCCCGCCCGTCCAGTTCTTGATCCATCGCCCTTCCCATCCCGCTCGCTCCAGCAAACGGACAAGGGCGAACTCGGCCCACGTCCTCTCGCCATCCAGGAGGATCGCGGGCTTGTTCGGCGCCCAGCAGCTGCTCGTCCGCTCGATCGGGCTGTCGGCGCGGACCTCGATCCGGAGGAACCTGGCGATCGAGACTGTCCGACCCGAACGCGGGCAGCACGACTTCGAGATCCGGAAGCGGTGTCGCCCTCAAGACCGACGCGAGGTCGATCATCGCGGTCCCCACGTGCCCGACGGGGGGCTCATCGCAGCCGATCCAGGACCGCGGCCGACCCGATGACGACGAGGTGCTGCCGCGCCCGCGACGCCCCGACGTAGAGCAGGCGGTCGAGTTTCGCGGCGTCGTCCTCGGGGAGTTCCACGAGGACGATGACCGGCCGCTCGAGGCCCTTGAAGCGGCGGATCGTGTCGCACAGGATCACGTCGTCGGGGAGACGCGGAACGAGGTGGGAGGCAAGGCCGAGGTTCTGTCCCGCGTCGTCGACGGCGCCATTCCCCAGGACCTCGTTACCGAACCGGCGACCCGGCACTCCCCACACGGCCGACTCGTTCAGGTGCGCACCCGTGAGCACGGCGATGTCCCACGGCGCCACCTCTTCCTCGACCCGGAGGTGATGGAGCACGGACTGCAGCGCCCGGACCGTGGCTTCGGCCCCGTCCGCCTCGACGAACTCGGGTGGGCGTCCGTCAACCCGTAGCGCCTCGGGCGCCAGCCCATCCGCGGCAAACCGGCGCACGACGTCGTGGATCGGCTGCGCGTTCCGGCAGTTCATCTCGAGTCGGATCTCCTGCATCTGGAGACCTGCGACTGAGTCATCCCGGTAGATCGCCTGCGCAGGGTCGTGGAAGACGTACAGCACGTCCTCGCGACCGCCGAACAGGAGCCCCTCGAGCGACAGCAGCCAGTCGTCGACGAAGTCCTGGCCCTCATCGACGACGATTGCGTGGTAGCGCGGCCCGAGGGTCGCGGCCGCATCGTCCAGCGCCCGCGGCAACGTCTCATCCCACCAGGTCTGCGGTATCGGCACGGGCCGTTCGCCAAGCACGCTCGCCTGGCGCCCGAGGTCCTCGCACAGCTGGTGGAAGGTCTTCACATCGAGCAGTCCGGTGTCCCGCGCGACGCCCTCCACCTCGACCGCGAGCATCCCCGCCAGCGCGGAGTTGAAGCAGACCAGCAGCGTCCGGAAGCCTTCCTTCGCGAGCCGCCGGGCCTTCTCGGCCGCGAGGATCGTCTTTCCCGTCCCGGCCCCGCCGACGATCGACGCTCGACGGACCTCGCGCAGCATGCTGAGGACGCTGTACTGCCCGACGGTCAGCCGCACGACCTCACGCTCGCCGCTGGCGATCTCATTGCGGAGCATGGGGCGGATCTCGAACGGCTCGGTCATCGTCGCGACGAGCAGGTCGATCCCGGCGCGACCGGGTGGGCGCGTCCCAGCCTGGCCGCTCCACGCATCGAAGGCTCGATCGATGAAGCCACCGAGCTCGCGCCGACCACTCTCGTCGTCGACGAACATGGACTGATCGGCGATGAGCCCGGCGTCGACGTCGGGGCCGAGCAACCCGAGTCGCCCGCGCATCGAATCGAGCTCGACATCGGGGAACGCCACCGCCTGGCCGGCGATCGGCTTCAGGCCGGCCGTCCACCCGGGCAGCTCCGAGAGCTTCCGGACCAGCGCGTGCCGGCTGTCGGCCGCCTGCTCGAACGGGCTTCGCGGGAGCGGCTCGCGCCCGACCCACCACGTCCCGCGGCCATCGCGCCGGACCTCGCCCGACTTCACCTCGAGGACGAGGATCCCGCGGTCCGGTTCACCGATGACGACGTCTGCCTCGCCTTCGCGGACGTATCCGTGGTCGCGGAGAAGCCAACGCACGTGAGACAGGACCGCGACGCTCGGAGGCAACGCCTCGCGCAGACGCTCGACGACGAGGCGCTCGGCCGCCTCGCCACGCGTCGCTACCCTCCCGACAACGGCGTCGGCCGCCCGGTTTGCGCGCTCGGTCATGGTTGTCCTGTGGCGCCACATCAGGCGGTGGCCGTGAGCCGCATCGTAGCCCCAAGCATCAGTCACGGGTCGACGTTGCCGACGATCTCGGCTGTTCCTCGGCTCGGTCGCCCAAACCTTCTGTGACGATTGAGCGGTGTCCCGCGCGGTCTCCCAGCCTCAAGAGTGCGAGGTCGACGAGGAGTTGGTGGCCAAGCGGTGTCTCTAGCACCCTTCTGCTACGCAACGTGCGCTGATGTCGCCTGAGTCTCAATCCTGCCGACAATCGCGGGGACCTGGTCAAGGAGGGACGCGGGTGTTGCCGTGAGATCGAGTGTCACCACCTCGAGGGTCCTGCCGAGGTTCACGACCTCGTGGCGGAATGGCTCCCCCTCTCCTGCCGCGTAGATCAGCAAGCCTTCTGGTAGATCCGTGGCAATACAGTAGGCGAGCAGCTGGTAGAGATCGGCGTTCTTGTAGCCCTCGAACTCGATGCGTTTGTACTTGACGTCACCGACGAATGTGCACCGGCCGTCGCGCCAATAAGAGATGTCCGGCTTCAGTGGCACTCGCCGGGCGAGATCGAGATGAAGCGAGCGTCCGCGTGCGCCCTGGGAGGACCTTCGCCGTGTCCGCGAACAGAGCCTGCGCCTCGGCTGTACCACCGCCGCCGACGGTAGCGCCCCCGAGCGCGGGCTGGCCCACACCCACCATCACCACCGTGCTCCAAGCGCGAGGATCCCCTCGACAGTCGACCTCACCTTGCCAGACAGGAAGTCGCCGCGCGACGACCGGAAGTAGTGCGGGCCTTCGTGCCCACGACGGACGATGCTGACGGGGGAGTGGACCCTCTCGGCATCAAGGTCAAACGGAGGAACGGCTCTGCACATCGCCACCTCGGTCCCCGGCGACTCCCTCGACCCGCCGGTGCCCTGCCGTGGCGCGAACCCGCCCACCGGTAGAGCCGAACTTGGCGCTGGGCACCTGGTAGTGCTTGGCATTGGTGCGATCGGCGACTTCTGCAGCCTTGTGGGTCTCCTCCTTCGACATGTGCCCTCCCGCGGCGGTGAGCTTCGTCCAGACCTCCCCACCGGCCTTGTCCAGCTGCTTCCGCTCGGCTTCCCCGTTCACCTTGGACCTCTCGCCTGCGGCCTCGAGGCATACCTCATCGAGTTGATGGTCTCTGCGAATTCACCCGGCATCATGTAGCGCGCACACGGGGGCAACTCCTCCACGTCGGGGAAAAGGTGGGAACCGAGACTCACATGGTTCCTCGCGAAGTCAGCCGAGCAGGCCGGTTATCCGGCGCCAGTTGAAGACCATTCCCCGGCCAAGGTGAACAGCCCTTCCGCCGCCCGCCCCTGCGGGGACGATGAACCCGAGATTGCGCCAGATGGTCTTCTCGGCCTTCATGAACTCGCGCGGGACAGCCATGACCGCGGCCCCATGGCGCCCCGGGTTCCTCTCCAGCATGCCGTTTGCGTCTAGCTCGGCCTCGATCGCGGAGCGCCAGGCTGCGTCTGTGGGGAACGCGTGCCCACCGGAGTCCTGAAACTCGTTGATCGAGTTGATCAGGATCAGATGGCGGCCTGTGAGCAAGACCGACCGGGCAAGTAGATCGGTAAAGACAGTCGAGGCATGCCCGTAGAGGTGGACAGCGCGCAAGGCATCAAGTCCATCCTCGGTCAGCTTCCCGTCGTTCAACATCCAGCCAATGTGGGCGACGAAGTTGCGATAGTTCTTGCCCCAAGCCTCCTTGTTGGCCGGGGTGTTGGCCACAGTGCGAGTGCCGCCCCCCAGTGCTCCGCCCTACCGGCCTGGATGTCAAGCCAGAGTAGGTCCCACGCCTGATCGCGGGCAGTCATCCCAGCGACGGGGGAACGCCCAGCCGTGTAGAGGTGCTCCAAGTAGAGGCCGAGTTCCTGCGGTGAGGCGTCGCGCCACTTCGCCCAGAAGCTATTTGCCAAGGACGGGGCTGCTGGAGCCGGGCCCTGACGTGCCCGAAGTGGCGTCAGCAGAGTGAGAGGGGCATGCGTTGATGTGATCGCGTTCTGGTCGTAGCTGACGAGTGCGATCGGCACGTCCAGTGCGATCTGCTGGTCAAGCACCGTCCGTAGGTGCTCCGCGATCGCGGTGCCATCGTCGGCGAGTTCGGGTATGACTAGGAGGACATTCGCGAAGTCTCGCGTGTAGGCGAACGCTTGTCCGAGCCCCGTGAGGTACTCACGCTTGGTCTGGTTGGGCGGTTTGAACTCCGCGGCCGCCACAATCCTCCTCGCCGATTACCTGGC
>CAVRZZ010000005.1:235000-259688 GCA_963725875.1 uncultured Chloroflexia bacterium | reverse complement strand
GATGCGCTCGAGGTTGCGAGGGCTGATGTCGAGCAGGATCCCGAGGCGCGACGGCGTGCCCTTGAAGTACCAGATGTGGCTGACCGGGCTGGCCAGCTGGATGTGACCCATCCGCTCGCGGCGCACCTTGGCGCGGGTCACCTCGACGCCGCACTTGTCGCAGATGATCCCCTTGTAGCGGATCCGCTTGTACTTCCCGCAGTAGCACTCCCAGTCCTTGGTGGGACCGAAGATGCGCTCGTCGAAGAGGCCGTCCTTCTCCGGCTTGAGCGTGCGGTAGTTGATCGTCTCGGGCTTGGTGACCTCGCCCCAGGACCACTCGCGGATCTGCTCGGGGGACGCGAGCGAAATCCGGATGGCGTTGAAGTTGTTGACCTCGAGCATCGTTCTCCTCCGCGCCGCAGCGGACCCTCAGTGGCGCGATTTGGACCGGGTGCGAGCGGAGCCGGGCCGGCCGAGCACCGGCTCCGCGTGATGGGTGCGTGGGTGGGGGTGGCGGTCAGTCCTCGAAGCCGGCGAGGTTGATCCCGCCGAGATCGGGGAGCGGGTAGGCCGAGACGTCCTCGACGAACCGGATCTCCTCGTCGTTCTCGTTGAGGATCTCGACGTTGAGGCCGAGGCTCTGGAGCTCCTTGATGAGCACCTTGAACGACTCGGGGACACCCGGCTGCTGGATCTCCTCGCCCTTGACGATCGCCTCGTACGTCTGGACACGGCCCATGACGTCGTCCGACTTCACGGTCAGGAGCTCCTGGAGGATGTTCGCGGCGCCGTAGGCCTCGAGGGCCCACACCTCCATCTCCCCGAAGCGCTGGCCGCCGAACTGGGCCTTCCCGCCGAGCGGCTGCTGGGTGATGAGGCTGTAGGGGCCCGTCGACCGGGCGTGGATCTTGTCCTCCACCAGGTGGTGGAGCTTCAGCATGTAGATCTGGCCGACGGTGATGCGCCGGTCGAACTCCTCGCCAGTCCGCCCGTCGCGGAGCTCGACCTTGCCGTCTTCGGGCAGGCCGGCCTCCCGGAGCGCCTCGCGGATCTGGCCCTCGGTGGCCCCGTCGAAGACGGGGGTCGCGGCGTTGTAGCCGAGCACGCTGAGGGCCCAGCCGAGATGAGTCTCGAGGATCTGGCCGATGTTCATCCGGCTCGGCACGCCGAGCGGGTTGAGGACGATGTCGACCGGGGTGCCGTCGGGGAGGAACGGCATGTCCTCCTGCGGCAGCACCATGGAGATGACGCCCTTGTTGCCGTGGCGGCCTGCCATCTTGTCGCCGACCGAGACCTTGCGCTTCTGGGCGACCGACACCCGGACCAGGCGGTTGACCCCGGGCAGGAGCTCGTCGCCGGCCTCGCGGGTGAAGATCTTGACGTCGACGACCTTGCCGCGCTCACCGTGGGGCAGGCGCAGCGAGGAGTCCTTCACCTCGCGGGCCTTCTCCCCGAAGATCGCCCGCAGCAGGCGCTCCTCGGCCGTCAGCTCGGTCTCGCCCTTCGGCGTGATCTTGCCGACGAGGATGTCGCCGGGCTGGACCTCGGCGCCGATGTAGACGATCCCGTCCTCGTCGAGGTCCTTGAGGGACTCCTCGCCGACGTTGGGGATGTCCCGCGTGATCTCCTCGGGCCCGAGCTTCGTGTCGCGCGACTCGATCTCGTGCTTCTCGATGTGGATGCTGGTGAAGAGGTCCTCGCGCACGAGGCGGTCGCTGATGACGATCGCGTCCTCGTAGTTGCCGCCCTCCCAGCTCATGAAGGCCACGAGGATGTTGCGGCCGAGGGCCAGCTCCCCGCCGTCGGTGGACGACGAGTCGGCGATGGCGTCGCCCTGGCCGACCCGCTGGCCGACTTCGACGATGGGCCGCTGGTTGATACAGGTGCCCTGGTTGCTGCGGACGAACTTCTGGAGCGGGTAGGTCCGCAGCTCGCCGGCGTCCTCCTCCACGAGGATCCGCTCGGCCGTGACGGAGGTCACCACGCCGGCCTCCCGGGCCACCACGACCTGCCCGGAGTCGAGCGCCGCCCGGCGCTCCATCCCGGTGCCGACGATGGGCGCCTCGGGCTCCAGGAGCGGCACGGCCTGGCGCTGCATGTTCGAGCCCATCAGGGCGCGGTTCGCGTCGTCGTGCTCGAGGAACGGGATCAGGGCGGTCGCGACCGAGACGACCTGCTTGGGGCTGACGTCCATGTACTCGATGCGGTCGGGCGAGACCTCGGGGAACTGATCGCGGTGCCGGCACGGGACGCGGTCCTGCAGGAAGTGCCCCTGCTCGTCGAGGGTCGCGTTCGCCTGGGCGACCCAGTGCTCCTCCTCCTCGTCGGCGGCCAGGTGGACGATCTCGTCGGTGACGACCGGGCGGATCGGGAAGGCCTGGGCCTTCTGCTTCTTCAGCTCCGCGTGGGCCGCGGCGGTGAGCGGCTCGCCCTTCGGCACGACGACCGTGCCGGCCTTCGTGACGAGGTCGATCCCGGCCGTGTACGAGGTCAGGTCGGGGTCGTCCCAGGCGACGGTGCGCTTGACCTTGCGATACGGCGTCTCGATGAAGCCGTAGTCGTTGATCCGGCCGTAGGTGGCCAGCGAGCCGATGAGGCCGATGTTCGGCCCCTCCGGGGTCTCGATCGGGCAGATCCGTCCGTAGTGGCTGTGGTGCACGTCGCGGACGTCGAAGCCGGCACGCTCCCGCGACAGGCCGCCGGGGCCGAGGGCCGAGAGGCGGCGCTTGCTCGTGAGCTCGGCGAGCGGGTTCGTCTGGTCCATGAACTGGCTGAGCTGGCTGCCGCCGAAGAACTCCTTCATCGCCGCCACGACGGGCCGGATGTTGATGAGGGCGTTGGGGGTCGCCTTCTCGATCTCCTGGATCGTCATCCGCTCCCGGACGACACGCTCCATGCGGAGGAGGCCGATCCGGAACGCGTTCTGGATCAGCTCGCCGTTGGCCCGGATCCGCCGGTTGCCGAGGTGGTCGATGTCGTCGGGCTGGCCGTGCCCATTGTTGAGGACGATCAGCTGGCCCACGATGGCCGCGATGTCCTCGCGGGTGATCGTGCGACCCACCGGCGCGCTCTCGCCGTCCTGGCGCGGCAGCTCGATCCCCATCCGGGCGGCAACCGGGTCTAGCTTCTTGTTGAACTTGTAGCGGCCGACGCGCCCGAGGTCGTAGCGCCGGAAGTTGAAGAAGAGGCTCTCGACGAGCTGCCGGGCGTTGTCGCCGGTGGGCGGATCGCCCGGGCGCAGCTTCTTGTAGACCTCGATGAGGGCCTCGGCCTGGGTGTGGGTCGGGTCCTTCTCCAGGGTCGACGCGACGTACTGGTGCTCGACGTTGTCGTCGACGGCGGCGAACAGCGAGGCGATCTCCTCGTTCTGCTCGTAGCCGACGGCGCGCAGCAGGGTGGTCGCGGCGATCTTGCGCTTCCGGTCGACCTTGACGGACAGGAGATCGGTCTTGGCCGTCTCGAACTCGAGCCAGGCACCCCGGTTGGGGATGACCTTCGCCGCGTGAAGGCTGCGGCCGGTCTGGTTGAGCAGGTCCTGGTCGATCGAGTAGTACACGCCCGGCGAGCGGACCAGCTGGCTGACGACCACGCGCTCGGCGCCGTTGATGATGAACGTCCCGAGGTGGGTCATCCACGGGTAGTCGCCCATGTAGACGCGCTGGCGCTGGATCTCCCCCGTCTCCTTGATCAGCAGCTCGACCTGCACGTACAGGGGCCGGCTGAAGGTGAGGTCGCGGGTGCGGCACTCGAGCTCCGAGTACTTGGGGTCCCCGAACTCGTAGTCGAGGAACTGGAGCTCCATCACCTTGCCGGTGAAGTCCTTGATCGGGCTGATCTCGTCGAACAGCTCCCGGAGCCCCTTCTCGACGAACCAGGCGAAGGATCGGACCTGGAGCTCGATGAGATTCGGGATCTCGCGCTTCTCGGCGATCCGGGCGTAGGAGGCGCGCCGGGGCGCGAGGGTGGACGAATCAGCGACAGGCAGCATGAACCGCTCCTTGGCGGAGGAGGGAGAGAGGGGAGAAGGCCGCGCTCACGGAATTCGAAATTGTACCGCGATTCGCGTGGCTGTCAAACGCGCCGAAGGCCGGGTCGGTGACGGAGGTCACCGCCCGGCTCAGGAGCCGCGACGACGGTCGGGCGCCGTGCGGCGCCCGACCCCGACGACGGAATGGTCGATCGCTACTTGATCTCGACCTTGGCGCCCACGTCCTCCAGGGCGGCCTTGATCTTCTCGGCCTCGTCCTTGGCGATCCCCTCCTTGACGGCCTTGGGGGACGCGTCGACGAGGTCCTTGGCCTCCTTGAGGCCGAGCCCGGTGAGCTCGCGGACGACCTTGATCACGGGGATCTTGTTGGGGCCGATCTCGGTGAGGACGGCGCTGAACTCCGTCTGCTCTTCCTCGACCGCGGCGGCCGGGGCAGCGCCCGCGGCCGGGGCCGCGGCGGCGACGGCGACCGGGGCGGCCGCGGTGACGCCGAACTTCTCCTCGAACTTCTTGACGAACTCGCTGACCTCGACGAGGGTCATGGCGCCGATCGCGTCGAGGATCTGGTCCTGGGTGAGAGTGGCCATCGGGTGGTGCTCCTTGGGGTGGGCCCGCCGCAGCGGGCTGTCGGGTTCGGTCGTCGGGTGGCGCTAGGCGCCGGCCTGGGCCTTCTGCTCAGAGAGCTGCGCCAGCAGGGAGCCGAGGTTGCGCAGGTTCGCGGCCAGGAGGCCGGCGACCTGCGTGGCGGGGGCGTTGAAGGCCCCGGCCATCTGCGCCAGGAGGACGCCGCGGGGCGGCAACGTCGCGAGCGTCTGGACGCCCGTCGCGTCGAGGACCCGGCCGCCGACGACCGCGCCGGTGACCTTGACGATCTTGTACGGCCGGACGGCGTCGAGGACGGTCCGGGCCACGAGCGCCTCGTCGCCGGAACCGAACGCGATGGCCGACGGCCCGCGGAGGAGGGGGGCGACGCCCGCGTTCCCCTCCTGCTCGGCCGCGATCCGCATGAGGCGGTTCTTGACGACCCGGTAGGTGACGTTGTTCTTCCGAAGCGCGCGACGGATCTCGCCGATCTCGCGGACCCGCAGGCCCCGGTACTCGGTGGTGACCAGCACGCTGCTCCGCGCGAGGTCGTCGCGGAGCTCGGCCACCGTGGCGCGCTTTGCCTCGGTCGGCATGCAACCCTCTCGTGCCGCGCGCTTCCGGCGCGCCCCGGTGGACCCGCCGGGCGGGGCCCCTGCCAGACGGTGTCTCCCTCGCGTCTTGCAGGGTCCGCGCGGATCCGCCCCGGGGGGGGATCGGTCGTGGTCCTGCCTCGGCGTGCCCGCCGGCGTCCCCGCTGCCCGCTTCCACGCGCGGCGGTCCGGTCCGGCGGATCAAGCCCCGGCCGTCGCGCCGTGCCCGGTCGGGGCTCCGGCGAGGCGGCCCGCGGGCGCAGGCTGTCTGCGGCGGTCCGTCTTCGATCTGGTGCGACGCGCCGGTCGGCGGGTCGCGCTGCGGGATGGTAGCCGATCGTCGCCCGGCGCGCCGTGCGCCGGGCAGCGCCGGTCAGGCGGAGGCGGCCGCCAGGAGCGCCGGGAGGTCCACGCGGACGCCGGGGCCCATCGTGCTCGCGATCGTCACGCCCTTGAGGTAGGTGCCCTTCACCCCGGACGGCTTGGCCCGGTTGATGGCGTCGAGCAGGGCGGCGAGGTTGGCCGCGATGGCCTCCTCGGAGAAGCTCGCCTTGCCCACGGAGACGTGGATGATGGCGCCCTTGTCCACCTTGAACTCGACCCGCCCGGCCTTCACCTCGCCGATGGCGCGCTCGACGTCGAAGGTCACGGTGCCGGCCTTCGGGTTCGGCATCAGGCCGCGCCGCCCCAGGATCCGGCCGAGCTTGCCGACCATGCCCATCATGTCGGGGGTCGCGACGGCGACGTCGAACTCCAGCCAGCCGCCCTCGATCTTCTTGACCAGGTCCTCGCCGCCGACCTCGTCGGCGCCGGCGCGCAGCGCCTCCTGCGCCTTCTCGCCCTGGGCGAAGACGGCCACGCGCACGATCTTGCCGGTGCCGTGGGGGAGGACCACGGTGCCGCGGACCATCTGGTCGGCGTGGCGTGGGTCGACGCCGAGGCGGACGTGCGCCTCCACGGAAGGGTCGAAGGAGACGACCGACGTCTGCTTGATGAGCGCGGCGGCCTCGTCCGGCGAGTAGGTCTTCGTCCGGTCGACGAGCTTCGCGGCTTCGCGGTACTTCTTGCCGTGCTGGGCCATGTTCGGAACCTCGCTGGCGGCCGGCGTTCCGGCCTCCCCCGTCTCGTGGGGTCGCCGTCCGGCCGGGAGGCCGGAGGATGGTGTGCTGCAGGCCTAGCCTGCGAAACCGGTTGCAGGCCTAGCCTGCGACCCCGGTTGCAGGCCTAGCCTGCGACCTCGATGCCCATGCTGCGGGCGGTGCCCTCGACCTGGCGCATGGCGGCCTCGATGTCGTTGGCGTTGAGGTCGGCGAGCTTGATCGTCGCGATCTCCCGGATCTGGTCGCGGCTGACCGTGCCGGCCTGCTCGCGACCCGTGGTCGAGGAGCCCTTGTCGATCCCGGCGGCCTTGCGAAGCAGGTCCGCCGCGGGCGGCGTCTTGAGGATGAACGTGAAGGAGCGGTCTTCGAAGATCGTGATCTGGGCCGGGATGATCTGGCCGGCCTTGTCGGCGGTCTTCTCGTTGTAGGTCTTGGTGAACTCGACGATATTGATGCCGTGCGGGCCGAGCGCGGTGCCGACGGGCGGCGCCGGGGTCGCCTTGCCGGCCGGCAGCTGCAGGGTCAGGACGATTCGGATCTTCTTGGCCACGGTGGGGTTGGGTTCCTTTCGCTCAGAGCTTCTCGACCTGGAGGAGGTCGAGCTCAACGGGCGTCTCGCGGCCGAAGATGCTCACGAGGACCTTGACCTTGTTGCGCTCGGGATCCACCTCGTCGACCGTGCCGACGAACTCGGCGAACGGTCCGTCGGTGACCCGGACGCTCTGGCCCTTCGTGAACGCCACGCGGTACTTCGGCGTCTCCACGCCCATCTGGCGGAGGATCGCCTTGACCTCGTGCTCCTCGAGCGGGATCGGCTCGCTGCGGGCGCCGGGGAGGTTGCCGGTGCCGACGAAGCTTGTCACGCCCGGGGTGTTCCGGACGACGTACCACGACTCGGGGTCGTAGATCATCTCGACGAGCACGTAGCCGGGGAACACCTTCTTCTGGACGGTGTGCCGCTGGCCCTGCTTGATCTCGATCTCGTCCTCCATCGGGACGAGGACCTGGAAGATCTTGTCCTCCATGCCCATCGACTCGATGCGGTGCTCGAGGTTCGCCTTGACCTTGTTCTCGTAGCCCGAGTAGGTGTGGATCACGTACCACCGCTTCTCGGGTGCGCGGACGCTCTCGGTCATCATCGTCCCCTACGCCGTCGGCGCGATGATCTTGACGACCTCGGTGAAGACGAGATCCCAGAACGAGATGAAGACGCCGACCGCGGCGCTCACGATGAAGACGAGCACCGTCAGGTTGCGGACCTGGTCCCGCGTGGGCCAGGCGACCTTCTTGAGCTCGGACCACGATTCCTGGAGATAGCGACGGAGGCGGCGCACGGTTCGGCTACTTGCTCTCTAGCTACGAGGAGGAGTGGCAGGGGCGATAGGACTCGAACCTACAACCGCCGGTTTTGGAGACCGGTGCTCTGCCAATTGAGCTACACCCCTGTGGATCGCTCCCTACTTCGCCTCACGATGCAGGGTATGACGACGTTCACGCGGACAATACTTCCGAAGCTCGATCCGGTTCGGATCGTTCCGCTTGTTCTTGCGAGTCGTGTACGTCCGCGTCTTGCACTCGGTGCAGGCGAGCTGGACGATCGGACGGTTCTCGGCGGCCTTTGCCATCTCGTCCCTACTCGGTGATGGCCACGATCGCACCGGCGCCGACGGTCCGTCCGCCCTCGCGGATGGCGAAGCGCTGGCCGACCTCGAGGCCGATCGGGGTGATGAGCTCGACGGTCATGTCGACGTTGTCGCCGGGCATGATCATCTCGGCCCCCTCGGGCAGGCCGATGGCGCCCGTCACGTCCGTCGTGCGGAGGTAGAACTGGGGCCGGTACCCGTTGTAGAACGGGGTGTGCCGGCCGCCCTCTTCCTTCGTGAGGACGTAGACCCGGGCGGTGAACCGGGTGTGGGGCTTGATGGAGCCCGACTTCGCGAGGACCTGGCCGCGCTCGATGTCGTCGCGCTCGATGCCCCGCAGGAGGCAGCCCACGTTGTCGCCGGCCCGGCCCTCGTCGAGGAGCTTCTTGAACATCTCGACGCCGGTGACGACGACCTTGCGGGTCGGGCGGATGCCGACGATCTCGACCTCGTCGCCGACCTTGACGATGCCGCGCTCGATGCGGCCGGTGGCGACGGTGCCCCGGCCCTTGATCCCGAAGACGTCCTCGACGGGCATGAGGAACGGCTTGTCGATCGCGCGCTCGGGGGTCGGGATGTAGGAGTCGACCGCGTCCATCAGCTCCTGGATGCAGGCGTAGGCCGGGTCGTTGACGTCGTCGGAGGCCTCGAGGGCCTTGAGGGCGGAGCCGCGGACGACAGGCAGGTCGTCGCCCGGGAAGTTGTACTTGGAGAGGAGCTCGCGGACCTCGAGCTCGACGAGGTCGAGGAGCTCGGGGTCGTCGACCGCGTCGACCTTGTTGAGGAACACGACGATGTAGGGGACCTCGACCTGGCGGGCCAGGAGGATGTGCTCCCGGGTCTGGGGCATCGGGCCGTCGGTCGCGGCGACGACGAGGATCGCGCCGTCCATCTGGGCCGCGCCGGTGATCATGTTCTTGATGTAGTCGGCGTGCCCGGGGCAGTCGACGTGCGCGTAGTGGCGGGCGTCGGTCTGGTACTCGACGTGGGCGATCGCGATCGTGATGCCGCGCTCGCGCTCCTCGGGGGCGTTGTCGATCGAATCGAAGGCACGGTACTCGGACCCGCCCTTGAGGGCGAGGTACTTGGTGATCGCCGCGGTGAGCGACGTCTTGCCGTGGTCGATGTGACCGATCGTGCCGATGTTGACGTGCGGCTTGGTCCGCTCGAACTTCTTCTTCGCCACGTGCGCGTCTACCTTCAGGTACGGGGGCCGACCGGGGTGGTGGAGCCCAGAATGGGACTTGAACCCATGACCTCATCCTTACCAAGGATGTGCTCTGCCAGCTGAGCTATCTGGGCCCGTGAGGAACGGGGTTGATGGTGGTGGGCAGGAGAGGAATCGAACCTCTACAGTCGAAGACGGCTGATTTACAGTCAGCTGAGCTCACCACCTGCTCAACCTACCCACGGAGACGACCGCCAGGACGTGGCTGCGGCACCGTGGTGGCGCCCGGGCGATCACACTGTTCAGTTGGAGCCGACGACGGGACTCGAACCCGGAACCGGCGGTTTACAAAACCGCTGCTCTGCCAATTGAGCTACGTCGGCGGGCGCAGGAGAACACCGCAGTCGTCTCCGAGGCGCAACGGGCATCATATTCGGGCAGGCCGATGACGGTCAAGCGCGCTCGCCCGTGCCGTCCTCTGCCTCGTCGCCGGGGGCGCCGGGGGCGCCGGGGGCGCCGGTACCGTCCTCTGCCTCGTCGCCGGGGGCGCCGGCCTCTGCCGGTCGGTCGGGCTCGGCCGGTCGCGCGGGCTCGGCCGGTCGCTCGGGCAGCCCCCGCTGGGCCGCGGCCTCGAACACGAGGACCGAGCCCGCCACGGCCGCGTTCAGCGACTCGATCCGACCCCGCATCGGGATCCGGACGAGAAGATCACAGCGACGTCGGACCGCCGGCGCGAGGCCCTTTCCCTCGCTGCCCACCACGAGAACGAGTGGGCCCTGCAGGTCCGCCTCGCGATAGGTGAGCGGGGCGGACGCGTCGGTCCCGACGATGCGCAGGCCGCGGACGTGCAGGTCGGCCAGCGTGCCGGGAAGGTCGTCGACCGGCGCCATGAGGAGGTGCTCCGTGGCGCCCGCGGATGCCTTGATGGCGGCCGGTGACAGGGGTGCCTGCCGGCGCGTCGGGAAGACGACGCCGTGGACGCCCGCCGCCTCCGCGCTGCGCAGGAGCGTCCCGACGTTCTGGGGATCCTCCAGCGAATCGAGGGCGAGGACCAGGGCCGGCTCCCGCCGCTCGATCGCCCTCGCAAGGACGTCGGCCATCGCGGCGGCGGGCCGGGCGGCCACGACGAGCGCGACGCCCTGGTGCCCGTCGAAGCCCGCGATGGCCGTCAGCGAGCCACCCTCGATCTCGATGACCGGGATCCGCAGCGCCGTGGCATGCAGGACGATGCGCTCGAGGGCGTCGCGGCGACCAGGGGTGACGAGGAGACGGAGTGCCGGGCGACCCGCCGCGAATGCCTCCTCCACCGGGTGACGCCCGGCGACGATCTCCTCGCCCTCGGCGAGCGTCGCCTCGGGCGCCAGCGCGGCAACGGGCGGGTGCGCCGACGCGTACGGGGACGCGTGCGCCCATGCCCGGGGACCGGGCGCGGGCACCCTTCCGGGGTACGGGACCCGGCCGCGATCCGGCGGCAGGCCGCGCGGCGGCCCGGGCCGCGGGCCGCGGTCAGCCGGGTGGCGATCGTGCTGCTGACCGGCTGCGGGACGGGGCGGCGGGGCGCCGTCGCGGTCCGGACTCCAGCCGGATCCCATGCGCATCCCCGGGCGGTCGGGCGGCTTCTGGAACGACGGGCGCGGACGCGGCCGCGGCGCGCCCGGATAGGGGCCCGGGTAGGCCGGGCGTGGACCGGTGGGGCGGAAGGCACCGGGCCGGGGCGGACCGGGGCGATCCGCGCCGGGCCACGAGCCGCGCGAGGCGGGGCGCCGACCCGGCGGGCGCGCGCCGGGTGGGCGCGGAGTGAACGGGCGCGCGCCGGGTGGGCGCGGATCCGGCGGACCCTCCGCCCACGCTCGATCGCCGCCGGGGCGCTGGCCCGCGGGTCGCTGGTCGTCGACGCGCGGGCCTGCACCCGTCACGTGGGGCGGGCGCGGGCCGCGCGAATTCCCCGACCCCGGACGCCCAGCCTTCGGGCCGGGTGCTCGATCGTGAGGACCACGCGGGCGGGTCGGCCGGGCATGAGCGCCGGGCTTGCCGCCGGGGCCGGGGCCGCCGGGGCGCGGGCTGCCGGCGCCGGGCTTGCCGCCGGCGCCGGGCTTGCCGCCGGTCCCCGGCGCGGGCTGCCGGGGTTGCGCGGATCAGGCTCGTCGTCCGGTCGGCGACGAGGCGGGCGAGGACCGTCAGGCATCGGCCGGGCTCCCGCCACGTCGCCAGCGCTGGCCGTCTCGGGTGTCCTCGACGAGCACGCCGGCTGCGGCCAGCTCGTCGCGAAGGCGGTCGGATGCCGCCCAGTCGCGGGTCGCCCGGGCCGCAGCTCGGGCCTCGAGGAGCGCGGCGAGGTCGGCGGGCAGCGCGTCGGCCGCGTCGGGAAGGACGCCGAGCACGGTGTCGAGGTCGCGCAGAGCGGCGAGGGCCAGGCCCGCGTCCGGCGTGGACAGGGTCCGCTCCGCGAGACGACGGTTGAGGTCGCGGACGAGGTCGAAGAGGGCGCCGAGGGCCGGTGAGATCGCCAGGTCGTCGTCCAGCGCGTCGCCGAAGGCATCCCGGGCGGCGGCGAGAACGCCCGGGAGCGCCGGGTCGTCGGGCCCTTCCGACCGGTACACTTCCAGCGCGGCGACCAGCGCCTCCAGGCGCTCGACCGCAGCCCCGGCCGCGGCGAGCGACTCGTCGCTGAAGCTGAGCCCGGTTCGGTAGTGGGCGCCCAGCAGCGCGTAGCGCAGGGCGCGTGGGGAGACGCCGTTCGCGACGAGGTCCGCGACGCGGGCGATGTTGCCCTCCGACTTCGCCATCTTGCGGCCGCCCATCTGGAGGTGGGCACAGTGGAGCCACGACCGCACGAACGGCTTGCCGGTTGCCGCCTCCGACTGGGCCTTCTCGTCCTCGTGGTGCGGGAAGACGAGGTCGACGCCACCCGTGTGGATGTCGAATGTCTCTCCCAGGTAACGCATCGACATCGCCGAGCATTCGAGGTGCCATCCCGGGCGTCCAGGCCCGATGGCGGTCTCCCAGGCCGGCTCGCCGTCCTTTGGCCCCTTCCACAGGACGAAGTCGCGGACGTCGTCCTTCGAGTACTCGTCCGCTGCGACGCGCTCGCCGACCCGCAGCTGCTCGGGGTCGAGCCGCGCCAACCGCCCGTAGGCGGGCCAGCTGGCGATCCGGAAGAAGATCGAGCCGTCGTCCGTGCGGTACGCGTGGCCTGCGTCGAGGAGGCGCTCGACGAGCGTCACCATCTCGGGGATGTGCTCGGTGGCCCGCGGCTGCACGTCCGGGCGGGTCATGCGGAGCGTATGCGCATCATCCATGAACCGCGAGATCCAGCGGCCGGCGAGGGCGTCGATGCCGATCCCCTCCGCCGCAGCGCCGCGGATGATCTTGTCGTCCACGTCGGTCAGGTTCATCACCCACGTCACCTGCAGGCCGCGCCAGCGCAGGTGGCGGACCAGGAGGTCGGCGAACAGGAACGACCGGAAGTTGCCGACGTGGGCTGGCCCGTAGACGGTCGGGCCGCAGGTGTAGACGCGGACGTGGCCGGGCTCGAGCGGCTCGAGGGCCGCGACCGTGCCGCTCAGGGTGTCCTGGAGCCGGATCGTCATGCCGGGGCCTCCGGGGCCGGCGGCACGGCAACGGCAGCCGGCGCCACGGCGGCCACGGCCGGCGCCACGGCGACGACGACCACCGCTCGGGCGCTGATGCCGCGACCCGCGCCTTCGAAGCCGGCGAGGTTGCCGGTGGACGCCTTCACGTTCACGCGATCCACGGGGAGCCCGACGAGCCCCGCCACCGCCTCCGCCATCGCGTCGAGACGGCCGGCGAGCCGCGGCCGGGCCCCGATCACGGTCAGGTCCGCCGAGGCGGGCAGGAACCCGGCAGCCCGGACCCGCTCGGCGCAGGTGGCCAGGAGCTCCCGGCTGGAGATCCCGGCGGGCGTCACCGGTCCGGCCGGGAAGTGGCGTCCGAGATCGCCGAGGCCCGCCGCGCCGAGCAGCGCGTCGCAGACCGCGTGAAGCACGACGTCGCCGTCGGAGTGCCCCTGGAGCGCCGGGGCATCCTCGATGACGAGCCCGCCGAGGGCGAGGGGTCGGCCGGGACCGAACGGGTGGCCGTCATCGCCGAAGCCGACGCGGACGGCCGGCGGGGCAAGGTCGCCGCGGGCCACCAGCGCCGCCTCGACCCGGGCGAGGTCGTCGGGCAGGGTCACCTTGAGGTTCGTCGACTCGCCGGGGACTGCATGGACGGCGATTCTACAGGCCTCGAGCAGGGCGGCCTCGTCGGTCCAGGTCGCGGCGCCGGAGGGCGGCTCCTGGGCCCAGGCGCGGGCCAGGACGTCGCGGCGGATGCCCTGCGGCGTCTGGGCGGCGGCGAGCGCGGCACGGTCGACGGTAGCCGCGACCAGACCGCCCGCGACCCGCTTGAGGGTCTCGGCGACGGGGACGACCGGGATGGCAGCCCCGTGCTCGGCGGCCGCGGCGGCGACCCGCCCCACGAGGTCCGCGGAGACCAGCGGCCGGGCCCCGTCGTGGACCAGGACGACGTCGTCCGGCGACCCTTCCCCGAGCCCCGCGACCCCCGCCGCCACGGAGTCCTGGCGCCGCGCCCCTCCGGCGACCACGGCGGTCACGCGCGAGGGGAGCCAGGGTGCGCCGACGACCTCGGCCACCCGGTCCGGGGCCGTCACGACGACGATCCGCCGGACGGCGGGGGCGGCCGCCAGCGCCGCGAGGGTCCAGGCGAGGAGCGGTCGGCCGCCGATCGGTGCCCGCAGCTTGTCGAGGCCCGCCATCCGCGTGCTCGCGCCGGCGGCCACGACGACGACGTCGACCCCGCTCACTCCGGGCGCGGCTGGGCGAAGATCATCCGCCCGGCGACCGTCTGCAGGACGCGGGTGACCGCGACCCCGACCTCGCGATCGAGGAGGCGCGCCCCGCCCTCCACGACGATCATCGTCCCATCGTCGAGGAAGCCGACGCCCTGGCCGGCCTCCTTGCCCTCCTGGATGATCCGCACGCGGAGCTCCTCCCCGGGCAGCACGGCCGGCTTGAGGGCATTGGCGAGCGAGTTGACGTTCATCACCCGCAGCCCCGAGATCTCGGCGACGCGGTTCAGGTTGAAGTCGTTCGTCAGGATGACGCCGCTGCGGGACCGCGCCATGGCGACGAGCTTGGCGTCCACCTCGACGATCTCGGGGAGCATCTCGTCGATGATCTCGACGGGGACCCGGTCCTCCTTCTGGAGGCGGGCCACGATCTCCAGCCCGCGCCGCCCGCGGGCCCGGCGCATCGTGTCCGGGCTATCCGCGATCCGCTGGAGCTCCTCGAGGACGACCCGCGGCACGGCCAGCGTCCCCTGGAGGAACCCGGCCTCCGCGATGTCGGCGATCCGGCCGTCGATGATGGCGCTGGTGTCGACCACGACGTGCGGCTCGCCCCGCCGCGGGCCCTCCGGCTCGTCGCCGCGCTGGCGCAGGATCCCCACCGCCTCGGCCGCGATGATCAGGTCGTGGCGCTTGGCCACCGTCAGGCCGGCCATCCCGAGGCCCAGCGTCACCGAGACACCGAGGGGCAGCCACGTCCCCAGCGGCGGAGGGAACCCGGCCAGCGGGAGCCCGAGGAGGAGTCCCATGAGCAGGCCGACGAGCAGGCCGACGACGGCGGTCACGAACTCCGCGGTCGAGAGGTCCTGCACCCACCGCACGAGCCAGGCCGCCGGCACGACCGTGAGGTACGGCAGCACCGCGAAGCCGACCACGAGCCAGGCGACGAGCCACGCGGCGATCAGCGCCCCGGCGTAGGCGCCCTGGCCGAAGATGCCGCTGCCGCCCACGACGAACGAGAGGCCGACGAGCAGCCCCAGCGCGGCGCCGAGCAGTCGAATCACACGGATCACGGGCCGTGAGCCTAGCACCGCCCGCGGGCGCCGTCAGGACTCCCGGGCCGCGACACCACCCGCCGTCACCCCGCTCCGGTGCCGTCGAGCGCCGCCAGCAGGGCGTCGCGCACGGTGCCCACCGCCACGACCTCGAGCCCGGCGGCCGCCGCGGGCGCCGATCGCGCCCGCGGGACGATCACCCGGGCAAAGCCGAGGCGGGCCGCCTCGCGGAGCCGGCTCTCGGTCCCGCCGACGGCCCGGAGCTCGCCCAGGAGGCCGACCTCGCCGAATGCGGCGGTGCCGGGCCGCACCGGGCGGTCCCGGAGCGTCGAGGCAAGGGCGATGGCCACCGGGAGGTCCAGGCCCGGGTCGGCGACGGAGATGCCGCCGGCAAGGTTGGCGTAGACGTCGTGGGTACCGAGGCCGACGCCGGCACGCCGGCCGAGGACCGCCACGAGCAGGGCCAGCCGGTTCGGGTCGAGCCCGATCGCCGTGCGGCGCGGCGTCCCGTAGCCGGTCGGCGCCACGAGCGCCTGGACCTCCACGAGGAGCGCCCGGCTCCCCTCCAGGGTGGCCGCCACGACGCTCCCGGGCGCCGGCGACTCGTGCTCGACGAGGAAGGCGCGGGCGGGGTCGGCGACCTCCCGCAGGCCGGCCTCCGCCATCTCGAGGACCCCGACCTCATCGGTCGCGCCGAAGCGGTTCTTGGAGGCCCGCACCAGGCGCAGGGTGCCCCCGCGCTCGCCCTCGATGGAGATCACCGCATCCACGAGGTGCTCCAGGGTCTTGGGCCCCGCGATGCTGCCCTCCTTGGTGACATGCCCGACGAGGATGACCGCGATCCCCTCCCCCTTCGCCAGCTCCATCAGGCGGAGCGCGGCCTCGCGCACCTGGCCGACGCTGCCGGCAGGGCCGTCGAGCTCGTCGAGCGTGGCCGTCTGGATCGAGTCGACCACGACGGCCGCCGGGCGATGGGCACGCGCCGCCTCCACGATCCGCACCACGTCGTGCTCGACGAGGATCCGCACGCCGTCCGCGGCCGGGCCGGCCAGCAGCCCGAGGCGGGCCGCGCGGAGCCGCACCTGGCCGCCCGACTCCTCGCCCGTGGCGTACAGGACCTGGCCCCCGTGGGCCACGAGGCCGGCGGCGGCCTGCAGCAGGAGGGTCGACTTCCCGATCCCCGGCTCGCCCCCGACGAGCACCAGCGAGCCCGGCACGAGGCCGCCCCCCAGCACGCGGTCGAGCTCGGCCAGGCCGACCGGCAGGCGCGGGACGTCCTCGTCGGCAAGGGCGGCCAGCGAGACCGGCTCCGGGGCGGCGCCGGCGCCGGAGCGCGCACGCTTCGCGGCCGGGACGTCGCGGATGACGGTCTCCACCAGCGAGTTCCAGGCGCTGCAGGCGCGGCACTGGCCCTCCCAGCGGAGGAACGCCTCGCCGCAGGACTGGCAGACGTAGCGGCTCTGGGGCCGCGCCACGGCGGCTAGACGGCCTCGACGGCGGCGGGCGTCTTCTCGTCGGCAGCCTCGATCGAGAGACCGGTCTCCTCGCCCTTGTCGACCACGATCGTGGTGCCAGGCTTGTACCGCCCGAGGAGGAGGTGCTCGGCGAGGACGTCCTCGATCATGTTCTGGATGACGCGGCGGAGCGGCCGGGCGCCGTAGGCGACGTCGTAGCCGATCTTGATGATGTGGTCCTTGGCGGCCTGCGTGACCTCGAGGCTCATCTGCTGCGCGCGCAGCTGGTCGCGCACGCGGGCGAGCATCAGGTCGACGATCTGGCGGATCTCGTCCTGGGTGAGCGAGCGGAACACGATCGTCGCGTCGATCCGGTTGAGGAACTCGGGCCGGAAGGCGGTCTTGAGCTCGGCCTGGACCTTGTCGCGCATCAGCTCGTAGGAGGCCTCGGCGCGCGCGTCCTCGGTCTCGCCCAGCGCGCGGAAGCCGAGCGACGAGTTGGTCTGCAGCTGCCGGGCCCCGAGGTTCGAGGTCATGATGATGATCGTGTTGCGGAAGTCGACGCGCCGGCCCTTCGCGTCGGAGAGGTGCCCGTCCTCCATGATCTGGAGCAGGATGTTGAAGACCTCCGGATGGGCCTTCTCGATCTCGTCGAGCAGCACGACCGCGTAGCTCTTGCGGCGCACAGCCTCCGTGAGCTGGCCGCCCTCGTCGAAGCCGACGTAGCCTGGCGGTGCACCGACGAGCCGGCTCACGTTGTGGCGCTCCATGAACTCGCTCATGTCGACCTTGATGAGCGTGTCCTCGCTGCCGAACATGAACTCGGCCAGGGCCTTGGCGAGCTCCGTCTTGCCGACGCCCGTGGGCCCCAGGAAGACGAATGAGCCGATCGGCCGCTTCGGGTCCTTCAGGCCGGCGCGCGCACGCCGCACCGCCCGCGAGATGGTGGCGATCGCCTCCTGCTGGCCGATCACGCGCTTGTGGAGGTGGTCCTCCATCTCCAGCAGCCGCTGCGACTCCTCCTGCGCGATGCGCGTCACCGGGATGCCGGTCCACATCGCCACGACCTGGGCGATCTCCTCCTCGTCGACCGTCGGCTGGTCACCGGCGACCTGGGCCTGCCACGCGCCGCGCAGCGCCTCGACCTTGTCCTTGGCGCCGCTCTCGAGCTCGCGCAGCCGGGTTGCCTCGTCGTACTCCTGGGCGTTGACTGCGGCGTCCTTGTCGCGCCCGAGGCGCTCCAGCTCCTTCTGCGCCTCGCGCAGGTCCGGCGGCGCAGAGGCATAGCGCAGCCGAACGCGGCTCGCGGCCTCGTCGATGAGGTCGATCGCCTTGTCCGGGAGGTGCCGGTCCGTGATGTACCGGATGGAGAGGTCGGCGGCGGCCCGGAGGGCATCGTCCGAGATGGTGACCTTGTGGTGCTGCTCGTAGCGCTCGCGAATCCCGAAGAGGATCTCGACCGTCTGCTCGAGGGTCGGCTCCTCGACCATCACCGGCTGAAAGCGCCGCTCCAGCGCCGCGTCGCGCTCGATGTACTTGCGGTACTCGTCGAGCGTCGTCGCGCCGATGCACTGCAGCTCGCCGCGCGCCAGGGGCGGCTTGAGGATGTTGGCGGCGTCGATCGCGCCTTCGGCCGCGCCGGCCCCGACGAGCGTGTGCAGCTCGTCGATGAAGAGGATCGCGTCGTTCGTGCTGCGGAGCTCCTCGATGATCTTCTTGAGGCGCTCCTCGAACTCGCCGCGGTACTTCGTGCCGGCGACGAGCGACCCGATGTCGAGCGTCAGGACGCGCTTGTCGGCCAGCGTCTCCGGGACGTCGTTGTTGACGATCCGGTGGGCCAGGCCCTCGACGATCGCGGTCTTGCCGACACCGGGCTCGCCGATGAGGGCCGGGTTGTTCTTCGTCCGCCGCGAGAGGATCTGGATGACCCGCTCGATCTCCTTCTCGCGCCCGACGACGGGATCCAGCTTGCCGGCCCGCGCCGCCTCGGTGAGGTTGATCCCGAGCTGATCGACCGTCGGCGTCTTGCTGGTCCGCTTCGTCTCGGGTGCCGGTCCCGCGGAGGAGCTCTGCGAGAGGACCCGGATCACCTCGTGGCGAACCTTGTCGAGGTTCACGCCGAGGGACTCCAGCACGCCCGCGGCAATCCCCTCCCCTTCCCGGACGAGGCCGAGGAGCAGGTGCTCGGTCCCGATGTAGTTGTGCCCGAGACGGCGGGCCTCGTCGATGGCCAGCTCGATGACGCGCTTTGCCCGCGGCGTCAGGCCAACCTCGCCGACGACCGGTCGGTCGCCGCGCCCGATGATGAACTCGACGGCCGTGCGCACTTTCGGCAGCTCGACGTTCATGTTCTCGAGCACGCGCGCCGCGACGCCCTCGCCCTCGCGCACGAGACCGAGGAGCAGGTGCTCCGTGCCGATGTAGTTGTGGTTGAACCGCTGCGCCTCGTCCTGCGCCAGCGTCAGGACCTTGCGCGCGCGGTCGGTGAACTTGTCGAACCGGTCCATGGGATGGGATCTCTGCGGGCGGGCCGTGCCGCCGGTCGGGTCATGCTAGCACGGCAGCCCGGGACGGCACGGACGGGAGGGGAGGCCTGCGCGATCTCCCGTCACGCCTGATTCGCCCGCCGGCGATCGGCGGATGCGAGGTTGAGAAAAGCGAACAAGGCGCCCCGCCCAGAAGGGCGAGACGCCTCGTGCGAGGTGCGTGCGTCAGGCCTGGTCGGGCTCGACTGCGACGGCCTCCACCTCGGGCGCGGGCTCGGGCTCGGCGACGGCCTCCGGCTCCGGCTCGGGCTCAGGCTCGGCAACGGGCTCGGGCTCGGGCTCGGGCTCGGCAACGACCTCGGGCTCCGGCTCGGCAACGACCTCGGGCTCCGCCTCGGCAACGGCCTCCGGCTCGGGCTCCGGCTCGGCAACGACCTCGGGCTCCGCCTCGGCAATGGCCTCCGGCTCGGGCTCCGGCTCGGCAACGACCTCGGGCTCCGCCTCGGCGACCGCGACAACGGCCTCTCGCTCCGGGGCCGACTCCGCGACGGGCTCTGCAGCCGCAGCGGCCTCGGCCGCCTCGAGCTGCTGGCGCACCTGCGCAAACGCAGCGGCCAGGGTGTTGTCGATCCCGCCCTCGGGCTCCTGGACAGCATCCCCGACGGAGTAGCCGCGCTCGGGACGCTCGCGCCGCGGGCGTGCCTCAGGGGCCGGGCGAGCCGGCGGCTCCTCGGCCTGCTTCAGGCTGAGGCCCAGGCGATGCCGCTCGGAGTCGAGCGAGATGATCTTCAGCTTCAGCGCCTGGCCCTCGCGGACGACGTCGCCCGGGTGCGCGACGCGCTGGTGGCTGAGCTCGCTGATGTGGATGAGGCCCTCGAGGCCGTCGCGGACGCGGACGAAGGCTCCGAAGTTGACGAGCTTCGTGACCGTGCCCTCGATGACGTCCCCGACGCGGAAGTCCGCGACGGTGGAATGCCACGGGTCGGGCTGGAGCCGGCGGATCGAGAGGCTGATTCGGCCGCGCTCGTGGTTGATGTCGATGACCTCGGCCTCGACCTCGTCGCCGACCTTGTAGCCGGCCTCGGGGTTGTTGACCTTGTTCCAGCTGAGCTCGCTCTTGTGGACCAGGCCGTCGATGCCGCCGAGGTCGATGAAGACGCCGAACGGGGCGATGGAGCGCACCGCGCCCGTGACCTTCTGGCCGACCTGCAGGCTGCTGAAGAGCTCGTCGCGCTTCTCGCGACGCTCCTCGTAGAGCGCCACCTTCTCCGAGAGGATCAGGCGGTTCGCCTTGCGGTTGACCTCGAGGATCTTGAGCCGGAGCCGGCGGCCGACGTACGGCTGCAGCTTCTCGGCGATCTCCTGGGCCGCGTCCCGTGGCTGCTCGTTCTGCGGCCGCCGCGGGAAGTCGACGATCTGGCTGATGGGCACGAAGCCGCGGATCCCGCAGTCGACGATCAGGCCGCCCTTGTTGTGGTCGATGACCGGCGCCTCGATGATCACGCCGGCTTCGAACTGCTCCTGCATCGAACGCCACTTGCGCTCGAGCCCGGCGCGCCGCAGCGAGAGGACGACATGCCCCTCGGGCGACTCCGGCTGGAGAACGTAGACCAGGACCGTGTCCCCGATCGCGAGGGTCGGCGCCGTCTCGGCATTGCGGCCGTACAGCTCGCGGTTGCTGACGACCCCCTCGCTCTTGGCACCGATGTCGACGAGGATCTCGTCGCGATCGATGCGCACGACGGTGCCCTCGACGACGTCGCCGTGCTTGAAGCTCCGGATGTCGGCATCCTGCTCGGCGAGGAGCTCCGCCATCGTGGACGGCTCCGGGCCCAGCGGCAGGACCGGCTCCGCGGCCGGCGCGTGGGCGACCTCGTCCGCGATCTCGGCCGCAAGTCCGTCGGCGACGGCCTCGGCTGCGCCAGCCTCCGCGGCGAGCTCCTCGGCGGCGGCCTCGACGACCACGGCCTCGGCGACGAGCTCCTCCGCGGCCTCGTCGGCGGCGAAGGATTCCGCGGCGAGCACCTCGGCGGCGTCCTGCGCGACCACGGCGTCGGCGACGAGCTCCTCCGCGGCCTCGTCGGCGGCGAAGGATTCCGCGGCGAGCACCTCGGCGGCGTCGCCGTCACCGGCGACCACCGCGGCCTCGGCCTCCTCAGCGAGCTCCTCGGACGCTGCCTCGGCGACGACCGCCTCGGCAACCAGCTCCTCGGCGACGGCGCTCGCCGCCGCGGCATCGAACGCGAGCTCCTCCGATGCCTCCTCCGCGTCGAGCGCCTCGGCGACGAGCCCCTCGGCGACGGCGTCCGCCACGATCGCCTCGCCTGCGAGCTCCTCGGCGGCCTCGACCGCCGCCATCTCCTCGACCACCGCGACGGCCGGATCGGCCGTCGCCACTACCTCGGCTGCCTCGACCGGCGCGTCCTGCGCCGCGGCTTCCGGGGTGGTCGTCTGCTGCTGCTCTTCCGTCAAGGGTTGATGCTCCTGGTCTGGATTCCGCCCGGTAAACGAGAACGACGGCCGAGCCTCGCTCCAGCCGTCGTTGGTTCCAGGTTCGCGGTCCGTGCGCGTCGCGTGCGGTCCGTCCCTCCGGTGGCGTCGGTCGGGTTGGCTCTTTGGCTGTCGCCCCGCTGGGGCCGCGAGAGTCTAGCACAGGGGTGTGGCCCGGTACAATCCGGCGCGTGCCCGAGCTGCCCGACCTTGCGGTCCTCGCCGATGCCTTCGACGCGGCCCTCGCCGCGCGCCCCGTGACGGCCGTCGCGGTCTCCGACCCGCTCGTCCTGCGCGCCACGCCCGCACAGGCAGCCGGTCTCGTGGGGCAGGGCCTGGAGGCCGTCGGGCGCCGTGGCAAGTACCTCGTGTTCCGGCTGACCACGCACGATGTCTGGGCGGCGCCAATGCTCACCGGACGCTTCGGGCTCGCCACGCCCGGAGCCGCGAAACCCAGGGCAGCGCTCACGGTCGTCCTCGGCGCCCGCGCCGCCGCGTCGCGGCACGCGGCACCATGGCTGGCCGGGGCGCCCTGGATCCCGCCTGACGACCGGGCCATCGAGCTGCGCTACCTCGATCCGACGCGCATGGGGAAGCTCTACGTCGCGCCGGCGGGTGACGCCGGCGGGGTTCCCGGGGTGGCCGACCTGGGGCCGGACGCCGACGACCCGGCACTCAGCCTCGAGGTCTGGCAGGCGCGCATCCGCCGGCACCCGGGCGAGCTGAAGCCGCTGCTCCGAAACCAGGCGTTCGTGGCCGGGATCGGCAACGCCTACAGCGACGAGATCCTCTGGGAGGCACGCCTGAGCCCGTTTCGACGCCGCGCGACGCTTGCGGCGGAGGAGACGGCCGCCCTCTACGACGCCACCCGGTCCACCCTCGCCGCGGCGGCGGACGTCCTTCGAGCGCGCGTGCCGCCGGTCTTCGAGAAGCAGGTGCGCGACCACCTGCGCGTGCACCTGCGAGGGGGCCAGCCGTGCCTTCGCTGCGGCGCCACGATCAGCCAGGTCGGCGGTCGCGAGGCGACGTCCTACTGCCGGAGCTGCCAGGGCTGACGCGGGCGGGCGTGGTCGCCGGGGGTGGCCACCGGGCCGCCGGGCCGGCCGCTGGGAACGTTCATCCGGCGGCAGGCGCCGGGTGGGTCAGGGGATCTTCAGGACCTGGCCGACGCGGATGAGCGAAGGGTTCTTGATGCCGTTCAGGGCGGAGAGCTCCTTCACGGTCGTGCCGAACGCGGCGGCGATCGCGGTGAGCGTGTCCCCCGGGCGCACCTTGTAGGTCCGCGGCCGCGGTGTCGCCGCTGGCACTCGCGTCGTCGTCGGGCGCGCGGTGGGCTCGGCGGTGGGCAGGGGCGTCGACGCGTCGCTTGGGGCCGCGGTCGCCGGGCCGACCGACGCGGACGGGACCGGGGACAGGTCGTCGTCGCCCGCCCCGGAGGAGCCCGGGGTCAACGGGCCGCGCGAGAGAAGGAATGCGCCCAGCGCGAGACCGACGACGACCACGGTCACCGGTGCCGCCAGGCGGCGGGCACTCCGCTCCGTGGGCATCCCCAGGCCGGGGCCCTCCAGGACCACCGGCGCCGTGGAGACGAAGGGTCCGGGCCGGCTCGGCGGCGCTGAGCTGCCGTGCACCTCGAGCCACGTGGGGCACGTGACGTGCTCCGCCACCAGGCAGTGCTCACGCTGCCGCTCGAGCGTCGGGCGACCCTCCGCGAGCAGCCGACAGCGGTGCGCCCGCGAGGGCGCAGCCGCGTGCCAGGGCCCGTCGACCGAAACGAGGTACGGACATGCTCCGAGCGCCGACGGGGCGGCGTCCGGAGCGGGGGCCGCGTCGAGGCGATGCGTCATGGAGGCAGGATAGCCCGCACCAGGGGCACATGGGGCCACCCAGACTCCGCGCCCGTCCAGGCCCGGAAACGCAAAAATCCTGGCGACGACCTATTTTCCCGAAAGGCTGCCCTCTCAGTATCTTCGGCGCTGGAGAGCTTAACTTCCGTGTTCGGGATGGGAACGGGTGTGGCCTCTCCGCTAGAGTCACCAGGATTCGTGCGTCTGATCGAGTGCGTTCGGCAGCGGCTCCACCGCGCGGCGTGCGCGGGAGGCGCCGGGATCTTCAATGTCGCGAGGTTCGGGCGCCCTGCGCCCGGTGTACCACGAACCCTTCGCGGCGCTGACCCTTGGTCAGTCGCGGAAGAGGTCAAGCCCTCGACCATTAGTACGGCTCAGCTTCATCCGTCGCCGGACTTCCACGCGCCGCCTATCAAACAGGTGGTCTCCCTGCGGTCTTACCCGGTTAACCCGGTGGGGAACCTCATCTCGAGGCGAGCTTCGCACTTAGATGCTTTCAGCGCTTATCCCAACCGAACATAGCTACCCAGCAGTGCCCCTGGCGGGACAACTGGCACACCAGCGGTTCGTCCACTCCGGTCCTCTCGTACTAGGAGCAGCTCCTCTCAAGTTCCCTACGCCCACGATGGATAGAGACCGAACTGTCTCACGACGTTCTGAACCCAGCTCGCGTGCGGCTTTAATCGGCGAACAGCCGAACCCTTGGGACGTACTTCCGCCCCAGGATGCCACGGGCCGACATCGAGGTGCCAAACGGTGCCGTCGATGTGAACTCTTGGGCACCATCAGCCTGTTATCCCCGGGGTAGCTTTTATCCGTTGAGTGATACCCCTTCCACTCGGAGGTACCAGATCACTAAGCCCGACTTTCGTCTCTGCTCGACTTGTGGGTCTCGCAGTCAAGCTCCCTTATGCCTTTGCACTCTACGCCTGGTTTCCATTCAGGCTGAGGGAACCTTTGGGCGCCTCCGTTACACTTTAGGAGGCGACCGCCCCAGTCAAACTGCCCGCCTGACACTGTTCCGCGCCCGGATTACGGGTCGCGGTTAGAACCGAAATCCAACAAGGGTGGTATTTCAACGTCGGCTCCACCGAGGCTAGCGCCCCAGCTTCACAGCCTCCCACCTATCCTACACAAGCTGAACCCCAATCCAATATCAGGGTGCAGTAAAGCTCCACGGGGTCTTTTTGTCCTATCGCGGGTAACGAGCATCTTCACTCGTACTTCAATTTCGCCGGATCCCTCGTTGAGACAGCGCCCAGATCGTTACGCCATTCGTGCGGGTCGGAACTTACCCGACAAGGAATTTCGCTACCTTAGGACTGTTATAGTTACAGCCGCCGTTTACCGGGGCTTCGATTCAGAGCTTGCACCCCTCCTCTTAACCTTCCGGCACTGGGCAGGCGTCAGCCCCTATACGTCAGCTTTCGCTTTAGCAGAGACCTGTGTTTTTGCTAAACAGTCGCCTGGGCCTTTTCACTGCGGCTCCGACA
>CAVRZZ010000005.1:0-230000 GCA_963725875.1 uncultured Chloroflexia bacterium | reverse complement strand
GGCGCAGCAGGATCTCGAAGACCAGGTTGCTCACCGAACCTCCTCGACGGCCCGTCGTCCCTGCAGGGCCCGGATCAGGGTGACCTCGTCGGCATACTCCAGGTCGCCGCCGACCGGCAGCCCGCGCGCGATCCGGGTGATCGCACCGACGTGGCCCGCCAGCCGCTCGGCCAGGTACATCGCGGTGGCGTCGCCCTCCAGCGACGGGTTGGTGGCCAGGATCACCTCGCCGAGCGGCTCGCCGGCCTGCTCCGCCTCGAGGGCCCTCCCGAGCAGCTCGCGGATCCGGAGGCGCTCGGGCCCGATCCCGTCCATGGGGCTGATGGCCCCGTGGAGGACGTGATAGCGACCCTTCCACTCGCCCGTTCGCTCGATGGCGAGCACGTCGAGCGGCTCCTCCACGACGCACAGCCGACCGGTGTCGCGCGCCGGATCGCGGCAGATCGGGCATTCCGGCGCGTCGCTGAAGTTGAAGCAGGTGTCGCAGAAGACGACCTCGTCCCGCACTGCGATCAGCGCCGTCGCGAGGGTCCGCGCCTCCGCGTCCGGAACGCGGAGCAGGTGGTACGTCAGGCGCTGCGCCGTCTTGGGCCCGATCCCGGGGAGGCGGGCGAACGCCTCGATGAGGCGTGCCACGGGCTCGATGAGGGGCGTCGACATGCCGCGCTACCGGGATCGCCGGTCACATGCCCGGGAGGCGCAGGCCGCCCGTGATGGCCGCCATCTTCGACTTCTCGAGGTCGCGCGACGCTCGCACCGCATCGTTCACTGCGGCCACGACGAGGTCCTGGAGCATCTCGACGTCGGCAGGGTCGACGGCATCCGGGTCGATGTGAAGCTCCACGAGCTCCTGCTTCCCGCTGACGACGGCGCGCACGACGCCTCCGCCGGCAGAGCCCTCGAGGCGCGCCGAGAGCAGCTCCTCCTCGACGCGCGCCATGTCGCGCTGCATCTGCATGGCCATCTTCTGGAGGTTGCCGAAGCTCATCGGGTGGGTCGCCTCCTCGCGTCCCGGGCGAGTGCCCGGGAGATCTTCACGTCGCGCGAAGTCTGGAGCATCCGGGGCCGGCTCGCTGCGCAGCGAGGGTCAGTGGACGTCCGGCGCCTCGACGAGGTCGTCGCCCCAGACGTCACGTGCCGCCCGCAGCACCGCGGCCGCCTCCGGCTCAGCCACCGGCAGCGGGTCCGGCTCGAGGTTCGTGGCGACGCAGCGCACGGTCACCGGGCGCCCCAGCACACGCCCGAGGCCGTCCTCGAGGGTTGCCCGCCGGCGATCGGCCACATCCCGGAGGAAGAGCTGGCTCTCGGGGAAGCCGAGGGTCACGACGGCCCCGTCGACGGCGATCGGCCGGCAGGCCTCGATGAGGGGCTTGGTCGGCGGATGGCGACTGATGAGGGTGACGATCTCCGGCCACCGACTGCGGACCTCGCGGAGGGCGACGTCCTGGGCGTCGGCGGCGGACGCTGGCGGTGCGGGCTCGATGGCCGGCGACCCGCGGTCGGCCGCGACCGGCTCAGGCTCTGCGGGCGATGCCGGCGTGGGCTCGGCGGCCGGCGGCGCGGGCTCGACGTCCGGCGCCTCGGCCTCGACGGGCGGCGCCTCGGGCTCGGCGGCGGGCGGCGCCGGGCGACGGGCGGGTGTCGGGCGGGCCGTCTCGGGCTGGGACGGTGCGCTCTGCGCGGCGCCCAATGTGGCTGTCTCAGCGGCCCGGGAGGGCGCGGCGCCGGGGGTGGGTGCCGGCGCGGCGCCGGGGGCCGGGACGGCGGCCCCCACCGCGGGCGTCGACAACGCCGACGCCCCCGCCTCGAACAGGGCGAGCTCCAGCGCGAGACGCAGGCCGCCCGGCCCCGGCCGCGCCGGGTCGATGCTCGCCAGGCGGCGCGCGCCCGCCGCGAGCGGGCCCGCACCGAGGTTCGCGAGCGGATCTGCCGAGGGTCGGCCGGCCATGGCCAGGTGGAGCGCTGCGCGGAGCGCCTCCACGACCTGATCGGCGAAGCTGCGCAGGTCGCGCCCCCGATCCTCGAGCGCATCGAGCACGCCGATCCCGGCCGCCGGGTCGCCGAGCACGAGAGCGCGACCGTAGCCCGTCACGGTCTCCTCGTCGGCGAGGCCGAGAAGATCCCGGACGCCGTCGGCGGTCAGCTCGTCGCCCCCCGCCGACAGGAGCTGGTCGAGGATCGACTCGGCGTCGCGCATCCCGCCGTTCGCGAGGCGCGCCACCAGCTCGACCGCCGCCGGCTCGGCGGTCCGCCCGTCGCCCTCGAGGATCCGGCGCAGCTTGCCTTCGATCAGCGGCAGCGGGAGCGGCCGAAAGTCGAAGCGCTGGACCCGGGAGATGACCGCGGGGCGGATCTGGCTGCTGTCGGTGGTGCAGAAGATGAAGAGGACGTGCGGCGGCGGCTCCTCCAGGGTCTTGAGGAGGACGTCCCAGCCCTGCGTGATCCGCTGGACCTCGTCGACGATGAAGACCTTGGTCGGCACGTCCGCGGGCGCGGTGTAGATGCGCGGCAGGAGCTCCCGGATGTCGTCGACGCGGTTGTTCGAGGCGGCGTCGAGCTCGACGACGTCGAGCGCGCGACCCTCGCGGATCGCGTCGCAGCTCGGGCAGGCGTCGCAGGGCTCACCCTCGACCAGGTTCGGGCAGTTGACGGCCTTGGCGACGATGCGGGCGAGCGACGTCTTGCCCGTCCCGCGCGGGCCCACGAACAGGTAGGCGTGCGCCGAGCGACCGCTGCGGATCGCGTTGCGGAGCGTGGTGACCACGGCCTCCTGGCCGACAACCTCGGCGAAGCGCTGGGAGCGCCAGCGCCGGTAGAGCGCCTGGTGGGAGGGGGTCGAGCTCACGAGGCTCCTCTGGGGCGCGTCAAGGCGAAGCGCCGTGCACCCACCGTCGATCCTCCCGTCCCCGCGCCCTCCGAGAGGGACGGCTCAGACCAGGCCGTGCCGCGGCACCCGGCGAACCTCGCTTAGCGCTGCTTCCTTCCGGACCTGACGCGGTTCACGTGTCGCCGCTGCGCGGGACCCGGTCCTCGGCGCCGTCCGGGCCGGCGGCATTCGAAGACGGAGACCTCGGGTGGGAATTCAGCCCTGCTGGAGCGGATTGCAGGTACAGGGCACCGCTAGTTCCCCGCCTAGCACGGCATGCGGATCATAGCAGGGGGTCCGGGGGCGGGCCGGAGCGGTGGCGGAGAGGGAGGGATTCGAACCCTCGATGGGTTGCCCAGACCGCATCTCCAGGGCGGCCGAAACCGTCCGCTGAGGTACGCGCCGGGTCGTGGCCTGCGTGGATCGACCAGGTGTCAACCGATCCCGATCCAACCACCGCCTGCGCCTCCCGTGCCGTATCCGGGTGGCGCCGCCGCATACCATCAGCGCATGAACGCGCGGTGGAAGTCCTTCGCGACGGCCGGCACATGGGTCCTCGTGACCCTCGGACTCGCGACCGCGGCCGTCGCCGTCCTCGAGGACCCGGTCGGCGTCCCCAACGCATCGGCGGTCTACCTGGTGTCTGTCGTCGCCTGCGGGCTCGCCGCGGGGACGGGTGCCGCGATCCTCGCGGCCATCGGCGCCTTCCTCACCTACAACTACTTCTTCACCGAGCCCCTCCACACGTTCGCCATCTCCGACTCGGGCGTCCTCGTCAGCGTCGTCCTCCTGCTGTTCGTCGGCATCGTCGTCGGCCAGCTCGCGGCCCTCTCGCGGACCCGCGCCGAGACCGCCCTCGGCAGGGAACGGGAGGCCCGCGCCCTCTTCGGAGTCTCCCGGGTCCTGGCGACCCGCTCCTCGACCGACACGGCCCTCGCAACGATCGCGGAGGCGTTATGCCGCGAAGCCGGCATGGCGCGCGTCTGGGTGAGCTTCGGTCTCGATCCATCCTCCGAGCGGATTGCCGCAGACACGTCGTCGGACCCACGGCCGCCGCCCCCGAGCCGCCTGCGCGTCCTCCAGCGCACCCCGGGTGACCAGCCGGCGCGGTGGTCGCTCGTGCACAACCCGGCCAGGCCCGCCCGGGGGGTGGACAGGTTGGACCTGTACCGCGTACGGATCGAGGCGAGCGGCGAGCCACTCGGGTCGATCTGGGCCGAGCGGCCGCGCGATCTCGGCGAGCCGGACATCACGCAGACGCGCCTCCTGGCGGCGGCGGCCGACCAGATCGGCCAGGCCCTCGCCCGCGATCGGGTCGAGGAGGAATCGCGCGCCGCCGAGGTCGCCCGCCAGGGCGATGCTCTCAAGACGTCGCTGCTCCAATCGGTGTCGCACGACTTCCGCACGCCGCTCGCCGTGATCCGCGCCGCCGCCGGCACCCTCGATGTCGATCCGCCGCTCCCGGCCGCGGATCGCCACGCCAACACCAGGGCGATCGAGCGCGAGGTCGAGTACCTCGACCGGCTGGTCGCGAACCTGCTGGACCTGAGTCGTGTCGAGGCCGGCTCGCTGCGCGCGGACCGCGACATCTACGCCCTCGATGACGCGCTCACCCGGCCCCTGGAGCGGGCACGAGCGCGCCTGGGAGGCCGGGCGCTCGACGTCGCGGTCGAGCCCGTTGCCGTGATCGTGGACGCCGTGTTCCTCGACGCGGCGGTCGGCAACGTGCTGGACAACGCCATCAAGTACACGCCCGACGGGGCCCGGATCCGGGTTGCGAGCGGCGAGGCGAGCGGCGAGGCGGTCCGCCTGGTGATCCAGGACGACGGGCCGGGCGTGCCCGATGCCGCCCTCGCCCACCTGTTCGAGAAGTTCTACCGGGCGCCCGGTGCGCGGGGCGGCT
Source organism: uncultured Chloroflexia bacterium (assembly GCA_963725875.1). Taxonomy (GTDB): domain Bacteria; phylum Chloroflexota; class Limnocylindria; order Limnocylindrales; family CSP1-4; genus CTSoil-043. The sequence continues at coordinate 225,231 of CAVRZZ010000005.1, read as the reverse complement.
CGCGAGGCGGGCTCGGCATCGGGCTGGCGGTCGTGCGCGGGCTCGTCGAGGCGATGGGAGGACGCGTGACCGCTCGGCGGGGCGATCTCGGTGGGCTCGCCATCGACATCGACCTCCCGCTCGCTGCACCGCCGGGGGTCGCGGACGGCGAGGCCCAGGGATGAGCGCCGGACGCGAAGGCGCGGAGATCCTGGTGATCGAGGATGACCGTCCGACGCGCCTCGTGCTGGCCCGGGAGCTCGGCACGGCCGGCTACCGGGTGGTCCAGGCGGAGGACGCCCGCGCCGGTCTCGAGCGCTTCGCCGCGCGCCGGCCCGACCTCGTCCTCCTCGACCTCGGCCTGCCAGACATGGACGGGCTCGACGTGGTGCGGGCGATCCGGCGCGAGGCGAGCACCCCGATCGTGATCCTCTCGGGTCGCTTCACGGAGCGTGAGAAGGTCGAGGCGCTCGAGCGGGGAGCGGACGACTACGTCACCAAGCCGTTCGGGGTCGCCGAGCTTCGGGCCCGGATCCGGGTCGCCCTCCGCCACGGGTCGGGCCCCGCCGGGGACGAGCGCGGTCGGATGTGGGCGGGACCCGTCCTTCTCGACGTGGACCGGCACGAGGTGCGCGTCGGCGAGCATCGCGTCGACCTCACGCCGAGGGAGTACGAGATCCTCAAGGTGCTCCTCTCCCACCGGGGTCGGATCGTCACCAAGGGGCGCCTCCTGAGAGCCGTGTGGGGCACGGCCTACCAGGGCGAGGACGCCTACATCTACGTCCACGTGGGGAGCGTCCGCCGCAAGCTCAACGCCGCGGATCCGGGCCTCAATGCCGGCGCCGGGATCGTCACCGAGCCGGGGGTCGGCTACCGGGTCACCTGGGAGGATCCGCCCGGATCTTCAGGGGACCTTTAGGCACTCGGCGCCCGCCAGGCCCCCAGCCCTCTTGGTGGCAGGGCGGACTCTGAGGGCATGGAACCGACCACTGCAGGCGAAGCAGCTCCCGAGCCTCGCGTCGAGCAGGAGCTGCGGTTCATCCGCGAGGCGATCGTCCTCGTGGCGTCCCGGCGATCGCCGAGGGTGACCATCGCAGGCCTGCGCCTCGGCCAGGCCATCCTCGAGCCGGCTCGGCGCCTCGCGCTCGACGCCGGCGTCCGGCTCGTCCCGCTCTGGACGGCCGACGGCGGCAGGCTCGACTTCCGGGTCGAGGCGCCCGAGCCATGAAGGAGCGCGTGGTCCACGTGCTCGTCGTCGAGGACGACGAAGGCCTGCGCCCGCTCCTCGTCCAGCACCTGATGCGGAGCGGCTTCCGGGTCGCGGAGGCCGACGCGGCCGAGACCGCCGCCGCCCAGATCGCCGACGGCCTGCGCCCCGCGCTGGTGCTGCTCGACCTGAACCTTCCCGGCGAGACGGGCTGGGACCTCCTGCGGGGCGAGGCGCTCGCGCCGGCCGCCCGGCCGCCCGTCGTGGTCATGACGGCGACACCGGTCAGCCCGAAGCGGCTCCGCGAGCTGTCCGTCGCGGGCTACCTGCCGAAGCCGTTCGCGATGGAGACGCTCGTGGCGACCGTCGAGCGGTTCGTGGGGGTCCGGCGGTGAGCGACCTCGCGTTCCTCGCGCTGTTGCTCGTGGCCTTCGTCGCCCTCACCGGCCTCGTCTGGCTGTGCGAGGCGGTGCGGTCGTGATCTCGATCGAGCTCGTGGCGGGGGCCCTCAGCCTCCTGGTCGGCCTCTACCTGCTCGTCGCGCTGCTGCGGCCGGAGAAGTTCTGACCGATGCCCGGCACCGACCTGCTCACCCTGGCCGTGCTCATGCTCCTCGTCGCGGCCGTCACCCCCTTCCTCGGGCGCTACATCGCGGCCGTCCTCGACGGCCGGCCCCCCTTCCTCGCCCGCGTCCTCGGCCCCGTCGAGCGCTCCGTCTACCGCTTGGCCGGGATCGACGCGACCCGCGAGCAGCACTGGCGCAGCTACGCCGGCTCGCTCCTCCTGTTCAGCCTGCTTTCGATCGTCGTGCTCTACGCCCAGCAGCGCCTCCAGGCGGCACTGCCCCTGAACCCGACCAGCGCGCCGGACGTGCCGGCCGATCTCGCCCTCAACACCGCGGTCAGCTTCACCACGAACACGAACTGGCAGAACTACGCGGGCGAGACCACGATGGCGCACCTCACCCAGGCCGTCGGGCTGGCCGCGCAGAACTTCTTGTCGGCGGCGGTCGGCCTCGCCGTGGCCATCGCGCTCATTCGCGGGGTCACCCGCCGCTCGTCGGCGACGATCGGCAGCTTCTGGGTCGACGTGACCCGCATCACCCTCTACGTGCTGCTCCCGATCGCGTTCGTCGCGGCGATCGTGCTCGTCTGGCAGGGCGTCCCGCAGGCCTGGTCCGGCCCCGTGAGCGCCACCGGGCTCGAAGGTCACGGGCAGTCGATCTACCTCGGGCCGATCGCGTCCCAGGAGGCGATCAAGGAGCTCGGGACGAACGGCGGAGGGATCGTCAACGCGAACTCGGCACACCCCTTCGAGAACCCGACCCCGCTCACGAACCTGCTCGAGCAGCTCCTGATCCTCGTGCTCCCGTTCTCGCTCACCGCGACGTTCGGGGTCATGGCCGGCGACCGGCGACAGGGCTGGGTGATCTTCGCCGCGATGGCGGCGATCTTCGTGGTCGCGGCGACCGCCGGCATCCTCGCCGAGCAGGCGGCAAACCCCCTCCTCCCGGCCGGCCTCGACCAGGCGCTCGGGAACATGGAAGGGAAGGAGGTTCGCTTCGGCGCGTCGGGCGGGGGGCTCTGGGCGGCGGTGACGACCGGCACCAGCACGGGCGCGGTCAACGCCATGCACGACAGCCTGACCCCGCTCGGTGGGCTCGTGCCCCTGTTCCTGATCCTCCTCGGCGAGATCACGCCGGGCGGCGTCGGTGCCGGGCTCTACGGGATGCTCGTGTTCGCCCTGCTCACGGTGTTCATCGCCGGGCTCATGGTCGGCCGCACGCCGGAGTACCTCGGGAAGAAGGTCGAGAGCTACGAGATGAAGATGAGCATGCTCGTCGTGCTCGTCCTGTCGGCCGGGATCCTGGGCTTCACGGCGCTCGCGACGGCGACGGACGCGGGCCGCGCCGGCCCGCTCAACGCCGGGCCGCACGGCTTCAGCGAGATCCTCTACGCCTTCGCGAGCCAGGTCGGCAACAACGGATCGGCCTTCGCAGGGCTGGGCGGCAACACGACCTTCTACAACGTCACCGGCGCCGCCGCGATGCTGATCGGGCGCTTCGCGATGATCATCCCGATCCTCGCCATCGCCGGCTCGCTCGCCGCCAAGCGGCGGCTGGCACCGTCCGCCGGCACCTTCCCGACGACCGGCGGCACGTTCGTCGTCCTCCTCGTGGGCGTCGTGGTGATCGTGGGCGCGCTGAACTTCCTCCCGGCGCTCGCGCTCGGCCCGATCGCCGAGCACCTCCTCCAGCAGGCGGGGACGATGTTCCCATGACGCTCGACACCGCGCGTGGCACCCGCCGATTCCAGCGCTACGTCCAACTCGGCGGTCGCAAGCCCGAACCGGAGCAGCGGCGGCCGCGCGGCGTCCTGGACCCCGCGCTCCTCTGGGCCGCCGCGCCGCAGGCGCTCCGCAAGCTCGACCCGCGGCTTCTCGCGCACAACCCCGTGATGTTCGTCGTCGAGCTCACGGCGGTCCTCGTCACGCTCGTCGTGGTCTCCCGGCTCGCGGATGTCGCCGTGACCGGGCCGGAAACGCAGCTCGGGTTCGACATCCAGGTCGCCGCCTGGCTCTGGTTCACGGTCCTGTTCGCGACGTTCGCGGAGGCGGTGGCGGAAGCCCGCGGGCGGGCCCAGGCGGCGACGCTCCGCCGCACGCGCTCGGTCACGATCGCCCATCGCCGCGACGAGCTCGGCGCCCTCGCCGACGTGGGCAGCGCCGAGCTCCGGGCCGGGGACGTCGTCGTCGTCCGGGAGGGCGAGACGATCCCATCCGACGGTGACGTCGTCGAGGGCGTCGCCTACGTGAACGAAGCGGCGATCACCGGGGAGTCCGCGCCCGTCCTGAAGGAGCCCGGCACCGACATCCGCTCGAGCGTGACGGGCGGCACCACCGTCGTGTCGGACCAGCTCGTGATCCGCATCACGGCGAACCCCGGGGAGACCTTCCTCGACCGGATGATCAGCCTCGTCGAGGGCGCGCAGCGTCAGAAGACGCCCAACGAGCTCGCTCTCTCGATCCTCCTCGCCGGCCTGACGCTCGTCTTCCTGCTGGCGACCGTCACCCTCCAGCCCTTCGCGGCGTACGCGGGCACAAGCGTCAGCGTCGTCGCCCTCGTGGCCCTCCTGGTGTGCCTCATCCCCACCACCATCGGCGGGCTGCTCTCCGCGATCGGCATCGCCGGGATGGACCGGGTCGCCCGCTTCAACGTGCTCGCCATGAGCGGCCGCGCGGTCGAGGCCGCCGGCGACGTGGACGTGATCCTCCTCGACAAGACCGGCACGATCACGTTCGGCAACCGCCTCGCCTCCATGATCGTTCCGGCGCCCGGCGTGTCCGAGCCGGAGGCGCTCGAGATCTCCCTCCTCTCCTCGCTCCGCGACGAGACACCCGAGGGCCGCTCGATCGTGACGCTCGCCCGGCGACGCCTGGCCGAGCTCGCCTGCCCGGGCGGCGACGGCGACGACGAGACGGTGCGGCTCATGGGGGCGCGGATCACGGAGCAGCGCGACTTCACGGCCGACACGCGCAGCAGCGGCGTGGTGCTCGACGATGGCCGCCTCGTGCTCAAGGGCGCCGTCGACGCGATCGCCGGCGATCTGCCCGGTGGCCTGCCCCCGACCGTCATCGAGGCGGCGGAAGCGATCTCCGCGCGTGGCGCAACCCCGCTTGCCCTCCGACTCGACGAGCGCCCGATCGCGCTCATCGAGCTCAAGGACACCGTCAAGCCCGGCCTCGCCGCCCGCTTCGACGAGTTCCGCCGGATGGGCGTCCGGACCGTGATGATCACCGGCGACAATCGGCTGACGGCCGCGACCATCGCGCGCGAGGCGGGCGTCGACGACTTCGTGGCCGAGGCGCGTCCCGAGGACAAGATCGCGTTCATCCGCCGGGAGCAGGGCGAGGGGCACCTCGTGGCGATGACGGGCGACGGCACGAACGACGCGCCCGCGCTCGCCCAGGCGGACGTCGGGCTCGCGATGAACAGCGGGACCTCCGCCAGCAAGGAGGCGGCCAACATGGTCGACCTCGACTCCGACCCGACCAAGCTCCTCGAGGTGATCGCGATCGGGAAGCAGCTCCTGATCACCCGCGGCTCGATCACGACCTTCTCGATCTCGAACGACGTGGCGAAGTACTTCGCGATCCTTCCCGCCCTGTTCGCCGGGGTGTATCCGCCGCTGAACGCCCTCAACGTCATGCGGCTCTCGAGCCCTGAGAGCGCGATTCTCTCCGCGGTGATCTTCAACGCGCTCGTGATCGTCGCGCTCATCCCGTTGGCCCTGCGCGGTGTCGCGTTCCGGGCGGCGCCGGCCAGCGCGCTGCTTCGTCGCAACCTGCTCGTCTATGGCCTCGGCGGGATCCTCGTCCCGTTCGTGGGAATCAAGCTGATCGACGTCCTCGTGACGGCGGTCGGGCTCGCGTGAGGAACCGGTCCATGCATGCCTTCTGGCGCCTCTACCTGCGGCCCGCGCTCGCCGTCCTCATCGGCCTGGTCGCGGTCACGGGTCTCCTCTACCCCGCCGCCGTCACGGCGGTCGCACAGGTCGTCTTCCCCGCGCAGGCCAACGGGTCCATGATCACGGCGGACGGACGGACGGTGGGTTCGACCTTGATCGGCCAGGCATTCTCGGATCCGCGCTACTTCTGGGGCCGGCCCTCGGCTGCGGGCGACGGCTACGACGGCATGGCGTCGGGTGGGTCCAACCTCGGCCCAACCAGCCGGACCCTCGTCGAGCGAGTGCGCGCGGAGGTGGACCGGCTCCGCGACGCGAACGGGACCGCCCCCATCCCGGTGGACCTCGTGACGGCCTCGGCGTCGGGCCTCGATCCCCACATCAGCCCGGAGGCCGCCGCCTACCAGGTCCCGCGGGTCGCGGCAGCGCGCGGCCTCGACCCCGGGGACGTGGAGGCAGCGGTCGCGCGGCACACCGAGGGGCGCCTGCTCGGGTTCCTGGGGGAGCCACGGGTCCACGTCCTGGAGCTGAACCTCGACCTCGACGGGCTGCTGCGATGAGCGGGACCGAGCACGACGCACTCGACGTTCGCCCGTCGCCCGACGAGCTCCTCGAACGGTACCGCTCGGACGCGGGCTCGCCCCGCGGGCGCCTTCGCATGTATCTCGGGATGGCGCCCGGCGTCGGCAAGACCTACCGCATGCTCGAGGAGGGGCATCGCCGGGCTGCTCGGGGCACGGACGTCGTGGTCGGCTTCGTCGAAGGCCACGGCCGGCCGCTGACGATGGCACTGGTCGAGGGCCTCGAGGTCATCCCCCGGCGGAGCCTCGCCTACCGGGGCATCACGGTCGAGGAGATGGACACCGACGCCGTCATCGCGCGCCGGCCCACGGTCGCGCTCATCGACGAGCTCGCCCACACCAACGCACCGGGATCCCCACGGCCGAAGCGCTGGGAGGACGTGGAGGCGATCCGCGACGCCGGCATCCACGTCGTCTCCACGATGAACATCCAGCATCTCGATTCCCTCGCCGACGCCGTCGCGACGATCACCGGAGCCCCGGTGAACGAGCGGCTTCCCGACGACGTGCTCCTCGGCGCCGAGGAGATCGAGCTCGTCGACATGAGCCCACATGCACTCCGCCAGCGGATGCGCCACGGCAACGTGTACCCGCCGGAGCGCTCGCAGGTGGCCCTCGACCGGTTCTTCACGGAGGCGACCTTGACCGCCCTGCGCGAGCTCGCCCTGCGGGTCGTTGCGCAGCAGGTCGAGGGGCAGCTCGAGGGCGTCAACCACGCCACGCTCCGGCTGGTCTCCGAGCGCGTGCTGGTCCTCGTCGACGGGAGCCCGTCGTCCGGACGGGCCGTGCGCCGGGCGGCGTCGCTCGCCGGATCCATCCACGCGAACCTCGTCGCGCTGGTTCCTCCGCCCGAGCAGGTGGACGCGCTCCCGTTCGACCGGGCGCGGGACCTCCGGGAGGCGCTCGAGGTCGCCGTGGACCTCGGGGCCAGGACGGCGCAGCTCGCCTCGCGCGACCTCGTCGACGCAATCGCGGGCGCCGTGGGAGACCTCGGGGCCACGCACCTGTTCGTGCCGTACGCGCCGGCCGGCAGGCTGGAGAGCCTCGCCCACCGCCCGCTCGGCGAGCGGTTGGCCGAGCGACTGCCAGACCTCGACCTCCATCTCGTGGCCGCCCGGGGATGAGCGAGTCGAGAAGGTGTCAGTCCCGCGTCGGACTCGATCGGACAAGGGTTCGAACGCGTTCAACGGAGTGGCGGAGAGGGAGGGATTCGAACCCTCGATGGGTTGCCCCATACCGCATTTCCAGTGCGGCGCCCTAGGCCTCTAGGCGACCTCTCCGCGGGCAGGTGTCGGGGCCCCGGCCCAGGTCGGTGCGCGACCGGGCCGCGGGGACGGGATCGTCGGTGGCGGAGAGGGTGGGATTCGAACCCACGGTGCTTGCGCACACCGCTTTTCGAGAGCGGCACCTTCAACCACTCGGACACCTCTCCGCCGGGGAGGATAGCAAAGCGGCGCCGGATCCGGTGATTCGCCGGCGCCCGGACGCCGGACCTCCCGGCGCGACGACGGTCACGTCCGGGGGACGGCGGACTCCTGCAGCTCCGCCGCGTCGGCGCGGAGGATGCCACTGATGAGGTCGACCCGACGGGGCAGGGCCGGGTTGTTCGCCAGCTGGACCACGGACCCGGCCGCCCCGGAGACGGGGTCGGGCAGCGCGTAGACGAGGCAGTCGACGTCGGCCTCGAGCAGCGCCCCCACGCACATCGGGCAGGGCTCCACGGTCGCGAAGATCGTGGCGCCGGCCAGGGAGCGGGTCCCCAGGCGTTGAGCGGCCTCACGCAGGGTGACCATCACCGCGTGGGCCGTCGGGTCCGTGCGCTCCTCGACCTCCTCGTGGCCGCTGGCCACGAGGGCGTCCCCCAGGACGGCAGCCGCTCCCCGTGGACGCTCGCCGCGGTCGAGGGCGGCGCGCGCCTCGCCGATGGCGGCACCCATGAACAGCTCGTAGTGCATGGCGCAAGGGTACTGCCGGCAGACGGCTGCGGCTATGCCGTTCTCCGCAACGCCCTTCGCGGATCGCCGACGTCAGGCGTCGAGCCCGGACAGGGAGCGGATCGCGCGGGCGAGGGCGGACATGTCGTCGTCGCCGTGCCCGGTTGCGACGAGGCCGGCCTCCAGCTGCGCCGCGAGCGCTGCGACCGGGAGCACGGCGCCCCGCTCCCGGGCGAGGTCGAGGGCGATTCCCAGGTCCTTGAGGTGGAGGGCGACGCGGAAGCCGAGGGGGTAGTCGTTGGCCAGCATGCGGCTGCTCCGGCTGGCGAGGACCCAGCTCTGGGCCGCCCCGGTGGAGAGGGCGGCGACGACCTGCTCCGGGTCGAGGCCGGCCTTGAGGGCGAGCACGAGCCCCTCGGCGACTCCGAGGTACGTGCCCGCGAGGATCACCTGGTTGACGGCCTTCGCGGCCTGGCCGGCGCCGACGGGGCCGAAGTGGGTGATCGTCCGGCCGATCGCTGCCAGCACCGGTCGGGCACGCTCGACGTCCGCCGGATCGCCGCCCACGAGGATCGCGAGGGTCGCGTTCCGGGCGCCCTCGCTGCCGCCGGTCACCGGCGCGTCGACGAACGCGATCCCCTGCTCCGCGAGGCGGGCAGCGAAGCCGCGGGTGGCCGCCGGGTCGATCGTCGAGGAGTCGATGACGAGCGTCCCGGGCGCGGCTCCCGCCGCGATGCCGTCCGCGGCGAAGAGGACCGTCTCCACGTCCGGCGTGTCGGAGACGCAGACCAGGACGACGTCGACGGCGGCCGCGAGCGCGGCGGGGCTCGTCGCGAGGGTTGCCCCGAGCTCCTCGAGCTCGTGGGTCCGCCCGGCCGAGCGGTTCCAGGCCACCACCGGGAACCCGGCCCTCGCCAGGTTGGCGGCCATCGCACCACCCATGGTCCCCAGGCCCACGACCCCGACGCGTTCGACGCTCATCTCGCCTCCTTTGACGGGATCATGACAGGCTTCACCTGTGCCGGCTGCGTGCGTCCCGGGGGACGCCCGGCGAACCGGGCGCGATCACGCCATGGACCGGCAGCTCCGCCGCGCCGACCCGCCCGGCCCGCGGCGGGGTGCCCAAACGGCACTTCCCCGGGGGCGGCGGCGCCCAGAATGATCGTCGGCGACGACGTCGCACCGAAGCAGTCGAGGAGAGGAGGCCGGGGTGGCCGAGCGCAAGAAGGTGACTCTGCCGGCGCTGTTCGCGAAGGTCGCCGCGGGCACGCCGATCACCTGGCTGACCTGCTACGACTACCCGACCGCGCACCTCCAGGAGCAGGCCGGGATCGACATGATCCTCGTCGGGGACAGCCTGGGCATGACGATGCTCGGCTTCGATTCCACCCTGCCCGTCACGATGGACGACATGATCCGCCACGCGGCGGCTGTGCGGCGAGGGGCGCCCACGGCCTTCGTCGTCGGCGACATGCCGTACATGAGCTACCAGCCGTCGGTCGAATCGGCGATCCGCAACGCCGGCCGCTTCATGGCCGAGGCCGGCTGCGACGCCATCAAGCTCGAGGGCGGCGCCGAGATGGCCGACCGCGTCGCGGGCATCGCGCGGTCCGGCATCCCGGTCATCGGCCACCTGGGCCTGACGCCCCAGAGCGTCTCGGCGCTCGGCGGGTTCCGGCTCCAGGGCAAGGGCGCGGCGCAGGCGAAGAAGATCGTCGACGACGCGACGGCGCTCGCCGACGCCGGCGCGTTCTGCATCCTGCTCGAGCTCGTGCCCGACCGGGTCTGCAAGCTCATCACCGAGCGCGCCGAGCACTGCATCATCATGAGCCTGGGGTCGGGGCCGGATGCGCACGGCCAGCTGCTCATCTACCACGACGCGTTCGCCCTCTACCCGAAGTTCACCCCCCGCATGGCGAAGGTCTTCGCCGACGCCGGGGCGGTGATCCGGCAGGGCCTCGACGCCTACGTGGAGGAGGTCACCGGGCGAACCTTCCCGCAGCCGGAGAACTGGTTCGGGATGAAGGACGAGGAGTACGAGGAGCTGGTGCGCCTGCTCGGCTGACGGCGGCCGGTGCCGGGCGACGGACATCCACGCGGCCCGGGGCGGCGACGACCGCCCCCGCCGCCCGAGAGGAGACGGCAGTGGACGCTGACCTTCGCGAGCGGCTGGCGATCCCGGGCGACCGGCTCGCCGACCTCAACGCCCTGCTCCTGGGACCGGACACACGGGTCGTCAACGACCTGCTCGAGGTCGTGGCTCGCCACGGGACCCCGGAGGAGATCAACCGGAAGGCCCGGCAGGCCGGCGAGCTGCCGGCGCTGCGCGAGAAGGTGCGGGCGACACACCCCCAGTACCTGGCGGACCTCGACTGGCTGGCGGAGCAGCGCGAGCGAGGCGCCTTCATCGGCATCGCGGACTACCGGCGGGGCGTCCTCGGGGCGAAGGCCGACACGACGACCTTCCGCGACGAGCTGGCGGTGACGCTGGAGATCTCCGCCCTCCAGTACTTCCCGTGGGTGGTCGCCGCGGCCCGGCGGGCGATCGACGAGCGGCTGCTCCTGCCGGCACGCTGGATCCGCGTCCGCAAGATGCAGGAGCAGGAGGCGGACGGCGACCTCGCCGCCGTCCAGGCCGCGATGCGGATCATCGGCGCCAGCGTCGTGGAGACGCTCGACACCAAGGGCACGGACGGCTCGAACATCCACCTGGACGGCCCGGCCACGATCACCGGCTACTTTGGCGGCGTCGGCGAGCCGAACGACCACCCGCTCCTGTGGGCCGACGAGCTCCTGCGCGCCTACACGACCTTCGGGGTGCGCCAGGTCCTCAACATCAACCCGGGCACGGTGCTCGTCGGTTACCTGCTGTACCGCCTGGGCATCGACATCGAGTTCAAGATCTCGGTCTTCATGGGCAACGACAACCCGTACGCCGGGCTGTGGACCCTGATCGGGGCCAAGCTCTTCGCCCGGGACGACGGCACCTCACCGCTGGTCGGGTTCAACTGGAGCAACTCGGTCAACAACGAGACGCTCGAGATCACCGCCCAGGTCCGCAAGGCGTTCGGCTTCGAGGACGTCGTCCGCTTCGAGCACCACATCACCGAGACCTGGAAGAGCATCGTCCGCCAGCCGTACGACCGCCGCGACGAGCTCATGGCGCTCGCCGACCACGTGCCGAACATCTCCGCGAAGCACGAGGGCGGCGACCCGGAGGTGGACGCCGCGCGCGCCCACCCCTCTGACATCCTCGACTACTTCCGCGACAAGTCGGAGGTCGTCGCCAGCGGCGACTGGGAGGCCCTCGCGCTCAACTTCATGGACAAGCTCGACGCCACGAACCACACGGCGCGGGCCTTGACGGAGCACGGCCTGAGCTTCCTCGCGGCGAAGAACCTGCACGGCTGAGGAAGGCGCGGCCGGCGGCGATCCGGCGCCAATCTGCCGGTGCCCCTGCCCCGAAAAGGGGGCAACGGGCTCGCCTCCCCTGCGGCCCGCGATGCAGAGGGACACCCGCCATGCGACTCCGCCGCACCTTCACCGCCCTCCTTGCCGGGAGCCTCCTGGCCGGCGCCCTTGCCGTGCCGGCCGCCGCGGCCGCCCCGTTCGGCAACGCGGTCGCCGCCCCGGGCTCCGTCTACGCGGTGCTCGCCGCCGACGACGGCTTCGACCGCAACGGCCGCGACTACGACATCCTCGAGGCCGCCGCCGAGGCGGTGGTCAACGCCAAGGGCGCGGCCAACACGACGGTCGCCGCCCTGAACAACCCGGCCGCCGCCCTCACGGTCTTCGCCCCCAACGACAACGCGTTCCGCTGGCTCGTCTTCAGCCTGACGGGGCGCTGGTACTGGAGCGAGGCGACGGTCCTGACCAAGCTCGTCGGGGCGGTGCAGGGCCTGGTGGGGCCGGCCGCGACGATCGACACGATCGAGGCGGTCCTGCTGTACCACGTGGTCGGCGGGAAGGTCATGTCCTCTGCCGTGCCCGCGCTCGACGGCAAGGACGTGATCACGGTCGGCGGCGGCACATTCCGCGTGAACGTCGGCAAGTGGTTCGTCAGCCTGGTAGACAAGGACCCGAACGCCCTCAACCCGACCCTTGTGAAGGGCGGCCTCGACATCCAGACGAGCAACGGCAAGAGCGTCATCCACACGATCTCGCTCGTCCTGCGCCCGATCGACCTGCCGCGCGGGTTCTGATCCCCTCCGCCGCCGACCGGGACGGCCGGGCCGCGAGGCCCGGCCGTCCGTAGATTCCCGGGTCGACGCATCTCGGCCCGGGCCGGCCGGACCGCGAACCGGGGCGCGCGAGGAACGAGACGAGGGCTGACAGGGGGGGCGTGGCGCGCCCGGCGGGACTCGAACCCACGACCTCCAGGTCCGCAACCTGGCGCTCTATCCACTGAGCTACGGGCGCACGCGGGAGGTGGCGGAGAGGGAGGGATTCGAACCCTCGAGGCAGGTTACCCCACCTGGCGGTTTAGCAAACCGCTGCACTAGGCCTCTATGCGACCTCTCCGGGCCTCGGCGCCGCGCATTCTAGCAGAGAGATGCCCGCGGGCCGGGGACGACCGGCTCCCGGGCCGGGGACGACCACGGCCGGAGGCCCCGACCCGCTCGTTGACACCGCACGGGGCGCCCGGTATCGTCGCCAGGCCATGATGGAACGCCAGTTCTCCTTTCCGAGCCCGGCATGACCTGCGCCGGAGCCTGATCTCCGGGCCGCGGGACGTGCCGGGTGCGAGCAGAGGCCGCAGGACCTCTGCTTTTTTGTTGGGCGAAGGCAGGATGATGGTCGGGGCCCGCGAGGGCCGCCGGCGCCGCCGGGAGGCGGCCGGGATGCGAGGCGGGACCAGATGTTCGTGGTGATGGCGGTCGGGGCGACCGAGGAGCAGCTGAACGGGGTGCGGGGCGCCGTCCTCGAGGAGGGCCTGACGCCGCACGAGAACCGCGGCGGCGCCCGCATCGTGGTCGCGGTCCTCGGCGAAGGCGGCGCCTGGGTCGAGCGCCTCGCCGACCGCCTCTCCGTGCTCCCGGGCGTCGAATCGGTGACCCGGACGACCCGGCCCTTCAAGCTCACCTCGCGCGAGTTCCACCCCGAGGACACCGTCGTTCACGTCGGCGACGTCGCGATCGGCGACGGGTCGCTGACCCTGGCGGCCGGGCCCTGCGCCATCGAGTCCCGGGACCAGCTCTTCGAGACCGCCGAGGCCGTCAAGGCGGCCGGGGCCAACGTCCTGCGCGGCGGTGCCTTCAAGCCGCGGACCAGCCCGTACTCGTTCCAGGGCCTGGGACTCCAGGGCCTGCGCTTCCTCGCCGAGGCACGCGAGCGGACCGGGCTGCCGGTGGTCACCGAGGTGATGGAGCCGGGCCAGGTGGAGCACGTCGCGGAGTACGCCGACATCCTCCAGATCGGCGCCCGGAACATGCAGAACTACTCGCTCCTGATGGCCGTCGGGAGGATCGGACGGCCGGTGCTCCTCAAGCGCGGCCTGTCGGGCACGATCGAGGAGTGGCTCATGGCGGCCGAGTACGTCATGTCGAGCGGCAACCCCAACGTCATCCTCTGCGAGCGCGGGATCCGCACGTTCGAGACGGCGTACCGGAACACGCTCGACATCACCGCGGTGCCGCTCGTCCACCAGCTGACCCACCTGCCCGTGATCATCGACCCGTCCCACGCGGCCGGGAAGCGCTGGCTCGTCACACCGCTGGCCCTTGCCGGGACGGCCGCCGGGGCGGACGGCCTCCTCATCGAGGTCCATCCGCGCCCGATCGAGGCGCTCTCGGACGGCGACCAGTCGGTGACCCCGGCGCAGTTCGCCGAGCTCGCGATCGCCGTCCGCGGCGTGCACGAGCAGGTCCGCGCGATCCATGCGACCCGCGGCCCGGCGATGACCACCGGCCCGCGCGCCTGATCGCCCGGACGTGACCCTCGTGACGGCCAACGCGGCCATCCTGGTCCGGCCTGCCCCGCGCCTGCGGGGCGAGCTCCGGCTGCCCGGGGACAAGTCGGTCAGCCATCGCGCGCTCCTGCTCGCGATGCTCGCCGCGGGCGAGAGCCGGATCACGGGCGCGGGCGACGGGCGCGACGTGCGCGCGACCGCCGCGATCGCGGCCGCCCTCGGTGCCATGGTGGAGCGCTCCGGCGACGACGCCCGCGCGGTCGACTACCGCGTCGTCTCGCCGGGCCGAGCCGGTCTCCGCGAGCCGGCGGGCATCCTCGACTGCGAGAACTCCGGGACGACCTTCCGGCTGACCGCCGGGATCCTCGCCGGCCTTCCCGGCTTTGCCGTCCTCGACGGGGATGCCTCCCTGCGGCGGCGGCCCATGGGGCGCGTCACTGCGCCGCTCGCCGCGATGGGCGCCACCGTCGCCGGGCGCGCCGGCGCCACGCTGCCACCGCTCGCGATCACCGGGCGGCGGCCCCTGGCGGCCATCGACCACGCAACGCCCGTCCCGAGCGCCCAGGTGAAGTCGGCGATCCTGCTCGCCGGCCTGGCCGCGGAGGGGACGACGATCGTCCGCGAGGCCATCCCCACCCGCGACCACACCGAGCGGATGCTCCGGGCCCGGGGCGTCGCCGTCCGCACGGAGCGCCTGCCGGGCGGCGGTGCGGTCCACGCGGTGGAGGGCGTGGCGGAGGTGCGGCCCCTGGACCAGCGCGTCCCGGGCGACGTGTCGGGCGCCGCGTTCTGGCTCGTGGCCGGTGCGGCACACCCCGACGCCGAGATCATCCTCCGGGGCGTCGGGACGAACCCGACCCGGCGTGCGATCATCGACCTGCTGCGACGGATGGGCGCCGACATCGAGGAGCGCCCCGCCGGCGCGGCGGGCGACGAGGAGCGCGGGGAGCCGCTCGCGGACCTCGTCGTTCGGAGCAGCGCGCTCCGGGCGATCGACGTGACGGCCGACGAGGTCGCGGCGGCGATCGACGAGATCCCGGTCCTCTGCCTGGCCGCCGCGATGGCGACCGGGCGGACCCGGATCCTCAGCGTCGGAGAGCTGCGCCACAAGGAATCGGACCGCGTCGCCGGGATCGCGGCCGGGCTCGCGGCGCTGGGCGCCCGGGTCGCGGTCGACGGCGACACGATCGAGATCGACGGCGGCCGGCCGCTCACGGGAGCGGCGGTCGAGACGAACGACGACCATCGCCTGGCGATGACCTTCGCGGTTGCCGGGCTCATGGCACGAGGCGAGACGCTCGTCCGCGACCCGGGGTCGGCGGACGTCTCGTATCCGGGATTCTTCGGAGAGCTGGAAAGGGTGCGAGCATGACGAAGCGGGTCGTCCTCATCGGCCATCCGGTCGCCCATTCGCTCTCCGGCGCGATGCAGCAGGCGGCGTTCGACGCCGCCGGCATCCCCGCCACCTACGAGCTGTGGGACCGGCCGCCGCTGGAGCTCGCCGACGCGATCGCGGAGCTGCGGACCGACGAGTTCCTCGGTGCCAACGTCACCATCCCCCACAAGGAGAAGGCCGCCGCCCTCGTCGACCGCCTGACCGAGGAGGCGCACGCCACCGGGGCCGTGAACACGATCACCCGGTCCGGCAAGCACCTCGTCGGCCACAACACGGACGTGCCGGGGTTCCGGGTCGCGCTCGAGGCGCTCGTCGGGAAGCAGCGGATGCCGCGCGCGGCCGTCGTGCTCGGGTCCGGCGGCGGGGCACGCGCCGTCGTCCACGGCCTGGTGGCCGAGGGCTTCCAGCGGATCGTCGTCTTCAACCGCCACCTCCACCGGGCCGAGGCGATGGTGCGGTTCTTCGCGAAGAGCGCGGCGCACATGGAGCTGCGCGCGATGCCCTGGCACGAGTCGATCATCGAGGCCGAGCTGGCCAAGGCGAAGGTGCTCGTCAATGCCACGGCGGTGGGCCTTCACGGCGACGAGAGCCCGATCCCCGGCGAGCTGATCCCGGCCGACCTCCTCGTGATGGACCTGATCTACAACCCTCCGGTCTCCCGGCTCCTCCGCGAGGCCGCGGCCGCCGGGTCCCACGTCCAGAACGGCGAGCTCATGCTCCTCCACCAGGGCGCGGCGGCGTTCACGCTGTGGACCGGCCAGGCGGCGCCGGTCGCCCTGATGCACGAGAAGCTGACCGAGGGACTGGCGGCGGCAGGCGCAGACGCCGGCGGCGCCGCCGATGAGGGGGCCGGCACGGCCGGGGAGCCGGGGGCCTGACGGTCGCCATGACCGGCTTCCGCTTCCTGACCGCCGGCGAGTCGCACGGGCCCGCGCTGGGCGCGACGCTCGAGGGGCTCCCGGCGGGGATCCCGGTCACGGCCGAGGCGATCGCCGTCGACCTGCGGAGGCGCCAGGGCGGGTACGGCCGCGGGGCGCGCCAGGCGATCGAGCAGGACCGCGCGGAAATCCTGGCGGGGGTGCGCCACGGGCGGACGATCGGGTCCCCGGTCCTCCTCCTCGTCCGCAACCGCGACTGGGAGAGCTGGACCCGCGTCATGCAGGTCGAGCCGCTGACCGACGAGCAGGCCGCGGAGCTGGCGGCCCTGACCGGGGAGGGCAACCGGCGGGCGCAGCCGGTCACCCGCGTCCGGCCCGGCCATGCCGACCTCGCCGGCGCCCTCAAGTACGGCTTCGACGACGTCCGTCCGATCCTCGAGCGGGCGTCGGCCCGCGAGACCGCGGCGCGCGTCGCCGCGGGGGCCGTCTGCCGGGCGTTCCTTGCCGAGCTCGGCATCGAGGTCTGGTCGTTCACGGCCGAGGTTGGCGGCGTGGCGCTCGACCGGGCGGCCTGCACGCGCTCCCGCGCGGAGGCCGAGGCGAGCCCGCTGCGCTGCCCGGATCCGGCCGCCGAGGCACGGATGATCACCCGGATCGACGAGGCCCGGTCGCTCGGGAACACGGTCGGCGGCGTCTTCGAGGTCGTTGCCCGCGGGGTCCCGATCGGCCTCGGCAGCCACGTCCACTGGGATCGCCGGCTCGACGCAGCGCTCGCCGCCGCCATCATGAGCATCCAGAGCGTGAAGGGCGTCGAGATCGGGCTCGGCTTCGAGCAGACGCGGCGTCTTGGATCCGACGTCCACGACGTCATCGAGGGCCGCGGACCCGACGGCGGCTGGATCCACCGCAGCAACAACGCCGGCGGCCTGACCGGCGGGATCACGAACGGCGAGCCGCTGGTGGTCCGCGGGGCGGTGAAGCCGATCTCCACGCTCGCCCGGCCCCTGCCGTCCGCCGACCTCCTCACCGGCGAGGCGGTCGAGAAGGCCCACTACGAGCGAAGTGACATCTCGGTGGTGCCGGCGGCCGGCGTGATCGGCGAAGCGATGGTGCTGCTGACCCTGGCCCGCTTCGTGCTGGAGAAGACGGGCGGCGACTCGCTCGCCGAGGTCCGCGACAACCTGGAGCGCTACCGCGACCGGATCGCGCGAGCGGGCACGTCCGGCTCGCCCCGGGCGCCCGGCGCGCCGGCCTCGAGCGGCACCGCCCCCTCCCCCGAGCCCGGCTCCGGAGAGGCCGGCTCCGGGGGCGACGACTAGGCCGCGGCGATGGACCTCGTCCTCGTCGGGCTGCCGGGGAGCGGCAAGACCGCCGCCGGGCGCCGGATCGCCCGGCGCCGAGGCGCGGTGTTCGTCGACCTCGACGAGCTCATCGCGGCCGACGCGGGGCGCCCGATTCCCGCGATCTTCGAGGAGGAGGGCGAGGCCGGCTTCCGGGCCCGGGAGCGGGCCGTCGTCGAGGCGCTGGGGCCGGCGGATCCCTCGCCGGAGCTTCGACGCGTGATCTCCACGGGGGGCGGCGCCCCCGTCGACGCCCGCAACCGCTGGCGCCTCTACCGCGGGCGCCTCGCGGCGTGGCTCGACGCGCCGCCGGAGGTGCTCGCCCAGCGCGTCAGGCACAGCCCCAACCCGAGGCCACTGCTCGCCGTTCGCGACCCGATCGCCAGGATGCGCGAGCTGGCCGCGGCGCGCGCACCCTTCTACGCCGCGGCGCTCCACGTGAACGGCATGGCCGGCGTGGTCGGCATCGTGGAAGCCCTGGAGCGACACCTCGAGGAGCCGATCCCCGGCGGGACGACGCTTCTCCGCGCCGAGACGGCCATCGGGGGCTACGAGCTGGGCGAGGGCAACGCGGTCGCCGGCGTCCTCGCGGCGCTCGGCGCCCTGGAGGCGCGGCGGGCGATCGTCGTCTCCGAGCCGCGGGCGTGGGAGGCGGCCGGGGCGGGCGTGGCCGACGGCCTCGCGGCGGCGGGCGTTCCCGTGGACCGGATCCTGCTCCCCGAGGGAGAGGCGGCGAAACGCCTGGCGGTGGTGGAGGAGGCCGCCCGCGAGCTGGCTCGGCTCCGCGCCGAGCGGCGCGACCCCCTCGTCGCCGTCGGCGGCGGGGCCCTCGGCGACACGGCCGGCTTCCTCGCGGCCACGTGGCTCCGCGGCATCCCGGTCATCCACGTGCCGACGACGCTCGTGGCCCAGGTCGACTCGTCGATCGGCGGCAAGACGGCCGTGGACCTGCCCGAGGGCAAGAACCTCGTCGGCGCGTTCCACCAGCCGGCGGCGATCGTGGTCGACGTCCGGTTCCTGCGCACGCTCCCGGCGCGACAGCTGCGGGGCGCGCTCGGGGAGGCCGCCAAGATGGCTGCCCTCGGCGACGAGCGACTCTTCGAGCTGCTCGAGGAGCGCGGGGCGGCGATTGCCGCGGGAGACGCCTCCGCCCACGAGGACGGCAGCCTGGCCGAGGTCGTCGAGCGCTGCGGCTGGTCCAAGATCGAGGTCGTGACCGCCGACGAGCGCGAGCTCGGTGGCCGGATCCACCTGAACCTCGGGCACTCGCTGGCCCACGCGATCGAGGCGGCGGGGGGGTTCGAGGGGATCCTCCACGGCGAGGCGGTGGCGTACGGGCTGCGCGCCGCCTGCCGCATCGGCGTCACCGTGGAATCGACCCCGCCGGATCGGGCGGCGCGGATCGAGGCGCTCCTCGACGACCTGGACCTTGGTCGGGCGCCGCTCCCCCACCCGCCCGCCGAGGTGGTGGCGGCGATCGCGACCGACAAGAAGCACGCCGACGGGCGCCTCCGCTGGGTGCTCCCGACGGCGACGGGCGTCACGGTCCGCAGCGACGTACCGGACGACGTCGTCGAGGCGGCCGCCCGGGGCGTCCTCGCCGGCAGCGCGGCAGGAGCGACGGCATGAGCGCCGTGACGAGCCGAGAGCGGCCGATGCGCGTCCTCGTCGTCAACGGGCCGAACCTCGACCTTCTCGGGACGCGCGAGCCGGCGATCTACGGGCACCAGACGCTCGAGGAGATCAACGCGGGGATCGCAGCCCGGGCGGCCGAGCTCGGGGTGGAGGTCGCCTTCTTCCAGTCGAACCACGAGGGGGCGATCATCGACCGCCTCCACCGGCGCGACTTCGACGCCTCGGTCGTCAACGCCGGCGGGTTGACCCACACCTCGGTGAGCCTTCGCGACGCCCTCCTGGGCATCGAACGACCCTTCGTGGAGGTTCACCTCTCCGACCCGGCCACGCGCGAGCCGTTTCGCCGGGTCAACTTCCTGGAGGACGTCGCGATCGCCCGGTTCGTCGGCATGAAGGCGGCCGGCTACCATCGGGCCATCGAGGACCTGGCGCGGCGCTGGGCGGCCGGCGAGATCGAGCCGCGGGCGCTCGGGGCCAGCGCGGGCGACGATGCCTGAGCGCAGCCGCCAGGCCCCGGGCGACGAGCCGCTTCCCCCGGAGACGGCGGCGGCGCTCGAGCCGCTGCGGGAACGGATCGACGCCATCGACCACGAGATCGTGACCCTCCTCAACGAGCGCGCCCAGATCGCGCTCGAGATCGGGCGGGTGAAGCAGCGCACGGGGCGCCGCACGGTCCGCGATTCGACGCGCGAGGCGGAGGTGCTCGAGCGGGTGACGAGCGCCTCGGCCGGCCTCTTCCCGGAGCCGGAGCTCGTCGCGCTCTACCGGAAGCTGATCGCTGCGACCCGCCGCGTCCAGCACGCCCAGAAGCGGGTCGCCACGGCGGGCAGCGACCCCGACGGTCCCGAGGCGAGCCCCGGCGAGGCCGGCCGCGACGTGGCGCCCGACCCGCGGTGATCCCGCTCGGGCCGCGCGATCCGGGGCCGGTCCGGCCCGACCCGGCCCGGCTCCCGGCACGACCGACGACCCGCTTCGCCCCCGCGCCGACGGGCAATCTCCACCTCGGCCACCTCGTCAACGCGCTCTACACCTGGGGCATCGCCCGCGCGACCGACGGGCGCGTCGTCCTCCGGATCGAGGACCACGACCGGCAGCGGAGCCGGCGGACGTACGAGGCGGCGCTCCTGGACGACCTCGAGCGCCTCGGCCTGGTCCCCGACGAGCCGCCGCTCGCTGAGCTACGGGCGGGGCCGTCCCCGTACCGCCAGTCGGACGATTCGGCGCCCTACCAGGCGGCGCTGGCGACGCTCCGGACGCAGGGCCGCGTCTACGCCTGCACCTGCGCCCGGTCGGCGCTCCTCGCCTGGCGCGGACCCGGCTGCCCGGGCGGCTGCCGGTCGCGCGGGCTGCCCGAGGATGGCCCGGGCGCCGCGCTCCGGGCGTGGCTCGCCGAGGTCGAGGCCGACGACCCGAGCGCCGGCGCCGACCGCGAGGCCTTCGACGACCTCCTCTGCGGGCTGCAGGCCGGCGACCCGTCGGCCGACGGCGACCTGACCCTCCGCGACCGCCACGGCAACTGGAGCTACCCGCTCTGCGTCGTCGTCGACGACGCCCGACACGGCGTCGACCTCGTGATCCGCGGCCGCGACCTGCTCGACGCGACCCCCCGCCAGCTCTGCCTCGGGCGCCTCTTCGGCCGGGCGGCCCCGCCGGCCTTCCTCCACCACCCGCTCCTCCGCAAGCCCTCGGGGGCGAAGCTCTCCAAGGCCGACCACGACACCGCGATCCGCGACCTCCTCGCCGGCGGCGCGACACCGGCCGAGCTCCTGGGCTTCGCGGCGGCCGCGGTTGGGTTGCTCGACGCGCCGGTCCCGATCGAGCCGGCGTCGTTGCCGGAGCTCTTCGCCTCGCACCGCTGACGGGCTTGCACGATCCCGGCCGGCGCGCCGCCGGGCCTGGCCGCGCGAGCCTCGCGGCCACCTGTCGATTTCGTACCATCCCCGTCCGTGAGCCTTCTCCGTCCCATCCGCGACACCTGGTCGACCTCGGTCGGCGTGGCCCGCGAGCGCCTGCGCGTCGGCGGGCGGCGGCGGATCCTCCTCGACTGGATCGTCCAGGCCGCCGTGCTCTTGGTCGTCGGGAACGTCGTGCCGGGGATCCTCGTGGAGAGCATCGGCGCCGCCCTCTTCGGCGCCGTCGTCCTCGGCCTCCTCAACGCGCTCGTCCGGCCGGTGATCATCCTCCTCACGCTGCCGCTCAACGTGGTGACCGTGGGGCTCCTCTCGCTCGTGGTCAACGCGATGATGCTCACGCTCGCCGCACCACTCGTCCCCGGCTTCGAGGTGACCTCGTTCGCCGGGGCCTTCGCGGCGGCCCTCGTCATCACGGTCCTCACCACGCTCATCTCGGTCATCGTCGCCGCCAACCGCGACGACACCTTCTACGCAGAGCTCTCCCGCCGCCTTGCGGCGCAGGAGACGCAGCGCGTCGCCGGCGGACGGGGGCTGCTCGTCGTCCAGATCGACGGCCTCGGAGCGCCGATCCTGCGGAACGCGATCCGCGTCGGGCTCACGCCGCGGATGGCCTCCTGGGTCCGCAGCGGCCGCTACCGGCTCGTGGAGTGGGACTGCGCCCCGCCGTCGCAGACGCCCTCGAGCCAGGCGGGGATCCTCCACGGCAGCAACGACGACATCCCGGCCTTCCGCTGGTACGAGAAGGACCGCGGCCGCCTCATGGTCGCGAACAGGCCGGCAGACGCGGCGGAGATCGAGCGCCGGCTCTCGGACGGCAAGGGCCTCCTCGCGGCCGACGGGACGAGCGTCGGCAACCTCTTCTCGGGCGACGCCGTGCGAAGCCTCTTCACGATGAGCACGATCGGGCAGCGCCGGCCGGCCGACGTCGACGCCTTCTCCCTCTACTTCGTCGACCCGGGGGCCTTCGTCCGCACGATCGTCCTGACGATCTCGGAGGCCGTCAAGGAACTCGTCGAGGCGCGGCGGCAGCGGGCGCTCGACATCCAGCCCCGCGTGCACCGGGGGGCGGCGTTCGCGGGGATGCGGGCCGTCAGCAACGTCCTGCTCCGCGACCTGAACATGACGTTCCTCATCCACGCGATGGGCCGCGGCACGCCGATCATGTACGTCGACTTCGTCGACTACGACGAGCTGGCCCACCACGCCGGCCCGGAGCGCCTCGAGTCGCTGCGATCCCTGACGGGCGTCGACCAGGCGCTCGCCTCCCTCGAGCGCGCAGCCGCCAACGCCCCCCGCGAGTACTCGATCGTCGTCCTCTCGGACCACGGGCAGAGCCAGGGCGCGACCTTCCGGCAGCGCTACGGCTCGTCGCTGGACGAGGTGATCCAGGCCCTGATGGGCGGTGACGTGGCCTCGGTGACCGCCACGTCGGAGGGCGAGGGCTGGGGCCCGGTGAACGCGCTCCTCGGCGAGATCCGCCAGCGGCCTGGCATCGCCGGCCGCGTGGCCTCCTCGGCGCTCGCGGGACGAACGGTCGACGGCGCCGTTGAGCTGGGCGGCACGGCCGAGCCGACGACGGTCACGCAGCAGACAACCGACCTCGTCGTCGGCCCGAGCGGGAACCTGGCGAACGTCTACTTCCCCGCCATGCCCGGGCGGGCGACGCTCGAGGAGATCGACGAGCGCTACCCGGGCCTCGTCGCCGGCCTGGCGGCCCACCCCGGGATCGGCTTCGTCCTCGTGAAGACGGCCGCGCTCGGCTCTGTGGCGATCGGGCGCGCCGGCGTCCACCGCCTGGCGGACGACCAGGTGGACGGCGAGGACCCGCTGGCGCCGTTCGGGCCGCGCACGGCCGACCACGTCAGGCGGATCGACGCCTTCGCCCACGTCGGCGACCTGCTGCTCAACAGCAGCTACGACGCCGAGCTCGACGAGGTCGCCGCCTTCGAGGAGCTCGTCGGCAGCCACGGCGGGTTCGGCGGCCCGCAGACGCGGCCGTTCCTCCTCGCCCCGGCGAGCCTGCCGTTCGACGAGGTGCCGCTCGTCGGCGCGCCCGCCGTCCACCGCCAGCTCGTTCGCTGGGCCGACGCGCTGGGTGTGGGTCCGGAGTCCGGCGCCACGGCGTCGGCCAGCGCGCAGGCGGGCGAGGCACGGCGGCCGCGGGCGATCGGGGTCGTCGCGCTGCTGATCGCGCTCAACGCCCTCGTCGTGCTGGTGCTCGGGACTGGGGCGCTCGTGCTGGACCTCGCCCTCGGCGGCGGCCCGGCGATCCTCATCCTCGGCCTCGTCCTCGCCGGCATCGGCATCGCCGGACTCGCGGTCGCCCTCGGGCTCTGGCGCCGGCGACGGTGGGCCTGGATGGCCGCTCTCGTCCTCGAGGGCATCAGCGTCGTCCAGATCCTCCTGGTGATCGCCTCGAGCGGCGTGGAGGGCGCGGCCGGGCTCGGCCTCGTCTCGGTCGTGACCGCGCCGATGGTCTTCTTCTACCTCACTCGGCCCCACGTTGCCGCGGCCTTCGGGCACAGGCGGAGCACCACGCGAGGCGAGGCACCGAAGCCGCCGGCGTCCTGACCGCGCGCGCCGCGACCGTCACCCCACGTCACTTCGGCAGCATCACCGGGGAGCTGCCGCCCGGCGCCAGGTGCCGGGGAGCCGGCTCCTGGGCCGGGGCGACCACGACGGGCTCGGACGTCGTCGTCGGGACCGATGCCGGGGCCTGGGTCGATGCCGGAGCGGGAGCGGGTGCGGCTGCCGGCGACACGGCCGGGCCCGAAGCGGCCGCACCGGCCGCGAGCGTCGCGGCCAGGACTGCTGCCACGACGAGGCCGGCAGTGCGCCGGACGGGACCGACACCACGCCTGCGGACGGGGCTTCCGCCGAACGAGCCCTTCATCCCGATCACCTCTCCCGCTGCTCCGGACTTCTCGCGATCTCTGCCGGAGACAGCCGCATCGTGATCCCGGAACGGGGTCGGGCGGTAGCGCCGGGCCGTCGCCCCGGCGGACATCCACGAGCCATGCGCCCGGTCTCGCGGCGGCCGCCGCCCGTGTCAGGTCGCACACGGCACCGGTGTCATCCGCGCGACACCCGCTGCGGGTCAGCTTCGCCTGCGCTCCTCGCGGCGAACGGCCGTCGTCGCGCCCCGGAGCGCCGCCACTAACCGCCGCAGCGCCCGCAGGTCGCGCCCGTCCAGGCCGAGCGCGTCGACGAGGGCCGAGGCGACGATGACGCCGTCGGCGCCGGCGCGGACGAGGGCGCGGACGTGGGCGGGACGGGAGACGCCGAAGCCGACGGCCACCGGGACCGGGCTGACGGCCTTCACCTCGCGGACGTAGCGCCCGACCTCGGGCGGCAGGCTGGTCCGGGCACCGGTGATCCCGACGAGCGAGACGCAGTACAGGAAGCCGCCGGTGCGGGCCGCGACGGCCACGCGGCGGGCGGGTGAGGTTGTCGGAGCGACCAGGTAGACGACCGCGAGGCCGGCCTCTGCGGCGGCCGCCTCGAAGGGCGCCCCTTCGTCGGGGGTCAGGTCGGCGACGATCGTTCCGGAGGCACCGGCCGCGACGAGCGCCGCGGCCCGCTCCCGGCCGTCCCCGCCGCCGATCAGCTGGTTGGCGTAGCCCATCGTGACGAGCGGGACGCCGGGGCGCTCGCGGGCGATCCGGCGGACCAGGTCCAGCGAGCGGTCCAGCGTCGCCCCCGCGGCCAGCGCCGCCGAGGAGGCGCGCTGGAGCGTCGTCCCGTCCGCGAGCGGGTCCGAGTACGGCAGGCCCACTTCGAGCAGGTCGGCGCCGCCGTCGAGGGCGGCGACCGCGACCGCCAGCGAGGTCTCGGCGTCCGGGTAGCCGGCCACGATGTACGGGATCAGCGCGACGCGACCCTCGGCCCGAGCCCGGGCGAAGGCCTCCGCGATCCGGCGGGCGCCGGGGGTGTCCTTCGTGGACACCAGCGGAGAGGCAGCGGCCGTAGGGGACGCCGCGGCCGGTCGATCGAGAGCGGTCACCGGACACCCTCCCACGGCTCCACGTCGGCGAAGCGCTCGAGGGCGGCAAGGTCCTTGTCGCCGCGCCCCGAGAAGCCGACGAGGACGATCGTCTCGTCCGGCCAGGCGGGCCGTGACCCGGCGCGACCGGCGCGGCCGGAGGCGCCGGCGAGGAGCTTCGGCAGGGCCGCGATCGCGTGGGCGGTCTCGAGCGCCGGCAGGATCCCCTCCGTCAGCGTCGTCGCCTTCATTGCCGCGACGGCCTCCCGGTCGGTGGCCGACGAGAGAGCGATCCGGCCGGCCTCTGCGAGCGCCGCCAGCTGCGGCCCCACGCCCGGGTAGTCGAGGCCGGCCGAGGCGCTCACCGCCTCGACAACCTGGCCATCCCGGTCCTGGAGCATGAGCGAGCGCGAGCCGTGGAGGATCCCCGGGCTCCCGCCGAGGATCGCCGCGGCGTGGCGCCCCGTCTCGATGCCGTCGCCGGCGGCCTCGGCCACCGCGAGGCGCACGGACGGCTCCCCGATGAAGCGGGCGAGGAGCCCGATCGCGTTCGAGCCGCCCCCGACGCAGGCGAGGGCGAGGTCGGGCAGGCGGCCTTCGACCGCGAGCAGCTGCGCCGCCGCCTCGTCGCCGATCCGCCGCTGGAGGTCGCGGACGATCGTCGGGTACGGGTGCGGCCCCATCGCGCTGCCCAGCACGTAGTGGGTCGTGGCGACGTTGGTCACCCAGTCGCGCATCGCCTCGTTGACGGCGTCCTTGAGGGTCGCCGTGCCGGAGGTGACCGAGCGGACCTCGGTGCCGAGGGCACGCATCCGCAGCACGTTCGGCGCCTGGCGCCGGATGTCCTCCTCGCCCATGTACACGACGCAGGGGAGGCCGAGCAGCGCGCAGGCGGTCGCCGTGGCAACGCCGTGCTGGCCGGCCCCGGTCTCGGCGATCACCCGGGTCTTGCCCAGGCGCCGCGTGAGGAGCGCCTGGCCGAGCGCGTTGTTGATCTTGTGGGCGCCGGTGTGGGCGAGGTCCTCGCGCTTGAGGTGGACGCGCAGGTCGGTCGGGAGGGGCGCGGCGCCCCGTCGGCCGACGGCCTCGCGGAGGCGGGCGGCCTCGCCGAGGACGGCACAGGCCAGCCGGTCGGCACGGTACAGGGCCGTCGGGCGGCCGGCGAACCGGGCGAGCATCTCGCGCAGCTCGGCCCAGAAGATCGGGTCGTTGCGGAGGACCATCCAGGCGGCCTCGAGCTGCTCGAGGGCGCCGACGAGGGTCTCGGGGACGAACCGCCCGCCGAAGTCCCGCTCGACCCCCCAGTGGCCGCGGGCGTCGGCCTCGATCAGGCCGGGGTGGACGGGGCTCGGGCCGGACGGCGTGTTCGGGCGGTCGAAGCGGGCCGCCCGGGCGCGCTTCGCGAAGAGGGCGACGGCGAGAGGATCCTTCCGCGGCCGCTCCCCCGGGACGCGCGGCGCCTCCACGCCGGAGGCCACGTCGACGCCGACCGCCGGGACGGCGAGGAGGGCGCCGGCAACGGTGGCCGGGGTCAGGCCCCCGGCGAGGATCACCGGGACCTCGCGGGCGACCCCGGCCGCGAGCGATGCGTCGGCGCGCGTGCCGGTGCCACCCGGGTGGGGGCCGCCGGCCGTGTCGAGGACGATCCGCGCGGCACCGGCCGCAAGGTGAGCCCGGGCACGGGCGATCGCGTCGCCGACGAGCATCTCGTGTGCACCGGCATCCGCCGCGGCCTGGGCCGGAAG
Source organism: uncultured Chloroflexia bacterium (assembly GCA_963725875.1). Taxonomy (GTDB): domain Bacteria; phylum Chloroflexota; class Limnocylindria; order Limnocylindrales; family CSP1-4; genus CTSoil-043. Next base: position 198,270 of record CAVRZZ010000005.1, on the reverse strand, counting down.
GTGGACGACCGTCCACCCGGGACGGGGCGAGGCAGCGATGCGCTCCGGCGACTCTCCGCCCGCGTACTGGATCGCGTCGACGTTCACCTCGGCCGCGAGCGCGGCGAGGAGCGCGTCGTCGGCGCCGGCGGTGATCGCGACGAGGGCCGGCGTCCGTTCGCCCCCGGCCGCGCGGGCGCGCCGGGCCAGGGCGGCGCCCTCCGCCACGGTGAGCGCCCGCGGAGTGCCCGCCACGAAGTTGAGCCCGATCGCGTCGGCGCCGGCGGCGAGCGCCGCGTCGAGTCCCGCGTCGTCGACGACCCCACAGACCTTCACGAGCGGGATCCGGTGGGCGGCGCCCGGGTCGTCCGGCACGGCGCCGGCCGCGACGAAGGCGGCCGCGGCGGCCCGCGGATCCGCGGCGCGGACGAGCGACTCCCCCACGAGCGCGGCGTCGAAGCCGGCGGCGCGCCAGCGGGCAAGCGTCGCGGGGTCGCGCGCGCCGGACTCGGCGATGGTGATCCGGTCGTCGGGGATCCGGGCGCGCAGCCGGATCGGGTGGTCCGGGTCCACGGCCAGCGTGCGAAGGTCCCGCGAGTTGACGCCGACGATCCGGGCGTCCGACTGCAGGGCCGCGTCGAGCTCGCGCTCGGCGTGGACCTCCACGAGCGGCTCCAGGCCGAGGTCGCGGGCGCGGGCGACGAGTTCGGCCAGGCGGCGGGCCGGGTGGAGCGCCGCCAGGAGCAGGACGAGGTCGGCGCCGGCCGCCCGGAGGACCGGCAGCTGGCGTGGGTCGACCACGAACTCCTTGGCCATGACCGGGACGGCAACCGCGGCACGGACGGCCCGCAGGTCGTCCACCGACCCGCCGAACCAGTGCGGCTCGCAGAGGACGGAGATGACGGCCGCGCCCCCGGCAGCGTAGGCGCGCGCCTGCGCGACCGGGTCGAGCCCGGGGCCTGCGATGGCACCGGCCGAGGGCGAGGAACGCTTTACCTCGGCCACGAGATGAAGGCCCGGTCGGGCGAGCCGGAGGGTGGCGTCGCGCGGGGGCGGCGCGGCGGTCGCGGCGCGCGCGAGGTCGCGGTAGGTTGCCTCTCCCAGCTCGGCGGCAACGTCGGCGGCGCGACGGCCGGCGATCTCTGCAAGGACGCCCGGGCGGTGCGCGGCGGCAGGCGTGGATCCGGGAGTCATGCGGGCACCTCGGGGGTCGCAGCGGCCCGGGCGGCGTCGGCCGCGAGCTTCTCGTCGCGCAGGCGGCCCAGGAGCGCGGCCGCCGAGCCATCGTCGATGGTGGCGGCCGCGAGCGCCACGCCGGAGCCCAGATCAGGCGCCCGGTCGGCCGCCACGAACGCGGCGGCCGCGTTGAGGAGGACGACGTCGCGCCGCGGGCCACCATCCCTCCCGTCCAGCACCCCTTCCACCAGGGTCGCGTTCTCCGCCGGCGAGCCCCCGGCGAGCGCGGTGGTCGCGGCCCACGCAAGCGCCAGCGCTGCCGGATCGACCGTCGCCACCGCCACGCCCGCGGGCGTCACGTCGTGGATCACGCCGCTCCCGTCGAGCGGCAGCTCGTCGAGGCCGACGCCGTGGACGACGAGCGCCCGCTCCGTTCCGAGCGCCCGGAGCACGTCGGCGACGCGCCCCGCGGCGGCCGGATCCCCCACCCCGACGACCTGCCGGCGCGCCCCGGCCGGGTTCGTGAGCGGGCCCAGCAGGTTGAACGCCGTGCGGACGCCGATCTCGCGGCGCGTCGGGCCCGCATGGCGCATCGCCGGGTGGAAGCCCGGCGCGAAGAGGAACGCGAATCCGATCTCGCGGAGCGCGACGGCGGCCGAGGCGGCATCGTGGTCGGTCCGCACGCCGAGCGCCTCGAGCACGTCGGCCGAGCCGGACTTCGACGTGATCGCCCGGTTGCCGTGCTTGGCGACCGGGACGCCCGCCGCGGCGGCGACGAACGCGGCGGCGGTCGAGATGTTGAACGTCCCCGAGTGGTCGCCCCCGGTCCCGCAGGTGTCGATCGTACCGGGAGGCGCCTCCACGCGGAGCACCCGCTCGCGCATCGCCTCGGCGAAGCCGGCCAGCTCCTCGATCGTCTCGCCCCGCATGCGGAGCGCCACGAGCAGGGCGGCCAGCTGCGCCGGCGTCGCCTCCCCGTCCATCACGGAGCCCATCGCGGCGCGGGCGGCTTCCCGGTTCAGGTTCCCGCCGTCGACCACCGTGGAGAGGGCCGCGCGAACCGCCGCGCTCACCGGGCCGCTCCCGCGGGAGCCGGGGCGGCGTCGGCAGCCACCGCGGCGTCGGCGGCCACCTCGGCCCTCTCGACCACGTCGTCGGCCACCTCGTCGAGTCCCCGGGTCGCGAATGACCCGCTTGCGGCGTCGAGGAGCCCGGCCTCGCCCTCGTCGGCGAGGCGGAGGAAGTTCGCCAGGAGATGTGGGCCCTCCGGCGTCAGCACCGACTCCGGGTGGAACTGGACCCCTTCCATCGGCAGGGAGACGTGGCGCACCCCCATCAGGACGTCGTCGCCCGCGCTGTGGGCGGTCGGGACCAGCTCCGGCGGGAGCGTCGCGGGGTCGACGCAGAGCGAGTGATAGCGCGCCGCCATGAAGCCGGGGCTCATCCCCGCCAGCATCCCGGCCCCGTCGTGCTCCACGGGCGAAGCCTCGCCGTGCACGAGCGTCGGCGCGCGCACGATCGACGCTCCGAACGCCGCGCCCATCGCCTGCATGCCCAGGCAGACCCCGAGAAGCGGGATCCGGCGCTCGGCCGCGAAGCGGACCGTCTCGACGGAGATCCCCGCGTGCTGCGGGTCGGACGGCCCCGGCGAGACCACGATCCCCCGCAGGTTCGCGGCCGGGTCGTCGGCGAGGGCGTCGAGGCCCGCCCGGTCGATCGCGTCGTTGCGGACGACGCGCACCTCCGCCCCGGCGGCCTGCAGCGCCTGGACGAGGTTGAAGGTGAAGCTGTCGTAGTTGTCGACGACGAGGATCATCGGGCGCCCTCGGTCACTCGCGGCGAACCGATGTCCTCGACCGACGGAGCATCGGGATCGGCCCCGGAACCGCCCGCGGGACGCCCCGACGACACGCCCGCCGCCAGCTCGATCGCCCGCCGCATGGCGGCTGCCTTGTGCTCGGTCTCCTCGAACTCGCGCTCGGGCACGCTGCCGGCCACGATCCCGGCCCCGGTGTGGACGTGCGCGACGCCGTCCTTGAGCACCGCGCTGCGGATCGCGATCGCCGTGTCGAGGTTGCCGTCGTAGCCGAGGTAGCCGACTGCGCCGCCGTAGAGCCCGCGCCGCTCGCCCTCGGCGGCGGCGATGAGCTGCATCGCGCGCACCTTCGGCGCGCCGGAGAGCGTGCCGGCCGGGAAGACGCTGCGCAGCGCGTCGATCGCGTCGAGCCCTGGGGTGAGCTTCGCCTCGACGTGGCTGACGAGGTGGAGCACGTGGCTGTACTTCTCCACCTCCATGTACTTCGAGACGCGCACGGTGCCCGGCCGGGCCACCCGCCCGAGATCGTTGCGCCCGAGGTCGACGAGCATCACGTGCTCGGCGCGCTCCTTCGGGTCGGCCTGCAGCTGCTCGGCGAGGAGCGAGTCCTCCGTCGCGTCGGCGCCCCGCGGGCGCGTGCCCGCGATCGGGTGGGTCGTCAGCCGCTCGCCCTCCACCTGCAGGAGGAGCTCCGGGCTGGCGCCCACGACCTCGAACGACGGCGTGCGCACGAAAAAGAGATACGGGCTGGGGTTCACCTTGCGGAGCGAGCGGTACAGGCCGATCCCGTCGAGCGGGGACCCGTCGCCGCGCGTGGGCAGGGCAAGCGTCTGGCGCCGGGCGAGGACGACCTGGATCGCCTCGCCCGCGGCGATCGCGTCCTTGGCGTTGCGGACGGCGGCCTCGTAGGCCTCGCGGCCGAGGGAGATCTCCGGCGGCGCGACGTCCGCGGGCGCCGGGCGGGCCGCGGGGGTGCCCGGCGACCCGGCGATCTCGGCGGCGCTCGGGCGGGCGGTCCGCTCCAGGGCCTCGAACAGCGCGCGCTCGGCGACCCGGTAGCGATCCTCGAGGCGCGGCGCGTCCGTGTGCAGGGAGGCGATGGCGGCCAGGGTGTGGGTCAGGTGGTCGAAGACGAGGACCAGGTCGGTCTCGATGAAGCTGACCAGGGGCACCCCCACCGGGTCGGACGCGGGGAGCGGCACGGTGGGCTCGAAGACCGACACGGCGTCGTACGCGAGGGCGCCGACGGCGCCGCCGGTGAAGCGGGGCATCCCCTCGGTCGGCTCGACGCGCCGGCGCGGGAGGAACGTGCGCAGGGTCGCCAAGGGATCGTCGGCCGGGAGCTCGGTGACCGGCAGGTCGGGCGCGTAGTCGACCACGCCGACCGGGCGGTCCTGGATGCGGGCCACCCCGCCGCGCACCTCGAGGAGCCGCCGCGGGCCGATGCCGAGGAAGCTGTAGCGGCCCAGGCGCTCGCCACCCTCGACGGACTCGAGGAGGTACGCCGGCGTCACGCCGTCGTCGAGGCGCAGGAAGGCGCCGATGGGGGTCTCGAGGTCGGCGTCGCGCACCGCCCGCAGGCGGATCGTGTCCGCGCTGCCCGCGAGGCGCTTGACCTCGCCGAGGCTCAGGGGGTGCTGGGTGGACATCTGCGACGATCCTCCGGAAACGAACACGACCTCTCGTCCTGCCAGGACGAAAGGTCGGGACCTTCCGCGGTGCCACCCGGGTTCGGCGTGTGCCGCGCTCACGTGACCGACGGGACGGGGACCGCCCGATCGGCGCTGCCCTGTATCGCTGGCGCTCTGCGCCGGAGCCTACTGGCGGGTCCGCCCGCCCGATCGCTCGGGCGGCGGCCGGTCCGCGTTCGGTCCGGAGGCTCCCGGGTCCATTCACCGTCGTCGCCGCCCCGACTTCCACCAGCCGTCGGGTCTCTCTGCCGGCGCCGCGACGGGTACTCGTCCCGTTCACAGCCACGTATGAAGTTGTGGGTGAGTCTAGGCGCGACCCAGCGGCACCGTCAAACTCCGATCGCCACCGCCGCCTGCCGAGGGCTTCGCCTCATGACGCGCCACAGGTGGACGGGACTGCTCGGCGCAGGCTGCACGAGCGCGGGATCGTGGAGACGAGGGTCGCGCGCTCCGGGAGCAGGGTCACCGAACCCGACCCGCCGGCGGGGGTGGCGGGGTGGCGGCCGGCGACGGGGTCGGGGTGGCCGTCGGGCTCGGCGCGACCGGCGGCGACGGGGTCGCGGTGGGCTTCGGCTCGAGGATTCTCGCGAGGGCCTTGTCCAGGGCCGGCGCCAGCGACCGGGCGAAGGTCGCGGTGAGGTGGTGGTTGTCGCGCAGGACGATCATGCCGCGCACCACGGCGGGGCACGGGTCGGACGGGCAGACGGCGCGCGTGAGGTTGACGAGCCCGGCGCCGGCCTGGCGCGCGGCAGCTCGCTCCCGCGCCAGCATTCCCCCCGAGAACGCGGTCGACTGCGGGACGGCGCACCGCCGGATGTCCTTGACATGCGCCGAGAGGCAGCCGGGAATGTCGCGGTCGGCGGCCGGCGTGTCGGCGATGACGACGACCGTCCCCGGCAACCGTTCGAGCATGCTGGCGAGGGCCGCGGCCTGGCGGGCCACGGTGGCGTCCTCGGCCCGCACCGGGAAGGTCCACCGGCTGTTGGAGACGAGGACGAGGTCGGGCGGGTCCGCCGCCAGGCGCGCGACGACCGCGCTGCGCCACCGCGGGCACTCCCGGTACTCGCGCTTGAGCGAGAGGTTTCGGACGCGCAGGTCGATGAAGGGGCACGAGACCTTCACGTACGTCTCGAGGCGCCAGCCATGCCGCTTCGCGACGGCCTCCACGGCGGGGAACAGGTGCGAGGCGTGCGAGTCGCCGACCAGGGCCACCGTGAAGGTCCCCCGGGGGCTGCCGTAGACGCACTCGGGCGGCCTGGTCGCGGGCTCGAACGCAAGACAGCCGTCCCGGCGCAGGCGTTCGATGTCGTTCCGGGCGCCGGCAAGCGCGGGACGGACGTCGCGCGGAAGCACGGTGCTGACCCGCGGTGTGGGCGTCGGACGCGGGGCGGGGGTCGCGTCAACGGGCGCGGGGGTCGCCGCGCCGGGGCTGGGCGGCGGCGAGGCAGGCCCACCACCTGCCGCCGGCATACCGGGCGCGTCGCCATCGGCCGGCAGATCACCGGCGGCCGGCGGACCGCCGTCGGTCACTTCCGTGTCGATCACCACCGCCCCGGGGGCGTCGCCCGTCCACTCGACGTCCTCAGTCGCCTCGTCCGGGGCGGCGCCTCCGGCGGAGCTCACGCCGACGAGGTCGAGGTCCGTCGCCTGGCGGTAGGAGAGGCCGCCCGCGAAGGCGACCACGAACGCGAGGGCGGCGCCGGCGAACACCAGCGTCCGGGAGGGCGACATGGCAAGGCGCCACGTCCCGCGCCGGAACGGCTCCTCGACGCAGGCCCAGCTGAGCGTCGCAACGACGATCGACGCCGCCACGAGTCCGACGCGAGCGCCCGGCTCGAGCGGCGCCCCGAGGGCGACGGCCGGCAGGACGAGGATCGGCCAGTGCCACAGGTAGAGCGAGTAGCTGATCCGGCCCAGGAACCGGAGCGGGCCGACGGCCAGCAGCCCGGCCGGGCTCCACCGACGCTCACCCGCCGCGATCAGGGCAACTGCGCCGAGCGTCGGCAGGAGGGCCGCAAGCCCCGGATAGGGCATGCTCGGGTCGATCAGGACGGGCGCCGCCAGGACGGCGGCGAGGCCGGCCCAGCCGAGGGCCGCCAGCAGGAGGCTCGGGATCCGCGCCAGGGCCACGGCGCCGATCGCCAGCAGGCCGCCGGCGGAGAGCTGCCAGGCGCGCGTCGGGAGGAGATAGAACGCCCAGCTCGGCGCGGCCTCGGTGGCCACGACGGCCGCGCCGAACGAGGCGACCAGCACGACGCCGAGCGCGACCGCCGCCCCGAGGCGCGGCCGCCGGCCGCGGGCACCCAGGAGCAGCAGGGCGGGCCAGGCCAGGTAGAACTGCTCCTCCACGCTCAGCGACCAGAAGTGGAGAAAGGGCGACGGGCTGGTGATCGAGGCGAAGTAGTCGCCCTCGGCCGCCGCGAACCGGACGTTCGCAAAGGAGAGCGTCGCCGCGGCCCCGTCGAGCGCCACGGCGGGGCGGTCCAGCGGGGCGACCACGGCCGCGGCAGCCGGGAGGATGACCGCGACGGCGACGAGTGCCGCCGGCAGGAGGCGTCGCACGCGGCGGGCGTAGAAGCCGGCGAGGTTGATGCCGCCGCTGCGCTCGCGCTCGCGGAGGAGCAGGCCGGTGATGAGGAAGCCCGAGATGACGAAGAAGACGTCGACCCCCACGAACCCACCGGCAAACGGCACCAGGTCGGCGTGGAACAAGAGGACGAAGAGGATCGCGATGCCCCGGAGGCCCTCGACGTCGGGCCGGAACGTGCCGGTCCGGGACGATGCGCCGGCCGCAGCCTTCGGGCGGCCGGCCTCCAGGCCGAGGTCCGGCGCGGGGCGCCGGGCTCGGCGGAGACCGGGCCAGCCCAGGTGGCCCGCGTGCCCGATGGCGACCGAGAGGGAGATCATCCCGGGAACTCCGTCATCCACGCGCCGGGCGTCCGGCGGCCGGATCGGGGAGATCCCCGCCCGGACCGCGAATGCTCGGGGACCTCGACGCCGGCGTCGATAGGACGTCGAGATGGCGGCCGTCGTTACGATCGTCCACGAGAGCGGCGGTGACCTCCACGCCACGCGCCGGCGTGGAGGCGGAGAGGATCGAGCTCACCCCGGGGAAGATCAGCGCGCCGTAGATGGCGCCCCGTCCCCAGGCCCGGCCGGGAGCCACGGTCGCCCGGCGCCCGTCGCCGTAGGCGTAGAAGACGTGGCCGTCCGCGGTGACGTCGGCCCGCTCGCGGAGGCCCGGTCCGTTGACCCCGCGCTCGAGCGCCGCCGCCCGCCAGCGGGCCTGCGTGACCGGCGCCGGGGCGGCGTAGGTCTGCCCGCCGTCGACCGACGTGACGAAGTAGGTGCCGACGACCGCGCGGCGGGCGGCAGCGCTCCCGCGCCCGTCCGTGATCACGTGGAACCCGACGAAGACGACGCCGTCGCGCGCGGCGAGGGAGGGCTTGAAGGACGACCCGAGGCCGCCCCCGACGGCTGTCGAGCCCGGCAGCGTGACCGCGGGCAGCGTCCGCCAGGTCCACGTCCGACCGCGGTCGCTGCTCCGCCCGACGCGGACGACCCCCCGTGGCGTCCCGGCCCGTGCCGACGCCACGTAGTCCGCCACGGCGAGGTAGACCGTCCCGGTCGCCCGGTCCACGTCCAGGCCGTGGGACCACTGCGGGTCGATCGACGTCCCGGAGGTCCCGACGGCCGCGGCGCCGTAGACGGCCTGGGGGCTGCGGCTGACCCGGGCGGCCATCACGGTCGGGCCGCGGCTGAGCGAACGCCGGGCCCGGTCGAGCTGGACGCGGGTCACGGTGAACCCGAGCCGGCAGACGTTCGCCGTGCCCCCCTTGGAGAAGATGTGGCCGGCATCCCAGCGGCGCAGGTCGGCCTGGTAGCCCGAGACGTAGAGCGACCCGTCGGGCGCCGTCCGGGCCCGGTAGGCGATCCGCCAGGAGGCGGCGCAGCCGCTCGGCCGGCGCGCCGGCGGGATCTCCACGGCCGCGTGCCAGGTCCGGCCGTAGTCTGCGGAGGCGATCACGTGCATCCCCGGTCCCGCCGTCCGGCTCGCCAGCCAGTTGTAGACGACGTAGACCGCGCCGTAGTTCGGGCTGGCTGGGTCGCGGTCGACCGTGATCTCGGGGAAGCCGCCGATCCAGGCGGGCGTCCGGCGCTCGACGTAGAGCCGCGACCAGGTCGCGCCCTCGTCGTCGCTGTAGGCGACGGAGACCGCGTGGGCCGCGTAGTCGCAGCCGGCGACCGTCGTGTCCGCCCAGTAGAGCCGTGCCGAGCCCTTCCTGGGCCCTGGGCCCCAGGCGATCACCGCGTGGAAGTTCGGCCCCCGCCCGGACCGGGCGTACGGGCGCCCCTTCACGGTCTTCCAGGTGGCCCCGCCGTCGTGCGAGATGCGCAGGGTGGTGTCCATGCCGCAGGTGCCGCCGCGGGCGTAGCGCTGGTAGACGACGGCAATCCGGCGCGGGTCCGTCGGGTGGGTGGCGACCGTCGGCTCGAACGCGTTGTCCCAGGGAAAGGCCAGGCTGTCGGTATTCGCGCTGACGCGGCGCTCGCGGACCACGCGGGGGGCGGGTGCCGGAGTCGGCGAAGCGGGTGCCGGACTCGGCGAGGCGGCCGGCACCGCTCCCGGCGCGGGTGGCGTGGTGGCCGTGGCCGACGGGGTCGGGGTCGGCGTCGGAGTCGGGGTCCAGGTCGGAGTCGGGGTCGGCGACGGGGGAACACCCCCGACCGGGGACGCCGAGCTCGCGGTCGCCGCGGGAGCGGGCGTCGCCCCGGCCACCGGGGCGGCCGATGGGCTCGCCGTGCCAGGGCCGCCGCAGCCGGACAGCAGCAGCCCCGCCACCAGGATCACCGTGACCCGTGATCGACCCATGTCCACCTTGCGGGACGCCATCGGTGTCGCTGCCCACACAGACGACGGATTCCGGTCCGGGGGTGTTGCGGTCCGCCCGCCCGGGCACGTCGCGGCCCGTACCGGCCTGCCTCGGCCGGTTCCCGCCCGGCGACCCTCGGCAGGGCGACACTCGGCCGGGCGGCCCGGGGTTGACGGGCCGGTCGGCCCGGATTCCGTGCCATGGGGCCGATCCGCTCGGCACGCCTCGACCCCTAGAGTCCGGAGCGTGAACTGCATCGTCCTCGTCAAGCAGGTTCCTGACGTCTCCAACATTCCAGAGGATGCGTGGGACCGCGAGAAGGGCACGCTCAGGCGGGCCATGCTCGACAGCATCCTCAACCCGCTGGATCTCCACGCCCTGACGTTCGCCGACCGCCTCACCGGCGGCGACCCGGAGGCGCGCACCGTCTTCCTCAGCATGGGCCCCCCGATGGCCCGCGAGGTCCTCGTCGACTGCCTCTCGCGCGTCCCGGGCGAGGCCGTCCTCCTGACCGACAGCGCGTTCGCCGGCGCCGACACCGGTGCCACCTCGTACTCCCTCGCCTGCGCAATCCGGCGCATCGAGCGCGAGATGTTCGGCGGCAGCCGCGACTACGCGATCGTGACCGGCATGCAGTCGGTCGACGGCGACACCGCCCAGGTCCCGCCCCAGATCGCCGAGGAGCTGGGGATCGACCACATCGCCTACGCCACGGACCTGGTGACCGAGCCGCAGCTCGCCGTGCGCCGCATCGCCGCGGAGGGGATCGAGGACGTCCACCCGATCCGATGGCCGGTCCTGGTCACCGTGACCGCCTGCACGGACCCGCTCTACCGGACCTTCGAGCAAACCCGCGAGGCGCGCCACGCCGAGATCCACGAGTGGAACGCGAAGTCGGTCGACGCCGACCCGACGCGGATCGGCCTCAAGGGCAGCTGGACGCAGGTCTACCGGCTCTTCTCGCCGTCCGAGGACCGCGCGAAGACGTGCGAGTACGTCCACAACCCGGCCGAATTGATCGGGAAGATCGCGGCACGCTACCAGCAGGCCGCGCCCGGCGCCGAGGTGAGCACCGACGACGGCTACGAGCTGGCCGACCGCGAGCCGACCTACCGCGGCGAGTTCTGGGTCTTCGCCGAGCCCGAGGGCGACGGCGTCCGGTCCGTCTCGCTCGAGCTCCTCGGCAAGGCGCGCCAGCTGGCCGGCAGCCTCGGTGAGCGGGTCGCCGCCGTCCTCCCGTGCGCCGAGGCGGGCGACCGGCCGGCCCGGCTCATCGCCGCCGGCGCCGACGTCGTCTACGTCATCGAGCACCCGCTCCTCGGGTCGTTCGATCCCATGGTCCACAAGCATGCGCTCGCCGACCTCGTCCGCGAGCGGAAGCCGCAGGTGATGCTGTTCGGAGCGAGCCCGCTCGGGCGCGAGCTGGCCCCGCGCGTCGCGTACGCCTGCCGGTCCGGCCTGACGGCCGACTGCACCCGCCTGGAGATCGGCGACTTCAGCAAGGGCACGACGAACCTCGTCGGGATCCTGAAGCAGACGCGACCGGCCCTCGGCGGCAACGTCATGGCCACGATCATGACGAAGGACTCCCCCACCCAGATGGCCACCGTCCGCCCGGGGGTGTTCAAGGTGCCCCCGCCCGACCCTGACCGGGTCGGCGAGGTCGTCCACGTGACGGCCACGCTCGGCGCCGAGGACGTCGGCCTGGAGGCGACCCCGGTCGAGTCGTTCGCCAGCAAGGTCTCGATCCGCGACGCGGAGATCATCGTGGCCGGCGGCCACGGCTTCCGATCGCGGGCCGACTTCGACACCTACCTCCAGCCGCTGGCCGACGGCCTCGGGCGCCTCCTGGGCGCCCACCCGAAGGTCGCCGCCTCGCGGATGGCGGTCGAGGACGGCTTCACGACCCACGACTACCAGGTGGGCCAGACCGGCCAGACGGTCCAGCCGCGGCTCTACGTCGCGATCGGCATCTCCGGCGCGGTGCAGCACATCACGGGCATGCAGGGCTCGGAGATCGTGGTCGCCATCAACAAGGATCCCAAGGCGCGGATCTTCAACTACGCGGACTACGGCGTCGTCGGCGACATCGAGACGGTCGTCCCCGAGCTGGTCCGGGCGACGGAGGGACGGGCATGACCGCACCGCTCGACGTCCTGGTCGTCGGCGGTGGCCCGGCGGGCCTCGCCACCGCGATCCGGCTCAAGCAGCAGCTGGCGGCCGCGGGCCGCGACGGGTCGGTCGCCGTGATCGACAAGTCCCCGCGCCCGGGGTACCACGCCCTCTCGGGGGCGGCGTTCGAGGCGGCCTGCCTCGACGAGCTCGTGCCCGGCTGGCGCGACGACCGCAAGTTCATGGAGCACGTCATCCCGGTCGAGCGCGACGAGATGTACTTCCTTCTCGCCGGCCGCGCGATCAAGCTCCCCGACCCGGTCGTGCCGGGCCGGATGCACCACAAGGGCGACGTCACGATCTCCCTGTCGCGCCTGGTCGACTTCCTGGCCACGAAGGCCGAGCACGCCGGGGTCGAGCTGTACCACGGATTCTCGGCGCGAACGCTGCTGGTCGAGGGCGACCAGGTCGTCGGCGTCGGCCTGGGAGAGGTGGGCGAGGACGCCCACGGCGGCACGAAGTCCAACCACCGGCCGGCCGAGGAGATCCGGGCCCGGGTCACGGTGCTGGCCGACGGCACGCACGGCGTCATCTCGACGCAGTTCCGCGAGCGCTACGGCGGCGGGCGGAACCCGCAGGTCTACTCGCTGGGCATCAAGGCGGTCGTCGCCTTCCCCGGCGACAACCCCTTCGGCAACCACCGCGTGATCCACACGCTGGGCGAGCCGAACCCGGCGAGCGTCTTCGGCGGGGGCTTCCTCTACAGCATGGGCGAGAAGACGGCCGCCGTCGGCCTGATCCTCGGGCTCGACTGGAAGTACGGCGACCTGACGCCCCAGCGCGAGTTCGAGCGCTACCGCGCGCACCCGTTCATCGCGAAGCTCCTGGCGGGGTCCGTAACGATCGCGACCGGGGCCAAGACGATCCCCGAGGGCGGCTACCACGCGCTCGGAACGCTCACGGCACCCGGCGGCCTCCTCGTCGGCGACGGCGCGGGCTTCGTCAACATGGAGAAGATCAAGGGCATCCACTACGCGATTCTCTCGGGGATGGCGGCCGCCGACACGATCGCCGAGGCGCTGGCCGCCGACGACATGTCGAAGGCGGCCCTCGCCGGCTACCGGACGCGCCTCGAGAGTCGCGGCGTGCTGCCGGACATGCGCCATGCCCGCAACTACCGGGCCGCCTTCCGGAAGGGCATCTACCCCGGCGCGCCGCTGTCCCTGGTCCAGAGCCGCCTCCCCGGTCGGCTCGGGATGGAGCCGGACGCGAAGGGCACGAAGAAGGGCGCCCGCCTGGGCCGGCCCGATCCGGGCGGCATGGACGGCGCCACGTTCGTCAGCCTCACGGGCTCGCTCCACCGCGAGGACGAGCCGGCCCACATGGCGATCCTCGACCCGGCGAAGTGCATCACCTGCGAGGCCGACTACGCCGCCTCCTGCACGCACTTCTGCCCGGGCCAGGTCTACCGCTGGGACGGCGAGCGGATCGTCCTGTCGGCTTCGAACTGCCTCCACTGCATGACGTGTGCCGTGAAGTGCCCGCTGGAGAACATCCGCTGGCTGCCGCCGGAGGGCGGCGAGGGCCCCCGCTTCAAGCAGATGTAGGGCGGCCCAGGCCCGGCACCGGCGCCTCGGGGCGCCGTGTCGGGCCGGCAGTACTACTTCGTCGCGCACAAGGGCCCGGTGGTCATCTATGCACGGCCTCCCGGGCACGGTACGGTGGCACGGTCACGCACCGTCGAAGGGGGATCGCGAGTGCCGAACCAGCGTTCCAGGCGACCGGCAGCCCAACCACGCGTCATCCGGGTGGTCCTCGTCGAGCAGCTCGCCCTCGTGCGCGCGCTGCTGCGGGAGATCATCGGAGGCCAGCCCGACATCGACATCGTCGCCGAAGCCGCCGACGTCGACGACGCGATCGCGATCATCCGGCACGAGACGCCCGACGTGGTCCTCGTCGACACGGAGCTCCCGATCTCGCTGATGGTCCCCGCGATCCAGCGCCTCAAGCGCGAGTGCCCGGGCTCGCAGATCGTCCTGCTGGGTCAGCCGGGCAGCGACGACGAGCTCTTCGCGGCCCTCCAGGCCGGCGTGGCGGCCCACGTGCTCGACGATGCCCGGCCGAGCGAGCTGGTCCGGACGATCCGCGCGGCGGCGGACGGCGAGTACCTGATCGACGGCGCAGTCGCGGCCCGCCCGGCCGTTGCGCGCCGCGTCCTGGAGGCCTTCTGGGACACGTCGCTGCTGGGCGAGGTCGCGACGGGCGACCACGCGGCCACCGCCTTCGCGCCGCTCTCGGCACGGGAGACGGAGATCCTCGAGGCGATCGCGCAGGGCCTGACGAACAAGAGCGTGGGCGAGCGGCTTTCGATCAGCGAGGCAACCGTCAAGAACCACGTGACGAGCATCCTGCGGAAGCTCGCGGTGAACGGCCGCACCCAGGCCGTCCTGTACGCGCTGAAGAAGAACTGGATCAGCCTCTCGGACGAGCCGCCCCCGCGGCGGAACTGACGATCAGGCCCGTCCGCCGATTACGGGGCGCTCGCCCCGTCGTCGTCGGGCCCGGCGACGCGCCACTGCCCGAGCTCGGCGGACTCCCGCATCGAGATCAGGCGCCCGACCTCGGCCATGGTCCAGGCGTGGTCCCCGACCAGGATGTCGGAGAGCAGGGCAAGCGCCGCCCCCTCCGCCGCCGGGCTTGCAGGTGGACGCCGGTCGGTTCGGGTGAGCCGGGTCGCGGCGTGCCTCGGCCGGATGCGCCGAGGGCGGTTGGCGCTGACGAGGGATCGGGAGCTGCGTTGTCGGTTCATGGTCCAGGCCCGTGCATGTCGAATGGTCGACGACACGCGAGCGTGCACCAACGGCACGCTCACGCACGAGCCGAAGGGATCGCGCCACGGCGCGGGCGTGCCCGAGGAGGGCCGGCCGGCACGGAGCGAAACGAAGAAGGAAGAAGGATGAGTGCGGGAGCCTGTGTCCGCGCCACCAGCGACGATCGGTCTTCGGTTGTGCGCTGACGGTACATCGGCCAGCGCAAAATGCCAGACCTTCGAGCAGCCAAACCGCGAAATGTGGTGCGTGCAGGCACGCGACGCGGCACCCCGGGGCATCCAACCCAGCCCCGGTGCGTCACGGCGCGCCGGGCGACCGTGATCGTCGCCGATCACGTCAGGTCGCATGACGGTCCGTCATGACCAGGTCGCGACCGGCGACTACGGTCGGGCCAGGCGGGAGGCGCTGACTGCGCCGCCCACACCCTGGGCGCCGGGACGCGACGAGCCACTGGCGGTCAGGAGGATCGAGATGATCACTGGAGGAAGTCATGAGTGCGACTCCGATGGACAGGTGGTGCGCCAAGTGCGGGCGGGAGATCCCGGCCGGCTCGACCCAGTGCGACGCCGACGGAAGCACTGACATGACGTCGACGCCGCCCCCCGTCGTCCCACCGACCGAACCCGCCCCGGCGGATCCGGCCACCCACCCTGTCGCGAGCAGGCCGAGGCTCGTGCAGCGTCTCGGGGAGGTCGAGGAAGCCCGGTTGCGTGGCTTGATCACGCCGGCGGAATACGAGGCCGTGCGAGCACAGATCCTGCGCGACGTGTAGGCGGCAGCCGGCAACCGCATACCATGCGGGGATGTACCTCGACGCACTCGAATTCCTCGACGGGGAGCGCGACGCCTTCCGGCCCTTCGAGGCCCTCGCCGACCTGACCGACGAACAGCTCAGCGTGCCGGTGGCAGATGCTCACGGCTGGTCGGGCCGCCAGCTGATGGGACACCTGCTCTCCGGGCACGAGGTGGCCCTCGCCGTCGCCACCGAGCTGGCAGTGAACGAGACGAGTCCCGCCAGGGAGCGAGCGGACGCGGATTGGGAGACGCGCGGCGGGGAAGTTGTGAACGCTGAGATCGATGCGCGCTGGGCGGCGCTCTCGATGGACGACCTGCGCGCCCGATTCGGAACCCTGCCGGGACAGCTCCGCGGTTACCTCACGGTCGTGCCCGAACGTCGCTGGCTCAAGCACGGCGACCACCAGCGCTTCTTCCTCACCGAGACGACCGCGCACTACGAGGACCACCTCGACGACCTCGCCGCGATCCTGGCCGCGGCGGGCCGATGACGCTGCGCGTCGCATCCTCCGCACCCACGTGTTCAGGACCTTGCCGTTCTCATCTCGGTGACGCCGAGGCCCGGGGACGCTGCTACGCCTGCGAACGGCCCCCGGTGGGCCGAGGCGACAGGCCGCTCGCGTGGCTCAGCGTTCGCGAGTGTCATCCGGCCGCGGCTATCGTCGCTTGAGGGCTCGGTCCATGGCTACTCCTTCTCCCAGCCGAAGTCGCGGAAGCGGAGC
The DNA here is from genome assembly GCA_963725875.1 of uncultured Chloroflexia bacterium. GTDB lineage: Bacteria > Chloroflexota > Limnocylindria > Limnocylindrales > CSP1-4 > CTSoil-043. The sequence goes on along the minus strand of CAVRZZ010000005.1, from coordinate 182,274 downwards.
GTCTTGGCGTTCTCGGAGATCGTGCGGACGGTGTCGTCGGCGAAGCCGTCGGTGCCCTTGTGGTCGGCCTCGACGGTGACCGTGACGCGAAGGCTGACGTCGGTCTGCTGGGCCAGTCGGCCGATCACCTCGTCGATGATCTTCGTGAGCTCCGGGATCGGACGGCGCTCTTCTTGACCTCGTCGCCGAAGAGCTGGGCCGACAGCTTGTGGGCCTCGTCGAAGACGACGAGGTCCCAGTCGGGGCCGTTCTCGAGGAGGAGCTGCAGGTCCTCGTCGCGGGACAGCTTGTCCAGGCGGGCGAGGAGGAGGTCCGCGTCGGCGAAGGGGTTGCCCGAGGCGCTGCTCTCGATCCGGTCGCGCGTCAGGATCGCGAAGTCGAGGTGGAACTTCTCGGCGAGCTCGGCCTGCCACTGCTCGACGAGGCTGCCCTGGCGTGACGACGAGGCAGCGGCGGAGGTCGCCCCGGACGATGAGCTCGCGGATCAGGAGCCCGGTCATGATCGTCTTGCCGGCGCCCGGGTCGTCGGCGAGGAGGAAGGACAGCGGCTGGCGCGGCAGCATCGCCTCGTACACCGCGGTGATCTGGTGTGGCAGGGGCTCGACGAGGCTCGTGCTGACCGCGACGTACGGGTCGAAGAGGTAGGCGAGGTCGATCCGCTTCGCCTCGGACGCGAGCTTGAAGGCCTCCCCGTCACCGTCGAAGGCCCAGGGCCTGCCCTCCTCGACGATCGCGAGCCTGACCTCGTCGTCGCGGTAGCACGAGGCGCTCGGCGACCTGCCCGTCGCGCCGTCCGGTACGTGAGCGTCAGGACCTCGGAGCCGTGCCAGGTGACGTCGACCACGGTCACGGCGCGGTCACCAACCACGCCGCTCACGATGCGCCCTTGGTCAGGTCTTCGAGGCGGGCGATCTGGCGGCCTCCCTCCTTGAGTTCTACGGACGCCCGTCTCGGCTCGTGTCCGGCGTCCGCCGGTCTCCGAGACATGCTGCCAGTCATGGCGGAGAGGGTGGGATTCGAACCCACGGGGCGCGAAGGCCCTGCGGTTTTCAAGTGCGGCTCGTAGCGTCCGCGCGTGTCCGCCAGCGTGCCGTTCCACGATCAAGACGCCGGTCTGGCCGGGCCTGCTGACCGCGACTGACCGCCCCGATTGCGCCCCTGCTGCTACCACGCGGTGTCGCTTGTGGCTCGGCGTGATCCTCGCAGCCGCGAGTGGGCTGCAGCTCATCGCCTCCCGCTGCCGAGTGGACGCTCCGTGATCCCGCCCTGGCGGTTCGAGGTGCTGGACGGGGGCCAGATCAGCGACTCGCGTCGCGACAGGTGTGCCTCCGTGCACGGCGTGTCTACCAGGACTCGAAGTCTCCCCGGCCACGATCTCGACGAAACCCGCCGGCCTGGACGCTCGGCTGCCTCGGCTGTTCACATCGGGCGCGGGCCCCGAATGGGCATGAGTTGGGCGTCAATCAGTGTCTGGCCGCGGCAGGAGCATCGAGCCTCGTCCCCGCGCGGACCGACATCACGGCAGCGAGAATGGCGTCGCTCGCCCCCGCCGCGCCATCGACGCTCTCGATCAGCGAGACGTGCGTGAGGTCGGGGAACACTCGGTGGGACAAGGGGGAAGAGGCGGCGCGACGGCGCACGTCGTGCGTTCGGGACGGTCATGAGTCTCTCCAGTAACGTCTATCTCGGGATCTGGCCTGGTCGGGGATCGGATGGCTTGATCTCAGGCCTCGACGGGCGCCAACTCGGCGCGGGCTCGGTCACGACCGGTGATGCCGCCTCGGGCGTCTATGGGGGCCGAGCCGATCGCAGCCGCCCTGCAGATCCCGCCGGTGCCACCGGAAGACAGCACGGTCGTGTCCGTCAGCGATCGGATCGTGAGGTCGGGTTCCCGGCCGGGCTGTGGAGCAGGTCAGGCGGCAAGCTCACGCGGCTCGTCCTCCTCGATCAGGCCGTCACGCATGTGGATGATGCGATCGGTGGTGGCCGCGACCAGGGGGTCATGGGTGACGAGCACGGTCGTCTGTCCGCGCTCGCGGTTGTGGCGTCGCAGCAGCGCCAGGACTTCAGCTGATCGCGCGGAGTCGAGGTTGCCGGTCGGCTCGTCCGCGAGAAGCAGCGTTGGCGAATTCACCAAGGCACGCGCCAGTGCGACGCGCTGCTGCTCGCCGCCCGAGAGCTCCATGGGTCGATGCCTCGCGCGATCGTCGAGCGCCACCCATGAGAGCGCCTCCAGTGCCGCCCTGCGTGCCGCACTGCCCCCCATGCCCGCATAGTCCGCGGCGAGCATCACGTTCTCGACTGCCGTCAAGGTCGGCACCAGGTTGAAGGACTGGAAGACGAACCCCATGCTCCGGGCTCGCATCCTCGTCCGTTCGCCGTCCGAGAGGCGTGTGACGTCGGCACCGTCGAAGCGCAGCTCCGGCTCGGGCCCGTGGCTGCCGTCCGGGGCGTGGAGCAGGCCCAGGATGTGCATCAGGGTGCTCTTGCCGGAGCCCGACGGCCCCATGATCGCGACCATCTCGCCGGCACGAATGTCGACGTCCACGCCGCACAGCGCGTCCAGGGTGTTGCGTCGGCTGAGCCGGTAGGTCTTGCGCAGGTTGCGCCCTTCCAGAAGCTTCTTCATGGCCCCCTCACTCGTATCTCAGCGCAGCGACCGGATCGAGCCGGGCGGCGCTCCAGGCAGGCACGATGCCGGCGACGATGCCGAGGATCGTGCTGAAGGCGACGGCGAAGACCGCCGTGCCTGGGGTCAGGTCGAACAGGACGGTTCCCGAGCTGCGCCCCATCTCATTCGCCAGCAGGACCACGATGGCTCCCAGGGCGAGGCCGATGAGACCGCCGATGAGGCCGATCAGGCCGGCCTCGGCGACGAGCGCGCGGATGATGCGGCCACGCGACCCGCCGATGGCCCGCCTGATGCCGATCTCCCGGGTGCGCTCGGTGACGCTCATGGCCATCGTGTTGATGACCGACAGGCCACCGACCACGAGGCTGATGACCGCCACGCCGATGATGAGCGCGTTGAAGAGCAGCATGCTGCCGCCCACCTGCTCCTCGAAGTCGGCACTCGTCATCGTGGACACCTTGGCGGCGCTCGCCTTGATCCGGCCGGCGAGCTCGTCCGCGTCGGTCCCGGCCGCTGGATAGACGACGATCTGCGAGGCCAGCCGGCCGGCGTCGAGCGAGCCGCTCAACGTCGGCGGCAGCGACGCGAGGAAGAGGTCCTGGGCCGCCGCCAACGGCACCATGGCCGTCATGTCCGGAGCGGTCAGGGTTGGCAGCAGGACGCCGACCACCTCGAACGGCACGCCGCGCAGCTCGATCGTGCCGCCCGGGGCGAGGCCGAGCTCTCGTGCCAGGTCCGAGCCCAGGACGGTGACTCTCGATCCCTCGTCCTCGGCCGTCAGCAGGCGGCCTTGGGCAGGCTCGAAGATGAAGGTGGCACGACCCGCATCTGCGCCGGCAACGGCACCGATGATCAGCTTGGGAATCGCGAAGCCGTCCATGCCGGCCACCTCGAACGGCATCTGCACCTGGGGGTCGACGGCGGCCACTCCGTCCATGCGACGGATCTGGTCGGCCAGGCCCAGGTCGATCGGCACGAGGCCGATGCCGAGGCCGCTGCTCGAACCGTCGCTGACGACGACCTTGCCGACGTAATACTGGTTGCCGCCGTCGAATAGCGCGTTGATCTTGTTCGCCATCGAGCTGAAGACGACGAGCGCCCAGATGCCGATCGTGATGCCGAGGATGGTCAGTGTCGTCCGCAGCCTGCGCCGCGAGAGCTCACGTAGGAGTCGCACGGCTACGCTGCATCCTGGCTGGACCGCGGCGCTGTGACCGCTGCGGCAGCACGAGGCTCGAGCACGACGACCGCGGTCTTCCTGGAACGGAGCGCCGCCCAGGCGTCGTAGTTCTCGCTGAACTCGGCCCACCGCGCCCACAGGCGGTCACGCTCCTCCCCTTCCGCCGCGCGACCGCGGACGGCCCGGAGACCGTCCTTGAGCTCGACCGTCGTGTCGGGCTGTGCCTGGAGGTTGAGCCACCACGCGGGCTCGGCCTCGGCCCAACCGTTCATCGCCAGCGTGACGAGGTTCGGACCGTCCTCGAGGTAGCCGACGATCGCGACCCGGGGCTGGCCAGAACGCCGCCCGACCGTGGTGAGGCGCAGCATCCCGAACGCCTTGCCGGGTGGCCGGAGGCCGATCCGTCCCCCAGTGAACCGGAGGAGGGCGCGGTGCAGCACCCATGCGGTGCGAACGAACGCGCGGGGAGGGACGGTGGCAGTCCGCTCCTGCTTGCCGGTCATGCCGCGCCCGCCTGCGGCGCCACGATGCTTCGTGAACTCAGTGTCGCTGCCAGCCCGCCTGCGCTCACCGCCGACGCGCCGATGAGTTCGATCACTGGGATGGCACGCGGGACAAGTCGCGAAGGCTTGATACGTGCGGCGTCAGTCAAGTCGGTCTCCTTCTTGGTGCGTAACGGGCTACCGAAGGTGTGTCGTCGTCGGCCGGAACAGCAGGACCGCCTACCGGTTGCCGCTGATCGTCCCGACGATCACGGCGCCGGGTCCACCAACGGCGCCCCACCCGATCGAACCGAGCCGATCGGGGTGGGGCGCGCTGCGGTTGGGAGGGTTACCTGACTCCGACCGGGTCGAGGTTCGAGCTGACAGGGTTGAGGACGGGCAGAGCAGCCGATGTGCGCTGCGCGCGCCACAGGGAGTAGCCGAGGCCGACCAAGGCGAGGCCGGTCGGGATGGCGAACAGCCTCTCGTACTGCGGCACGATGCCGGCACCGATGGCTGACAGGGTGCCAACGGCGAGGAGCGCCGAAGCCCAGCGGGCGAGGACGTTGGCACGGAAGAGGGCGATGGCGAAGAGGACGCCACCGACGATGTAGGTGAGTCCGGTGAACAGGATGGCGCCCTGCATCCATCCGATGTCGCCGGTCGCGGGTTGATTGGTAGCGACCGCGAGGACGTCATTCACGTAGGCGGGCGAACTCTGAGCGATGGATGGGAGCACGAGCGCCGCCACGTATTCGGTTCCCAGCATGCTGAGGTAGCCAAGGGCAAACACCACGTAGCCGATCAGGCCGAGTACGCCGATCCTGGTCACCTGGAACAGGTAGACGCCGGTGATCCCGGCAAGCGCAAGAGCGGCCATGATCATCTTCAGTGAGTTACGGATCATCACGTCGCTGGTGGTGATCGACGTGGCGTCAAGGGATGGGTGATTGATCTGGACGCCGATGAAGATCAACCCCGCAATGGCGGCGGCAACGGCCGACGCTCGGAGCAGGAATCCATGGGTGATCGTCATGTCGTTCTCCTTGTACGGATTGGCAGGCACCTACCAGGTGCGATGGTTGGATGCAGCGAGCTGGTTGCATCAAGCTGAAGAGCGCCGAGCCCGCGGCGCCTGAACACGACCGCACGGGCAACGAGCTCCAGGGGCACGCCGCAAGCCGAAGCGGCCGCCGCTAGTCAGGACGATCGCCCAAGAGGGCCTGAAGGGCGGCCTCGGACCGGCCGCTCGGCCTTGGTTGGAGGCGCCGGCGCGGTCATGCCGCACCTGCCGGTGCCTCGAGAGCTGCCCTCACCGGACCAGAGGTCTCGGCTTGGAGTCGACGCGCTCGCTCGGCGAGCCCGATCGGGGAGTTTTCGTTGAAGCCCTTGAACGTCAGCCAGAGGCCGAGGGCGAGCTCCCAGATGAAGAACGGCATCACTGCGACGACGTGGAAGGGGGTCCGGGGTTCAGCGACGCCCAGGATCATGCCGATGACGAAGCCGATGAGGATCGGCGCCCCGACGAGACCGAGGGCGGGGATCGCCCGCGGCACGAGCCTCGCCCGATACAGCGCCGTGCCGAGCATCAGGGCATTGAACGGCGCCATGTTCGCGCCGATGGCCATCGCCCAGTCCCGGACCGCGGCGAAACCTGCGGCAACCGGGACCAGCGTCTGGCCGTCCGCGCCGGCCGCGACCTGCTGACGGAGCGTGAGGATCGAGAGCAGGCTCAGGACGCCGACCGTGATGATCACGGCCTCGAACAGCCTTGTCCCGAAGTAGCCGATCGCCAGCCCCTCGTGCTCACGCCGGATGATCGAGAAGAAGGCGATCCCACACCCGACGCATCCAAAGACGTTGACGAGCTCGAGGACCGCCCCGAGGCCGACCTGCTGGTCGGCGCCGGCGCCCAGGACGTAGGCGGGGTCGTTGAGGGCCGGAGCGACGAGGAACGCCGCCCCGATCGAACCGATGAAGGTCAGGAGGTAGAGGATGCCGCAGACGAGGGCGGTCTTCCGGAACGAGGTCATCGGGGCCTCCTCCGGGCGCTCGAGAGGCGGATGGGAGATCGGAAACGTGTCGCGATCATCGCGTCGGCACGTCGACGCAGTTTCTCAGCCCTGCGGCATCGACCGGGGGAGCGGCCGGCACGAGAAGAGCCAGCGCGGCGACGGCTATCGTGGCGATGAGGACGCGGAAACGTCGGGGCTGGATCATCGTTGTGGTTGGATCCACGAGGGTCTCCTTCTTCGGTGGGGTGCGCTGGGCGCCGTCCGGACTTCAGACGGCCTACGGGACAGCTAGGTGGGCGGGGTTACGCCGCCGTGGTGAGGCCGACGAGGCCGGCGCTGACCTGCCACAGGCGCGCTGCGGCGCCGTCGTCGTACGACGCCTTGTTCGAGCGCTGCGGCCTGCCGTTGGCGAAGTACGCCCTGTGACGCCCTCGACCGTTGGCGAGGACGCCAGGTCGATCGATGTCGCCGCACCCTGCTGCGGTGTCTTCATGAACGGTCTGCAGAACGGGACGAGGACCTTGAAGATCCGCGAGGGATCCTCGGAGCCGAAGCCGGTGCGCACCACGCCGGGGTGGAGCACCGTGGCCGTCACGCCGGTGCCTTCCAGGCGGCGGGCCAGCTCGTAGGTGAACATGACGCTGGCCAGCTTCGACTGGGGGTAGGCCTTCTGCTCGGAGTAGCTCCGCTCGCCCTGCAGGTCCTCGAAGTCGATCCTGCCGAGTGACTGCGCGCCGGAGGACACGGTCACGACTCGCGCCGGGGCGCTCGCCTTCAGCCGATCCAGCAGCAGGTTGGTGAGCAGGAACGCGGCCAGGTGGTTGAGGGCGAAGGTGTGCTCCAGGCCGTCGGCCGTGACGTGGCGGGTGGCCCAGGAGCCACCGACGTTGTTGACGAGCACGTCGAGGCGCGGGTACGCGTCGAGCACCTCCGCGGCGAGGCGGCGCACCTCGGCCTGCGATGACAGGTCGGCGGCGAACGCGTCCACCTCCGGATTCCCCGTCGCGTCGCGGATCTCGACCGCGGCGGCCTCCGCGCGCCCGAGGTCCCGGCCGGTGATGGCGACCCGGGCACCGAGTGCGGCGAGCCCGATGGCGGTGGCCTTGCCGATACCGCCGCTGCCGCCGGTGATCAGGACGACCTTGCCCGCCATCGACGGGGTCTCGTCAGGGGTGACCGATGGCTGTTGTGCATTCACCCGCCGGGCGCCCATGGCCGGGCTCATCGGAGGCTGAAGGGCGGGTACTGGTCGGTGACCAGCAGGAACGCGTAGGCGTTGACCCGAAGGGTCCATCGACTGACCCCCACCACGAAATCGAAGAGGGACCGGGGATAGCGTCCCGTGAAGAGGATCGCGAACCAGGCCACGATGACGGCAAGGATCGCGGCGAACCAGAGCACGACGAGCACCAGGTAGTGGGGGATCGCCAGGAGCCACTTCACGAGCGGCAACCAGCGATTGAGGTCCAGCTCGACGTCGGGGTAGTCGATCTCGAGATGCACCGACTGCTCCTCGACGGTCGACGGGTACGTGTCCGTGAGCAGACCCGCGTAGGCACCGACCCGCGCCCCGAAGCGCGTCAGCTCGCGGGCGAAGTCGAACCACCAGCGCGGGTACCGCACGCCGGAACACGATCATCAGCATCGTCGCGAGCCCGAGACCCGCCGCGATCCCCCCGCCGCTTCGTACGATCCGGTTGCCGGTCTCCGAGATCACGGTCTCGTTCCCGGTCGCTGTGAGCAGGCTCAGGATGACGGCGATCGGGATGATCCAGATCAGCCCGGAAGAACGTGGTCAGCCGATCGAGCTGTCGGGATAGTCGATCGCCAGTCGCGCGGCGTACGGCTCGCGAGCGAGGGCCATGGGGTCCATCGCTCAGGCCGCTCCAAGGTCGAGAGCGATGACGACTGTTCCTCGCGCGTGTCCAGCCGCGACGTGGCCGATCGCCTTGGGAGTCTCGCGCAGGGGGTACGTGCCATCGATCACCGGTGTGACCTTCCCGGCTTCGACGAGCTCCTTGAGGGCCTGACAGGTCGGCTCGGTTCTGCGACTTGACGGACGGCCCGCCCTGCTGGCGCACGAACATGGACACGACCGTGAGCCGGATCACGCGGCTCAGCTTGCCGCCGGCGTGTCCTCCGCCGTTGGAGATCAGCGTCCCGTCGGGGGTGAGCGCTCGCCGCGTCTCCGACATGGAGTGGTCCCCCACGTTGTCGAGGATGAGGTCGTAGCGCGGTCCGCCCTTCCTGAAGTCCTCCTTGGTGTAGTCGATGACATGGTCGGCCCCGATCGAGCGGACCATGTCCAGGTTCTTCGTGCTGGTCACGCCGGTCACCTCGGCACCGAACGCCTTGGCGATCTGCACGGCGAACGTGCCCACGCCGCCCGACGCCCCGTTGACGAGGACCTTCTGCCCCGGCTCGATCTTGCCGTCGTCACGCAGGAGCTGGAGGGCGGTGGTCGCGGACACCCCGACGGCTGCGGCCTGCTCGAAGGTGAGGTTGGCCGGCTTCAGCACGACGTGGTCCTCGCTCGCGGACGCGTACTCGGCGAAGGCGCCCGTGCACCACCCGAACACCTCGTCGCCGGGTCGTAGCCGCGTCACGTCCTTGCCGACCGCTTCGACCGTGCCCGCGATGTCTGTTCCCGGGACCTGGTTCTTCGGCCTGCGCAGTCCGGTGGCCATGCGCATGACGTACGGCGTGCCCGACATGAGGATCCAGTCACCGACGTGGACCGACGCCGCGTGGACGCGGACCAGGACCTCGGTGTCCCCGATCTGGGGCTTCTCGATGTCCCGTGCCTCCAGGACATCCGCCGAGCCGTACCTGTCTTGAACGATCGCCTTCATCGCTGGTCCCCCCTGCTCGTCTTGTCTGCGAACGCGCTCGGCCTGATTACAAGCTGTCGGCTTGATCACAAGCTAGAAGCGCACGTGGTGAGGGGGCATCACCACATGTAGTGAGAGATGTGGTGATTTGTCGATCCGAATGCGACGAGCCCGGCCAGCCTGGTTCGCGCCTCATCGGGCGCTCGTTCGCCGTCGGCGGCCTGCGCCTTGGGGCAGGCTGGTGCGGCCGCTCCTACGTGTCGCGACCGACGACGGGCCGGGGTTGGCGGTCGCGGGTTCGCGACAACAGGTCGAGCCCCTCGCCGCGGCGGACCGCCGCCCGACGGTTGTTCACGCCGAGCTTGGCGTAGATGTTCTTGGTGTGAGTCCGCAGAGTGTGCAGGGACACCACGAGCTCGCGGGCGATCGCCGGCCCGTCGAGGTCGGTGGCCAGCAGCCGAAGCACCTCCAGCTCACGTTCGCTCAGCGGCTCGACCAGAGCCTGCTTCACCGGCGTGCTGTGCTCGGCCTGGCCAAGGGCCGCCAGCAGTCGACCGACGTAGTTGGGAGCGGTGCCGTGTCTCGCCGCCGCTTCCAGCAGGGCCACCATGGATGGGCCTTCGTCAGCGAAGACGCGGACGTAGCCCTCCGGCTCGGCCAGGGTCAGGGCGCGTTCCAGGTGCCACAAGAGCGGCAGGGACGTCGCCGCGCATCCGGTGCGCGAGCGCCAACAGCACCAGGACTTCGATGACGCTCCCCGTCCTCGAACCTTCTTCCGCCGCATGCAGGAGGCGCTCCAGGAGTTCCACTGCCTCACGCGTGGAGCCGACGGCACGGTCCTGCATCGACCGGGCCAGCAACAGCCTGGCGAAGGTGATGTGCTCGAACTCGCGCAGGTAGCTGAGATCGTCCTGGGCCGACAGGCCCTGCTCACGGGCCCAACCGAAGGCTTCGCTCAACCTCCCCTGCGCGACCCACACGCGTGCCGTCAGCGCGGCGAGGGGCCGCACCGTTGGGAAAGTGGTCCGTCACATACAGGCGCTCTGCCTCATGGAGCAGGTCGAGCGCGGCGGCCGGATCTCCTTCGGCCTCCCGGATCCGAGCCATGGCGACGCACCAGCGATACGGGTTCTGCGGCCGGCCAGCGTGCTCGCCCAGCTCCTTGCTCATCAGCAGGTGCTGCATGGCGGGATCGAGCTCATCGCGTTCAAGGAAGAGCTCGCTCATGCCCACATGTATGTCGGCTGCTCCGCGCAGCACGGGCGCGCCCCCTTCGGTCGCGAGCTGCAATCCCCGCTCGTAGGTGTTCATCGCCTCGCGGAGACGGCCTTGCGCGATCACGATGCCCGCCAGGGAGATCGCGCCAGCGACCACGTCGGACGACGTGCCCCGCCCTCTGCAGGCTCGCCATCGCGTCGGCATAGGAACGGTGCGCCGTCTCGAGATCCCCGCTCGTCCAGGAGGCGAGTGCCAGAAAGAAGGTTGCCCCTCCACGCTCGAAGTGGTCGTCCTCACCGACGAGGTCGAGCGCCCGCCGGGCATGGGCCACGGTGCCGGCCACATCGCCGACGGCCTGGGCCAGTGCGGAGCGGTAGATGGCGATCGTGCTCGGTAGACGGCGGAATTCATCCTCGTCTCCGACGACCATCACGGTAGATGGGGCGTTCGGTCCCTCCCGCGCCGCTGTCGTCGCGTCCAGCCACCGCTCGGCGTCCCGCAGGCTGGGTCTCGACGCCCTCGAGCTCGCCGCGAGCCAGCAGCGTCCTGGCAAGCCCGATCGTCAGCGCGGGCTTGACCCGGATCAGCTCGTCGGGAAGCGCCTCGAGCCAGCCACGCAAGATGGCCTCGTGCCGACTCCGGCGCATCGCAGGGATCGCAAGCTCGATCAGGTCCGCCGCCCGGTCATAGGCCTCGCCGGCCATCGCGTGGCAGATGGCCTCGGACCGGTCGCCGTTCTGCTCGTACCAGTCGCTCGCCCGCCGGTGGAGCTCAGGGACGCGGTCGGGCTGCTCATCCAGCAGGCGCGCTCGCAGCATGTCGGCGAAGAGATGGTGGTAGCGATACCACTGGCGGCGGTCGTCGAGCGGGACGAGGAACAGGTTCCCTCGATCGAGCGCCTCCAGCATCGCCTTGCCCGCCGCGCTGGCCGGTGACGGCATCGCACAGTGGGCCGCTCAGCCGGCCCAGGATGGAGGTCTGCAGCAGGAAGCTCCGGACATGCTCGGGTTGACGGTGCAGGACCTCTTCGACCAGGTAGTCGACGATGTCGCGGTCGTCCCCGGCGAAGCCCGCGATGAAGCCGGCGACATCGTCGCGCCCCTGGATCGAGAGCGCCGCCAGCTGGAGGGCGGCGATCCAGCCCTCGGTACGCGCCTCCAGGGCGGCGACGTCGCTCGCTGTCAGCGTCCAGCCCCATCGCCTCGTTGAGGTACGCGGCGGCCTCGTCCGGGGTGAAGCGCAGGTCGGCCGCGCGGATCTCGACGAGCTCGCCGCCGGCCCGCAGGCGGCCCAGCGGCAGACCCGGGTCGGCGCGGGTGGTGATCACGACGTGGAGCCGCGGCGGGCAGGTGCTCCAGCAGGAACGCCATCCCGCCGGTGGACGTCGGGCGACGTCGACCTCGTGGTAGTCGTCGAGCACTAGCACGGTGTCGTTCGGCACCGCGCCGAGCTCGTTGAGCAACGGCGCGAGGACCGTCTCGATCGGCGGTGGCTGGGGCCCCTGCAGGAGGGAGAGCGCACTCGCGCCGATCCCCGGCGCCACGGCCCGCAGCGCCGTGATCAGGTTGGTCCAGAACAATGTGGGGTGCTTGTCGCTCGGGTCGAGGGAGAGCCACGCTACGGACTGCTCACCGGCTGGAGCGGATGCCAGCCACTCGGCCAACAGCGTCGTCTTGCCGAAGCCGACCGGGGCGGAGATGAGCGTCAGCTTCGACTCGGCCGCCACGGTTCATCCGCTCGATGAGCCGTCGGGCGTGCGACCAGGCCGCGTCGCAGCCTGGGGACGTACAGCTTGGTCTCGAGCAGCGGGCCTGCGTTGTCCAGCGTTGTCATCTCCCGTGATGCACGGCGGCCCTCTGCGATGCGATCAGAACGGACCGCCCGGGTTTCGTGGAATCGCGGGTGATTGGGTTCTCAGTCGGCCGCGGCGGTCACCTGTAGGTGCTGATGGTAGGCCCTCTCGAACTCGACCGGGTCAGGTGCCATCCCGCCGTCTGGACGCGGCACCATCCGGATCGGACTCGTCGCCCGTCCCGACCGACCGGCACACGCAGGGGAGCCGGCGGGGGGTCGATGTCGAGCCGACGGCGAGGGCGTCGGAACGCGGTCGGCGCGGCCGTCCCTGAACCGGGCTCGGCTCGATCACGCGGGCCGAGCGCTTGTGTCGAGGCGGGGTTCGGTGGGGGCGACGATTCCGCCGGAGTCGGGCTGGGCGGAGTGGCCCGGGGCGGGCGCCAGGGCGCGGCAACAGCCGAGGCGACGCCACCTGCGGCGCCCGGGCGGACCGTATCGGAGTACGCCGTCGAAGGCTCCCGTCCGGGACCGTCCGCCGACGTCTTCACGGCCATCGTCGCCAGGGGCGTCATCGGCGGCCACGGACGCGGTGCTGGAACGTCACTCGTGCTCAGGATCTGGCGGAGAGGGTGGGATTCGAACCCACGGGGCGCGAAGGCCCTGCGGTTTTCAAGACCGCTCCGATAAACCACTCCGGCACCTCTCCGCGGTGCGCCCCACGAGGATAGCGGGCCGACCCGCGCGGGTGCGCCGCCGGCGAGGGGCCGGCCCGTCCGTTGCCCGGGTCGGCCGTCGCCCGCCGCCGGATCGGGTCTGCCGTCGCCGGCGGTCCGGCGGTTGCCTGGCCCGGCCGTTGCCCGCGGGCGGTCGTTCGCGTACTGTCCCGTCGTCGATCGCGGGACCTGCGCCCGCGCGACCCGTGAAGGAGCTGCTCCGACCGATGCCCGCGCCGCTCGGCAAGGTGCCCACGAAGAAGATGCCGAACATCCAGGTCTTCGGCACCGACGACTCGCAGGCGACCCGGGGCGCCCTCCGGTTCTTCCGCGAGCGGCGGATCGTCGTGCACTACGTGGACCTGCGCAAGAAGCCGATCGCCGCGGGCGAGCTCCGCCGGTTCACGGATCGACTCGGCGCCGCCGCGCTCCTCGACACCGAGAGCCGCGCCTACCGCGAGGGAGGGCTGGCCTATCTCGCGACCGACACGGCGGCCATCGTCGGCCGGCTGCTGGCGGACCCGCGGCTGGTCCGCCTCCCCCTCGTCCGCTACGGCGACGAGGTCACGGCCGGCAGGGACGAGGCGGCCTGGAAGGCCTGGCTCTCGCGGCCGCGATAGCCGACGCGTTCCGGAATCGGCCGACGCGACCCGGGGTCGGCCCTCGTGCGGGCGGGTCAGTGCGGCGCGGCGACGTCCGCGTCGATGGCGGTGACCGGGATCCAGGCCAGGAAGAGGGTCTCCGGGTCGGCCGGCGTGCCGTCGGCGCCCACGATCGCGGCGATCACGAGGCGCACCCCGGCCGGCAGACCCGTGACCTGGAGGTGCCCCGGGGTTGGTGGCTCCGCGGGGAGCTCCTCCAGCGCCAGGGAGGGGTTGCCATCCCGCGACGGCTCCGCGGCGATCGAGCGGACCAGGAGGAACGGACGCCCCGGAGGGCCCTCCATCTCCGCCACGGCCATGCCGGGATCCGGGGCCGGTGCCCCGCCGACGACGGCCGCATCGAACGTCCCGGGTTGCGCCGCCGGGGTGAGCGCGATCCGCCCGTCCGGCGCAGACCTCCCGAGAAGCGCGTCGTCGCGCGGGCTGGAGACGACCAGCGGGGTGAGGACCGGCCGGCCACCCGCATCGCGCGCCACGAGGGCCGCGACCGGCAGGCCCCGGCCGATCGCGCCGGCATCCCCGGCGAGCCGGACGGTGACCACGGACGGCATGGCGGGCGCGGCGAAGCTGAACGCCCGCGTGCCGTCGGCGGCCAGGGATGCCCCGAGGGGGATTGCGGCGAGGCGGCGCGCGTCCTGCGTCGGATCGAGCGGAAGGGCCCACGCCTCGACGACGGTCGTCGTGCCGGCCCCGGCCGCATCGATCGGCAGGCGGCCGAGGTTGCTGACCGTCGCGGTCAGCGCGCCGTCGCGGCCGACCGCCAGGCCGATCCCCGCCTCCTGCGCGCCGGCGACCCGCACGGTCAGCGATCGGATGGTCGGGCGGTCCGTCTTCGGCAGGGCCCGGCCGTCGCTGTCGCGCGCCTCGATCTCCACGCGCCAGAGTCCCGGCCGGCTCGGCACCTGCAGGGCCAGGCCGACGGCGCGGCCCGGTTGGTCGGTCCGCTTGAGCGTCACCCAGCGCGACGCCCGCGCGGCGCCGGGCGCACCGTCGGAGGCCTCCACCACCGCGACGGGGACCCAGCGGGCCCGGAACCGGATGGCGGGCGGCAGCACCGCACCCGGCCGCGCCGTCCAGGGCACCTCGAGGGAGACCTTCGTGCCGGCGATCGGCGTGTCGGCGAAGTTCGGGCGGCCGAACTGCAGGCGCCGCTCCCGGAGGGTCACGACGAGCCGGTCCAGCGTGTTCGCGATGACGGCGATCTTGTCGGCCCAGTGGACGTCGGACGCGTAGTAGCGGTTGACGCCGCGGAGCGTGGTGAAGCCGTACCACCAGCGGCCCCCGGGGGTGAGGTAGCGATCACGGACCTTCTCGGCGACGGCGAGGATCCCCTGCTGGTAGGTGCGGAACCGGAGGGCGTGCTTCCACGGGTCCCGGTCGTACGCGCCGTAGCCGAACAGGTTGTGCTTCAGGCGCGCGATGTCGGAGGTCCCCCAGCCGCTCTCGAGCATCGCGTGGGCGACGAACGTGCGCGCGTTGATCCCCTCGCGGCGCTCCGCCGCCATGAACGCGGCCCCGAGCCTCGGCAGGCGGGTGGTGGCGCCCAGCGCCTCGTCGATCATCCACGCGGCGTAGCCCGACGTCGAGAGGATGTCCGTGTTGGGCGTGATGACCCGGCCGACCCGATAGGGCGTCACGAACCGCGGCTCGATCTTGCGCGCCGGCGAGCGCGCCTCCACCGGGGCGGCGGGGACGACGGCGGCAAGAGCGACGAGGAGGGTCAGCGCGACGGGGACGGCGCGCCGGAGGAAGGCTGTTCGCATGGGTCGCCCTCACGATGGGGGTCGGCGGCGCTCCCGGCCACGACCCGACGGTCCGGGCGCCGGCTGGCCCCATCGTCCGGTCCCCGATCCAAGGCCCCGGGGTCGACCGATATAGGATCAGCGGCGCACCGCCGTGCTCCCAACGTCCTCGTCCAGCGCAGGCCACCTGCGCGCCCATCCCGGAGGCCCCGTGCTCCGACGGTTCCTGGGCGGAGCGAACGACCGCATCGCCGCGGAGATCGCGCCGACCGGCCACCTCATCGACCTGCGCCGCGTGGTCAAGGACTACGTGACGGACGCGGGATCGTTCCGGGCGCTCCGCGGAGTCGACCTCCAGGTGGACGCCGGCGAGTTCATCGCGGTCGTCGGGAAGTCCGGCTCGGGCAAGTCGACGCTGATGAACATGATGACGGGCATCGACCGGGCCACGGCCGGCGACGTCTGGGTCGGCGGCACGCACCTCAACCACCTCAGCGAGGGCGAGACGGCGGTGTGGCGCGGTCGGACCGTCGGCGTGATCTTCCAGTTCTTCCAGCTTCTCCCGACGCTGACGGTGGCCGAGAACGTGATGCTGCCCATGGACTTCGGGGGCCTCTGGACGCCGAAGGAGCGCGAAGAGCGGGCGATGGCGCTCCTGGAGCAGGTGGAGATGGCCGACCAGGCTCGCAAGCTGCCATCGGCGACCTCCGGCGGGCAGCAACAGCGCGTGGCGATCGCCCGCGCGCTCGCCAACGACCCGCCGATCCTCGTCGCCGACGAGCCGACGGGCAACCTGGACTCCGCGACCGCGGAGGCCGTGATCCGGCTCTTCGACGAGCTGGTCTCGGCCGGGAAGACCATCGTCATGGTCACGCACGACCGGGAGATCGCGTCGCACGCGCGGCGAACGGTCCACATGGTGGACGGGGACCTCCTGGACGGGACGCTCCCCGACGAGGCCGCGGCGCCGGCGGCGGAGCGTGTCGTCCCGGACCGGGCGGTCCCGGATCCCGCCGTCCTCGCCGCGCCCGGCGCGCCGGCTGCCGGTGGGTAGCATCCGCTGGCGCAAGGTCCTTCGCGACCTCGGGGTCGCGCGGACCCGCACCGTGCTCGTCGTCCTCTCGATCGCCGTCGGCGTCTTCGCCGTCGGCACGATCGCGGGCGCCAACGCGCTCCTCCGTGACGGCCTCCGCGAGAAGTACCTCGCCAGCCGCCCGGCAAGCGCCACGATCTCCGCGTCGGCGTTCGGCGACGACCTCGTGGAGACCGTCCGCGAGATGCCGGGGATCGCCGACGCCGAGGCGCGCCGCAGCGTGACCGTGCGGCTCCGCACGGGCCCCGAGACCTTCCGCGAGCTGCAGCTCACCGCGATCACCGACTTCGAGGACCAGCGCCTCGACCTCGTGACCCCCGAGCCCGGCGCCGCCTGGCCGCCGACCCGCGGCGAGATGCTGCTGGAGCGCTCGAGCCTGACCCTGGCCGACGTCCCGACGTCGGGCGAGGTGGAGATCCAGACCGTCGACGGCAAGCTCCACACCCTGCGCGTGGCGGGCCTGTCGCACGAGGTCGGAGCGTCCCCGGCCTTCTACGTCGGGCGGCTGCAGGGCCACGTCACGTTCGAGACGCTCGACGACCTTGGATACGGGACCGCCTACGACGAGCTGCGGATCCTGGCCGACGACCCGAGCCTGACCCGCGCCGAGATCCGCACCCTGGCCGAGACGGTCCGCGAGCGGATGGAGCGCGCCGGCGCGTCGGTGATCTTCGTCTTCGTCCCGCCCCCCGGCGAGCACCCGGCCAACGACCTGCTGGCAGGCGTCTTCCTCGTCCTGGGCTTCCTCGGGCTCCTCGCGCTGCTCGCCTCCGGCTTCCTCGTCGTCAACACCGTGAACGCCATCATCGCCCAGCAGACGCGCCAGATCGGGGTCATGAAGGCGGTGGGCGCTCGCAACCGGCAGGTCGCGGTCCTGTACCTCGGGATGGTCCTGGCGTACGCCGTCCTGTCGCTCGGTGTCGCCCTGCCGCTCGGCGCCCTCGGCGCCTACGGCCTGACGGTCTTCACGGCGAGCCTCGTCAACTTCGACGTCACCACGTTCTTCGCCCCGCCGGAGGTGATCGCGCTCGAGGTTGCCGTCGGGCTGCTCGTGCCGCTCCTCGCGGCGCTCGTGCCGGTCTGGCGCGGGGTGCGCGTCACCGTGCGCGAGGCCGTGAGCAGCACGGGGCTCGCGGACGGCTTCGGGCGGAGCCGGTTCGACCGCGCGATCCAGCGGATCCGCGGGCTCTCTCGCCCCACCCTCCTGTCGATCCGCAACACGTTCCGCCGCAAGTCGCGGCTCCTCCTGACGCTCTCGGCCCTGACCCTCGGCGCGGCCGTCTTCATGGCCGTCTTCACCGTCCGGTCGTCGCTCTACCAGACCCTCGACGACGCCCTGGCCTACTTCGACTACGACGTCCAGGTGGAGCTGGCAGGGTCCGCCCGGGCCGACCTGCTCGAGACGGAGGCGCGGCGGGTCCCGGGCGTCACGGCGGCCGAGGCGTGGCGCTTCGCGACGACCCAGCGGATTCGCGACGACGGGGCGGAGAGCCGATCGTTCATCACCTTCGGGCTGCCGCCCGAGACCACGATGGTGCGCCCGAAGCTGCAGGAGGGCCGCTGGCTGGTCCCCGCCGACGGAAACGCCCTGGTCGCGACGGCCAACATCCGCGAGGACGAGCCCGACGTCCGGGTCGGCGACCGCCTCACGCTGCGCGTCAACGGGCGCGATGCCACCTGGACGCTGGTCGGGATCGTCGAGTCGCCGACGCAGCGTCCGTTCCTGTACGCGAACGCCGGGCCCCTGGAGCAGGCCGCGCGCGAGGTCGGCCGGGCCACGGTGGTGATGCTCCGGACCGCTACCCGCGACGCGGCCACCCAGGACCGCGTCGGCAAGGCCGCCGCCGACCACCTCGAGACGGCCGGGGTCCGCGTCGCGGCGACGACGACGATCGCCGAGGTCCGGACGACCCAGGAGCGCCTCTTCGACGTCCTGGTCATCTTCCTCTCGACGATGGCGCTGCTGCTCGGCGTCGTGGGCGGCCTGGGCCTGACCGGGACCATGAGCATCAACGTGGTGGAGCGGGCCCGCGAGATCGGCGTGATCCGGGCCGTCGGCGCGTCGGACGGCGCGGTGCTGCGCCTCTTCCTGGTGGAGGGCGTCCTCATCGGCCTCATCTCGTGGGCCGCCGGGGCCGTCCTCGCGATCCCCATCAGCCGGACCCTGTCGGACGCGCTGGGGATGGTCTTCCTGTCGCGTCCGCTCTCCTACTCGATCAGCGCCGAGGGGGTCGTCCTGTGGCTCGGCATCGTCCTCGTCCTGGCCGCCGGCGCCAGCCTCTTCCCCGCCTGGCGCGCATCCCGGCTTGCCGTCCGTGAGGTCCTCGCATACGAATGACCGAACCGTCCGCGCCTCCCGCATCGTCCGCACCGCCCGCGCCGCCCCCGTCCCAGCCCGGAAGGAGCCCCATGCGCCGCCTCGCCGTCGTCGCCGTCGTCGCCATCGTCGCCATGGTCGCCGTCGCCGGCGCATGGCTCCTGCTGGGAGGCGGTAGCGGTGGGGCGGCCGCGACCCCGGCGCCGTCGATCCCGCCCGTCCCGCTCTCCACCGAGGTCGTCGCCGACGGCCGCGTGGTGCCGGTCCGGTTCGCCGAGCTCGGCGCTGCGGTGCCGGGGACGATCGCCGAGGTCCTCGTCGCCGAGGGCGACGAGGTGGCCGCCGGCGAGGTGCTCGTCCGCCTCGACCCGACCGCGGCCCGGGCCGAGGTCGACGGCGCGACCGCCGCCGTGGCCGCGGCCGAGGCGAACGCCGCGCGCGCGGCGGCCGGCGTGACCCAGGCGAATGCGGCCGTGGACGCGGCCGAGGCCTCGGTCGACCAGGCGCGCGCTGCCTGGAACGCGGCCCGAGCCGCCCGGGACGCGCTCCCGTCGGGGGCCTCGAGCGCCCAGGAGCGCGGGGCCGACGCCGAGGTGGACGCCGCGCGCGCGGCGTTGAGCGGCGCCCAGGCCAACCTGCGGGGCGCCCGCGCGGCGGCGGCGGCGGCCGGCGAGGCGGGCGCCGCCGCGGCGGCCGACGTGGACCGCGCCACGGCCGGGCTCGCGGCCGCTCAGGACGCGCTGGCGCAGCTCACGCTCACGGCGCCGTTCGGCGGGACGGTCGCCTCGCTCGACGCGCGCGTCGGCGAGCGCGCCACGCCCGGCGTGCCGCTCGTCCGCGTTGCGGACGCCTCGGGCTGGCGGATCGAGACCACCGACCTCGACGAGACGACGGTCGCCCGCGTCGCGGTCGGCGCCCCCGTCACCATCACCTTCGACGGCCTGCCGGGCCTGACCGTCGACGGCACAGTCGATTCGGTCGCCCTCTTTGGCTCGACGGCGCAGGGAGACGTGGTCTACCGGGCGGTCGTCACCCCGGCCACGGCGCCCGACGGGCTCCGCTGGAACATGACGGCCACGGTCACCGTGAAGGCCGGGGAGTAGCGGCGGGGATTGCCGCCGCGAGCAGTCGCGCGCTGGCCGCCACGGGCTTGGGCCCGCCGCCGGCTGCCATCGGGCGAGGGCTACCGCCCGCTACGGCGCCAGGTCGTGCACAACCCACACGTTGGCGTCGTGGTAGACGACACGGTCGCGCTCGCGGTCGACGAGCACCGGGTTCGTCGCGAAGGGGACCACGTGCTCGCCGCTCTCCGGGAAGGTCATCCCGGTCCGCTCCTCCCACTCGGCAACGGTTCCGCACGTCACCATGCTGGCCGGCACGGCGCGGACCACGCGACCCCCGAGCCGGACGTGCAGGCGGATCCACGGGTCGAACGGCAGCCCGTCGTCGCGCGTCCACGCGGCGTACCGCTCGATCGGGGCCAGCGGGTAGCGGTGCTTCTCCGTCGGGCGGACGCAGGCGATGAGTGCCCGGAAGCCGGCCTCCCGGGCCTGCTCGCGGAAGATCTCGACCATCCGGCCCGCCAGGCGCTCGCCCTGGTGGTCGGGCGCGACCACGATCTGGATCGCGCCCAGCGTGTTCGGCCCGATCCCGGCCCGCAGCCCGTCCACCGTCCGCTCGAGCTGATCGTCCCAGCCCGCCGGCAGATCGTCGTCGCTCCCGTCCCACCGGAGCGGCGCGCTGTTGCCCGCGGCCGTGATCCGGCCGTCGGGGTCGAGAAGCATGTGCTGCCAGGCGGCGAAGTCCTCGTCCAGGTGGTGCCACAGCCGGTTGGCGACGGGGAAGTGGAGCATGAACTCCGGCCATGCCGCGCCGTTGTGGTCCTCCAGCGCGTCGCGCAGGTCCGGCCGCTCCGCCAGGGTGACGAGGCGCAGGCCGTCGCCCGCGCCGGTCATTTCGTGCTGATGACGCAGGTGCCCGCGATGAGGTCGTGCCAGCCGCGCCGCCGCGCGTCGACGAGGATCCAGACGAAGCCGAGATAGAAGACGGCCGCGGAGATCCAGTAGCCGACCGCCCGCAGGAGGGCGGGGCCCCAGCCGATGCGGCTCCCGTCGCGGTCACTGACGACCCGGAGGCCGGCGACCCTCATCCCCGGCGTCTGGCCGCCCCGCGCCCAGAAGAAGGGGAAGTAGAGCAACCCGAGAATCGAGATCAGCAGGGAGCCGGCGAAGAGGAGGAGGATCGAGCCGGCCGCGGCCGCGGTGTCGCCGAACACGATGTCGCCGGTCGCGTCGACCGACCACTCGAGCGAGCCGAAGAGGACGAGCGTGAGGATGGCGATGAACGCCGTGACGAAGACGGAGAGGAGGATCGCGTCGAGGATGTAGGCACCGAGGCGGGCGCCGTGGCCGGCAAACTGGACGCCGGGGGCCGGGCCCGAGGACTCCACGGGCGTCTGCCAGGACGGGGGCTGAGTGGTCATCGGTCTCCCTCCGGTGATGGCTGGGCTGGGTGGGCGTCAGGCCGGCTGGACCATGACGGTCCCGGCGATCAGGTCGTGCCAGCCGCGGCGCCGGGCGTCGACGAAGATCCAGACGAAGCCAAGGTACAGCACGAGCGACGAGACCCAGAAGCCGAACAGCCGCATGATCGCCGCACCCCAGCCGATCGGCCCACCGTCGGCGTCGCGCACGACGCGCAGGTTGAAGATCCGCATCCCCGGCGTCGCGCCGCCGTGCACCCAGAACCACGGGAAGTAGCCGAGGCTCACCGCGAAGACCGCGACGAACAGGATCAGGCCGCTGAGCGCCGCGAGCGGGACCGCGCCGGCGGCGGCCAGCCCGGCCGTGAGGAGCGCCAGCGCGATCGCGACCGCCGTCGCGAGCACGCCGAGGAGGATCGCGTCCACGATGTACGCCACGAGCCGGGCCCCGTGGGATGCGAACTGCACTCCGGGTGCGGGCCCGACGGGCTCCATGGCGACGGTCCAGGATTGGGGCTGGAAGCCCGAGGGCGGGGGCGCCGGAGGGTACGCGGGTTCGGGCGCCGCCGGCGGGTACACGGTCGGCGGGTAGGCGGGTGGCGGGTCGGCGGGTGGCGCCGGGGGGACGACCTGGGTCGGTTCCTGCGGCTGGTTCGGTTCGGTCATGTGATGGGTTCCCCGTGCTGGACACCACGCCGGGCCGCGGGCGTCACCGGCCGATCGTAGCCGGTGGGCCCCCCGGCGTCACCAGTCCCCTGCGCCTGTCCCCGGGGCCGACCGGCCCGGGGACACGGTCAGCCTGCCTGGCGCGGGCGGATGACGTCCGTGCCGAGGGTGCCGCGCAGCGGCTCCGGGACCACCACCGTCCCGTCGGGCTGCTGGTACGTCTCGAGGATCGCCGCCACGACGCGCGCCAGGGCCAGGCCCGAGCCGTTGAGCGTGTGGACCAGCTCCGGCTTCGCGCCGGGGGCGGGCCGGTAGCGGATGGCCATCCGCCGGGCCTGGTAGTCGCGGAAGTTCGAGCAGGAGGAGACTTCCAGCCAGCGCTCCACACCCGGCGCCCAGACCTCCAGGTCGTACTTCTTGGCCTGCACGAAGCCCATGTCGCGGGTCGCCATGAGCAGCACCCGGTAGGCCAGCCCCAGGCGCTGGAGGAGGTCCTCCGCCCGGCCGGTCATCCACTCGAGCGCCTCGTTGGAGGCGTCGGGCTTCTCGAAGAGCACCATCTCGACCTTGTCGAACTGGTGGACCCGCAGGATCCCGCGGGTGTCCTTGCCGGCGGCACCGGCCTCCCGCCGGAAGCACGGCGTGTAGGCCGCGTAGCGGACCGGCAGCGCATCGGCCTCGAAGATCTCGTCGCGGTGGAGGTTGGTGACCGGGACCTCGGCCGTGGGGACCAGGTACAGCTCGTCGCGGGTGACGACGTACATCTGGTCTTCCTTGTCCGGGATCTGGCCGGTTCCCCGCGCCGACGCGGTGTTGACGACGACCGGGGGCCAGATCTCGGTGAAGCCGTTCTCGCGCGTGTGCACACCCAGGAAGAAGTCGATGAGGGCGCGCTGGAGGGCGGCCCCGGCGCCCTTGTAGACCGGGAAGCCCGAGCCGGCGACCTTCGCCCCGCGCTCCAGGTCGATGATGTCGAGCGCCTCGGCGATCTCCCAGTGGGGCCGGCGGGCCCAGCCGCCGCCGGCGCCGGCCACCGCGTTCGGCAGCAGGTCGCCCCACGTGCGGACCGTCACGTTCGCGTCGGCATCGCCGACCGGAACGCCCGGGTCGGCCGGGTTGGGAATGCGCAGGAGGACGTCCTCCAGCTGCGCCTCGACCGCGGCGGCCTCGGCGTCCAGGGCGGTGATCCGTTCGCCCGCGCCTACGGAGGCGGCTTTGAGGGCGGCGATCTCCGGGCCGTCGGGGGCGGCACCGCCGCGGATCGCCTCGCCGACCTGCTTCGAGGCGGTGTTGCGCTGGGCCTTCAGGGCGTCGGCCTCGCCGAGGACCTGCCGGCGACGGGCGTCGAGCTCCAGGGCGACGTCGACGAGCGAGGCGTCCTCGCCCTTGTCGAGCGCTCCCCGGCGGATGACGTCCGGCTCCTCGCGGAGCCGCTGCAGCCCGACGCTCATGTCCCGGCCTCCTCGCCGGCGGCGACGTCGCCGCCCGTGGTCCCCGCGGGAGCCTGCGCCGCGTGATCGTGCCAGCCGGCCCCGGCGCGCAGGCGACCGATGACGAAGCCGGCGTCCAGGCTCGCGAGCAGCCAGCCGGCGCGCGGTCCGTTCGTCCGGCCCAGGAAGGCGAGGTAGACGGCGCCGAACGCCCGCCCCGCCGGCAGGCCGGCCTCGCCGGCGACCCGGAACAGGAGGTCCTGCCACGCGTCCCCGCCCTGGGGCCGGCCCTTCTCGGCGGCGATCGCAAGCCCGCCCAGAAAGACGCGCTGGTCCTCGCCAAGGGCCGCCGCCTCCGGCGGCAGCGCGTCGCGGTGGACCTGGACGACGGCGCTGTCGGGCGCGTAGGAGGCGAGCCAGGCCCGCGCGGCGGCGAGCCGCTCGGCGAGGGTCAGCTCCTCGGCCGGGGTCAGCGGTTCACGCTTCTCCTCCGCGATCCGGGCGGCGATGTCGACGCCGGGGATCTGGGCCAGCAGGGCAAGATGGGCGAATGCCGGCCGGTAGTCGGCGGCGGCGGACGCCGGGACGACGCCGGGGAGCAGGACGTACCCGAAGAGCCGGTCGGCGTCGGGCGGCAGCTCGCCGCGGAATGGTCGTCCCGCGACGGCGGCGGCGAGGCGGTCAAGCTCGTCGAAGAGCCGCGGGATCGCGTCCGTCCCGTTGGGGTCGAACTCGATCGCCTGGTTCGGGCGTGGACGCAGGAAGAGCAGGCGCAGCGGCTCCGGCGGCAGGGCGTCGACGATCTGGTGGGCCGCGGCCCCCCGCCCCTTCGACGTCGACATCTTGCGGCCGCCGATGTTGAGGAACTCGTAGGCCAGGTTGAGCGGTGGCTCGCGGTCGAAGACCTCGCGGGCGATCGCGTCGGCGCGGTCGCGCGATCCGCCGGCGGTGGCGAGGTCCTTGCCGCAGGGCTCGATCGTCACCCCGAGGAGGCTCCACTGGGCGGCCCACTCCAGGTTCCAGTAGAGCTTGGCGTTGCCGCCGAACGGCGAGACCCGGCCCTCGAAGCCGCAGCCGCGGGCCCAGGTCACGTAGTCAGGCCGGCACTCGACCCGCACCGTCTCGCCGTCCCAGTCGAGCGCGATCGTCGTGCCGACCTTGCCGCAGGCAGGGCAGACCGCCTGGACCGGAAGCCAGCCCTGGGGCCGCTCCACCTTGCTCACGCGACGGTAGACGTCGCGCACCACCTGCGCCCGGTCGAGGGCCGTCCGGATGAACGGGTCCACGTCGCCGGTCGGGTAGATGTCGCTCATCCAGTAGTAGCGGTCGGGATGGATGCCGAGGCCGGCGAAGACGTCGATGAAGGTCTGGGCGTGGTGGCGGGCGTACGACGCGTGGCAGTCGCCGGCCTGGTCCGGCACGTGGGCCAGCGGGCGGCCCATCTCGTGGTCGACGGCGTCGGGCGTCAGGAGCGCCTGGGCGTCCATGGGGTCCATGTCGTCGACGCCGTAGAGGAGCGTCGTCGGGAGGCCGCGGTCGCGCAGGGCGCGGGTGATCACGTCGAGGATCACCGGGCCGCGCAGGCTGCCGACGTGGACCGTGCCGGACGGCGTCTTCGAGTCGTTGACGACCTGCGGTCCCTGGACCGATGCCGCCAGCTCGTCGGCCCAGTACATGCCTGCGTCCTCCGCTCCGGGTTCGCCGGGCCGGGTCGGCCGGCATCGCCGGGCCGGGTGGCGGCACCGGCCGCCCGCCCCGGTCCGCCCGGGCGGGCGATCAGCTGATCGACTTGATGGAGTAGGTGTAGTCGGTCCCGTTGGGGAGCTTGACGACCACGGTCTCGCCGGCCTTCTTGCCGAGCAGGGCGCGCCCGACGGGCGACTCGTTCGAGATCTTGGCGTCCGCCGGGCGGGCCTCGGCAGATCCGACGATCGAGAAGGTTTCCTCGCCGTCGAGCGACTCGACCGTGACCACCGATCCCAGGGCGACGTGCTCGGAGCCGCTGTTCTCGATGATCACCGCGGTCTTGAGCATCCCCTCGAGGGTCTGGATCCGGCCCTCGACGAACGCCTGCTCGTTCTTGGCCTCCTCGTACTCGGCGTTCTCCGAGAGGTCGCCGTGCTCCTTCGCGTCGTGGATGCGGGCGGCGACCTCCGAGCGGCGGACGTTGACGAGCTGCTCGAGCTCCGCCCGCAGGCCGGCTTCGCCTTCGCGGGAGAGATAGGTGGGCTTGTTGTTCACGAAGGAGCGACCCCCCGTCGAAGGTGCCGTCCGGCGGGCGTCGGCGACGCAGCGGCGCGGCGGTGAGATGGCCGATAACCAAACGAACCCCGGGCGCTCCACCTCGTCTGAGCGGCGCCCGAAGTCCGGACGGCGCGGATCATATCCCCGCCCCGCGGGGAGTGTCAAAGCAGGCGCCGGCCGTGTGGCGCCGCGTCCCACGCGGGTGCGCGCCGCGCCCCCCGAGCCGCCGGCGTCAGCCGGTCCGGGCCGCCGGCGTCAGCGGGCCGAGCCGCCGGCCCGAGCGGTGAGGAAGTGCCCGTCCGCGGACGCGACCAGGCAGGCGGCGACACGCGTGCCGCGTTCCCATTCACGTTCGCCGGGGATCACCGCGAAGCCGACGTACGGCGTGCCCGGCGTGACGGCCGGCACGCCGAGGAAGGCGGCCAGCCCTCCGGCGCAGGCCTCCTCCGCGGAGGCCGTCAGGCCCGCGGGGTCCCAGGCGGGGGGCGCGGCCGCCGCCGGGTCGACCCCGTCGTGGTCGTCGAGGTCGACGACGCTGCTCACCTCGTGGCTGTGCGAGAGGTCGCAGGCGGCACGCTCGGCCCCCCCGCTGAGGATCGCGGCGCGCACGGCCGCGGGCGTGCCCACGACGGGGTCGATCGGCGCCGTCGCGGTCCCCGTCCGCACGAAGATGCAGTCACCTTCGCGAAGGTCCCCCAGGAGGACGATGCCCGGCGTGATCACCCGCCACAGGAGCAGGAGCCCCGCGACGATGGCGATCGCGGCCGTCCCGTTCCGGTGGGCCGGGAACCAGCCGACGAAGTCCTCCGCCTGCTGGCGCAGCGTCGCCTTCGGGTAGCGGTCCGATTCACGCTGCTCCGGCTCCCACATGTGCCCGATGTACGCCGCGCGCGCGCCGTCGTCAAGCGCCAGCAGGCCGTGCCGGGTTCCTCGTCCGGGGATTCAGTCGCCCGGGCCGCTGCGTCGGCCGGCGGTCGCTTCCCGGTCGCCTGGCACGGGGAGCGGCGCGATCGCCGCATCGTCCGCACCGTCGACGGGTCCCGCCGCCGCGGCGGCGGCGGCCGCGTGGACCCGGCTGAGCGAGGCGCCCGTCTCGGCTGCACGCTGGCGCACAGACTCGAACTCCGGCATCGCCGCGACGACGCGTCCCTCGAGGATCTTCTGCTTGACCACGACCCGGCCGAAGGGCGTCGCGACCTCGACGAACGCGCGGCCAGCCTCGTGGCGGCGGACGGCGTGGACGCGCACCCCGAGCGTCGTCGTCTCGCGGAGGAGGATCCCGGCGAGCCGCGCCTCGTCATCCACCCGGGCGACGACCGAGACGAGGACGCCGGCCCGCCCCTTCTTCATCTGGAGCGGCGTCACGGTCACGTCGAGGGCGCCCGCGCCGAGGAGGGCCTCGCCGACCGGGGCCAGGAGCTGTGGGTTCATGTCGTCGATGCTGGTCTCGATGACGACATGGTCGCCCAGGGGCGCCCGCGGCACCGGGTCGCCGCCGTCCGCGGGCCTGCCGACCCACAGGCGCAGGATGTTCGGCCACTCGAGATCTGCGTCGCCGGCGCCGTAGCCCACGCGGTCCACGATCATCGCCGGCTGGCCGACGAGGCCAAGCGTCGCCAGGATCGCCGCGCCCGTCGGAGTCACGAGCTCGCGGCCGTCCCCGAACGGGCGGGTCGGGATGCCGGCCTCGGCCAGGATCGCCAGCGTCGCCGGCGCCGGTGCCGGGAGGCGATGGCCGGACGAGGCGATCGAGCCGGTCGAGACGGGCACCGACGAAACGTGGAGCTGGTCGATGCCGAGGAACGAGAGCCCCAGCACGGTCCCGACGACGTCGACGATCGAGTCGATCGCGCCGACCTCGTGCAGCTCGACGGATTCGGGAGGCGCCCCGTGGATCCGACCCTCCTGGACTGCCAGGCGCTCGAGCACCGCGAGGGCTCGGTCGCGCTCGACGGCCGGGAGCCCGGCGTCGATGACCACGCGCCGGACTTCGCCGAACGGGCGGTGATGGCGCGCCGGGCCCGTGATGACCCGGACCTTCGTGGCCCGGATCCCCGCCCGCTGGACCTCCTCGGCCTGCAGCTCGAACTCGTCGCGGACCGAGAGCCCGGCAAGGGCCGCCCGGAGCGTCGCGAGGGGCACGCCGGCGTCGACCACGGCGCCCAGCAGCATGTCCCCGCTGGCGCCCGAGTAGCAGTCGACGAAGCCGATCACCTGCGCTGCTCCTCCGTGGCGATCGTGCGCGTGGCCGGCTCCGGGGCGGGACCGAGGCGGTTGATCATGGCCGCCGCGTAGCCGGCCCCGAACCCATTGTCGATGTTCACGACCGTGATGCCGGCAGCACAGCTCGTGAGCATCGTCAGGAGCGCCGAGAGGCCACCGAAGGCGGCGCCGTAGCCCACGGACGTCGGCACGGCGACGACCGGCACGTCGACGAGGCCGCCCACGACGCTCGGGAGGGCGCCGTCCATGCCCGCCACCACCACGATCACCCGCGCCCGCCGCAGGGCGTCGAGCCGGTCGAGAAGCCGGTGGATCCCGGCCACGCCGACGTCGTAGACACGCTCCACCGCGTTGCCCATGACCGTCGCGGTGACCGCCGCCTCTTCCGCGACCGGGACGTCCGCCGTGCCGGCCGTCAGCACCAGGATCCCGGGACGACCGGGCGGGGCGTCGAGCTCGGGCACGAGGATCGTCCGGGCCAGCGCGTTGTACTCGGCGGCGGGCACTCGCGCGCGGACCGCGTCGTACACGGCCGGGACGGCCCGCGTCGCCAGGACCGGGCCGCCGTCCGCGGACAGCCGCTCCATGATCGCCACGACCTGGTCGGTCGTCTTCCCCTCGGCGAGGACGACCTCCGGCATCCCCTGGCGGACGCCCCGGTGGTGATCCAGGCAGGCGAAGCCTCCCAGGTCCTCGTACGGCAGGTCGCGCAGGCGATCGACGGCGACGCCAACGTCGACGTCGCCGTCGCGGACGTGCTCGAGCAGCGAGGCCAGGTGGGACCTATCCATCTCCGCCTCCCGTTCCCGTTGCCGCCCGGGCGAGGTCGAAGCTGCCCGAGCGGTACCCGTCGAGGTCGATCGTCACGTGGGCATACCCGGCCGCCCGAACCTCGGCCGCCAGCCGCTCGCGGAGGTCGGGGGCCAGGAGCCGTGGCAGGTCGGCGAGGGGGACCTCGATGCGCGCGATCCGGCCGTGGTCGCGAACCCGGACCACGCCGAACCCGGCATCGCGCAGGACCGCTTCGGCGGCCCCGATCCGGCGCATGCGCTCGACGGTCACGGCCTCGCCGTACGGGATCCGGGTGGCGAGGCACGGCGCCGAAGGACGATCGGCGTTGGACAGCCCGAATGCGCGGGCGAGGTCGCGCACCTCGACCTTCGTGATCCCGGCGCGGGCCAGCGGCGCGATCGCGCCGGCCTCCGCCGCGGCTCGCGCGCCGGGGCGGTAGACGTCGGCGTCGTCGGCGTTCTCGCCGTGGAGGATCGCCTCGAGACCCTCTGCGTCGGCGACACCCCGGAGCGCCCCGAGGACGGCGGCCTTGCACTGGTAGCACCGATCGGGCGGGTTCTCGACGAAGGCGGGCAGGCCGAGCACGTCGAGCGGCACGAGACGGTGCCCGATCCCGATCTCCATCGCGATCGCCTCCGCCTCGCGGATCTCCGCGTCGGGCAGCAACCCCGACACGATCGTGCAGGCGAGGGCCCGCGCGCCGTGCACCTCGACGGCGAAGGCGGCGACGACCGAGCTGTCGACGCCGCCGGAGAAGGCCACGACGGCGCCGCCGAGCCCGGCCAGCTCAGCCCGAACGGCCGCCGCCTTCGCGGCCAGCTCCGCCGGGACTGCCGGGTCGCCGTGGGTCGGCGGCGTCGTCGCGGTGGTCATCGGAGCAGGTACCCGCCGTCCACGAGGAGCGTGGCACCGGTGACGTACGACGCGTCCGGCGAAGCCAGGAAGGCGACGACGGCGGCGACGTCCTCGGGGGTGGCGGCCCGCCCGAGCGGGATGAGCGGCAGCGTGAGCTCCGCCACCGCGGGATCGGCCAGCAGCTCGCGGGTCATGCCCGTCTCGACGACGCCCGGCGCCACCGCGTTGACGGTGATGCCGTGCTCCGCGAGCTCGAGGGCCATCGACTTCGTGAGCATCCGGAGCGCCCCCTTCGAGGCGCAGTAGTGCGACTGGAACTCGATCGCGACCTCGCTCGTGATGGAGCTCATGTTCACGATCGTGCCCGGGATCTTCGCCTTGACCATCCGCTTCGCCGCGGCCTGACCGCACAGGAACGCGCCCTTGGCGTTGACCGCCATGGTGCGATCCCACTCCGCCTCGGTGAGGTAGAGGAACGGCTTGTAGCCCATGATCCCGGCGTTGTTGACCATGACGTCGACGCATCCGAAGCGCGTCCATGCCGCGTCGAGCGCGGTTTCGACCGCCGCGGCGTTCGCGACGTCGAGGGTCACGGCGAGGGCCGCTGCCCCGCTCGCCTCGAGCAGGGCAGCGGTCTCGTTCGCCGTCTCCGGCACCACGTCCGCCACGACGACCGCGGCGCCGTCCGCGGCCAGGCGCGCGCAGACCGCGCGCCCGATGCCCGAGCCGCCCCCGGTGACGAAGGCGACCCGCCCGGCCAGGCGGCCGGGCGTGCCGGAGACGGTCATCGCTAGGTTCCTCCGACGATGATCTTGACCCGCCCGAGCGTCGCGCCGGCTTCGGCCGACTCCCCGGCGGGAACGTCGATCGCGGCGAGGACGCCGCTGCCGGGCGCCCGGAGCACGTCCTCGACATCGTCGACCCGGTACCGGAGCACGGGCTCCAGGCGGGCGACGAAGTCACCTTCGGCCTTCAGCCATTCGACGACCGTGACCGCCTTGTCTGGCACTCCGATCCGGATCTCTGCCATCGGTCCGACCTCAGACGTGAGCCAGGAGGCCGGCCTCGGTGCCGAGACCGATCAGGTCGGAGTTGATCTGGGCGAACACGTAGACCGGCGCGCAGCCGGGCCGCTCGATGACCTGTCGCGCAAGCGTCAGGGCCTCGCGGATCTTCGGCGCGCTCGGGAAGTACTCCCAGCAGTCGCCGACGAGGAACACGACTTTGTCGCGGCAGCTCTCCGGGTCGAGATCCGGCTGGCCGCCGGTGATGAAGACAACCTCGCCGAGCTTTTCGTTGAACTCGTGGATGTCGAAGCCGCTGTGCAGCCCGAAGTTGTCGATCGCACCGCGGATGTTGATGAAGCAGCCCGGGCAGGACTGCTGGGTGAGGACCTCGAGGCCCGGCCAGACCCCGACGGGGTTGCCGTTCGCCCGCAGGAAGTGCCGCATGACGTCGTCGACCTTCTCGCCGACCACGTCGATCTTGTCGAGGTGGAACTCCCCGAGCCCGTCGTGGCCGGCGATCCGGACGGCCGGGATCTCGAGCGGGTCGAACCCCATGCAGGCCCCGGTGACCGCGTCGACCGCGACCGTGTCCGTGCCTGCGAGAACGAGGTTCATCTCGATCGGAGAGCCGGCATGCGGGCCCTGGCCCTCCATGCCGATCACCGCGTCGACGATCACCAGGTCGGCCTTGCGGATGCGGTACTCGTCGACGACCTTGGCGTCGATGTCGTTGCGATGCTGGCCCTGCTGGTTCGTGTGGAGGCCCTTGCCGTCCTTGCCGTCGTCGTGCGGGTGCTCGTTGCGCAGGATCCCCTGCCAGTTCGCGAGCCCGAGGGTCACGGTCTTGGCGAGGTGGACCTTCATCTTCGGGACGTTGATGACGACGTCCGCGTCGAGGAACGGCTTCCAGACGTCGGCCTCGTGCAGATAGCGCGCTCCCGGAATCTTGACATGGACCGTCTCGGTCTCGTCGAAGTAGACGATCCGGTCCGCGCCGCCCCGCTCGGCCGCTTCCTGGAGGCCGCTCTGGGCGAACGCCGGGCGAGCCTTGCCGACGTGGAAGCCGAGGGACGGGTTGTCACCGACGGCGACTTCGCCCGCCTTCGACTCCTCCTTGAGGTAGGCGACGATCGCCTCGAGGGTCCGCGGGTCGACGACGGCGAAGCTGGTCGCCGGCGCCTGGAAGGCGAGGTTCGGCTTGACCAGGACCTTGGCCCCGGGCTTGATGATCTCGTCGATGCTGCCGACCGCGAGCTCGACGGCTCGCTTGACGGCGGCCTTGATCCTGGCGACGTCCTCGTCATAGCGGACGTACTCGCCCGCCATGAACTGGGCATTGCCCTTGAGGTCGCCGGTCTTGGCGATGGCTACGCGTGTCATGGTCACGACCTTTCTGCGGCTACGCGCCCGTCGGGGCGGTCGCCGGCTCCGCGGCCTTGACCGCCGCAGGCTCCGGCTCGGGCTTGGGGAAGAACGGCTTCATGGCGTAGTCGAAGAACAGGGCACCCACGACGCCGCCGATCATCGGCGCGCCGGCAGTGATGATCAGCGACCAGCCATCCCTGACCCCGGGGAAGGCGATGCTCCCGAAGCCCATGAGGTAGGCCACGATTCGCGGCCCCAGGTCACGTGCCGGGTTGAGCGAGGTCATCGTGAGCGGCCCGTCGATGATCACGATCATGCAGACGAGCAGGCCGAGGGCGAACGGGAAGAACCAGCTGGTGGGTCCGTTCACGCTGCGCCGCTCGAGGAGGGCCAGGATGAACATGACCAGCAGTGCCGTGCACAGCAGCTCGGCGATGAAGCCGACATAGACCGGCACGGTGTCGTAGGCCGTCTGGTCGATCCCGATGACCCAGGGATGAGGCGACACCGGGATGAGCATCATCGCCAGCTTCTCGCTGCCGGCCTGGCCGATGACCAGCTCGTTCTTCGTGGCGAACACCCCGAGGGCCGGCCAGAAGAGGAGGACGAGCGTGGCGGCGCCGAGGACGCCGCCGATGATCTGGGAAACCCAGTACTGGACCACCTGGTTCCAGGGGAACCGCCTCGTCACGGCGAGGGCGAGCGTGACGGCAGGGTTGAAGTGGGCGCCCGACATGGACGCCCCGGCGTAGATGGCGATCGCCACCGCCAGACCCCAGCCCATGCCCGCGCTGTAGAAGTCACCGATGACCCCGAAGAGCACGGCCGAGAAGAGCAGGCCGCACCCGAAGAGCACGATCAGGTAGACCCCGATCGCCTCACCGACGTACTTCCCGATCCACGATTTCTGCATGTATCCACTCCACTATCAACGGTGTGGGCAGCCTCCGACTTCGCGATCCGGCACGGCGGCGCGCCGGCGGGTGTGATGGCGAGTGCGTGTCCGCCTGGGCTCTGCCGATCGCGTCACGAGCGTGCCGAGTGTCCCGGCCTCACCTCCTTCGTCCGGTGCGGGCGGCATTGGGGACTGGATGTCGCCCGCCGTCCAGCGCTGGCCACGGAATCCGCTCCGTTCCGTCGAGGCTCGGCCCCCCGCCGGCGGGGGTCAACGTCGTGTTCAGATATCGGGAAAACACGGTCTCGAGGCAGCCTGCCGGCCCACGTCGCGCGGCCATGTCACGCCTGGCCGAGCAGCGCCCCCGCCCGATGCGCCGCGACAACGACGTGGGCCACCAGCCGCTGCGGCTCGCGCTGAAGGCGCTCGGTCTCGACGCCGACGGCGATCGCCGCCCGCGGCCGGTCCGACGGCGTGGGGATGGGCGCCGCCACGCAGCACAGGCCCTCCTCGCCCTCCTCGATGTCGAGGGCGTACCCGCGCCGCCGGGCGACCTCCAGCTGGTCGATGAACTGGTGGGCGTCCGTGATCGTCCGCTCCGTGAGCGGATCGAAGGCCCAGTTGCGGATCGTGCCCAGGGCCGCAGCCGGCGGCAGGACCGCGACGAGCACCTTGCCGAGCGACATCGTGTGCACGGGGCCGCGGGCGCCTGCCCGGATGTGGTCGCCGTGCGCGGCGCCGGGCGCCGCCGCCGCGCTCGTGATGAACGCCTGGTTCCCCACGAGGCGCCCGATCACGGCCACGTCGCCGCACTGGCGCGCCAGGTCCTCCAGGATGGGCTGCAGCTCGGGGAAGGGGTTCGGGCGGTGCTCGAGGTGGTTCAGGAGCCCGGCCAGGCGGTCGCCCAGGATGAGCCCGCCGTCGCGCATGCGCCACACGTAGCCTTCGTGGACCAGGGTGCCCACGAGATGGTAGGCCGTCGCGGGCCGCAGGCCGAGGCGGCGGGCGACCTCCTTCGTCGGCAGGCCCTCCTCGGCGGCGATCACCTCGAGGGCGCGGAGTCCGCGCTGCACGGTGGTCAGGACATCGCTCGACGACGCCGGCTGCCTGGGAGCCCGGTCGGCGGTGGTCATGGCTCGTGAACCCCCGGGGGACGGGATGCGGGTCTGGCCACCGTGCCGGGCGCCCTGTCGACCCGACAAGGGCCGGACGGCACCTTTCTGCTGGTCCCTCCCGTCTCGTCGAGCGGCTCAGGCCGGGCTCCGCTCGCCGTAGCCGACGAACCTGCCGCCCGCGTCGCGGAGGAGCGGCCGCACGCCGCGCAGGGCGTCCCGGCGGAGCGGCCCGTACACGTGCGGGTAGGGGCTCCCCTGGTCGTCGTAGCGCCACGGCGCCCCGACGAGGGCGAGGTCGAGGTCGAGCACGAGGAACGGCCCAGGCTCGCCGCCGTAGAAGCGGTTCGCGACGGCGAGCATCTCCGCGTCGCCGTCCGTGCAGTGGACGAACCCGTCGGCCTCGAAGGCGTCGGGCGTGTACGGCGCGGCCGGGTCGGGGTCGGCTCGCCAGGCCTTCCAGCGCGCCACGGGGATGAGGTGAAGCGTGACGTGGCCGCCGGCGGCGCCGGGCAGGTCGCGGAAGAGGAGCCGGCGGGCGTTGCCCGCGTAGACGAGGCGCAGAACCTCCTCGGGAAGTCCGAGGCCGTGGATCCGCCAGCGCCCCTGCGAGCCGGTGGGCGGGGCGGCGGGATCGTCAACGTCGTCCGGCGGTTCGTACGCGAACGACTCGTCGCGCGTCTCGAGGAAGCGGGCGTAGGTCGCCCACCAGGCCGGGTCGGGCGGGGCGTCCGTCCCGAACAGGACCCGGTCGGGGAAGCGCATCATGAGGTCCCGGGCGGAATACGGCTGGCGCCCGAGCTCGGCAATCCGCGCCCCCAGGTCCACCTGCCAGTTGGGATGCGCGGCCAGCATCGCCGCCACCCGCGCCAGGTCCTCCGGGATGCAGCCGACGTGGGCCCCGACGAACGTGGTCCGCGGATGCCGCGCCACGAGCGCCTCGAGCCCGTCGATGATCTCGTCGAAGGGCGGGAAGCCCGGGAGGTTCGGATGACCCGCCGGCCGCGTCGGCCAGAAGTGCCAGTCGGGGTGCTCGAGCAGCTCCTCGTACCGCTCGTTCACGGCGTCGAGCGGGTCGAAGAAGGCAATCGGGTCGGCTACGTGGATGGTCACCGGAATGCCCAGCTCGCCGGCGGTCGCCCACAGCGCGTCGAGCCGGGGGTCGTCCACGGCGACGAGCCGGCCGGACGCGTCGCGCGCCGTCAGCCCGAGCGTCTTCCAGACCTTGAGCCCGCGGGCGCCGGCCGCCACCCCGGCGCGAAGCCGCCTCACCTCCTCCGCCCCGAAGTCCCCGTGCTCCGCCCACATCGGGTAGTCCAGCCCGGCGAAGACGGCGACCCGGCCCAGGAGCGGCGCCCAGCGCTCCAGCTCACGCCGGAGGCCGTCCCCCTGGCCCCCGTCCAGGTCGACGATCGCGGCGATGCCGGAGCGGTCGAGGGCGTCCCCCAGCTCCGGCGCGGTCGCGCCCGCCCAGCGGCCCGAGAACGGCGTCGGCCCGAGATGGTTGTGAGCGTCGATCGCGGCCATCGACGGCCGGTCGATCGGCGTCTCTGCGACGCGCAGGCGCTGCCGCGGGCGGAACGCGCGGAGCGCGATGTCGCCGCTCGATCCGCGGGAGCGCGACATGGCTCCCTACCCCTTGAGGCCGGTCAGGGCGATGCCCCGCACGAAGTACTTCTGGGCGACGACGAACAGGATGATCATCGGCAGCAGGCTGACGAGCGCGCCCGCCATCATCTCCGGCCACTTCCCCACGTGCTGGCCCTGGAAGAAGGCCAGGCCCACGGTGGTCGTGTACTGGTCGAGGTCGCGCAGGTAGATGAGCGGGCTCAGCAGGTCGTTCCAGGTCCACATGAAGGTGAAGATCGCCAGCGTGGCGAGCGCCGGCCGGGCCAGCGGCACGTAGATCCTGGTGAAGATCTGCCACGGGTTGGCCCCGTCGACGCGGGCCGCGTCGGCGAGCTCCTGGGGGATGGCCATGAAGAACTGGCGCAGGAGGAAGGTCCCGAATGCCCCGCCCAGCCAGGCGCCGACCCACAGCGGCTCCGACGTCCCGATCCAGTTGCCGCTCTCGCTGAACGGGTTCGGCAGGGTGCGCCAGAGGATGAAGTTGGGGACGAGCACCACCTGGAAGGGGATGATCAAGGTCGCCAGCAGGATCCCGAAGAGGGGGCCCCGGCCGCGGAACGGGATCACCGCGAAGGCGTAGGCCGCCATCGACGAGGTCACGAGCTGGCCCGCCGTGCAGAGCAGGGCCAGGCGGAGCGAGTTCGCGAAGAACGTCCCGAACGTCACGTCGTTCGGAAAGGCGTTCCACATGTTCGCGTAGTTCTCGAAGTGGGGTCCCGAGGGAAGGCTCAGCGGCGGTGCGCCGAAGACCTCGGCCCGTGTCTTGAGCGAGGTCACGACCATCCACAGGAACGGGATCATCATCAGCAGGCCGCCGGCGATGAGCACCGCGTAGAGCAGGCCCCGGCGCGTCAGGCGCAGCGCCTGCCGGCGCCGCGGGCGTCGGGGAGTCGCGAGCGGCGAGGCGGCTAGCGGCCGGGCCGTCACCGGGTGGTCCTCACTGGTAGTGCACCCAGCGACGCTGGAGCCGGAAGTAGACGAACGTCAGCACCGCCACGATGAGGAACATCACCCAGGAGGCGGCGGCCGCGTACCCCATCTTGAAGTTCTTGAAGCCGTTCTCGTAGATGAAGTACACCAGCGTCACCGTGGCTTCGGTGGGCTTGCCCGGACGGGCCAGGACGTACACCTGGTCGAAGAGCTGGAACGCGCTGATGAGGGCCAGGATCCCGGTGAAGAAGATGCTCGGCGTGAGGAGCGGGAGGGTGACGTGCCTGAAGCGCGCCCAGCGGCCGGCCCCGTCCACGGCGGAGGCGTCGTAGTAGTCCTGCGGGATCGCCTGGAGGCCGGCCAGGAAGATGATCACGTTGATCCCCAGGCCCTGCCAGACGGTCATCGCCACGATCGCCGGCATGGCCCAGAACGGATCGCTGGTCCACTTCTGGGCCGGCAGGCCGAACACCTCCAGGAGCTGGTTCAGGATGCCGCCCGACGGCGCGTAGATCCAGGCCCACACCAGGCCGACGGCCGTGGCGGAGGTGACGACCGGCAGGAAGTACGCCGTCCGGATCCAGGCGATCCCGCGCAGCCCCTGGTTCAGCGCCAGCGCGAGGCCGAGAGCGAGGACCAGCCCCAGCGGCACGGAGACGACCGTGTAGAAGGTCGTGTTGCGCAGGGCCAGCTGGAAGCGATGATCTCCCGCCAGCGCGACGTAGTTGCCCAAGCCGGTCCAGTCGGGCGACGTCAACAGGTCCCACTTCGTGAGGCTGATCCCGAACGTGGCGAGAATCGGCCCGGCGGACAGGATCGCGAGACCCACCAGGGTGGGCGCCAGGAAGAGCCACGCCCAGCGGGCCTCCGCAGCGACGGGGCCGCCGCCGCGTCGCGGGGCGGACCCCGGGGCGACGCGGCGGCGGAGCACTGTCATGGGCGACCGCGCACAGGTGGTGGCGCCCCGCTCACCGGGCGGCGAGCAGGGCGTCGAGCTGCGGCACGATGTCGGCCAGGGCCTGGGCCGCAGTCTTGGCGGGCTGGTTGAAGACGTTCGTGTCCAGCTCCCCCTGGAGCATCGTCGTGAACTCGTTGTAGCCCGCGAACGACGGCTTCAGGTTCGCGTAGGCCAGGCTGTCGGCGAAGACCTGGGCACCCTCGAACGAGGTGGCGTACGGGCCGGCAAGAACCTCCTTGCTGACCGGGAGCGACGCCTTGAGCTGCATCAGCATCTCCTGCGCCGGCGGGCTGGCAAGGTACTTCACGAACTCCCAGGCGGCGTCGGGCGCCTTCGTGTTCTTGTAGACGACGGCGCCGGTCGGGTTGACGGACGTGAAGCGCCCGGCCGGGCCCTTCGGCAGCGGCGCGATGCCGAGCTCGATGCCGGCCGCGGTGTGCGTCGGGACCAGCCAGGAGCCGTTGGCTTCCATGGCGGCCTTGCCCTGCTCGAAGGCGTCGCCGGTCTCGGCGAAGAGCGCCGGGTCGGCCATGATCTTCTCCTTCCAGATCAAATCCTGGAGGAACTGGATCCCGGTGGCCGCCTCGGGCGTGCCGAGGAGCGTCTGCGTCTTGTCCGCGTTCATGATGTCGCCGCCGGCCTGCCAGACGAGCGAGCTCCAGTAGTTCTCCATGTCGGTCGTTTCCGTGTAGAAGCCCCACTGGTCGACCGTGCCGTCGCCGTCGACGTCCTTCGTGAGCTGCTTCCCGACCTCGACGAGCTTGGCCCAGTCCCAGGTGTCGTCGGGATAGGCGACCCCCGCCGCGTCGAACATGGCCTTGTTGTAGTAGAGGACCACCGTGTTGAGGTCGCGCGGCAGCCCGTACTGGCCGCCGTCCGCGGTGGTGAAGACGGCCACGCCCTGGTCCGCGAGCTGGGCCAGGTCGTAGCCGTCGCGATCGACGAAGGGCTTGAGATCGAGCAGGACGTCGCGTGACTGGTAGTCGGGGAAGAGCGGGCCGTCCATCGCGAAGACGTCGACGGCGGCGCCGCCCGCCAGGCCCGTCTGGACCTTGTCCCAGTAGGCGTCCCAGTCGGAGACCGTGACCTCGACCGTGATCTTCGGGTTCGCCGCATGGAACGCGTCGACGACCGCCTGCTGGCTCTTGAGCTCGGCGGGATCGCCCCAGATCGCGTAGCTGATCGTGGCCTCGGGGCCGGTGTAGCCGCCGGCAGGGCTCTCGGCTGGCGCCGCCGACCCGGTCGGGGTGCCCCCTGGAGCGCTCGCGGCAGGGGTGGGGCTCGACCCGCCGCCGCAGGCCGCGAGGGCGAGGCCGGCGATCGTGGCCGCCGCCAGGAGCCGAGCTCCCGGGGATGCTCGGAACGTGCGCATTGCTGCTCCTCCTTGGTTCCGCTACCAGTCGGGGCCGGTGCCGCCCAGCCAGCCGGGCAGCCACTCCGCCTCGGCGGCGATCAGCTCGTCGGTCATGCGCCACGCCTCGTCCAGCGAGAGCGCGGCCTGGACCTGGGGATCGGTGAGCACGGCGTGATAGACGAGATCGCGATCCTCCGTGAGGGCCGCCTCCACGGTGAGCTCCTGGCAGTCGACGGCGGGACGGGTGTAGGCCGCGCACTGCGGCGGCAGCGGGTCGACGGCCACCGGGTGGACGCCCAGGCCGTCGACCAGGGCCGGCACCTCCACGCACGCGTCGGCCGCAAGGTTCGGGATGAGACGGCCGCCCCCGTTGGGCACGTTGGCCACGATCCGCGCCGGCTCGCCGGTCGTCATCGCGTGGACGATGACGGCGGCGTACTCCCCGCTCCGCTCGATCTCGAACGGCTCGCCCGCGTCGAGCCGGCGCTTCGTCGCCTCGTACTCCGCCAGGTTGTTCGCCACCCGCGTGAGGTACTCGCCGATCGGCACGTGGAACGGCTCGACCTGGCCCTTGGGGATGAACCACGGGTTGTACTCGGCATGGTGCTCCGAGGACTCGGTCGGGTAGAAGCCGAAGCGCCGGAAGAGGTCTGCCCGCACGAGGTCGTCGTCGGGCACCCGGCCGGACCCCACGAACGCGTGGAGCGCGGGGTAGAGATCGGTGCCCCGGTGCTCGAGCCGGAGGATCCAGGCGAGATGGTTCACGCCGGCCGACAGGGCGTCCACCTCGGTGAACGGGACCTCGAGGTACGCGGCGAGGGTGTGCACCGTCCAGTAGACCGAGTGGCACAGCCCGATCGTCGGCAGGCCGATCGTGTCGTCCACCGCCTTGACGAGCATGCCCATCGGGTTCGTGTAGTTCAGGAAGAGGGCGTCCGGACACACGTCGGCCATGTCGGCGGCGATCCCCAGGACCACGGGGATCGTGCGCAGCCCGCGCAGGACCCCACCGACGTTGATCGTGTCGTTGATGGTGTACCGAAGGCCGAAGCGGGCCGGGACGTCGAAGTCCAGCTGGGTCGCCCGGGCGCCTCCCACCTGGATGGTGTTGACCACGAAGTCGGCGCCCGCGAGGGCCTCCCGCCGGTCGAGGCTGCCGCGGATGACCGGCGCCGCGCCGAGGGCGTCCGCGGTCCAGCGCGCCATCCGCTCGGCGGTGGCGAGGCGGTCCCCGTCGATGTCGTGGAGGACGATCTCCACGTCGCGCAGCTCCGGGTAGGACAGGAAGTCCCCGAGCAGGTTGCGGGTGAACTCGACGCTGCCGGCGCCGACCAGGACGATCCGTGGCATCTCAGCCCTCCGTGGCGGCGCTGCCGACGCCGACGATATGGCGCAACCCCTGGCTGTGGTAGCGCTCCACCCAACCGGGGTGGTCCGGGTCGTGGCCGCGGCGGCGTGCCAGGTCGAACGCGAAGAGCGCCACCGGTGCGACGGCCGCCAGGGGCGCGAGATCCTCGGCCGCATCCGCGGGGAGCGGGAGGTGGTCGGCGCTCGCGATGGCCGGCCCGTCGCCGGGCCCCACCTCCACGATCCGCGCGCCCCAGCCCGCCGCGTGCCGGGCGACGCCCAGGGTCGCCTCCCGGCCCGGGCCGTTGGGCGCCAGCGCGACGACCACGCTGGCCGGCCCGACGATGGTCGCGGCGCCCG
The DNA here is from genome assembly GCA_963725875.1 of uncultured Chloroflexia bacterium. GTDB lineage: Bacteria > Chloroflexota > Limnocylindria > Limnocylindrales > CSP1-4 > CTSoil-043. Next base: position 141,946 of record CAVRZZ010000005.1, on the reverse strand, counting down.
ACGCCATCTCCCAGGACTCGGCCGCCTCCGCGTGGACGAGCGCCATCTCCTTGAGCTTGAGGGCGGCCTCGAGCGCCGCGGCGGAGGCGCCGCCGCTGCCGACGACGAAGACGTGCTCGCGCGCGACGAGCGCGTCGGCGAGCGCCGCCACGCGCGGCGATGCGGCAGCGACGGCCTCGTCGACGTGGTCGGCCGCGTCGGCGAGCCCGCGCCGGACGGCCTCGGCGCGAGGGCCGCCGAGAAGCTCCCCGAGGACGAGGTACGCGGCCGCGAGGGTGGCCACGAACGTCTTCGTCATGACCGGGGCACCGCTCGGGCCGCCGGCGGAGCGCACGACGTGATCGGCCGCCAGGTCGAGCGTGCTCCCCGGCACGTGGACGATCCCGACCGTCGGAATCCGGCCGCGCAGGGTGTCCACGACCGCGAGGACGTCCCGGAACTCGCCCGAGGCCGAGATGCCGATGACGGCATCCCCACTGCCCAGGGCCGGCAGGTAGTGGCAGAACTCCCCGGCCGGCAGCGCGACGACGGTGGGGTCGGAGGCGTCCGCCAGCCGCCGGTGGAGCGTGGCAGCCGCGAGCGCGGAGTGGTACGAGGTCCCGTTGCCGATCACGTGGATCCGGCGCGTCCCGGCGGCGCGCAGCGCATCCGCAGCTGCGCGGGCGGACGGCAGCGCCTCGCGGAGCGTGGCCCGGATGGCGTCACCCTCGGCGCGGATCTCGGCGGGGACGATGCCCTCGCTCATGGGGCGGCCCGGGCTCCTTGCGAAACGCCGACGGGCACGAGGCTCGCGGCCGGGGAGGCGACGACGACGCGGACGCCGCGTCCTCGCAGGGCGACGACGTCGGCCGGATCGGCGCCCGGGTCGGTGACGACGACGTCGACCTCGTCGAGGCCGAACACGAACGCCGGCGCGACCTGGGCAAACTTCGAGGAATCGGCGAGGACGACGCAGGTCCGCGCGCTCGTGCGCAGCGCTCGGTCGGTAAGGATCTCGGGGATCGAGTCGTTCATGAGACCGCGATCCGGATCGATGGCCCCGATCCCCATGAACAGCGTGTCGGCGCGCAGCTCGCGAAGCGCAAGCTCGGCGAGGTGGCCCAGCATCGAGTGCATGCGTGGGCGCACGACGCCGCCGAGGATCACCAGCTCGATCCCGTCGCGATCGAGGAGGACGCTCGCGACGTCGAGCGCGTTCGTGATCACGGTCAGCCGCCGGTCCACGAGCCGGCGGGCCAGCTCCAGGGTGGTCGATCCGCTGGAGATCAGGATCGTCTGGCCGTCCTCGACGAGGGCCGCCGCCGCCGCGCCGATCGCCCGCTTGGCGGCTCCCGCCGCGTCCACCCGGCGCGGCAGCAGCCCGCTCGTCCCGGCGAGGGCGGCCCCGCCGTAGGTCCGGACGAGCGTTCCCTCGTCCGCCAGCCGGGCCAGGTCGCGACGGATCGTTGACGGCGTCACGCCGAGGTCGCGGGCGAGGAGGTTCACGCTCGCCCGGCCGTCCTCCCGGAGGCGGCGCATCAGGCGGAGGCGTCGGTCGGACCGCGGCATGCGGCAATCCTGTGACGCATTCTGCGCACCGTCAACATCAGTTCTGCGCGTTGTGCGCACTCCTCTGCGTTGTCTGCGCTCCCGCCGAGGCGTACGATCGCTGCAACCCGCACGAGGTCCCCGATGCCCTACCTGCTCGGCACGCGACGCGGCCTGGACGCCTGCGCGTCTCGCCGCGGGACGTTCGCCGTCCTCGCGCTCGACCACCGCCAGAACCTGCGCCGGGAGCTGCGCCCGGACGACCCGTCCGCCGCGACCTACGGCGAAATGGTCGACTTCAAGCGGGCGGTCGTCCGCGCCCTCGCCGGCACGGCCACCGGCACGCTCCTCGACCCGGAGATCGGGGCCGCCCAGTGCATCACCGACGGCTCGCTGCCGGGATGCGCCGGGCTCATCGTCGCCATCGAGGCGACCGGCTACGAGGGGCCGGCGTCGGCCCGCGTGAGCCGCGTCCTCCCCGGCTGGTCCGTCGAGCAGGCCAAGCGGCTGGGTGCCTCGGCGGCGAAGCTCCTCGTCTACTACCACCCGGATGCCGCCAACGCGGCCGACCAGGAGCGGCTCGTCGCCTCGGTCGCCAGCGAGTGCCGGGCGGCGGACCTCGCCCTGTTCGTCGAGCCGCTGGGATTCGATCCCGCGACCGGCGGGAAGCTCGTCGGCGAGGCGCGCCGGGCCTGCGTCGTGGAGACCGCCCGGCGGCTCATGGCCCGGGGCGGCGACATCCTCAAGGCCGAGTTCCCCTACGAGCCCGGCGTGACGGACGAGACCGCCTGGGCCGACGGCTGCGCCGAGCTCGACGCGGCCTCGCCGGTGCCCTGGGTCCTCCTCTCCGGCGGGGTCGACGACGCGACCTTCGAACGCCAGGTGACGATCGCCTGTCGCGCCGGCGCGTCGGGGGTCCTCGTCGGCCGGTCCGTGTGGGCTCCCGCGGCGACGCTCCCGCCGGCCGAACGCGACGCCTGGCTGGCGCGGGAGGGGCGAGCCCGGCTGGCGCGCCTCGTCGACCTGGTCGACGAGCTGGGCGCCCCGTGGCTCGCGCGGCGCGGGACGGCGGCGCAGGCCGCCACCCCCGGCGAAGGCTGGTACCGGGAGTACTGAGACGATGGCCGCGCCCGACGGCACGCCGCGCGACCTCGATCTCCTCGTCCTCGGCGAGGTGAACCCGGACATCGTCGTGCGATCTGCGGACCCGCGACCGGCGTTCGGCGAGGTCGAGCGGTGGGTCGACGCGATCGAGCTCGTGATCGGCGCCTCGTCGGTGATCTTCGCCTGCGGCGCCGCGCGGCTCGGCCTGCGCGTTGCGATGGCGGGCGTCGTCGGTGACGATCCGCTGGGCCGCTTCATGCTCGCGGAGATGGCCGAGCACCACCTCGAGACGACCGCCGTGCGGGTCGACCCGGGCGTGCCGACCGGCGCCAGCGTCATCCTCTCCGACGGCCGCGACCGGGCGATCCTCACCGCCGCCGGCACGATCCCGCGGCTGCGGGTCGCCGACCTGCCGCCCGGCCTCGTGGCCCGCGCGCGCCACGTCCACGCGGGGAGCGTCTACCTCCTCGACGACGCCCGGCCCGACCTGCCGGACCTCTTCCGGCGCGCCCGGGCCGGTGGGGCAACCACCTCGGCCGACACGAACTGGGATCCGCGGGGGTCGTGGGACGGCGGGATCCGGGCGCTCCTGGCCGAGACCGACGTCTTCCTGCCGAACGCCGCCGAGGCGACCCGCATCGCCGGGGTCGCGGACCCCGTGGGGGCCGCCCGGGCGCTCGTCGCGCTGGGACCGCGAATCGTCGTGGTCAAGCTGGGCCCGGAGGGGGCGCTCGCGGCCCTGGCCGACGGCCGGGAGATGCGGGTGCCGGCGGTCCCGGTCGACCCAATCGACACGACCGGTGCCGGCGACTCGTTCGATGCCGGCTTCCTCGCCGCGTGGCTGGCCGGACGCCCGCCCGCGACGTGCCTGGCGATCGGCGCCGCCTGCGGGGCCCTCTCGACCCGCGGGATCGGCGGCACCTCGGCACAGCCCACCCTCCCCGAGGCCGAGGCCGCCGCCCGGGCCGCCGGGCTGCTGCCGTGAGCGACCCGTGGCCCCGCCGCCTCGTCTGCGTGTCGGTCAACGCGGCGATCGACAAGACGGCCGCCGTCTCCCGTCTCGTCCCCGGCGAGATCCACCGCCCGGAGATGCTCTCGGTCCTGCCGGGGGGCAAGGCGCTGAACGTCGCCCGCGCGGCTCGCTCGCTGGGCCTCGACGCCACGGTCGTGGCGGTGCTCGGGGGGCATGCCGGCGACTGGATGGCCGACGCGCTGGTCGCGCGCGGGATCCCGACGCGGGCGATCCGGGTCGCCGGCGAGACGCGGACGTGCCTCTCGGTCCTCGACCGCGACGCCAACAGCCTCACCGAGTTCTACGAGGCCGGGCTCACGCTCGGAGCGGCCGGCTGGTCGTCCGTGGAGGATGCCGTGACGGCCGAGCTGGCCGAGGACCCGGGCGGCACGCTGGTCGTGGTGGCCGGGAGCCTGCCGCCGGGCGCGCCGCTCGACGGGTATGCAAGGCTGGCGGCCGTCACGGCCGAGGCCGGGTCGCGCGCGGTCGTCGACGTCGACGGGGCCCACCTCGCGGCGGCGCTCGGGGCCCGACCCTGGCTCGTGAAAGTCAACGCGCGCGAGGCCGGAGCCGCCACGGGGATCCCGGCCGGCGACGAGGCGGGGGCGCTGCGGGCGGCCGTCGCGCTGCGTGCCCGAGGGGCCGCGGTGGCGGTGGTCACGCGGGGGGTCGACGGTGCCCTGGTCGTCGACGATTCGGGGAGCGCCTGGCGCATCGGCCCCCCGCCGGAGACCGGCCCCTACGTCGTGGGGAGCGGCGACGCGTTCCTCGCCGGGCTGGCGGCGGGCCTGGCCGACGGACGGTTGCTGCCGGAGGCCGCCCGGCTCGGCGCGGCCGCCGCGTGCGCCAACGCCCTCCGGCCCGGGCAGGGCGAGCTGGACCCGGCCGACGTCGCCCGTGTGCACCCGGGCGTCACGCTCACGCCCATCCGCCCTGCCTGAGGTCAGCCGGCCCCGCGGACGACCGAGCGCCTCGCGGGTGCCGACCGGCGGGGAGATCCGGCGGGAGATCCGCCGCGGCGATCTGCCGGAGGCCCCGCTCCCCTACCCCTCCGCCAGGCGCTCGAAGCGCGCGCGCAGGCGCCGCAGCGCCCGGCGATCCGGGCAGGCCACGAAGACCGTGTCGTCGCCCGCGATCGAGCCGACGGCCTCGGGCCAGCGCGCCCGGTCCAGCGAGGCCGCGATCGCGTGGGCCGAGCCGGGCAGCGTGACGAGGACCAGCAGGGGGCCCGCCTCGCGGATCTCGACCGGGAGGTCGCGGAAGAGGCGCCGGAGCCGCTCCTCGCCGGTCGGGTCGGCGGCGGCCAGGCGCGGCGGGAGGGCGTAGACGGAGACCCCGTCGCGGTGGGACTTCACGAGCTGCAGCTCGGCGACGTCGCGGCTGATCGTCGCCTGCGTGGTCCGGAAGCCGCGCTCACGGAGCGCCGCGGCGAGCTCCTGCTGGGTCCGGATGGGCCGCTGCTCCACGAGGTCGCGGATCGCCCGCTGGCGGAGCTGCTTCATCACCACCATCGCCGGGCCCGGATCCCTACGCCGCCAGGAAGTAGACGACCACGATCGCCGCGAGGACGAGGCGATAGGCGACGAAGATCGTCATCGGGTGGCTCCGCAGGTAGCGCAGGAGCCAGGCAATCGCCACGAACCCGGAGACGAGCGCCGCGATGAACCCCGCCACGAGCGGAGCGACCTCCACGGGGACGCCGGATTCGCCGCTCAGCAGCTTGCGCGTCTCGTAGGCACCCGCGCCGGCGATGATCGGGGCCGACATCAGGAACGAGAAGCGCGCGGCGGCCTCGCGGGTGAGCCCCAGCGCCAGGCCGGCGCTGATCGAGATCCCCGAGCGGCTGATGCCCGGCACCAGCGCGATCGCCTGGGCGCAGCCCATGACGAACGCGCCGCCGAACCCCAGCCGCTCCATGCCGTCGGTCTTGCGCCCCAGGCGATCGGCCGCCCAGAGGATCGCCGCGCCCACGACGAGCATCAGGGCCACGAGCAGCGGCTGGCGAACCTGCTGCTCGAAGAAGTCATTGAGCAGGATGCCAGCGACGATCGCCGGCGGCATGGTCGCGAGGATCATCCAGGCGAGCTTGCGGTCCGGGTCGCCGCGGAACGACCGGTCGCGGATCGTCGCGAGGCCGGCCGGCACGAGACGCACCCAGTCGCGCCAGAAGTACACGAGCAGCGCGATGAGCGTCCCCAGGTGCAGCACGACGGAGAACGGCAGGGACGTGATGAACGGGTCGTCCCAGCCCGCAAGGTACGGCACGAGAACCAGGTGGCCGGACGAGGAGATCGGCAGGAACTCCGTGAGCCCCTGGACGATGCCCATGACGATCGCCTGGAAGAGGGTGTCCATCGAATCGTGCGGCGGGCCGCGCCCCGGGGGCCCGGCCCGCCGTTCCGTATCGCCTAGCGGATGAAGAGCGGGGCGAGGACCAGCGTGATCGTCGCCAGGAGCTTGACGAGGACGTGCAGCGAGGGGCCCGCCGTGTCCTTGAACGGGTCGCCGACCGTGTCCCCGACGACCGCGGCGGCGTGCGCGTCGGTTCCCTTGCCGAGGACGTTCCCCGCGTCGTCGGTCAGGTGGCCCGACTCGATGTACTTCTTGGCGTTGTCCCACGCCCCGCCGCCGTTGTTGAGGGTGGTGGCAAGCAGGACGCCGGCGATCGTCCCGACCATCAGGAGGCCCGCGACCGCCTCGTAGCCCAGGAGGACGCCTACCAGGATCGGCGTCGCGACCGCGACGAGGCCGGGCGCCACCATCTGCTTGAGGGCGGCCTTGGTGGTGATGTCGACCACCCGGGCGTAGTCCGGCTTGGCCGTGTAGTCCATGATCCCGGGGATCTCGCGGAACTGGCGCCGGACCTCGACGATGATCGACTGGGCGGTCGTGCCGACGGCGCGGATCGCCAGCGAGCTGAAGAAGTAGACCAGCATCGACGCGATGAGCGCGGCCACGAAGACGCTCACATTGGCCAGGTTCACCGACGTCATCAGCTGGACGTCCGGGACGCCCGCCGCGATCTGGCGTCCCAGGATCAGGTTCACCTTGTCGATGTAGGCGCTGAAGAGGAGGAAGGCCGCCAGGGAGGCCGACGCGATCGCGTAGCCCTTGGTGAGCGCCTTGGTGGTGTTCCCGACGGCGTCGAGACGGTCGGTGATCTCGCGGGCGGACGCCTCGGCGCGGCTGAACTCGGCGATGCCGCCGGCGTTGTCCGTGATCGGGCCGAAGGTGTCCATCGCCAGGATGTAGGCGGTCGTCATGAGCATGCCCATCGTGGCGACGGCCGTGCCGAAGATGCCGCCGACGTTCCTGCCGTCCGCGCTGACGAGGCCGGCCTGCTCGCCCAGCCAGTGGCTGGCCAGGAGGGCGATGCCGATCGTGATCGCCGTGACGAAGGTCGTCTCGTAGCCGACCGCGACGCCGCTGATGATGTTCGTTGCCGGGCCGGTCTTGCTCGCCTCGGCGATCTCCTTGACCGGGCGGAACGTGCCGGCCGTGTAGTACTGCGTGATGTAGACGAAGGCGATGCTGGTGGCGAGGCCGACGACGCCGGCGGCGAAGAACCAGAGCCAGGTCGGGATGTCGTTGGCGCCCGCCTGCGTGCCCGTCTGCATCATCACGTTCGTGACGAAGGCGAGGGCGACGACCGACAGCAGCGTCGTGACCCAGTAGCCCCGGTTCAGCATGTTCATCGGGTTCTCGTCCTCGCGGCCGCGGACGAAGAACAGGGCCACGATCGTGGCCAGCAGGCCGAAGGCGCGGACGACGAGCGGGAAGAAGATCCAGGCCTCCGGGTTGGCCCAGCCGGCACTGGACGCCACGGCGTAGACCCCGACGCCCAGGATCATGGCCCCGATGTTCTCGGCGGCGGTGGACTCGAAGAGGTCGGCGCCGCGGCCGGCACAGTCGCCGACGTTGTCGCCCACGAGGTCGGCGATGACGCCCGCGTTGCGCGGGTCGTCCTCGGGGATCCCGGCCTCGACCTTGCCCACGAGGTCGGCGCCGACGTCGGCGGCCTTCGTGTAGATGCCGCCGCCCAGCTGGGCGAAGAGGGCCACGAAGCTGGCGCCGAAGCCGAAGCCGACGATGAGGAACGGGGCCTGGGCGACCGTCTCCGGGTTGAGCCCGCCGAAGGCGGCAAACATCAGGTAGACGCCGAGGAGCGACAGTGAAACGACGAGGAAGCCGGAGACGGCCCCGCCGCGCATCGCGACCTGGACGGCCTCGACGAGGCTGCGCCGTGCCGCGGCCGCCGTCCGGACGTTCGCCTTCACGGCGACGAACATCCCGATGATCCCCGAGGCCATCGAGCAGCTCGCCCCCACCAGGAAGGCGATCGCCGTCCGGATGCCCAGCTCCGGCCCGAAGACCGACGTGTCGGCGACGCTCTCCGTCTCGAAGAACGAGATGATCAGGCCGATTGCCACCGCCCCGACGAGGGCCAGGAGGGCGATCGTGACGTACTGGCGCCGGATGAACGCGACAGCGCCCTCGAAGATCGTCGCCGCGACGGCCTCCATCTCCTTGGTCCCGGTGTCCCGACGGAGCACGTCGCGGGCCAGGTAGAGGGCGAAGGCGATGGCGATGAGCCCCGCCGGCAGGATGATGAGCTGGAGCTGTTCGGAGCCCATGAGCTGGTTCTGCGACCTCCCTGTCACGCACAGCCGTCCGCGTGGGCGCGACCGTCGCGCCGGGGACGAGGGATCGTTGGTGCGCCTGGGGACCGCCGGCCTTCCTTTCGGGCGGGGACGACGGGGCGGCTCAGGCCGCGGGCGAGTGTATCAACTGCCGGAAGCGCGGGTCAAACGGCGAATAGCGACTGATTTATGCATCGCTGCGCACGCGCGCACTCGCAACGGGGCCCGGGGGCGGCGGCCATGCCGTGCCCCTATACTGCCGGTCTTGTGACACGACGCCCCCTCGGGTGCCTCTTCGAGATCGTCGAGACGCTCGTTCTCACCCTCATCATCTTCTTCGTCATCCAGACCTTCATCGCCCAGCCCTACCGAGTCGAGCAGCAGTCGATGGAGCGGACCCTCGAGCCGGACCAGTACGTGCTCGTGGACAAGCTGACGCCGCGCTTCGACCCGTACTCGCGCGGTGACATCGTGGTCTTCGAGCCGCCCGAGGCGTGGGTCCAGGGCGGGCCGAGGACGCCGTTCATCAAGCGCGTGATCGGGCTGCCGGGCGAGACGGTCGAGATCCGGGACGGTGGCGTGTACGTCGACGGCGCCCGGCTCGAGGAGCCGTACGTCTATGACCTCCAGCCGACGACCGCCAACGATGAGCCGACCCGCTGGGTGATCCCCGAGGACGAGGTCTTCGTGATGGGCGACCACCGCGCCGCGTCGGCCGACTCGCGGGCCTTCGGGCCGATCCAGCTGAGCACGATCATCGGTCGCGCGTGGCTCCGCTACTGGCCCATCTCCAACCTGGGGATCCTTCCCACGCCCGAGTTCCCGACACCCCCCGGGAACGGCGACGCGAGGCCAAGCCCGGCCGCGCCGTGACCTGGCTCCTCGTCGCGGCCGGTGCGGTGGTCGTCCTCGGGGCCGGGGTCGCGATCGGCGCGCGGGACGCGCGCAGCGCCGCCGCGGGAGCCCTCGTCGTCCTGGTCTTCTCGCCGTTCGTCGCCGATCCCCTGCCGGCGTCACCGGACCTCGCGTTCCGGATCGTCGCCGGCGTCCTGACCGCCTATCTCCTCCTCGTCGCCGCGCGCGGCGCGCCGGGCGAGGCGCCCTCCCCGCTGGGCCTGCCCGCCGCGCTCGCCGCGGCGGCCGCCGCGTTCGTGGCCGGCCTGGGGGCGACGGCCGTCGGCCTGCCCGCGTTCGGCCCCGGCGCCGCCCTCGCCGCTGGACTGGCCTGCCTCGCCGTCGCCATCCCGCCGGTCGTCCGGGCGGGGACGCCGTTCCGCCAGGGCACCTCCCTGGTCATGATCCTCGAAGGAGGGCTCCTCGTGCGGGCCGGGCTGGTCGGGACGCCGACTCCCCTCGAGGCCGTCATCGCCGGCATCGCCCTCGCGAGTCTCGCCGGCGCGGTCCTCGCCCTCGGCAGGTCCACCGCGGTTGCCGCCGCTGCGGGCGACGCCGTGGTCCGCGATGGCGCTCGGCCGCGCCTGCCGGTCGCGACGGACGCCGCCCGGGCGCGGCGACCGGGCGCCTGACCGGGCCGCGACGTGAGCCTGCTGCCGTTCCTCGCCGTGACCACGGCCGGGGCGCTGTTGACGCTGGCGCTGCGCACGCGGCGCCGAGCCGGCAGCGTGGCGGGGCTGGCGGCGATCTCGGCCGCCCTCTTCACGCTCGTCCTGGCGGAGCCGGGCGAGCCGCTCCTCGTCGGGGGCGGCGCGCTGGCCCTCACCGACTACACGCGGATCCTCCTCGGCGTCGGGCTGGCGGGCGGCCTGGCCGTCCTCGCGGTCGGCCGTCTCGCCACCTGGGAGGCGATGGGCCCCGCCACGCTCCTCGTCGCGGCGGCGGGCCTGGGCCTCGGGCTCGGAATCGCCGGGGCGATCCCCGGCCTCCTCGGCGCCGGGACGGCGGCCGTCCTCGCCGCCACGGTGGCGCTGTCCCACCCGGCCACGCCGCTCCGCGCACGGGCCCTGGCGCGCGAGCTGCGCGGCGCGACGGTCGCGACGACCGTGGGGCTGGTCGCCGTGAGCCTCGTCCCCGAGGCGATCGGCGGACTGGCCGTCCAACCCCAGGTGGCGGGGCTCGCGGCCGTGGCGGCCGGGCTGGCCCTGGCCCATCGGTTCGGGGCCATCCCGCTCCACGCACGGGTCGCCCGCCTCACGGACGCGGCCCCCGCGTCCACCCTGCCGGCGCTGCTGGCCCTGCTTCCCGCCGGCTGGGTCGTGGTGATCCTCGGCTGGGCGCCCGACACGCTCGGCCCGGCTGCGCCGGTGCTCGGCTGGGACGGCACGCTGCTGGTCCTCGTCGGGCTGACGACGCTCGTGCTCGGCACCTTCGCCGCCCTGATCCAGGACGACCTGCTGCGGGTCATCGCCTACACCGTCGTCCTCGACGCGGGGGTGGCCGTCCTCGGCTACTCCTCGCTCGACCCGCTCGGCCGCGAGGCGGTCCGGGCGTGGCTCGTGCCCTTCGTCGCGAGCCGGACGGCGCTCGTCGGCTGGGCCATCGCCTTCCGGGCCGCGTTCGCCACCACCCGCCTGTCCGAGGCCCGCGGCTGGCTGCGGCGAGCCCCGGCGCTGGGCGTCGCGCTCGCCGGGATCGGCGTCGCGACCGTCGGCTGGCCCGGGTTCCTCGTCTGGGACGCGCGCCTCGACGCCCTCCAGGCAGCCACGGCTGGCCCGGCCCTCCTCGTGGCGTCGCTCGCGTCGCTCGGTGCCGCCGTCGCGATCGCGCGGGTCCTCGGCACCGGGCTCGGGCGGCCCGAGCCGCGCGTGACGGCTGCGACGGGCGAGCTGGCCCGGGTCCCGGCCGGCCTGCGTGCAGCGACGCGGGCCTTCCGCTCACCGGGAGGACACCGCGGGGCGGCCGTCCGGGCGGCCGTCCGCGAGGCACGCCCGCTCCTCGAGATGAACCGGACGCCGCTGCGTGCCCTGCTCGTCGTGATGCTGGCCGGCCTGGCCCTCATGACCGCGACCGGCGCCTTCGGGATCCGCGAAGCGGCCGCGCAGGCGGACATCCCGATCCCGGTGCCGACCGTGCGGCCGCCGGACCTGCCGCCGCTCATGGCGCCGACCGAGGAGCCGCAGGAGCCGTAGAAGCGCGCGACCGGCGGCACCAGGGTGCCCCGCCCTCGGCCACGCCCGCGGGTGCTCCAGGGCGCCTCGCCCGCGGCGGCTCCAGGGCAAGTCGCCCGGGGCGGCTCCAGGGCGCCTCGCCCGCGGCGGCTCCAGGGCAAGTCGCGACTCACCTTGGACTCAGCGCCGCCCTCGGCGAGCACGAAACACCACCCGAGCCCCGCAGCTCCGCCACCCCTGTCGAGGGTTTCGTGCACGCTCGCACCCGGCACGAGTCACGTGCGACTCAGCGATCTCCGACGACGCGCCGGAGCACCGGCGGCGGGACGAGGCGCTCAGCCCTCGGGCGAGAGCACCCAACGATCGACGTCGCGGGGGTAGTCGAGGACGCCCTCCGGGAACCACAGGGCGAGCTCCGCCACCGCGGTCTCCGGACCGTCCGAGGCGTGGATCAGGTTCTGGGCGACGACGACCGCGAAGTCACCGCGGATCGTGCCGGGAGCCGCCTCCCACGGGCGAGTGGCCCCCACCATCGCGCGCACCACGGAGATCGCGTTGGGCCCCTCGACCGCCATCGCGACGAGCGGGCTGGAGGTGATGAACTCGACCAGGCCGGCGAAGAAGGGGCGCTCGCGGTGGACCGCGTAGTGCTCCTCGGCGAGCTCGCGGCTGACCTGGACCAGCTTGAGGCCCACGAGCTTGAGGCCCTTGTCCTCGAACCGGGCGATGACGCGGCCGACGAGGAGGCGCTGCACGCCGTCGGGCTTGATCAGGACGAGACTGCGTTCGGTCACTGGGAGCTCCCTGGGGGGCCGGCCGCGGCCGGCGCGAGGGCGAGACGTTCGGCGGAAGCGTAGGCGATCCGCGCCTCGTCGTGCCGCCCGGCCGCCCGGAGCGCCTCGGCACGCACGAAGGCGAACGCGGCGGCGTGGCCGGGCCCGGGCGAGACGCCGTCGAGCGTCGCGAGGACGGCCTCGGCTGCCGCGCGATCCGCCCGCACGGCGAGGGCGAGGAGGACCGCCGCCCGCTCCGGCGCCTCGGCTGCGAGGGAGGTGCCGGCCCGCACGAGCTCGACGGCGGCGGGCGTGATCGTCGTGACGTGCTCCCGCGGAGCCGGCGCGGCCGCCGGAGGCCCGGCCGGCGCCCCGCCGGGGGTCGTGGGCGGCCCGGGGGCCACCGCCGCCTCCCACGGCCACGCGGCCCGGGCCGCGATCCCGGCAAGGATCGCATCCAGCGTCTCCCGGTCGCCGAGCCCGAGCGCCGCTGCCTCGACGTGGGTTGTCGCCTCGTCGACGTGGCCGCGGACGGCGGCCGCCTCGGCGCAGATGACGTGCGCCAGGACGAGGGGCGCCCCGGCAGCCTCCCCTTCCTCGAGCCAGGTCGCGGCGGCCGCTGCGGCCCCCGCCAGGTCGCCGGTCCGCCAGCGGACCTCCGCCAGGTCGAGCACCGCGTCGCGGTCCAGGCGGTCGGCGCCGGCGAGCGTCTCGAGCTCGGCCCGGGCGAGCGCGTACGTGCCGCCGCGGAGGTGGAGCCGAGCGAGACGCAGGTCGGGGCTCCGCTCACCGTCCGGGAGGAAAGCCGGCCCGGGCAGCGTCATCGGGGCACCCGGGCCGCGGGCGCCGGGATCCGGAGCGTCCGCTCCAGGGCCCGTCCCTTGCCGGCGGGCGCCACCACGGCGAGGCGCAGGCCCCCGTCGTGGAAGAGCCGGCTCGCCAGGGCGAGCACCTCGTCGGCCGTCACCGCCTCGATCGCGGCCAGCGCCTCGTCGGGGGTCATGACCCGGTCGTGCAGCGCTTCCTGCGTGCCGACCCACGACGCCAGGTAGCGAGTCTCGTCGAGGCGGAGCTCGAGCCGACCGGCGAGGTACGCCTTCACCTTCTCGAGCTCGGCGTCCGGCACCCGCTCGTCGCGGAGGCGGGCCAGCTCCTCGAGCACGGCGGCGATCGTGGGCCGGATCTTGCCCGGGTCGACCCCGGCGTAGACGGATACGACGCCGGCGTCGGCGTAGCTGACGATGGAGCTCCCGACGTCGTACGCGAGCCCACGCTCCTCGCGGACCTCCAGGAACAGCCGGCTCGACATCCCGTCGCCGAGGACGGCGTTGAGGACGGACAGGGCCCACTGGTCCGGGTGGTCGCGCCGGAGCCCGGGGACGCCGACGATGAGCTGCGCCTGGGTGGTCGCCCGGGTCGCGCGCACGAAGAGCTCGCCGGCCGGGATCGCCGGGGCCGGCGCGCAGGCCGGGATCGCGCCGTTCCCCGTCCCGAACGCGTCGGCCGCCAGCCTGACGATCTCCTCGTGGGCGATGTCTCCCGACGCCGCCACGACGACGTTCGCCGGGCGGTAGTAGGTGCCCCAGAAGCGGTGGATCGCGTCGGCCGGGAGCGCGCGCACGCTCTCCTCGGTCCCGGCGATCTCGCGGCCCAGCGGCGTGTCGTCGAAGACCGCGAGGTCGAACAGGACGTTGACGTGCTCGGCAGGGTCGTCGAGGTAGGAGCGGATCTCCTCGACGATGACGTCGCGCTCCTGCTCGATCTCCTTCTCGTCGAGGAGGGGCCGCGCCACCAGCTCACCGAGGACCCGCATCGCCAGCGCGGCGTGCCGGACCGGGACCCGCACGTAGTAGACGGTGGACTCGCGGTCGGTCGAGGCGTTGAACGTCCCGCCGATCCCCTCGACGGCCTCCGAAAGCGCGCGGGTGGTCGGGAAGTCCTGTGTCCCCTTGAACGTCAGGTGCTCCATGAAATGGGCGCAGCCGGCCTGGTCGGCGCTCTCGTGGCGCGAGCCCGCGACGACGTGGGCCTCGATCGTGACCGACCGGGACCCGGGGAGCCGCGCGGAGATGACGCGCGGCCCGTCGGGCAGCGCCGTGCGCTCGAACATCGGGCGGAGGGTATCGGAAATGGAGCGCGCGGGCGGGGCGGGCGCGCCGGGTGCGTCACCGGATCACCACGTCCGGGGAACCGTCCCGCCCCCCAAAGCGGGCGCAACGGCCCTTCGACCGGGGTGCCCCGGGGCTATCCTTGGCTTGCGTGATCCGGCCCGGCTCGGGCCCCGTTCGCCGGGCGGCAGGCAGCGCCGAGAATGCTCGGCGCGCCGTGCCGGCCCCCTTGGTGATCGCTTGGAGGAGAGGACACGATGGCCACCCGACTCCGGACGCCCCTTGCCCTGCTGGCCGCGGGGGCGCTGTTGGTGACCGCCTGCGGGGGCGGCGGGAGCGCGAGCCCCGGGGGCTCGGGCGCCGCGACGACCTGCGAGGCCGGCGCCGGGTCCGGCACCCAGATTCCCGAGATCGTCGAGGGCAAGTTCAACGTCGCGATGGTCCTGATCGGGCCCCACAACGACGGCGGCTGGAGCCAGGCCCACTACGAGGGGCTCATCTATCTCTGCGAGAACATGGCCGACTCGCACGTCGCCTACATCGAGAACGTGCTCGAAGGAGCCGACTCGGAGCAGGTCTTCGCGAGCCTGTCCCGCAAGGGCTTCGACTTCATCATCGGGACCTCCTTCGGCTACATGGACCCGATGGAGAACGTCGCCAAGACGTTCCCGGACATCACGTACCTGCACCTGACGGGCTACAAGTCGAACGGCAAGAACTTCGGCAACTTCTTCGGCGCCATGGAGACGATGAAGTACCTGGCCGGCATGCTGGCCGGGTCGCGCGCGAAGCTCGACGGCAACCCGAAGATCGGGTACATGGCCACGTTCCCGATCCCCGAGGAGCTCCGCCTCGGCAACGCGATCATGCGCGGGGTCAAGGTGACCTGCCCCGAGTGCACGATGGACATCCGGTTCATCAACACGTGGCACGACCCGGTCCTCGAGAAGGAGGGCGCGGCGTCGCTCTTCGACGCCGGCGCCCAGGTCGTCTTCACCGGCGCCGACACCGGCGCGGTTGCCGACGTCGCCCAGGAGAAGGGCAAGTGGGGCGTGACCTACGACCACCCCGACTCCTGCAAGGCCGAGCGCTGCCTCACCGCCCCGTACTGGATCTGGGGCCCCGAGTACACCCGGATCGCCGAAAAGGTCAAGGCCGGAACGTACGAGGCCGGCTACGAGTACTTCGACGCCGACGCCGGCGCCATGGGCCTCCTCGGCTTCATGGAGGGCGAGACGCCGCGCAAGGGCGTCGAAGACCTCCCCGCGGCCGACGTCCAGCTGGTCAAGGACACGCTGGCCAAGATGCTCAAGAGCAGCACCGGCCGGTTCGACATCGTCTTCCCCGGCCCGATCGTCGACAACACCGGCAAGACGCTGCTCCCCGCGGGTGAGAAGCTCGTGCAGTCCGACCTCGACCAGTTCCCGCCCGGCGCCGCGGGCAACGAGTGCAAGACCTGCATGTACTGGTGGAACGAGGGGATCAACGCCAAGCTTCCCGACCTGAGCCAGTAGCCATCACAGAGTGGGGGCCCGCGGCGACTCGCTCGTCGCGGGCCCTCCTCTTCCCCGGAGCGCCCGTCGCATGACTGCCGTCCCGG
The DNA here is from genome assembly GCA_963725875.1 of uncultured Chloroflexia bacterium. Taxonomy (GTDB): domain Bacteria; phylum Chloroflexota; class Limnocylindria; order Limnocylindrales; family CSP1-4; genus CTSoil-043. Next base: position 126,117 of record CAVRZZ010000005.1, on the reverse strand, counting down.
ACGCCGCCGCAGCACCGGCCCCCGGTCCTGTGCCCTCGTCGGCGCTCGCCGTCGAGATGCGCGGCATCGTCAAGCGCTTCCCCGGCGTCGTCGCCAACGACGGTGTCGACTTCGACGTGCGGGTCGGGGAGGTGCACGCCCTCCTCGGAGAGAACGGCGCCGGCAAGAGCACGCTCATGAACGTGCTCGACGGGCTCTACCGCCCGGAGGCCGGCGAGATCCGGGTCTTCGGCGAGCGCGTCGACCTGCGCTCCCCCCGTGACGCGATCGCCGCCGGGATCGGCATGGTCCACCAGCATTTCGCGCTCGTGCCGACCCAGACGGTCACCGAGAACATCCTCCTCGGGCTCGACGAGCCCCGCTTCCGCATGGACCTGCACCGATTCGACACGCGGATCGCCGAGCTCGCCGCCCGCCACGGCCTGACCGTGGACCCGCAGGCGCGCATCTGGCAGATCTCCGTCGGCGAGCAGCAGCGGGTCGAGATCCTCAAGATGCTCTACCGCGGGGCCCGGATCCTCATCCTCGACGAGCCCACCGCCGTCCTCGCCCCGCAGGAGGCGCAGGACCTCTTCCGGACGCTCCGCGCGATGGTCGCGGAGGGCACGTCGGTCGTCTTCATCAGCCACAAGCTCGCCGAGGTCGCCCAGATCGCCGATCGCGTCACCGTGATGCGGCGCGGCAAGGTGACCGCCGCGGGGATCCCCGCGGCCGGCTCCACCCCGGCCAGCCTCGCCGAGCGGATGGTCGGCCGCGACGTCGTGGAGACGATCGAGAGAACCCCGTTCTCGCCGGGGCCGGTAGTCCTGAGCGTCCGGGCCGTCGACACGCTCAGCGATCGCGGGCTGCCCGCGCTGCGCAGCGTCTCCCTCGACGTCCGGGCCGGCGAGATCCTCGGCATCGCGGGCGTGGCCGGCAACGGTCAGTCGGAGCTCGCCCAGGTCCTGACGGGCCTCCGCCGCTGCACCGCCGGGTCGATCGTGGTCAACGGGGTCGAGGTCGCCAACCGCAACCCGCGGGAGGTGATCGACCAGCACATCGGCCACGTCCCCGAGGACCGGACCGGCGTCGGGACGGCACCGGACCTCTCGATCGCCGACAACCTCATCATGAAGAGCTACCGGGATGCCCCGATCGCGGGGCGATTCTCGATCGACGCCGGCGCCGTCAAGCGGTTCGCGAACCGCCTCCGCGACGCCTACGCGATCGCCTCGCCGTCGGTCGAGACCGAGGCCCGGCTCCTCTCCGGGGGCAACCTGCAGCGGCTCATCCTCGCCCGCGAGATCGCCTCGGCCCCGCGGCTCCTCGTGGCCGTCCAGCCCACGCGCGGCCTCGACGTGGGGGCGATCACCGCCGTCCACCGGCTCATCCTCGAGCAGCGCGAGGCGGGCTCGGCGACGATCCTCCTGAGCGAGGACCTCGACGAGGTGCTGGCCCTCTCGGACCGGATCGCCGTCATCTACGAGGGCCGGATCGCCGGCCTCTTCGACGCCGCCGAGGCCAACCTGGCCGAGATCGGGCTCCTCATGACGGGCGGCAGGCCCTCGCGGGCCATGGAGCCGAGCGACGCGACGAGGCTCGTCCCGTGACGGCCGAGGCGCCGGCGCGCCGCCCGGGCCGCGCCCGGCTCGCCCTCCCCTGGACGATCCGCACCGAGCGGCGGCTCGAGGTCCCGCGCTGGCTCCCGCTCACCACGACGATCGGCGCCGTCGTCTTCGCGCTGGTCATCGGCGGCGTGATCCTCGCCTTCGCCGGCGGCAACCCGATCGCGATCTACGCGCACATCCTGCGGTCGTCGTTCGGGAGCGTCGGCGTCCTCTCCGACACGCTGGTGAAGGCGACGCCGCTCATCCTCACCGGCCTCGCCTGCGCCCTCGCCTTCCGGATGCGCCTCTGGAACATCGGCGCCGAGGGTCAGCTCCTCATGGGCGCCTGGGCCGCCTCCGCGATCGTCCTGCTCCCGGTGGTGCCGGCCGGGACGCCGGCGATCGTCACGATCCCGCTCATGATGGTCGCCGCGATGCTCGCCGGCGGCCTGTACGGGGCGATCCCGGGGGTCCTGAAGGCGGTGCGCGGGGTGAACGAGATCATCGTCACCTTGATGCTCAACTACGTCGCCGGGCTCTGGATCATGTACTGGGTGGGCGGGCCGTGGACCGAGGGCGGCTTCCAGATCACGCCCCAGTTCCCGGCCGAGGCCTGGCTCCCCCGTCTCTCCGACTTCGCCGACCAGGTCCCGGACTTCTCCGGGCTGACCGTCCACCTCGGGCTCGTCTTCGGCCTGGTCGCCGCCATCCTCGTCCACTTCCTGCTCTATCGGAGCCGCCTCGGCTACGAGATCCGGCTCATCGGCGACAGCCCGCGGGCCGCCCGCTACGCCGGGGTCAACGTCGTCCGCAACACGATCATCGTGTTCGCGATCTCGGGGGCCCTCGCCGGCCTCGCCGGGATGAGCGAGGTGTCGGGCGTCGTGCACCGCCTGCAGTTCGCCATCTCGCCCGGTTACGGCTTCACGGCCGTCATCGTGGCCTACATCGCGAAGCTCAACCCGTACGGCGTCGTCGTGGCCGCGATCGCCTTCGGCGCGCTCATCCTCGCCGGCCGCGAGATCCAGCCCTCGGGCATCCCCGCGATGATCCAGGGGATCATCCTCTTCTCGCTCATCGGCAGCGAGGTCTTCCTCCGCTACCGCTTCCGCATCGAGCGGCGGGCCGCCTGATGGACCCGACGATCATCCTCGCCGCCGGCGTGGCCACCGGGACCGTCCTGCTCTTCGCCGCCGTCGGCGAGATCTTCGCCGAGCGGGCCGGGGTCATCAATCTCGGCGTCGAGGGGATGATGCTCATGGGCGCCGTCGTCGCCTTCGGCACGGCCGTCGGCACGGGCAACCCCTGGCTGGGACTCGTCCTCGGGATGCTCGCCGGGGGAATGCTGTCGCTCCTCCATGCCGTGATCACGATCAGCTTCCAGGCCGAGCAGGTCGTCTCGGGCCTCGCCCTCACGTTCCTCGGCAGCGGCCTCGCCCGCGTCCTCGGCGAGGATCTCAGCAAGGCCGGCGCGATCGCCCTGATCCCGACCGCGACGATCCCCGTGCTGTCCGCCATCCCGATCGTCGGGCCGATCTTCTTCACGAACCAGAGCCTGCTCGTCTACCTCGGCTTCCTCGTCGTGCCGGCTGCGTGGTACTGGATCAACCGGACGCGCCCGGGGCTCCACCTGCGGGCGATCGGCGAGAGCCCCACGGCCGCCGACACGCTCGGCGTCGACGTCTACCGGCTGCGCTACGCCTACGTGTTCGTCGGGGGCCTCCTCGCCGGCCTGGCCGGGGCGACGATCACCCTCGCGATCCAGCCCGGCTGGTTCAGCGACCTGACGACCGGGGGCCGCGGCTGGATCGCGATCGCCATCGTCATCTTCGCCCGCTGGAACCCGGTCTGGGCCGCCGGCGGGGCCTTCGCGTTCGGGGCGATCCAGCGGATGATCATCGACCTCCAGGGACCGCAGACGCTGTTCGGCTTCCCCAACCCGTTCTACGAGGATCACACCCTGACGTTCTTTCTCCAGATGTTCCCCTACATCCTCGTCATCGTCGTCCTCGTGATCGTCTCGGGCGAGGCGCTCAGGAAGCGTGTCGGCGCGCCGGCGGCGCTGGGGCTCCCGTACGTGCGGGGCGAGCGCGGGGCGTAGGGCCTCGGGCCGGACGGGACGGCGGACGAGCCGGCGGACGCGGGCCGGCGGACGCGGGCCGGCGGTCAGCGGCTCTCGTCGGCCTCCGACCCCGGGAGCTCCATCTGGACGAAGCCGCTCGTGTCGAACACGAGCTGCTCCGGGGCACGGCCGGCGGCCTCCGCGAGAGGCGCGAACTCGACCACGACGCGCTCGTCGCCCTCGATAAGGGCGTAGACGATCAGCTGGTCGGGCCGCGTCTCGAACTCGAGGTGCTCGAACGAGTCGACGTTGAGGCAGATCGAGACGGGGGTGAAGTACGACGACGTCTCGGGCTCGTCGATGACGACGCGCTCCACCCACCCGGCGCCGTGGGCCACGAGGTCGCGGCCGCGGTAGTACCGGTACGACACCGTCTGCTTCACCAGCGGCCGGAGCAGGTTCAGGATGTCGGTCCGGGACGACACGATGCCGCTGTTCACGAAGAACTTGGCGGGGGTCGGGCGCGCCATCGGGGCACCTCGCGGGCGGGCCGGGCAGGGACGGTGCGGGCCGCTCCCGGGTGTCCGGGGCGAGCCCGGGCGCGACGCCGGGATCGTAGCGCACCGCGACGGCCGCGGGGAGGCCCAGGCGGAGAGCCCGCCGGGCCCTATCATCGGCGCATGCTCCTGGTGGTCGACGTCGGCAACACCAACCTCCGCCTCGGCGTGCTGCGCGACGGCACGCTGGCGGCGACGCGCCGCGCCGCGACCCCCATCGGCGCCACCCCCGACGAGGTGGAGCTGCTCCTCGAGGGGCTGCTGCGCCTCGACGGCCTCCGCCTTGCCGACGCGGCGTCCGTGGCCCTGGCCTCGACCGTCCCGGCGCTCGCGGCGGCGGTGGAGACCGTTGCCGCCCGGCACACGCTCTCCTGCGTCGTCGCCTCGGCGGGCACCGTCCCGATCCCGATCCGCGTCGAGCGCCCGGGCGACGTCGGCCCCGATCGCCTGGTGAACGCGTACGCGGCCGTGCACCTCCACGGGACCCCGGCCGTCGTCGTCGACTGCGGCACGGCCACCACCTTCGACGCGGTCGACCACGCCGGCGCCTTCGTGGGCGGCGCGATCGCCCCCGGCATGGGGCTCGGCCTCGAGGCCCTGGCAGCACGCACCGCCCGTCTGCCGCGCATCGAGCCGAACCTGCCCGACGGCCCGATCGGGCGCGACACCGCCGCCGCGATCCGCGTGGGGACCGTGCTGGGCCACCGGGCCATGATCGAGGGGCTCCTCGCCCGCATGCGCCGCGAGCTGGCCGCCGGCGGTGGTCTTGCGCCCCACGACGTGCGCGTCATCCTCACGGGGGGGCTGGCCGCGCTTCCCTGGGCGCGCACGGTGGAGGGCGTCGATGCGATCGACCCCGACCTCACCCTCCGCGGCCTCGTCCTCTTCCACCGGGCCGTGACCGGGGTCGACGAGGGATGACCGCCGCGGGACGCCTGGCCGGCCGCTTCGTGGGCCTCGGGATCACCGGCTCGATCGCCGCCTTCAAGGCCGTGGACCTGCTCCGGCTCCTGCGCGCCGAGGGCGCCGAGGTCCAGGTCCTGATGACGCCCTCGGCGACCCGCTTCGTGGCGCCGCTCACCCTCGCCGCCCTGTCGCGCCGCCACGTCGACGCCGAGGTCCTCGACCTCCTCCCCGACGGCCGGATCGGGCACGTGCTGACGGCCGACGCGGCCGACGTGATCCTCGTCGCTCCGGCGACGGCGCACTGGCTGGGCGCGATGGCCCACGGGCTGGCGGCCGACACGGTCACGGCCACCTGCCTCGCGACGGCGGCCCCGGTCGTCGTCGCCCCGGCCATGGACGGGGACATGTACGCCCACCCGGCGACGCAGGCCAACGTCGCGATCCTTCGCGACCGGTTCGGGTACCTGGTCGTCGAGCCGGAGAGCGGGCCGCTCGCCTCCGGCCAGGTCGGACCTGGCCGCCTTGCCGACCTGGGGGCGATCGTCGACGCCGTCGTGGACGCGATCGGCGACCGGCCCGTGCGCCGCCCCGATCCCGCGGACCGCACGCCGCTCCTGCCCGAGGCCGTTGCCGATGGCCTGACGCGCGACGCGGACGACCTGGCCGGGCGCCACGTCGTCGTCACGGCCGGAGGCACGGCCGAGCCGATCGACCCCGTCCGCTACATCGGCAACCGCAGCACGGGCACGATGGGCGTGGCCGTCGCCGAGGCCGCCCGCGATCGCGGCGCCCGCGTGACGCTGGTGGCTGCGATGGTCAGCGTGCCGCTCCCGGATGGCGTCGAGGTCGTCCGGGCGGAGACCGCCGGATCGATGCGGGCGGCCCTGCGCCGCATCCTGGAGACGGCCGACGGTCGCCCCGGCTTCGACGCCCTCGTGATGGCAGCCGCGGTCGCCGACTTCCGCCCGTCGGCTCCTTCGGACCGTAAGCTTCCGCGCACGGATGCCGGCCTGACCCTGGAGCTCGTGGCCAACCCGGACCTCCTGGCGGAGATCGGGCGCCTCGTCCGCGGGCTCGACGACACGGGCGCCCCGGCGCGGCGGCCCTTCCAGCCGCGCCCGGTCCTCGTCGGGTTCGCCGCCGAGACGGGCAGCCTGGACCGGGCCGCCGGCAAGCTCGCGGCGAAGCGGGTCGACCTCCTCGTCGCCAACGACGTGGCCGAGGCCGGCTCGGGCTTCGGCAGCCCGACGAACCGCGTGACGATCCTCGCCGCGGGCCTCCCGCCGGAGGCCCTCCCGCTCCTCCCCAAGCGGGAGGTCGCAGATCAGATCCTCGACCGCGTGGTCGCCGCGCTGGACGCCCGCGAGGCGACGGCGCAGACTGGCGCCGACGAGCCCCCCCAGGAGACCAGCGTCCCGTGAGCGCCACCCCCTCCGGCCCCGCCCGGATCACCGTCCTCGACTTCGCCCGGATGCACGCCGACGGCGAGCGGATCGCGATGCTCACCGCCTACGACTACCCGACGGCGCAGATCCTCGACGAGGCGGGGATCCCCTCCGTGCTGGTCGGCGACTCACTCGGGCAGGTCCTCCTCGGGTACGACACCACGGTCCGCGTGACGATGGAGGAGATGCTCCACCACACCAAGGCCGTCGTCCGCGGCACGACGCGCGCGCTGGTGGTCGGCGACATGCCCTTCCTCTCCTACGCCACGCCCGAGGAGGCGCTCGCGAACGCGGGCCGCTTCCTCCGCGAGGCCGGCGCCCAGGCGGTCAAGATCGAGGGGGGCGTGCGCTCCGCCCGGATCATCGAGGCCCTCGTCGCGGCCGGGATCCCCGTCATGGGCCACATCGGGCTCACCCCCCAGGCCATCAACGCCCTCGGCAAGGTACGTGTGCAGGGCAAGAACCGGGAGCAGGCGCGGGCGCTCCTGCACGATGCGCTGGCGGTCCAGGAGGCGGGGGCCTTCGCCGTCGTCCTCGAGCTCGTCCCGGAGCAGCTGGCGGCGGCGATCACGGCCCGCCTGCGGATCCCGACGATCGGGATCGGGGCGGGAGCCGGCTGTGGCGGCCAGATCCAGGTCATCACCGACGTGCTCGGGCTCGGATCGTTCATCCCGCGCCACGCCAAGCCCTACGCGGACCTCCGGGGCACCATCCTGGCCGCGGCCGCCACGTACCGCGCCGACGTCGAGGCCGGGACCTTCCCCGGAGATGCCCAGGCGACGCGGATGCGGGACGAGGTCCTCGACGACGTCCTCGGGCGTGCCGTGTCCGACCGGCCGGGGACCGCCGACGCGATCGCGGGGGGGATCCCGCTCGACCGCGACCTGTGACCGGGACCGGCGGGACGGCACGCGACCGGTCCTCGACCGGGCAGGCGCCTCCGGCCGGCCGCCTTCTCGTCGTCCGCACGCGCGAGGAGCTGGCCCACGCCCTCGCCCGCGCCCCGCGGCCGCTCGGCCTCGTCCCGACGATGGGCTGGCTCCACGCCGGCCACCGGTCGCTGATCGCGCGGGCCCGCGCGGAGTGCGCGAGCGTCGCCGTCTCCATCTTCGTCAACCCACGCCAGTTCGGGGATGCCGCGGACCTCGTGCGGTACCCGCGCAGCGAGGCCCGCGATCTCGCCATCTGCGCCGAGGAGGGCGTCGACCTGGCCTGGGCGCCGGGCATCGAGGACGTCTATCCTCCCGGCTTCGACACGCAGGTGGGCGTGGCGTCGCTCTCCCGCCCGCTGGAGGGGGCCGCGCGACCCGGCCACTTCGACGGCGTCACGACGGTCGTCGCGGTCCTCTTCGGCGCGGTCCGACCGGACCGCGCCTACTTCGGGATGAAGGACGCCCAGCAGCTGCGCGTGATCGCCCGGATGGCGACGGACCTGGCCCTCACGAAGGTGGTCCCGTGCGCCACCGTGCGCGAGCCGGACGGGCTCGCCATGAGCTCCCGCAACGTGCACCTGGCGCCGGCCGAGCGCGCCGCGGCCCCGGTCCTGTACCGGGCCCTGGCGGCCGGCCGTGCCCGCCACGCGGCGGGTGAGCGCGACGCCGAGGCGATCAGGTCGGCGGTCCGGGCGGTCGTGGCCGGCGAGCCGCTGGCCCGCCTCGACTATGTCTCGCTGGCCGACGACGCGACGCTCGCCGAGCTCGACCGCGTGGGCGGCCCGGCGCTCCTCTCGATCGCCGCCCGGTTCGGAACGACGCGCCTCATCGACAACCTGGTCCTCGGCCGGGACCCGGTCCACGGCTGACGCGGCAGTCCGCGGCGACGGACGCGGCGAGGCCGCGACGCGGGCCGCGGGACGGTCGCCTTCCGGCCCCGATGCGCGGCCCGGCAACCCCGGGGAACCGGCGCCCCCGGAGGGCCGTCTGGGGGCCGTGACGCGGGCCGAACCCGCACCGCGTCCACCACAGGGGATGACCCGATGACCCGTCGCCTCCCGTCCGCCGCCAAGGGGCCGCGGACCGTTCGATCCCCCTTCATCGCGTTCACCGCCCTGGCCGCGGTGGCGCTCGCCGTCGCCGCGTGCGGCGGGAGCGCGGTCCTCTCGACCGTCGGCTCGTCCGTCGACCTGGACGCCGCCGGGGCGCCCAAGCCCGCCGCGACCGCGGCGCCGGCGGAGGCTGGCGCCACGAGCGACGACAACGCGTACGCCCGCTCCGCCGCCGCGATCGACGGGCCGCTCATCGTCCGCACGGGCCAGCTCACCCTCGAGGTGAAGGTCCTCGACGACGCCCTCGCCGCCGCCGAGAAGGCCGTCACGGCGGCCGGCGGGTACGTGGCCGCCTCGGAGCGCCAGGGCGACGGCGAGACCGCCGGCGCCACGGTCACCTTCCGCGTCCCGGCCGAACGCTGGGACGCCACGCTCGCCGCGCTCCGCGTCGTGGGGACGAAGGTCCTCGCGGAGCAGACCGCCAGCGAGGAGGTCACCAGCCAGGTGGTCGACCTCGGGGCGCGCCTCGTCAACCTGCGGGCCACCGAGACGGCCCTCCAGGCCATCATGGCCAAGGCCACCAAGATCCCCGACATCCTCGAGGTGCAGGCGCAGCTGACGACCGTTCGCCAGGAGATCGAGCAGCTCACCGCCCAGAAGCTGTCCCTCGAGAAGCAGGCCGCCCTCGCGACGCTGACGGTCGGGTTCGCGCTCCCGCCCGTCGTGGCGGTCACCCAGGTCCGGGAGGGGTGGGATCCGGCGAGCGAGGTCGACAATGCCGCGGCGACCCTCGTCGGCCTCGCCCAGGGTGTCGTCAGCGCCGTGATCTGGGTCGTCATCGTCCTGCTGCCGCTCGCGCTGGTGCTCGGCGTGGGGATCGGGATCGCCTGGCTGGTGGCGCGGCGGCTTCGCCCGCGCGCGACCCCGCCGGCGGCGCTCGACGCCCCGGCCGCCTAGCGCGCGCGGCTGCGCAGCCCCCGGCGCGGGCGGGTTGGGGGCCGCGCGGCTCCCGGGCCGGCCGGACGGCGGGCCGGCGCTACAGCTCCTGGCGGCGGAAGCTCCACCCGGCGAGAACCAGGGCCGCGGCCGCGAGCGCCACGTTGGCGAGCACCGGCCCGAGAAGGGGCTCGGGGACCGTGCCGAGCGCCAGCGCATCGGCCGCCCCCCACAGGCTCGTGGGCATGTAGGGCCCGATCGCCGGCAGCGCCGAGAGGATCCCGACCACCAGGAACAGGCCGAAGCCGACGCCTCCGGCGACGAGCGCCGAGCGCGTCACGACCGACGCGAGGAACGTGAACGCCGCGAAGACGCCCAGGGAGAGCCAGACGAGGGCGACGGCCCCGGCGAAGCCGGCGACGGGGAGCGGCTCGAACAGGATGGCGGTGTAGACCCAGCAGAGCGCGCCGGCGACGGCGAGCGCGAGGGCGAGCAGCGCCCCGATCCCGACGATCTTGGCCGCCACGAAGGCCCCGCGGGTGATCGGCTTCGTCAGCAGGAAGGCCGCCGTGCCACGCTCCTTCTCGGTGGCCACGGATCCCATCGTCACGAGGATGGCGACCAGCACGCCGAACTGGCCCAGGTTCTTCGTGAACTGGGCCACGGCGTCGCCGACGGCGGGATCCGGGATCATGCCCTCGAACTGGCCGCCGCCGACGGCATCGACGATCTCGCGGACGTAGCGGGCGAAGACGGGCGACATGAGCCCCAGGATCGCGAAGACCGCCACCACCACGACCAGGCGCATCGTCCGCGCCTGCTCTCGGAGCTCCTTGCGCAGGAGCAGCCCGAAGCCGGTCACGCCTCGGCCCCCGCCTCGTGCCCGTCGCCGACCAGCTGCAGGAAGACGTCCTCGAGCGTGGGGCGAACGCGCTCGAAGCGGGCCAGCCGGACGCCGGCCGCCACCACCAGCGGGAGCGCCTCCGTGGTGGCCCGCTCGGGGTCCGTGACGACGACCCGCAGCAGGCCGTGCTCGCGCAGGACGTCGCGCACCCACGGGGTCGCGCGCAGGGTCACGGCCAGGCCGGCGACCGCCGCCTCCTGGCCCGGCTCCGGGTCCAGCTCGAAGATGGGTCGGGCGTGGCGTGCGAGGAGCTCGCCGATCGGCGCCTCGGTCACGAGACGGCCGTGGTCGAGGATCGCCACCCGGTCGCAGATGCGCTCGACGTCGGTGAGGATGTGGGTGCTCATGAAGACGGTGCTCGAGCCCCGCAGCCGGCCGATGAGCTCCAGGACGTCGCGCCGGCCCCCGGGGTCGAGCGCGCTCACCGGCTCGTCGAGGAAGAGGACGGCGGGTCGCGGCAGCATCGCCTGGCCCACGCCGAGCCGCTGGCGCATGCCCCCCGAGTAGCCGCCGACGCGGCGCCGCGCCGCCTCGGTGAGGCCGACGACCTCGAGGACCTCGTCGACCCGCGAGCGGAGGGTGGCCTCCGCCATCCCGTAGGCCCGCCCGACGAAGGCCAGCAGCTCGCGGCCCGTCATCCAGCCGTAGAAGCGCGGGTCCTGGTCCAGGTAGCCGATGCGGCGGGCCAGGTCCAGGCCCCCCTGCCCCACCGGCACGCCGGCCACCGTTGCCGTTCCCGCCGTGGGAAAGCCCAGGCCCGACAGCAGGCGCAGCGTCGTCGTCTTGCCGGCGCCGTTGGGCCCCAGGAACCCGAACACCGAGCCGGCCGGCACGTCGAGGTCGAGGGCGTCGAGGGCGAGGACGTCGCCGTAGCGCTTGGTCAGCCCGCGGACCTCGATCGCGGGCGGGGCGCCCGTCGTCGCGGTGCCGGGCGCTGCGGACACCTCAGGACTCCTCGCGGCCGACCACGAAGTAGAGGATCGGGCCGATCACGTTCACGAAGATGATGATCAGGGCCCAGACGACCTTGCTGTCGCCCTTGACCCGGCGCTCCGGGCGGGTGAGGTCGTAGAGGCCCCAGACCAGCAGCCCGAGCTGGATCACGAGGACCGGGACGAGCAGGAGGAGGAGCGTGGGATCGATCGTTGCGTTCACGCGGGTGACTCCGTGGCGGTGGACTTGACGGCTGGGCCGGCGGCCGGACCGGCCGGCATGAGGACGGTAGCGAAGAGCCGCGGCGTGCGGCCCTCCGCCGGCGACTGGGTCGCGAAGCGCATGAGCGCGGTGTTGAGCGCGACCGCGAGCTCGCCGAGCTCGGCGTCGGTCAGGTGGAGGATCACCTGGCGGTAGCCGACGCCGTCCCGGACCAGGTCCGGGCTGCCCCGGTCGAGGTACCGCCCGAACGCGCCGAGGAGCCCCGCCAGGAACGAGGCAAACCAGCGGGCGTGGTCGTCGGGCGAGGCGGCGGCCAGGTCGGCCGGCCCGATCGATGCCGCCCCCGGGTGGAGGACATAGCGCCGTTCCGTCGCCCCGCGAACCTTCCGCTCTTCGGCAACGGCGAGCACCCCACCCCGCCGGAGGACGTTGAGGTGCCGGTAGAGCGTCGCGGGAGGGATGTCCGGCAGCCCCTCGGCGATCTCGCCGGCCGTCGCCGGCCCGCCGCCCGCGAGGGCCAGGAGGATGCGCATCCGCACGGGATGGAGGATCAGGTCCGGGCCGGTACGATCGCGTGCCGGCCTGTTGTTTTCACTCATGATAATGATAATAGTGCTCGACGGACGGCCGCGTCAAGCGCCTGTGGGCCGCGGGCACGCGCCCGCGCGGCGTCGCTCAGCGCGGCGTCGTCTTGCGCTCGACCAGGGCCACGGCCTCGCGAAGCCGGCCGATCGTCTCGGGATCGACGCTGTCGGGCTCCAGGTACGGCCCGAGGCGCTCCAGGACGTCGCCGACGAGGCCCAGGTAGATGCCGGCGTCGGCGACGAAGAACTGGGGCTCGTTGTTGTAGCGAACCAGCGTCAGGCGCCCCTGGAGGACGCGGCGGTCGTCCATGTGCGCGATCTGGGTGGCGAAGCTGTGCCCCTGGATCCCGTCGGGGTTGTTCAGGAAGTTGAGGGCGTTGTCGATCGCCAGGCCGAACCGGGCGCGCCACGCGGTCAGGCGCTCGTGCACCTCGGGCGCAATCCGGACCTCCCCCACCTCCTCGAAAACCTCCGGCGCGACCGTCAGCAGCCCGACCAGGGTGGAGCCGGCGCGCGCGCCGAGCATCACCTGCAGCGACCGCTCGAGGGTGAAGACCTCGGAGTCGAAGCGCGGGCTGGTGATGACGTCGGTAAGGAGGTCCTCCACGTTGTCGAGGACGGCCGAATCCGACATCGCCCCGCCGAGGTGGAGGATCTCCTCCTTGAACAGGAACTTCTCTTCGTGATCGAGCATGGCCCGATGGTACACCGCGGGAATCCGCGGGCCCTGGCCGGTCGGCCAGGGCCCGCGAACGGTGCAGCCGGCGGCGGTGAGCCGCGTCGGGTTACGGGTACAGGCCGCGCAGGGCCGTGGAGTCCGCCACGCGCTGGACGGCGACGAGGTACGCCGCGGTCCGCATGTCGCAGTGCTCGAGCTCGGCCATCGCCAGGACCTCACCGAAGCTCCGATCCATGATCTCCTTGAGCTTGGCGTTGACGACGGCCTCGCTCCAGTGGTCGCGGTTGAGGTCCTGGACCCACTCGAAGTAGCTGACGGTCACCCCGCCGGCGTTGGCGAGGATGTCCGGGATCATGAAGACGCCCTTCTCCGCCAGGATCTTGTCGGCATCCGGCGTCGTCGGGCCGTTGGCGGCCTCGGCGATGATCGTGGCCTTCACGTTGGCGGCGTTCCGCGACGTGATCTGGTTCTCGTAGGCGGCCGGGATCAGGACGTCGACCGGGAGCTCGAGGAGCTCGCCGTTGGTGATCGTCGTGCTGCCGGGGAACCCAACGACGGTCTCGTGCTCCTTCTTCCAGGCGAGGACCTTGTCCGGCTCGAGGCCCGCGGGGTTGTGGATCGCGCCGCCGGTGTCCGAGACGGCCACGACGGTGGCGCCTTCCGCGCGCATCAGGCGGGCGGCGATGGAGCCGGCGTTGCCGAAGCCCTGGACGGCGACAGTGGCCGTGTGGAGGTCCATCCCGAGATGGGCCGCGGCATCGACGACGGTGAAGACGCAGCCGCGGGCAGTCGCCTCGTTGCGCCCCTCCGACCCGCCGAGGCTGATCGGCTTGCCGGTCACGACGCCCGGAACCGTGTAGCCCTGGTGCATGGAGTAGGTGTCCATGAACCAGGCCATGATCTGGGGCGTGGTGTTGACGTCGGGCGCCGGGATGTCGCGCTCGGGGCCGATGAGGACCGAGATCTCGGTGAAGAACCGGCGGCTGAGGCCCTCGAGCTCCTTCCTGGAGAGCTTCTTGGGGTCGACGATGACGCCGCCCTTGCCGCCGCCGTACGGGATGCCGACGACCGCGCACTTCCAGGTCATCCACATCGCGAGGGCCTTGACCTCGTCGATCGTGACGTCCTGGTGGTAGCGGATGCCGCCCTTGGCGGGGCCACGACTGAGGTTGTGCTGGACCCGGTAGCCCGTGAACACCTTGACGGAGCCGTCGTCCATGTGGACCGGGAAGTGGACGGTCAGCTCGCGGCGCGGCTCGCGGAGCACGGCGCGGAGCCCAGGATCCAGGTTGAGGCGCTCCGCGGCGAGGTCGAACTGGCGCTGTGCGACCTCCCACGCGTTGATGGCGGGCGCCGCCTGCTCAGTGGTCATGGAGAGGGGTTCCTCCTGCCCGGGGCCCCCGGCCGGGGTGCCGCCGATCTCGTCCGCCCCCGCGGGGCGGCCATGCTGCCGCCTCCGGGACGGCTGCCGGCCGCGGCGCGCGACCTGCGGAGGGCAGGCCATCGCGGCGCGACGGAGTTCACACCGGGCCGATCATCCAGCCGGCCGCTCCCCGTCGCCTAGGGCCGAACGGGGACGCTTCCCCCGGGCGGATCGGCCCGGAGGATGACCGCAATAGTACCGCCGCCGGTCCGTACCCGCCCCGCAACCTTGGCGCCTCGCCGACGGTCAGCGCCGGAGGAGCACCACACCGCCGACGCAGCCGGGGCCGATGTGCGGGCCCACGGACGGGCCCACGACCGCGGTCATCACGTGCGCCGGGTCGACGTCCTCGGGCAGCCGCGCCAGGATCTCCTCGCGAACGGCCCCGACGTCGGCCGGCGGGGTGTGGAGGATCACGAGCCAGTCGACCGGGTGAGCGGTCAGGAGCTCGATCGCCCGGTCCTGGGCCTTGGCGCGCGTGCGGACCCTGTCCGCCGTGTCCACGGCCCCGTCGGTGACCGTGATGATCGGCTTGATCGACAGCACCGTGCCGATCGCGGCCCGGGCCGGCGAGATGCGCCCCCCCTTGCGCAGGTACTCGAGAGTGTCAAGCGCGACGTACAGGTCGACGTCGCGGGCGCGCGCCCGCACCTGGGCGGCGATCTCCGCGGCCGGGGCTCCCGCCTCTGCCATCTCCGCCGCGAGGAGAGCCAGGATCCCGACCCCCATCGACGCCGAGTCGGAGTCGACGACGTGGATCTCTGCGGCGGCGAGGTCCTGGGCCGCGAGCTCCGCGCTCTTGAGGGTCGCCGAGAGCTTGCCGCCGACCGTGACGCAGACGACGGCGTCGGCCCCGCCCCGGAGCTCCGCCTCGAACGCCGCCTTGAAGTCGCCCGGCGACGCGGCCGCGGTGGTCGGGAACGGCGCGTCGGGGGCGACCATCCGCGCCCAGAACTCGTCCGTCGAGAGGTCGACCCCGGCCTGGAACTCCGCCTCCCCGAACCGGACGTAGAGCGGAACGATGCGGATCCCGCGCGCCGCCGCGACGTCCGCTGTCAGGTCCGACGCCGAGTCCGTGACGATCGCGACGCGCCCCATAAAGCCTCCCCCTGCTCGCTGCCGCCCACCTGTCAGCAGCGGCCGCCGAGGCGCCGCCGGCCAGGTTGCGGGCATGATACGGGACCGCGTCTGGGGCCCGAGCACGGCGCGGCCGCCCCGCCGTGCCGGCGGGCGCCGACGGGCGGCGGCGGGGCGCCGATGGGCGGAAGGGAGGCGCCGATGGGCGGACGGGCCCAGGGCCGTCAGCGGCGGCGCATGAACGCGGCGCCCATGAGGCCGGGGCCCAGGTGCGGGCCCGTCGAGGCGCCCAGCAGCCCGATCGAGACGTTCGCCGGATCGATGCCGCCGGGGACCCGGGAGACGAGCGTGTCGCGGAACGCCTCCACCTCCTCGGGCGGGCTGGTCGGCGTGTGGATGACGGCAAGACGCTCGATCGGCTTCTCCGTGATGAGCTGCACGACCCGCTCGCGGGCCTTCGTCCTCGTGCGCGGGCTCTCCGCCATCGTGACGATCCCGTCGCGCACGGTGATGATCGGCTTGACGGAGAGGACCGTGCCGATCGCCGCCCGCGCCGGCGACAGACGCCCGCCTTTCCGGAGGTACTCCAGGGTGTCGATGGCGACGAAGAGGTCGAGGTCGGGCAGGCGGTCGCGGACTGCGGCCGCGATCTCCGCGGCCGGGGCGCCGGCCGCTGCCATCTCGGAGGCGAGAAGTGCCGGGATCCCCGTCGACATCGACGTCGACCCCGTGTCGATGACATGGATCTCGCGGTCGGGGAGCGCCTGGGCCGCCAGGGTCGCGCTCTGGAACGTCGCCGACAGCTTGGATCCGATCGTGGGACACACGATCGCCTCGGCCCCCTCGGCGAAGCAGGCCTCGAACGCCTCCCGGAACGTGCCCGGCGACGGCGCGGCCGTGGTGGGAAAGGGCGCGTCGGGGGCCAGCATCCGGGCCCAGAACTGCTCCGTGGACAGGTCGACGCCGACGCGGAACTCCTCGTCGCCGAACGTGACGAACAGCGGGACGACCCGCAGCCCGGCCGCGGCGGCCATCTCGGGCATCAGGTCGGCCGTGGAATCGGTGATGACCGCGACGCGTCCCATGGAAACCTCCTCGTCTGCCCCCGCCGCGAATCATACGACCGCCCGACCGGGGGGTAGAGGCGGTGGCCCACTCAGCGCGCCGGGACCTCCGCCTCCACGAGGCCCGCGCGGTGCTCGTAGGCGCGCAGCCGCCAGAGCGGCAGGAGCGCCACGCCGAGGAGGACCAGGGTGGCCAGCAGCAGCCCGTCGATGCCACGCGCATCGGCCGCCACGCCGCCCGCCAGGCTCCCGATGATCTGCCCGACGGCCAGGAACACGGAGTAGAGCCCCATGATCGCCCCCCGGTCGCGGGGATAGGGCTCCGACATGTCCGCCAGGAGCCCGAGGGCGGCCGGCGTGGCACCGGCGAGGACGAACAGGCCGCCGACGATCAGGAGGAGGAAGGCGCCGAGCATCCAGGTCGGCAGCCCGGCGCCGTGGTTGAAGGCCAGGGCGGCCGTGGCCAGCACGCCCCCGCCGGCGATCCCGTAGCCGATGATCCTCGTCCGTCGCAGGCGCTTGAACCGGCTGCCCCAGTAGACCAGCCCGGCGAAGAAGATCAGCATCCCGACGCCCAGCCCGGCGCTCACCGCGAGGGGTGAGAAGCCCTGCATGAGGAGCTGGTCGGCGTACGCCGGCTGCGGGTCGCGGATGAGCTGAAAGATGGACTGGGCCGTCCACAGCCCGATGACGGCGTTGATCGCGATCCAGGTCGGGGCCAGCAGCCAGACGTGGGCGCCGCGCAGGATCTCCCAGTACCGGCGCAGCGTCGTCCGCTGCTCGTGCTCGCGGCCGCCGTGCTCGACCCGCGGGTCGCTGATGCCGAACCGGTAGATGCACCACGAGACCCCGTACAGGACCGCGTTGGCGAAGAAGGCGACGTTGCCGAGCGCGGTGTAGACCACCCCGGCGGCGACGATCCCGCCGCCGAGCCCGGCGAGCGTCGCGGCCTCGAAGCGGGCCACCGCACGCCCGCGCAGGGCCTCGTCGCCGACGGTCGCGACCGCCACGAAGCCCAGGATGGCCGGCACGCTGGCCGCCGTGGAGGCGCCCTCCAGCCAGCGGGTGCCGCCGAGGAGGACGAGGGACGTGGTGAGGCCGGTGAGGATCACGGCGACCGCGCCGAAGGCGGGACCCAGCTCCATGATCCGGTGGTAGCCGAACCGGTCGGCCAGGGTCCCGAAGATTGGCGACAGGATCAGCTCCGCGGCGAAGAACGAGGCCGTGAAGAGGCCCAGCACCACGGCGTCGACCCGCTCGCCGCCGTAGGCGGGCAGGTCGTCGAGGTAGTACACGAGCATCGCCCCGGTCAGCCCCGTGCTGAACCGGAGGGTGAACGTCCCCATCACGACGGCCCACAGCGAGCGATCCATCCCGCGCAGCGTACGCGGCCGACGGAGCGCGTGGCGAGGGCACGCCTACAATCCCCGGATGGAAGCTCCCCGACCCCTCGTCCCGGCTCCCCTCGCTCGCGGCGCGAACGGCGCCGTCGTCGCACCGCACCATCTCGCAACGGCCGCCGGCCTCGAGGCGCTGCGCGCCGGGGGGAGCGCCGTCGACGCGGCGATCGCGACGAACGCCGTCCTCGCCGTCGTCTTCGGCGAGGCCTGCGGCCTCGGCGGCGACGCCTTCTGGCTGACCTGGGACGAGGCTTCGGGAACCCAGGTGGCGCTCAACGGGTCGGGCCGCGCCCCGGCGGCCGTGGATCCGGCGGACCTCCGCGCCCGCGGCCTCGCGACGCTTCCCTTCCGGGGACCGCTCACGATCACCGTGCCGGGGGCGGTCCGCTCCTGGGGCGACGCCCACGCCCGCTTCGGGCGCCTGCCGTGGTCCGACCTCTTCGACCCCGCGATCCGGCTTGCCGGGGGCGGGTTCCCGGCGGACGAGCACTTCGTCCGGGCGGTCGAGGGCTCAGCGCCCTTCTTCGCCCGCGAGCTCGGCGACGGCGCCCGGGGCTGGTCGGCGACCTACCGGCCGCACGGCCGCCCCTGGCGAGCCGGCGAGCGGGTCCGCCTGTCGGCGCTGGCTGCGACGCTCGAGCGCCTGGCGGGGGCCGGCGCCGACGACTTCTACGCCGGGGCGCTGGCCGCGCGGCAGGCGGCGGGCCTCGCCGCGGCCGGCAGCCCGATCTCGGCGGCGGATCTCGCGGCGCACACGTCGACGTGGGCGACGCCGCTGGTGCTCGACTATCGGGGCGCCCGTGCGACGACCCACCCGCCCAACAGCTCCGGGGTGGTCGCCCTCGAGATCCTCAACATCCTGCAGGCGCTGGAGCCACCCGGCCGCGAGGGGTTCGCGCCGGGAGCCGGCGGCGCCACGGCAGGCGCCGATGCCCGCTGGGTCCACCTCGGAATCGAAGCGACCAAGCGCGCCCTGGCGGACCGCGACGCGCACCTCTCCGACCCGGCGTTCGTGGACGTGCCCGTGGCCCACCTGCTGGACCCCGCCTACGGCGAGGAGCTGGCGCGCGGGATCTCCCCGACCCGTGCCTCCGTCCCGCCCGCGTCCCGGGCGCCGAAGGGCGGCGGGACGATCTGGCTCGGCGTCGTCGACGCGGCCGGCAACGCGGTCAGCCTCATCGAATTGAACTACGCCGGGTTCGGCAGCGGGGTCGTCGACCCGGCGACGGGGATCGCCTACCAGAACCGCGGCAGCTACTTCAGCCTCGACCCGGACCACCCGAACGTGCTGGCCCCCGGGAAGCGGACGCTCCACACGCTGCTCCCCGGGATGCTGTTCCGGGACGGGCGGCCGTGGGTGGTGCACGGGAGCATGGGCGGCGACGTCCAGCCCGCGATCTACGCCCAGGTCGTCTCGGCGCTCGTCGACGGCGGGGTGGACGTGGCGACCGCCGTCTCCGCGCCGCGCTGGTCGCCCGGCCCACCGGCCCACTTCGCCCCGCCCGAGCTGGTCGACATCGAGCCGCGCTTCCGCGCCGGGCTCCTCGACGAGCTCGCCGCGATGGGCCACCGCCTCGACGTGCGAGCGCCGTTCGACGCTGGGCTGGGCCACGCCCACGCGATCGAGCTGGTCGAGGGCGGCCCCGCCCGCGACGGGACCCTGGCCGCGGCCACCGACCCGCGGTCGCCCGGCCTGCCGGCGGCCTGGTGAGCGCGTCGTCTGCGTTCCCCGGAGCGCGCTGATGTCCGAGCGCCGGCCGTTCCTCTATCCCGGCCCGCGCGCCGCGCTCCTCCGGCGGATCGCGGCACTCACGGTCGACGACCTTCACGGCCTCGACGCCGCGGTCCGGGTCCTGAAGGAGGAGAAGGCGCACCGCCACGTCGACAAGGGGTTCGTCTTCGCGTGGTGGGACGGCCCACGCCCCTCCAGCGAGGACGAGGCGGAGCTGGACGACCTCTTCGGGGACGTCGTGACCGCCCTCGCGACGGGCCTGACCGGCCTCGACGTCGAGCGGGTCGCGGCACGCTTCGCCCGGAAGCCATCGGGGCTCGACGGCCTGTCACGGCTGTTCTTCCCGCCTCGCCAGAAGCGGCAGGTCCAGGACGCGTCGATCGGCCTCATCGAGGACGCGCTCGCCCCGTGGGATCCCCGCCTGGCGATCGTCGCCACCTGGAACATGGCCTGCGCGGCGGCGCTCCGGGGTCACCTCCCACCGGCGACCGTCGAGACGCTCGAGGCGGCGTGGCGCCGCGCCCTCGGCGAGCCCCCCGCCTGACCACGCTCCGGCGGGCCGCCGTGACCCGGGGATCCGGGGCGCAACACGCGCCCGACGTGCGGCAGGGCCGCCCGACGCCGTGCGATACTCGCCACCGTCCTCCTCGCCCGTCCACGCTCTCACCGGAGGCCCGCGTGACCTCGAACGTCGCCCAGTCCTACCCCTACTCCTCCGAGACGGAGGCCGAACGGGCCGCCGCCGTGGCCGCGACGCTCGCCGCGCACGAGGGGCTCGACGTCACTGTCGCCGGCGAGTCGGTCCCGCTCGACGCGAACGACCGCTGGTGGACCTATCACCACGCCGGGTGCGGGGGGAACCTGCACGTCGCCGGCTACGCGCGCGATCGCCACGCGGTGGTCACCGTCTGCGACCGCTGCGGGAAGACGGCCCTCCGCTGACCGCGCCCGGGACCGGGGGCTCGCCCGCCGTCGCCCCGGCGCACCCCGCCGGGCCACCGCCCGACGTCCTCCGCGCGTCCCGCCGCCGCCTGGTCCTCGACATGGCCGGGATCGTCGCGTCGGCCGCCGGGTTCGGCGTCGTCTTCGGCCTCACGGCCCGCGGCGCCGGGTTCTCCATCCTCGAGGCCGCGGCCTTCTCCACGATCGTCTTCGCCGGGGCCTCCCAGTTCGCCGCCGCCGGGATGGTGGCCGCGGGGTTCGGCTGGCCGGCGATCGTCCTGCTCACGGGCCTCGTCAACGCGCGCCACGCCCTCTACTCCGCCGCCCTGGCGCCATGGCTGCGCGGCCGGCCGCGGCCGGAGCGCGCCGCCATGGCCCATGTCCTGACGGACGAGGCGTTCGCCCTCTCGCTGGTCCATTTCCGGCGCCTCGGGTTCGCGGACCGGCGCGGCTACTGGATTGCGGCGATCGCCGGCGTCTTCGTCCCCTGGAACCTGGCGACCCTCCTGGGGTACGTCGGCGGCCGGGCGATCCCAGACCCGGCGGCGCTCGGGCTCGACGTCGTCTTCCCCGCGGCGATGGCCGGGCTCGCGGTCGGCCTGGCCACGGGGCGCCGGGAGGTCGTAGCGCTCGCGGCCGGGATCGCGGTCGCCCTGCTCGTGGGCCTTGCCGTCGACCCGCGAATGGGCGTCGTCGCCGGCGGCCTCCTGGGACCGGTGGCGGGCCTCGCAATCCCCCGCCGGAACCCCGCGATCCCGGAGCCGGACGAGCTGCCGGCCGATCCGGATGCCTTCGCGCGGGCGGACCGGAGCGAGGACGGGATGGTCCCGTGAGCATCCAGCTGGTCGGGCTTGCCGTCCTGATGTTCGCCGTCACCTACCCGGCGCGAGCGATCCCGCTCCTCGTGCCCCGCTTCGAGCGACTGCCCCCGCGGGCGCTGGAGTACCTGCGCCTCGTGGGCCCGGCGGTCCTCGGCTCGATCGCCGCCTCGGAGGTGCTGATCGGCATCGGCCCGGACGGCCGTCCGGCGCTCAGCGCCGGCCCCGACGTGCTCGCCGTCCTCGCCTGTGCCGCCATCGTCGCCTGGCGCCACAACCTCGCTCTCGGGCTCCTGGTGGCGGTCGTCCTCACCGCGACCCTGCGGGCGGCCGGGATCGCGTAGCCCCGCCTCCGCCGGCCGGTACCGTCAGCGGGGCTCGGGTGGCCCGGGCCGCCGCAGCAGGTCGAGGAACAGCGCGCCCCACAGCATCGCCTCGTCGGCGCGCCAGAGGCCGAACCGCCCGCGGTAGGGCTGCAGGTCGTCGTCGAGGACCTCCCACATGGTGCCGTCGCGCTCGACGATCGCGAGGTGGCCGCGAAGCCAGCGCTCACCCCGCTCCGGGTCGACCCGCAGCGCCACCTCGGTCGCCATCGCCGCGAGCGAGGTCCAGATCGCCGTGCCCTGGTAGTCCGGCACGAACAGTCGCTGCACCGCGTCCTCCGCCGCCGACGGCGCGGCGCTGTAGCGGAGCGGCAGGGGGTCCGTAAGCCCCGCGGCATCGATGGTGTCGAGCATCGCCCGCGCCCCGAGGTCATCCGGCACGATGCCGAGCCAGAACGGGACGACGTTCGCGTCGCCGGTCACGAGGTCCTCCTCGGGCGTGCCGCGGGGGCCCTCGCCGAACCGGTCGCCGCGCCAGAACGCGTCGACCAGCCGCCCGGCGGCGCCCGGCGCGACGGGCAGCCCGAACCAGCCCGTCTCGACGAGCTCCCGCTCGAGCAGGGCGACCATCGCGTTGGCGTACGCGTTGCAGCTGGTCGCCACCGTGTCCCGGTGCGTGGAGAAGCGGCGCCCGGCCCGCACGAGCCCGGTCGCCGGGTCGATGACCGTGCGGCCGTAGCGGGCGACCTCTGCCCCGAGCAGGCGCCCGTGGGCGGCCACCAGGCGCTCGCCAGCCGGCGCCGCCCGGAGCGCACGCAGCACGAAGGGCAGCGAGTCGACGCCGTAGTCCCAGACGTCCGCCGGCCGGGCGCCGGGGAAGATCGTGGTGGTGATCCGACCGGCCCGCCCCCATGCCGTCAGCGCCCAGTCGAGGGAGGCGTCGACCCGGGCGCCGTGGCCGAGCCGCACGAGCGCCGGGGCGGCGAAGCCGAAGTCCCGCGCCCAGAGCTGGCGGAACTGGCCCCCGGAGGCGTCGTAACGCCGGCCGTCCCAGCAGCGCTCGATGACGGCGGGCAGGATGCTCGCCGCGGTTCCCGGATGGCGCGTCGGCCCGCGCACCGCCCGGGCCAGCATCCTTGCCGCGCTGCTCGCGTACGCCGGCAGGATCGCCCGCTGGAGAAGCGCTCCCGGGTGCATGGCCGTCCTGCGCAGGCGTCCCGGCGCCCTTCAGCGCCGGCGCGCCTCCACCACGCCACCCGAGCGCGATCCGCCACCCGCGCACGCACCGCCGCGCTCCCCGGTCATCCGGCCGCGATCCCCGGTCACCCGGCCAGGCTCCGCCAGGCGCGGACGGCGGGGTCGCGGCCCGTGGCGAGCAGCAGCGCCGCGAAGAGCGCGGTGCGCGGCACGATGCTCGTGACGTCCAGCCACTCCTCGGGCGAGTGGTCCATGCCGCCGACGGGACCCAGCCCGTCGAGCGACGGCACGCCCAGGCCGGCGGTCGTGTTGGCGTCCGACGCCCCGCCCGTCGCGGCGTCGCGCACGGCGAAGCCCAGGCCCTCGGCCAGGCCCTGCGTCAGCTCGACCAGGCGCCCGGACCGCTCGAGCTTCTCCATCGGCCAGTGGCGGTGGCGGAGGTCGACGTCGACCTTCACGTCGGAGACCGCGGGGGCGGCCGCCAGGGCCCGGATCGACGCATCGGCAGCCTCCATCCCGGCCCGGTCGACCGCCCGCAGGTCGACCTGCAGGTCCGCCCGCTCGGCGACGACGTTCGGGCGGCTGCCGCCCTCGATGACCCCGACGTTGCAGGTCACGCCCGGCCAGCGGCCCGTCAGCCCGTGGAGCCCGACGACGAGGTGCGCGGCGGCGAGGATCGCGCTGCGCCCCTTCTCGGGCTCGACGCCGGCGTGGGCGGCACGGCCGCGCACCGTGAGGACGTAGTCGCCGGTCCCCTTCCGGGAGGAGACGACGTCGCCATTGGCCCGCGCGCACTCCAGGCTGAAAGCCACGTCGCTGGCCAGGGCGACCCGTTCGACGTGGGGCGTGGACGAGGGTGAGCCGATCTCCTCGTCGGGGTTCGCGATGACGGTCAGGCGCTCGAAGGGAAGCGGCCCGGTCGCCAGGGCCGCCTCCAGGCCGTACAGCAGCGCCAGGAGGCCCGACTTCATGTCCGTCACGCCGGGGCCCGTCGCGATGCCGTCGCGGACCGCGAAGGGACGCGCGGCCGCCGTTCCCTCCGGGAAGACCGTGTCCGTGTGGCCGAGCAGGAGCGCCCGGGGGCCGCCGCGCTGCCCGCGGAAGACCGCCTCGACCGTGTCGCCCAGGACGCCGTCAGGATCGGGATGGCGCGTCACCTCGCCGCCGATGCGCGCGAGGAACGCGGCAACCCAGGTTGCCACCTCGTTGACGCCGTCGCGCGTGTAGCTCCCGCAGTCGAGGTTCACCAGGCGCCCGAGGTCGGCCAGGAAGGCGGGCTCGGCGGCCCCGATTCGACGCTCGAGGGCGGCCAGCTCGGCCGGGGAGACCAGGTCGAGGGCGACGGGCGGGGTCGGCATGGCGCAAGTGTAGGAGGGCGGGCACGGCACGGGCGCCGCCCGGTATCCTCCGCGCACCGTGCGCCTCGTCGAGATCCGACTCCTGGAAGGCCCGAACGTCTACCGCCTCGAGCCGGCGGTGAAGGTCGAGGTTGCCGTGGGCGCCGAGGAAGCCTGGCACGGCGAGCGCGACGCCGCCGACGGCGTGGCCACGCGCCTCTGGGCGAACGTCCCGCCGAGCCGCCGCCCGGCGTCGGTCTCACGGCTGGCCGAGTGGTGCGGGCGCCTGCGCGTGGAGGCCGGCAAGGGGTCCGCCGACGAGGTCCACGTCCACCGCGGCGCCGACCCCGGGCACTGGATCGTCTCCTTCCCGTGGCGCGGTGCCGAGCGCGCGCGGGCGCTGGCGGAGTCCGCCTGGCGGTTGGCCGCCGAGGAACGGCTGGACCCCGAAGCAATCCCTTCCGACCATCCCGACGTCGTGGCCGCGACCCGGCGGATCTCGGGGGCGACGGCGCACGGGCCCGGGATGATCCGCGACAGCGCCCGCCAGATCCCGGTGATCTCCATCTCCGGCACGAACGGCAAGAGCACCGTGACCCGGATGATCGCCAACGTCCTGGGGCGGGCCGGGCGACGCGTCGGGTTCACGACGTCCGATGGGATCCTCGTCGACGGCCGGATGGTGGAGCCCGGCGACTGGACCGGCCCCGGGGGCGCGGCCGCGATCCTGAGCCGCTCCGACGTGGACGTCGCGGTCCTGGAGACGGCACGCGGCGGGATCCTGCTCAAGGGTGTCGGCTACGAGAGCAACGAGGCGAGCGTCCTGACGAACGTCAGCGCGGATCACCTCGACCTCCAGGGGATCCACACGCTCACCGAGCTGGCGGCGGCGAAGGCGACGATCTGCCGGATCACGAAGCCCGATGGCTGGGTGGTCCTCAACGCCGACGACCCGCACGTGGCGGCGGTCGCCGCGCTCGTGCGCGCACGGGTGGCCTACTTCTCGCTCGAGCCGACGCTCTCGGCGGCCCTGCGCACCCACGTGGAGCGCGGCGGGCGCACGTACCTGGTCCGGCGCGGGACGCTGGCCGAGCTGGAGGCCGGCGAGACCCGGCCGATCGTCGATGTCGAGGAGATCCCGGTGACGCTCGGCGGGCTGGCCCGCCACAACGTCGCCAACGCGCTCGCGTCGGCGGCAGGGGCGCGGGCGATGGGCGCAACCCTGGCGCAGGTGGCCGACGGGTTGCGCGACTTCCGGCCGTCGGCCGACCGCTCGCCGGGGCGGCTGAACCTGTTCCGCCACGGGCGGCGCGTGGTGATCGTCGACTTCGCCCACAACGAGGCCGGCCTCGAGGCGCTCCTCGACGTGGCCGACGGGATCGCGGCGGGCGGCGCCGCCCGGACGTGGCCGGTGACGCTCATCATCGGGACGGCCGGCGACCGCCCGGACGACACGATCCGCGGGATCGGGCGGATCGCCGGCGCGCGCGCCGGGCGGGTCGCCATCAAGGAGACCCGGGCGTACCTGCGCGGGCGTGACCGCGAGGAGATGGTCGCGGTTCTCCGCGCCGGCATCGCGGAGGGGGCGCGGGAGGCGGCCGCGAGCGGACGCGCGGCGCCGGATCCGGCTGCCGTCCCCGTCTACGAGACCGAGGTCGAGGCCGTCCGCGCCGAGCTTGCCCTGGCCGCCGGGCCGGACGCCCACGGCCGCCCCGACCAGCCGGCCGTGGTGGCGCTGATGTGCCACGCCGAACGCGAGGATGTCTTCGCGCTGCTCGCCGGCCTCGGGGCGCGCCCGGTGGACACCCCCGCCGAGCTGCGGGAGCTGGTGCCCAGGATGACGGCGAGGCCTCACCGCGGGTAGGTCGTCGGACTCGGACGGACCCCCACCCGCTATCCGGCGGGCGCGTCGAGCTCGCCCGGATCGCTGATGGCGCTGGTTGCGCCCGGCACGCCCAGGAGCTCGTTGGCGAGCCGGTAGACCCCCACGGCGTCGTCCACGCAGCAGACCACGAGGTCGCCGGGCACCGCGTGCCGGATTGCCATCCGGACCGCGGCCATCTCGTCCAGAATCCGCTCCACCCTCGTCGTCACGGCCCCGCCCCGGGCCTGGGCGGCGCGCACGCCGCGCACGACGTTGGCCGACGTCTCGCCCGGCTTGCGGCCGCGCAGGTTGCGGTCCTCGCGCACGTAAATCTCGTCGAATGCGCCCGCGGCCAGGTAGCCGTAGTCGTGCTGGTCCGCGTCGCGACGATCGCCCGGGATCCCGATGACGCCGATCGCGCGACCGCGCTGGGCCGGCACGCCCGGCTTCGCCGGCGTCCCGCCCTTCGCAGGCGTCGTCTCGACCATGCGCCTCACGAAGTCGGCCAGCTGGCGCATCCCGTCCACGTTGTGGCTGTAATCGATGACGAGGCGCACGCCGCCCTGCTCGACGAGGTTGAGGCGCCCCGGCGCCTGGAAGAAGGACGTCGTGAACGTCCGCAGGCCCTGCCGGATGTCGTGCAGGTGGGCGCCGGCCGACCACGCCGCAGCGGCGGCCGCCAGGGCGTTCGCGACGTTCATGCGGGCCTTGCCGCCGAACGTCGCGGGGACGAGGTGCGTGTAGAGGACGGGCATCGTCCGCGCGCCGAGACGCAGGACGATCAGCTCGCCGTCGGGGACCGGCTGGAGGGCGAACGCCGCGCCGCCGCGCCCGCAGTGCGTGTCGATCCGGTCCCAGCCCTCGCTCCCCTTCTCCGTGGCCATGCTGAAGTAGACGACGCGGCCCCCCGCCCCGCGGGCCATGCGGGCGACGAGCGGGTCGTCGGCGTTGAGGACGGCGGTGCCGGTCTTGGGCACGGCGTCGACGAGCACGCTCTTCACCGAGGCAAGCTGGCGGATCGTGTCGATGCCGCCCAGGCCCAGGTGGTCACCGGTGACGTTGGTGACGACGGCGACGTCGTTGCGGTCGTAGCCCAGCCCCTCCCGGACGATCCCGCCGCGGGCCACCTCGAAGACGGCCATGTCGACCGTCGGGTTCTGGAGCACCATCCGGGCCGACTTCGGCCCCGACATGTCGCCCTTCTTCGTCAGGCGACCGTCGATCACGATCCCGTCGGTCGAGGTCATGCCGACCCGGCGTCCCATCAGCTTGAAGATGTGGGCGATCATCCGGACCGTCGTCGTCTTCCCGTTCGTGCCGGTCACCGCGATGATCGGGATCCGGGCCGGGGTGCCCGGTGGGAACAGCAGGTCGAGGACCGGCTTCGCGACGTACTGCGGCTCGCCCTCGGTCGGGTGAGTGTGCATCCGGAACCCGGGGGCGGCGTTGACCTCCACGATCCCGCCGCCGGTCTCCCGGACGGGCTCCGTGATGTCGGGGCAGATGAAGTCGATGCCGGCCACGTCGAGGCCGACGACGCGCGCGGCCGTCTCGGCGATCTCAACGTTGTCGGGGTGCGCCTCCATGGTCCGGTCGATGGAGGTGCCACCGGTGGACATGTTCCCGGTGAGGGCGAGCTTGACCCAGGTCCCGGCCGCCGGGACGTCGTCGGGGCCGAAGCCCTGTTCGGCGAGGATCTCCTCGGCTGCGGGGTCCAGCCGGATCCGCGTCAGCACCTTCTCGTGCCCGATCCCGCGCCTGACATCGCTGTTGGCGACGTCGACGAGCTGGCGCACGCTGTGCTCGCCGTCCCCCGTCACCGAGGCCGGGACCCGCTGGGCCACAGCCGCCAGCCGACCGCCGATCACGAGGACCCGGTAGTCGTGCCCGGTGATGAACGACTCGACCACGACGTCCCCACCCCGGCTCTGGCGCTTCGCCTCCGGGAAGTGGCTTCGCACCGCTTCCGCGTGGCGCAGGTCCAGCCCCACGCCGCGCCCGTGGTTCCCGTCGAGCGGCTTGACCACCACCGGGTAGCCCAGGCGCTCGCCGGCCTCCACCGCCTCCTCCTGCGTCTCCACGACCTCGGCGCGCGGCACGGGCAGCCCGGCGGCCGAGAGGAGCTGGTTCGTGAGGCTCTTGTCCGACGCGATATCGACCGCGATCCCCGAGGTCCGGCTGGTCATCGTGGCCCGGATCCGCTGCTGGTGGACGCCCTGGCCCAGCTGGACCAGCGAGTAGCGGTCCAGGCGGAGGACCGGGATGTCGCGGGCGATCGCTTCGTCGACGAGGGCCTGCGTGGATGGGCCGAAGGCGAGCCGCTCCGCGAGGAGGATGATGCGCTCGAGCTCGGCCCCGAGGTCGAACGCGTGGGCGGGGTCGTCCGGGTCGACGAGGTGGTTGACGAGGTCGACCGCCATCCGGCCGGCCTCGAGGCCGACCTGCTCCTCGCCGTACTCGTAGATGACGTGGTAGCGGCCCTCCGCGCCGGCCGAGCGGGTCTTCCCGTGGCGGGCCTCGGTCCCGGCGAGGCACTGCAGCTCCAGGGCGACGTGCTCCGTCACGTGGCCCATCCAGGTCCCCTCGCGGAGCCGGCTGATGAAGCCGCCGCGCCGGCCCAGCGAGCAGGCGTGGTCGTCGAGCGTCGGCAGCATGTCGACGAGGGCGTCGGTGAAGTACGGGATCCTGTTGCTGGGCCAGCGCTCCAGGTCGCCGAGGTCGACGAGCATCCGGACGACGGGCTTGGGCGACCAGTAGTTCGGGCCTCGGAGGACGCGGCTCTCGAGGATGCGCAGGGTCGCACGGGCGCGATCGGCGGTGGCCGGCTCGGGGGTGGCCGGCTCGGCGGCGTCGGGCGCCGGGCCCGCGGGCGGCTGCGCGACCGGGGTGCCCGTCGCACCCTTCGCGTCCTTCGTGCGGCTCGTCCGGGCCACCTTCGCCACTCCCTTCGTCGCCTGCGCCGGTCGGTCGCCCGCCGGCTACTCGGAGGCTACCTCCCCGCTCGTGATCGACCGGAGTGCCGGCGTCGCGATCCTGACCCGGCGCCGGAGATCGAACCGGTATCCCGCGGGCAGCGAGTGCATCACCACGTTGCTGATCATGAGCGGCCGGTGCCCGGCAACCTCCCAGGCATCGGTCTCGGCGGCGGTGCCGTCGACGATCGTGACGCTCCCCCGGCCGATCACCTCGACGACGTGGTCCGGGGTCACGACCCCGGCGGTGTCCTCGTCGATCCCGATGCCGAGCAGGCTCGGATTCTGGGCGACGAGGGCGAGGAGCCGGCCGAGCCGGTTCCGCTGCTGGAAGTGCTGGTCGATGATCACGCCCGGCAGGAGCCCGAGGCCGGCGCTGATCTGGGCCATGCGCTGCTTGGGCGTCAGGCCGGAGGCGCCGAAGGCGATCATGTGCGTCGAGAGGGCCGACGCACCGGCGCTGGTGCCGGCCACCACGGCACCGGCGTGGTAGCGCTCGTCGATGGCGCGCGAGAGGCGTGTCCCGCCGATCGTCGAGGACAGCCGCAGCTGGTTCCCGCCGGTCAGGAAGATCCCCGTGGCGCGCTCCACGAGACCGACGAACGTCTCGTCGTTGGCCGCCGGTCGGGCCTGGGCAAGGATCGGGTCCACGCGCGCCGCGCCGAGGTCCGTGAAGACCTGGCGATAGCGCTCGGCCACCTCCGCCGCGAACGACGAGGCCGTCGCGATGACGGCGATCCGCGCGTCGCTGCCGCCGGCGAGCGCGACGAACCGGCTGAGGATGACCCGGTCGCGGATCTTGTCCTCCGCGCCGCCGATCACGATCAGATGGCCGGTACGCATGGGTCCGCGGAGTATACCGGCGGCCGGAACGGCCGTGCGATACTCCGCCGGCGATGTCCCATTCGGTGGCGCTCCCGGGGTCCACGCGTGCGCGGGCACACGCCGGCGTGCTGCGCCGCGCGCTGCGGCGCGAGGCCGGCCGGCTCCGCCAGCCTCGCCACCTCGCAGCGATCCTGCTCCTCGGAATCGCGGCCGGGGTGGGCTTCGCGGCCCTCTTCGCGCGGGGAGAGCTCGCCGGCGCGGACGCGCGCGCGTACTGGGCGGCGGTCCGGATCTGGCTCAACGGGGGCGACCCCTATCACCCGACGGGCCCGTTCATGCCCTACGTCTACGCCCCGTGGCTCCTGCCGCTCTTCGTGCCCTGGGCGCTCCTGCCGTGGGACGTCGCCTGGTTCGTCTGGAGAGCCGGGACGATCATGCTGCTCGCCTGGTCGATCGGGTGGGCCTACCGGCTCCGCCCGGTTGCGACGGCGGTCACCGTCGTGATCCTCGGGTTCCCCTTCCTGGCGAACCTCGACACCGGGAACATCAACCTGCTCCTGGTCTTCATGATCTGGGCGGCCCAGTTCACCGCGCCGCGCACCGCGGGGCTCCTGTGGGCCCTTGCCACGGCCCTCAAGTGGGTGCCGATCGTCTTCCTGCCGCTGCTGGCGCCGAGGGCCCGCGGATGGGGCGTGCTCTTCCTCGCGATCGCGGTCGGGCTGTCGGTCCTGACGCTCGATGCGACGCTCGTGCAGCTCCAGGTCGTGTTCGCCTTCCCGCGCCCGGCGCGCGTGGACTACCTGGTGTTCGCCTGGTGCCTCGTCCCGTGGCTCTGGCGCGACCCCGATCCGGTGCGCTACCTCCGGCCGGCGACCTGGATGGCCTGGGGGCGCAGCTGGGCCGTCGACCTGCGCCGGCCCGCCGTGTCCGTGGCGCGCGTGCGACGGGCGTTCGGGGTCAGCCCGGGAGCTCCGAAGGGCTGACAGCAACCGGCCGGCGACACGGCAACCGGCCGGCGACACGGCAACCGGCCGGCAACACGGCAACCGCCGGAGCTGGCCGTCCCCATGACCAGGGACCGCTCGGCGCTCGTCCGGCCCGCATGTGGCCGGAATTGCGCCGGGGGACAGTTGGCCAGGTCGTCGGTCAATGTCCCGGCGCCCTCGGCGCCGCCTCGGTCGCTCCCGGCGCGCAGCCGTGCTCAGGACGCCGAGTCACACGCCCGGCCGCTGGACCGACAGCGTGCCGGCAAGCGCATGCGTGGTCGGCGACCCGGCCAATGGTCCGTGGGTGGAGGTTTGACCGGCTTCTGCCGGATCACCCACGCGAACCGATGGTGGCTGCGTGGCAGATCCGCGGTCGGGCCCGGAAGCGGGCCTGCGGCGAGCGCGTCAGAGCGTGACGGCGCTGCCCCGGCCGACGAGGCGGCGCTCCCGTGCCCCCGGTGCCACCAGCCGGAATACCGACCGGTCCAGCGAGTAGACCCCGGTGGCCAGGCAGCTCAGCCGGCCCAGGCGGAACCCGAAGACGGGGTTCTCGTCGTTGCCGGCGTACATGGTCGTCGCCCCGCCCGGTTCCAGGACGGCCAGGTTGGCCACGCCGCCCATCGCCTCGTGGAGCGCCGCAAGGAGGTCGCCGGCCGGTCGGTCGAGCTCCCACGCGTCCTCGAGCCAGCGCATCCCCACCTCGGAGTCGGCCTTCCCCTGGATCCGCCCGGCGGCGCGGTACGCGTCACGGAAGCGGCGATGGCGCTCCAGCTCCCCGTTGTGGGCGAAGGCAAACCGGCCCGCGCCATCGAGGAACGGCTGCGTGTCGGCGATCCCGAGCCACGAGAAGCGCGAGGGGCGCCGCAGGTGGACCAGCGCGGCCGTGGTGTTGGTCCGGCCCGATCTCCTCCCGGCGCGGGTCGTCGCGGAAGGCGGTGGTGGCGCGATGGCTCGCGAGGCTCCCATCCGGGCGCACCCAGGCAACGCCCCACCCGTACCCGGCCAGCCCGTAGCGCTCGAGGCCGGCGGCCACGTCCCACAGGTCACCGAGCGCGAAGGGGTCGGCGGCGCGGACGGCCAGCAGCTCGCACATGGCCGCGATGGTAGCCGGACGGTGCCGTACCGTGAGCCGGACCCTGGGGTACCGTGAGCCGGACCCTGCGGTACCGTGAGCCGCATGGAAGCCCCGCACGATCTCGTCCTTCACCTTCAGGGCCTCGAAGAGGATCTGCTCCGGCCGGACATCCGGAGCTCGCGCGCAGAGCTGGAGGCCCGCCTGGCCCCGGACTTCGCCGAGATCGGCAGGTCGGGACGGGTCTACGATCGTGCGTCGCTCGTGGAGGCCCTCGCCGCCGAGGGTGACGCCGCGCCGCCGGTAATCCGCATCGACGGGTTCTCCGTTCGGCTCCTGGCCCCCGACGTCGCGCTCGCCACGTATCGCTCGGTCCGGGAAGGCCCGGCCGGCGGCCCGCCCTCGGTCACCCTGCGCTCCTCGATCTGGCGCGGCGAGGGCGACGCATGGCGGATGGCGTTCCACCAGGGAACGCCATCCGGCTGAACCGCCCGCCCGGACGCGGCGGAGCGTGGCGCGATGCGTCGATGAACGTTCCTGCCCGCGGCGGCTCCATACTTCCTGACGCGGCCGGGTGGGCCGCCGCCGGGA
Organism: uncultured Chloroflexia bacterium; assembly: GCA_963725875.1. GTDB lineage: Bacteria > Chloroflexota > Limnocylindria > Limnocylindrales > CSP1-4 > CTSoil-043. Next base: position 93,696 of record CAVRZZ010000005.1, on the reverse strand, counting down.
GGGGGCGCAGATGCAGGCCGAGCTCGTAGAGCGCGCGCGCCATGGCGACAAGGAGGCGTTCGCCTCGCTCGTCGCGCAGAGCGCCGATCGCTGCTTCGCGCTGGCCTACCGGATCCTGCGCGACCACCATCGGGCCCAGGACGCCGTCCAGCAGGCGCTCCTCGGCGCGTGGCGGGACCTCCCCGCGCTGCATGACCTCGAGCGCTTCGATGCGTGGCTGCACCGCCTCGTGGTGCACGCCTGCTACGCGGAGGCCCGCGGAGAGCGGCGCCACATCGCGCGCGTCCGGGTCCTGCAGGTCGAACCCACCAGCCCATCCGACGTGGCGAGCTCCGTCGCCGCGCGCCACGACCTCGAGCACGCCTTCCGCCGGCTGACACCGGAGCAGCGTGCCGTGGTCGTCCTGCATCACCACCTGGGGTATCCGCTGACGGAGATCGCGGCGACCCTGGGCATCCCCGAGGGGACCGCGCGGTCCCGCCTCCACTACGCGGTCCGTCAGCTGCGGACCGTGCTCGACCCACCCGATCGTGTCCTCGTGACGTCAGAGGAGCGACCCGCATGACGCGTCATCCCGATCCCCTGTTCGACGAGCGGCTTGCCGACTGGCTTGAGGAAGACCCCGACCACGCCCCGCGCGAGACGGTCGCGACCGTGCTCGCAGCCTTCCCTTCGATCCCACAGCGGCGCGCCCTGCGCGCGCCTTGGAGGTTCCCACGCATGAATCGCTTCGCCCTCGCCGGCGTGGCGATCGCGGCCGTTGCCGTGATCGCCGTCGGCGGCCTCATGCTCCTGCCGCGCGGCAGCGCCGACACCGGGACACCGCCCGTGGCCACCCCGTCGCCCGTGCCGACGCCGGTCCCCACCCCGACGCCCGCACCCACGCCGGTCGCCTACGACACGCTCCCGGGCTGGATCGCCTTCGAGCACTTCGGCCAGGCACCGGATGGCTCGACCACCACCATGGACTTCAACCGCCGCCAGGTCTGGCTGGTCAAGGCCGACGGCACCGGCCTCCACGAGCTGGCACCCGGCACGCCCGTGGACGGCAAGGCAGCCCCGGACATCTCACCCGACGGGACGAAGGTCGTCTTCGGCTCGTGGGAGCCGAAGTCGCAGGTATGGGAGGCCGGCATCGACGGCGGCGACCCGCGGCTCGTGTCCATCGACTGCAGCGGGGTCGTGGGGAGGTGCCAGGACGGGGACCCCGCCTACTCGCCGGATGGCCGCTCGATCGCCTTCGTGCGCGTCACGAACGACAAGGACGCGAGGATCGCGGTGCGGAACCTCGTGACCGGCAAGGTCACCCTGCTGGCCGCGACCGCTGCGCCAACCTCCGGCGGCTGGATCGCCGGACCCACCTGGTCGCCCGACGGTCGGCAGATCGCCTACCACCGGAACACGCAGGCGCCCGGCGAGGACTACCCGTCCGACACGCGGATCTGGATCGTCAACGCCGACGGGACCGGCCTGCACCAGCTGACGACCCCGGCCGGGATCAAGGCCGCCGACCCGGACTGGTCCCCGGACGGCTCGCGGATCGTCTTTGCGACGGAGGGCGCCCGAGAGCTCGAGGGCCGTTCTGCGCTTGTCAGCGTCTACACCATCCGGCCGGACGGCACCGACGCCCAGGTTGTCACCAAGGACGGCGACGGGGAGGGCCTCGCCCCGACCTGGACGCCGGACGGCGCGCACATCCTGTACTGGGGCTACCAGACCTGGAACCTGGTCGAGCCGGACGGCTCCAACGCGGCTCCAGTCAACGCGGCGAAGCTCACGTTCTTCGGCGACCGGCTGGGCTACGGCTACGTCGCAACCTGGCAACCGACGCCGTAGCGTCGGCCGACTCCGGGCTTGGCTCGAACCGGCCTCCGTCGACGCGGGGGTCGGTTCGGCATGTCGGTCGCCGGCGCCACCCCGGCGCATACGTCGTCACGCGCCCGACGCTCCCCTACTCCCCGAGCCGGCCCCGGACGTCGGCCTCCCAGCCGGGGAAGTAGCGCCCGATGACGGGAAGGTCGAAGGATCGCAGGATCGACGAGGCCGGCTCGCGCTCCAGGAGATAGGCGAACGCGGCGCTGACCAGGCGCTCCGGGTCTGCGGCGCCCGGATCCAGGCGGGCGAGATCAGCGCCGCTCACGGTCACGCGATGTTCCGTCGCGAAGGCGCCCTCGCGGACGCGGACGAGGCAGAGCCAGCCGGCGCCGTCGCGTCCGCAGCGCACGTCGATGGTTCGATCGGTCATCTGGGCTCCTCCTCGGGGATGCGCGCGACCCGCGTCGCGGCGTCGCCGCCGGCCGGCGGTTGGCAGCTCGAGCACCAGTAGGTCGTGCGCGGCAGATCCCCGTGGCGCAGCGCCCGGATGATGGTGCCGCAGCGCCGGCACGGCCTGCCCGCGCGGCCGTAGACCCAGAGCCGCCCGCCCCGGGTGGGGCCGGTCGCGAGGTGCCCGGCGCCGGCGGCGTGCCCGGCGCCGGCGGCGTGCCCGGCGCCCGCAGCGATCGAGGCCGCCAACGGGCGCCCGCCTCCCGCCACTCCCGTCGTCACGCGCGTGGCCGACGCCCGGTTCGCCAGCAGGAGCGTACGGGCGCGGTCGACGAGCCGGCACAGCGCCTGATCGTCGAGACCGCCCACGATCGCGAACGGGTCGACGCGCTCGATGAACAGCACCTCGCTCTTGTAGACGTTACCGATCCCGGCCAGCGCCCGTTGGTCCAGCAGTGCCTCGGCCGCGGTCAGCTCTGCGCGCGAGGGATCACGCAGCCGCCGGAGCGCCTCGTCCCGGTCGAAGTCGTTCGCGGTCGCGTCCGGCCCGAGCCCTGCCAGTGCAGGGTGGAGCCCCTCCGCGCGCGTCTCGAGCAGCTCGACCACGGGCGCGTCGAAGCAGACGGCGACGGCGCCCGGGACCTCCAGCACCAGGACCGCACGGCCGGCGGGGCGACGCCACGGCTCACCGGGGCGGTAGCGGTGCCACGACCCGTGCATCCGGAGGTGAGTCCGCAGCTCCAGGCCGTTGTCGAAGCGGACGAGGAGGTTCTTGCCGGCGGCCTCGACCGCGGTCACGGTCGCCCCGACGACGCGCTTGACCTGCGGGCCGGGCACCCGCGCGCGCGCGGCCGTGACGGCGCGACCCACCAGGTGCGGCCGGAGCCCGGCGGCGGTGCGGTAGAGCGTGTCGCCCTCGGGCATCGATCGTTCGACGGCCGGTCAGCGGCGCGATCGCAGGGCGAGGCCCCGGTAGCCGGGCACGAAGCCGGCCTCGACCAGGCGCGCCCGCCAGGGATGCTCGGGTCCCAGCGGCACCCCGTCCACCCGCGTGACGACGAGCTCGCGCAGGCGGCCCTCGCCGAGAAGGCCGCCGAGCGCCGCGAGGGCCCCGGCCGCACACCCCGGGTCGTCCGCCGCGGGGAACGAGGCCAGCCCCTTGCCACCCCGCTCGACGTACAGCACCGCGGCACCGTCGACCAGCACGACGTGGGCCCCGGCCGCACGCTGGAAGGGCCGACGGTCGTCCTCGCCACGACGCGGCCAGGGGAGCGCCGCCCCGTACGGCTGGGCCGGGTCGGCCGCCGCGAGCAGGTCCACCCGGCTCCGCTCGGGATCGGGCTCCCGGACGGCGCGCAGCCGGTCGATCGCGCCGGCGAGGGCGAACTGCGCGGCGCCCAGGCCGTCGACGAAGTAGCCGCGCCGGATCCGCCCCGCCTCCTCGAGCGCCCGCAGGACCGGGTAGATCCCGGCGAACCCGCCCTCGACGTCCTCGCCGATCACGGCCTCGCGCGTCAGCACCCCGTGCCGGTCGAGGAGCGCGAGGGCAAGGGCGTGGAGCCGCTCCGTGGTCCCGGGTGCGGCCGCCGGTCCGGGCACCCCCGGCACCCCGGATGCTTCCGACGCCGCGCCGCCACCGACGAGCGACCAGCGCCCCGCCGCCTCCGGCGGCCCGAGCGTCGCCAGGCGCCCCGGTCGTGGCCGGCGATCGCCCCCCGGCCGCTTCCAGCGCAGCGCCCGCAGCGGCGCGAAGGTGTCGTTCGTGACCTCACCGGCCCAGACCAGGTCCCAGAGTGCGTCGAGCACCTCGCGGTCCGAGCCGCCGCCGGCCGCCCCGTAGAGCTCCCGGTAGAAGGATGCCCCGCGCCGGGCCAGCCACACCCGGATCGCCTCGTGCCGCGAGCCGTCGAGCCCCGCGCCGGCGGCCGCCTGCCCGGCGGCGAGCGCAGCCCGCAGGGCATCCCCGCGCCCCGGCCGGAAGAGGGCCACCCGGCCGTCGTCGCGGCCCAGCGGCCCGCAGCCCACCCAGGCGACCTCGCCGAGGGCGCCCAGCTCGTCGAGCAGGCGCGGCTGGTAGCCCGGCACCCGGGTGGGGAGGACGTCGCGCTCCAGGACGGAGGCCGGGATCCGCACGCCCGCCAGCTGGTCGACGACCTCCGCCAGCCGCTCCAGGGCCGCCTGGCCGCGAAGCGCTGCCGGGACCTCCGCGCCCAGCGTACCCGGCACGGGCGCCGCGGCCACGCCCTGCCAGGCCGGCAGAAACCGGGCCAGCGCCGCCGGCTCCACCGGCTCGACCTCGCGTCGGAGCCGGGCGAGCGAGCGCCGCCGCAGGAGGCGCAGGACGTCCGGGTCGCACCACTCCCGCTCGGCGCCGCCGGGCCGGAACTCGCCCCGCAGGAGCGAGCCCGCCTCGACGAGGCGGCCCAGCGCCTCCTCGACGATCCCCACCGGCAGGCCCCAGCGGCGCGCCGGCTCGACGGCGAGGAACGGCCCGTGCGTCCGGGCCCAGCGGGCCAGCAGCCCGCCGAGGGCGTCGCGCGTCTCGCCGAGGAACGCGGCCGGCGTCCCGGGCGGCGGCGAGGCGCCGGTGGCGTCGCGGTAACGGGCCGCATCCTCCACGGCGATCCAGCGGGCGCCTCCGGCGATCCGGACCGCGATGGCGCGGCGGCTGGCGGCGAGCGTCTCCAGCCACTCCCGCGCGGCCGGGTGACCGCCCCGCGTGCGTGCGGCGACCTCGTCCTCGGACAGGTCGCCGATCCGCCGCAGCAGGTCCGATACCTGGTCCACGGAGCCGGCCATCCGCTCGTCGACGAGGGCCTGCCGCTCGAGCTCGGTCTCCTCGAGGGCCGCCGGATCGAGCAGCTCGCGGAGCTCTTCCTGGCCCAGCAGCTCGCGCAGGAGGTCGCGGTCCAGCGCCAGGGCCTGCGCCCGCCGCTCCGCCAGCGGCGCGTCGCCCTCGTACATGTACGCCGCGACGTAGTCGAACAGCAGCGACGAGGCGAACGGGGTGGCGCGCGGCGTCTCGACGCGGTGGACGGCGATCTCGCGCCGCTCGACGCCGCGCAGCACGTCGCGCAGGGCCGGCAGGTCGAACACGTCGGCAAGGCACTCGCGGTACGTCTCCACCAGGATCGGGAAGCTGCCGTAGCGGCTGGCCACGGCCAGCAGGTCGGCCGCCCGCTGGCGCTGCTGCCAGAGTGGGGTCCGGGTGCCGGGCCGGCGGCGCGGCAGGAGCAGCGCCCGGGCGGCGTTCTCCCGGAACCGGGCGGCGAAGAGGGCCGTGCCCCCGACCGCCGCGACGACGAGGTCCTCCACGCCGTCGGCGTCGGGAAAGAGGTCGTCCTCGACTCCCTCGAGGTCGCCGTCGGGGAGGCGGACGGCGATCCCATCGTCGGACCAGATGCTGGCCACCTCGGCGCCCAGGCGCTCGCGCAGGCGGGCCTCGATCGCCATCGCCCACGGCGCGTGGACCCGGCCGCCGAATGGGCTCAGGATCACCAGGCGCCAGTCGCCGAGCTCGTCGCGGAAGCGCTCGACGACGACGCGCCGGTCGGTCGGGAGGGCGCCCGCCGCCTCGCGCTCGTCCTCCAGGTAGGCGACGAGGTTCTCGGCGGCCAGCGCGTCCAGGTGATGCCGCTCGGCAAGCCGGGCCAGCGCGGCCGTGCGGCCCTTCACCCCCCGCGCCAGGTCGGCCTCGAGGCCGCGGACGAACGCGCCGAGCGCGCGGCCCAGCTCGATCGGCCGGCCGACGGCGTCGCCCTTCCAGAACGGCAGCTTCCCGGGCTCACCCGGCGCCGGCGTGACGATCACCCGGTCCGGCGTGATCTCCGCGACGCGCCAGCTGCTCGCGCCCAGCACGATGACGTCGCCGTGCATCCCCGCGCGCAGCTCGTAGACCATCTCCTCGTCGAGCTCGCCGACCCGGCGGCCGGGCGTCCCCGCCTCGCCGGCCACGAAGACGCCGTACAGGCCGCGATCCGGGATCGTCCCGCCCGACGTGACGGCCACGACCCGCGCGTCGCGCCGGCCCTCCACCGTGTCGGCGACCCGGTCCCAGATGACGCGTGGCTTCAGCTCGGCGAACTCGTCGGACGGGTAGGCGCCGGAAAGCATCGCCAGGACGCCGTCGAGCGCCTCGCGCGTGAGCGTCTCGAAGGGGAATGCGCGCGTCACCACGGCGTGGAGGTCCGCCACGGGCCAGCGGTCCATGACCGCCATCGCGACGACCTGCTGGGCCAGGACGTCGAGCGGGGTGCGCGGGATCGACGTGGCCTCGATCGTCCCCTCGCGCATGCGCTCCGCCACGACCGCGCACTCGAGGAGGTCGCCGCGGTACTTCGGGAAGATGATCCCGCGGCTCACCTCGTCCACCTGGTGGCCGGCGCGCCCGATCCGCTGCAGGCCGCGCGCCACCGACGTCGGCGATTCGACCTGGATGACGAGGTCGATGGCCCCCATGTCGATCCCGAGCTCCAGGGACGACGTCGCGACGAGGGCCGGCAGGCGCCCCTCCTTGAGCGCCTCCTCGATCGCGACGCGCTGCTCGCGGGCGATCGAGCCGTGGTGCGCCCGCACGAGGTCCTCGCCGGCCAGCTCGTTGAGGCGCTGGGCCAGCCGCTCGGCCAGGCGGCGGCTGTTGACGAAGACCAGCGTGCTGCGGTGGCTCCGGATCAGCTCGAGAATCCGCGGGTGGATCGCCGGCCAGATGCTGACCCGCATCTCGCCGCCCGTCACCGGGCCGCCGGGCTGCTCTTCGAGGGGCAGCGCCTCGCCGAGACGGCCCATGTCCTCGACCGGCACGATCACCTGGAGGTCCAGGCGCTTCCTCGACCCCGCGTCGACGATCGTGACGGCTCGGTCCGGACCGGCGCCGGCCAGGAAGCGGCCGATCGTCTCCAGCGGCCGCTGCGTCGCCGAGAGGCCGATCCGCTGGAGCGGCGGCGCGTCGGGAGCCCGCAGACGCTCGAGGCGCTCCAGGGAGAGCGCGAGGTGGGCGCCCCGCTTGGTCCCGGCGATCGCGTGGACCTCGTCCACGATCACGTGCTCCACGCCGCGAAGCGTCTCGCGGGCGGCCGACGTGAGGAGCAGGTAGAGCGACTCGGGGGTCGTGATGAGGATCTCCGGCGGGGCCTTCGCCAGCGCGCGGCGCTCCTCGGAGGGCGTGTCGCCGGTCCGCGACGCGATCGAGACCGGCCGGACGGGCGTCCCCAGGCGCCTCCCGGCCAGGGCGATCCCGGCCAGTGGCGCGCGGAGGTTGCGTTCGACGTCGTAGGTCAGGGCCTTGAGCGGGCTGACGTACAGGATGCGCACCGATGCGCCCGCCGCGGCCGTCCGCGGCGGCTCGGGCGTGCGCACGAGGCGGTCCAGGCCCCACAGGAACGCGGCGAGCGTCTTGCCGCTCCCCGTGGGGGCGTGGAGCAGGACGTGGCCCCCGGCGGCGATCGCCGCCCAGCCGTCGACCTGGGCCTTCGTCGGGGCCGCGAAGGCGCCCCGGAACCACGCCGCGACGGGCGGCGCGAACCGCGCGAGCGGGTCCTCGGCGGTCTCGGTGGCGTAGCCCCAGGGCGTGGGCGCGCCGTCGCGCGGCGCGCGCCGCTCGGGCGCGGACGCGGGGCCGGCGGGTGGATCGGTTCGGCGGACCACGGGACGGCGAGTATACGGCCGGGCGCCCAAACCGACCGGATGTTCGACGCTCGGGCGGGCCGGTCGCACCAAACGCCCGTGAACGAAACGGCCCCGCCGGTCCTGGCCGGCGGGGTCGCAGAGTGGCGCGGAGATGGGCGGCCTGCCGCCGCCCGTCGGTGTGGTGGCGGCCGCTCAGGCGGTGGCGACCTTCCAGGAATCGTCGCCCGAGCCCGAGAAGAACCAGCGGCGGATGGTATCGCTGACCATCGGCCGGACGGTCGCGTCGAGGCCGTAGTAGTTCCCGGCGCCGAGGACTGCCAGCCCGAAGGTCATGACCGCGTAGGTCAGGTGCTGGTTCACGATCCCGAACTGGAAGTCCCAGGCGGCGACGAAGAAGAGCAGCATCATCAGCGTGCCCATCGCCGAGGCGAACCGCGTGAAGAGACCCAGGATCAGGCAGGTCCCGATCGCGATCTGGCCGAGCGGGACGATGACGTTGATCACCGACATCGCCGCCTCATTCGAGGCCAGGGCCACCCAGAAGTCATGGGTCGGGTTGAAGATGGTGCCCTCGGCGATCTCGCCGCTGACGAACGGCCAGCCGAGGGTGCCGGCCGTGCCGAACTGCAGGAACCCCGCGGCCGACCACGTGCCGAGGCCCTCGCCGATGATCTTCTCCAGGCCGGCCCACAGGAAGATGATTCCGATGACGATCCGGCCGAAGGCGATCGCGAGGGCGTGCTTGCGATCGAGAACTTTCATGGGGACGCGTTCTCCTTCGTGATGAGGGCCGCCGGCCAGGATCCGGCGACCGGTTCGCGTCTCCATGATGCCTCATATGCGCATATGCAGAAATGTTCCTGCAGCGAAGAGGAGCTCGGCCCGGCTGCGGGCGGCGCCGGCCGTAGCCATCGCGCCCAGCATCCTGAGCCGTCGGGCGGCGCCGGCCGGCACGACCCCGGGGGCGCTCGCGCCCCGGCAGCCGTCAGACGGCGGGGTGTGCCTCGTGGAGGAGCGCCGGTTCGAGGATCTCGTCCATCAGCCCCAGCTCCAGGCACTCGTCGGGGCCCAGGAAGCGCTCACGGCCCGACCAGACGAAGCGCCGCCACCATGCCGCGTCCTTGTGACCCGTGCGCCGCGCGAAGAGCTCGGCGACGGTCACCTGGTAGTGCTCCGAGAGCAGCTGGTAGTCCTTGAAGATGCGCTCGTCCTCGCCGGACAGGAGCCAGTGCGTGGAGTGGAGCATCAGCGTCCCGTACCGCCCGATCGACCGGTGGTCGCCCGCCTGGCTGACGATCGCGCCCATCGAGTACGCGTAGCCGAGAACCGCCGTGTTGATGCGGATGTCGTACTGGCGCCGCATCCGGTTGATCATCTCCATCATCGCCAGGCCGTCGCCGACCGAGCCGCCGCCCGAGTTGATGTAGACGGTGATCGGCTGGTCGTGCTGGCCCTTGCGCGGCACGCTCATGAGGAGCAGGGACTTCGCGAAGTCCTCCGCGTGCGCCGGGTCGATGTCCGTCACGAAGTAGGCGCCGGTGGCATCGAGCGCCATCCGCCGCATCTGGGCCTCGGCCAGGAGGGCGCCGAGATCCGGCACGCGCATGCCCACGTCAGCCTCCGTGCTGCACCACCACCTCCCGCCGGCCCGCGATCGGTTCGCCGCGGCCGGGAAGGGTGCCGGCCCGAGCGTAGCGCGCCGCACGCGGCCCCGCGCGTGCCGTTCGGCCGGACCTATCCTGACGCCATGCGCGTCGTCCACTCGCCGCTCCACCTCCTCCACGAGCCCGCTTTCGAGGTCTTCAGCGGCCATCGTGGGCCCGCGCACGAGGTGCCGGCCCGGGCCGAGGCGATCCGCGACGCGCTCGCGGCGGACCCGGCATTCTCCGTTGAGATCCCCGCGGAGCACGGCCTGGGACCTGCCCGCGCGGTGCACGACCCCGGGCTCCTGCGCTTCCTCGAGGAGGCGTGGGACCAGTGGCGCGATGCCGGTGGAGCCGCCGACGGCTTCATGGCCGACACCGTCCGCCACCCCGGGCTGCGCGGCGGGGCCGGCCCGGGCCCGGAGCCGCGGGCCCCCGGCGGGCGGATCGGCCAGTGGTGCTTCGACACGGCGACGCCGATCACCGTCGGGGCCTGGCCGGCGGCGCGTGCGGCGCTGGACGTCGCGCTGACCGCCGCCGACGCCGTCCTCGCCGGAGAGGCCGTCGCCTACGGCCTCTGTCGGCCGCCGGGGCACCACGCGGGACGCGCCGTCTTCGGGGGCTACTGCTACCTGAACAACGCGGCGATCACGGCCGAGCACCTCGTGCGGGCCGGGGCCGGCCGCGTCGGGATCCTCGACGTGGACTTCCACCACGGCAACGGGACGCAGGAGATCTTCTGGGAGCGCGGGGACGTCCCCTACGCCTCGCTGCACGGCGATCCCTACCGCGTCTACCCGTACTTCTCCGGGCATGCCGACGAGACCGGCGGCGGCGCGGGCGCCGGGGCGACCTTCAACCAGCCGCTCCCCGCCGGCACCGACGACGGGGCGTATCTCGCCGCGCTCGACCGGGCCCTCGACTGGCTCGCGGCCCGGCACGACGGGATCGTGGTCGTCAGCCTCGGGATCGACACCTACGGCCGAGACCCGATCTGCGACTTCGCGCTGACGACGCCCGCCTTCCACGAGGCCGGACGCCGGGCGGCGGGGGCGAGCGCCCGGCTGGTCGTCCTCCAGGAGGGCGGGTACCACCTCGCCGACCTCGGCGAGAACGTCCGGCAGTGGCTGCGCGGTGCGGCCGGCCTCGACCCGGCCCCGGCGGCCGAGCGCGCCGACCCGGCATCGGCGACCCGGGACGCCGGCGTCTCCCCGCCCGCGAGCTGACGGCCCGGCTACCCGCCGGCAGGCCGCGCTCGTCCGCCGGGGCCGGGTTCCGGGGCAGGACGGGCGCCGTTCTCGCCGGCCGCCCACCCGCGCAGACTGCCGCGCCAGAGCGCCCGGGCGTGGAAGGAGCCGCCGGGCCTGATCCCGTCCATCCCTCCGGCCTGGACCAGCGTCTCGAGGAGGGGCGCCAGCTGCGAGCCGTAGACGTGCATGCACGGCTCCGGTCGCACACCCGGCCACGAGTAGCACGAGACGACGGTGCGCCGCTCCGCCGTCGGGATCTCCGGCGGGAGACCGTCCCAGGCCGGGTCGTCCGGCGCGAACTCCCACTGGTCCAGGGTGCCCTGCGGGATCCCCTCGACGCCCCGGACGACCTTCGGCTCGGTGTCCAGCAGGTACGGGTCCACGACCAGGTCGCAAATCACCGCGTGCGCCGGCATCAGCCCCAGCCAGGAGTTCGGGACCAGCGGCGTGGACGGGTCGTGGCGCTGCGTGGCGTCGACGAGGATGTCGGTGACCGCCAGCCGGCGCCGCAGGTACGCTGCGTCGCGGGTCAGGTTGCGGCCGGTCGTCACGACCTCGACGCCCGGGAGGCCCAGCCGCATGAAGGCCTCGTTGCGCCCGTCGTCGCCGAACTTCGTGGCGAACTCCACCGCGTGCTTGCCGACCTGACCGGCCCCCATGATCGTCACCCGCACCGGGTCGCGGTACTCGCTCACCAGCCCGGGCCACTGACGCTCCAGGGCGGAGAAGGCGGACGCGACGCCGTTCCATGCGACGCTACGGAGGTTCTCCACCAGCCTGCGGCCCTCGTCGTTCGCGATGAGGTCGAGCGCGATCCCGTCGATGCCGAGGTCCCGGAGCAGGGCGACCCGCGCCGGTCGAGTCGGGAAGTGGAGCATCGAGACCAGGACGGCACCGCGCCGCATCTTCTCGTAGCGTCCCTCCGGCGACCGGAGGACGACGACCACGTCCTGGCGGTAGGTGGTCTCCTCGTCGGTCACGTGGACGTCCGGCCCGAGGGCCGTGTAGTCCACGTCGGAGTAGCCCATCCCGGAGCCGATCCCCGTCTCGACGTAGACCTCGGCACCCACCGCGGTGAGCAGGCCGACCAGGGGCGGCAGGAAGTCGCGCCGCTCGCCCGGCTCCTTGTGCATGCGAGGGAATCCGATGGTCAGCCGTCGAGGACCGTCGCTCGCCATGGGGGCACCCTCCCGGATGGGCAACGAGGCGGCCGCCAGGTCCGCCCTTGCCGCTGTCCCGGCGATCGTGGGGTGCCGTGCCCACGCGGTCGAGGGACGAGCGGCCCGACCGGTCGGGCCTGACGGCCCGATCGATCGCCTCGCCTGCGCGCGCGCTCGCGTCCGTCCCCCGCCGGGCCCGTCGGCTACCATGCGTCCATGTTCGGCGTCGACGTCGTCATCGTCCTCGTGGTCGTCCTGGTCGTCGTGCTCATCTGGCGTGGACCCAAGATCCTGCCGAAGTGGGGCGAGACGCTCGGGCGCGGCGTGAAGGCCACGCGCAAGGAGGTCACAGACCTGCAGGACGACATCCGCAAGCGCGACGACGACGCGCCCCCGCCGGCCTGACTCGGGCGCGCCTGGCCCGGGCCGGCGCGGCCGAGCGGTCGCGGCGGTCGCCTGCAGCGCCGGGACGCGTCCGAATGGTTCCTGCACGAACCATTCGTGTGCTAACGTTCGCGCGACATGGGCACTCCCGCCGGCGACCGCGTTCATCCCCTCGATCTCGAGGGCATCGACCCGCGCTCCGCCCGCGTCTTCGGGGCCTTCATGCGGGCGTCGCGGCTCCACCGCCAGCTCATGCTGCACGTGCTCTCCGAGCAGGGAACGCCGCCGGGCCAGGCGATGTGCCTGCGGATCGTCGCCGCCCACGACGGGGCGACGCAGCGCGAGCTCGGGGAGATGCTCCACCTCTCCGCCCCCACCGTGACCGCGATGCTCAAGCGCATGGAGCACCACGGCACGATCACCCGCGAGGCCGACCCGGAGGATCAGCGGGTCGCGCGCGTCCGCCTCAGCGCCGCCGGCCGCGAGCAGGAGCGCCGCCTGCGCGCGATCCTCGCGGAGCGCCTCGGCGAGGTGCTGGATCCGATGCCCGACGACGACCGGCGCGAGCTCGCCCGCCTCCTCGACGACCTGGCGGAGCGAATGGCCTCCGCCATCGGGGAGACCTTCGGCGGCGCGGCCGCCCAGGCGCAGACGGCCGAAGGCGTTGTCGTCGGTATGACCGCCCGCGCGGACGTCTCCGGAGCCGCGCGATGATCCGCCTGCTCGTGACATTCCTGCGCCCATATCGCGGGCCCCTGGTCCTCGTCGTCTTCCTCCTCCTCGTCCAGGCCCTCGCCAACCTGTACCTGCCGGAGCTCAACGCCGAGATCATCAACAACGGCGTCGCGAAGGGCGACACGGACTACATCCTCCGCACCGGCGCGGTGATGCTGGGCGTGACCGTCCTCCTGGGGATCGTCTCGATCATCGCCGTCTACTGGGCGGCCAAGGTCTCGATGGCGTTCGGGCGGGACCTGCGGGGCGCGATCTTCCGGTCCGTCGAGACCTTCTCGCAGGTGGAGGTCAACCACTTCGGGACGGCCTCCCTCATCACCCGCAACACGAACGACGTGCAGCAGGTCCAGATGGTCGTCCTGATGGGCCTCACCGTCATGGTCTCGGCGCCGATCATGATGGTCGGCGGCCTGATCATGGCCCTCCGCCAGGACGTCCCCCTGACGGGGCTCCTCCTGGTGATCGTGCCGATCATGGTCGTCATCATCGGCCTCGTGGTCCGGCGCGCCCTGCCCCTGTTCCAGGCCATGCAGCGCAAGATCGACCGGATCAACCAGGTGATGCGCGAGACGCTCGCCGGCGTCCGGGTCATCCGTGCGTTCGTGCGAACGGACTACGAGGAGCGGCGCTTCGACGAGGCCAACCACGACCTGTTCGAGACGGCGCTGTCGGTGAACCGGCTCTTCGCGATCATGATGCCGACGCTCATGGCGATCATGAACCTGACGACCGTCGCGGTCCTCTGGTTCGGGGCCATCCGGGTCGACAGCGGCGAGATGTCGATCGGCAGCCTGACCGCCTTCCTCCAGTACATCATCCAGATCCTCTTCGCGATCATGATGGCGACCTTCATGTTCGTGGTCGTGCCCCGCGCCGCCGTCTCGAGCGACCGGGTCGCCGAGGTCCTCGCGACGCAGCCGTCGATCCACGACCCGGAGGAGCCGGTCAGCCCCGCGCGCACCGGCCGCGTGGAGTTCCGCGGCGTGGAGTTCCGCTACCCGGGCGCCGAGGACCCGGTCCTGCGCGGCGTCTCCTTCACGGCCGGCCCGGGCGAGACGACGGCCATCGTCGGCAGCACGGGCAGCGGCAAGTCCACCCTCATCAACCTGCTCCCCCGCTTCTACGACGTGACCGGGGGCAGCGTCCTCGTCGACGGAGTCGACGTCCGGGAGATGGACCGCGCCAACCTGTGGAGCCGGATCGGGCTCATCCCGCAGCGGGCCTTCCTCTTCGGCGGCACCGTGGCCAGCAACCTCCGCGTCGGCGACGAGCACGCCTCCGACGAGGACCTGTGGACGGCGCTCGAGATCGCCCAGGGGCGCGAGTTCGTCGAGGAGATGCCCGAGGGCCTCGAGGCGCCCGTCGCGCAGGGTGGCACGAACGTCTCCGGCGGCCAACGCCAGCGCCTGGCGATCGCCCGGGCCCTCGTCAAGCGGCCCGAGATCTACGTCTTCGACGACAGCTTCTCGGCCCTCGACTTCCGGACCGACGCCCGCCTCCGGGCCGCGATCCACCGGGACCTCGCCACGGCGACCGTGATCATCGTCGCCCAGCGCGTCGGCACGATCCTCCACGCCGACCGGATCGTCGTGCTGGAGGCCGGCGGCGTCGCGGGGATCGGCACCCATGTCGAGCTGATGGCCACCTGCGACACGTACCGCGAGATCGTCTACTCGCAGCTCTCCGAGGAGGAGGTCGCGTGAGCGGGCCCGGCATGGGCCGCGGGCCGTCGGGTCGGCGTCCCGAGGGCCGCGGGCCCGGGGGTCACGGCGGGCCGATGGGCTTCGCCGCGATGCCGGTCGCCAAGCCCCGCAACTTCCGGGGCTCCTTCCGGCGGCTCCTCGGCGAGCTGGCCCCGGAGCGGCTCCTCGTGGTGCTGGTCATGGCCTTCGCGATCGTCAGCGTCGGCTTCGCCATCGTCGGCCCCAAGCTGCTGGGCAACGCCACGAACCTCATCTTCGAGGGCTGGATCGGCAGCCAGCTGCCGCCGGGCGTGTCGCAGGAGGCGGCCGTCGCGGCGCTCCGGGCGGCCGGGCAGGACAACCAGGCCGACATGCTGGCGAGCATGAACGTCGTGCCCGGCCAGGGCATCGACTTCGCCGCCCTGGGCGCGATCCTCCTCCTCGTGACCGGGGTCTACGCCGCCAGCTCGGTCTTCAGCTGGGCCCAGGCGTACATCATGGCCGGCGTCACCCAGCGCACGGTCTACCGGCTCCGGCGCCGCGTGGACACGAAGCTCGGCGAGCTCCCGCTGGCGTACTTCGATCGCGAGTCGCGCGGCGACATCCTGAGCCGGGTCACCAACGACATCGACAACATCGCCCAGACGCTCCAGCAAAGCCTCACCCAGCTGATCACGGCCTTCTTCACCGTGATCGGCGTGCTCGGCATGATGTTCTGGATCAGCCCCCTCCTCGCCGTCATCTCCCTCCTCATCGTGCCGCTCTCCATCGTCGTCACGGTGCTGATCGCCAGCCGCTCCCAGAAACAGTTCGCAGCGCAGTGGGAGCGGACCGGGACCCTGAACGGCCACATCGAGGAGATGCACACGGGGCATGCCGTGGTGAAGGCGTTCGGGCGCCAGCGCCAGGCGATCGAGACGTTCGACGAGGAGAATGAGGCGCTCTACCAGGCTTCCTACAGGGCGCAGTTCATCTCCGGGACGATCCAGCCGGCGATGAACATCCTCGCCAACCTCAACTACGTGGCGATCTGCGTCATCGGTGGCGTTCAGGTGGCCTCGGGGACGATGTCCCTCGGCGACGTGCAGGCGTTCATCCAGTACTCCCGCCAGTTCACGATGCCGATCGTCCAGACGGCCAGCATCATGAACGTCCTCCAGTCCGCGGTCGCCTCCGCCGAGCGGGTCTTCGAGCTCCTCGACGAGGCGGAGCAGGTGCCCGAGACCGCGACCCCCACGGCCATCGAGCACGTCGCGGGCCGGGTCGCCTTCGACAAGGTCAGCTTCCGCTACCTGCCCGACACGCCGCTCCTCGAGGACCTCGACCTCGTGGCCGAGCCGGGCCACACGGTCGCCATCGTCGGCCCGACCGGTGCCGGCAAGACGACGCTGGTCAACCTCCTGATGCGGTTCTACGAGATCGACGGGGGTCGCATCACGGTCGACGGCATGGACATCCGCGAGATGACCCGCGACCGGCTGCGGGGCATCTTCGGCATGGTCCTCCAGGACGCCTGGCTCTTCTCCGGCACGATCCGCGAGAACATCGCCTACGGGCGGGAGGGGGCCACCGAGGAGGAGATCCTCGAGGCGGCGCGCGCCGCGCACGTCGACCACTTCGTGCGGACGCTGCCCGACGGCTACGACACCCGGCTCGACGACGACGCGACGAGCGTGTCCGCCGGCGAGAAGCAGCTCCTCACGATCGCCCGCGCCTTCCTCGCGGATCCCGAGATCCTCATCCTCGACGAGGCGACGAGCTCGGTGGACACCCGCACGGAGGTCCTCATCCAGCGGGCCATGGCGCGCCTCATGCAGGGGCGCACGAGCTTCGTCATCGCCCACCGCCTGTCCACGATCCGCGACGCGGAGCTCATCCTCGTGATGAACCACGGCGCGATCGTCGAGCAGGGCACCCACGCGGAGCTCCTGGCCCGGCGAGGCTTCTACCACGAGCTCTACAGCAGCCAGTTCGAGGAGGCGCTCGAGCCGGCGGTGTAGCGCAAGGGCTGGGTCGAGCGTGGCCGGCCGGGCGGGGCCCGGGTCCGGCCCGCCGGCCGCGGCCGGGTCCGATCGCGAGCCGGCGAATTCGGCCGGGGCTTGGTCGCGAGCCGGCAAATCCGGCCGGGGCTTGGCCGCGCCCGGCGAGCCTGGTTGAGTTGAACGCAACACCCGACGCCGCCGATCGCGCGACGGGCAGGATTCCGCCGGTTCAACGCAACGTACGGGTCCGCGCGGCAGGATTCCGCCGCTTCAACGCAATGATCCTGCCGGCCCAGCGGCCCGGGGCGCGCAGTGTTGAGTTGAACGCAACGAGGCGGGCGCACGGCCCCGGACGGCGGCCACCCCTGGGAGCCCGTGACAGCGGCGGCCCGGTGGCCGCCCTCGGACCACCCGGTGGCCGCCCCAGTTCTCGTCGCGGCCGCCCGCTACCCCGCGAGGATTGCCGCGAGGGCTTCGGGCTCGGTGACCGGCTGGCGACAGGCGAAGCCGCGACAGACGAACGCGGTCGGGACGCCCCGGAGGCTGAAGCGCCCCTGCAGGAGCGGCACCGACGATGCCGCGGGATCCGGGCCGATCGCGATGACCTGGCGCGGCCGCCAGCCGAGGTGCGCCGGCGCTCCGCGCGCCGCGGCCGCGAGGCGCGCCGCCCGCGGGTCGGCCGGGTCGGCGATGATCGCGATCTCGTCCACGGGGCCGACCTGCCAGTCGATCGCGGCGAGCCACTGGGCGAAGGCCGTGGGGTGGGCCGCGGCGGTGGCGCCGACGGTCCCGATCGCCGCCTCGGCAGCGTCCGCGTAGCGGCCCTCGCCGGTCAGCGCCGCCAGGCGCAGGAGCACCGTGGCGGTCATCGCTCCGCCCGAGGGGACGGCATTGTCCTGCAGCGAGCGCGGCCGGGCCACGAGCCGCTCGGCGTCGTCGGCGGTGTCGTGGAAGCCGCCGTCCGGGTCGGCGAAGTGGAGAAGGATCGCGTCGGCGGTCGTACGGGCCGCCGTGAACCAGCGCTCGTCACCCGTCGCCTCGTACAGCGCGACGAGGCCCTCGGCCATGCAGGCCTGGTCCTCCAGCGTCCCGGCGTGGCGGGCCCGACCGTCCTTCCACGAGCGCAGGAAGCGCCCGTCGGGCGTCCGCAGGACACCGAGCAGGCGATCGGCGGCGCGTTCCGCCAGGGCGAGGTAGCGCGCGCCGGACGCCGCGAGCCGCGCGTCCCCGTCGCGCGCGAGGAGCGTTGCCGCGTCGGCGTACGCGGCCAGCATCAGGCCGTTCCAGCCGGCGAGGGCCTTGTCGTCGCGGGCGGGCTGGGGCCGCCGCTCGCGGGCCGCGAGCAGCACGGCGCGCGCGCGCCCGAGGACGTCGGCCACCTCGTCCGGGGTCCGGCCGTGCCGCTCCGCGAGGCCGGCGTCGCCGGCGACCCGGTGGAGGATGACGCGACCTTCCCAGTTCCCGGCCTCGGTCACGTCGTAGGCCTCGGCGACGATCGGCCAGTCGTCCGCCAGCCCGGCCCCGACCAGCGCGTCCCGCACCTCCGGCGCCGTCCACGTGTAGGTGGCGCCCTCCTCACCCCCGGTGTCGGCATCGAGGCTGGCGGCGAAGACGCCGTCCGGCAGCGTCATCTCCCGGGCGGCGAAGTCGAGCGTCGCGATCGCGACACGCAGGTAGGCGGGTTCGTCCACGTGGGCCCAGGCATGCGCGTAGACGCGGGCGAGCTGGGCGTTGTCGTAGAGCATCTTCTCGAAGTGCGGGACGAGCCACCCCGCATCCGTGGCGTACCGCGCGAAGCCGCCACCCAGGTGGTCGAAGATGCCGCCGGCGGCCATCCGGTCCAGGGTCCGGCGCGCGAGCGGGAGCGCCCGCAGGTCGCCGGCGGCGGCCCGCCGCAGGAGGAAGTCGATCGTCATCGGCTGGGGGAACTTGGGCGCGCTCCCCCACCCGCCGTGCTCGGGGTCGAGCTGCATGTCGAGCGTCGCCACGGCGGCCGCGAGCAGGCCCTCGTCGACGGGCGTCTCGCCGTCCGAGAGGCGGACGCGACGGTCGACGTGCTCGGTGAGGGTCGCCGCCGACTGCTCCAGCTCGGTCCGTCGCTCACGCCACGCCCCCTCCACGCCGGCCAGGACGTCGCGGAACGACGGCATCCCGTGCCGCCGGGTGTCCGGGAAGTAGGTGCCCCCGTAGAACGGCCGGCCGGCCGGTGTCAGGAAGACCGACATGGGCCAGCCGCCCGCGCCGGTCATCGCCTGGACGGCCTCCATGTAGACGGCGTCGAGGTCGGGGCGCTCCTCGCGGTCCACCTTGATGGCGACGAAGTGCTCGTTGAGGACGGCCGCGGTCGTCTGGTCCTCGAACGACTCGCGCTCCATCACGTGGCACCAGTGACAGGCGGCGTAGCCGATCGAGAGGAAGATGGGCCGGTCCAGCAGCCGCGCGCGCTCCAGCGCCTCCGGCCCCCAGGGGTACCAGTCGACCGGGTTGTGGGCGTGCTGGAGGAGGTACGGGCTCGTCTCCCCGGCGAGCCGGTTGGCGGGCATGCGCGGATGCTACGCCCGCCCGGTCGCCGCGGTGGCCCGCGGCCCGTCCGTCACGGGCTGGCCGTCCGGGTCGGGTTGCCGTCGCCCGGCCATGGCGACCTCGAGGCGGTCGAGGAAGGGCTGCGCCCGCAGCGGCACGAGGATCTCGCGGGCCCGCTCGGCCGCGGCCTGGACCTCCGGGGTGGCGGGATCGAGGAGCGTCGCCATCTCGATGGCGGTGAACGCCTCGTCGAGCGGGAGGCGCAGGTCGCGCCACCGGCGCAGCACGTCGCGATACGCCCGGATGGCCTCGTCGGGGCTCCCGCCGAGGGCGGCCAGCCCCGCACGCACCGTCACCCTCGCCGCGTCGACGATGGGACCGCGCGCTCCAGTCCGTTCGAGGGCATCCGCGGCCGCCCTGGCCCCCTCGGCGTCCCGGCCCCACAGCGCGGCCCGTGCGGCCAGCCGGAGGATGTTGGGCGCCAGCGGCACGTAGCGGCTCGCCTCGTGCGCCTCGACGCGGGCTTCGGAGAGCCGGCCCGCCGCGAGCGTGACCACGGAACGGGTCTCGTGGAGCTGGCTGACCTCCGCGGGGTTCGTGAGCCCGACCGCGAGCCGCTCGAACTCGGCGAGTGCGTCCGCGACCGTCTCCCCGCGCCACGACCCGATCCAGATCCCGATCGCGAGCAGGTTCAGGCGGTCCTCGCGCTCGAGGCCGGTCTCGAGCAGCTCGGCGGCTTCGCTCAGCGCCCAGTCCCAGTCCCCGCACCACGTGGCCTGCCAGGCGGCGTTGTAGGCGACCGTGGGAACCCGCCAGCCGAGCCGCTGACTCGCGGCGAGGTTCTCGCGGGACAGGCGCAGGCCGGCCACCGGGTCCAGGTCGTACAGAGAGCCACCGAGATTGTGGCGCGCCCGGGAGGCGATCTCGTGGAGGTCGCCCTGCTCGGCGAGCTCCAGGCCGGCCCGCAGGAGGGCGATCCCCTCCCGGGGCCGGCCGATGTTGGCCAGCGCCGATCCCTTGGTGACGAGCGTGTCGGCGAGGACCCACAGCACCTCGAGGCGTTCTGCCGTCTCCAGCACCGCATCGGCAACCTCGATGGCCGGACGTGGCCGGTCGTCCAGGTAGAGCGCCCGTGCGAGCTGACCTCGGACGGCGAGGGCGCCGGGGTCGTCGACGAGATCGGCGAGCTCGGCCGCCGAGGGCTGGAGGAGCTCGAGCGCAGCATCCGTGCGCCAGGTGTCGAGCAGGGCCCGGCCGAGGGCAGCGGTCGCCCGCGCCACGGCCGTGCGATCGCCCCGCTCCCCGTGCAACACCACCGCTCGCCGGAGGAAGCCGTCGGCGCGCTCGTGGTGAGCCGCGGCCGAGGCGGCCCGGCCCGCCAGCTCGAGCAGCTCGGCCTGAGCCCCCGGGTCGGTCGTCACGGCAACAGCCTGCTCGGCGATGGCGATGGCCTGGTCGTGAGAGCCGAGGCTCACCGCCCGCTCGGCCGCAGCCCGCAGGGCGAGCCGGACATGGGTCGCGAGGGCGTCAGCCTCGGGCCCGGGCGGGACGTTCCGGTACGCGGCAAGGTAGTGGGCGGCGAATGCGCCCGCGACCTCGTCGGTCCCCAGGGACTCGAAGTGGCGGGCCGCGGCCAGGTGCCGGGCCGTCCGGTCTCGGCGCGCGAGCGTGTTGTACGCGACCTCCCGGACGAGCGCCTGGACGAACACGTGCTGGCCCCGCTCCGGGCTCTGCGGATCCGCGACGAGGGTGAAGAGCTCGCGGCGCACCAGCCCGTGGAGCAGCGGCTCGAGGGCCGCTTCCTCGGTCCCGCTCACCGCCGCCAGCGCGGCCGTGGTGAAGCTCTGGCCCAGCACGGCCGCGTCCGAGACGAGGGCCCGCTCGACCGGCGCCAGCGTGTCGAGCCGGGCGGCGACCAGCTCGGTCAGCGTCTCCGGGACGGCGAGATCGGATAGGTCACCAGTCGGTCGGAAGGCGCCGTCGGTCGCCACGAGCTTCCCATCGTCGAGGAGCATACGGACGGTCTCGACGGCGTACAGCGGCACGCCGTCCGCCCTGCTCACGATCGCTCCCGCGGCCGGCTCGGGCAGGCCCGGGACGAGGCCGTCGAGGAGCTCGCGCATCGCCGCATCGGCGAGCGGCTCCAGCGACACCGAGGCGAAGCTCCGCTTGCCGGCGCCCCAGTCGGAACGCCGCTCCAGGAGCTCCGGGCGGGCCAGGGTCAGGACGAAGAACGGCAGCGCACGGCTCCACTCCACGAGGTGGTCGATGAACGCCAGCAGGCCGGGATCGGCCTCGTGAAGATCCTCGAAGACGAGGACGACCGTGCCCCGGCCGGCGATCCGCTCGAAGAACGTCCGCCAGGCGCCGAACAGCTGCTCGGGGGCCGCCGCGCTCGCCTCGATCGCGAGCAGTGCCAGGAGGGCCGGCTCGACCCAGCGCTGCTCCGCTTCGTCGGTGATCCACTCGCGGACGGTCTCGCCGATCCTCGACCGCGTGGTTGCCTCGTCGTCGGTCTCGAGCAGCCCGGCTCGCTGGCGGATCATCTCGCCGAGCGCCCAGAACGCGATCCCGTCGCCGTAGGCGGGGCAGCGGCCGACGTGCCACCAGGTGTCCTCCACCAGCCCGTCGGCGTACTTCGAGAGCTCCCACGCGAGGCGGCTCTTCCCGATCCCGGTCACCCCGACGACCGACACCAGCCGGGCGCGCTGGTCACGCCCGGTCGCATGGAGCAGCTCCTTGAGCAGGCGGAGCTCGTCGGCCCGGCCGACGAACGGCGCCTCCAGCGTCTCGCGTCGGTTCCGGCCGCCCAGCTCGGCCACGACGCGCACGGCACGCCAGGCTGCCACCGGATCGGCCTTCCCGCGGAGGTGCTGCTCGCCGGCCGGCTCGAAGGCGATCGCGCGCGAAGCGGCGCGGCGCGTGGCCTCGCCCACGAGCACGGTCCCGGCGGGTGCGGTGCTCTGCAGGCGCGAGGCGGTGTTGACGAGGTCGCCGGCGACGAGCCCCTGGCCCGTCGCCCCGACTGTCACCGCGGCCTCGCCGGTCGTGATGCCGGCCCGGGCGGAGAACGCCGGCCCAAGCGCGCCCACCGCATCCACGAGATCGAGGCCGGCCCGGACGGCCCGCTCGGCATCGTCCTCGTGGGCTATCGGCGTCCCCCAGGCCGCCATCACGGCGTCGCCGATGAACTTCTCCACGGTGCCGCCGTGCCGCCCGATCACCGCCTCGGCGATCTCGAAGTAGCGGGCGAGGGTGTCTCGCACCTCCTCTGCGTCGCGCTCCTCGGCGAACGGGGTGAAGCCCACCAGGTCGACGAACAGGACCGTCACGAGCCGGCGCTCGGCAGCGGACGCGGCCGGTCGTGCCACGGGGGTCGACGCCGGCCGAGCGGGGGTGCCCGAGCCGACGTCACGGGCGAGCTCGACGCCGCACGCACCGCAGAACCGATCGGCCGGGTCGCTCGCGGCGCCGCAGGCAGGACATGACGCCGCGAGGGGACGCCCGCACCCCGCGCAGAACCTGCGCCCGGGCCTGGACTCGTGGCCGCATCCGGAACAGATCACGTCGACCGCCGTGGCGAAGCCTGACTCGGGCAGCGTAGTCGATGGCAGGCCCCGCGGCCAGGCCGGGCGGCTCGGCGCTCCGTGTCCCCGGCCGTCTACTTGGTGTGCACATTCGCTAAATAGAAAACACACTTGACAATCTATAAGACATGCCTAACAATCGCGACGTCGCACATGCGATCAATCTACCCGAGGGGGCCAGCCCGATGTACGACTACCGCATCCTCTTCCCCCGCCTGGGCAGCCAGCAGATCCAGCGCGAGCTGCACGGCGAGCCGAGGACCGGCGCCGATCGGCGCAGGCCGGAGAGCGCCTACCGGCCCGAGCGCCGCAACCGCCGGGAGCGTGCCTGATGCCGCACGACGCGATCGCGACCTGCCCCATCTGCAGCGGCGAGCTCGCCGTCACCCGGCTGCACTGCCGCAGCTGCGGGACGACGCTCGAAGGCGACTTCAATGTCGGCCGTTTCGCCCGCCTCTCCCGCGAGCAGTTCGCCCTCCTGGAGAGCTTCCTCCGGTCACGCGGCAACCTCAAGGAGATGGAGCGCGAGCTCGGGATCAGCTACCCGACCGTGCGCGCTCGCGTCGACGCGCTCATCCGGGCCCTGGGGCTCGGTGACGGCGACGACGCCGCGATCGACGAGACGGGCGCGGGCGCCGGGGAGTCCGGGGAGTCCGCCGGCGCCGCGATCGACGCCGCCGCCGCACGCCGGGCCATCCTGGAACGCCTCGCCCGCCGCGAGATCGATGCCGCGACCGCCGCAACCGAGCTCCGCTCGCTGGAGGGATGACGATGGCAGCCGAGTTCGAGGCGCCCTCTGCCCCACGCGGCCCGCGCAGCCACGACATCGGCCCGGGCGGCGTGGTCGTCGTGGCCGTCGAAGCGGACGACGTCCGCATTCGCGGCGTCGACGGCACCGAGGCACGGGTCGTCGCCCCGGCCGACGGCGCGGGCATCGAGACGCTCGCCGAGCCGGGCCGGTTTACCGTCCGCACGGCCGGGGTGCCGCAGGGCGTCTTCCTCGGCATCCGGATCGGATCCCACGGATTCGGTGTCCACGTCTCCGGCACGATCGAGCTGGAGGTGCCGCGCGACGCGCGGGTGGAGGTGCGCTCCGCCGCCGGCGACGTGGCCCTGCGGGACGTCCGCGGGGGCGCCAGCGCGAAGACGGCCACCGGCGACGTGTCGATCAAGCGCGCAGCGGGCCGGATCTCCGTGAACGTCGCCTCGGGCGACGTCGCCGTCACCGCGACGGAGCCGATCTCCCTCGACGTCCACTCGGTCTCCGGTGACGTGCGCGCGCGGGCACCGCGCTTCGAACACGTCGCGATCGAGACGGTCAGCGGCGACGCGGAGCTCGCGGGGTCCTTCGGGACGGCCGTCGGGCACGCGGTCTCCACCGTGTCGGGCGACGTCGAGGTGGCCCTCGCCGGGGGCCTCACGGTCGAGGTGAGGACCGTCTCGGGGGACGTCGAGTGCGACCATCCCGATCGCCGAGAGGGCAACGGCCGGCGGCGACCCCTGGTCATCGGCGACGGCGCGGCACACCTCGCGGTGCGCTCGATGTCCGGTGGCGTCCGGATCCGCGCCGGGAGGACGCCGGCCGAGAACGACCCCGGCCGGGCGAAGCCGGACCACGCCGACGACGCGGCCGGCGTGCGGTTCGGGTTCGCTGCAGCGCCACCGCTGCCGCCGATCCCCCCGCGCCCCCCGATTGCGCCGCTGCCACCGCTGCCACAGATCGCGCCGCTGCCGCCCATGCCCGAGTCGTCTCCTCCACCGGCGTCCACGGAGGCGACCCACGTCGCCCCCGCCGCCTCGCCCGGATCCGACCCCTCGGCCGACCCGGCGGCTGCGCCCGACCCGGCGGCTGCGTCCGACCCGGCCATGCTCGGCATCCTCGAGGCGCTCGCCCGCGGTGAGATCGACGTGTCAGAGGCCGAGCGCCGGCTGGCGGGCACGCCCGATCCGGGCACGCCCGACCCGGTCGCGCCGAGCCCGGCGGCCGGCTCGAACGCCGTCCCGGGCGCCGAGCGGGAGCAGCGCGATGGCTGACCCGCTCGAGGACGTCCTCCGCCTCGTCGCCGACGGGCGCCTGAGCCCCGCCGAAGCGGCACCCATCGTCGACGCCCTGGCGGCCGCCCGATCGGCAACCGACCAGGCGCGTGCCGCCGCCGACCGGGCTCGGGCCACCGGCCGGACCACCCGGGAACCCGCGGGTGCCACGGGTGGGTCCGGCGCTCGGCCCCCCGGCGCCCCGCCCGGCCCGCCGCGACGCCTTCGGGTCCAGGTCCGCGACGGCGGACGGACGGTCGTCGACCTGCAGCTGCCCGGCGTGCTCGCCGAGCTTGCCGGCGCGGTGCCCGGCATCCCCGCCGACTACGTCGACCGGGTCCGCGAGGCGCTGCGGACCGGGATCCGCGGCCCGATCGTCGACGTCGTGGACGAGGACGGCTCCGGGGTGACGATCACGATCGACTGAATCCCCGGCGCGTCGTCGGGGGGAGCCGCCGCGGGCGCCCGGCGCCGACGGCGGGGCTCGCAACGTCCCGCACGGGCGTTTCGTTCAGAACGGTGGGCTCGGCGGGGCGGCGGGGAACGAGCCCCCGTCGAGCAGGAGGCGGTCGCCCAGGGGCTCGGCAAGCTCCAGCAGCACCGGCGTCGGCGGGTTGGACTGGCAGGTGGCCCCGCCCGGCTTCGGGCGCACGCCGTACGTGATCGTGATGGCGTCCGTGTCGTAGGAGATCACCGGGCCGACGACGCGCCCCACGGCGGCCTCTCCGCTGGCGCAGGCGCGCTCCCAGACCTGCACGCGGATCTCCGTGTCCGCGGGACCGGGCGCCGCGAAGGCCGGGTCGAGCGACCAGGACGCCGCCCCGACCCCCGGCCCGACGACCGGCCGCAGGTTGCAGCCACCGGTCCCGCCGGCCTGCCAGCGGCCGTCGACGAGGTCGACCGTGACCTGGCGCCATGGGGGGTCGTCGCCGTCGGTGGCCCGGGCAAGGAAGAGGACGGTCGATCCGTCGCGAGCCACCAGCCTCCAGCCCGACGCGGGAACGTACGCGCCCATCTCGGATCCGAACCGGGCCAGCGCCTCGCGAAGCGCGTCGAACTCGGCGCCGTCGCCCTCCTCGGCGCCCGGCGGCGCGTCGAGCTCCGCGGCCGTGAAGATGATCCCGCCGTCGCAACCGAGGAGCAGGGCCCCTGTGCCCCCGGTCCCCGTCACCGGATCCGGCGACGGGACACCGGATCCGCAGGCGGCCAGCAGGGCCGCCGCAAGGACGAACGCAGGCCATGTGCGTCGCATGGCCGGCATCGTCGCACGCCCGGCGCGCGGCGTCTCGCGCGTACCATCATCGCGTGCCCGAGCCACCCTCCCCCACCCGGTCACGCCTCCCGGCGGGCGTCCGCCTTGCGGTGGACGAGTGGCGCATGTTCGCCGGGCGCCGCTACCGGCCGTACCAGGGGATCGGCGTCGGCTCGGCAGCGGTCTTCGCCCTCGCGGGCGACGGCCTGACGATCCCGCTCCTCCTGGCCCTCGGGGCGCCGGCGGCGCTGGCGACCATCATCGGCGTCCTCCCGTTCACCTTCTCGGCCGCCCAGCTCCTCGTGCCATCGCTCCTGCGCCGAACGGACGGCAACCTGCGTGGCGTCACCCTGGCCATCCTCGTGGTCGGCGAGACGCGCGGATTCCTCCTGGCGGCGACCGTGCTGCTCCACGTCGCGGGGCTGTTGCCGGCCGGGGCCGCCATCGCTGCCATCGCGGCCGTCATGTCGCTGGGCGGCGCCGCCAGCGCCATCGGAGGCGCGAACCTGATGGCCTGGTACGGGGCGATCCTGGCCGAGCCCGACCGGCGTTTCGTCGCGCCGCGCGTCATGGGCATCACCAGGGGGCTGGGTGCCGCGCTGCTGCTCCCGGTCGCCCTCGGCGTGCAGGCCGGGCTGACGACGATCGGCCTCGCGGTCTACGCGGCGGTCTTCCTGGCCGCGGGCGTGGCCGGGCTCGGCGAGCTCGCCGCCGTGATGCGCCTGCGCCACCCAGGCCGGGTCCGCGTCGCGGGGCGGGGCCAGCAGCCGCCGCCCTCGCGGGCAACCCGCGACTTCATCCGGATCATCACGCTGGCCGCGGCCGGGGCCGGCTTCGGCCCGTACCTGTCGATCTACGCGATCAGCATCCTCGGGGCGACGGCAGGCTTTGCCATCCTCCTCTCGGCGGTCTCCGCGGGCGCGTCGCTGGTGACGGCAACCGTGGTCGGCGGGCTCCTGAGCCGCGGCTCGGCATCGCGCACGCTCCGCCTCTCGTTCATCCTGCGCGGCGGCGGGATCCTGCTCGCGCTGCTGGCGTTCCCCGGCAACGCGCTGGCGTGGCTCGTGCTCCTGGTGGTCGCCGCCGTCGTCTCGGCCGGCGCGTCCGCCGCGGTGCTCGCGTCGAACGAGCGCCTCCTCCGCCTGACGGGCGGTGTCGACCTCATCGGCGCCCAGAGCCGCTTCGTGGCGGGAACGGCCGCCGGGATCACGGTCGGGCAGATGAGCTCCGCGGCGGTGCTCGCGGTGCTCCCGGTGGCGTTCTCCACGTTCGCCATCCTGATGACGGGCTCGGGGCTGATGCGGCTGATCCTCACGACGCGGATCGAGGTGTCGGCGACCTGGTCGACCGCCACCGGGGCGTTCGACATCGCCGAGCTGCGCCGGGCCGCGAAGCTCCCACCCGCCGCGCCCGGCACGACACCGGCGGCTCCCGCCGACCCCCGGGAGTCCGCTCCGCCACCCGCCGTCGCCCCGGACGATCGCGGTGGCGATCCGGCCTAGACGTCCGTCACGACCCGTGGGCGGCGGCCGCCTACACGACCCCGAGAAGTCGCGCCAGGATGCCGCCGATGCTGATCGCGAGCGCGAGCGTGGCGCCGCTCATGAGAACCGCAGTGCGCCAGCCGAGCTCGCCGGCGAGCGCCGCCAGAGTTGCGATGCACGGCACCGAGACGGACGTCACGATCGCGTAGACGAAGAGCTGCTCGGGCGACATGAAGTCGCCCAGGCTTGCCGCCCCGGCGCCCAGCGTCGCCGCGGCGAGGACGAGGAGCAGCTGGAGCGCCAGCTCCTTGCGCAGGAAGGCGAAGACGAGGGCCAGGCCGGCCACCGAAGGCAGGCCCAGCCAGCCGACGACGACCGGGTCGAGGACGGCGGACGCCGACCAGATGAGGCCCGTTTCGTAGGCCAGGCCGAGGACGATCGAGCCGACGATCATCACGGGCGCGGCCATCCGGATGAAGGCGCGGAAGCGGGCACCCGCCTTGGCCGCCACCTGGCGCACCAGGGGCCGGCGCAGCGGCGCGAGCTCCAGGACGAGGGGCGACTGGCGGCCGGGGAGCATGGCGTTGACGGCGATCCCCGCGCCGATCGTGATCGTCACGATGAGGGCGAAGGCGCCGGCGGCTGCCGCGGGCCCGGCGAAGGGCAGGATTGCGGCGACCACCACGGCCGACCGCGCAGAGCAGGGAACCATCGTCACGAGGAACGAGGCAAGCACCCGCTCGCGGCGCGTCGCCAGCACCCGCGTGCCGTAGATGGCAGGGACGTTGCAGCCGGTCGCCGCGAGGAGCGGGATCGCCGTCCGGCCGGAGAGCCCGAGGCCGCCGAGAAGCCGGTCGGTGAGGACCGCGAGGCTCGTCAGGTACCCCGAGTCCTCCAGCGCCGCGACGAGGAGGTAGAAGAGGAGGACGTACGGGATCCCGATCACGAGGAGGCCCAGGATCCCCGAGTCGAAGCCCCAGAGCAGGGCCGAGGCGATGTCCGGCACCGGCACGACCGTCCGCACGAGGGTGTCGATCACCGGCGAAGCCAGGCTCTCCCAGGCTGCGGCGAGGAGGCCGGCCACGCCCGCGCCCACGGCGCTGACGAGCGCGAAGACGGCCGCCAGGACGGCGGCGAGCATGAGAAGCCCCGGCCACGGCCGGATGCTCCATTCGGCGAGCCGGTCGCCGAGCGTGCGGTGGGGCCGGACCATCTCGACCTCGGCGGCCCAGCGCGCGGCGAGCTCGCGGCGGGCGGGATCCACCAGGTCCGGCCGCAGGATCGTGGCGGCGCCACGGGCCGAGAGCGCGCCCAGGCCCACGAGCCCACCGAGACCCGTCGGGTCGACGGCCGCGGCACCGAGGGCGTGGCTCGTCGGCAGCTCGACGGCCGCGCGGGCCAGGGCCAGTTCGATGGCCGGCGGGTACGTTCCGGCCGGGGCGAGGGCGCGCGGCGAGTGCGTCCCGGCCCGCACGCCGCGGCGCCGGCGGGCGCGGGCAACCGCCACGGCAACCGCGCCCATGACCCCTTCCCCGGTCCGGGCGACGGTCCGGCGCACAGGCACCGCGAGAAGCTGGCCCAGCCGTCCGGCATCGACGCGGATCCCATGGCCCGCAGCCTCGTCGGACAGGTTGAGGGCCACGACGACCGGCAGCCCGAGGTCACGACACGCGAGGACGAGCGGAAGGTGGCGCTCGACGGCGCCGGCGTCGACGACAACCAGGATCGCGTCGGGCGCCACGGCGAGGAGCGCCCTCCAGAGTGGGGTGCCGGAAACCGGCTGGTCCGTCAGTGAGCCGGTCCCGGGCAGGTCGACGAGAAGGGCCCGGCCGGCTCGAGTGCGCACGTCTCGCGCCTCGCGGCCGACCGTCGTCCCGGGGGCGTTCGACGTCTCGGCGAAGCGTCGGCTCGCTCGGGCGAGGAACGTGGACTTGCCGACGTTCGGGCGCCCGACCAGCGCGACGACCGGGAGGCTGGTCGTGCCGGGGGCAGCGTACGGCGAGGCGGTCGCCGTCTCGACCGGCGCCCGGAGATCCGCGGCCGGGTGCTCGCAGGCGCTCACCGGGAGGTCCGCGGCTCGACGGTGATCTGCGCCGCCACCCGGCGCGCCAATGCCACGCGCGCGCGCCCGAGCCGGACGACGACCGCGCCGCCCAGGGGCAGGCGCGCCTCGACCTCGACCAGGTCTCCCCGGTGCAGACCCTCCGCGGCCAGGCGCTCGGCCTCCCCGGACGGCACACCGACGATGCGCCCTGCAACGCCGGGGTCGAGGTCGGCAAGGGAGACGGGATGGGACGCGTCCACGGTCCCGATTCCAGGGGCTGGACAACCAATACGAGAGTGCGCATCGGCCCGACGTCGACGTGACCAATGTCACCCTGTATCGACTGCTAAGGTGCGCCTGAACACATGACCCAGGGGATCAAGACCGTGGCCGGCCGGCGCGGATGCACGCCCTGCGCCACGTTCCGTGACGTTCCGGGCGCAGGGTCTTGCACCCCGGGCAGCCCGCTTGGTATAGTGAACATGCGCCCATGCGCGAGCAATTGCTCACGCTCGCAACGTACGGCGGCACGCCGTCCGGCGATCGCCGTCCCGGTTTCCGCGTCGGACCTGGAGCATCCATGGGTCCCCAAGACCTCAGCTCCGAAGACTTCGAGCGCCTCGCCCGGATCAGCCATCGCTACTACGCCGATGGTCGGACCCAGGAGGAGATCGCCCGCGAGTTCGGCCTGTCGCGGCCGAAGGTCCAGCGCCTGCTCGAACGTGCCCGTTGGTCCGGCGTCGTGGACATCCGGATTGCGACGCCGCCGTGGCTCAACCTGGACCTGGAGTCCCGCCTGCGCGCCGAGTTCCGGCTGGCCGACGCCATCGTCGCCCCGCGCCGGACCGACCCCCAGTCGCAGCGGGAGGCGGTAGCGCGCAGCGCGGCCCAGTTCCTGGAGCGTCGCCTGCACGACGGGGCGGTGATCGCCGTGGGCCACGGCCGCGACACGGGCGAGGTGCCCCGATTCTTCCGGCCGCGCCGCCGCCTCGAGTGCGAGTTCGTGAGCGCCATGGGCGGCTCACCGCGCGTCGACACCCCCACCAACCCGAACGAGATCGGCCAGGCGCTTGCCCTGGCGAGCGGCGGACGGTCGCGGAGCCTCTACGCGCCGGCGTACGTCGAACACCCCGACGACCGTCGGCGGTTCGTCGAGCAGGACGCCATCGCCCACACCCTGGCGGCCGCCTCCCGGGCCGACATGGCCCTCGTCGGCATCGGCGGCGTCGACGACGACTGCACGATGGTCCGCAGCGGCTGCCTCTCGCCGGCCGAGATCCGCCGCCTGCGGGACCAGGGAGCGGTCGGCGACATCCTCGGCAACTTCGTCGATGTCGAGGGGCGGGTGATCGCGTCCCCGCACAGCGACCGGCTGATCGCGCTCTCGATCGACGACCTCCACCGCGTCCAGACGGTCGTCGCCGTCGTCAGCGAGGCCGAGAAGCCACGCGCGATCCTCGGCGTGCTGCGCGCGGGGGTGATCGACGTCCTCGTCGTCGACGAGGGCAACGCCCACACCGTCCTCGACCTCGCCCACCAGGGCGATCACGGGGCCCCCATCCAGTTCGACGACCGGTCCGCCGGCAGGAGGAGGAGGTGATCGACCCAGGCGGCTCCCGCTGACAAGCAGCTTCGAGGTGTCACCAGCCAACGCGTCCCACCAGGAGTCGCGTCCCACCCGAAAGGAGGTGCGTGCGTGCCGGTCGTGCCGACTCGCGACATCCTCGCCCGCGCATTCGCCGAGCGGTACGGCGTCGCGGCGATCAACGTCATCAACGACCTCAGCATGGAGGCCGTCCTCGCCGCCGCCGAGGAGCTCAAGGCGCCCGTCATCGTCCAGACCTCGGTCAAGCACGTAAAGATGACCGGCCTGGACGCCATGTACGCGATGTGGGTGGCGTACACGAAGGACCTCACGGTCCCCGTCGCGCTCCACCTTGACCACTGCCCCGAGCGCGACGTCATCAGCGCCTGTCTCGCGCGGGGCTGGAGCTCCGTCCTCTTCGACGCCAGCAAGCTCTCCGTCGAGGAGAACAAGCGCCAGTGCATCGAGGTCGTCGCCGAGGCCCGCCGCTACGGCGCCGACGTCGAGGGCGAGATCGAGGGCTTCAAACGCACCGAGGAGATGACCGGCGACGAAGCCCAGCAGGTCCAGAGCCTCGAGACCGTCGTCGACTTCGTGCAGGCCACCGGCGTGGACGTCTTCGCCCCGGCCATCGGGAACGCCCACGGCACCTACAAGACCGCCCCGACGCTCGATGCCCAGCGGGTCACCGACATCGTCGAAGCCACCGGCAAGCCGGTCGCCCTCCACGGCGGCACCGGCATGAGCCCCGAGCAGTTCAGCGACCTGATCAGCCGCGGCTGCGCCAAGGTCAACATCAGCACGGCGCTCAAGATCGCCTTCATGTCGTCGGGCTTCGACTACATGACGGCCCACCCGGGCGAGTACGACCCGCCCAAGCTGTTCGCGGCCCAGCGCACCGCGGTCATGGAGATGGCGAAGCACCACATCCGGCTCTTCGGCAGCGAAGGCAAGGCCTGGACGTGAGCGCCCTCGTCTTCGACTGCGACGGCGTCCTCGCCGACACCGAGAAGTTCGGCCACCTGCCGGCCTTCAATGCGACCTTCCGCGAGTTCGGCCTGCCGGTCGAGTGGTCGGTCGAGGAGTACGGCCGGCGCCTCAAGATCGGTGGCGGCAAGGAGCGCATGGCGAGCCTCCTGACGCCCGAGTTCGTGGCCGCTGCCGGGCTGCCCACCGATCCAGACGAGCAGGCCGCCGAGATCGCGAAGTGGCACAAGCGCAAGACGGCCCTGTACACCGAGATGGTCGCCGCGGGCAAGCTCCCGCCCCGCCCCGGGATCCGCCGGATCATCACGGCCGCCCAGGACGCCGGCTGGAAGCTCGGCGTGGCGTCGACGTCGGCCGAGGCGTCGGTCCACGCGATCCTCGAGTACGCCGTGGGCGCCGAGCGGGCCGCCCGCTTCGACGTCTTCCTGGCCGGCGACTGCGTCCCGAAGAAGAAGCCGGCTCCCGACATCTACCTCCTCGCCCTCGAGAAGCTCGGCGTCGACCCCGCCGAGGTGCTCGTCGTCGAGGACTCGCGCAACGGCCTCGAGGCGGCGCATGCGGCCGGCCTGCGCTGTCTCGTCACCGTCAACGGCTACACGGAGAAGGAGGACTTCAGCGAGGCAATCCTCGTCGTCTCGTCCCTCGGGGACCCGGATGGAGAGCAGACGACCGTCATCGCCAACCGCTCGGCCTCCCGGCCCGGCGCATACGTGACGCTCGCCGACGTCGAGGCCTGCCTCGCCCCGTAGCTCCCGTCGCGCAACCCGGCCAGCCAACAAGGAGGTTCGGATGACACAGGCGTCGTTCGACGATGTCGACCTCGTCCTCACGACGATGGCCCAGACGATCGTCGACAACGCGGAGTACTTCGCCCAGCTCGACTCGATCGTCGGGGACGGCGACTTCGGCTTCTCCCTGCGCAACGGGTTCGAGGTCGTCGTCGCCGACTACGCCACGTTCGATCGGACGAGCATCGGCACCATGCTGAAGAAGATCGGCATCGTCATCTCCGGCAAGGTCGGAGGCGTCTCCGGCCCCATCTGGGGTACCGCGTTCCTCCGGGCCGGCGCGGCCGCCGGCGACAAGACGGAGCTCGCGCCCGAGGACGTGATCGCGATGCTGCGGGCCGCGATCACCGGGATCATGGCCCGCGGCGGCGCCTCGCTCGGCGAGAAGACGCTCCTCGACGCGCTGGTGCCCGCCACCGACAGCCTCGAGGCGGCCATCACCGACCCGGCATTCGCGGGCGATCACGGCGTGGCCGCGATCCAGCGCGCCGCGGACGTCGCCGTGAAGGCAGCCGAGGACACCAAGTCCATGCTCGCGATGCGCGGCCGGGCCGCGTACACGGGCGAACGGAGCATCGGCTCCGTCGACGCCGGCGCGACCGCGATCGGCGTGATCCTCCAGGCCATCGCAGCCGCATGGCGCGAGAAGTACGGCAAGGGAGAAACGGCGTGAGGAAGTTCCTGAACGACCCCAAGACGTTCGTCACCGAGTTCCTCGAGGGCGTTGCGCTCGCGAGCGACGGCACGCTCAAGTTCGAGCCGAAGTACAACCTGATCTACCGGGCCGACATGCCCAAGAAGAACCGGGTGTCGATCATCCAGGGTTCCGGCTCGGGCCACGAGCCGGCCCACACGATGATCGTGGGCCCGGGCATGCTCGACGCCGCCTGCCCGGGCGACGTCTTCGCCGGCCCGCCGGTGGAGTTCGTCACCGAGACCTCCAAGCTCATGGACACGCCGGCCGGCGTGCTCTACCTCGTCAACAACTACACCGGCGACCGCACGGCGTGGGAGATGGCGAAGGAGCTCTGCGAGGCCGAGGGCCAGAAGATCGGCTACCTGCTCGTCAACGACGACGTGGCCGTCAAGGACTCCACCTGGACCATCGGCCGGCGCGGCGTCGCCGGCAACTTCTTCGTCATCAAGGCGGTGGGGGCCAAGGCCGACAAGGGCGGCACGCTCGAGGAGTGCGTCGCGGTCGGCGAGAAGGTCATCGCCAACGTCCGGACGATGGGCGTCGCCCTCTCGTCCTGCACGCCGCCGGTCCGCGGCACGCCGCTCTTCGAGATCGCCGACGGCGAGATGGAAGTCGGCATCGGCATCCACGGCGAGCCGGGCCGCGAGCGCCGTCCGGCGGGCACCGCGACGGAGATCGTGGACCTGCTGCTCAACGCGATCGTTCCCGACCTGCCGTTCAAGGACGGCGACGAGGTCGCGCTCATGGTCAACGGCCTGGGCGGGACGCCGATCAGCGAGCTCTACCTCCTGTACGGCATCGCCCACAAGAAGCTCGCCGCGAAGGGCATCAAGGTCTTCCGCAGCTACGTCGGCGAGTACTGCACGTCGCTCGAGATGGCCGGCGCGCACATCTCGCTCCTGAAGGTCGACGCGGAGCTCAAGGAGCTCCTCCTCGCCCCGGCGGAGATCGCCTACCGGGTGTTCTGACCGGTTCCCCTGGGGGGCCACCCGCTGCCGGCCGGCAGCGGGTGGCCCCCTCGCATCTCTCACCGCCTCGCGGCGGGCGCCCACCCCAGGGGCGCCCGCCGCGGCGTCTTCGGCCCGGGTGGGGGGCGGGTTGGGGTGGGGCCGAGCCGGGGCGCGCGGGAGAAGTGGCGCCGGGCGCCGGGCGCCAGGCCGGGGCACGCGTCGGGTCGGGCGAGCCCGAGCCGGGCGGGGCACGTCGCCCGGCGAACCCGAGCCGGGCGCAGGGACGTGGCCGCAGAGCTCGGCGTGGCGTCGGGCCGTCGGCATGGCCGACCCCGGGGCACTTCGCCCGGCATGGTGAGTTGAAGTACACATCCGGCGACATCAGGCGGCCGAACGGCCGGATCCTTGCGTTGAACCCGCGAATCCCTGCTCGGAACGGCCCCTCGTGCACGATTCTTGCGTTGAACCGGCGGGAAGCTGCCGCACGACCGCCTGGTGGCGCCAGATGTGGAGTTCAACTCAACGCGGGCCCGGCGGGCCGGTGGCTGCCGGCTTGACGGGATGCGCACCGGGGCCGGAGCGGCCGGCTCGAACGGGATGCACGCCGGGGCCGGAGCGGCGGGCCGGAGCAGCCGGCCGGGCGCTCTTGTCCGGCCGTTGATCGCCCGATAAGCGGGTGCGTTCATGATCCGGGCATGGGATCGGTCGAGCGCGCCAGCGAGCGAGCCAACGAGCGAGCGGACGCCGCCACGCGGCGCGCCGGACGAGACTTGCGGGACGCGCGCCGGGACCGCAACCTGAGCCTCGCGGCGATCGGTAGTGCGGCGGGGATCACCGCAGCGGCAGTGAGTCGGATCGAGCGCGGCATGACGCCCGAGGTTTCCGTGTTCCGCCTCACGCAGCTCGCCGAGGCGGTGGGCCTCGAGCTCTCGCTCCGCCTCTTCGCTGGCAGTGTTCCGGTCCGGGATGCCGGCCATGCCGGCCTGCTTGCGCAATTCCACGACGCGATCCATCCGACCCTGCGGTGGACGATCGAGACCGTGTTCCCGCACCAAGGCGATCAGCGCGCGTGGGACGCGATGGTGTCGGGACCGGGGTGGCGATATGGCGTCGAAGCCGAGACGGCGCCTCGGGACGTCCAGGCGCTCGCGAGGCGGCTCGCCATCAAGGTGCGCGACGGTGGTGCCGACGGGATCCTGCTCGTGCTCCCGCGGACCCGGCACGTGCGGGACTTCCTCGCCGCGGGCCGCGGCCTCCTCGACCCGTCGTTCCCGGTCCCCGGGACGACGGCGCTCGCGCGCCTGGCGGCCGGCGTCGATCCGGGCGGCAGCTCGATCGTTCTCGTGGAGCTGCGCGCCCATCGAGCAGGACGACGCCCGCGCGCTCGGAGCCCCGCGAGGTCCGCCGGTCAGTCTGCGACGCCCGCACAGTCATAGACCGCGCCGCCAAACGGCCGGGAGCCGATGCCGACGCCGTCTGCGCCGACGTCGGCCGCACTCTCGAGGTCCACCGGCGTGCAGGCGTCGGCCACCCACGCCGTGATCTCCACGGATGTCGCGCTGGAGCCGCGCGCGCCGCCGGGGCCCCGGGGCATCTGGCCGGTGCCGGTGGCCATCACGAACCGCAGCTCGCCCGAGCGCACGTACGCCTGGAGCTGCCCCAGAGTGGGCGCAGGATCGCCGCCGCTGAAGCCACCCATCGCCATGACCGGGATCCCGGTCGCGAGCTGGATCGGCCCCGCAACGTTCGCAGACGGAACGGCGATGAGCCAGGTCGCGCTGCCGCGGTTCGCAACGAGGTAGTCCGCCACCTCCGATCCGAGGAGGGCGTCCCCGGTGCCGAGGCCGCCCAGCCCGCCGGCACCGCCCGGCGCCCCGCCGTTGCCCGAACCGGGCAGCGGGGGAAGGCCGCTCCCCCCGCCGGGAAGGCCGCTCCCCCCGCCGGGAAGGCCGTTCCCCCCGCCGGGAAGGCCGTTCCCCCCGCCGGGCAGGCCGCTCCCCCCGCCGGGCAGGCCCGGAGATACCGCGCCGTCGTCACTCCTGGGGAGGCCACCGCCGCCGGGGAAGCCCGGGAAGCCCCCCGGCGCGGCTCCCGGGCCGACCTGTGGATCGCCACCGGCGATCGCCCGGTCCATCGTCGCCGCCGAGTAGGCTGCCGGGCCGGCAAGGATGATCACGACGGCCGCCCCGACCGCCACCGCCGCGGCCCGTTGCGACACGCGGCCGGCCGGGAGCGCCACGAGCACCGCGAGCACGATCCCGCCCACCGCCACGACCGGGCCGAGCCAGGGCACGAAGTCCGGCGTCCGGGCCAGGAGCGCAGCCGCCAGGGTCACCGTGATCGCGACGGCGGCACCCAGGACGACGCCACCGACGGCCGACCGGGATCGCCACGCCCACAGGTCGACGACGCCGGCCCCGACCAGCGCCCCGACCGCCGGCGCGAGGATGACGGAGTAGTACGGGTGCACGATGCCGGACATGAAGCTGAACACGAGGGCGTGGGTGAGAATCCAGGTGCCCCAGAGCAGGTAGCCGGCCCGCCGCGCGTCGGTACGGGGCGCCCGGCGCGCGAGCCAGAGTCCCGACCCGAGGGCGATCAGGGCGAACGGGAGCAGCCAGGCGACCTGGCCGGCGAACTGCTCGTTGAAGAGGCGCAGCATGCCGGGCTCGCCGCCGAACGGCGATCCGCTCGGCCCGCGGCCAAGCCCACCCGGCGCCTCGCCGAGGAGGCGCCCGAGCCCGTTGTAGCCGAGCAGCAGGTCGAGCGCGGAGTTCGTGTTGCTGCCGCCGATGTACGGGCGGCTTGACGCCGGGATGGCGTCGACGATGACGACCCACCACAGGCTCGTCACCAGGACCACTCCCGCCGCCACCCCCAGCTGGACGAGTCTCCGGCCCAGGCCGCCCGGGGCCGCGACGACGTAGGTGAGCGCGAACGCCGGCAGGACCATCCAGGCCTGCAGATACTTCGCCAGGAAGCCCGCACCCACGAAGGCGGCCGCGAGGAGCACCCAGCGCCAGCTGCCGGCCTCGAGCGAGCGGACGAACGCATACGCCGCCGCCACGAGCAGCAATGACAGGATCGCGTCGGGATTGTCGTAGCGAAAGATGAGGACGGCGGCCGGCGTCAGCGCCGTGACCAGCGCGGCGACGATCCCGGCGGCCGGCCCGAAGGACCGCCGTACGGCAGCGAAGACGACCAGCACCGTCGCCACCCCGGCCAGCGCCTGCGGCACCAGGACGCTGGCGGCACTCAGCCCGAACACCCGCACGGACAAGCCCATGACCCACGTCGACAGGGGCGGCTTGTCGAGGGTGATGAAGTTGCCGGCGTCGAGCGACCCAAAGAAGGATGCCGCCCAATCCTGCGCCGCGGCCTGGGCAGCCATCGCGTAGTACGTGTTGCCGTACCCGCTGATCGTGATGTTCCAGAGGTACAGGAACGCTGCCAGGCCGGCGACACCGACGAGCGCCGGGATCACCCAGCGGGGCGTCGACTCGTGGAGCAGGGAGGGCATGGGACGTTCGTCGGCCGGTACGTCGGACGCGAGCTCCGGGCGCCCGGGCACGGCGGCCCCGTCGAGGTCGCTCATCGCCCGGATCATCGCCCGGATCCCTGAACTGCTGCTGAAACCCATGACGGCGCGGCGCGGGGGCTCGTCCGCGGCGGCGCATGGACGCCGTCCCCGCCCACCGCTAGCATCCCCGCATGACAGGCCAGCCCGG
This sequence comes from uncultured Chloroflexia bacterium, assembly GCA_963725875.1. GTDB lineage: Bacteria > Chloroflexota > Limnocylindria > Limnocylindrales > CSP1-4 > CTSoil-043. The sequence continues at coordinate 55,311 of CAVRZZ010000005.1, read as the reverse complement.
GCAGCCGCGCAAACCGCACGAGGCGGGCGCGCCGCACGAGACGCGCGTCCCGCGAACCCGCGAGCGGCACGACCGCTTCTCCACGATCTCGGGCGTCGAGATCCGGCGCGTCTACGGGCCGGCGGACTGGGAGGCCACACCGACGGGCGAACCCCCGGGCGGCGGCGGGCCGACGGCCGTCGACCACCATGGCGATCCCCTCCCCCGCGGCCGTTGGGACACCTTCGACCCCGCCGGCGACACCGGTCAGCCGGGCGCGCCGCCGTTCACCCGGGGCATCCACGCCACAGGCTACCGGGGCCGCCCCTGGACCATGCGGATGTTCGCCGGGTTCGGGTCCGCGGAGGACACGAACGCGCGCTTCCGGGCGCTCCTCGACGCCGGCCAGACCGGGCTCTCGATCGCCTACGACATGCCGACCCTCTACGGCTACGACACCGACGACCCGGAGGCCGAGGGCGAGTTCGGGACCTGCGGCGTCGCCGTCAGCTCGCTCGCGGACATGGAGGCGCTGCTCGACGGCCTGCCGCTGGACCGGGTCAGCACGTCGATGACCATCAACGCACCGGCGGCCCCGATCTGGGCGATGTACATCGTGGCCGCCGAGAAGAAGGGCGTCCCGCGGGCCGCCCTCGAAGGCACGACCCAGAACGACATCCTCAAGGAGTACATCGCCCAGAAGGAGTATCTCTTCCCGCCGGCGCCCTCGATGCGCCTGGTGACCGACACGATCGAGTTCGGGACCCGCGAGCTCCCGCGCTGGAACACCGTGTCGATCAGCGGCTACCACATCCGGGAGGCCGGGGCGACGGCCGTCCAGGAGCTCGCCTTCACGATCGCCGACGGGATGGCCTACGTGGAGGCCGCCCTCGCGCGCGGGCTGGCCGTCGACGACTTCGCGCCGCGCCTCTCGTTCTTCTTCAACAGCCACTCCGACTTCTTCGAGGAGATCGCCAAGTTCCGGGCCTCGCGGCGCATCTGGTGGAAGCTCATGACCGAGCGCTACCGGGCCGGGAACGAGCGCTCGACGTGGATGCGCTTCCACACCCAAACGGCCGGGGTCTCGCTGACCCCGCGGCAGCCGCTCAACAACCTGACCCGCGTCGCGACGCAGGCCCTAGCGGCCATCCTGGGCGGGACGCAGTCGCTCCACACCGACGCCTACGACGAGGCCCTGGCCGTGCCGACCGAGGCCGCCGCGCTGCTCGCCCTGCGCCAGCAGCAGGTGATCGCCGAGGAGACAGGGGTGGCCAGCACGGTCGACCCGCTCGGCGGCTCCTGGTTCGTCGAGGCCCTGACGAACGAGACCGAGCGCGCGACCTGGCGCTACCTCGACGAGATCGACGTCCGTGGCGGGATGGTGAGGGCCGTCGAGGCCGGTTACCCGCAGCGCGAGGTCGCCGATGCCGCGTACCGCTACCAGCGGGAGTTCGAGGCCGGCGAGCGGGTCGTCGTCGGCGTCAACCGCTACGCCGACGCGGGCGAGCGGCTCTCGGTGCCGGTCCTGCAGGTCCCCGAGGGCTCCCTGGCCCGCCAGCTGGCCCGGCTCGAACGCACCCGTCGCCAGCGCGACGCCAACGCCGTCGGCGCCGCGCTGGCAGGGCTGCGGGAGGCGGCCGCCCGCCCGGAGTCGAGCGCGACGAACCTGATGCCCCACTTCATCCGCTGCGCCGAGGCCTATGCGACGCTCGGCGAGCAGTGCGCGGTCCTGCGCGAGGTCTTCGGGGAGTACCGCGAGCCCGTTGCCATCTGATCCACCCGGACCGTCGCGGTCGACCGCGCCGCAGCCGGGGACCACCGCCGCCCAAGGAGGAGCCACGACGATGCCGGTCCTCACCGAGGAGCAGCGCCTCCTGCGCGACACCGTGCGGGACCTCGCCGACGAGCGGATCGCCCCGCGCGCCGCGGAGATCGACCGGACGGCCGAGTTCCCGTGGGACGTCAAGGAGCTCCTGGCCCAGCACGAGCTGTTCACCCTGCACTTCCCGGAGCACCTGGGCGGGCTCGGCGGCGACCTCCTCACGGCCTGCCTGGCGATCGAGCAGATCAGCCGCGCCTGCGCGACGTCGGGGCTCATCCTGGCGGTCCAGGGCCTGGGCGCCCTGCCGATCATGATCGCCGGGTCCGACGAGCAGCAGCGGCGCTGGATCCCCGATCTCGCCGCCGGGAAGACGCTCATCGCCTTCGCCATCACGGAGGCCGAAGCCGGCTCCGACGCCGCGGCGATCCGCACGCGAGCCGTCCGCGACGATGACGAGTACGTGATCTCCGGCAGCAAGCGCTTCATCAGCCAGGGGTCGGTGGCCGACCTCGTGACCGTCTTCGCCGCGACCGGTGACGAGGCCGACCGGCATCGCCGGCTCTCCTGCTTCGTCGTCGAGACCGACCGGCCCGGCTTCGGTGTCGCCCGCACGGAGCACAAGATGGGGATCCGGGGCTCCCCCACCGCCGAGCTCGTCTTCGAGGACGTCCGCGTCCCGGCCGGCAATCTGCTCGGCGCCGAGGGCGACGGGTTCGCGATCGCGATGAAGACGTTCGACCGCTCGCGCCCCGGGATCGCGGCCCAGGCGGTCGGGATCGCCCAGGGCGCCCTCGAGGTCGCCGCGCGCTACGCCCGCGAGCGGCGCCAGTTCGGCCGCCCCGTCGCCGACTTCCAGATGGTCGCGGCGCTGCTGGCCGACATGGACGCCGCCACCGAATCCGCCCGCCAGCTGCTCTACACCGCCTGCCTCGAGATCGAGGCGGGGGCCCGCGACTCGGCGCGCTGGGCGTCGCTCGCCAAGCTGGTCGCCGGCGACGCGGCGATGCGCGTGACCACCGACGCGGTGCAGGTCCTCGGCGGCTACGGCTACGTCGAGGAGTACCCGGTCGAGCGGATGATGCGCGACGCGAAGATCACCCAGATCTACGAAGGGACGCAGCAGATCCAGCGGCTTGTCGTCGCCCGGGCGCTGCTCGGCTGACGGCTGGGGTCGAATGCGGCGAGGCCGGGGAGGTCAGGCGTCGGCGTCGGCGCGGGGGCGGTGAACGATCGGGGGGCGTGGGGTCCCCAGCGGGATCCGGGACAGGTCGGCGGGGGCAATCGCCGTCGTCGCCCCGTGACAGCGCTTCACCTTCAGACCGCCCCCGCACGGGCAGGGGTCATTGCGCCCGGCCGCGGCGACGGCAGTCGCGAGCTCGGCGTCGTAACGTTCGGCCTGCGCCATCACCTCCGACGCCTCGCGCCCAGCCTTGAGCAGCCGCACGATCGTCTTGGCCGGCCGGTCGATGTGCCGGAAGAAGGACATGTACCCGGCACACAGGTAGTTGAGGCCGGGCTCCCCGTCGGGCGTCGCCAGGAAGCGGTTCTTGGGGCACTCGCCGTGGCACGCGAAGCGGACGTCGCACTCGCGGCACATCCGCGGCAGCGCGTCGCGCTTGGCGGCCCCGAACGCCTGCTGCTGCGGCGAGCCGACCAGGTCCACCATCGGCAGCTGCCGGATGTTGCCCAGGCGGTGCTCAGGCTCCACGAAGTGGTCGCAGGAGTACAGGTCGCCGTTGTGCTCCAGCGCGAGCCCCGCGCCGCAGGTCTCGTTGAACACGCACAGGCCCGAGCCCGCCGCCCCGAAGTGGTTCCGGATCGCCGCCTCGAACGTCTGCACGAACACCCGGCCGACGTCGTGGCGCACCCACTCGTCCCAGATCGCGGTCAGGAATCGACCGAACTGCTCCGGCCGGACCGACCGCACCGAGGCCGCCATCCCGCGCATCGGGTCCGGGAGGCCGGCGTCGTCCACCCGCTCCACCACGGGAATGAACTGCATCCAGTCCGTGCCCACGTCGTCGCGCAGGAAGCGGTAGACCTCCAGGGGGTAGTCGCCGTTGAGGCGGTTCACCGTGGTCAGGACGTTGTACTCGACCTTGTGCTCCTGGAGCAGGCGCAGGCCGCGCATCACGTCGTCGAAGGTGGCCTTCCCGCCCTTGTCCACGCGGTTGCCGTCGTGGAGCGCGCGGGGCCCGTCGATGGAGATCCCGATGAGGTACCCGTGCTCGGCCAGGAACGCCGCCCACTCCGCGTCGAGGCGGGTCCCGTTGGTCTGGATCGTGTTCTCGAAGGTCATCCCCGGCCGGCGGTACCGCTCCTGGAGCTCCGCCACGCGCCGGAAGAAGTCCAGGCCCATCAGCGTTGGCTCGCCGCCCTGCCAGGCGAACGTGACCCGGTCGGAGCGGTGCGCCTCGATGAGTCCCCGGACGTACGCCTCGAGCGTGGCGTCGTCCATGCGGAACGAGGAGCCCGGGTGCATCGCCTCCTTGTCGAGGAAGAAGCAGTACGAGCAGGCGAGGTTGCAGATCGCCCCGGTGGGCTTCGCCATGACGTGGAAGCGCGGCGGGGCGGCGGGGACGCTGTCGATCATGGTTCCAACTCTAGGCCGGCCCCGGGCGTTCACCCCGGGGCCGGTTCGTGATGCAGGCGCGATCCGAGATCAGTGGCCGCCCTGCATCGCGGCTTCCATCTTGTCCATCACCTGGTCCACGGTGAAGCTCGCCGCCTTCATCCGCGGCGGGAACGCCATGAACGTCTGGAGGAACTCGCCCACGACCCTCTGCGACGGGACGATGAGGAAGATGCGGTCGATGATCCAGTCGTAGTAGGTGTTGGACGTGGTGTTGGCCCGCTCGAAGGGATCCGTCCGCAGGTTGAACAGGAGGGGCACCCGGAGCATCACGAACGGCTCCGCCCAGACCTGGAGCGTGCCGGGGATCCGCTGCTCGGCGAAGACCAGCTTCCAGTTGTCGTAGCGGGTGGCGACGAGGTCGCCGTCGTCGCTGAAGTAGAAGAACTCGATTCGCGGGCCCTTGTCCGCCTCGCCGGTGAGGTAGGGCAGGAAGTTGTAGCCGTCGAGGTGCACCTTGAACGTCTTGCCGGCCGCCTCGTGGCCCACCAGCAGCTTCTCCTTGACGTCCGGGTCGCCGGCCGCGGCGAGCAGGGTCGGCACCCAGTCCATGTGGCTGATGATCTCGTTGGAGACCACGCCGGCCGGGATCTTGCCCGGCCACCGGATCATCTCCGGCACCCGGAAGGCGCCCTCCCAGTTCGTGTTCTTCTCGGAGCGGAACGGGGTCATCGCGCCGTCCGGCCACGAGTTCATGTGGGGCCCGTTGTCGGTCGAGTAGATGAAGATCGTGTCCTCGGCGATGCCCAGCTCGTCGAGCTTGTCGAGGACCCGGCCGACGTGGCGGTCGTGGTCGATCATCGTGTCGTGGTACTCGGACTGCCACCGGCCGGCCTGGCCCACGCTCTCCGGCTTCGGATGGGTCCGGAAGTGCATGTGGGTGGTGTTGACCCAGAGGAAGAAGGGGGCACCATCGGCGTTCTTGCGCTCGATGAAGTCCACGGCGCCATCGACGATCTCGTCGTCGATGGTCTCCATCCGCTTCTTCGTCAGCGGCCCCGTGTCCTCGATGGTCTGCGTGCCGTCGGCATTGGTCCGACAGCGCAGGACGCCCCGCGGCCCGTAGTTCGCCTTGAAGTTGGGGAAGTCCTCGGCCTTCGGGTAGTCCGGATGCTCCGGCTCCTCCTCCGCGTTGAGGTGGTAGAGGTTGCCGAAGAACTCGTCGAACCCGTGCGCGGTCGGCAGATGCCTGTCCTGGTCGCCGAGGTGGTTCTTGCCGTACTGGCCGGTCGCGTAGCCCTGGCCCTTGAGCAGCTCGGCGATCGTCGGGTCCTCGTCCCGTAGGCCGACGTCCGCGCCGGGCATCCCCACCTTGGACAGGCCCGTGCGGTAGACGCTCTGGCCGGTGATGAAGGCCGACCGCCCGGCGGTGCAGCTCTGCTCACCGTAAGAGTCGGTGAACCGCATCCCCTCGTCGGCCACGCGATCGATGTTGGGCGTGCGATAACCCATGAGGCCGTCGCTGTAGCAGCTGAGGTTGGTGATCCCGATGTCGTCGCCCCAGAAGACGACAATGTTGGGCTTGCCGCCAGGCATCTGCGTTCGCCTCCTGCTCATCCGTGGGGCGTCTCTACCGGAACCGTGGCCACTTGACGTGCGGCTGGCCGCGATTGTATCCGGCCGGAGCCGGGCAGGGGCCGATCGAGCCCGACCCGCGCTCATCGCCCGGGGCGCGAGACTCGGCGCTGGGCCTCGCTGGCCAGGCCTGGGTGATGACCTGCAGCGTCTCCGAGAGCATGCTTCGCTTCTCGCTGTCTCTGTCGGGTCCTCTCGACGACGGCGACCGGGCGGCCGCGTCTCACGGCCGGTCCGGCGGCCCTCCGGTGGACGCGGCCACCCATCGGCCGAGGAGGTCGGCGACCTGCCGGTCGAGCTCCGCGTCGTCGCGGTCCCCGAGCTCGAGCGCCTGTGCGAGGAACGTGCGGATGAGGATCCAGCCTGCCGAGGCGGCGGCCGCGGTGGCGACGACCAGCGCCGGGTCCGGCCGGTCGCCCGGCCCGGCGGCGGCCTGCTCGCGCTCGACGAGCGCCCGGAGGCCACGCATCGTGGGAAAGCTGCGCTCGTAGCCCGCGAGATCCGAGCCTGCCATCAGGAGCTGCGCCAGCGAGCGCATCCAGTCGGCACGCTCGACCATGGCCAGGTGCATGGCCGGGACGACCTCGCGCGTCCGCGAGCCGGCGCGGACCACGGCCGCCATCTCCCACGCCACCTCGTTCATCGCCTCCCACAGCAGGCGCTCCTTGGAGCCGAAGTAGCGATAGATGAGCGCGTGGTTGACTCCCGCCTGCGCGGCAATCCGGCGGACGGTGACCCCGTCGTAAGGCCCGCGCGCCACGACCTCCCGGGTCGCCTGGCGGAGCGCTGCCACGGTCTCGACCCGGCCGCGCGGGCGGAGCGTCCGGTCGTCCGGCCCGGGCCCGTGGGTCGCGGGGGCCGCCGGCGCGGGCCGAGGAGTGGCGACGGTACGTGCGCTCGTGGGGGTTCCTCCACTCGGGTGGGCCCAATCATGCCCCATGGACCGCCCGTCGAGCTCCCGGATCGGATGAGCGGGGCCGTCCTCGACCTCGCCGTCCTCCTTCGCGGAGCCCCCCGGGAGATGTACTGTAACCGTCGGTTGCAGGCCCGGGACATCCCGGCCCCGGCCGCCGGAGGCGCACGCGTGACCCACCCGCAGGAGACCGACCACGGGATCGTCGAGCTCCCGCGGAGATTCGTCGCCGATCCGTGATCCCGCCGCTGCTCTTCCTCGCCCTTGCCGGCCTCGCCTACGGGCTCGTGTCGGCGCGCCTGGCCACGACGGTCGTCACCGCCCCGATCTTCTTCGCCGGGCTCGGCCTGCTCGCCGGCCCGATGCTGGGGCTCGTCGAGATCGAGCCCGACGACGAGCTCCTCATCCGGTTCCTCGAGGCGGCCCTCGGGATGGTGCTGTTCGCCGAGGCGTGCCTGCTCGACCCGCAGCGCTTCCGGGGTGAGACGATGCTCGCGGGACGCCTCCTGGCGATCGGGATGCCCCTGGTCATCCTCGCGGGGGCCCTGATCGCGCTCCTGCTGTGGCCGGGAAGCGCGCCCTGGCAGGCGGCCCTCCTCGCGACGATGCTCGCCCCGACCGATGCGGCGGTCGGGCAGGCCGTCGTCGCCAACCGGCGCGTGCCGGCCGTCGTCCGGAACGCGCTGAACGTGGAGGGTGGCGTCAACGACGGGCTGGCGCTCCCCCTCATCTCGATCTTCGTCGCCCTCGGTCTGGTCGCCAGCGGCCTCGAGACAGAGGTGCGCGCCGCCTGGACGATCGCGGTCGGGTTGGCGGGATCGGTCGCCGTCGGGCTCGTGGCCGGCGTCGCGGGCGGCTGGCTGGTCCGGGCGGCCGTGCGCCGCCGCCTCGCCACGCCCGGCTGGCAGTCGATCATGCTCGTTTCCATCGCCGTCACTTCGTTCGCTCTCGCGGATCGGCTCGGGGCGAGCGGGTTCCTCGCCGTCTGGATCGCCGGGCTCGCGATCGGCATGCTCGTCCGCCCGGTCGTGGCCCACGAGGTCTTCGAGCTCCCCGAGGGGCTCGCCAACGCGCTCGTGGCGGTCGCCTTCCTGCTCCTCGGCGCCGCGTTGCTCGGCCCCGCCCTGGCGCGGGTCTCGACGCAGACGCTGCTCTACGCCGTGCTCAGCCTGACGGTCGTGCGGATGCTCCCCGTCGCGATCGCGATGGTCCGCTCAGGCTTCGCGTGGCCGACGGTCGTCTACGTCGGGTGGTTCGGCCCGCGGGGCCTCGCGACGGTGGTGTTCGCCGGGGTCGTGGTCGCCCAAGCGGTGCCGGCGGCGCAGGAGATCCGGGACGTCGCGCTGGTCACCGTCGCCCTGAGCATCGTCGCCCACGGAGCGACGGCGGCGTGGGGAGCGCGTCGCTACGCGTCGTGGTTCGAGCGGGAGTTGTCGGTGCGCCCCGGGATGCCGGAGGCGTCCGAGATCGCGTCCTTCGCCGCCGTTCGACCCGCCGGCCATCCTTGATGCTCGCACTTCCGTCACCATGGCGAGCACGATGAAGCGCCGCATCCCGATCAGGCGAGCCACCCTGCGCCGGGATGCCGTCGCGGGCCTCGTCCTCGGCGTGCAGAGCGTCCCCGACGGCCTCGCGACCGGGCTGCTCGCCGGGGCCAATCCGCTGGCGGGCCTCTACGCCTACATGGTCGGCACCTTCACCGGTGCCCTCGTCACCAGCTCGTCGTTCATGGCGATCCAGGGCACCGGCGCCATGGCCATGATCGTGGCGGATGTCCCCGCGGTTCACGAGGGCAGCGACCCGGAGCGCGCCCTCTTCACGCTCGCCGTGCTCACCGGCGTGGTCATGCTGGCGGCCGGCCTCCTGAAGCTGGGGTCGCTCCTGAGGTTCGTGTCGAACGCCGTGATGGTGGGGTTCATCAACGCCGTCGGCGTCAACATCGTCCTCGGGCAGCTGGCCAACTTCACCGGCTACGACGCGCAGGGAGCCAACCGGATCTTCCGGGCCGTCGACACCCTCGTGAACCCCGGCCAGCTGGATCCGGCGACCCTCGCCGTCGGTGTCGCCACGATCGCCCTGATCGTCCTGCTCGAGCGGACCAGGGTCGGTGCCCTGGGGCTGGTGATCGCCGTCATCGCCACGTCGGCCGGAGCGGCCGTCCTCGGCTGGGAGGTCGCCACGCTGAACGACCTCGGCGTCGCCGCCAGCTCCCTGCCGCGGCCCCAGGCACCGCTGCCGGCCCTCGTTCCGTCGCTCGTCATCCCCGCGCTGTCACTCGCGTTCGTGGGCCTGGTCCAGGGGGCGAGCATCTCGGCCAACTTCCCGAACCCCGACGGCACCTACCCGGACGTCTCTCGCGACTTCGTCGGCCAGGGGGCGGCGAACGTGGCCGCCGGGGTCTTCCAGGGGATGCCGGTCGGCGGCTCGGTCTCGGCGTCGGCCCTGAACAAGGCGGCGGGCGCACGCTCGCGCCAGTCGCTCGTGATCGCCGGCATGGTGATGGCGATCGTGGTTGTCGCCTTCGGGGAGGCGGTGGGCTACGTCGCCATGCCGGCCCTCGCCGGCCTGCTGATGCTGATCGGCTATCGCACCATCAAGCCGGCCGACCTGCAGTCGGTCTGGAGGACCGGCCTCGTGCAGAAGGTCGTGCTGCTGGTGACCTTCCTCCTGACGATGATCGTCCCCCTGCAGTACGCGGTGCTGGTCGGGGTGGGCGTGTCGGTGATCCTCTACGTCGTGCGCCAGTCGAACCAGATCACCATCCGGCGCTGGCAGCTCGACGCCGACGGACACGTCATCGAGACGGACCCTCCCACGGAGCTGCCGGCCGGCGAGGTCGTCGTGCTCCAGCCGTACGGCAGCCTGTTCTTCGCGGCAGCGCCGGTGTTCGAGGCAGCGCTGCCGGTCGTCACGGATGCCTCGAGGCACTCGGTCGTGGTCCTGCGGCTGCGGGGCCGCAGCGAGCTCGGGACGACGTTCATGGACGTGCTCTACCGATACGGACAGAGCCTGGCGGACGTGGGCAGCAAGCTCGTGCTCGTGTCGACGAACGAGCGGATCGACGACCAGCTCGCCGTCACCGGCATCTCCGACCTGCTCGGCCCCGAGAACGTCTACCGGGGCGACCATCGGGTGGGAGCGACCGTGCGGCGCGCCTACGACGATGCGATGGCCTGGGTCGACGCCGGTCGAGGCTGACGCGGCGCCCGCGCCCGCGCCCGGGAACGTGCCATGAGGCAGCCCGCTACGGCGTGACGATGTCGAACCAGAACTCGAAGGTGTCGAGCAGGCCGAAGAAGTCGCGGAGGGCGGCCGTGTCGCCTTCGACGACGATCGAGCCCTCGGCGACGAGATCCGCGAAGGTCGCCTGTCCGAGCGCGAGCGCGTCGATCGCCGCCCGGTTCAGCGTGAGCGTCGCCGTCGGCGACTCCGCGGCGCCCCCCTTCGTGTAGTTGAGGACCCCGTTCTCGACCTCGAGGAGGTAGCGCTCGCCGAGGTCGGTGAGCTGCAGGTCGAAGGTATAGGCCCGGTCGGCGGCCTTCGGCCCGTTGAGCCGGACGGCGAGGAACTGCAGGAACATCTCGACCGACATCGCCCGCACGGCATCCGCCGTGGCGGTGCTCGGCGTCGGCATCACGACGACCCCGTCGCGGAGCTCCCGGGCGGCCGACAGGTAGAAGTTGCGCCAGGTGCCGTTCTCGGCCTGGTAGCCCAGCTGCTCGAGGGCGTCGGCCTGGAGCTCGCGCGCCGCGACGTTGCCCGGATCGGCGAACACCACGTAGTTCACCGCCTGGGCGACCCAGCGGTACTCCCCCTTCTCGAAGTCGGCGCGCGCCTTGGCCAGGACGGCGTCGGCGCCGCCCATGTACTCGACGGCCTTGCGGGCGCCTTCCACGGGCGGCAGCTGGTGGAGGGTCGCCGGGTTCCCGTCGAAGAAGCCCAGGTAGTAGGTGTAGACCGCCTTGACGTTGTGGTTGACCGAGCCGTAGTAGCCGCGGTTGGCGAAGCTCTGGCCGATGCCGGCCGGGAGCTCGACCATCTCGGCGATCTCGGCCGGGCCGAACCCGTGGTTCGCCAGGCGCAGCGTCTCGTCGTGAATGTAGCGGTACAGGTCGCGCTGGCCCTTGAGAAAGCGGATGACCTCGGCGTTCCCCCAGGTCGGCCAGTGGTGCGACCCGAACTCGACGTCGACCTCGCGGCCGAAGCGGTGGATCGCCTCGTTGATGTAGCGCGACCAGGCCAGCGCGTCGCGGATCTTCGCGCCGCGCAGCGTGTAGACGTTGTGCAGGACGTGCGAGGCGATCTCGGCCATGCACAGGGCGCGGCGCTCCGGCAGGTAGAAGCAGAGCTCGGCCGGGGCCTCGGCCCCGGGCGTGTGCTGAAAGACGATCCGCAACCCGTCGATCGTCATCTCCTGCCCGGTCTCCGAGATGATGTCCGTCGGCGGCAGCAGCGTGAACGCTCCCGCCGAGGTCAGTTGCGCGAGGCCGGCACCCACGCTGCGGTCCGGGGCCCAGCCGGCGAGGTTGCCGTACATGTACGACGCCCGCCGGGACATGACGTTGCCCAGGAGGACGTTCTCGCTGATGGATTCCTCGAGAAAGTCGACCGGGGCGATGATCCGCACCCGGCCGGCCGCAATGTCCTCGTCGCTGGCAACGGCCCGCGCGCCGCCGAAGTGGTCGGCGTGGCTGTGGGTGTAGATCACGGCCACGACCGGCAGGTCCGCGACGTGCTCGCGCACGAGGGCCATCGCGGCGCGCGCCGGCTCGACGGTGACCAGCGGGTCGACGACGATCCAGCCGCCGTTCGTGCGCAGGAAGCTCATCACCGCGAGGTCGAAGCCGCGCGCCTGGTAGATCCCGTCCACCACCTCGAAGATGCCGGCGATCGCGTTGAGCTTCCCCTGGCGCCACAGGCTCGGGTTGGCGGTGGCCGGGGCGTCGCCGTCGAGGAAGCCCCAGCGGTCGAAGTCCCAGGCGACATGGCCGGCGTCGGCCATGATCTGCCCGGACGCCTCCACGATCAGGCCGCGGCGGGCATTCTCGAAGTCGGTCTCGTCGGCGAACGGCAAGGTGCGCAGGGCGGCGTCGTTCGCGCGCGCCGTGGTGGTCGATGCGGGCTTGGGTGCGGACACCGGATACGGCCTCCCATGGGCGTGGCTGGGGGAGCGATGGGACTCCGGGTTGCCGGCCGCGCAAGCGTGAGTGTAACCATCGGTTGCAGAGGCGTCCACGATGCCGCACCATGATGATGTCCCATCATCAACACGGCGCCCGGACCGACACCGCCCCCGGACCGACACCGCGGCACTCGTCGGTCGGGCCTGAAGAGAGGCGCCCTGGATGCTCGACCTCTGGGCGGCGCTGGTCCCGCTCATCGTGGCCAGCGCGGTCCTGCCCGTCCCGATCACCGTCACGATCCTGCTGCTCCGTGCCGAGGCCGGGCGGATCACCGCGGTTGCCTGGGTCGGCGGGCTGGCCGCCGTCCGTCTCGCCCAGGGGATCGTCTTCGGCCTCGTGCTGGACCGCGCCGCCGCGGCCGGCGGGGGCGGCGCCGACGGCCCCGGGCCGATCGCCTCGACGCTCCTGCTCGTCGTTGCGATCGTCTTCCTTGCCGGCGCCGCCGCGAAGCTCCTGCGCCAGCCCGACGAGGACGCCCCACCACCGGCCTGGATGGAGAAGGCGGCCGCGGTCTCGCCGGCGCGGGCCTTCGGCCTCGGTGCGGCGTTCACGGTGATCAACCTCAAGCTGTGGGCCTTCACGCTCGGCGCGATCGGGGTCATCGCGGAGGCGGACCTCGGCCCGGTCGCGGCAACCGGCACCTACCTCGTCTTCGTCGCCGGCGCGCTGGCGGTCCACCTCGCCGTGGTCGGCGTCGCCTACCTCGCGCCCGCCCGGGCCGACGCGCTGCTCGGGCGCGCCTCGGCCGGCCTGGAACGCCACAACCGGACGATCATGATCGGCCTCGGCCTCGTCTTCGGGACGTGGTTCCTGCTCAAGGCGCTCGACGGCCTCGGCGTGCTCTGATCGGCGCGATCCGCGCGAGTGCCGGCTCCCTCACGTGCGTGCCGCGACACCGCGAGGTTGAACGGATCCCGGGCTACCCGGCTGGAGACTTCCCCGGCGGCTCGGACGCCCCCACTTCGGTCCCGGGCCGCGCCCCGGGACCAGTCGTCGGCTCACCCTGCGGCGCGCTCCCCAGCGCTGTCCCGGACGACGTCTCGATCCCGGGCCCCCACCGGCGCTCGAAGTCCGTCACGGCCGAGCCGATGGACAGGTACACGTGATCCTCGCCGAGCTCCGTCATAAGGCCGGTCTTCCGCATGCGGTCCCGGACCGTCCCCTTGACCTGGGCCAGGAGAATCTCGATGTCCCGGGCGCGCAGGTCCGCGTGCAGCTCGTGCAGCATGTCGGCGGTGGTCACGTCCAGGTCGGCCGTCGCCGCCAGGTCGATGAGAACGCCCCGCGGGCCGGGCTGCCGGGCGGCGACCAGGTCGAGGATCTGCGCCATCGCGACGTTGGCGTTGAAGAAGTAGAGCGGCGCGTCGAGGCGAACGATCACGAGCCCGGTGGTGGGCTCGGCGTCCGGGTGGCGGGCCAGGTCCGCGAAGGTCTCGCGGCGGCCGGGCATCCGACCCAGTGCAGCCACGTACGGCCGGCTGGCGCGGTACAGGAGGAACGCCACCGAGAGCAGCACGGCCAGGACCATCCCGGCCAGGACGGTCGTCAGCAGCACCCCGACCATCGCCGCGACCGCGATCACGAAGTCCGTGCGGCGCCAGGCCCAGTAGCGCCGCAGCTCGCCGACGTCGATGAGGCTCAGCACCGCCGCGATCACGATCGCCCCCAGGACGGCGTTCGGCAGGTTCGTGAAGAGCGGGGCGAGGAGCACGGCGGTGGCCAGGACCAGGGCCGACGTGATGAGCGACGACAGCTGCGACGTCGCGCCGGCCGTGTCGGCGGTCGCGGTCTGGGAGAGGCTCGCGTCCGTCGTGAAGCCGCCGAACAGGCCCGCCGAGAGGTTCGCCGCGCCGAGCGCCAGCATCTCCTGGTCGGGATCGATCGCGTAGCGGTGGCGCGAGGCATAGGCGCGGCCTGCGCCCACCGACTCGCCCACGGCGAGGAACACCATGCCGGCCGCACCGAGGACGAGGAATGGGATCGAGGTGAGCGGCACGGACGGAATGGACGGGAGCGGGAGTCCCGTGGCGACCTCTCCCACCACGCTCACCCCGTGCGCTTGCAGGTCGAGCGCAACGACGGCGACGATCCCGAGGACGAGCGCGATGAGCGGCCCGGGAATCCGGCGCGAGACGCGGCGCAGGACGAGGATGAGGACGAGGGCCACGAGCCCCACGGCGAGCGTGTACGGGTTGGTGTCCGGGAGCTCGCCGAGCAGCTGCACGACCTGCTCGGGCAGGGAGCCGCTGAGCCCCGGAACGCCCAGGATCTTGGGGATCTGCCCGATGATGATCGTGATCGCGAGCCCCACGATGAACCCCGTGACCACCGACTTCGTGAGGAAGTCGGCGATGAAGCCGAGTCGCGCGAGGCCGGCCCCGACGAGAATGCCCCCGACGATCAGCGCGAGGGTCGCGGTGAGGGCCACGTAGGCCGCCGCGTCGCCGCCGGCCAGGTCGCCGACGACGGACGCCGACATGATCGCCATGGTCGAGCTGACGGTGACCTTCAGATGACGGCTCGTCCCGAAGACCGCGTAGGCGGCCAGGGCCGTGAAGGCGGTCACCAGGCCCAGCTCCGGCGGCACGCCCGCGAGGCCGGCGTAGGCCAGGGCGACCGGCACCATCACGCCCCACGACGTGACGGCGGCGACGACGTCCGGGCGGAGCCAGTCGCGCCGGTAGGCGGGCAGCCAGCGGCTCATCGGCACGTAGTGCGCGACGAGCGTCGCCAGCGCCTCCGACGGCTCGAGCGTTCGCAGGGGCTTACCGGTGGACAACGCCGATCCTCGCGTGCAGGTGCCCCGGGATCCTTCAGCCGGGCGCGGTGGCGGGAGTCGTTCGCCGGAGCCCCCGCTCGCGGCGCAGGATGAACAGGCTGACGACGGCGACCCAGGCCGGCAGCAGCAGGACGATCCAGTCCCAGAACGTCACGACCAGCAGCAGGATGATCCCGAACAGGTAGCCGGTCCAGGCGAACCAGCGGGGGAACGTCCGGCTGCGCATACCGAGCGTGGCGATCGAGAAGAGGAACACCGCGGCCGCGCGCGACGCGAAGGCGAACAGCAGCGTGTACGAGAGCGAGCGCGCGAGCTCCATCTCGTCGGCCGTCGGCGCGTCGAGCCCGAGGTAGCGGTAGCCGACGACGACGGCGCTCGCGACCGCCGCGGCGGCGAAGAGCAGCGCCACGAACAGCAGGCCGCTGCCGAAGAACACGGTGGCGAAGAAGCGGTCCTCCCGCTCGCCGACCTGATCCCGGATCACGGCGATGAACCACAGGAACATGATCCCGGCGAAGGGCGCGAGGTAGAGGCCGCCGACCAGGAGCCACTGGTCGCGCCCCTCGAGGAAGAGTTGGACCATCTCCGCGTTGCTCGCGGCGTTGAGCGGCGAGCCACGCATCAGCAGCAGCGCCAGCGTGAAGAGGACCGCAAACAGGATCCCGGCGGCGCTCGCGGCCCAGGGCGCCCGCAGCTGCCGTCCGGCCTCGTCCACGGCCTGGGGAGCCGTCTCGCTCGGAGGTGGGGTGGCCGGCAGGTCGGAGCTCACCTCCCGGGGCTCGCCCACTGCAGCACCTCCTCGCCCGACGCCCGCAAACTGCCCTTGTCGCCACCATCATGCGGCCGCCGCCCGGTCGGGTGCTCGCCCAGTTTGACCGATGCCACGGCGGCGCACAGACTCACCCCGGCCGGGTGATGCCCCGGCGACCCGTCGCGCCGACCGTCATGGGTCACAGCGGAACACCACCATGGAGGACTCATGACCGAACGATCGCTCGACGAGCTGGGGCCCGTCGACTACCTCATCGTCGAGTTCCCGGCGGGAGCGCAGAACTTCACGGGCGAGGGCGCAGATGAGCTCGTCCGGCTCCACGACGCCGGGATCATCCGGCTCATGGACGTCCTGATCCTCCAGAAGGGCGAGGACGGCACGGTCATGGCCCAGGAGCTGGGCGACCTCGACGAGCTCGGGGAGCTGGCCCGGCTCGAGGCCCAGCTCGTGCAGACCCTTGCCGAGGAGGACGTCGAGCACCTCGCCGCCGCGATGGACCCGGGGAGCGTTGCCGGCGTCCTCGTCTACGAGAACCTGTGGGCCGCGCCGTTCGCGTCGGCCATGCGCCGCGCCGGCGGTCAGCTCATCGCCAACGGGCGCATCCCGATCCAGGCCCTCATCGCCGCCGTCGAGGCCGATGAGGCCGTGCTCGCCGCTGAAGGAGTCTGAGATGCCGCTCGGTCCCGGTCGTGCCGGAAGAGGAGTCATCGGCGCTCCGGTCGCCAAGGCCGCCGTCGTCGGCGCTGCCGTCTCGCCCGGCCGGTCGCCGGTCGCCAAGGCCGCCGTGGTCGGCGCTGCCGTCTCGCCCGGCCCGTCGCCGGTCGCCAAGGCTGCCGTCGTCGGCGCCGCCGTCACCCCCGGCCGTCGCCGGTTCTAGCACGCCCTCCGCGCGGCGGCGACGCAGCATCGCACGGCAGTGAGCCGCGTCGCGGCGCGCCTCTCAGCGTTGCCCGGGGTCCGCCTTGCCCGGACCTACGACCGGTCCTGGCTCCGCGCCGACGCCCTCGCGGCCGTGACCGTCTGGGCGCTGCTGGTGCCACAGGCCCTCGCCTACGCCCAGCTCGCCCGGCCACGCCGGTGAGCGGAGAGACGGGATGAGCCACGCGAGCGAGCCGGAGCTCGGGGACGAGGTCAGCGCCGCCCGCCCGGTCCATCCGTACGTCCACGTCGTGATCGTCGCGGTCATCGGCGCGGTGGCGGTGCTCGCCTGGCTGCTCGTGTTCGAGGCGGTGAGCAAGCTCCTCTGGGAGAACGAGCTCGTCCTGGCGAACCCGTGGCTGTTCCCGGCGATCTGCCTGCCGTTCTCGCTGCTCGTGGGCCTGCTCGTGAAGTACCGCCGGGCCCCCACGAACCTCGACGAATCGCTGATGGACAGCCTCGCCGGCGACGTCACGAAGATCGACTGGCGGACGCTCCCGGTCAACGTCCTCATGGCCTGGGCGTCGCTGTTCTCGGGGGCCGTCCTGGGGCCCGAGGGCGGCATCGGCGGGATCGCCTCGAAGATCGCCGCGCTCTACGCGGACAAGGTGGCGATCCCCGTGCAGCACCGGTCCCTGCTCGTCTTCTCGACCCTCGCCTCCGCCTACAACGGCCTCATCGCCAACCCGCTCTTCACCGGCGTGCTGGGGACCGAGCTGATCGCGGACCCTGAGAAGCGCAGCCGGAACCTGCCGGCCAACCTCATCGGCGGCGCGATCGGCTACCTTGTCTTCTTCGCGGTCGGAAGCACGGGACTGCAGGACTACCTGGACCTCCCGCCCACGCGGGCCTATGCCGCGATCGACATCCTCCTCGTCGTCGTCTTCGGGCTGGTGGGCCTCGTCCTCGCGCTCGTCTCGGGGGCGATGTTTCGCGTGGCGGGCGCGATCTTCGGCCGCTTCGAGGGTCGCGAGGTCGAGCGGGCGCTGGCCGCCGGCATCGTCTTCAGCATCGTCGGCATCGTGGCGCCGATCCTGCTCTTCTCGGGCGAGTCGCAGGTCCGGACCGTGGCGGCCGACCCGGCGGCCTATGGGCCCGCGGTGCTCGTGGCGATGGCCCTCGTGAAGCTCGCGCTGCTCGCGGTCGCCTTCAAGAGCGGGTTCCTCGGCGGCCCGACCTTCCCGGCGATCTTCGCCTCCGTCTGCGTGGCCCTCGCGATCAGCCTCCTGCTGCCGGAGACGCCCGTGGACGTCATCATCGGCGGCATCATGGCCGGCTTCCTCCTCGTGCTCTTCAAGGCGCCGCTGATGGTCATCCTGCTCACCGCCGTCATGCTCCAGGCCGGCCCGGAGCTGATCGCCCTGATCCTGCTCGCGGTGGCGGCCGTGATGATCGTGCTGCCGTACGTCACGGCTGCCGTGGCAAGCCGGCAGGCGGGGCGCGCGGCACGCCGAGGCCCAGCTGCGTGAGCGGGACCGCGACGCCGCCCCCGAACCCAGGCCCGCCGGCGTTCCACCTGCTCGCCAAGCCGACCGGCGCGACCTGCAACCTCGACTGCGCCTACTGCTTCTTCCTTTCGAAGGAGATGCTCTACCCGGGCAGCCGGTTCCGGATGGCCGACGAGCTCCTGGAGCAGTACGTCCGCCAGCTGATCGAGGCGCACCGCGTCCCGCACGTCTCCATCGCCTGGCAGGGCGGGGAGCCGACGCTGATGGGCGTCGACTTCTTCCGGCGGGCGACCGCGTACGTCGAGAAGCACCGCCGTCCCGGGATGACGGTCGAATACACGATCCAGACGAACGGGACCCTCATCGACGACGAGATGGCGGCGTTCTTCAAGGAGCACGACTACCTGGTCGGGATCAGCATCGACGGGCCGCCGGAGATGCACGACGCCTACCGGGTGGACCGGGGAGGCGCGCCGACGTTCGAGCGCGTCCGGAGGGGCCTCGACCTCCTGCGCAGGCACGGGGTCGAGTACAACACGCTCACCACGCTCCACCGCGCCAACGCGGACCATCCCGTCGAGGTCTACCGGTTCCTCCGCGACGAGTGCGGCGCCCGCTTCTTGCAGTTCATCCCGATCATCGAGCGCCTGCCGGCGCCCCGGATCGACGTGCCCCTCGCCGAGGTGGGGATGGCACCCGGCCTCGCCCGCCCCGCCCCGTGGACGTCGTGGCGTGATCGCCCGCTCTATCGCCAGGAGGGCAGCCTCGTCACCGACCGGTCTGTGACGGCGGAGCAGTACGGGTCGTTCCTGGTCGGCGTGTTCGAGGAGTGGGTCCGCCGCGACATCGGCGAGGTCTACGTCCAGATGTTCGACGTGGCGCTCGCCAGCTGGCACGGCGAGCCGCCGACCCTGTGCATCCACTCCGAGACCTGCGGCACGGCCCTCGCCCTGGAGCACAACGGCGACCTCTACTCGTGCGACCACTTCGTGGAGGAGGGCTACAGGCTCGGCAACATCGCCGAGACGCCGATGGCGGAGCTGGTCGGGTCCGAGCAGCAGCGGCGATTCGGGCTCGACAAGCGAGACAGCCTGCCGCGCTACTGCCGCGCATGCGACGTCCGGTTCGCCTGCCACGGCGGCTGCCCGAAGGACCGCTTCATCGAGACGCCCGACGGCGAGCCGGGGCTCAACTACCTGTGTGCCGGCTACAAGGCGTTCTTCGGGCACGTCGACCGGCCGATGCGGATGATGTCCGATCTGCTACGCCGGGACCGGGCCCCGGCCGACCTCATGGCCTGGTATGCGGGGGAAGACGCGCGGATCCGCTCGGCCGTCGCGCAGGCGGGCCGCAACGACCCGTGTCCCTGCGGCAGCGGGCGCAAGGTCAAGCACTGCCACGCTGCCGGCTGACCGGCCGTCGGTCCGCCGGGGCGGAGCCGTCGGTCCGCCGGGGCGGAGCAGCCGTCAGTCCGCGCGGGCTTTGCGCGCCGGCTCGAGGCCCGGGTACGGCTCCAGGAGGCCGAGCTCCACCGCACGCTCGACCGCCTCGCCCCGGGACGAGGCCTGGAGCTTCCCGTAGATCGACATCGCGTGCGTCTTGACCGTGTTCCGCGAGATGAAGAGCCGGTCGGCGATCTCCTGGAACGACAGGTAGGTCGGCAGCATCGGGAGCAGCCGCAGCTCGGCAGCGGTGAGAGTCGACGAGCCGGCCAGCGTGGCGGCGGCATGTGCGAGCCGCCTCCGCATCGCCACGAGCTCCGAGGTCAGGACGCCGAGCGCGGGGCGCCTGCGCACGATCTGCTCGGCCTCCCGGAGGGCGGCCTGCGCACCGGCCGTGTCGGACGTCGCCAGGTAGGCCCGTGCGAGCTCGAGAAGGGCGTCCACCGCGTACCACGGGGCGGCGTGCGATGCCAGGGGGCGGACGACCTGCGCCCTGACGAGGTCGTCGCGTGCCCGGGCCCGATCGCCACGGTGGACGGCGACGCGGGCCCCGACCGCGTACACGATCAGCGACTGCAGGAGCTCCTCGAAGTGCGCCGTCGCCAGCTGTTTGCGGCTCTGCTGCAGGTATTCCTCGGCCGCCGCCCAGTCCCCGCGCGCCGCGGCGAGGCCGGCGCGCCTGGCCGACGCCGCAAGGTGCGTCGATCCGGTCGCCGCCCCCGCCGCCATGGCCTCGCCGAACGCGGCGTCGGCGGCCTCCGCCTTGCCGAGCGCCAGCCGAGCAGAACCCAGCAGGTACAGCGCGTTCGCTCGCCACGGGCTGTCGGGTCGCTCCGTTGCGACGGCGAGCTCCGCGTTCGCGAGCATGTCAGCCGGTCCCCGGCGGGCCATGATCGCCCGAAGCATTGCCCGCTGCGACTCGAAGGACGCCGAGCCGTCGCCCGGGACTCCGGCGAACGTCGACCGCTCGGCGAGGTCGGCCATGTGATCGGCTTCGTCCGGTCGCCCGTTCAGCAGGTGCATCCACGCGGCGATGACGGCAAGCGGCGGGTGGCGCTCGAAGACAGGCGTGTCGAAGCGCTGCATCCAGCGGTCGACGGTGGCCGGCTGGCCGCCGTAGAACGTCGGCAGGGCAGCGGCCGTGACGAGCTGGGCTGCCAGGTCGGCATCCCCGCTCGCCATCGCGTGCTCGACGGCTCGGTCGAGCTCTCGGGCCGACGCATACGACGCCGCCGCGCGGCGATGGAGATCCGCCCGGGCGCCGGGCTCGCGCTCGTCGAGCTCGCCCTGCAGGAAGTCCCGGAGCAGGTTGTGGTAGCGGTAGGCTGCTCCGGCGGGGCCGACCTCCTGGATGAGCAGGTTGCCGCGGGCGAGCGCGACGAGGCGGGCCCAGGCACCGGGGATCCCGCTGACGGGCTCCACGATGGGCTGCGTCACCGTCTCGAGGATCGCCGTCCGGGTGAGGATCGCGACGTCGTCCGGCTCGAGATGGCGGCGGAGCTCGGAGCGAAGGTAGGCCGCGATGTAGCGATCGCGGCCCGAGACGGTGCTGAGCGATCCCGACTCCACCTCGCCCCGCTCCAGCGCAAGGACTGCGAGGTGGATCCCGGCGGCCCATCCCTCGGTTCGGGCGTGGAGCGCCCGGACCTCCTGGGGCGCCAGCGGGTGGCCCTCCGCGTCCGCAAGGTCGCCGGCCTCGCGCTCGTCGAGCGCCAGCAGGTCCGTCCCGATCTCCAGCAGCTCCCCCGAGGCGCGGAACCGGGCCAGGGGCAGCCCCGGCTCCCTGCGTCCGCCAACGGCGACGTGGAACCCGGCGGGCAGGTGGTCGATCAGCGCGGCGAGGGCGTCGAGCGACGTCCGGTCGACGAGGCGATGGATGTCGTCGAGGATGAGCACGGCCGGCCGATCCCAACGGTAGAGCTCCGACGCGAGGCGCGGCACGGCCGTGCCCAGGATCCGCTGGCGCGAGGCTGCGATCCCGGAGCGGATCGCGTCGTCGATCGGCGCGATCCGGTTGAACGCCTCGGCCAG
Source organism: uncultured Chloroflexia bacterium (assembly GCA_963725875.1). Taxonomy (GTDB): domain Bacteria; phylum Chloroflexota; class Limnocylindria; order Limnocylindrales; family CSP1-4; genus CTSoil-043. The sequence goes on along the minus strand of CAVRZZ010000005.1, from coordinate 33,817 downwards.
GTACGTGAGGAACGCGGCCGGGTCGTTGTCGAGGTCGTCGAGGGTCAGCCAGGCGACGGGCCGCGGCTCCCGGGCCTGCCACTGGGCGAGGAGGGTGGTCTTCCCGTACCCCGGGGGGGCGATCAGCGCGACGACGCGCGGGCCGTCCGTCGCGAGGAGCAGGTCGACGAGCCGCGGCCGATCGACCGTTGCGCGCCGCTCCATCGGGGGATGCAGCTTGTCCTCGACGAGCGGGAAGGCGGACCGGAACCCCGCGGCACTCGTCGTCACCGGGTCGGCGCGGGCCGGCGCCGACTCGCGGCCTGGATTGACTGATGCCAACGACATCCCCACTGCAGCGCCGGATCGGATCGTCCGCGAAACCGGAGGACGGGAATCTAGCACGGAGGTGGCCGCGGCCGGACTGCAGCGCCTCGTCGGGCGGACGCGCCGCCGGACTGCACCGCCTCGTCGGGCGGACGCGCCGCCGGGCGCGGCGGCGGCATGTGCCGCTCCTACGGGATGTCGGCTGCCTCCAGCGCTGCCTCGACGTCGTAGCCGGCGGCCAGCGCGATCCGGGGCGCCGCGGACACGATGCGCGCCGACCCGACGGTGTCGGCCACGGCGGCGAGGACGGCCATGAGGTCCTCGGTTCGAGCGCCGGCCCGCAGGGCGGCCTCGACCACCGCCCGGTACGACGACGGCGGGGCATCGAGCGCGATCAGGGCCGCCAGACGCAGCAGCGCCTCGGTCCGGCCGTCGACGTGCGGGAAGCCGGGCCCCGACCCGTCCACGCCGGACAGCGCCGCGATCGCACGCCGGTCGCCGATCGTGAGGGATCGGAACCCGTCCTCGACGCCGTACATCGTGGCCTTCACCTCGGGCTGACCGCGGGACCTCGCCGGGCCTCTCGTCCGCAATGGAAGCCGGTCCGGGCACCGGGGACATCATCTCGACGGGGTGATCCCTGCGGTCGCGCGGCCGCGTCCAGTCGACCCTCACCTTCACACGGCTCACCCCGCGAGGATGATGCGTCCACCGGGCGCCTGCGGTTGTAGTGTCAGCCCATACGCGGATCTCGCCGCGCCGTGCCGGCCGGCCCGCCTCCGGGACGAGACCGGATCGCTGCTTCACCGAATCGCGCCTGCGCACCAGGGGAGATCACGTCATGGCTGAGGAACGGAGCGACGTCCTCGTCGCCGGCTACCCGAGCGTCGAGGCGGCGAACGCGGATTTCGACGGGCTGATCGCCGCCGTCAAGGCGAAGTCGGTCCGGATCGAGGCCGCCATCCTGGTCAGCAAGGACGCCGACGGCAACGTCGTCGTCCAGCAGACCGGCGACAACCTCGGCCGCAAGGGCCTCGGCTACGGCGGCGGGGTCGGCTTCCTCGTGGGCCTCGCCGCGCCGCCCCTCCTCGCCGCGACCGTCGTCGGCGCGGCCGCCGGCGGGATCATGGGGCACTTCGCCAGCAAGCGCCTCGAGACCGGGATCCACGACAAGATCGGCGAGGCGCTTCCGCCGGGTCGGGCCGCGATCATCGCGACCTACGACGAGGACCAGAACTTCGCCGTCCAGCAGGCGCTGCCCCGGGCGCTCGCCCGGTCCGTCGTCCAGACGGACGCGTCCGGCGTCGGTGCCCTCAAGGGCTCGCTCGCGGAGGCGATGGGGAAGTTCGCCCAGGACCGCTCGGTGCTGCCGATCCCGGACCGCACGTTCGGCGGCGCGATCGGCCGGACGATGGACACCTCGGTCGGGGACTGGTCGATGATCCCGGGTCCGAAGGCGCCCGACGGGGCTCCGAACATCCTGCTGATCCTCATCGACGACGCCGGCTTCGGCGGTCCGGAGACCTTCGGCGGCGAGGTCCGCACGCCCGCCCTCACGCGCGTCCAGCAGGCGGGCCTCACCTATAACCGCTTCCACGTGACGGCCGTCTGCTCGCCGACGCGTGCCGCCATGCTCACCGGGCGGAATCATCACCGGGTGGGGATGGGCGGCGTCGCCGAGTTCCCCGGCCCCTTCCCCGGCTACACCGGGACGCGGCCGCGAAGCTGCACGGCCCTGCCGCGGATCCTGAAGGAGAACGGGTACATCACGGGCGGCTTCGGCAAGTGGCACATGACGCCCGGCCGCGAGATGGGCCCCGCGGGGCCGTTCGAGCACTGGCCGCCGGCGTGGGGCTTCGACCACTGGTGGGGCTTCCTGACAGGGGCGGCCGGCCAGTACGACCCGATCATCACGCAGGACAACTCGGTCCTCGGCGTGCCCGAGGGCAAGGACGGGAAGCTCTACTACTTCCCCGACGACATCACCGACAAGTCGATCGAGTGGATCCACGCCGTCCGCGCGCACGACGCCCAGAAGCCGTTCTTCCTCTACTACTCGACGGGCGCCACCCACGCCCCGCACCACGTCGCCCGGGAATGGGCCGACAGGTACAAGGGCCGGTTCGACGACGGCTGGGACGCCTACCGGGAGCGGACGATCGAGCGCCAGAAGAAGCTCGGGATCGTCCCGCCCGACACCGAGCTCGCGCCGCGGCCCGACCCGTACCCCGCGTGGGACACGCTCGGCGACGCCGAGAAGAGGCTGTACGCGCGCCAGATGGAGGTGTTCGCCGGCTTCTCCGAGAACGCCGACTGGAACGTCGGCCGGCTCCTCGACGCCGTCGAGGAGATGGGCGAGCTGGACAACACGCTGGTCATCTACATCTGGGGTGACAACGGCGCCTCGATGGAGGGCACCCTCACGGGCTCCTTCAACGAGACCACGTTCTTCAACGGCCTGGTGCTCGACGCGGAGCAGCAGCTGGCGCTCATCGACAAGTTCGGCGGGCTCGAGGGCCTGGGCGGGTTCCACAGCGCGCCCCACTTCGCGGCGGCCTGGGCCCACGCCCAGAACACGCCGTTCCAATGGGGCAAGCAGATGGCGAGCCACCTGGGCGGCGACCGCGACCCGATGGTCATCGCCTGGCCGAACCGCATCAAGGCGGGCGGCGACCTCCGGACCCAGTTCACCCACTGCATCGACGTGGCGCCCACGATCCTCGACCTGGTCGGGATCCCGGAGCCCACGGTGGTGGACGGGATCGAGCAGGAGCCGATGGACGGCACGCCGTTCACCTACACCCTCGCCCACCCGGAGGCCGCCGAGCGGCACACCGTCCAGTACTTCGAGATGTACGGCTCGCGCGCCATCTACAAGGACGGCTGGTGGGCCTGCGCCCGGCTGGACAAGCTACCGTGGGACTTCTCGCCGGCCACCCTCGCCCGCTTCAGGCCCGGCAGCGGGTACGACCCGGACCGGGACGCCTGGGAGCTCTACTACCTGCCGGACGACTTCTCGCAGGCCCACGACCTCGCGGCGGAGAAGCCGGAGAAGCTGGCCGAGCTGCGTGAGCTCTTCTGGCAGGAGGCCGAGCGCAACCGGGCGCTGCCGCTCCTCGGTGGCATGGCGGTCTTCTTCGGCATCCTGCCCCCGATGCCGACGACCACCCGCCACGTGTTCGCGGGTGACGTCCAGAACGTGTCCACGACGGTCATCCCCCGCATCTACGGTCGCTCGTACGCCATCGAGGCCGACATCCACGTGCCCGAGGGCGGCGCCGAGGGCGTCCTGTGCGCCTTCGCCGACTTCATCGGCGGGTTCGCGCTGTGGATCGACGAGCGTGGCCACCTGGTCCACACCTACCAGTTCCTGGGCGTCGAGACGTACAAGCAGGTCTCGACGGAGCCGGTCCCGACCGGCGACGTCGTGGTCAGGATGCTGTTCGACATCGACGAGCCGAAGCCGGGATCGGGTGGCGACGTCACGCTCTGGGCCAACGGCAAGCAGATCGGCGAGGGCCGCCTCGACCACACCTGCTCGATGCTCTTCACCACCTACGCCGGCATGGACATGGGCCGCGACAACGGCGGCGTCGTGGACGACGCCTACGAGGACAGGGCCCCGTACGCCTTCACCGGGACCCTCCGGAACGTCGTCTTCGACCTCAAGCCGATGAGCCTCGAGGCGGAGCAGGCGCTCCACGCTGCCGCTCAGACCGCGGGTGTCGCCGGGGGCGCCGGCGGGTAGCTCGCCGCGCTTCCCCTCGCCATCCATTCGGGGGGATGCGGCCGGCCGCGCACCGTGCTGTCATGCGGGGATCCGGTGGCGGACGCCGCGGCGATCGCGGGTCGGCGGAGGCCGGGTAGCAGCAGGAGGCAGCGGTCATGTGCCTGTTCGCCATGCTCGCGGGGCTGTTCCCGCGCTTCGCGTTCGCGATCTACTGGATCGCGCGACCCACGCAGGTCTCGCTCGTCTTCGACGGCAACCTGATCTGGCCGCTCCTCGGCCTGCTCTTCCTCCCGTTCACCACGCTGATGTACACGATCCTGTGGAGCGTCGGCGGGCTGACCGGAGGCGACTGGCTGTGGGTCGGCCTGGCCCTCGTCCTGGACCTCGGCCACTACGGCGCCAGCGCCTACGGCAACCGCGACCGCATCCCGGGCTACGGCAACCCGTCCTGAACCCGCCGCCGGCGATGCCGCCGGCGTGCGCGCCCGGGCATCCGGGCCCCACGGAGGTCACGCATGTTTCGACGCCACCACGAGGAGGCCGGCGCACCCCCGGCCAGCGTCTACCAGATGCGCCAGAAGCTGTTCGCCATCGGCGACGACTTCTGGATCGAGAACGGCTCCGGGCAGCGTGCCTTCAAGGTGGACGGCAAGGCGCTCCGCCTGCGGAAGACGCTGATCCTCGAGGACGCCGCCGGCGTCGAGCGCTACAAGATCCAGGAGAAGATGCTCCACGTCCGCGACACGATGGAGATCGAGGGCGCCGCCGGCCGGGTCGCGACGGTCAAGAAGGCGCTGATCTCGCCGCTCCGCGAGCGCTACGACGTCCACTTCGACGCCGGCGGCGAGTGGAAGGTGCAGGGCAACATCGTCGACCACGAGTACGAGATCGAGAGCGACGCCGGGAAGGTCGGCGAGGTCGGCAAGAAGTGGTTCCGGGTCCGCGACACCTACGGCATCCAGGTCAGCCCCGGCCAGGACGATGCGCTCGTGCTGGCGGTGGCGATCGTCGTCGACGCGATGGCGCATCCGACGAAGTAGCCGCGTCGCGCGCCGCCGGGGCGGCGCCGTCAGGGGCGCATCCCGGCCACCTGCGCGCGTTACCGTACGCGCTGGCGACCGTCTACCCGCCGAGGACGGCCCGGTCGAACGGGAGGCACGATGACACACCTTGGTGACGGTTTCGGGGCGGCGCTCGAATCCCCGGCCGGGGCCGCCGATCCTGCCCCTGCCCTCGTCGACGCCCGCCAGTCGCTGGGCTCGGCCAAGCTCGACGACCTCTTCCCCGAGGGCCCGGCGTTCCGCGCGTCGCTGATCACCTTCAGCATCCTTCTCGCGCTCGCCGCGATGATCGCGTCGTTCGGCCTCTACCAGGACTCGGTCGCCTCGATCATCGGCGCCATGGTCGTGGCGCCGCTCGGCGGGGCGATCATGGCCTTCGCCGGCGCGCTGGTGACGGCCCGGAGCCGCTGGCAGTGGATCACCGGGGCCCAGGTGATCCTGGGAGCCGCGTCGGTGGTCGGCATCGGCTTCCTGGTCTCCTTCGTCCTGCCCGACATCCTCGAGCTGACGCCGTCGCTCGACGCCCGCACCTCCCCGGGCCTGCTCGACCTCGGCGTGGCCCTCGCCGCCGGCGCCGCCGGCGCCTACGTCGCGGTCAGGCGCACCGGCAGCGACGCCCTGCCCGGCGTCGCGATCGCCGTCTCGCTCGTCCCGCCACTCGCGACGGTCGGCATCTGCCTCGAGCTGGGACGCCCGGACGATGCGGCCGGAGCCCTCCTCCTGTTCGTCACCAACTTCGCCGCGATCGTGGTCGCCGCCTGCATCGTCTTCACCCTGGCCGGGGCAGCCCCCAGCCGCGAGATGCTGAGCGAGCGCCATCGCGTGCGGAACGGGTTCGTCGCGGCGGTCATCGCCCTCGTCATCATCGCCATCCCCCTCGTCTGGACGGGGGTGCAGCGGGCGACCGAGTGGATCCGTGCGACGACCGGTGCGCCCTACGTCCGGGCCTGGGTCGGCGACCGCGACCTCGTGGTGCGCGAGTGGTCGGTCGAGGGCGACACGGTGACGCTCCTGCTCGCCGGGTCGGACGCGCCGGGCGACCCGCAGCCGCTTGCCGCCGACCTGGCGGCGGCGTACGGCGCGCCCGTCACGCTCGAGATCCAGTACGTCCCGACGATGCACGAGCGGGTCGAGGCCGCGCCGTAGGTCGGGGGCTGCGGCCGAGGCCGGGCCGGGGTTGACCGGGCGGCCGGGGCGAGCCGAGCCCGTGGAGCGGCCGGCCGAACCGGGCGGCCGGTGACCTCTACCGCGTGAGGGACGGGTCGGCGACCCGGCCCAGGAAGAGGACCGCCCCGGTCGGCACGTCCCGCAGCGCGAACAGGAACGGCCGGTCCACGGTGACCGTCACCGGCTCGGCGGGCATCCCGCTGGCCCGCATCACGACGGCCGTCGCGGCCGCCGCCTCGGTCCCCTTCTCGTCGACGTCGATGTTCGCCTGGTGGATCACGTCGGAGATCGCCAGCTGCTCGGCGGTGGTGATGCCGGAGAAATCGGCGGCGTCGGTGAAGGCCGTCGGCATGCCGAGCGCCGCGAGGAGGTCGGCCAGCTGGGCCTTGGTCTCGATCGAGAACTTCGGGAAGGTGAGCGACACCGGGGCTTCGGCGAGGGCCCCCGTGATCGACGCCAGCCCGTCGGCCGTGAGCGACGCCTCGAAGGCCGCGAGGTCGTCCGGCACGATCACCGTCATCGCCAGCGAGCCGCCGACATAGGGGATCTCGACCGCCTGCCAGCCGGTCCCGGACGCCTGGGGCATCGCCTCGCCGACGTGCATCATCGGCACCTCGACGGTCGAGCCGTCGGTGCGGGTGAAGGGACCGGGCGCCGTGGCCCCGTCGGGGAACGCGGTCTGCCAGGGTGCCTTCAGGTAGATCGCGTTGACGAGCGTCAGGCGGGAGTCGGGCGTCAGCACGCCCGGTCCGAGCAGCTCGGGGATCCGCTGCTCCGTCTGCTCGTCGACCCAGGCGTTGATCTGCTTCCGCGCGTCCTCGGTGGCGCCGACGTAGTCGACGAGGCGGAGACCGGCGCCGAACCGCGACGCCAGCGCCTCCAGGTAGGCCTGCTCCAGCGGCATCCCCTCCTGGGCGAAGGGGGCGTTGGCGATGTGCAGCGCGACGGCGAGGTCCTGCCCGGAGTCGTCCTTGAACGTGCCGCTCCGGGTGGCCAGCGCCTGGTCGAGGGCGTTGAGCCAGGCCGCGTTGGCGTCGGATCCGAGGTCGCGCATCACCGCGTCCATCTCGGCCGCGGTCTGCCCGCGTGCCCCGGCGCGCGCCATCGCGAGCGCCAGCGCGATGCTCGTGGGCGACAGGACGACGTTCGCCTCGCCGCCGGCCGCAATTGCCCGGTACAGGTCGAGCCCCAGGGCGGAGATCGCCGATCCGGCGGCCGCGGCATCATCGGGCGAGGCGGAGGCCCGCGGGACGTCGGCACGGGCCAGGGCGACATCGCCGCCGGTCGAGCCCGCCGGCGTGCACGCGGAGACGACGAGGGCGAGCGACAGCAGGGCGGCGAGCTTGGTCTTCATGCCCCCCGGACGCCGGTGGAGCCGCCGGAGTTTCGCGGTGCGGCAATCCGTCGTTCGCCGCCCGCCCCGCGGCGTATCCTCACCGGCCATGGAACGCTGGAAGACGATCATCGAGCCCTTCCGGATCCACTCGGTCGAGCCGATCCGGATCACCACCCGCGACGACCGCGCTCTCGCCATCGAGGAGGCGGGCTACAACCTGTTCAACCTCCACGCCGACGACGTCCTCGTCGACCTCCTGACCGACTCCGGCACGGGCGCGATGAGCCGTGACCAGTGGGCCGCGATCCAGCACGGCGACGAGTCGTACGCCGGCAGCCCATCCTGGTACGCCTTCCTCGACGCGGTCCACGAGCTCTTCCCCTTCCGCCACGTCATCCCCACCCACCAGGGCCGGGCCGCCGAGAAGATCCTCTTCTCGGTGATCGGCGGGCCCGGGAAGACGATCCCCAACAACACCCACTTCGACACCACCCGGGCCAACGTCGAGTTCACGGGCGCCTCGGCCGTGGACCTCGTCATCGAGGAGGGCCGCCACCCCGAGGTCGAGCACCCGTTCAAGGGCAACATGGACCTCGAGAGGCTGGAGGCGCTCCTCGCCGAGCTCGGCCCGAACGCGGTCCCAGCCGTCTTCGTCACGATCACGAACAACTCCGGCGGCGGCCAGCCGGTCAGCCTGGAGAACCTGCGGGGCGTGCGGGAGATCTGCACCCGCCACGGCGTGCCGCTCTTCCTCGACGGCTGCCGGTTCGCCGAGAACGCCTGGTTCATCAAGACGCGCGAGCCGGGCCAGGCCGGCCGAAGCGTGACCGAGATCGTGCGCGAGATCGGGGCGCTCGCCGACGGGATGACCATGTCGGCCAAGAAGGACGGGCTGGCCAACATCGGCGGCTGGCTGGCGCTGAACGACGACGGGTTGGCCGAGCAGTGCCGCAACCTCCTGATCCTCACCGAGGGCTTCCCGACCTACGGCGGCCTCGCCGGCCGCGACCTCGAGGCCATCGCCCAGGGCCTCAAGGAGGTCGTCCACGAGGACTACCTGCGCTACCGGATCACGTCGACGGCATACCTGGGAAACGCCCTGGCCGACGCCGGCGTGCCCGTGGTGCGGCCGATCGGCGGCCATGCCGTCTACCTCGACGCCCGGGCGCTGCTCCCCCACGTCCCGCCGCTCCAGTACCCCGGCCAGGCGCTTGCCGTCGCGCTCTACCTCGAGGGCGGCATCCGCGGCTGCGAGATCGGCACGGTGATGTTCGGGCGCCACCCGGACGGGTCCGAGTCGCCGGCGGCGATGGACCTCGTGCGCCTGGCGATCCCGCGCCGGACCTACACCCAGAGCCACGTCGACTACGTGATCGAGGTGGTCCGCTGGGTGGCCGAGCGTGCCCGGGAGCTGCCGGGCTACCGGATCGTCGACGAGCCGCCGGCCCTGCGCCACTTCACCGCCCGGTTCGCCCCGCTGGAGTAGCGGCCGGGACCCGCACCCGGCAGGAGCCGCGGTACGCTGACCAGGTGACGACCTGGCGCCTGCTTCCCGACGACGGCGAGCGCGACCCGCGCGTCAACCTGGCCCGCGAAGAGGCCCTGGCGCGCCACGTGGCCGCCGATCCGGCCGCCCCGACCCCGGTCCTGCGCCTGTGGCGCAACGGCCCCGCCGTGGTCGTCGGGCGCTTCCAGCTGGCCGCCGCGGAGGTGGACGTGGCGGCGGCCGTGGCGCTCGGCGCGCCGATCCTGCGCCGCTTCACCGGCGGCGGCACGGTCTGGCACGATCCGGGCAACCTCAACGTGTCGGTGATCCTGCGGCCGGCTGACGCGCTCTTTGCCGCCGACCCCGAGCTGCGTCGCCTCCCCGGCCTCTACCGCCTCGTGCTCGAGCCGCTGGCGGCCGCGGCCCGCGCCCTCGGCGTGCCGGCGGCGCGCGCCACCGAGCGCGACCTCGTCGTGGACCGCCCCGACGGGTCCACCGCGAAGCTGGGCGGCGTGGCCGCCTGGTTGGGGGGGCGGGCGCTGCTGGTCCACGCGACCCTGCTCGTCGACGCCGACCTCGGGGCGCTGGCGCGCGCGTGCGCCGGCCCGGGCGCGCCGGGTGACCCGCGATGGGAGCGCACCAGGAGCCGCCGGGCGACGGTGACGTCGATCGCGCGGGAGGGCGCCTCGGCCGGCTGGCCGGCCCCGACGCCGGCAGCCGTCGACCTCGCCATCCTGGCCGCGTTCGAGACCGACCACCTCGCGCCGTCGACCTGGACGGCCGCCGAGCTGGCCGCCGCCGACCGCCTCCTCGCCGACCGCTACGCCGACCCCGCCTGGCACGCGGATCCCGCGCCGGCGGCCTGACAGCCGTCCTGCCGCCCTCTCGCGTCGCTCCGGCACGCGCTCGCCCCGTCTCGCCTACGCTGCCTGGAGCATGCGCATCCCCCCACCCGACCCCGCCGATCCCGCCGACAGCGCCGCTGCGTCGGGGCCGGGCCACCGCATCACGCTGATCCTCGACGGCCGCCCCGTGGAGACCCTCGCCGACCTTCCGCCGGAGCCGGGACGCCTCCTGTTCGTCGGGCTGAACCCGTCGCCGGTGAGCGTCACGGCCGGCCACTACCACCAGGGCCGCCTGGGCCGGACGTTCTGGCGCCGCCTGGTGACGGCGACGATCCTCCCGCCCGCCACGGAGATCGACACGGCCGACGATGCGCTCGTCGCAGCCGGCCACGGGATCACGGATCTCCGGAAGCTCCCCTCGCCGCGCGACGAGGCCGACGACGCGACCCTGCGCGCGGGCGTGGGACCGCTCTGGCAGAAGGTCGCGGTCTGGCGGCCGGCCGCGGTCGTCTTCGTCTACAAGCGCGTCGCGGAGGCGTGCGCCGGCCGCCGGATCCCGGAGCCGTGGGGCCACGTCGAGGAGCTCGCCCTCGCCGCCCGGCCGTGCTTCCTGATGCCCGGGCCGTACGCACCCCGGGCGGACGTCGAGGAGGGCCTCAACGTCATCCGCAACCTGCGGAGCGCGATCGGCGGATAGGGGCATCGGGATGCGGCACGACGGCGCGTATGCTGGGCGGCGAGTCACCATGGGACCTGTCGTCGGGCTCGTCGTCAACCCCAGCGCCTCGCGTGACATCCGGCGCCTCACCTCGCTGGCGCGGACGATCGACGTCCACGAGCGCGTGAACCAGGTCGCCCGGATCCTGCAGGGCCTCTCGGCATGCGATCAGCTCCTCCCCGGCGGCCTGGGGCCGGTGCGCTACATGCCGGAATCCTGCCGCGTGGTCGAGCGGGCCCACGCGGAGATCGTTCGCGCGGGCCTCGACGGCGACGATGGTGCCGGCGCCGGGTTCCCCGCGGACCTCGGCTTCCCCGCGGCCGGGCGCGCCGGTGCCGGCGCGCGCACGCCCCGATGGAGGCTGATCGTCGAGCCGGTGCTGCCGGCCGGCTCCGTCGCCGACGACGCGGCCGGCACGACCGAAGCGGCCGCCGCGCTGGCCCGGGCCGGCGCGCGGTGCGTGGTGACGGTGGGCGGCGACGGGACGAACCGGGCGGTCGCGCGAGGCTGGCCGGACGCGGTCATCTGCGCCGTCCCGGGGGGTACCAACAACGCGTTCGCGCCGGCGGTCGATCCCGTGGCGGCGGGGCTCGCCGCCGGGCTGTTCGCGGCCGACCCCGCGGCGGCGCGGGACCATGCGCACGCGCGGCCCCGCCTCGTCGTCCGCCCCGGCACCGCGGCGGGGACGTTCGCCCTGGTCGACGTCGCCGTCGTGCGCGGAGCCTGGGTCGGTGCCCACGCCGTGTGGAATCCGGACACGCTGGTGGAGGCCATCGTCACGCGCGCGGACCCCACCGTGAGCGGCCTGGCCGGCCTGGCCGGCATGGTGTGGCCCCTGCTCCCGGGCGCGCCGGCCGACCCGCCGCGGGCGGTCCACCTGCTGCTGGGCCCCCAGCGCGTCGGAGCCGGCGCCGACGAGCGCCGAGGCGACTCCCCGTCCCCCGGGGCGCGGACCGTGCTCGCCCCGCTCGGGCCGGGCCAGCTGGTCCCGGTCGTCGTGCGCGCCTGGCACCCCCTGGAGGTGGACGAGTCGATCCGCCTGGGCCCCTACCCGGAGCCCGTCACGCTTGCCTTCGACGGTGAGCGCGAGGCCGTCGTCGAGGCCGGCACCCCGATCGAGGTCCACCTCGCCCGGAGCCCCTTGACGCTTCTCGACGCGGCCGGCCTGCTGCGAGCACTGGCGGAGGCGGGCGGCCTCGCCCTCCCCCCGGCCGTCGCGTGATCCCGCTGAGACGCGGTCGCGCGGGCCGCGCCGGAGGCGTACCATCGCGTCCGGGGTGACGTCCATGAGCCGCAGCTCGACGCAAGTTTGCGGGCCACAGATCCAGGGGGAGCCGGCCGTCCGGGACCGCGCCCGCATGGCGGTGCGCGTCCAGCGGCGATCCCCCCGCCCGATCCACCCGACGTGGAGGTGATCCCCGGTAGCCATCCGTCCCATGCCGCCGCGGGGCCGCCACCCCCCTGATCGAGTCCCGACCTGACCCAGTCACGAGGAGGGAACCAGGTGCCAAGCGCCGAGCTCCTCCGCGACCTGCACCGCCAGATGGTGCGGATCCGGCTCTTCGAGGAGACGATCCAGAAGATCTACTTCGAGGGCAAGACCCCAGCCTTCGACATCGCCGCCGGGACAATCCCCGGCGAGATGCACCTCTCCGCCGGCCAGGAGCCGGTTGCTGCCGGGGTCGCCGCCCATCTCCGCCCGGATGACGCCGTCACGGCAACCCACCGGCCGCACCACATCGCCCTCGCCCACGGCATGGACATGCCGACCCTCGCCGCGGAGATCTTCGGCAAGGCAACGGGGCTCGGCGGCGGCAAGGGCGGGCACATGCACCTGTTCGACGCCGACACCAACTTCGGCTGCAGCGGGATCATCGCCGAAGGGATGCCCACCGCCGTCGGCCACGCGCTGGCGTTCAGGAAGCAGGGCACAGACCGCGTCGCCGCCTCCTTCTTCGGCGATGGGGCCGCCAACCAGGGCGCCTTCCACGAGTCGCTCAATCTCGCCGCGCTGTGGACGCTCCCGGTCGTCTTCGTCTGCGAAGACAACGCCTGGGCGATCAGCGTGCCGAAGGAGAAGTCGACCGCCGTCGCCAACAACAGCGACCGCGCGTCGGCCTACGGGATCCCCGGCGTGCTCATCCCCGACAACGACGTGGTCGCCGTCTACGAGGCGGCCGGCGAGGCCGTCGCACGCGCCAGGCGCGGCGGCGGGCCGTCGCTCATCGAGGTGAAGACCGACCGGCTCCTCGGCCACTTCGAGGGCGATCCCCAGCTCTATCGGACGAAGGAGGAGATGGACCTGATCAAGGAGCGCGACGCCATCCGCGCCTTCGAGCGCCAGCTGGCCGGCCAGGGAGTCCTGTCCGCCGACGCCGCCCAGGAGGTCTGGGCCGCCGCCCGGGCCGAGGTCGACGCGGCGATCGACTTCGCCCGGTCCAGCCCGTATCCCGAGCCAGCCGAAGCCCTTGCGGGCGTCTTCGCGTAGGCGCAGGAGGATCGAGCGATGGCAATCGAAACCAAGCGCCTGCTCACCACCTCGAAGGCGATCGCCGAGGCGATCAGCCAGGAGATCGAGCGCGACCCGACCGTCTTCGTGATGGGCGAGGACATCGGGACCTACGGGGGCATCTTCGGGGCGACCGAGGGCCTCCTCGCGAAGCACGGTCCCGAGAAGATCATGGACACCCCGATCTCGGAGACCGCCTTCATCGGCGCCGCCGTCGGCGCCGCCGTGTCCGGCATGCGGCCGATCGCCGAGCTGATGTTCGTCGACTTCTTCGGCGTCTGCATGGACCAGATCTACAACCACATGGCCAAGATCCACTACATGTCGGGCGGGCACGTCAAGGTGCCGATGGTCCTGACGATGGCGATCGGCGGTGGGTACGGCGACGCGTCCCAGCACTCGCAGACCCTGTACGGGACGTTCGCCCACCTGCCGGGCATGAAGATCGTCGTGCCCTGCACGCCGTACGACGCCAAGGGCCTGATGATCTCGGCGATCCGCGACGACAACCCGGTCCTGTACATGTTCCACAAGGGCGTCATGGGCCTGGGCTGGATGACCCCGAACCCCCGGGCGACGGCACACGTCCCCGAGGAGCCCTACACGATCCCGATCGGCAAGGCCGACGTGAAGCGCGAGGGCAAGGACCTCACGATCGTGACCCTGTCGCTCATGGTTCACCGCGCCCTGGACGCCGCGGAGGACCTTGCGAAGGAAGGGATCGAGGCCGAGGTCCTCGACCTGCGGAGCGTGATCCCGCTCGACCGAGAGGCGATCGTCGCCTCGGTGAAGAAGACGAAGCGGCTCCTCGTCGTCGACGAGGACTACACCAGCTTCGGCCTCACGGGCGAGGTGATCACGACGGTCGTCGAAGGGGCGTTCGACCACCTCGACGCGCCGCCGATGCGGCTCGCCTTCCCCGACGTCCCGATCCCCTACTCGCGTCCCCTCGAGCAGTTCTGCCTGCCCGACCGCGAGAAGATCGCGGCGGCCGCGCGGAAGCTGCTGGCAAGCTGACCGAGCCCATTCCCGGGGGGCGGGGCACCGGTCGTCGGTGTCGAGCCGCCGGCCTCGCCCCGCTCCCTCCCCGCGGCGCGGCGCCCCGTGCGCGCACGTGCCGCCCATGCGAGGGAGCCCGCCGATGCGCCACGAGGTCCTGGTGCCCCGCCTGTCGGAGACGGCAGAAGAGGGCATCCTCGTCACCTGGTTCGTCGAGCCCGGCCAGCCGGTGAAGGCCGGGGACCCGGTCGCCGAGGTGCAGATCGAGAAGATGGCGTCCGAGGTGACCGCCCCGGCCGCTGGGCGTGTCACGGAGCTCCTCGCCGCCCAGGGCGACGTGGTGGCCCAGGGCGCGCTGCTGGCCGTCGTCGAGTCCGCGGAGGGGGCCGGCACCACCGCCTCACCGGCATCGCCGGCCGCGCGGCGGCTGGCCAGGGAGCTCGGCATCGACATCGCCACCGTCACCGGGACGGGTCCCGCCGGCCGGATCGTGGAGGCCGACGTCCAGCGCGCGGCAAAAGGCGTTGCGGCTGCCCCGGCTGCAGCGGCTGCCCCCACGGCCCCGGCCGCCCCCACGGCCCCGGCTGCCCCCACGGCCCCGGCCGCCCCACCCGCGCCGGCGCCCGCGGGCGGCCTCCCGGTTCCCGGCCTCGGGCCCGGCTGGCGCGTCGAGCCCCTGCCGGCCCTCCGCCGGGCGATTGGGGAGCGGCTGCTCGCCTCGGTCCAGGCGACCGCGCAGCTGACCATCACCGCCGAGGCCGACCTCACCGATCTCACGGCAGCGCTCGAGGCGGCGACGAGTCGAACCGGCCGGCCGCACGGGATCCTCGGCGCCACGATCCGCGCCGTCGCCCTGGCCCTTCGGGACCATCCCGCGCTCACCGCGGCCTGGGTTGCCGACGGCCTGGCGTTCCCCGAGCAGGTCGACGTGGGCTGTGCCGTCGCCCTCGCCGACGGGCTGGTGGTCCCCGTGGTCCGCGACCCGGCGTCGCGCTCGATCGCGGAGATCGAGGCCGAGGTCGCGAACCTGGCGGCGCGGGCCCGCGAGGGTCGCCTCGCACCGCCGGACACGACGGGCGCCTGCATCAGCGTCACCAACCTGGGGGCGCACCGGGTGGACGCGTTCACGCCGCTGCTCAACCCGCCCCAGTCCACGATCCTGGGCCTCGGGCGAGCACGCCTGCGCCCGGCAGTGATCGGCGGGGCGATCGTCCCGCGGCGCCTCGCCATCCTCTCGCTGACGATCGACCACCGCGTCGTGGACGGCAAGCCGGCGGCCGCGTTCCTCGACACGGTCCTGGGCCTGCTCGAGACGCCCGACCAACGCCTGCTCGGTGGTGACGCCGAACGCTAGCCGGTCGAACGCGCGGCGCGGCGTGACGCGGCGCAGCGCGATCGAAGGGTAGGACGGACCGGGGATCAACGGTGCGACCGGCACTGGCCGTGGCACGCCGCCCACCGGAGAGTGGGCCCAGGCGGGGCCGCCCGAGCGGACGGCCACTCGAGAACGGAGGCAGCTCGTGATCATCGTCACCACCCCGTACCTGGCAGGCCACCGGCTCGTCGAGGCCAAGGGCCAGGTCTTCGGCCTCGTGGTCCGCAGCCGCGGCCTCGCCGGCAACCTCGCGGCGTTCTTCCGCTCCCTCATCGGCGGCGAGATCCACGAGTACACCTCGCTCCTCGAGGACACCCGGCGCCAGGCCATCGACCGCATGGTCCAGAACGCCACGATGATGGGCGCCAACGCCATCATCTCGTTCCGCTTCGACAGCTCGGAGCTGGGTGGGTCGATGTCGGAGATCGTCGCCTACGGCACGGCCGTGGTCGTCGAGCCGGACCCGACCGCGACGGCACCGGTGCTCGACTGAGGGACTGCGATGCTCGGTTTCGCGCGGATCTTCGCGATCGTCTGCGGCCTGCTGCTGGTCGGATTCGGCTTCTGGCTCGCGACCTACGGCAACGAGGGAGAGGCGGGCCTCGTGATCACGGGGCTCCTCACCGTGGTGATGGGCGCCGGCATGATCGGCGTCCTGGCCTTCGAGCGGATGCGGTATCACTCCGCGGCCGCCGAGCCTCCGGGGCCGCTCGTGTCCCCCGGCGGCGAGACGGCCGGCCAGGCTCTCGAGCCCCGCTTCCGGCCCACCCCGGAGGTCTTCGTCGACCCGACGTCCGGGACGACGATGCGGGTCTACATCGACCCGGACACCGGTGAGCGGCGCTACCGCGTCGAGGCCTGATCCCGGAAGAGCCGCCCGTACCCCGGGTACGGCCGCAGCGGCACCAGGTCGAAGTCGATGAGCCCCGCGGCGACGAGCGGCAGGCTGTCGACGGCGGCCCGGGCGGCCGCGACGTCCGGGACCTCGAAGACGAGGACCCCGTTCGCTCGGTCGGCGCGGAAGTAGACCTCGCGCAGGACGTCGTCCTGCTGCAGCTCCCAGGCCCGGCGCGCCTCTGCCGGCCGCAGCTCGGCGAACCGCGGATCGTCCTGGGCGACGACGTCGCGCCCCAGTGCCAGCACCTTCATGGCCATGCCTCCTCGCATACGAACCGCGATCCGGTCGGGGCGCCGGGTCAGACGATCGCGACGGCTCGCTCGATTGCGGCATCGGATCGGAGCCGGCGATCCACCAGCACCCGGACGACGTACGTGATCTCGAGGCCGGCGCCGTCGAACGAGGGCGCGGCGCCGGCCGGCACCGCCAGCCGCACGTCGATCCCGCCCTTCAGCGTCCCGGGATCGACCGGCACCGAGGCCACGATCCCCTCCGCTCCGTTCGGGGCGTTGGTGCGCCGGTGGAGCTCGACTCGCCCCTTCGACCCGCCCGGCGCGGACGGCCAGCGGACGTTCACCGCCATCTCCGTGCCCGCGGGTGCCGGGAGCTCCGAGGTCACGCTGATCACGGCGTCGCCGACCGGCACGCCGGCCAGCAGGCTCATGCCCCCCTGCTTGCCGACCCCGGCGCGAACCAGGTCGGGGTGCTGGGCGAGCGGCAGGTAGGTCGCCACGAAGTGGTCGGAGCCCATCGAGACGTCCCAGCGGACCTCCAGCGCCCAGGCCACGATCGACTCGCCGAGGTGCGCGGTCGGCGGGCCGAGGCGCGGCGCCGGGACGGCGAAGCGCGCCTCGAACGTGGCGCCCGGCTCCAGGGTCGCCGGGATCGCCGGCTCCGGGAAGGCGTCCTTCACGAACAGCTTGCCGCTGGTCTCAACCCAGCTGTCCGAGCTGGTCACGTTGCCCTCGGAATCGCGATCTTCGCTGGAGCGCTTCACCTCGTCGAGGCGAAGCCCGACCAGCCGGAGCGCGGCACTGCGGGCGGCGACCCGCTTCACGGCGGTGGCCCGGAGCGTGCCGGTGATCCCCTCGCCCACCATGGCCGGGCCGTCGAGGTCGATCTCCCCGGTGACGGCGTCGCTCGACAGGCGCAGCAGCTCCTCGGCGCGGACGGCGTGGAGCGGGTGGCTCCCCTGCGGCCCGGCCAGGCGCGGCCCGTCCAGCGCGTCGAAGGGCTCGGGCGCGGACCCGGTGTGGCTGGTGAACGACCCGAACCCGCCGAGGTTGATGGAGATGGGCATCGGGTCGCCTCCGGAATCGTGGCGTGGCTGGTACGCCGCCCATTCTGGTGGATGGCGACGAGCCTGCGCTGCCGTCCGCGCACGTCCGTCTCGCCCGTGGCGAGACGGAGTCGCCCACGCCCCGAACCCCAGGCCGCCTCGGACGCCGCCGACATCGCCACGGAATTCGGCTGGAGGTCCGCAGGCGTAGGATGGCCGCCGGGTCGACCTGATCCGGCAGCCAGGCCAAGGGGGGTTCCATACATGCTTCGCTCGCGTTCGCCCATCGTCACGCTCGTCGCGGTGCTGATCGTCGTCGCCGGGTGCTCGAGCGGAGGCGGCGCGACGGCCACCTCCGGCACCCAGGCTTCCAATCAGCCAAGCGCGCCCGGCGCCGAGGCGTCGAGCCAGCCCGCGGCATCGGCTGCGGCGTCGAGCCAGCCCGCGGCATCGGCTGCGGCGTCGACCCAGCCCGCGGCCGGTGGGGGCACCCTCCCGGGTGACCCCTGCCAGCTCGTCACGGCAGAGGACGTCAGCTCCATCTACGGCGGCAGCGTCAACGCGCTGGGCCTGGACGAGAACGGAGCCTGCCCGTTCGAGATCGAGGGCCAGGCGAAGGCCGGCAGGTCCGCCGCCGCCGGTGAGTTCGCCGTCACGTTCGGCGACGAGTTCAGCTCGTACGACACGGCGAAGATGCTCTTCGGCGACGGCGTGGCGAAGATCGACGGCCTCGGCACGGACGCGTATTCGTTCGGGGGGTTCATCCACGCGAAGGTCGGCACCGGCGAGCTGGTGGTCGGTGGCGTCTGGATCGGCGACTACGATCGCGCGCTGCTGGCGACCGAGACGTTCGAGATGACGCAGCTCCTCCTCGGCCGCCTCTGATCGCGGCAGCCAGGCCTCGGGCACCTCGGGCCGGCCGGCGGCAGGTGTCCCATCCGATCCGCCCGGCCATCGCCGCGCCGGCCGGGCCGAACGCAACGCGAAGAGGCCGCTCGCCGATGCGAGCGGCCTCTTGCTACGGCCCGGGGAGCCGACCCCCCGGGGGACTACGCCGGTACGGGGACCGGGCCGGTGTCGATGAGCATCTCGGAGGGCGCCTCCGGCATCGGCCCGGACAGGTCGATGCCGTGGAACTCCGTGACGCGCTCGAGGAACCACGTGGTAAACGCGTCCCCGGCGCCCATCATCCGCCCGAACGCACCGGCCGGATCGTCGCCCTCGAGCGTGACGAGAACCAGGTCCCCCATCGGGGTCTGCTGGAGGAACGTCCGCTCGTGGACGCCGGCTGCGTGGCGCGACGCGGCGAACTCGGCGCGGCGCGGGCCGTTCAGCTCCGCCTGCCAGGCGCGCCACCCTGGCGTCTTTCCGGGAAGAATCGGGAACGCGACTGCCATCAACGGCATGAATACCCCCTGGGCACGGTCGTGCCCTATGCGTGGGGGGCCGGACTCGCCATTGGCCCTGCGCGACGGTCGAGGCGACCGTATGGAGACGCCGCGCGGGTGAGAGCCCCACCGGCTCTCGTGCCTCCCCCCGAGGCCGGGAGTATGCGCGCTCTGCCGGCGAATGGATCCGGGCTCATCGTGAGGTCGCGGGTTCGAACCCTGCCGCCATCGCGGCGCACCGCGCTACCTCGACGAGTTCGTGTTCCGCCCCAATCGACGCGGCAACCCGCAGGCGGCGTTCCAGACGCTGCTCGGGCTCGGCACCGGACGCGCGCCGGCTCCGCTCTCCACCGTCCCGGGGAGCGAGCGACCTGCCGCAGTTCCCGATCAGGCCGCAGCCCCGGGAAGGCCGGTGACTCAGGGGTGAGGCGAGACCCTATTTGATCGCCGTCGCGTCGAGCGTGTGCACGCTTACGCATTGCCTCTCGGATGGCACCCAAGACAGAGCCCCGGAGACGGTGAGCGAGTCCCCGATCCTGATGTGGCTCCCGTCAGGTTCGCCAAGGCCGTCGGCGTCCGCCACGTAGTCGGACGGCAGATGCCGAAGCCAGTAGAGATCAGTGCCGTTCGCATCCGGCCCACGGACGTAGAGACAGCCACCGTCCGCGCCCACGAGTGTCCCGGTGATGGTCGCGGTCCCGTTGGCGCAGCCCGAGACGAGGAGTGTCGCGCAGATCGCGACGCAGGCCGCAAGCCGAAGCCTTCTCACGCTGGCACCTAAGTTCGCGGCGATTGGCTCCCGCAGCGTCTCCGTCGAATTGGGAACGGTCAAGAGTCAAGTGGACGAAGGTTGGCAGGCGTCCCGTTGCCTCACCCCACATCTTGTGGGCTGCTGAGACAACGGCATAAGCATCCCGGCGCTAGGCCGACGAACCGCCCGGCGCTCAGGCCAGGGAGACGATCCGCAGCGCGAACGAGCCGCCCGGCGCAGTCACGGTGACCGAGTCGCCGGTGCGCCGGCCCATCAGTGCCTGGCCCATCGGCGACGTGCTGCTGATCATCCCCGTCGCGGGAGACGCCTCGTGGCTGCCGACGATCGTGTAGGTCTCCTCGCCGAGGTCACCCTCGACCGTGACGGTCGTGCCCAGGCTGACGTGGCTCGTCGACGAGCCCTCGATCGTCACGGCGTCGCGGAGCAACGCGGTCAGGTGCTGGATCCGGCCCTCGAGGATCGACTGCTCCTTGCGCGCCTCGTGGTACTCCGCGTTCTCCCGCAGGTCGCCGAGCTCGCGAGCCGCGACGATCCGCCCCACCACGGCGGGCCGGTCGACGTGCGTGAGCTGGTCGAGCTCCGCGCGGGCACCGGCGATGCCGTCGGGGGACAGGTAGACGGTGTCGGCCAAGGGTCGTCTCCGGATGTCGCGGGCGATGGCTGAGGTCCTCGGGATCGGCCGCCAGTCTGGCAGGTCGGCGGCACGTCGTCGGCGGGTGCGCTGTCGCGCCGTGGCCGGGGCCTTCGTCGCCCGGGCTACCGCACGCGCCGGTACGTGCTCTCGCCCCGCCGCGCGACGCGCAGGACGATGACGGTCCGGGTCGCGTCGTCGATCGCGTAGACGATCCGCAGGTCGCCGACGCGGAGGCGCCAGAACGAGCTCCCGCTCATGGCCACCACACCCGGCGGCCGGGGATCCCGGCCAAGGGCGAGGATCGGGCCGCGCAGGCGCGCCGTCGCGTCGGGCGGCAGCTTCCGGAGCTGGCGCTGGGCCGCCGGCGAGAGCTCGATGCGCCAGGGCGACTCGCTCACCCGTCGTCGGACGTGCCGACCCCGGACGCCGTGCCGGCCTCGGACGCCGTGCCGGCCGTCGAGGCCGTGCCCGACGACCCGTACGCCGCGCGGGTCTCGGCCGCGTGGGCACGGAAGAACTCGTCGGCCGCCACCCCGCCCTCGCGCTCGTACTCGGACAGGGCCTCGCCCGCGGCCGCCGCGTCCTCAGCATCCTCGAGCCGCTCCAGCCAGGCCGCGAGCGCTTCGTCGACGATCTGGCGCACGCTCCGGTCGGCGCGGGCGGCTTCCACCTTCACGGCGCGATACAGCTCGGGATTGAGGTCGATCGTCACCTTCATGTGCCAAGGATACCAGCATGCTGGCTTGCTGGCTAGCCTTCCCCAACATGCATGAAGCCCGCGGGCCTCGGGCAGCTTCGACGGATCGTTCCCGACCCTCACCTCGGCCTGATCAGGGCGTTCGGTCACCCCACCGTGAGCGCGACCGTGAGGCTCGACGCCAGCAGCACCAGCCCCACCGGCACCCAGATGCGGCGCTCTCCTGCGCTCCGAGAGATCGCGTTCAACACCACGCTGATCGCCGAGACCGCCACGGCGACCCAGATCAGCCATGGGAATGCCTCGGCCAGGGACGGCAGCGCGAGACCCGCCGTTGACAGCACGACCACTGCGAGCACGCCGAGGACCGCGGCCTGGATGAGAGCTGCCACGCGCATGGCCGGCGGGAGGCGACCCGGGTACGCACCACCCATCGCGTAGGCGCCCCACGGCGCCCCGAGGGCCAGGGCGACCTGGAACCCGACGACGACCGCGGTGGCGACCGCATACGTGATGGCCGCGAGCATGGTCACGTCCACGAGGTCCCTCCGGGTATTCGGCTGCACGGTGCGGGACCGAGAGTATGGCCGAGGCGCTCGTCCACGATGGCCCCGTGGACGAGATCGACCGTGCCTCGCGCCGGCCCGTGCCGTCCATGGGCGTTGCCTTGAACTCAACATCTGACGCCGCATCGGCCACGCCTGGCACGAAAGCGCTCCTTTAACGCACGATTCCGACACCTCGGTGCCGAAATGGCAGGAGAACAGCCGTTGAACGCAAGAACCTGGCCCTCGGCCTGTCGTTGGGCGCCGGATGTTGAGTTGAACGCAAACCGCGACCCGGGAGAGGCGAAGGTCACGTCCGGTCACCCGGCGCGCCGGGCGTGCGGCAGAGATGAGCGATGCGCGAGACTCTCCCCGACGGCGGGGCGCCCGGTAGCCACCCCGCGCCGACGCACGGAGGCCACCGCATGCCGACCGACGCGAACCTGGCCGACCTGCTCGCGCGGGCCGAGGCCTGGCTGGCCGACGACCCGGACCCGGCCACCCGCGAGGAGCTGCGCGTGGCGATCGAGGCCGGCCGGGGCGGCGACGCGGCAGCGGTGGACGACCTCGCCGACCGCTTCGCCGGCACGCTCCAGTTCGGGACCGCCGGGCTGCGCGGCATCCTGGGTGCCGGCCCGAACCGGATGAACCGCGCCGTCGTCATCCGGGCGGCGGCGGGCCTGACCGAGTACCTGAAGGCCGGCAGCTCCACCGGCACCCCCGCGCCGGCCCCTGCCCCCGTCGTCGTCGTGGGCTTCGACGCCCGCCACAACTCCGACATCTTCGCCCGCGACACCGCGGCCGTCGTGACCGCGGCCGGCGGCCGCGCCCTCCTCCTCCCCCGCCCCCTGCCGACGCCGGTCCTCGCCTTCGCCATCCGCCACCTCGCCGCCGACGCCGGTGTGATGGTCACCGCCAGCCACAACCCGTCGCGCGACAACGGCTACAAGGTCTACCTCGGCGACGGGAGCCAGATCGTGCCGCCGGCCGACGCCGAGATCGCCGCCTGCATCGACGCCGTGCCCGCGGTCGCGGCCGTCCCGCGGGCCGACGCCGGCTGGACGACCCTCGGCGAGGAGGTCGTCGATGCTTACCTCGACGCCGTCGTTTCGGTCGTCCATCCCGAGACCCCCCGCGAGCTGAGCGTCGTCCACACCTCGATGCATGGCGTCGGCGGCGACATCGTCCTGCGCGCCTTCGAGCGGGCCGGTTTCCCCCGCCCGGCCGTCGTCGAGGAGCAGGCCGTGCCCGACCCCGACTTCCCGACCCTCCCCTTCCCCAACCCCGAGGAGCCCGGGGCGATGGACCTGGCCCTGGCGCAGGCCCGGCGCGCCCACCCCGACGTGGTCATCGCCAGCGACCCCGACGCGGACCGCTGCGCGGTGGCGGTCCCCGACCCGGCCGCCGTGACAGCCAACGACCCAGCCGGCTGGCGGATGCTCCGCGGCGACGAGGTCGGCGTCCTCCTGGGCGCGCACGTGCTCGCCCGCGGGGTGGACCCGAACAGCGCCCACGCCGTCCTCGCCCGCTCGATCGTCTCGTCCCGCCTGCTCGGCGCCATGGCCGAAGCCGCCGGCCTGCCCGGCGTCGAGACGCTCACCGGCTTCAAGTGGATCGGCCGGGTGCCGCGCCTGCGCTACGGCTACGAGGAGGCGATCGGGTACTGCGTCGACCCCGGGAACGTCGCCGACAAGGACGGCATCTCCGCGGCGCTGCTCATGGCCGACATGGTCGCGGGCCTGCGGGCACAGGGCCGGACACTGCTCGACGTCCTCGACGACCTGGCGCGCCGCCACGGCGTCTACGCGACCGACGCGTTCTCGGTCCGGGTCACCGACCTCTCCCTCATCGGAGTCGTCATGGCCCGGCTGCGCGCCGCCCCGGCGGCCGAGATCGGCGGGGTGGCGGTCATGAGCATCGACGACCTGGCCGAGGGCGCCGGGCCGGGCCTGCCCCCGACCGAAGGCCTGCGCTACCTCCTGGCCGACCAGACGCGCGTGATCGTCCGCCCCTCCGGCACGGAGCCGAAGCTGAAGATCTACCTGGAGGCGATCGTCCACCCCAACGGCGACCTCGCCGCGGCCCGCGCGGAGGCTGCAGGCCGGCTCGCGCGCACCAAGGCGGCGATGGAGGACCTGACGCGGGCATAGCGCCCCCGAACGGTTCACGCGCGGCTGTCTCGGGCCATCCGGGACCGACCCGCTTGACCTAACCGTTCCGTTTCTATAGTTTGTGAGCCACGATGACAGATCGAGCCGAAGACCGAGACCTCCTGACGACGGGCCAGGTCGCCAGCCTGCTGGGCACGACGCCTCGCCACGTCGTGAACCTCTGCCTCCGTGGTGAGCTGCCCTACACGATGGCCGGCACGCACCGAAGGATTCGCCGCGTTGACGCCTTGGCCCTCGCCGGACGCCCCGCCGCGAACCAGGGTGGGCCGCTCACCGACGACCAGCTGCGGTCGCTCTGGCTCCACCGGGCTGCGGCGGGCTTGATCGCGAGAGATCCCGCTGGAACGCTGGCCCAGGCCAGGGCCACGGCCGAGCAGCTTCTCGCCGGCGAGCCCGACGGTGCCGGCTGGCTGCGCCACTGGTTGGGCATCATCGACCGGGGTCCGGAAGCCGTCATGCGGGCGATGACGTCGATCGACCCGCTGGCACGGGAGCTTCGCCAGAACTCGCCCTTCCTCGGCCTCCTGCCCGACGAGGAGCGGCGGGCGATCCTCGCCGCGTTCCAGGCTACCCGACGCTCCCGGGCGGGGCATGCCGCGTGAAGCGCGAACAGCTCGAGCATGTCCTGCGCGCGGCTTCGACAATCGTCGCTGAGCACGACTTCCTCGTCGTCGGCTCGGCCGCGGTTCTCGGGGCACCGGCGGCCGACCGATGATTGCCCCGCCCGGCCCGCCGGCCAAGTCGCTTCCCGACCCCTCCCCGCCCATTCTGCGGCTCCGCGGCCCACGGGCCTCGACCATCATCGTCCAGCGCTTCCCCGCGGCCCGGGCAGATACCTTCATGGCCTGGCAGCGGGAAGTCGCCGCGCTGGCCGGCGCCTACCCGGGCTACCAGGCGACCGAGGTCTACCCGCCCACCGGCGGCGGCGACGAGTGGGTCATCATCATCCACTTCGACGACGAGGCGAAGCTTCAGGCCTGGCTCGACGCGCCCGAGCGCGCGGCGTGGCTGGCGGAGCTGCCCAGCGAGGCCCTCGGCTTCCGGCAGCAGACCATGCCGACCGGCTTCGGCACCTGGGTAGCCGCCCAGGCGGGCGACGGCACCCCGATCCCCAGCTGGAAGTCGTTCCTGCTGGTCCTCCTCGGCCTGTACCCGGTGGTCATGCTGCTGACGCTCGTCGTCTCACCGCGGACCGTCGATCTCGGCACGGCCTTCGCGATCCTGCTCGGCAACGTCCTCAGCGTGGCCGCACTGCAGTGGGCCGTGATGCCGCTCCTCAACCGCGCGCTCGCCCCCTGGCTGCAGGCCCACGGCCGCGACGGCCGCCTCGTGTCGGTCGTCGGCGCGGCCGGCATCGTCGCCGCCGTGCTGGGGATGGCGGTGGTCTTCCGGCTCGTCGGCGGCTGACCGGGGCCGTTTCCGCTACTCGAGAGGAGGACGAGCCTCGCGGCGAACCCAGGCGATGAGGCGCTCCATACGCCCGTGCTCACTGGCCGGTAGCAGGCGTACCCGGGCGATGAGGACCGCCGGATCCACGAGGCGTTCGCGAAGGAGCGCCCGGGCGAACGCGAGGTCCTTCTCGCGCCCGGCCACGAGCTTCGCCGCGACACAATCGTGCGGCTCCAGGCATCGCGCCCGGGCCGGAGCAGCCCCCGGTGGAGCGAACACGACCGTCCGTTCCTGCCATCCATCCGGGAGCACTGCGGTGGTCACCGAGACGCCCTGCGCGTAGTAGCCGAACGACTCGTGGAATCGCGACAGCTCTCCGATCGCGCCGTCGACGCGGTCCGCCTTCGCACCGTCGGGATCATCCAGGAAGGCGAGGTCGGCCTCGATCGAGGTCGTCGCCTCGGGTGGCAGAGCTCCTTCGGCGAAGGAGCCGAGGACGGCCTGGCTGCCGATGACGAGGAGGTCGGGGTCGTCGACGATCGTGGCGGCAGCACGCAGGACGTGCTCGAGCTGGGCCCGGTTCACGGCCGCGGGCCGGGCCCGGGCGTGTACCTACGGACGGCCCGCAGGACGGCGAGGCGCTCCGCCTCCGGCAGGACGCCCGCGAACGGCGAGTTCTGGCGCAGCTCGTCCGCCTCCGCCGACTCCGCGGTCAGCACGCGCATGACTGCTTCCGGACCTTCGTTGATCAAGCGCCGCCAGCGCGCCAGCCACCGGGCGCTCATCCCGGTCGGATGGGTTCGCTCCAGCCGATCGAGATTCCGGCGCGCCCTGCGGAGGACGCCTTCCGGGTCCCGGGCCAGCCTGCCGGCAACCGCGCGGTGAAGCCAGAGGGAGCGTGTCTGCTCGGGCCGCCTGGCCGTCGCCCATGGGCTCGAACCGGCGAGCGCTTCGACGTCAGCCCGGGCCACCCGGCGATGGGAGCCGACGGTCCGACTCGCCAGCGCGCCACGCTCGCACAGGTCGACGACATGCTGGCGGGAGCACGCCAGGAGAGCGGCCGCCTGGCCGGTCGTGAGCAGCTCACGGTCGCGTTCCATGCTGCCATAGTAGCGGTATTCGCCAAAAACGCAACCGCGCCACGGGCAGGCTCCTACGACG
Source organism: uncultured Chloroflexia bacterium (assembly GCA_963725875.1). GTDB lineage: Bacteria > Chloroflexota > Limnocylindria > Limnocylindrales > CSP1-4 > CTSoil-043. The sequence continues at coordinate 7,351 of CAVRZZ010000005.1, read as the reverse complement.
ACATCCCGCCCAGTTGCCGCCCCACCTCGAGGACCTCGTCGACCAGCGCGTCCGCGTCCGCCTGCCCCGACCGCGGGTTGACGAAGCAGGGCCGGATCGCGAACCGCCCGTCGACCCGGGTGGAGGAGGTGATGCAGCGGCCGCGCGCCCGCACGCCGTGAAGGATCGCCTCGTTGAGCGCGTCGAGGCGCGCCTCGTCCGTCTCGCCCGCCGGCACGTACCGGAAGCAGGCGATCGACAGCACCGGCTCCCGCAGCAGCTCCAGCTCGTCGCTGGCCCGGGCCCGGTCGGCCACCCGCCGGGCGCAGTCGTTGTGCCGCACGACCCGCTCCCGCATCCCGTCGGCGCCGATCTCGAGCAGCTGAGCCCAGACCGCCAGGCCGCGGGCCGGCATCGAGAAATCGAGGCCCCAGTCGGGCGTCCCGTAGCCCAGGTCGTCGAACGGCGACTCCGTGTCGCCGGTCCCGCGCACGGCCAGCCGGTCGCTGTCGTAGTCGCCCGTCTCGATCGTGAACGCCCGCCCCAGGATCCCCTCGTCGCGGACGATCGTCGCCCCCGTGCCGACCGGCGCGGCCATCCACTTGTGCGGGTCGACCGCGAACGAGGCGTACGTCGCGACGTCGCCGTAGAGGTCGCGCACCCGCGGGTCGAGGAGGCCGAAGCCGCCGTACGCGCCGTCCACGTGGAGCCACGTCTCCCGCTCGCGGGCGATCCGGGCGAGCTCCGGCAGCGGGTCGACGACCCCGGTGTTCACGTCGCCGGCGCAGCCGACGATCGCCGACGGCGGTCCGGCCGGCCGCGGCGTCCTCGTCGAGCGCCCGCTGGAGGAGGTCGAGGTCGATCCGCCCGTCGCCATCGACCGGGATCGAGCGGAGATTCGCCCGGCCCATCCCGAGCACGCCGAGCGCCCGCCCGACGACGTGGTGGGTCTCCGTGCTCGCATAGACGCGCGGCTCCGGGAGGCCGGCGATGCCGTCGATCGAGGGGCGCAGGCCCAGCCGCTCCCCGGCGGCCTGCCGCGCGGCGCCGAGCCCGACGAGGTTCGCGGTCGAGCCGCCCGACGTGAACGTCCCGACGAAGCTCTTCGGGAACCCGAGCAGGTCGATGAGCCAGCGCATCGCCAGGTCGTCGACGAAGTTCGCCGGCGTCGCCCACCAGCGCTGCGGCGAGGCGACCGCCTGGACGAGGTCCGCCACCGCGCCGATCGTCGTCGGCGCCGTCGTCACCCAGCCGCTGAATCCCGGGTGCCCGATCCGCAGCCCCGCCGCCACGATCTCGTCGCGCAGGCGCGCGAGCGTCCGCTCGGGCCCGATGCCGGTCGGCGGGGAGGGGCTGGTCGAGGGCCGGGAGCCAGGCGGAGCGGCTGCGTCGCCGGGTCGGCGCCTTCGAACCGCAGGAACTGCTCGAGGGCGGGGAGGACCGTCGGCGAGCGACGAGGTCAGGTGGTGGTGAGGGCGGGTCGGGACCGCCGCTCCCTCGGCCGGTCGCCGTCAGATCGGCGACTCGGCGCCGCGCTTGTCCCCAATCGCCACCGTGTCCCCTCCACCCGCTCGTCGCGTGCGCTGCACTGTGGCGGACAGCGCGGCCGGCCTCTCGACCAGAGTGGCGGCTGCGGCCCCGAAGCGCGGGGCGCAGTCGTCGCGTCAGGTCAGCCCGCTACCGCCTTGGCGGCATGGTAGACGTCTGCAGGCAGCTCCCTCTCGAGTCGCCAGATGAACTCGATCGGTCGCTCGTTTCGGTGACTGTCGTAGTGGGCTTGGCCAGCGTAGAGATACGGGGTTGCCATATCGGCTGATGTACGCCGAGTCTCCCGGACGAACAAGTGCACCGACGAACCGTGATCGTCGTGGTTGATGTACCGCTGCCCCGTCTTGGACCTCTCCGTCGTCGTGCTCTGCGACTCCCACTGGAACAGGGCTGGCGTGATCGCTCGGTCGCGGTACATGGTCGAGGGGCTGAAGTGCTCCTCGGTCTTCTGCAGGGTGACGAAGAACAGGTCGGCCTTCTCAGGTTCGACGTACTTGACACCTTCTCGAACCGAGTTCGGGTTGGCGATCCCGAACGCAGCGAGGGCCTCGTCGCGGTTGTAGCGCGCGTGAACTCGAAGGGGCACCGAATCGATGGCGCCTGCATGCGTGACCCGCGGCAACCGGTCCTCCAGTACTTCGGCTAGCTCTCGAAGCTCCTCTCGCGCCTCGGAGTCAAGGACGTCCCGGAATCCGACATCCATCTCGCTCGGACTTCGTGCGGCACCCCAGAAGTCGAAGTGGAGCATCGAGAGCAGTCTGTGTTCGCGCATCGACCCAGCAGGCATGCTGCCCCGCGAGCCCCAGCGAACCAGTCGCCCGATCAGATCGAGGCGCTCGGGATCGTCGATGTGGAGGAGGCGCCGGAAGTCGGGCCAGGCAACGCCCGGAGTTCGAGGTGGCCGGAGACCGGCCGTTTCTTGCAGCCGGGTCCAACCCTTCGACTTGTCGGAGTAGAGATCCTCGAGGTCCAGCATGGTTTCCTCGAGGAACCGAAGCAGAGTGGTCGGCCCCAGGGACTTGAGCTCGACGGCCATGTCCCTCCAGGACATGCGCAGTGAGCTTCGAACGTTCCGGAGCACGATGTCCCGCGCGACCGGGTCCAACTCGATGTGGCAGCCGGCGGGCAGCACCGGGAAGCCTTCCCTGACTTGCCTCTCGATGCCCCGACGACTGGCACCGGTGAGAGCCCGATATCGTCGATCAAACCGGAACTTGGCGTGCTGGTGACCGATGAAGTCAAGGACGGTGAGGCAGGCCTTGTCGTCAGAGAGACGCAGACCTCGGCCGAGCTGCTGCAGGAACACTGTCGCGCTCTCCGTCGGTCGAAGGAAGAGGACGGTGTCGACCGCGGGAACGTCGAGGCCCTCGTTGAAGAGGTCGACCGCGAACACGGCGTTGATAAGCCCATCGCGCAGGCCCTCGAGAGCGCCTCGCCTGTCCTCTGCGGCAGTCTCCGCCGAGACCACGACCGACGGGATGCCATTGGCCGAGAACTGCTCTGCCATGAAACGCGCGTGGTCGATCGACACGCAGAAGCCAAGCGCACGCATCCCCTGCACGTCGGCGACCTTCTCCCGGGTGGCCACGATGACTTTCGCTGCACGATCGCGGTTCGCTACGTAACGGCGGGCAAGTTCGGCCTGGTCGTAGCGACCCCGGGCCCACGTGACGTTGGAAACGTCGACGTCGTCGGCAATGCCGAAGTACTGGAACGGACTGAGCAGTCCGCGCTCCAGCGCCTCCCAGAGTCGCAACTCAACGGCGATTCGCCCCCCGAACCAGCCCCGAACATCTTCGCCATCGGTTCGCTCGGGCGTCGCCGTCAGGCCGACCAGGACCTCTGGTCGCACATGCGCCAGGAGGCGTCGGTACGTCGCCGCCTCGGCGTGGTGGAACTCGTCGACAATCACCATCGAGAAGTGATCGGGCGCAAGGCGGCCAAGGTCCAGTTGGGTGAGTGACTGAATCGATGCGAAGACGTGGCGCCACTCGCGTGGGATTGCCCCGCCGACGTACTGCTCGCCGAACGCACCGTCACGCATCACATTGCGGAAGGTCCTGAGGCTCTGATCGAGGATCTCCTTGCGATGGGCGACGAAGAGCAGAGTGTCGGCGGCCCCCGAGCGCCGCAGTCGCTCGTAGTCGAGAGCCGAGACCACCGTCTTGCCGGTCCCGGTCGCCATCACCACGAGGCTCGTCCATCGACCGTGGAGTTCGCGCTCGGCTTGGAGCTGGTCCAGCACCTCCTGCTGGAATGGATATGGTCGAACGTGTAGCGGGGAGATCTCGGAGAACGCGGCCGGGGTTGCGCCGCGCGCTTGGCTGATCGATTCATCGAACCGCTGGAAGTCACGCTCTGGGTCGTACTCCTCGAAGGAGGGGTCGTTCCAGTAACCCTCGAACGTGGCCGCGAAGGTGTCGATCAGGTGGGGCTGCTCGCTTCGTGCGATACGAACGTTCCACTCGAGGCCGTCGATGAGGGCCGACTTCGACAGGTTGGATGATCCGATGTACGCAGTGGATAGGTGGCCACGATTGAAGAGCCAAGCCTTCGCGTGAAGGCGGGTCATTCGTGTGTCGTAAGACACGCGTACGTCAGCTCCCATCCGCACCAATTCGTCTATTGCCCGTCGATCGGTCGCTCCGATGTACGTCGTCGTGATCACACGAACCCGCCCACCTCGCGCGAGAAGCGTTTCGAGGGCGCCTTGCACGACTCGCAAGCCATTCCACTTGATGAACGCGGAGATGAGGTCGACGGACTCGGCACTGGCCAACTCCTTGATGACCTCGAGACCGACGCGCGGCTGGTCGGTGCCGTTGACGAGCAACGCACTCGAGGTCAGAGGAGTGTCGGGACGCACAGGTGGCCGTGGCGGCCGCGGATCTCGGGGCCTCTCCATGATCGCGAGGAGGAGCTCAGTCGCCTCGTCGATCTCCTCGTCCCGGCCCAGAGCGTCGGGGGCGTGCTGGCGGATCGCCTGGACCACGACGTTCGCCAGATCTCGGATTCGCCGGATTCGGATCTCATCCGGCCCACCTTGGGTCGCCAAAGCCCGTCGAACAAGGATCGAGACGTACCGAGCGACAAACGCCTCAGCCTCAGCGCCCTCCAGCTCCCGCTTGTCGACAAGGTCGGCTTCAAACGCAGCCAGACGCTCCGCCATGCGGCGGGTGACGAGGTCCTCATATAGGCCAGGTCGGAGGTCATCCACGAGGTCCAGGGTAGCCTTCCCGACCGAGGTTCGGAACGAAGAATTGGCGTCGTGACACGCTAGCTGGCACAGCCCGCCCCCAGGGTCCGGGGCATGGACGCCCCCGCCAACGTTGTCAGCCTCCCCTCCCCCGCCGGTCGGCCGCCCGTTCCGGGCTCGTCGGCCACCAGCCTGCCGTCGGTCGGCGTGCCGACAGCCGCCGGCAGCGGCGCCACCCGCGTGTCGGTCGAGCGCGACCGCGTCGTCGTCGAGCGCCTGGTGCTGCTCGATGCCAGCCTGGCCGCCTTCGTCGCCGAGCGCCCCGCCGAGGAGCGCGCCGACCTCGTCGAGCGCGCCCTCAAGATCGGCATGACCGCCCTCATGGACGCCGGCGTCAGCGTCAACGTCGACGCCGTCCGCGCCGAGTTCGCCGGCCTCCTGCGCCAGACCGAGGAGTCGAACGCCAAGGCCGCCGCCGCCCTCGACCAGCTCCTCCGCCAGAACTTCGCCGACGGCGACGGGCGCCTCCCGCGCACGCTCGAGGCCTTCCTGGGCGACCGCGGCAAGCTCCGCTCGCTCACCGACGAGCTCTTCGACGAGTCGAAGCGCGACAGCGCCATCGGCCGCATCAAGACGCTCCTGGGCACGTACATCGACGGCGACGGCAGCAAGCTCGCCACCCTCCTCGACCCCACCCGCCTGGGCTCGCCGCTCTTCCAGTTCCGCGGCGAGATCACCGAGGGCTTCACGAAGCTCAACGAGCGCATCGCCGCGCTGGAGGCGGCCTCCACCGCCCGCGCCCAGGAGCGCGCGAAGGGCACCGCGAAGGGCGGCGACTTCGAGGACCTCCTCGAGGGCCTGCTGGCCGACGGCGCCCGGGGCGCCGGCGACCTGCTCGACCGGACCGCCGCCGAGACGGGCGCCGTCCTCAAGTCGAAGAAGGGCGACTTCGTCCTCACCCTCGACCCCGGGGCCACCCGCGGCCACGACGTCCGCGTCGTCGTCGAGGCGAAGGACCGCCCGATGTCGATGCGGGCCATCCGCGAAGAGCTCCGCGAGGCGAAGGAGAACCGCGGCGCGGCCGTCGGGGTCATCGTCTTCACGCCGGCCCACGCGCCGTCCGGCATCGACCCCTTCACGGTCCTCGGCGGCGACGTCTACTGCGTCGTCGACCCGGAGGCTCCCGAACCCGCCTTCTTCGCTGCGGCCATCCGCCTGGCCCGGCTGCTGGCTCTGGCGTCGGTCGACGACCGCGAGGTCGAGGTCGACGCGGCGGCCATCGCGCGGGCCCTCGCGGGCGTGCGCGAGCAGCTCGACGCCATCACCCGGCTCAAGGCGAACCTGACCTCGATCAGCAACGCCACGAAAGGAGTGTGGACGGGCCTCGACACGCTGCGCGCCGGCATCCTGGCCAAGGTGGCCGAGGCGGAGGCGGAGCTCCGCGCGGCGGGGTAGCCGCCCGATCACGCACCGGTCGTTCCCGCGCAGCGCCCGGCACCATCCCGGCCCGGCGCCTACCACATCCGGGAGCCTGCGACGTCAACGGCGGGGGCCGTCGTCGCCGCTCCCCGGGGATTGCACACCGGGGCGGCCTTCGGGTCGCCCCGGTGTCGCGTGGTGGGGGGCGGGGTGGGCCGGCGGGGTAGGCCGCCGGGGCCGTGCCGGCCGGCTGGGCCGCCGGGGCTCGGCACGGAGTATCTGCAGAACCGATCACCGAGAGAGGTGCTGAGCGTGGAAGCGTGGTCAGACCCCGACTTCGCCGCGAATCCGAGCACGTGGGACGCCGATCCGATCGGCGGGCGCGATATCCCGTGCCGTGCCTGGAGTGGCGCTGCCGTGCCGGAATTGACGCTCCCCGTTAAGCCCCGGTGAAGCGCTCGACAGTAGGATGGCCACGATGTATACATACATCGTGGACCGCACGCAGATCTACCTGACCCGAGACGAGAGCGCCGCCCTCGAGCGCGCCTCGATCAGGACTGGGAAGACTCGATCGCAGCTCATCCGCGAGGCGATCGACGAGAAGTACGGCACGCGCCCTTCGCTCGAGGAGTTCACGGCAGCGCTGAATGCTGCCGCCGGCATCTGGAAGGAACGCCCGGAGGGGGATCCGGCTGCGTACGTCGAGGCGGGTCGGCGGATCGAAGAGGAGCGCCTGAAGCGCCTGCTCGAGGGTCTCGAAGGGCACCGCGATGACCGCGATCGTTGACGCCGACATCCTGATCGACGTCCTGAAGGGAAACCCGCTGGCGATCGGAGTTCTTGCTGATGCGCGTGCGGCCGGCGTGCGCCTCTGGAGCGTGACGCCGGTTCGGGCGGAGATCCTGCGAGGCGTGTTCGGGGCCGAGATCGCGCCTGCCGCGGGGCTGCTCGATGTGCTCGAGTGGATGGATGTTGATGCTGAGCTGGCTGATCGAGCGGGCGAGATCGGGCGCCCATTCGTCCGGTCGCACCGAGGCATCTCCACAACGGACCTGCTGCTCGCTGCCGCGGTGGACCGCCTGGACGGGAAGCTCCTCACTCGGAACGTCCGCCACTTCCCGATGTTCCCAGGGCTGCAACGCGCGTACTGAGGCGCCCGGTCCCCCCTGACAGCGTCAGCCGTGGGCGACTGGGACCATCGCCTCC
>CAVRZZ010000004.1:0-354807 GCA_963725875.1 uncultured Chloroflexia bacterium | reverse complement strand
GTCGGCGGGTCGGTCTCGTCCCGCGTGACCGAGACGAGCGGCAAGCCGAGGTCCCGCACTCGCTGGAGCAGCCCGTGGAGCGCGGCCTGATCGGCGATCGGACCGCTGATGAGGGTGGTCCCGTCGCCTTCCTGGCCGACGGTCAGCCCGTCGAACCACGCGGCCCAGCGCGCGTCGAGGTGCCCCGTGAGCCGGATCTCGTAGCGTCCGGCCTCGGCGCGGTCTTCTTTCGAGGTGTGTCGTTCGGTCATTCCGCTCCTCATGCCTGGTGTCTCCTGGATGTCCGGCCGGCAACACCGACCTGGGTCACTCGACCCAAGGTGGAAGCGGATGTGGTGAGCGCGCATCACCACATTGGGTGAACGACGGGGGTGATTCGTCATCGAGGCGCGCGGAACCCGGATCGTTGCCCGTGCGCGTGGCCGCGGCTCAGTGCGGCCGTGGGCGAAGGACTACGCGGTGGGTCGGCGGTCCCGGGCGCGCGAGAGCAGGCCGAGCTCGGCGGCACGGCGGACGGCTGCCCTTCGGCTGTTCACGCCGAGCTTGGCGTAGATGCTCTTGGTGTGCGTCCGCACAGTGTTCGGAGACACCACCAGTTCGCGAGCGATGTCCGGCCCACCCAGCTCGCTGCCCAGGAGGCGCAGGACCTCGAGCTCCCGTTCGCTGAGCGGCTCGATCAGCGGCTGTTCGGCGGGCGCTCGTCCCTCCACCGTGACAACAGCGGCCACGAGCCGGCGTATATAGCCCGGAGCGTTCCGCTGCTTCGCCGCCAGCTTGAGCAGCGCCGCCATGGGTGGCCCTTCATCGATGAATGTGCGGACGTAGCCCTCCGGCTCGGCCAGCGCCACCGCGCGCGCCAGCGAGTCGAGCGCACCCGTCACGTCGTCCCCGGCGTGACGGGCGAGCGCCTGCACGACGAGGATGTCGATCGCGCTGCCGCTGCGCCCACCGTCCTCCGCCGCTGCGAGCAGGCGCTCTGTGAGCTCGATCGCCTCGCCGATCCTGTCGTCGGCACGGTCCCGCGTCCCCTGCGCCAGGAGCAGCCTCGCCAGCGTGGCGTGCTCGAACTCGTGGAGGTAGCTGAGCTCGTCCGCGGCCGCGACACCATGCTCCCGCGCCCAGCCCCACGCCGCCGACAGGCTTCCCTGGGCGATCCACACCCTCGCCCTCACGGCGGCGACGGGGCGCACATCGGGGGAGTAGTTGCCTGCATACAGGTGCTCAGCCTCCTCGAGGAGCTCGAGCGCGCCATCGAGATCGCCCTCTGCCTGTCGGATCCGGGCCGCCGCGACACGCGACCGGTAGGGGTACTGCGGCAGGCCGTTCTCATCCCCCAGATCGCGGCCCATCAGCAGGTGCTGCGACGCGGCCTCGAGGTCGTGGCGTTCGCGACACAGCTCGCTCATGCCCACGTGCATGTCCGCCGCCCCCCGCAGCGCGGGCGCGCCATGTTCGGTCGCAAGCTGCAGTCCCCGCTCGAACGAGCGCATCGCATCGCGGAGGCGACCCTGGGCGATCAGGATGTCGGCCTGGACGGTGGCGCCGCCGATGACGGAAGAGACGTCTCCCGCCTCCTGCAGGTCCGCCATGCTCTCGACGTACGAACGGTGCGCTGCCTCGAGATCCCCACTCGCCCAGGCAACGAGTCCCAGCAATCCCGCTGCCGCACCACGCCCGAGCTGATCGTCCTCGCCGACGAGGTCGAGCGCCCGGCGGGCATGGGTCATGGTGCCGGTCACGTCGCCGATGGCCATGGCCCGGGCCGCACGGTAGAGGGCGATCGAACCCGGCAGACGGCGGAACGCATCCTGGTCGACGACGACCATCGCAGTTGCTGGGGCCCCTGCTACCTCAGGCTTGTCGGCCGGCGCCTCCAGCCACCGTTCGGCATCCCGCAGTCGGGCCTCAACGCTCTCGATCTTGCCTCCGTCCAGGAGCGTCGCGGCATACGCGACGCTCAGCACGGGCCTGGCCCGGATCAGCTCGTCGGGAAGTGCCTCAAGCCACCGGCGCACGGTGGCCGCCTGATCCTTCTGGAACGTCGCCGGGATCGCGAGCTCCACCAGGTCCGCCGCCCGCTCGAAATCCTCGCCGGCCATCGCGTGGCGGATCGCCTCGGACCGGTCTCCGTGCTCCTCGTACCACTCGCAAGCCCGCCGGTGCAGCTCCGGCACCCGCCCGGGTTGCTCGTCGAGGAGGCGGGCCCGGAGCACGTCGGCGAAGAGGTGGTGGTAGCGGTACCACTGGCGCCGGTCGTCGAGCGGGACGAGGAACAGGTTGCCTCGATCGAGCGCCTCCAGCGTGGCCTTGCCCCCGTCCTGCCCGGTGACCGTATCGCACAACGGGCCGGTAAGGTGGGCGAGGATCGAGGTCACCAGCAGGAAGCTCCGGACCGCCTCGGGCTGCCGATGCAGGACCTCTTCGACCAGGTAGTCGACGATGTAGCGGTCGTCTCCCGCGAAGCCCGCGATGAAGCCGGCGACATCGTCGCGCCCCTGGATCGAGAGCGCCGCCAGCTGGAGAGCAGCGATCCAGCCCTCGGTGCGCACATCCAGCGCGGCGACGTCCCCGGCAGCGAGATCGAGCCCCATCACCTCGTTGAGGTAGGTGGCGGCCTCCTCGGGCGTGAAGCGCAGGTCGGCCGCACGGATCTCGACGAGCTCGCCCCGCGCCCGCAGGCGGGCCAGCGGCAGCGCCGGATCGGCGCGGGTGGTGATGACCAGGTGGATCGGTGGGGGCAGGTGCTCCAGCAGGAACGCCATCCCGTCCTGGACGTCGTGCGCGTCGATCACGTGGTAGTCGTCGAGCACCAGCACGAGGTCGTTGGGCACCGCGCTGAGCTCGTTGAGCAGCGTGGTGAGGATCGTCTCAATCGGTGGCGGTTGGGGTTCCTGCAGCAGGGACAGCGCCCGTGCGCCGACCCCCGGCGCCACTTTCTGCAACGCGGCGACGAGGTAGGTCCAGAAGGGCCCGGCCTCGTTGTCGCCCGGGTCAAGGGAAAGCCACGCCACGGACCGTTCACCGACAGGAACGGCTGCCAGCCACTCGGTCAGGAGCGTCGTCTTGCCGAAGCCGGCCGGGGCGGAGATGAGCGTCAGCTTCGACTCGCCGCCACGGTTCATCCGCTCGATGAGCCGTGGGCGTGCGACCAGGCCGCGTCGCAGCCTGGGGACGTAGAGCTTGGTCTCGAGCAGCGGGCCTGCGTTGTCCAGCGTTGTCACTTCTTGTGTTCGATGGCGGCGGTTCGTAGACGCGTCTTCTTCCGATGCGATGCATGCTCCCACCCATTGTGGGCTTCCAGCGGGCCATTGAGGTGCACGGCCCCGAAGATCGCGCCCAGCGCCGGGTCCTTTGCATTGCCAGGAAGGCGAAACCCGCTTCAGTGGGGCTCCAGGCTCGGGACCACAAGCCAACCGCCAGCCCGTCCGGCGTAGATCAGCTGCTCGGTTGTAAGGCCCGACCGGGCACGGAGGCCTGCGAGGTGGCGCTTCACGGTGCTGGGCCGAATGCCCACGAGCTCGGCCGCGTCCGTGACCGACCCGCCGGCGGCGACGTAGGCGGCGAGCATGTCGACCTGGCGGGCCGTTGGCGTCCGCGGGGGCGAGCCCCGCAGGTACCCGTCTCTCATGCGGAGTGGCTCACGCCGGCTCACCCGGCTCCGCGTGATCAGGCCGACGAAGCTGGTCGCCTCGGCCGGCAGGTTGCCCCGGCGACGGGTGGGCCTGGCCATGGTGCACCCCACGTTACTCCGGCCGTCGGCGGCTCGTGGCCGGCTCGCTCATGACCGAATCACGAAACCCATCGATGCCGTCGTGCCCCGTCGCACCGCAGGCTGGCAGGCATGAGGACCCCGACACGGGTCTCACGGGAGTCGAAGGAGGAAGAGATGAGCGACCTCAGGGCCGCGCGGCTCACAGGCGTGCTGTTCATCATCGCGACCGTGGCGAACCTGCTCGGCGCGGCGGTCCGGCCGGGCCTGACCGGCACGGACTACCTCGGCAGGCTGTCCGCGGATCCGGACCGGGTGGCGGCCGGCGCGCTGCTCCTGCTCATCGCGGCGTTCGCGTGCGCGGGGATCGCCGTCGCGATGTACCCCGTCCTGAAGAGGACGGCAACGGGTCTCGCGCTCGGATCGGTCGTCTTCCGCGCGCTCGAGGCGGTCATGTACATGGTCGCCGTCGTGTGCCTGCTGTCCCTGTCGACGCTGGGCCAGGCCTCCATCTCGGGAGCAGCCGACCGGACCGCGCTCGGCGCAATCGGCGGCCTGCTCCTGAGCCTGCGCGAGCACGCCGCCCTGGCCGGAGTCTTCGCCTTCTGCCTCGGCGCCTTCCTGTACTACACCGCCTTCTTCCGGTCACGGCTCATTCCCAGGTGGCTCTCCGGCTGGGGGATCGCGGCGATCGGCATGCTGGCCGCCGCGAGCGTGCTGGCGCTGTTCGCTGGTCGCCCCGTGACGGACTACGTGCCCATGGCGCTCCCGATCTTCCTGCAGGAGATGGTGCTGGCAGTCTGGCTCATCGCCAAGGGGTTCAGCCCGGTCCGCGCCGCCGCGCCCGAGGCCGATGTCGCGGCCGGCCGCACGGCCGGCACGCTCGCGGTCGCGAGGTGACCCACATGAAGGCAGCAGTATGCGAACGCTACGGTCCCCCGGAGGTCCTGCGGATCGCGGAGGTCGAGGCGCCGGTCCCAGCGCACGACGAGATCCTCGTGCGGACGCACGCGTCGACGGTCAACTCGAGCGACTGGTACGTCCGGAGCGGCATCCCGATGTCGCCGCTGGCTGTCCAGGTCCCGTTCCGGCTCCTGGTGGGCCTCCGACGCCCGCGGAAGCGGATCATCGGCCTGATCCTCGCCGGTGAGGTCGTCGAGGCCGGGAGGACCGTCACGCGGTTCCGTCAGGGCGACCGCGTGTGGGCCTTCACCAAGCTTCACTTCGGGGCGTACGCCGAGTACACGTGCCTGAAGGAGGACAGCAGCGTCGCGATCTCCCCGGCCAACGTCACGCACGACGAGGCCGCCGCGATCGCCTACGGGGGCCTCATGGCCCTGCACTACCTCCGGCGGGGCGGCGTTCGGAGCGGACAGCGCGTGCTGATCTACGGGGCCTCGGGGGCGGCCGGGACGGCAGCCGTCCAGCTCGCGCGGCACGCAGGCGCCAAGGTGACCGGCATCTGTGGCCCCGGCAACCTGGAGCTGGTGACATCCCTGGGCGCCGTCGCCGCGCTGGACTACACGACCGTGAAGGCGCTGCCGAACGGGGCAACCTACGACCTCGTCCTCGACGCGGTCGGGAAGCGCCGGAGCTCGCCACTGAAGGTCGCGTGCCGGCGGGCCGTCGCGCCTGGAGGCGCGTACGTCTCGGTCGACGATGGGACCCCCGGCTTCGCGGCCGCCGACCTCGCCGCCCTGGCGGAGCTCGTGGAGTCGGGCGCGATCAGGGCCGTCATCGACCGCGTCTACCCGCTGGAACGGATCGCTGAGGCCCACCGATACGTCGAGACGGACCACAAGCGGGGCAACGTCGTCATCACCGTCGCATGACGCCGGGCGCGAGCCCATTGTGGCGGTCCTGAGGATGCCCCAGCCGTGCGTGTTGTTCCTACGCGCCCGATGCCCTCCGGGCGCGCCAGAACAACAGGCCCATGACGCGGCGCGATCCTGCGTTCACCTCGCTGCCGGGGCCCCGGGCGACACGAGGCTGACGCGCCCCCACCCCTCTCGCGGCGCAGTCGGTGCCGGATGGCAGCCGGCGGGGCCGACGAAGCCGAGGGAGAGCGTCAGGGGACGAACCTTATGGACTCGACCATCGCGCGAAGGTCGGCCCGGACCTTCGCAGGCGTGTCCGAGAATTCCTCGGTGAGGACGATCATCCGGAAGCTGTCGACGTCGATGACCCAGATGCTCCAGACGTTGTCCGGGCCCTGTGCGTAGATCCCGGGCTCGAAGGGCCGCCAGTCACGGCACGTCAAGATCTCGGATGGGACAGTCAGCTGGAAGAACGTGCCCCGGTATCCACCGAGCTCGACGTCCACGGGTTCGCCGACGAAGGGCGACAGGTGCGCGAGCACCGCGTCGACGAACTCGCCGACCGTCGGGCCGGGCCTGATGTCCGGTTCCAGGTGCGGCGCGGACTGGCACGGGTCGGAGTGGAGTCCCGCCGTGGGGGTCGTCCACCCGATCTCGAGTCCCGCCCCGTCGGGACCTTCGGTCGAACCCTGCGACGGAACGATGATGGTCGCGTCGGCGCCTGCCTCCCAACCGGGAGGGATCGTGATCTCCAGCTGGAGCGACCGGGCCTGAGGGGGCTCCGGCGGGCACTCGGGAACCCAGCTCGCGCATTCCGCCCACCCGACCTCGGGCGGCATCACGACGTAGCGGCCGGGGGTGATCGGCCCATCCGCGAGCGTCAGGATCGAGGCCGGAGGGGCCTCGGACCCCGGGGCCATCGTGGGGGAGGCGGACGACGGGGCGGACGGGGCGCCGCCCGACGAGGCGGCCCCGGAACCAGCCGCACAGCCGGAGACCAGCAACACGGCGCCGAGCAGGAGGGCGAGACGGGCGCCGACGGCGCTCACGGGCGCACCTCCTGCCACGAGATGTCGTCGGAGGACGTGAGATAGAAGTTGTGCGACTCGTGGGTCAGCACGACCGGCGGCGCATCCCCAGCCGCCGATGCCGCCACGAGCGCACCTGGGCCATCCGCGGCGTACAGGACCAGGGTCGAGTCCGGCGACCACGTCAAGCCGCGAATGGAGCGCCGATCGCGCGCGATCACGCGGAGCGCGTCGCCCGTCGCCGTCGCCATAACAACCTCGCTCACCTCGCTCCCGTCCTGCGTCCCGGGTCGCACGTAGGCAATCACTTGCCCGTCCGGCGACCAGGCGAACGCACTGCCGCCCTCCAGCTCGATTGGCGGCTCGCCGTCGTCCACCTGGTAGATGCGGATGAAGGATCCCGTGGACTGATGCGCGACGACGCCGATTCGCATCCCGTCCGGCGACCATCGAGCACCCTCGTACGCGGGGCCGCTGGTGAACTCGACGCCGGCACCGGCTCGCTGGAACAGTCGCGCCTCGGTGCCGCCGATGGGCACGATCCAGATCCTCGACCCGGTGATCTCGGTGGCGGCGATCGCCGTCCCATCGGGCGACCAGTCGATATGCACCACGGTGCTCGTCTCCCCCCAGGCTCCGATCCGCCTCGCCGTCCCGTCGACATCCCAGGTCCACAGGACCGGCTCCGGGCTCGTGGGCTCGAACGCGAGGAACGCGACGGACCGGCTGTCCGGGGACCACCGCGGGCAGACGCCGCCCCACGACACCACCGGGAGGCGCATCTCCGGGCCGACTCGCAGGCCCGAGGGGTCGAGCGTCACGATCACGACCGCGACGCCGCCGTCGTCGGCGGCATCGGCCGGGCCTTCCGTGTAGACGAGCCTGGTCCCGTCGCGCGAGAACCGGGGACACGCCTCGCGTCTCGTGTCGCGATCCGAACCCGTGACTCGGTGCTCCTCGGCCCCATCTCGGACCAGGAAGATGTCGCTCTCGCTCTGGCGGGTCCAGCCCTCGACCGTGAACGCCACCCATCCGTTCACGACCCCGGTCGGAGGGACGGTGGTCTCGCGGATCAGGAGCGCCCCGGCGCCCGCGAGAGCACCGAGCATCGCCACAACGAGCAGCGCGCCGAGGACCACCCAGCGGTCTCCGTTCCTCGCTCGCTCGACGAGCTCGCGCCGCATCGCCGCCCCCCGTGCTCGCTCCGGCCATCCGGCCGGGTGATAACCCTATGACTGGCGGCAAGCCCTCAGCGGTTCAACCGATCGCATCGAGGTCGGTCGGGTTGTCACCTATGTCGTGAGCCCGGACACCTCCGGGCGCGCCATCTGGAACACAATCGCGGCAGCCAGCTCGGCGAGGAACATCCGGCTGCCGACGAACGTGGCCGGATCGAGGTGACCACCCGACATCGCCTCAAGCCAACCGCGCGTTCGACCAAGGGCTAGATCGGGGCGACCCGCGGGCGCCCGGTGCGCGCCCCCTCCCGCGAAAGGAGCAGAGCGCCCGGTGCGGAGCCGGGGGCGCAAGAAGGGCCGGTTGGGACGCTCGTCAGCGGGTCGGCCCATGCCCAGACTCAGGCGTGGACCGGGCGATCTGCCTCCAGGAGGGCCCTGAAGTTCTCCATCGAATGCCGGACGTCGCGCTCGATCGCCCCCTCCACGAAGAGCTTGTTGGCGAGTCCACCGAGGAGGCCGCCGGGCAGCTCGTACTCCATGTCGACGGTGCAGTCCGTCCCGCCTGCGGCCGCCGCGAAGTGGTGGATGAGGGTCGCGGTCCCACCCCCCGGCACGGTGCCCGCCATCTCGAGGACCCGTGGCTTCTCCACACGGGTGACTTCCCAGCGTCCCTCGTAGACCCGACCGGCGATCTTCATCGCGGCCGTGTAGCCGGCGCCGACCGTGTCGAGCGGGCCGTGGACATCCTTGACCTCGACGATCGAGGTGTGGTACTCGGTCATCCGCCCTGCATCCACCTCCAGCCCGAACGCCTCTTCCGGGGTAGCATCGATGTGGATCGTCGTGTGTACATGCCCCATGGCGAAGCCTCCTGCTGGCGCGTTCCACGGGTCGGTCTCGCCAGTGGCTCGGCGCGGTCCCGGCGGCCGGGGTGTGGGCCGCGCGTCAGAGCCTCCCGCCAACCGCGAACCGTAGGCGGGGAACCAGCGATCGGGCCAGAGGCATTCGGCCCCCGGACATCCGGAGCCGGCGCTGCGTTTGATCCACACCCCTCGCCGAGCAGCCAACCGGGTGTGACCACCGGGTCCGTCGAGCCCCCACGAGCTCCACCAGCGCCTTAAGACCGGCGATCTCCGTCGTCCCGGTCGCCGTTGATCGCTTCCCGCTTCGCCTGCCGACCACGCGGACGGAGGTCTAGGCAGCCACGTGCCAGAGGGCAGAACTGCCCGAGGACGTCCGTGGCGTTGCGGCGCATACTCCGGCCCTTCGCACCGGGGGGCGTCCAGCCATCAGGCTGTCGAGACGCGCCTCCCACAGGGGGGGCAGGAATGCCGAAGATCGTGGTTACAGCGACGGTAAAGGATGTCGAGGCGTGGCTGAAGTTCAAGCCGGGGCTCGTCACCCACATGTCCGCCGTCGCGTCGGACGGGACCAGCTACGTCGCGATGGACGGCAGCAACCGCGTCGCCACCACCTGGGACGTTCCCGATTGGGAGGCCTTTCAGGCAGCGCAGACCGCAGTCTCTCCCGAGATGGCCGAAGCGATGGAGCGGTACGGGATGATCCCGCCCGTGACGGTCTACGTCGAGAAGTAGTCCGAGGCGAACGGCCCCCCGAGGGCGTGCGTGGTCGGGTAGAACAGCCGAGCCCCAACCGCCGTGGCCGGGGCTCGTGTCGCTGCGGCAGCGGCGATCAGGTCCGCCGGTTCAGGTGCCGGGCGCTCGGTAGGCGGGCATCCGCTTCACGCCCGCGTCCATCTCCTTGGCCGTCAGAAGCGTGGTCGTCGTGACCCGGAACGAGCCGGTCAGGCCGAGCGCCAGCGCGAGACCCGTCGCGGCCTCCGCCTCCGGGAAGTCCACGACAATGAAGATGTCCTCATCGCCGTAGGCCCAGTAGGCCGACTCGGTCGTCCCGCCGAGACCCCCGACGGTCTTGCGGAAGAACGCTTCTCGCTTATTGAACCCCTCCTTGACGGTGCCTTCCAGTCCGGACTTCGTGTACTGGAGGCGGTAGAGGTACTTCGCCATCGTGCATCCCCCTTGCTGGGCGCAGCTTCACGCCCTGCCCGGAGAGGTCGGTCTCGCCATTGGCCCAGTGCGTCGGATAGGCGACCGTGTTTGGAACGCCGAGCTGGTGGGAACCGAAGGTTCCCGTGCCTCACTCCCGGTCGGCGGAGTCTGCGCGTTCACAGGCGGATGCGCCAGAGGCGCGACGATGGTGGGCGCGGTGCCCTCAGCCGGAGGCTAGGACGGACTGCTTGCTCAGGCGCCGCCGAAGCCGCCGGACAATGACCGTCGCCAGCAGGCTCAGAACCACGCTCGCAACGACGGGCCCCACCTGGGGGTCCCCGGTCCCCTCCGTCCCGGGTGTACGGACCCCGGAGAGCGGGAACCGCAGGCGGAACTCGGCTGGCACGGTGTCAGCGTGGCGCTCCTGGACGGCCGAACTCGGGTTGAGTGGCGGGTGTGGGCGCTGTGTCGCGAGTCTGGCCGCCGAGGCCTGCGGAAACCTCCACCCGACTCCACTTCCCTTCGGACGGCTCTAGGCCGCCCCCACAGATCGGCTCACCATGCCCGAAACGTTGTCCAACGAAGGAGGGAAGGTCGTGGCAAGGACAGTCTTCCATGGTGGCGTCGTCTTCGACGGCACCGGCGCAGATCCCTCGAGAATCGACGTTGCGGTCGAGGGTGGCCGCATTGTCGAGGTTGGCTCGGACCTCCACGGTGACGACGACGTCGACATCGCCGGGCGTGGCCTCCTGCCGGGCTTCATCGACTGCCACGCGCATGTCGGCATGAGCGAGGTGCGACCGGTCGAGGAAGAGGCTGCCCGGTCGCCGTCGCGGAACGCCTTCGCCGCGATCGCCAATCTCCGGGCGACGCTGGATGGGGGCGTCACGACGGTCCGGGATGCCGGATTCGCGGACGCCGGCTACCGCGACGCCATCGCGGCGGGCGAGGTGCCCGGACCGCGGCTGCTCGTCTCGCTCGTCCAGCTGTCGCCCTCGGCCGGCCCATATGACCCGAGGACGCCATCGGGGTTCGACGGCTGGGTCCCGTGCGCGGGCATCCCCCTGCCTGTCGCCGACGGCCCGGATGCGCTCCGGGCGAAGGTCCGCGAACTGGTCCAGCTCGGCGCCGACGTGGTCAAGGTCTTCGCGACCGGCCACTGGGCCATGGGACGCCACGGCGCTGATCGCTCGATGTTCCGCGACGAGGAGCTCGTCGCCATCGTTGACGAGGCACATCGCCAGGGCATCCGCGTGATGGCTCACGCCCACGGCGCCGCCGGGGCGGCCGCCGCGGCTCGCGCCGGGGTGGACTCCATCGAGCACGGGCTCCTGCTCGATGACGCAGCCATCGAGGTGATGGCCGAGGCTGGGACCGTGTTCGTCCCGACGCTCCTTGCCGCGGAGGGATTGGCGCCTGAGGTCGTCGAGCGACACCGGGACGTCGTGCGCCGCGCGCATCGTCGCGGGATTCGGATCGCGATGGGGACAGACTGCCCCATCAAGCCCCACGGCACGAACCTGCGGGAGCTCGAGCTCCTCGTCGCCTGTGGGATTCCGCCGGACGAGGCCCTGCGGGCGGGCACCGCGTTCGCCGCCGAGCTCCTGGGACTCGAGGACGAGATCGGACGCGTCCTCCCCGGGCTCGCTGCCGACCTGGTTGTCGTCGATGGCGACCCGCTCGACGTGGTCGGGCTGTCGGGGAGGATTCGCGACGTCTACCGCGACGGCCGGCGCGTCGGGCCGTCGGCACCGATGCGTTGAGCTCCTGCCGCGGCATCGGGGCGACAATCCCCCTTCACGCAGCTCGTAGGGTCGCGACAGACACGTCGACGCCCTCAATCACGAATGTTGGCGGAGCGGGTTCGGATCCCTCCGGGCGCGCCAGCTCGTCGTGCATTGACCTCAGGTTGACGCGCCAGGCGCCGCGAGTCCGATAGTGGCGAGGAGGGCGTCCCGACCCAGGAACGACCCGTATGCCCTGGCCGCGTCAGAGAGGCCGGCGAGCAGCTCGGCATCAGGCGGGCCGAACAGCTCGGGAACGACGAGGATGTCTCCGGCGCGGGCCGTCCGGCGCCACGTGCCGACCACCCGGCCGTCGACGACGATCGTCGGCCGGAACAGCCCGTTGCCGCCGGGGACGATGCGGTCGGCATGCTCGGGTGCCAGGACCGCCGACCGATCCCCGTACCCCAGGAGGTACTCATCGAAGCCCGGCAGCAAGAGGGTCCGGGTCACAGGTGGGGGAACGGCAGCCGTCTCGCGATCGAGCGTGTCGGGGTCGAGGTGGTAGGTCCTGCCTCCGAGCTCGATCGTCGCCAGCACGGCGCCGCAGATGGCGCGTCCCCGCCGAGCCTCGCCGAGGGGGATGCCCGCCCACCGAGCCAGGTCCGCGTCGCCTGCGGGGCCGTGGGATCGCAGATAGCGAAGGGCGAGCTGGCCGAGGGCCTCGTCGCGGTCGATGGTCGGCGGGATCGTCACCCAGTCCTCGAGCAGCGCGAACACCTGGCCCCGACCGTCGGCAGCGCCCATGACGAGCGTCCCCCCGTGCGCCAGGTGCCATATCAGGTGGTAGCCCCGCTGGCCGTCCGTCGCAACACCGGCCGCCCGGATCCGCGCGAGGAGCTGGTCCCGGGGCAGAGTGCGCCTGCCTGCGAGGGCAGCCCGCACCGCGTCATCAGCGCGCCCGATGTCCGAGTCCGTGATCCCGAGCGCGCTGCGACGAGACGCCGCGCGGCCGATCTGGCGCGATCCTGTGAGCGAGAGGAGCCAGACGATGTCCTCGGCAGCTACGAGGTGGAGGGTTCCGCGCAACGGCCAGGAGCGGACAATCTCACCCGCGTTGAGCGCCGCGTCCACGGCGGCCTCCGTGCAGCCAGCGGTGCGCAACCCCAGCGACCACTTCGCGCCCGGCAGCTCCTGCGCCTGGACGGCCAGCATCCACCGCACCGCGTCCGCGGGCGACGCGGAACGCGTGGTGCCGAGGCGCTGGGCCGTCAGCCGCATCGCAGCGATCGGGCCACCGTCCGCGGATGACGCGCGAAGGGACATCGCATTGAGTATCGCAGCGCATCCGCGCGAACTCATCCCCCCGACTCCCAGGTGGCCAGGGCAGGACGCGCAGACCGTGAGCGCCACATCGGATCACGTCCATCGCGACGCGGGCACGCTCCGCGAGATCGGGCGCGCGGCCGGGCGGTCACTCGGCTCGCGACTCGAGCAGACCATCGAGCGGTTCATGGCCGAGCGCCCGCGCAGTGCCCGAGCCCTCGACCTGGCCGAGCTGCGTCGCGGTGCGCTCCCGTGGCTCAGGACGCTCCCGCAGCGGCTTCGTCCGTCGGCGCGCGCGTCGAACGCGATGCCGGATGGTTCGATGCCGAGGAGTCCGTGGTCGCCCAGATCGAACCGTCGGGCTGCTGGGCAAAGTCACGACGCCCTCCGGGCGCGCCAGGTCTTCCCGAACCCCGGTGCGATCGGCCGGCCGGCGACACGGGAGCGGATGCCGCCCTGTCGGGCACCCACGTCGCGGCCGCGGGCCCTCAGACGTTGAGCCCGACGCCGATCGCCGTTCCCAGCATGATCACCGCGTCCGCCTCTCCGGCCATCGCCGCGGCCGCGGCATCCCCGTCGTTGACGGTCTGCACGGTGACCGGGTAGCCGAGGCGATCTCCGAGGCGGTCGGCAAGCCGTCGTGCGAGCAAGACCGTCCCAAGGGACCCGTAGAGTCCCGGCTGGCCGGCGAGCGGCTGGCCGATCGTATCCACGTCTGCGGCGACTGCGAACCCGGCCGACGACACGCTCGAGCCCTGGACGACGTCGGCGGCCGCGTCCGCAAGGAAGTCGGCGAGCGCGCCAGCTCGCGGGCCGAGCGGTGGGGTCACGGCCGCCATGGTGGTAAGGGTGACGCATCGCCCGTCGTGAACCGTGGCGAGTCCACGCTTGATCCACGTGAGACCGGCATCGACGAGCACCGCCGGCCCGTCAGGCAGCCTCGTCGCGGCGCCGAGCAGGGCCAGCGATCCGGGATCGTCGGCCAGCCGGAGGTGAACCTCGCTCCCGCCCAGGCGGGGTAGCCACGCGGTCGCAGACGCGACCAGTCGCCTGCCGAGCACACCGGAGGCGATCCCGCCCCCCAGCACGATCCGGCGCACGGCCGCCCAGCGCTCCCAGTGCTCGGCCGGCCAGTCGGGGCGTGCGGCGCGCGCATCCGGGGGTCCAAGAACGAGCGTCACGACGAGCCCCGCGAGCGCCACCCCGAGATCGTCGGCAAGCGCCATGGCCGTGGCGTCACCTGCCGTGACCATGGCGTCGAGTGCCCTCGGGTACGGCGCCGCAGCGATGATGACGTCCGTCCCAAGCCCGTCCGGCACGGGGGCGAGATCGACGCCCGGGAGCCGCTCGCGGACCCGGCGGGCGATGCCGACGCTCGACAGCCAGTCGAAGGCGCGTGCCCCACGGAGCCCTCCCGGCAGGTCCGGGATGCCGACGATGATCGAACGGTTCACGCTCGGCGTGAAGCCGGGCATCTCCGCCATTGCCTGAGTATGCGCTGCGGATCTGTCCGGCTCCTGCGCGCCCGACGCCCTCCGGGTGCGCCATGCTCCTCCTCGCCCGCAACGTCGCCGAGGCGATGAGCGATGAGCGGACGTCGTTACCCTCGCTCCGACGCTCGCCCCCGGCTCCGCACCGGGCGTAGATGGGACGCGCACCGGTCGGGCGGGGGGCCGTTCGCCTCTCGGCGGGGCTTCCTCAGCCGGCTGTCCCGAGCCCCGGCACTGCCCAGCGCGGCGGTGCTGGCCCCACCACCGTGGTTGGGGACACGGATGGCTCGTGGCGCGTCTGGACAACCGCCGATGGGGCGGGCACAATCCGCCGACGCGGGGCGCCGACGCCGCGGTCAGGGAGGGGGACCATGAACGTTGAGCGATCGATCGTCATCGAACGCCCGCCGGCCGTGGTGTTCGACTTCTACGCCGTCGAGCACATCCGGAACCATCCGCGCTGGGATCCGGGCATCGAGCTCTGGCCGGTGACCGACGGACCGATCGGCGTCGGGACGGTCATCCGGCGCCGGAACACCCGCGGGGCGACCCCGGTGGAGGGGACCATGGAGGTCGTCGAGTTCGAACCTGAGCGCGCCATCGGGATGGTCATCCGCGACGGACCCTTCGAGATCGCCGGCCGGACGACCTTCGACGCCGTCGGGAGGACCGCGACCCGGCTCGCGACGTCGGTGCAGTTGCCTGCCGGGATCGACCGGTTCGACCCGGCCTTCATGGAGCGAAGCCTTCGGAACATGAAGGAGCTGATCGAGGCCGAGGCGATATGACCCACCCACTCGTCGGGGTCTGGTTGGTCGAAGTCGAGGACGCGACGAGGAGCCGCGTCACCCATGGCTTCCGCGAGGACGGGACCATGCTCGTCACTTCCGCGTTTCATGGCGCGCAGGGCGTCTGGCGAGCGACGGGCGACCGCCGCGCGGAACTCCTGGTCACACGCCCCATCGAGGCGGAAGACCGTTCATTCGTCGGCTGGCAGACCGCCGCGGGCAGCGTGGAAGTATCCGAGGACGGGGAGACCTACGAGGTGTCCGGCTCGATCTCCCGACCGCTCCCGGACGGCGGCGTCGACGATCGCCAGATCACGCTGAGAGGCACGCGGCTGAGGCTCGACGGTCCTTAGCCGTGGCTCCCCACGGCGCTCCGCTCGCCCTCCGAGGACGAGCGGGCTGCTTCTCTGGAGTGCCATCCGACTTGGCATTGGCCGATTCCGACCAATCCGTCCGGTCCAGGTCGTTCCCGTCCGCGTAGCCCACTGGCTACGCGGCTCGGAGTGCCTCAATCAGCACGTCCACTCCCTCAGTCACGATGGTTGGCAGAGAGTGTTGGCAGCCCTCCGGGCGCGCCATCGATCTGAGCGGGGAACGAGGACTCGTGTCAGCGTGCGAGCGGCTCCAGGAGCCGGTGCGCGACACTGGTCCAGCTCCACCGCTCCACCGCGGCCCGCCGCGCCGAGGCGCGAATGGCCGCCCGATCGGTCGGGCCGAGGGCGAGGAGCTCAGTGAGCTTCACCCGGAGATCACCCACGTCGCCCGAGGTGAAGCCGGCGAGGTGGCGCAGCTCCGGCGGGTATTCCTCCGCGAGGCCGGCGGCGATCTCCGCAAGCCCAGAGTGGCGCGCAACCAGCGGCGGGCACCCGGTGGCAGCGGCTTCGGCGGCAACCATCCCGAACGCCTCGGGAAAGGTTGACGGGACGACGCACGCGTCAGCCAGGGCGAGCAGGTGCACAAGATGCCGGTGCTCGAGCGGACCCGTGAAGAGGACTCCTTCGCCGGCGAGCCGTTCCAGCTCCGGACGGTGATCCCCAAAGCCGACGATGATCGTGCGTGCGTCGACGCCGTCGAGCGCCTCGAGGAGCACGTGCACCCCCTTGTTGCGCATGAGCTTCCCGAAGTAGACGACCGTCGGCCGGTCGCCGTCGAGGAATCGGCCGAGGCGCTCGGCGTTCCCTTCGTCGGGAAGCCGCTCCTCGGCGTTGGCCGGGTTCGGGGGGTCGCGCCATGCCTCAGCCAGGAGGGCGGCGAGCGCCGTAGCCCGCTCCTCTGGCATCCAGTCGTCGATGTCGACCCCCGGCGGGACTTCGTGGACGCGATCGACGTGGCCGCACACGTCCCCGAGAACGCGACGCACGTGGGCGGAGCCGACGAAGGTAGCAGCGGCCTGCTGAAGGCAGTCTCGCCCCCACGCCGCCAGGGTCGGGTTGCCCCGCATCGCGTACTCGAGCTCCGAGCCATGCGCCTTCACCGCGAAGCGCGAGCCGCTGGCCACGCCGACCGGTCCCCCGAGCAGGACGTGATTGCAGAAGACGACGTCGGCCGGGAGGTGCTCGATCACGGCCCTGGCATTCGCCTCCACCCAGCGATCGAGCTCGTCGACCCGGCAGTCCTGAACGAGCTTGACCTCGTATCCCTCGTAGCGGTCCACGACGAACACCGGCAGGAGTCCACCGACGTCAGGCCGGACGACGGGTGCGCCGCCGAGGTCGTGCGCGTCGGGTCGCGGCTCCTGGCAGAACACCGTGACGTCGTGTCCCGCCCGCATCCACGCACGCGCGAGCTGGCGCGTGTAGACGTTGGAGCCGGTGCCGCCGAGCAGGTAACCGTGCCAGAGCAGGATCCGCATCCCCCCATCCTGCCTGAACACGGCCGGCGGTGAAGCCTGCGATGCCGACCCGGGGTTCCTCGGGAGTGGATCACCTGCGCGGTGGCGTCTCGGGTCGACAGCCATGGCACCGAGCCTGCGCTCCGGGAAGCGGCGCGGTTGAGATCGGCCGGCCGCGGATCTGTCCGGCTCCTGCGCGCCCGACGCCCTCAGGGCGCGCCAAGGCAGCCGGCGACGAGCCGCCCGACCACGCGGGACGAGCCTATGATCCCGAGCGTGGATGTTCCCGGGTCTCCGTCCGAGCTCGAGGGGGCGCTCGTTGTCGACTTTCCCCTGCGTGGCGAGTGGATGGCCGTGCACTCGCCCGGGAGCCGGATCCCGAGCCACGGGACCGACATGCTGGCGCAGCGCTACGCGTTCGACCTCATCCGCTTCGATCCCGACCGGAATGGCCGCTACCACCCCGCCGGCGGCCTGCGGACCCTGCTGGTCGGCGTACCGACCCGCGAGTGCCACGGCTGGGGGGAACCCGTCCATGCGCCCCTCGACGGAGAGGTCGTCGCAGCCCGGGACGGGCTGCCCGAGCGCGCCAGGATCCACCCCCTGCGGGAGCTCGCCCTCGTGCTCAGGACAGCAGTCACCTTCCGGGCCACACCAGACGGGCTGCACCGGGTTCTCGGCAACCACGTCATCCTCCGCTGCGACGAGGCCTATGCCGGGTTCGCCCACCTGACGACCGGGTCGGTGGCGGTCACGCCCGGCCAGGTCGTACACGAGGGCGACGTGCTCGGACGGGTGGGTCACACCGGCAACTCGACCGCCCCGCACCTCCACTTCCAGTTGATGGACGGGCCAGAGGTGGTGACGGCCAAGGGTGTGCCGTGCGTGTTCCGCGCCTACGAGGTCTGGCGCGACGGCGCCTGGAGGCTCGTGGAGCGATCGGTCCCCACGACGACCGAGCGGATCCGGTCGATCGCGAGCTGAGGCTCGCCGACGCGAGCGCCCAGGCAACACGGGCGCGTGGTGAGGGACGGCATGCGGCCTGATCATCGGGTCACGATGCCCGATGGGACCAAGGTCGGGCTGCCACGGCTCGTTGGGCGCCGAGGCCTCGAAGCGGATCCACGAGCTGCGCGGGCGCTTGAGCGGTTCGGGCGTTACCAGCCGGACCTCCTCCGGCGTCCGGCCGGGGTTGCTGCGTGGCCGGCGCGAGCGCGGCTCGAGGGCATCGAGGCCGCCGTCCCGGTACCGGGCGCGCCAGGTACTCCGGCTCCGCGCGGTCAACCCTCCTCGGCGGCCTCACTACCGGCGAGAGTGCGCAGGTCGGCCCGCAGCAGCTTGCCGACCGAGCTCCGCGGGAGCCGGTCGAGAGGGGTGATCGAGGACGGCACCTCGTATGGGCCGAGGCGCCTGCGGGCGAACTCGAGAAGCTCCGTCTCGGTCACCGAGCTCCCGGGCAGCAGGACGACGAACGCCGCTCCGGCCATGTCGCCCTCGGGGGTGGCAATCGGCACGACCCCGGCGTCGGCGACCGCGGGATGGGTCATGAGCTGGCGCTCGACATCGCCGGGATATACCGTCCGACCGCCGGCGATGAAGCTGGCGTCGACGCGATCGACGATCCAGACGTCGCCCTCGTCGTCCACGCGAGCCGCATCACCGGTGCGCAGCCAGCCACCTGCGACCAGCGCCTCCCCGGTCTCGGCGGGTCGCCGCCAGTACCCGGACATGACGTTCGGGCCACGTGCCAGCAGCTCGCCGGTCTGGCCAGGCTCGACATCGTGCCCGTCGAGATCGACGATCCGGATGTCGACGAGCAGAGGCGGTCGACCGGCAGACCCGACCTTCTGGAGCGAACGCTCGGCGTCGAGAAGCAGGACGAGGGGGCCCGCCTCTGAGAGCCCGTAGCCCTGGACCAGCGCGACCCCGCGGTCGTGGTACGCGCGGATCAACCGTTCGGGTACCGGTGCACCCCCGGTCAGGATGAACCGGATGCCGGACAGGTCGGCCCCCGCCCATCGCTCGGCGCGCGTCAGCTCGTCAAGCACGTCCGGGTTGCCGAAGCCGACGCTGACACGGTGCCGTTGGATGACCCCGAGGAGCCCATCACCAGTGACGTCGTCCGGCACGACGACGGTGCCGCCGAGGAAGAGCACGGGCAGCACGTTGACGCCCGTGCCGCCGACCCGGAAGAACGGGGCGATGGCAATCGTCACGTCGTCGCCCCTGAAGTCGGCGCGGGACAGGAAGTTGACGACGTTCCAGGTCACGTTGCCGTGGCTCAGCATCACGCCCTTGGGAGACCCGGTCGTGCCCGAGGTGTGGGGTAGGAAGAGCAGGTCGTCGAGGGCGATGCGTACCTCGAGCACATGATCCGGCGACCCAGCGACGAACGTCTCGTAGTCGATAGCGCCCGCCACAACACCCGGGCCGACGACGAGGCGGTGGCGGACCGAGGCGGGCGCGCGGGTGGGCGCCACGGCGTGATGCTCGATCAACACCGTGGGCTCGGCGTCCTCCAGCACCTTGGCACGCTCGTTCGACGCCAGGCCGTGATTGACCGGGGCAATGACGGCGCCAAGCGTGCC
The DNA here is from genome assembly GCA_963725875.1 of uncultured Chloroflexia bacterium. GTDB lineage: Bacteria > Chloroflexota > Limnocylindria > Limnocylindrales > CSP1-4 > CTSoil-043. The sequence continues at coordinate 335,319 of CAVRZZ010000004.1, read as the reverse complement.
GGCCGCGAAGAACGCCTCGAGGAAGGCGCCGTGGTTGGGGCCAATCCAGGCGACGCGATCGCCCCGCACGACCCCGAGGCGGTCGAGACCGCCCGCCAGCCGGCGAATCCGCTCGGCCAGCTTCCCGTAGGTGACCGATCGACCCCCGGTGATGATCGCGGGGCGATCCGGATGGACCCGCGCTCGCCGTTCGATCCACGAGCCGACGCCGACGCCTGCCGTTGCTTCGAAGCTCACTGCTACAGGATGCCAGACCACTGGAAGGGGTCGAGCGCACACCCGGGCCACCTTCGTCCGTGCTGTTCGCGCGCGCTGGATGCCCTCCGGGCGTGCCACGGATCGGACAACGAGGGCGTGTCGGTCAGCGTCCTACTCCTGCCGGCCCCGCCCGACGTGCCGCAGGGCGACTTCACCGCGCGGTGTCGCCACGCCCCCGCATGTCCCGGCCACATGGCGCCCGAAGTCGTGACGCCGGGCTCGTGTGCGCCCAGGGGACGGGGCGCACCATGGCCGCACTCCCGGCAGCACGCCGCGACGCCGCACACGAGGACCGGGCGGTTCGGTCGCGGAGGGGTGACGGGTGAGCCACGAGGAGACGATCACGTCGGCACCAGCGCGACGACTGCGACGCGCGGCCCTCTTCGCCGGGACGTTCCTGGTCGCCGCAGTCGCCGCGACCCCCGTCGCGAGCTCGGACGACGCGGGGGCGATCGACGCCTACCTTCGAGAGGCGATGGAGACATCCGGCATCCCGGGCCTCGCCGCAATCGTGGTCGAGCGCGGGCAGCGGGTGTACGAGGGCGCCTTCGGCTCAACCGTCGATGGCTCGCCGATGACCACGACGTCGCAACTCATCGTCGGCTCGGTCGGCAAGTCGATCACCGCCCTGGCCGTCCGCCAGCTCGCGGCGAGTGGCGCCATCGACCTCGACGCGCCGCTCGTGCGCTACCTGCCGTGGTTCACCCTCGACGCGCCGGCGGGGCACCTCGACGCGATGACCGTCGCGACGCTCCTGGCCCACACGAGCGGCCTGTCGACGGCCGATGGCCAGGATCCCCGCTGGTACGAGCCTGGGCTGACAGCGGAGGGCATCGCCAGGTCGCTGTCGTCGGTCCGACCCGACCGGCCAGTCGGCGCCTACGAGTACTCGAACCTCAACTATGTGCTCCTGGGCGTCCTCATCGAGGCGGCGAGCGGCCAGCCGTATGACGCGTACCTCGCCGACCACGTCTTCGGGCCGCTCGGGATGGCGGCGAGCGCGGCGCGGGGTGACGCCGTGCCACCCGGGCCCACGGGCCACCGCTACCTCTTCGGGATGCCCGTCCCCGTCGCGGAGCCGTTTCCGGACGGTGTCGTGCCCGCCGGATACCACGTCTCGAACGCCGACGACATGGCCCGCTTCGTCGCGGCGCTCGCCGCGGGCGGCGCCGTGAACGGCACCGACATCGTCGGCGGCGAGCGTGCCGTCGTGCCGGCGCCCGCGCTGACGACAGACTGGGCGCCGATGGGCGCAGCCGCGGCAGGCGCGGCCAGCGGTCAGAGCGGGTCGACCCTCGGGACGAACGCAGACATCCTCGTCGAGCCCGGTGCCGGGCGCGGCGTCGTCGTGCTCATGAACGCCAACCCTACCCAGCTCCTCGGGCTGCCGCGCGGCGCTGCCGACATCGCCCTCGACGTGCTCAGGCTGAGCAGCGGGTCCGATCCCGTGCCGGGCCCACCGACCGTGCGCACGGTGTACGCCGTCGTGGACGTCGTGCTGCTGGCGCTGGCGGGCCTCCTCGTCGCGCATGCATGGCGGGCGCGAACATGGACCCGCCGCTGGTGGACGGCCGACCGGCGCGGCCGCCGAGTGATGACGGTGCGGACTGTCCTGGCCGACCTTGCGCTCCCGCTCGTCGTCCTCCTGGGCCTCCCGCTCCTCATCGGGCTCGCCGGCTCCGCACGGGAATTCGATATCGTCGGTGGCTGGCGGTTCACCATGTGGACGCTGCCGGACGTCGGCGTGACCCTGCTCCTGCTCGCCTCCGTGCCGCTCGTGCTCGGCACGGCGAAGCTCGTCGCGGTCCGGCGGATGGCGGCGCACAGGGCCTGACCGCGGGGACAGGCGCGGCGCAACGTCGTCACGGTCGACGAATGCCCCATGACCGGGGACTGCCCTTGGCTACGACCGCGACCGCCGAACGTGGGAGGGAACGGCCTCAAGGCGTAGCGGCCCGGCCGCCTGCGCCGCGGCCCGCCTGCGCTGCGTCCCACCACCGAAGGACACGCGCGCCGGACAGCGTGAGCCACTTCGATGGCTCCCCTGCGGGCACATCGACCTCGAACCACACTCGACCCGGGTGCCGCCGCGCCTGGAGCCAGGTGCCGTCGGGCTGCCGCTCGGAGCGGATCGCCTCGATCGCGTCCGCCATCCGCGGGTCGGGCGACGTGCCGTCGACGAGGGACGCGGCGCGGAAGTAGTCGGCGGCATTCAGCACGCTGTAGAACGATCGGAACGGGTAGGCGAACCGCGTCACCCACGGAGCGACCACCTCGCCGGTCGACAGCCGACGCATGAGCCCGCGCTCGAGCAGGTACTCCTGGCCGGCACGGCGCGCGGCACGCGACTCGTCGGTCCCGCCGGTCGCGGCCTCGTGGGCGAGCAGGCCCTTGAGGGCGTTCAGCGTGGAGTGGAACGACGACCGGGTCGACCCCTCGACCCACTCACAGTTCCAGCCGCCGTCGGCCATCCGGTGCTCGACGAACCACGACGCGAGGCCCTCGACGTCGGCGCCGAGCCAGACGCCGTTCGCGAGCGTCCACCCGTTGATGCAGCAGTCGACCTCGCCACCCCAGTACGGCAGGTCGTCGTACTCCCAGCGGCTGTTCGCCGCGAGGCGCTGGGCGGTGTCCGTCAGCACGGAGGCGTCGACGCCCCACTCGCGGAGCGAGTTCAGCGACCATGTCGTCGCCGTCCACGGCTGGCCTGCCCCCTCCGCCGCTTCAGGCCCGTTGAAGTCGAAGCCGCGGGGGAAGAACGCGCCGCCTGCCCACTGACCGTCCGGATCCTGCAGGGCGAGCAGACGCGCGCCGAACCCCTCGGTCGCGACGCGAGCGCGCGTCGCCACCCAGACCTCCCGCGGGGCGTCGAGCAGGTCCCGCTCGACCTGCCAGCGCAGCGCGGGGTCGGAGTCAAGCAGCCAGCCGATCAGGGCGCGATTCACCATGCCTCAAGTGAGGGTACGCGGAACATCCGACCAGGTCATCATCCGGGCTTCACTCCTTCCCTGGGAGCGGGGGTAACCCTCCTGGCGCTCGCAACGCTGGCGCGCTGCGACTGTGCGGACGTTGTCTGCATGCGACGGCCGACCGAAGGGCGTCCGGTCCCTCCTGCGACCTACAATCCGGTGATGGACTCGCCATCGGGCACCTGGCCGCGGCACGAGAGGGCGGCGGCGTTGATGTCATCCATGATCGACCACCGGCGACATCTCCATGCCCACCCTGAGGTTGGACTGGAACTCCCGGCCACGCACCGGTACGTCGGGGACCACCTCCACGCACTCGGCCTCGCGCCCGAGATCCGGGAGGCCGGCGGCGTCACTGCCCAGATCCGAGGTCGCACCGCTGGCGGCCGGCCCCGAATCTTGCGAGCCGACATGGATGCTCTGTCCATTGAGGAGCGAACTGGCTTGCCGTTCTCGTCGCACGTGCCCGGCGCAATGCATGCGTGCGGCCACGATCTGCACATGGCGATGCTCCTCGGGGCGGCCGAGCTGTTCTCCGCGGAGCCTCCCGCGCACGACGTGGTCCTCGCGTTCCAGCCGGGCGAGGAGGCCGACCGCGGCGCCCTCGCCGTTCTCGAGCACGAGGCGATGCGCGAGCTGCCGGCGAGCGCCGTCGCCTTCGCCATCCACGTCAATGCCGTCGTGCCGGCCGGGGTTGTCATGTCGCGGCCCGGGTGCTTCATGGCGTATGGCGACTGGTTCCGGGTGGTGTTCGAAGGCCCCGGGGGACATGCGAGTGCTCCGCACCTGACCGCGAACCCGATCGACGCGATGACAGTCTGGACCCGTGGCCTCCACGACATCGTGTCCGATCTCGGTAGGCGCGAGCCGCTGGTCGCGACCGTCACGGAGGCGATCGCCGGCAGCACGGTCAACGTCATCCCGGCGAGCGGAACCCTGCGCGGAACGATCCGGACCCTCAGTGAGGAGGTCCGCGGATTCCTCCACGAGCGGCTCCACGCGCTGACCGCCGACGTCGGCGCGTCGCTTGGGCTACGCGCGACGCTCCAGGTCATCGACGGGTACCCAGCCGTGATGAACGATCCCGGGATCCTCGGCGCCCTCACGGCCGCTCATGACACAGAGCGACCCGGGCTACCGGTGCGCGAGATGCCCCAACCCTCCATGGTGATCGAGGACTTCGCCTACTTCCTGCACCGCTGGCCAGGCGCCATGCTCTATCTGGGTGCGCAGGTTGACGAGCGAACGGCCTTCAACCATTCCAACAACGTCCTGTTCGACGAGTCCGTCATGTCGGTCGGGCTTGCGCTCCACTCCTTGGCGGCCGACTTGCCGCTCTGACATCGGCGCTTGCCGCGGTGGCGAGGAGATCGAGCGGGACGCGGGCACCCGCGACCGTCGTACTGAAGGCCGCCATCTCGTTCGCCCGGCGGGCAGCCTCGATGACGTCGCCCCCCGCGGCGAGTACGTGCGCGAGGACGCCGCAGAACGCGTCGCCCGCGCCGGTGGTGTCCACGCTTTGCACCCTCACCGGCTCGATCCACGTCGCGCGCCTCCCGTCAGCCCCGCCCTCGTACACCACGACGCCATCCGCGCCGAGCGTGACGACCAGGATGCCGGAGAACCCGAGCCGTCGGACGCAGCCATCGAGCGCCTCACGGGTGGCCGGGACCGGCGCCCCGGAGAGACGGGCCAGCTCCGGCCGATTCGGGACGATTACATCCGCATGCTGGAGCAGCTCTCGCAAGGTGGCGGCATCCGCCGGGATCGGCGCCGGGTTCAGGATGAAGGTGGCGTTCGAGCTGGACTTCGCCGCGGCAAGGACCGCCTTCGCGTCGATCTCCAGCTGGGCGAGGACCACGTCGTACCGCGTCGACGCCAGGTGCTCCGCGACCGTGGCCGGAGAGAGCAGATGGTTCGCGCCGGGATCGACTGCGATGACATTCTCGCCGCGGTCGTCCACGAAGATCGCGGCCGTCCCCGTCGCTGTTCCGGGGTGGCGAGCGAGCTGCGAGATGTCGATTCCACGCTCGGTCAGCGACGCAATCGCGAGGGTCGCCTCCGGGTCGTCGCCGACGCAGCCGACGAACGTCACGCTGCTGCCCATCGCCGCGGCGGCGGCCGCTTGGTTCGCCCCCTTTCCCCCCGGCGCGACGCGGCAGCCCGTCGCGCAGATGACGCAGACGATCGTCGACATATTCCGGTCGAGCTTCGAGTCCGACGGTCAATCACCTTCAGTGGTGCGGCGCTTCAAGCCGAGTCTTGTGATTTGCGAATCGAGCCCGGCGTCGGCAGTAGGCTCCCGGTCTGGCCAGTGGGAAGCGCCGTCCCAATGGACGGCTGAGAGAGCGTCGTCACAACGCTGAACAGTGTCTGTAGGCCGGCGCTCGTGGTCGCGGCTCACCGACCCGGCGAACCTCCAGCCCGACATAAGGGACGTCCTGCGGACGCCGGCAGACCTCGTCCGCGACGGCCAGTCGCCGCTCTCGCCTGACGAGCGGACGCGCCGCGGGTGGCCTCCCGCCCGATCCGAGGGGTCGCTGGAGTCGTGTCCCCGCCAGACCGAGCCTTACGCGTGAGATACACGGCACTCCGCACCTCAGCTGACTACTGAGGTGGCTCCTCCCTTCTCGCCGGCGGGTTGATCCAGGCCGCGGTGGGGACCTCGGGTCGCGTGGGTGGTTGGTGGACGAGATGGAGCCGCGGACTCAGAGCCTGGGAACGAACTCCCAAGCACGGCTTGGCGCCGATGCAGACGCAGGTGATGGTGAGGATTGCCAGCTTCGAACGCGTTCCCGTTAGGCGGGCGAGCCGCGTGCAGGTCCGCGATCACCTGGGACCAGTGGGTGAACTCCTCGTTCGGACCGGGGTCGCTCCATCCGAGGCCCGCGCGGTCGTAGACGCGTTCAGATCGCCCGACTCTGGGCCGCCGTTCACCACCTGGCTCAGTCCGATGCGCCGGTGATGCTGTACAGCAGGTGGTTGTTGGTTGATCTCGACGACTTGACGATCCCCTTCGTCGACGCCGCGTAGAGCGCGTCCCGCACAGCGGCCGGAGTCGCCGAAGGGTGCGTCTCCAGGTAGAGAGCGGCGACGCCCGTGGTGTGCGGGGTCGCCATGGACGTGCCGTTCATGGTCGCGAAGGCCGTGTCGCTCCAGTCGTACGCCGACGTGATCGAGGCCCCGGGGGCGAACCAGTCGACGCAGGGGCCGTAGTTCGAGAACGAGGCCTTCTGATCCTTGCTGGTGGTGGCCCCCATGGTCATCGCCTCGGCGACGCGACCCGGCGAGAAGCCACAGGCATCCACGGCCCGCCAGTCGTTGTCGGTACCGTTCCCGGCTGCGATGACGACGCTGATGCCATCCGTGATGGCGTTTCGCACGGCATCGTCGAGCGCCAGGTTGATCGGCCCGCTGAGGCTCATGTTGGCGACCGCTGGGTCGCCCTCCTGGTGGGCGCCGATCATCCAGTCGAGTCCCCTGATGATCTCGCTGTCCGGGGTCTCGCCGATGCAGGGGAAGACCCGCACCGAGACGAGCGTGACGCCCTTGGCCACGCCGTAGGTCTTCCCGCCGATGGTCCCGGCCACGTGCGTCCCGTGGCCGTTGCACTCATCGACCCCGTCGCCGAGGAAGTTGAACCCCGTGGAGGCGCGGCCCTCGAACTCCTCGTGCGAGAGTCGGATGCCCGTGTCGATGACGTACGCCGTGACGCCGACGCCGGTCGCCGCGTAGTGGTACAGGCCGTCGAGGGTCCGTGACCGCTGGTCGATCCTGTCGAGCCCCCAGGTGGCACCGGTCTGCGTGTCCGCCAGGGTCGCCACGGCGTCGGGCGCGATGTAGGCGACGTTGGGGCTGCGCAGCAGGGCCTGCCGCGCCCGCGCCGGCAGCGTTGCCGAGAACCCCTTCAGCGCATACCGGTACACGTGATCAGCCGCGAACCCATGGTCCCGGGCCATCCGGGCCGTCACCGCGACCGGATCCAGAACGCTGTCGCGGAACACGACGATGACCGCCTCCGCCCCGGGCGTGGTTGCTGCGACCGGGGGCGGACCAGCGGCGCCCACAACCAGGATCGTGGCGACGACCAAGGCGACGACCCCTCGCGAGACCGAGTGGTTCCAGCGCACGGGAACCTCCTGAGGCTTCACCGCGGGTCGGTCTCGCCAGTGGCTCGGCGCGGTCCGGGCGGCCGGGGCGTGGACCGCGTGTCAGAGCTCCCCGCCAACCGCTTAGCGTGGGCGTCCGTGATGCGCGGGGCGAGGGCCGAACGTCCCGAACCCCAGCATGGAGCGTGACGGCAGGCGCTTGGCCGTAACAGGAGTGCCGCCCGTTCGTTGCTGCGGGTCGAACGGGAACGGCGCCTCTCCGGGCAGGGGCCCGCCGCCGGCCCGGAGGACATCGCGATGATTGGCATCATCCCCGTCGCCCTTGCCGCGAAGATTGCCGCCGTGGTGAGTGGCGGTGCCGTCGTGGCGACGCTCGCGCTGGCGTCGAGCACACCGGCCGCCGTGCCTGTCGGCGCGGACATGAGCGTCGCGAAGGACCGTGACCAGACGCGTCTCGGCGCCCAGGATCAGCTCCGAGACCAGGATCGCAGCCACGCCACCATTGTCACCGCCGACGTCGTGATCGTCGCCGGCGACCGCGATCAGGATCAGGATCGGGACCGGGACGGCGACCGGGATCGGGATCGGGATCGGGACCAAGAGTGTGACCCGGGTGCGCTCTGCGACCATGACGGGGACCGCGATCGCGAACAGGTCCGAGATGGGGCGGCCACCGCGCCCGGGCCGCAGAGCCCGCAGCGGGTTCGATCGCAGCAGCAGGCCCAGGCGCAGCAGCAGGCCCAGGCGCAGCAGCAGGCCCAGGCGCAGCAGCAGGCCCAGGCGCAGCAGCAGGCCCAGGCGCAGCAGCAGGCCCAGGCGCAGCAGCAGGCCCAGGCGCAGGCGGGGCCGGGCCCGGCTTCAACGACGAGCCCGGACCCTTCGTCGACCTGCCCGCCCGATCCGAACGGTGCGCCGGGTGGGCGTCACGGGTCGTGAGCCAGCCCATCTCGTCTTCACGGGCGTGACGAGCGGACGGGTCGACCAATGCAGCACCATCATGGGAATGCTGCCGGCCGGCCCGTCGACCAAGGGTCGGCCGACCAGGAAGCCGTGGAGGTGACCTGGCTCCTTCGATGGACGATCCTCACCGCGACGAAGCCGTCATCGACGCACTCGTTCGTCGTGCGGCCGCGGGCGACGCGGCCGCGTTTGCCGGCCTCTATGACGCCTACGCCCCACGCGTCCGGAGGTTTCTGCGTCACCAGCTCGGCGACGCCGATGTCGCCGAGGAGCTTCTCCAGCGGACGTTCGTCAAGATGATCGAGGCGCTTCCCCGGTATCGCTCGCGCGGCCTCCCCTTCGGAGCGTGGGTCTTTCGAATCGCCCGGAATGCCGTGATCGACCATCGGCGCACTGCCCACCCGGGAGTACCGCTGGAGGATGCCATCGACCGGGCGTCGGACGCGGGGGATCCTGTCGCCGCCGCAGAACAGGACCAGGACCGTGCAGTCCTCCGCCAGGCGCTCGGCGCGCTGCCGGCCGACCAGCGCGAGGTCCTTGTCTGGCGGTTCTTTGCCGAACTCTCGCCGGCGGAGACCGCCGTCCTGATGGGACGGAGCAACGGCGCCGTCAGGGTCCTCCAGCACCGCGCACTGGCTGCTCTCCGGGGAATTCTCGGGCCGGCTGGCGCGGAGATGGACGGAGGCCCCGCATGAGCCTCCTCGATCGGCTGCACAAGCGCCTCCCGCACAAACCCGCAGGCCCCGCGTGGGATGGCGATGCCGGCGACCTTCCCGTCCGCATGGTGAGGATGGCCGCGGCCCTGGATCCCGATCCCGAGGACCCTCGCCTCACGGCCAGCCGGGCCGCCGTCCTCGGTGCCTTCGCCGCGACGACAGATCGAGCCAACGCACTCCAGGGTGCCCCCGGTCGCGCCCTTCCCCCGGCCGGTGCGGCGCCCGAGATCCGCCGGGGCGGGCACCGCCCAGCCCTCGTCCTCATTGCGGCAGGCCTGCTGCTTGCGATGAGCCTGGGGACCGTCGCGGCGTCCGTCCCCGGCGGACCGTTGTACGGCGCTCGCGTCGCGTCGGAGGAGCTGTTCCTGCCCGGATCGCCGGACGATCGGACCCGGGCGCAGGTGGAGCGACTCGACGCCCGCATCTCCGAGGCGTCCGCCGCCTCGGTTCATGGCGATGCTGGGTCCACCGTGGCCGCCCTCCGAGCCTACGCCGCGATTGCCATCGAATCCGCAGACGGAGGTCCCGTAGACGCGCCGACGGCAGCGGAGCTTGCGGTCCGGGTCCGGGCGCAGCTCGAGGTCTTGTCGATGATCGGCGCCGGTGACCCTGCACTGGACGGGGCCCGCCTCGAGGCCCAGGTCGCGGCTCGTCTGCTCCTCGGCGCGCTCGGGGAGCCGGGCGGAGGCCCCGGGCCCGGCCCTGGCCCGTCGGGCACCGGGGAACCGCTGCCGAGCAGCATTCCGTCGACGCGGGGCTCGCAGAAGCCAGGCACGCCCGGCGCCACCGGCGGCCCCGGAACGCCCGGTGGGGCCGGACCTCCCTCACCCGGGCCGACGGCGCCTCCAGCACCCGCCGGAGCCACCGGGCCGCCGGCCTCTCCCGGTCCCGCCAAGACACCTGGTCCCACACCAAGGCCCTCGGCCGCGCCGGGCTCGACTCCTCGGGCCACACCGCGGACGACCGCCCAGCCACCTGCGACCCCGAGCGGCGGGTCGGGCCCTGGGTCATCGGGCGGCGGAGGCGGCGCGACCCCGCGACCCAGCGGTGGCTCGAATCAGGACGCGGGAGGCCCGATCGGCTCTGCCTCGCCTTCGAGCCGCCCCTGATGCCCGTCTCGCGGACCTGTCTGGCTGGATCGCCGGGCGACTCGGGCGCGGTGCCTGCTCCAGGAGTCCGGGGCGCGAGAGGCCGCCCAGCCTGAAGCCTGGCGACCCCTGGTGGAGCCCAGGGCCGTCGGCATCGCGGCGGCCGGTCCGCGGCGGCCTCGGGCCGCCATCCGTCGCGCGGGCGGCGTCACTTCGCGTTCCCCAGGCGGTGCACATGACCTTTGGTACTTGTGTCCGACGCAGCGGGGAGCGACAGTTGCGAATCCGGGGAAGGGAGCGTCGCCGTGAGCATCGGTGCCGCTGCTACCGATCTGTTCGACCGGCCGGCAGAATCCAGGACTCGTTCCTCTGTCCGCCACGCCGCGGCCCTCGTGGCCGTCGCGGGCGCCGTCGCCTTCCTCGAGCTGGGCATCCTGGATCTCGACCACGGCACGCACCTTCTGGTGGTCCTGACCCTGGTGATCGGCATAGCACTGTTGTTCGGGCCCGGGCCTGCCACGACCGCCCTGGTCGCCGGCGGCGTGGTAGCCACGGCAGGCTCCGTGATCACCGTCGATCGTGTCTTCGACACTCCGCACGCGTACGTCCAGGTGCTGACGTACGTGCTGACCGGGGCCGCGTTCATCGTGCTCGTGCCCCGCGCCGTGCGCGCGCGGACCCAGGTGGCGAACCCGACCACGGCTCGACTGCCGGCGGCCCCGGGAGGGCGCGGCGTGATCGAGCAGCTCACCGCACGCGAGCTCGAGGTTCTTCGCCTGGCGGCAACTGGCATTCCCGTCGACGAGATCGCCAGCCGGCTGTTCGTGTCGCCCAACACCGCAAAGACCCATCTAACGCACATCTACGGGAAGCTTGGCGTTCGCGGGCGCTCGGACGCTGTGCGGGCGGCGCTCCACTGCGGATACCTGACGGCGACGGACATCTGCCCGCACCATCTCGCCGACGAGCCGACGGAATCACCGGTTCCGGTGATGAGCGAGCGTCGGAACGGGTGACGACGCCGCACTCTCGGGTCCCGACCATGTAGTGGTCGCGCCTGACCGGCGCGACCGCTCACCGACGCGGATCGCCGGTGAATGCTGGGGAAGGGAGCCTCGTCCGATGATCGAGGCCGCCCCTCCCGGGGAGGACACCGATGAACCGCAGGTCACGCGCGGTCTCGCCTCTCATCCTCATCGTCGTCATGGCCCTGCTGCTGCCGGCCAGCGTGCTGGCCAAGGGACCAGGCGGTGGCGGGGGCGGCGGGGGCGGGGGCGGTGAGGAGACGCTCACCAACAACCTGTCTGTGCCGACGATCATGGTCAGCGGCGGCTTCACGGGTGTCACGTGCGGCGTGGGGACGCCGTCGGTGCTCGTGCCGCCCGCCGGTGCCCCGAAGACCGGGTACCCGATCGATCCCGACGCGTACTACTACGTGCAGGGCGTGCACAAGTGGCAGGCCCAGTGCTACACCGCGACGGCGGCATCGGCGACGGGCGCCTGGGGAGACAACCTGTCGGGCGACGCGAAGCTGATGGTCGGCAAGCCGATCCGCGTGGAGCTCGGCCTGTTCGACTTCACGGGCGTGACGATGGACGGCTACACCGTCGCCAAGCTGGAGCCGGACAAGCTCGACCGCGAATCCGCGTATGGGACCCTCGCCGCGTCTGACGACGGCGGCCAGACCCACCACGCCACCCCGACGACATTCAGCCCCGTGCGGGTCTTCGACGGAGCTGCAACGTTCTCCGTCAAGAACTACGCCACCGGTGCGATCGTGGTGCAGCCGGGCTCCAACCCGACCGCCGAGATCAACGCGGGCGGCGCCGTCGTATACGGCTACAACCTGCGCGTGACGGCCGCGGGCCTGTACGAGATCACGTTCTCGATCCCGTCGGTCACCATCACGGGGGTCGACGCGGGGACCTACGTCTCCGACCCGACCGCGCCGGACACGGTCACCATCGTCATCAACGTGGTGGGCGGCGGCGGCGGCGGCCGTAAGTGATGCTGGCGACGACGGGATCCGCCCCGAGCTGACGGTCCCGGCGTCACCTTCCCCGCAGGGAGCCCCGGCAGCGGCCGGGGCTCCCTGTCTTGTCGGTGAAGGACGTGAACCATTGCCGCGCTTCGATCGCAGGCGCAACACCGCGATGACGGGGCGCGTGCGGAACGCGTCCCCGGTGGACGTCGACGAACCGCAGGTGCGGCGCGATGGGATCCGTGATCCGGTAGCTGGTTGACCGGCGTCGGTGGCGCATGCCCGTAGTAACGTGCTGTCCACCATGGCCAGGCCCACCCGCCGCCCGGGCAACCTTCCGGCTGAGGCGACGAGCTTCATCGGCCGTCGCCGTGAGCTTGCCGAGCTCAGGAAGAAGCTCACCACAGCCCGCCTGGTCAGCCTCGTCGGCCCTGGTGGTGTGGGCAAGACCCGCCTCGCGATCCGGTCCGGCACCGACCTCAGACGCGGCTTCCGGGACGGCGCATGGCTGGTGGAGCTCGCCGACCTTCGGGACCAGGGCCTCGTCGCCAGCGCCATGCTGGCGTCCCTGGACCTGCGTGACCAGTCCGCGACCGAGCCACGGGCTCTCCTGCTCTCCTACCTGCGCGACAAGGAGCTGTTGCTCGTGGTGGACAACTGCGAGCACCTGCTCGGAGCGGCCTCGCTGCTCGTGACCGATCTCCTCAAGGCTGCGCCGGGCGTTCGGGTGATCGCGACCAGCCGCGAGCCGTTAGCTATTCCGGAGGAGCACGTGCTCCCGATTCCCCCGCTCGAGCTGCCTCGCGCCGCGGCCGACGAGCCCATGGATCAGGTCCGCCAGAACGAGGCGGTCGTGCTCTTCACCGAGCGGGCTTCGGCTGCCTCAGGCACCTTCGAGCTCACCGCCTCCAACCGGGCTGCGGTGGTAAACCTGTGCCGCCGGCTGGACGGGCTGCCGCTGGCCATCGAACTCGCGGCGGTCAGGACGCGGGTCCTCTCGGTGGAGCAGATCCTCGATCGCCTCACCGACCGGTTCGGTCTGCTGACAGGAGGAAGTCGCGCGGCGCTCCCGCGCCACCAGACGCTGCGAACCACCATCGAGTGGAGCCACGACCTGCTGGGGCCGGACGAGCGGACGCTGCTGCGGCGGCTGTGCGTGTTCGCCGGCAGGTTCACGCTCGAGGACGTCGAGTCGGTGGGCACGTCCGACGACGTGCCGGCAGCACGCGCATTGGACCTGCTGTCATCGCTGGTCGACAAGTCGCTGGTGACGAAGGAGGACATGGGGGGCCTCGCCTGCTTTCGGCTGCACGAGACGATGCGCGAATTCGCCGGCCTCAAGTTGCGAGCGGCCGGCGAGGAGGACGTCTTCGAGGAGCGATGTACCGAGTACTACGTCACACGGTGCCGGCGATCGGCCGAGGTGGCTCGCTATGGGCTGGTCGAGTGGCTCGGATGGATGGACCTGGAGATCGACAACATCCGGTCGGTCCTTGGGCGCTGCCTGGTTCATGAGGATGTCTCACGCGGAATGGATCTCGCCGCGTCCCTCCGCTGGTTCTGGGCCACGCGTGCGACCACCGAGGGCGTCCGGTGGCTGGATGCGTTCCTCGCGCTTGGACGAGGTGAGCCGGAGCCCCAGGCTCGGGCTGAGCACATGCGCGGATACCTCCACGTGCTGCTGGTCGATCCCACCGCTGCCACACCCGCCCTCGAACGCGCGGTGACCGCGAATCGAGAGGCCGGTCGGCTCGGTCCGCTGGCGGAGTCGCTGTCCATGGCTTCGATCGCCGCGAACATGGCCGGCGACCGGGCATCCGCGAGGCGCCTGCGCGACGAGGCTCAAGCGGTGGCAGGTGGGATCAATGACGTTGGGGCTGCGCTCGTAGTCCTGCAGGCTCGAGCGTTTGGCGGCCTCTTCGAGGGCGACCTCGACGCAGTCAGATCCGCAGCCTCCGAAGGCGTCGTTCTCAGCCGGGAGGTGGGCGACCTCTACGGGCTCAAGACCTGGCTGATGCACCTGGGCATGGCCGCCTTCATCGCCGGTGAACTCGGCGCGTCGAAGCCCCTGTTCGCGGAGGCATTGCGGATCGCTCGCCAGCTCGATGACCGCGTGCAGCAGTCCTACCTGCTCGACGCGTTGGGCTGCCATGCCGCCAGGAGCGGACATGCACGGCTCGCGGCGCAGCTCCTCGGAGCCGCCGACACCATTCGAATCAGCGCCGGCGCCCGCGTCATGCCATTCCTCGCTCCACTGGTGGGCCAGGCCGAACAGGCGGCGATTGCGGACCTTGGTGGCCGAAGGTTCGAGGCCGAGACGACGGTCGGGCGACGGCTGACCCGGGACGCCGCAATACGGCTCGCACTCGGCGAGTCCGCCCGCGTTGCCGTGGCGGCTTCGGACGGTGGCGCCGGCGATGCGTTGCTCTCGATGCGCGAGGTGGAGGTCGCCCGGTTGGTCGCCGAGGGCATGACCAACAAGGAGATCGGCTCGCGCCTGTTCATCTCGGAGCACACCGTCGACAGCCACATCCGCAGCATCCTGAACAAGCTCGGCGTCAACTCGCGCGCCCAGATCGCGGCCTGGATGGCGTCGTCGAACCAGTAGCGGACACCGAGGCGGATCTGGTCGACACCCGCCCTGAGCGAGCGGGCTCGGCCATGGCGAACCGGATGTCACGCACGGCAAGGACGCTGACGCCGATCGCCTAGCGACCCGATCACGAATTCCATCGATGTCCGCTCCGATGGGCCCTCCTAGGCTGGCGAGCATGACCCGGGAGCTAGCGACACAACGAGTGGAAGTCAGCTTCGTCGGCGTCCCTCCCGCTCGGCAGGTCGAGCGGGCATCGGGTGTCGGCGATGTGGAGGTTGACGGGAAGATCTTGCGCTGCCTGGTGTGCGGCAGCTTCCAGCCATTCCTGGAGGCGCTGCGCGGTCACGAGGTCGTCAGCCTCAGCGCCTGTCCTGTCGCGGTTCCTGCGCCAGGGGGTGCGTCACGTCCGCGAGATGCCGAAGCAGGGTGATCTGCCTGTCACTGAAGGAGTAGCTGAGATGCCTGTCGTCACCAATCAGCTGGCGCCGGACAAGGTGTCCAGGATCACCGGCGGCCTCTACCTCGCGTACATCGTGGCTTCCGTGCTTGCCACTGCGCTGGGGCAGATCGGGCTGGGTGGAGCGCCGCAGGTCTACCAAGCGATGATCGCGAACGAGGGGTCGTTCCGCCTGGCCCTCGTCGTCGCGTTGACGTCTGGCTTCCTCTTCCTCATGGTCGCCTGGGGCCTCTACGTTCTCCTGCGACCGGTCAACAGGAACCTGGCGCTGCTGTTCCTGCTGCTCAACGCGGTCGGCGTCGCCATCCAGGGTGCGAGCATGCTGGGGCTGGTCTCCGCACTGCTGCAGGGTGACGCCTCCAGCCACATGCAGGCCTACTCGGCGGCACAGCTGGAGGGCTTGGCGTACCTGTCCATCAACGTCTACAAGGCGGGCTTCGTCACGGCCCAGCTGTTCTTCGCCACGTGGCTGTTCCCGCTCGGCTACCTGGTCTACAAGTCCCGGTTCCTTCCCCGGTTCCTGGGCGTCCTCCTGGTGCTCGACGGGATCGCCGTCCTGATCTGGTTCCTCCAGGCCTTGCTGCTGCCGGACTACCCCGCGATCCGCTACCCCGGGCTCGTCGTGAGCTTCGCCGCCGAGGTCGGGTTGGGCCTTTGGCTCCTCTTCAAGGGCGTGAAGGTCGTCGACTCCGGGGCGGGCCTGCCGGCCGAGAAGGGGCGCGTGCATCCGCAGGCCGAGGGGGCTCGGGCATGAAGGCCGTCGTCTGCACCCGGTACGGTCCGCCGGAAGTCCTCCGGGTCGAGGAACTCGCGACTCCCGTTCCCCGGGAGAACGAGGTGCGCGTACACATCCTGGCAACGGCCGCGACGTCGATCGACTGCTACGTCCGCGGGCTCCGCGCCGGCGGGCGACCGGACCGCCATGTGCGCGAGCGTGCGTCGACGTTACTGGGCGCCATCGTTCGGTCGAGGCTCACGGTCCATTGGCCGCAACCCGTCGCCGTCGTGGCGATCGTGTACAGGCCGTCCGCAAGTTCCGGGAGGCTCCCCGTCGATACCCGCTGCTGACGTGCCGTGGCGTCACTCGGGAAGGAGAACTGCCCGAACCCATGCCCGAGGCCAGGGCCGTTGACCATCACCTGGTATGTGCAGCCAGCCTGCCCGGTGATCGAGATTGTCATCCCGTAACTGCCGCGAAGGTGGATCTGCGGGCCGGTGCGGCTGCCCGTGCCCGGCAGATCGGTGTGGTCGGTGACCGGTGCCGCGCTCAGAGTGGTTGGGAGCGCCAGGACCAGGAAGGCCACCATCGGCCCGAGCAGGAGAAGGGCGGCCCGGCGCCCGCGGGCTCGGCCGAGGTCACGCCACATGAAGTGAACTTGGCTCAGGAACATCGGTGGCACCCCCAACGGCTGCCCGTCCAACTCGCTTTGCACGATAGACGCCCATCCCAGGTCAGCCAAGAGGCGAACGGCCCCCGGACGGTCCGCGATCCGGGCGACAATCCCGCCACATGGTGCTGCGTGTGGTACCAGGGGAGGAACTCCCAGCAGAAGGCCCGGGCGTCCTCGAGCGAGCCCAAGCGGGCCGGGAAGGTCGGCCGGTACTTGAGGGTCCGGAACTGGCTCTCGCTGGAGAGGTTGTCGTTGGAGACGTGGGGCCTGGAGTAGGTTCGCTCGACGCCGAGGTCTCCACCAACGGAAGATGGCCGCACCATCACTCCTCCGCGGGCCAACCACCCGCCGAGCGCGTCTCGGCCGCGTCACCAGGAGACATGTCTACAGGGACAGCCCTCCCTGCTGCGTGAAGGCTGGGCCGCACGCTGGCAGCGCGTGGTCGGATGCCGGGCAGCGGCCACGACCCGCTTCACCGCCTCGCTCATGAGGCCGGGATCAGTACACCTCGTCGTGGGAGCCCAGCGCGACCAGGAAGCAGATGTCGCCATCCCAGCGGAAGAGCACCCGCAAGTCGTCGTCGACCCGGAACGCCCAGTAGTCACCGAGGTCGCCCTTGAGCTTGTGCGTCCGAAGTAGCGGATCCTGTGGGTCGATCGCGAAGCGCCGCAGGGCCGCCCGGAGGAGCTCGTCCCGCGGGGGTTTCAGCTTCCGCGCCCGCCGCAGGAAGCGGGACGATGCGATGACCCGCACGTCGATCCCTTCAGCCGCGGAGGTCCGCCAGGAGGGCGTCCATGTCCGCGTAGTCCGACGAGTCGCCGGCGGCGTACTCGGCCTCGGCCTCTCGGACCTCGCGCAGGAAGAGGGCCCGTCGAGCAGCACGCAGCTCGTCGCGCTCGGCTTCGTAGCGCCTCGCATCAACCAGGTAGGCGGTCGTCTGCGAACGCTGCAGGATCGCGACCGGCTCTTCGGCGTCGTGAAGCGACTCGAGGATCTCCGCCGTCCGCTGGCGCAGCTCCGTTACACCGATACTTTTCATTGCATTGTGTAGCATACGGTAGACCGTACCGCACGGCAAGGTCCCGGCGCCTGCTGACGGCCGGCGTGGGAGGGAACCGTCATGGCGCTGACCTCGCGACAGCTCAACCGGGCCACCCTGGGCCGGCAGCTGCTGCTGCGGCGGGAACCCCTGGACGTGGTCGATGGCCTGCACCGCGTCGTCGCGGTGCAGGCGCAGGAGCCCGCCTCGCCGTACGTCGCCCTCTGGAATCGGCTCACCGGCTTCGACCCCGTCGACCTGGATCGCGCCTTTGCCGGCGGCGAGGTCGTCAAGGCCACGCTCATGCGGATCGCCCTCCACGCCGTCGACGCGGCCGACTACCCGGCGTTCCACGAGGCGATGCAGCCGAGCCTCCGCGCCTCGCGGCTGCACGACCGCCGCTTCACCGTGACGGGGCTGACGGCCGCCGACGCGGACGCGCTCATCGAGCCGCTCCTCGCGTTCGCGGCGCAACCGCGCGCGAACGCCGACGTCGAGGCCTGGCTTTCGGGCAGACCCGGGGGGCCGGTCCACGGGCGCGCATGGTGGGCACTGCGGACGTTCGCGCCGCTCGTCCACGCCCCTACCGGTGGGCCGTGGTCGTTCGGCCGGCGACCCTCGTACGCCGCGGGCCCCGACCGGCGCCGGTCGGGCGACCCGGAGGCCGCCCTGCGGGTGCTGGCCCGGCGCTACCTGGAGGGGTTCGGACCCGCCTCGGCGCAGGACCTCGCCCAGTTCGGGATGCTCCAGCCGCGGGCGCGGGTCCGCGACGCGCTGACGTCGCTGGTCGCCGACGGGACCGCGGTCACGCTCGAGGGGCCGGACGGCACCGGGCTCTTCGACGTGCCCGGGGGCCTGCTCCCGCCGGAAGACGCGTCCGCGCCGCCGCGCCTCATGGCGATGTGGGACAGCACCCTGCTCGCCTACGCCGACCGAAGCCGCGTCATCCCGCCGGACTACCGACGGCTGGTCACCCGGAACAACGGCGACGTCCTGCCGACCCTGCTGGTCGACGGCCATGTCGCCGGGGTCTGGCGCTCGGCTGCGGGCGGCATCGAGGCGACCGCCTTCCACTCCCTCTCCGAGGAGGCGTGGGCCGGGCTCGAGGCCGAGGCCGGCGCCCTGGTCGCCCTGCTCGCCGACCGCGAGCCCGCCGTCTACCGCCGCCACGGCCACTGGTGGGACAAGATGCCGGGCGCCGCGGTCCGCGTGCTGGGTCTTCGCCCATCGAAGTGAGGCGGGCGAACCGCGGGGCCGGGCAGGCCCCCCGGGATCCGGGCTTCGTCGCACTGGGGGTAGCCCCACCTCCGGGGCGCTGGGTGGCCGGATGGCGCATGCCACCCGCCCGACGCACAGTTCGTTCACGGTCCGCGTGGACGGGCCCGGGGAGGTGGGAGCCATGAACGTCACGCGTGCGGCCGAGGGCTCCGGCAGCGTCAGCGCCGCAGCCTGGATGCCCCGGATCGGCGGCGTCGCCTCCCTGCTCCTGGCGGCCGGCTACGTTGCCACCATCCCCATCTTCGCCGCCGTCGGGGCGCCACCGAGCGGCGCCGAGGCGCGACTCGACTACCACGCGGGGACCGCGGGAGCCTGGTGGGCGATCGTGGCGCTGTCCGTGCTCACCGACGTGCTGTTCGTCCCGGTCGCGATCGCCCTGTACGCCGCGCTGCGACGTTCGAACGAGCCGGCGATGCTGCTGGCGACCGCCTTCACGCTCCTCTTCGTCGGGCTGGACCTGGCCGTGACGTGGCCCGCCTACGCGTCCCTGATCGCCCTCGGCGAGCAGTACGCGGCGGCGGCGACGGCGGATCAGCGCGCCATCGTCGTGGCGGCCGCGGGCTACCCGTCGGCCGTGCTCAGCTCCCCGCTGCAGGCGATCGCCAGCATCCTGACGCTCTCGATCGGGATCATCGTCGCCGGCCTGGTGATCCTGCGCGGCACGTTTGGGCGGGCGACCGGCGCCGTGGGGGTGGCGACCGGTGTGGTGGGCATCGCCTCGGTTGCGCAGACGGCGCTGACCGGCGAGGTCAGCCCGCTTGCGATCGCCGCGACGCTGCTCACGATCGCGTGGCTCGTCCTGGTCGGCCGCGGCCTGCTTCGCTCCCGGTCGTCCCCGGACGATGCGGGCATCCCGGCGGCGATCGAACGCGACCTCACCGACCCGGCGGCGAGCGCGGAGGTGAGGTCGGCGCCGACAGGGGCCAGCCCAACCTGACGGCCATCTACGGCGTCAACGGCGCCGTCCCACCGCGGGTCGTCGTGTCCTCGGGCAACTTGCCGCCCGCACCCCGCGCGGTGGCCCTGCGGGGCCGGGCGACGACAGCAAGCGTCCGCCGCGGGGACTCGCTACCTCCTGGCACCGATCAGGGTGAGCCCGTCCACCTTGGCGTAGTGGGAGAACCACGTGTTCCGGTGGAGCACGGTGCTTCCCTCCCGCACGGTGCGCGTGACCGTGATGTCGAAGCCGTCGGTCGCGTACTCCACGACCCTCACGGTGCCGGCCGGCAGGGAAGTGGTCCGCTGCGTGCTGCTCCCGGCATTCAGGTAGTTGCGCTTGGCCGACGTGGCGAAGGTCACGGTCCGCCCGTTGGCGACGCGGTACGTCACGTTGGCCGGGCCGGGGACCCTGGAGCCGCCGCCGACGGCCACGCGATTGTTGACCGCCACCGCGTACACGGAGAACGAGACCACGCCGGGCCGCGCGGACGAGCGGATCATGACCGGGTACTCGGAGTCGTTCCTCCAGGACATGGTCGTGACGGACCCGCCCTCGATCGCCACGGTCGCGTCGAGGCCCGTCGGGTAGCGGCTGATGTAGTAGTAGTGGTTGTGCCGGGCCAGCATCTCGTAGCCGGCCCGGGCAACCGCGTTGAACAGCGTCGTCGAGGTCGAGCAGATCCCGCCCGCGAAGGCGCCGGTCGGCTGCGAGCGGCCGTTGATGATCGCGCCGCCGTAGCGGTAACCCCGGGCCGCGGTGACGGGCCCGATGGACTTCCAGAAGTCGAAGACCTCCCCGGGGCCGACCATGGTGCCGTCCAGGTCGCGCGCGGGGATCGAGATGTTGTTGCTGAAGCCGTTGCGCTCGCTGACCTCGTAGTACGTGGTCCACGACGAGACCTTCCGCATGCGCGGGGCGAGCTTCTTCGCCTCTTCGGTCGACAGCTTCGGCTTGACGACCTTGATCGTCAGGGCAACCGGTTCCGGCGCGGTCGTCGCCGCGACGCGATCGGCGACCGCCCGGGCGACGAGCGGCGCCGAGGCCTTCACGTCGAGGGTGCGGCCGTCCCTGCTCGCGACGACGCCGAGCGAGCCGCCGCTCCGGACGACGAAGGTCGCCTCCTTCGGCGCCGTGTCGATCTTCTTCGCGAGGTCCTTCAGCGCCTTCGTGGGTGCCGCCGGGGCGATCGCCGGGTGGTACCCGTCGGTCGTGGTCTCGAAGCCGATCCACTTCCGAACGGTCGCGGCCTTGATCGTCCAGGTCTCCGTGCCCGCGGTCAGCGCCACGTCGGTCGCCATGCGGTTCGCAGAGGCGATTGCGCCGGCGACCGCGTTGTCGTCGACGTACGGCTCCACGGGGACGGTCTCGTAGGCCAGCTCGAGGGTGTCGGGGGCGGCCGGGTCGGCGAGCTGGGCGAGAAGCGCCGCGGCGATCTCGGCGCGGGGGACCACCTTCCCGGCGACGGCCGGGCTCGCCACGAACCCGGTCTCCGTGACCGTCGCGGAGCCGCTCGACCGGCGCCCGGTTGACGGCGAGCGCCAGCGTGGTCAGCTCGCGCTGCACGGCCTCCGGGTCGACCACCACGAGCGGGGCGATCCGGGTGCCGTCGAGAAGGCTCCGGACGCCCTGGGCGGCGCGCCCGAGCGGGTCTTCCTGGCCGCGGCCGACCGACCACGCCAGCTCCATGAGCCCGTCGACGTCGGCACGCCGACCGAGGGCCGCGTACGAGATCGGGACCGGGTTCCCGTCGATCGTGACGACCGCGGTGCCCACCGCGTAGCCGGCCAGCTCGGCCTCGAGCTGCGCCCGGGCCGCGTCGCGCGTGAGGCCGGAGACGTCCACGCCGTCGACCGTCACGCCCGGGTAGACGCGATCGGCGTACTGCCCCTGGTAGGCCAGGAGCGCTCCGGAGCCGAAGGCGAGCGCGAGGGCCAGCCCGGCGAGGAACCCGAGCACGAGCTTCCCGAACGGGAACCGCCGGCCGGCGGGATGGGTGTCTGGCGTGATCGTCATCGGGGCGGCAACTACCTTGCTGGCCCGGCGCATGGCGCGCCTCCGGCCGTACGTGCTGGGACGATCCGATCCCCCATCCTGTTGCGGTGGTTCGGCGGTTCGCTGACCTGGTGCGCCCGCCTGCCGCCCCAGCCCGCACAGGGTACCTTGCCCGCCGACGGCCGGCCACGGGACTTCCGGGGCATCGGATCGGGGCATCGGATCGGCTGGACGTCGTCGGTACACTCCCGGGCATGGACCTCCGCCGCCTCACACTGATCGTCGTCGCGATCATGCTCGCCAGTACCCTCGGCCTCGCACCGCCCTCCGCCATCCACGCCGACGCAGCCGCCCTGCCCCTCGCGGGCGTCGTCATCGCGGTCGATCCCGGGCACAACGGCGGCAACGCGACGCACATCGCCCAGATCTCGCGCAAGGTCTGGACGGGGACCGGGTGGCGGGCCTGCGCCACGGTCGGGACGACGACGGTCTCCGGGTACCCGGAGCACCGGTTCAACTACGCCGTGGCGCTGCGCGTCAAGGCGCGCCTCCAGGCGCTCGGGGCGACGGTCTACATGACCCGCCCGAGCGACACGGGCGTCGGCCCGTGCGTCGACGTGCGCGGGAAGCTCGGCACGAAGGTGCACGCGCGGCTGACCGTCGCCATCCACGCCGACGGCTCGGCCTCGTCCCACCGCGGCTTCTACGTCATGAAGCCGGGCCTGGTCCGCGGTTACACCGACGACATCTACGGGCGCTCGGCGACGCTCGCCCGGGCGGTGCGAGCAGGGCTCGTGCGGGCCGGCCTGCCGATCGCGAACTACTACGCCACCGCCGGGATCAGGAACCGGACGGACTACGCCACGTTCAACCTGTCGGACATCCCGGTGGTCATGGTGGAGCTCGGCAACATGAAGAACGCCGGCGACGCGCGGCGCATGAAGAGCGCCACCGGCCGCGACCGCTACGCGATCGGGATCGTGGCCGGGATCCGCATCTACCTGGGCACGTAGGGGCCCCCAGCCTCCGGTCGGCCGGCCGTCGGGGCCGCCGAGGCCTCGCTGCTCCGCGCGGAGGTCAGGCCGTCCGCCGGTCCGCGGGCACCTGCTCGAGGATGAGCGCTCCCATCGGACAGCAGTCGACGGCCCGCTGGGCGTCGTGCAGGTCGCCGCGATCGACCGCGCCCGGGCGAATGACCGGGTACCGCCAGTCGTCGAGGTCGATGAGATCCGGGGCGAGGTCGCCGCACAGTCCGTAGCCGTCGCACTTGATCCAGTCCACGCGGAGCCTGCGGTCCATCTCAGGCCACCTCGACGCGCGAGCCCGTGACCGAGCACCGGCCGGTTCGCGCGTGGCGGGCGAACTCGTCGCCGAAGACGTTGAGGGCGCTGACCATGAGCTGGACCGCGCCATCGGGGTGGTGGCACGCGCCGCGCCCGGGGACCTGCGCCGTCCACCGCTCGACGTCGCCGAGCTCCGCGGCGCCCGCGACACCGTCCGCGATCCGCCGCGTCGCGTCCCCGATCGCTCGCAGCCCGAAGACGCACGGGCCGCACTGGCCCGCGCTCTCCTCCGCCATGAACGCCATGATCTCGGCCGTGGCCGACACGCCGCACACGTCGGTGGGCAGCAGGCCGACCATCCCGCAGCCGAACGTCAGGCCGTGCGCCCGCATCACGGCGGGGTCGAGCGGCAGGCCCCAGGCGTCGCCGGCCCGGGCCCACGTCCCGAAGTAGCCTCCCAGCACGACCGCCTGGACGCCGCTGGAGATGCCGCCGGCGGCCGTGGCCACCTCCCCGACCGTCGTTCCCAGCTCGATCTCGCGGACGCCCTGCTCGCGCACGGCCCCGGTGACCGTGACGAGGGCCGTTCCCCGGGACTGGAGCCGGCCCGCCGAGCGGTACCACTCCTCCCCGAACCGGGCGATGAGGGCCGCGTAGGCGAGGCTCTCGACGTTCTGGACGAGCGTCGGACGGCCGGCCACGCCCCGCTCGGACACGCGGGGCGGCGTCGTGATCGGCCGGGCGTCCGCGCTGTTGATGTAGTGGACCGCCGCTGAGGCCTCGCCGGCGACGTAGCCGATCGGCGCCGTCACGAGGCGCATCGGCTGGCGGACCTCGGCCTTCCGCTCCTCGATCGCCCGGGCGATCGAGGCGACCGCGGAACCGTGCTCGCGGCCGACGTAGAAGACGATCTCGCCCGCGCCGATGGCGTCGGCGGCGAGGACGGCGCCGTCGACCACCAGGTGCGGCCGGTAGGACATCAGGACCCGGTCCTTCGCGCTGCCCGGCTCGCCCTCGGC
Organism: uncultured Chloroflexia bacterium; assembly: GCA_963725875.1. Taxonomy (GTDB): domain Bacteria; phylum Chloroflexota; class Limnocylindria; order Limnocylindrales; family CSP1-4; genus CTSoil-043. The sequence goes on along the minus strand of CAVRZZ010000004.1, from coordinate 311,243 downwards.
GCCGTTGGCGACGACGACGGCCCGGCCGTGGCTGCGCTCCGCGAGGGCGCGCCACTTGCGCCCCACCGGGAACCCGGCGCCGCCTCGCCCCAGCAGGCCGCTCGCCTCGAGGCTCGCGATGAGATCGCGGCGGTCACCGGAGCGCGGGAGGGGACCGAGCCTGGCCCGGTGCGTCTCGAGACGCTCGGCGTCCCCGGCCGGGGGCGGGCCTGCCAGCAGTCGATGGCTTGCCTGGTTCGTGGTCACGCGCCGCTCCGTTCGTCGACCGGTTCGGGGGCCGCCCGCCGCCGGTGGCCGCTCCTGTGTGGCAGGCGCACGGCCCCGGGCGGCAGTCACGCCGAACCGAAGGTCTCACTGGCATGAGGCACGGGACGCCTGGATGGTTTCGTCCCCGCACCGTGGTCGAGAGTGAACCGGCAGACCGAGGCCCCCGCCACCGGGTGGTGACGAGGGCCTCGAGCGGTGCCGTGCCTCAGCCGGGACGCGACAGGCCGCGGCGCGGCGGCAGTGCTACAGGTCCGCGGGACGCGTCCCCAGGGTGATGGAGATCTTCATCGACTGGCCGTTGCGGAAGACGTCGAGGCTTGCCGTCTCGCCCGGGGCGAGCTGGCTCATCACGAGGTCGAGCGGGTGCGCCGCGTCGAGCGTCGTGCCGTCCACCGCGGTGATGATGTCGCCGGCGGCGAGGCCGGCCGCCTCGGCCGGGCTGCCCGCGACGATGGGATCCTGCGGGGTCACCGCCTGGCCCTGGCCCTGGCCCTGCTGGCCCTGCGGGACCTGGTTCGGGTCGATGCCGAACTGCTTGAAGAGCTCGTTGAGCTGGTCGGGTGTCAGGCCGAAGTTCGGGTCCTGGCTGGGAGCCGGGGTCTCCGTCCCGGCGTTCCCCTGGCTGAGTGCGGTAGAGGACGGGATCCACGCCCCGTTGTCGACCGGCAGGTTTGCCGCCGCCTTGAGCTCCGGATCGATCGTCTGGAAGCGGATCCCGAGCCACGCGCGGGCCAGCGGCTGGCCGGCGGACGCCTGGGCGAGCAGCGGCCGGGCGATGTTGACCGGGATGGCGAACCCAATTCCTTCGGCGTTGCCGGCGATGGCGGTGTTGATGCCGATCACTTTGCCGCTCCCGTCGAGCAGCGGGCCGCCGCTGTTGCCGGGGTTGATGGCGGTGTCGGTCTGGAGGAGGTTCGAGAGCGTCGTGCCATCCTCGACGTCGATGCTCCGGCCGATCGCCGAGATGATCCCGGTCGTCACCGAGTCGGTGAACTCGCCGAGCGGGCTGCCGATCGCGATCGCCTGCTGGCCCACCTGGATCGTCGACGAGTCGCCGATCGCGGCGGTCGGGAGGCCGGTCTCGTTCACCTTGACGATGGCGAGGTCGGTGAGCGTGTCGATGCCGTAGATCGTCCCGTCGAGCGTGCGGCCGTCCTTGAGCTTGACCGTCAGCTTGGTGGGGTTGCCCGACACGACGTGGCGGTTCGTGAGGATCAGGCCGTTCGCGTCGAAGATCACGCCGGAGCCGGTGCCCGTCCCCTGGGCGCTCTCGGCGACGATGGTGACCACCGCCGGGCTGACGGCCTTGACGACCTCGACGACGGAGCCTTCGTTGGCGACGGGGGCGGGCGCCGCGGTCACGGGGGCGGGCGTGGCGGTCGCGGGGGTGGGCGTTGCCTGGTTCCCGGTCTGGACCCCGGTCGGTGCGGCGGGGAGCGACGTGTCGCCGTTCGCGGCGGTCACGGCGACGTACGTCCCACCGGCGGTGAGGACCGCGGTCGCGAGGACGGCGGCCATGACGAACCCCGGCCCGACCGCGCGGCGGGCGCGCTGGGGCGCGACGGAATCGGGCGGCGGGGCGGTCCAGGGCGCGGGAGCGGGGGGCTCGACGCGCGGATCGGCGGTCTCGGTGGTGGAGGTCGCCGGCGTCCATCGCACCGGCTGGGTGACCTCGGCGCCGTCTGCCGGTGGGGTGGTCAGGGGCGTCGCAGGGGGGGTCGCCACGGGCGTCGCCTCCGGCGTGACCTGCGCGGCGAGTGCGGCGTCGAACGAGGGGCCCGGAGCACCTGCGGGGGGCCGCGGGAGATCGGGGGTCGAGGAGGGCTGCATGTCGGTCATCGGTTTCCTTCCACCCGGGCGGGATCTCGACAGGAACGTGCTTGGGGCCCGGGGTGTCGTCGTGCAGCATCGTCATGTCGGGTGAACGGGAGCCCGCCGAGGTGGTGAAGGTTCCTTGACGTTGCGGTTTCTTCGCCGGGTGGGCGCCGGATCGCAACCGGACGCTTTGTCGCCGGCTCGCAACGGGCGACGCGGGAGGCAACCAGGCAGCGCCGATCGGCGCCGGAAGCGCCAACGATCCGCCGGATCGCCGACTGCCGACCGCCAGTCCACCGAACTGCCGACCGCTGGGTCGAAGGGCTCTGGCAGGATGGGCGGGAGGCGCGCAGGATGGTCGCCGGCCCGCGAGTCAGCATGCGCGGGATGGCGAGGAGGCGCGCAGGATGGGACGCGAGGTGAAGGTCGGGCGGCGCGAGGCCGCCCTGGTCGTGTCGAAGTGGTTCGCGGTGACGCTGGCCGACATCGGCAGCGTGATGGGGCCCGCCTTCGGCGAGGTCTACGGGCATCTCGGTGCGCGTGGAGCCGCGCCGGACGGCCCGCCGTTCGTCATCTACCACGGGACGCCGGCGTCGGGCGAGCCGTTCGACATCGAGATCTGCGCGCCGGTGGCCCGGCCGGTCGAGCCGCCGGCCGGCTGGCAGCTCCAGGAGCTCCCCGCCGGTACGTTCGCGACGCTTCTCCACGTCGGTCCGTACGACACGGTCGGGGAAGCCTACGCCGAGATCACGGCCTGGATCGAGGCCCACGGGTTCGCCGCCGCGGGGCCGCCCCGCGAGGTCTACCTGAGCGAGCCGGAGACGCCGCCGGAGCAGATCCGGACGATCATCGAGCTCCCGGTCGAGGAGGGCGCCGCGCCCGTCCGGGCGGGCTGACGACCGCAGCCGCGCTGCGCGGGGCGTCAGTCGGCGCGCCCGGTAGCGTCCGGCGGACGGTGGACGGCGCAGGATGGGCTCGCTCATCGCGTACGGCGAGCCTGCGGACTGGTACCACCTCCCTGCGAAGCCCGTCGCCGGGCGTGTCGTTCGCCTGTTCCATGCCACCCTCCCTCGCGCCGTGGCGTCCGCCGGCGCCCGAGGCTCCATGCGGATATGCTCTCCTCGTCCCAGCCGCCGAGAGCCATCCGGCCCCTCCCACCCTGCCGCTCGGCACTCCCGGCGGTCGCCCAACCGAGGCCCGTCGACCGTGTCCGCAGCCGCACCCGTGATCTCGCTGCCCCCCACGCTTCCGCAGATGCTGGAGCGCGCGATCGCCAGGCAGGGTTCCGCCCCCTTCCTCGGCGTGCGCACGTCGACCACGCGGGAGCAGTCGCTGACGTTCACGGAGTTCGGGACGGCCGTCGAGAACGCCGCGGCCCGGCTCGCGGCGGCCCTCCAGCCCGGCGAGCGCGTCCTGGTGCAGGGGGCACCCGGGCCCGGGTTCGCGGCGGCGCTCTTCGCGGCCGCCCGGGCAAACGTGATCCTCGTGCCGCTCGACACGCGCATGACGCCCGACACGGTCGAGCGGATCTCGGCGCTCACGGTGCCGACGGCGATCCTGCTGGGCACCGGGGCGACGCTGGAGCCGGTGACGATCCCGGCCCTCGCGCACCTGCCGGTCATGGACCTCGACGACCTCGTCGACCCGGCGCCGTCCGGGGCGGTGGCCGCCCTCGCGACCCGCGCGCCCGCGCCGCCGGACGAGCCGATCGAGATCCTCTGCACCTCGGGCTCGACCGGCAACCCGAAGGGCGTCACCATCACCCAGCCGATGCTGCTGGCCTCGACCGAGCGCTGCCTGGCGGCGATCCCGGCGGGCGCCAACCGGTTCGTCTCGATCCTGCCGCTGTCCCACATCATGGAGCAGGTCGCCGGGCTGGTGTACGCGGCCGCCGCGGGCGCCGAGACCGAGTACATCACCACGCTCCGCCCGGACGTCATCGCGGCGGCGATCAAGGGCCACCGCGCCACCGCGCTCGTGGTCGTGCCGCAGGTCCTCGAGCTGCTTTTCGGCGCCATCCGCCGCGAAGCGGACCGCTCCGGCAGCGGTACGACCTTCCGCCGTGCGCTCCGCTTCGCGCCGTACCTCCCGATGGAGCTCCGGCGACGCCTGTTCAAGAAGGTGCACGCCGCGCTGGGCGGCGAGCTGCGCCTCGTGCTCTGCTCGGCCGCGCACCTCTCGCCGACCCTCCAACGCAACTGGGAGGCCCTCGGCGTCGAGGTGGTCCAGGGGTACGGCTCCACCGAGGCGGGTCTCGTCACCACCAACTTCCGCGGGCGCACGCCGCCCGGCCGGGTCGGCTGGACCCTCCCGCCGCTGAAGATCCGCGTCGAGCCCGACGGCGAGGTGGTCGTCCGGGGGCCGTCGGTCTTCGCGGGGTACTGGCAGGACCCGGATTCGACGGCTGCGGCGTTCACGCCCGACGGGTGGTACCGGACGGGCGACATCGGCGAGGTCGACGCGTCGGGCTCGCTGCGCCTGATCGGGCGGACGCGCTCGCTCATCGCCCTGCCGAACGGGATGAACGTCCATCCCGAGGACGTCGAGGCGGCGCTGATCGAGGAGGGCCTCGTGGAGCCGGTCGTCTACGAGGCGGAACCGGGTCGCATCGCGCTCGCCTATCGCCCGGGGGCCGCGTTCAGCGAGCAGCCGGCGGACGAGGAGACCGCGCTCTCGGCCGCCGTTGGCGCGGCGAACCGGCGGCTGGCCGTCCACCAGCGGATCACGGGTCGGGCGCCGTTCCCGGAGCCCGACTTCCCGCGCACGCACACCCGCAAGGTGCGCCGCAGCGCCGTCGCCGCGCGGATGGCGGGGGTGCCGCTCAGCCGCTGACAAAGAGAACGGCCCGCGGGATCGCACCTCAGCGTCGGGCCACCGGGTGCCCCGCGCGCCCGAGGACTCGCGGGCGTTCGGGCGATCAGGTGCCCCTCCCCGGTCTCAGCGGATCGAATCGGTCCGAACGGCCGTCGTCAGCACGCGGGCGAAGGCCTAGGATCGCGGCACGCCGAGGGGGCAGCTGCCCATGGAGTTCCGCGTCCTGGGCGCGGTCGAGGTCGTCGAGGACGGCCGGCGGCTCACGGTCGCCTCAGGCCGGCAGCTGGCCCTGCTCGCGTTCCTCGTCATCCACGCGAACCGCGTCGTCTCCGCCGAGCGGATCATCGACGAGCTGTGGGGCGACGAGCCCCCGGACAGCGGCGCCAAGACCGTCGCCTTCCACGTCTCCCGGCTCCGCGACGCGTTGGACCCGGGACGGTCGCGGGGCTCATTGAACGGAGTCCTGGCGACGGAGCCGGCCGGCTATGTCCTGCGGGTGGAGCCGGTCCGGATCGATGCGGTCCGCTTCGAGCGGCTGGCCTCGCAGGGGCGTGCCGTCCTCGCCGGCGATCCCGAGACGGCCCGCACGCACTTCAACGAGGCTCTGGCACTGTGGCGCGGCGCGGCGTATGCCGAGCTGGCCGACGAGTCGTTCGTCCAGCCCGAGATCCGGCGCCTGGACGAGCTCCACCTGCGGGCCCTGGAGGACCGGATGGAGGCCGACCTCGCGCTTGGCCGGCATCCCGACGTGATCGACGAGCTCCAGGCGCTCGTCGCGCAGGAACCCCTGCGCGAACGCCTGCGCGGCCAGCTCATGGTCGCGCTCTATCGGGCCGGGCGGCAGGCGGAGGCGCTCCGGACCTACGGCGAAGGTCGCCGCATGCTGGGTGGCGAGCTCGGCATCGACCCGGGCCCCGAGCTCCAGCAGCTCGAGGGCTGGATCCTGCGCCAGGACCGGCGACTCGAGGTGCCGGCGCGGCAGCGCAGGGCCCGCAACCCGTACAAGGGCCTGCGGCCGTTCTCGGAGGCGGACAGCCCCGACTTCTTCGGCCGGGAGGCGCTCGTCGCCCGCCTGGTCGAGCGCCTGGGGGACGTGGCCCGAGCCGGCCGGCTCCTCGTCGTCGTCGGCCCGAGCGGCAGCGGCAAGTCCAGCGCCGTCCGGGCCGGCCTGGTCCCGGCCATCCGCAGCGGCGCGCTGGCGGGCTCCGAGGGTTGGCCGATCGCCGTGATGCTGCCGGGGGCTCGGCCGTTCCGCGAGCTCGCGGCGGCTCTCGGCGCGGCTGGGTCTGGCGCCCCGCACGAGGACGCCGAACGGCTGCGTCACGACCTTGCCGGCGCAGTCGCCCTAGCCCTTCCCGATGACGTTGCGCACCTGGTGCTCGTGGTCGACCAGATCGAGGAGCTCTGGTCGCTCGTCGACGACGAGGCCGAGCGGACGAGCTTCCTCGCGGGGCTCGTCGAGGCACTCTCGGCCCGTGAGAGCCGGCTCCTGGTCGTCGCCACGTTGCGCGCGGACTTCCTCGATCGTCCGCTCCGCTCCCCCGGGCTCGGGGAGCTGGTCCGCGCCGGCACGGAGCTGGTCACGCCCCTCACGCGCGACGAGCTGGAGCGCGCCATCGTGCGACCGGCGGGGTCGGTCGGGGTCGACCTTGAACCGGGACTCGCGACCGAGGTGATTGCCGATGTCGCCCGTCAGCCCGGGGAGCTCCCCCTCCTCCAGTACGCCCTCACCGAGCTCTTCGAGCGGAGCGACGGGCAGCGTCTGACGCGCGAGGCGTATGCGGCGGTCGGCGGCGTGCTGGGGGCGCTCGGCCGTCGGGCCGATGACGTCTACGCCGGCCTGGATGCCGAGGGCCGCGAGATCTCCCGCCAGGCCTTCCTTCGCCTCGTCGTGCCGGGCGAGTCCGGCGAACCGACGGCCCGGCGGGTCGCACGATCGGAGCTCCGCACCCTCGCCGACGATCAACGGCCCATCGACGAGGCGCTCGACGCGTTTGGCCGTGGGCGCCTCCTGTCGTTCGACCGCGACGCCGTGACGGGCGAGCCGTTCGTCCTGGTCGCCCACGAGGCGCTCCTGGCCCGCTGGCCGCGCCTGGGCGGGTGGATCGAGGAGGCGCGCGAGGATCTCTGGACGCGCCGCCGACTGGCGGACGCGGCAGCCGATTGGATCCGTTCGGGGCGCGACCCGGGCTACCTGCTCTCCGGGAGCCGGCTTGGTCTCTTCGCGTCGTGGGCTGCCTCGACCGACCTGCGCCTGGACCTCCCGGAGCGCCAGCTGCTCGACGCGAGCGACGCAGAGCGGCGCCGGCTGGACGAGGCGGCCGCGACCCAGGTCGCGCACGAGCGCGCACTCGAGCGCCGCGCGACGACCCGTCTGCGTGCCCTCGTGGCGGTGCTGGCCATCGCGGCTCTCGTCGCGACGTCGCTGTCGGTCGTCGTGTACGGGCAGGGCGAGGCCGCCCGGGAGAAGGGGGCGCTCGCCTCTGCCCGCGAGCTGGCGGCCGCCTCGATCGGGAACCTGGGCACGGATCCACAGCTCAGCCTGCTGCTGGCATGGCAGGCCGCCGACGCGACGTCCGACCGGGGCTACGTCGTCGAGGAGGCCATGGACGCCCTGCACTGGGCGCTCCAGGCGTCCCACATCGCGTATCCGGCAAGCGCGGCGCCCGTTGCCGTCCGAGCCGGCCCGGGCGACCCGCGCGGCGTCATGCTGCTGGCACCGGAGCTGCTCATGACCCTGGCGGCGACGGCAGCCGGCCGTGGTCTCACGCCCGGCGAGTGCCGAACGTACCTCCATCGCGAGGCATGCTCGACGACGTCGGCCGCCGGCTCGTCCGTGGAGGACGTGTACACGGCATCGGGCGTCGTTCCCGTCGAGCGCCTCGCGAGCCGATCGCTCGCCGGGTCGCGGGTGGAGGCGGTTTCGCAGCTGCAGGTGGACCTGGCCCCCGTCGTTTCCGCGTTCGAGAACGAGACGGGCATCGACGTGACCGGGGCGACCGCCGCAGACGGCGATCTCGAGGCGCGTGTCGCGGCGGGAGATCTGCCCGACGTCGCGATCGTCTCGCGGCCGGGCCTCGTGGCCGAGCTGGCGCGGGCCGGCCTGCTGGTGGACATGTCCGGCTTCGTCGACGTCGCACGGCTCCGCGCGATCGCCGGCGACTACCTCGTGCGACTGGGGACCGTCGGCGCCGACGGCACCTGGCCGGCCGCCGACGGCCGCCTGTTCGGCGCGCCATTCGCAACCGAGGCGGAGAGCCTGGTCTGGTACCCGAAGGTGGCATTCGAGCGCGCCGGGTACGCCGTCCCTCGGTCCTCGGACGACCTGGCGAAGCTCGCCGAACGCATGGTCGCCGAGGGTCGAACGCCCTGGTGCCTCGGCATCGAGGCCGGGTCCGACTCCGGAGCAGGCGGCGTCGCATTCATCGAGGAGGTCGTGCTCCACACGGCCGGTCCCCGCACCTTCGAAGCGCTGGCCGCGGGCAGGGAATCCTTCACAGGCGACCCGGTGCGGAGCGCGTTCCTGGCGCTCGGCAACCTCGCATTCCGGGACGGCTACGTGCTCGGCGGCGTGGCCTCCGCCCTCCGTACACCGGAGGCGATCGCCGCGTGGCCCATGTTCGTCGACCCACCCGAATGCTGGCTTCACCTCGCGGGCGGGACGGATCGGGCGGCATGGCCCGCGGGCGGGTCCGCCACCCTCGCAGCCTTCCCCTTCCCGGCGGGCGACCCGGCGTACGCCGACGAGGTCCGGGGGCGGGCCTTCACGGTGGTGGTCTTCCACGACCGCCCCGAGGTGCGCCGCTTCGTCGACCTCCTGCTCGACGACCAGTTCGCCGCCGCGGCGACGACGGCCCTCGTACCGGCCGGCATCTGGCCGACGGGCCCGACGGACCCGGCGGTCCGGCTGGACGAGGTCACGGGTCGGGAAGGCGAACGTCTGCGGAGCGCCCTGCGCGCGGCGACCTTCCGCGTCGCAGCCTCCGATCTCATGCCGACCCCGCTCGCGGCGGCATTCGCGCAGGCGACGCTGACCTACCTGACGTGGGGGGAGGTCAGCCTGGGCGGGGTGCTCGGCGACATCGAGGAGGTCCGGCGGGGGACGAAGTAGATGCGATCGCTCGGGCGGTCCGGGCTAGCCGCCACCTAGCCCGACGCTAGCCGACCGGCGGCAGGATCGGCGGCGAAGCCCGGTCGAACGGAGACCGGGGCGACAGGCAGGAGAAGGCGGTGCGTCATGAGACGCTTCACGACACTCACTGGAGCCCTCGTGCTGGTGGTCGCGGCCTGCAGCGGGAGTGCCTCGCCGGCTGCGACTCTGGGGCCCGCGACCGCAACGCCGGCGGCAGCCACCCCTGGTGCCGCGACGGCGACCCCCCTGGCGATCTCCGCCACGGTCACCTTCGACGGCGAGACGTGCGCATACGCCGGCCCGCCGGTCGTCCCGCGGGGCTCGGCCGTGACGTTCACTTTGGTCAACGCGCCCGCGTTCGAGAAGGGATCGATCGGGGCGGGCCTCCTCGTCACGCCCGTGCTGGACGGCACGACGTGGGCGCAGGTCCTCGCCTATGCCGAGACGCGCCACGTCTTCCCGTTCCCGGACTGGATGAGGATCCCCGGAACCGGCCGCGACCGCTATGGAAACGGCGAGCAGGGGCTGGGCGAGGCCCTATCGGTGGTTCCCGACAAGGAGCGCGTGGACGAGACGGGCACGACCGTCATGACCCGCAACCAGTACGTCGTCGTGTGCAACACCCACCCGGACGAGGGTCAGGAACCCTATCCGGCCGTCCTGCTCACGGTGGAGGCAACCCCCGCAACGGCCGGGCCGACGGCCACGCCCGCACCGACGGCGACCCCCCTGGCGATCTCCGCCGCGGTCACCTTCGACGGCGAGACGTGCACCTACGCCGGCCCGACCGCCATCCCGCGCGGGGCGGCCGTCACCTTCACCCTGGTCAACGCACCCGCGTTCGAGAAGGGATCGATCGGGGCGGGCCTCCTCGTCACGCCGGTGCTGGACGGCACGTCGTGGGACCAGGTCCTCGCCTACGCCAAGACACAACACGTCTTCCCGTTCCCGGAGTGGATGAGGATCCCCGGGACCGGCTTCGATCGCTATGGTGTCGGCGAGAATGGCCTGGGCGAGGCCCTAGTGGTGGTTCCCGACAAGGAGCGCGTGGACAAGACGGGCACCACCGTCATGACCCGCAACCAGTACGTCGTCGTGTGCAACACCCACCCGGACGAGGGTCAGGAACCCTATCCGGCGGTCCTGCTCAAGGTCCTCGACGGCGGCTGACGACACGCGACACGTCGGCGGGGGCGGCTCGCCATACCGCCGCATTCGACTCCTTCCGCCCGAAGCGCCCGGGTCTCACCCGGGCGCTTCGGCGCTTCGCCCTACTTCATCGGGTCGCCGGCGGCGAAGCGCGCGATGAGCTCCCGGTACCCGGGCAGCCCGCGCTCGTAGCCGATGGCCCAGAAGCCGGCGCCCGCCAGCCCGCGCTCGTTGGCAAGGGCGAGCTTCGTCTCCAGGGTGGCGGGCGAGTCCACGTAGATCGCGCGCCAGGTGCGATCCTCGGGAGAGGCGGGCGACGACGACGCGCCGCTCGAAGGCGAGCCTGCGGGCGACGGCGAGCCTCCTGCGAACGGCGATCCGGCGGGGGACGGCGCCGGCGGGTACGACGTGCCGTCGGAGGCGAGGGCGTAGAGCTCGACCACCTCGCTCTCGTCGCGGGTGGGGATGATCGAGGGGTCACGCAGGATCTCGAGGTTCCGGCGCGGAACCCAGGTCTCGCCGCGGCCCGTCGCCGGCGCCCCGAGCAGCGGATCCGTCACCGGCCACGAGCGGCCGTACAGCGGCAGGCCCAGGAGCGTCCGCTCGACCGGGACGCCGAGCGCCGCGTACAGGTCGAGCGACCAGGCGAGGTCCTTCTCCTCGCCATCGCGACGGTCGAGCGGCGCGATGGCCCCGGGCTCCGAGCGGTCCACGCGGTAGTCGTAGCCCATGAGGAAGATGCGGTCGGCACCGGCCTGCGCGGCGGCGGCCGCCATCGCCGCGCCACCGAAGCTCGCCTGGGTGGCTGCCGACACCCTGCCCGAGGGGCCGGCCGCCACGACCGCAGCGCGCAGCCGCCCCACGAACGCGCCGTACGCGGACACCTGCAGCGGGTCGAGGCCCTCCACGTCGACGTTGACCCCGTCGAGGCGGAGGTCGGCCACGACGGCGACGAGCGAAGCGATCGTCGCGTCCTGGAGCTCGAGGTCGGCGAAGAAGCCGTCGTTGCGCTCGCGCCCGAAGCTCGTGAACACGAGCTCGACGCGGACGCCGCCCTCGCGCGCTTCGCGGATCAGCTGGCGGCCCACGTCGCCGACGATCCGGCGGTAGCCGTTCTGCTTCGTGTCGATCGCGCCGGTGCGCGTGTTGGTGACGCTGAACAGGGCGAGGGTGGTCAGGTCCGTCGACCGCAGGTGCGCCGCGATCCCGTCGTCCATCTCCCAGTACGGCACGTAGCCGTACACCTCGTGGCCCGGGATCGGTCGCGGCGTCCCCGAGGCCGAAGTCGAGGGGTCCGGCCCGGCCGTCGTCGGGGACGCGGGCGTTGCGTCGGGCGCGGGCGCGCAGGCCGCCAGCGTCGCGACTGCGATCGCGACGACGAGGGCGATCGCGGCAGGCGGTCGTCGGGGCATGCGGGAAGCGTGGGCGAGGCCGCCCGAACGGTCAAACGCCCCCTCGCGGCCCCACGCGGCCCCTCGCGCTCCCTCTCCGGCCCATCGCGCTCCCTCGCCCGGGGCGCGAGCTCCCTCGCCCGGGGCGCGAGCAACGGTCACCCCGCGGGCCGATGTCCCAGCAGGCGCAGGGCCGTGTCGCGAACGCCCTCCTGCGGCACGGCGGGCCCGCGCCCGTCCGATCCGCGCCCGTCGGACCCGCGCCCGTCCGATCCGACCAGCAGGCCGTCGAAGAACGCCATGAAGAATGCGACGAGCTGGTCCGGATCCGCAGGGGCGATCGCGCCTTCCGAGCGCGCCTCGGCGAGGACTCGGCGCACGTTCGCCCGGCTGCGCCGCTCGATCTCCGGCACGTTGAACCCGAGCGAGGCGATGAGCTCCCGGCCGCCGGGTCCCGACATGCCGGCGAGGATGCGGAGAAACGCGGCCTGCTCGGTGTAGAAGGCGATCGTCCGGTCCACCAGGATCTCCAGCTTGCGGCGCGCCGGGCCGTATTCGTCGGCCACCCCGGCGGTCATCGCCTCGCGCGCGGCGAAACCGTCGGCCAGGATCGCCGCGAGGACCGCTTCCTTCGAGTCGAAGTGCCAGTAGACGTTGCCGGGGCCCATGCCTGCTCGCTGCGCGACGTCGGCCACCCGGCAGGCGTGGTAGCCACGCTCGGCGAAGAGAACCCGGGCAGCGTCAAGGAGCCGGGCCCGGCTGGCGGTGCTCGCTGCCTGCCTCCCTCCGCGCTGTGGGCGTCCCGCGGCGGCCAACCTTCTCTCCAGATGACTGAACGTTGATTCAGGAGAGAGCGTAGAACTGAATCTTTGTTCAGTCAAACCGGGTTCGGCCGGCGCGCCGCTGCGGTGCCGTGGGTGGTTGATCGCACCGGTGTGGCCGGGCGGTGCGGCCGGGCGGTGCGGCCGGGCGGCGTCGGCGGTCAGCTGCCGGCTTTGGGGTCGACCACCGTGGTCCGGGAGCGAACGGCTCCGTCCGCCGCGAACGCGAGGACGGTCGCCGAGGATCCCCCGCCGGCCTCCGGCTCGACCGCAACCGCCCAGGCCGTGTCACCGGACCCGGCCACCGCCGCCCAGAACTCGGCGCCCCGGCGTGCGAGGTGCATCGGCCAGCCGGCGATCGCCCGGCCGTCGGGACCGATCGCGGCAACGCTGCCACCGACCTGCGCGTCGGGCGCGGCAAGTGGCAGGTAGACAATGCCGTCCGGGCCCACCGCGGGCGACGCGCGCCAGACGCCGCAACCGGCGGTCTCGGCCGGGCAGGTCCCCTGCCACTGCACGGCAGTGTCCGCTCGATACGGCCAGCCGCTCTTGACCGCCCCCGACGGGTCGATCGCGTAGACGACCGTGTGGTCGGCGGCCTCGCCGATGACGAACGCCGTGCCGTCGTCCGCGACGAGCGGCGCCATCGGCCGGCCACCCGGCCCGGCGCCGCTGTAGGCGATCGTGCCGTCGAGGGGCAAGGTGTCCGATCTCGCCACCGTGCTGCCGTCGCGCGCCAGCACGACCAGGCTGGAGGCACCCGCTGCGGCCGGCGCCACGGTCACGTAGACCCGGCCGTCGGGCCCAAACCCGAGCGCCGACAGGCTCCCGTCGAGCCGCGCGGGCCAGCCGGCGAGCCGGCCGTCGAGATCGAACGCCGTAATCACGCCCTGTTCCATGTCCACGTGATAGGCGGTGCCGTCGGGGCCCAGCACGACTGGCCAGCCAGCCTCGCCCACGTCCAGGCGCACGCCGGATCGCCGAGTGCCGTCCGCGGCCACCTCGTCCAGCCAGTAGGCGGCGGTGTAGCGGGTCTCCGCCTGACCGCTGTCACCGGTGACCTGCTCCTCCGTCACCTCGTCGGCGATCACGAGGAGTCGGCCGTCGACGACCCGCGGGCGGCCCGAGGACTCCCCGTCGTGCGACCAGCTGGCGAGCAGCCTGCCCGCCGCGTCGAACCGGGAGGCGCTGGTCCGAACGCTCCCGTCTGGGGTCTCCCCCGAGCGGCACAGCACCGTGACGGAGCCGTCGCCGGCGACCTCCGGCGGCCACGCACTGCCGTCCGGGCTCGCGCAGGCCCAGCCGTCGGCCGCGACGGGCCACCCGGTTCGCGGCTCCCCGGACGGGTCGAGCAGCGCGAGCACGCTGCGATCGCGCTGGACCGCCGCCCCATCGCGGGCCGAGCTCACGACGACGTAGGTGCCCCCGTCCGGACCCGCGGCGAGCTGGACGGTGCCGCTCGCGACCGGGAGCGCGCCTGGAGCGGGGACCCAGGCCGGCGCCGGCTGGACGGACGGTGAGGGCGTCGGAGTGGCGGGCTCGGCCTGGCGCGGGGACCAGGCGATCGCGAAGCTGCTCCATCCTTCGGTGGAGCCCACCTCTGCCGAGCCGACGATGACGACCTGCGTGCCGGCGGCGACGAGGTCGACCTCGTGGAGGCTCGTCACGTCCGGCGGTTGCGGCATGCCCGACACGGGCGCCCACGCCTCGCCGTCGGACGATGTCCACAGGGAGATCGCGGTGGCAGTGGTCGCGAGGGCCACAAACCGATCACCGAATGCGACGATGCGGGCGAATGTCGGCACACCCGCCGGATCGACGACGCGCCACCCGGCGTCGTCGCGGATGAAGACGGACGGATCGCCCTCGACCGCCCCGCCGGAGACGGCGACCACGCGCTTTGCAGTCGCTGCAACGGACGACGGCAGCGAGATGCCGCCGCCGGAGACGTCGGGAAGGGGCTCGGTCCTCCACGCCTCGCCGTCGCTCGAGCTGATCACGATCGGCCGGCACGCATAGGTGTCGTCCATGCTCGTCGTCCCGGTGCACGTTCTCCCGACAGCGACGAGCGAGCCGTCCTGGGTCACCGTCACGTCGGCGGGGCCGCCCGAGCCGCGGCCCGACGGGTAGGTGATGTAGCCGCCGATGTCGAACGCCTCGGCGTCCGGAACGCGTCGCCAAGAGCGGCCATCGGTGGAGAGCCACGCCACCGCGCGCGGGGCCGTCTCCTCCTCGACGACGCCGACGATGACGTACGTCGATCCGCTCCAGGTCACTGCCGCGGGCCTGGCGCGTGCCGGCTCCGGAAGGTCCGTGCGAACCCACGTAAGGCCGTCGCTCGAGTGCCACGCGGCCCCGACCCGGTCGACCGACTCCCGTGCGATCCCGACCGCGACGAACCCCGCTGGGCCCCAGGCGACGTCGACGAGGCCCGGATCCGGGTAGTCGTCGATGTCGAGGCTGTCGCCGACCGCGAGGCCCGCAACGCTTGTCGCCGGCTCCCACGCAAGGCCGTCGCGCGATCGCCACGCGCCGGCCGTGCCGCCGGCGGGCGTGTCGACGTCGCGGAACACTCTCGGGCCGACCGCGGCGAACCCCGTCTCGCCCGCGGCGATCGCGACGGGATACGCGAGCCCGCCGGTGAACATCGGCGGCAGGGTGCCCGTCTGCCAGACGGGTGCCGGCGAGGGGCTCGGGTTCACGACGACGACCGGTGGCGACGGGACCTCGACGATCGGCGGCCGGGTCTGCAGGAGGAAGGTCCCCACGGCGGCCGCGCCCAGGAGCGCGACGAGCAGCAGGGCGGTGGCCGCCACGAGAACGAGCGCGCGCGGCCCGGAGCGGACCCGGCGCCCGGCGATGGCCGCGGCGACCGCGTCGTCGGTCCGGCGCGACGGGAGGAGGGACGCGGGGTGTCGGAGGGCGGCCGTGTCCGCCCGCAGGGCCGCCGCCGTCCGGGCGCAGGTCGGGCAGGCGGCGAGGTGGCCCTCGAGGTCGGCTGCTTCGGCGGGCGCCAGGCGGAAGTCGAGCGCCACGGCGGCGAGCTCGAGGATGCGGTCGTGGAGGCGGCGCTCGGTTGTGCTCATGGCCGGATCTCCGTCGCCTCGAGGATGCCGCGCAGCTCCAGGCGGGCGCGGCAGAGGAGCGTGCGCGTTGCGCCGTCGGTGCGCCCGATGAGGCCCGCCACCTCGGTTCCACTGAAGCCGCGGGCGGCGAGCAGCAGGGCGGCGCGCCGGTCGGGGGCAAGCCTCCCGAGTGCTGCGCGGAGCTCGGCGTCGCGCTCGGAGCGCAGGAACTCGCTCTCGGGCCGTGGCGGGTCGGAGCGATCGAGGAGGCGCGGCAGGAGGCGGGCCAGGCTCGCGCCCCGGCGACCCCGGTCGATCGCGGCGTTGGCCGCGGTCCGGTAGAGCCACGGCCGGACCTGCTCGGGCATTCGGCCCGCGCGCGCCTCCCGGACCAGCCGGAGGAACGTCTCCTGCAGGAGGTCCTCCGCGACGGACGGATCGCGGGTCATGCCGACGAGGAAGGCCAGGAGCTCGCCTCGGCGCTCCTCGTAGATCGTCGCGAGCTCGACCTCGTCGGCGCGCCCGGCGACGCGCGCCCGCTCGAGGGCGGGCGGCGCTTCGTCCGACGCCATCGGCGCGGAAACGCTGTCCATGCGGGTGAAACGCATGACGCCCTGCGATGTTGCACCTGCCGTAGGTGCGCTCACCGCGATCTTTCGCCGCTCGCCCCCGGCGGTACAGGGCCATCCGGCCGGGTCCGCTGCTCGACGACGGGCTGGGGGCCCGGGCTGGGGCCGGGCATGGGCCGAGGGTCGGGGCCCACCTTGGCCCCGTTGAGTCCAACTCCACAACTCGACGCGCCGGAGCGCCCGAGCTGCCGGATTACCGACGTTCAACGCAAGCTTCCTGCTCGATGCGCCGTCGGATGCGGGAATCCTCACGTTGAACGCAGGTTCCCCGCACGCCGGCGCCCCGAGCGCACCCGGTGTTGCGTTGAACTCAAACCGGCACCCGGCGGACGGGGCGGCGGGCGGGGCGGCGGCACGGCGGCGACCCGGCGAGGGACGCTGCGAGGGACGCGGCGGGGACGGCGGACCCGGCGGAACGCCCCGGTGGTGCGCGCCGGTCCCCTAGAAGCTGGCCCGCTCCAGGATCTTCACGAGGTAGCGCGAGCGCATCTGCTCCGTGGCCAGGACCTGCTTCGTCGGAGGCAGGCGGAGGATCACGCCCAGGATCGCCGCCATCGCCCGGTGGCTGAAGAGCGCCCGGTTGTCGAAGATGCAGTCCTGGAGCCGCCCGCGCTCGATCGCCATGAGCACCGTCCGGTGGAGCGTGTCGACCGGCGTGACCACGCGCTGTGCACGGGCCTCCAGCCAGAGCCCCTTCGTCGGGCAGACGCGCGTGCAGACGCCGCACCCCAGGCAGATGTCGGCGTCGAGGGAGGCCCGGCGCTTGCGGGGCTTGGCCGGATCGTTCGCCGAGACGAGCGTCATCGCCTCCACCGGGCAGGCGTCGACGCACTTGCCGCAGCCGTTGCAGACCTCGTCGCCGACGTGCGGCAGGAAGTTGGTCGTGTGCACCGGGTCGAGCATCCCGAACCGGCGAGCCGCGATCATCGCTTCGCAGCAGCAGCCGCAGCAGTTGCAGATGAAGTTGACCGAGCGCTGCACGTTCTCGCCGAACTGGACGAGGTTGTGGTCGTACGCCTCCTGGAGCAGGTCCATCCCCTCGGTCCGGTCGACGCGCCGGGCGTAGCCGTGGCGGATCAGCGCGTCGGCCGTGCCTCCGAACGTCATGCAGATCCCCAGCGGGGCGCTGCACGCCCGCCCCAGGTGTTCCATCTTGTGGCGGCAGTAGCAGGTGCCGACGCCCATGTGCTCGGCGGTGCCGATCACCTCGCTGGCGCGCTCGTAGTCGAGGACGTGAAGCCCGGCATCGGCACGGGGCGGCCGGGCACCAGGCGGCTCGGCACGCGGCCGCCGGGCACCCGACGGCTCGGCACCCGGCGGCCGGGCGGCCGACAGGCGCGCCGCGGTGGCGCTCGCACGACCGGATCCGGGGCCCGCCGCACGGTCCGCACTCTCGGCGAGCGCGGGCTCGTTGACGAAGACGCGTCCGAGCTGCGTCTGTCCGTGGGTGAACAGGTTGAGGATGAAGTCATCCTCGACGGTGAGGTACTGGTAGAAGAGCTCGCTGAGGAGCTTCTGGTCGACGTCGTCGCGGACCCGCATCATCGAGAACTCGAAGAAGCCGGCCATCGGCGGCGGGAGGATGTAGACGACCCCGTCCGGGCCCTCCGTGTCGAGGAGCACGGCACGCGAGGCCAGCCCGTCGAGCACGCGGCGCGCCTCGGCTTCGCTCGTCTTCCAGATCCGGGCCGCGGCGACCGGCGTGACCGGCTTGATCGGAAGGCGGGCGACCAGCCCCGCCTCGCGCTCGCTGAAGAGAAGCGCGAGGATGCGGTACAGGAGGTCGGACGGGGGGGCTCCCTGCGGGAAGCGGTTCAGGCGATCCGCGAGGTGCCCGTAGGCGCCCCTGCTCGTGGCGTGGGCCATGCCATCCCTCGGCGGCAACCGCGGCCGTTGTGGCGCCGCCCCGGTGGCGGCATGCTCACCGTCGCGGCCGCGCGCCTCCCCGACAAGGGCGATTCCGACGGCCTTGAACCGTGCCGTCGGTCACCAACCCGGATCGGGCACCACCCGCTGTTGCATCGGTCCGGTACCTTTGGATCTGGGGCCCAGCGCGCTGCCGGACCATGCTGGCGGCGGGCCGGTGCGTGGTCGACCGGCATGTGCCCGGCGGGCGCGTGCCCGGCCGGTGCGTGGCCGGCCGATGCCGACGCATAGCGAGCTCTCCACCCGGGGGTGGTCATCACGAGGATCGCCGGTCAACGACCTGGGATGCTCATCCGGCGCGAGGCCGTGGGGATCGCTGCGGCGTTCGTCGTCCTGGCCGTCGTTCTCGCCTACCGGGTCCCGTCCGAGGCCGCCTGGCCGACCGGCCAGGAAGCCTATTGCTACTGGTTCCCAGACCTGGCTGACCCGTACGCGCGCTCGACCTGGACCCAGCCGATCGCCTACGTCTACTCACCGGCGTTCCTGCAGGCGATCGCACCCCTGAAGGCGCTGCCGTGGGAGGGCTTCCTGGCGGCCTGGACGATGGTGCTCCTGCTCGCCATCCGCTGGCTCTGCGGCGCGCGCCTGTGGACGGTCGCGATCGCGTTCGCGATCCTCGAGGTCCTGGGCGGGAACATCCACCTGCTGCTCGCCGTCGCGATCGTTGCCGGCTTCCGCTGGCCGGCCGCGTGGGCATTCGTCCTCCTCACGAAGGTGACCCCCGGCGTCGGGCTCCTCTGGTTCGCCGTGCGGCACGAGTGGCGGAACCTGGGGATCGCCCTGGGGGCGACGGCGGCGGTCGCGGCCGTCTCCTGGACGATCGCCCCCGCGGCGTGGGCCGACTGGTTTGACGTGCTGGCGGCGAGCACGAACAAGACGGTCGGGACCTGGGCCGCGATCCCGATCCCGGTCTGGCTGCGCCTCCCGTTCGCGGCCGCGATCGTGACCTGGGGCGCCCGGACGGACCGGGCCTGGACCGTCCCGGTCGCCGCGATGGTTGCCCTGCCCGCGCTCTGGTTCGGCGGCGCCTCGATGCTCCTGGCGGCCGTGGCGCTCGCAAGTGGGCGGGTCGGCGGGGCAGCGCGGCCGCCCGCATCCGGCCCGGCCCGCTTCGGGATCTCCGGGCGGCCACGGCGCGCGGCGCTCCCCGTCGCCTGACCGGACGGCGGCTACGCCCGTGCCCCTGGTCGGGTGTCGCCGGGGCACGTCGAGACTCGGGTCGAAGGCTCGCAACCCTGCCGAAGTGCCCACATCGACGGAGATCGATCGCGCATCATGGGGGCTGCAGAGGAGGCCCGGGTGAGCAGAGGTTCCAGAGCCGTCGCGCGTGACGTCGCCGCGATCGTCCTCGTGGCCATCGCGTGTCCCGCGGCGCTGTTCGGCAGCCTGCTCCTGGGTGGCGCCCTCCTCGGCTGCGCCGCCGACGGCCTCACCCCGAGATGCGCGCTCAACGGCGTCCTGATCTCGCCGCTCCTCCTCCTGGCAGCCGGCTTCCTTGCCGGGTTCCTCACGAGCGGGTGGCCGGGGCTGGGATTCGTGGCCTTCGGGGTCGTCGCCGGGCTGGTCGCGATCCCGCTCCTCACGGCAGCTGTCGGCAACCCGGTTCCGGTCGACCCGTTCAGCGGGCTGCTGGCGCTGTTCTTCTTCGGGACGCCCGTGGTGATCGGCTACGGGATCGCGCGAGGCGTCGCGCGGGTCCGCGGACGCTCACGCTCGACGGGCGGCTGAGGGCCGAACACCCCACCGTCGTCGCGGTGACGTCGACGGCCGTCGGCCGGAAAGCAACGGCCGTGGCCCAGTTTCCGACGAGCGTCCCGTGTGACTCCACGACCGTCGCCCCAGTTCATAGCGGACGTTGAGGCACTTCTACCCCGACCGGCCATAGTCTCTGGCGCTCCGTACCCCCAGAGTCCACCTTCGTCGGGCGGATCAAGCCCGACGCGAATGGGTGACGAGGACACGGACATGGACAGCGTTGGAGTCCTGGCAGCGATCCTGATCTGGCTGCTCGTCGTGGGCGTGGCCCTGATGCGCGTGCCCGGCGGCGGCGGCGCGCGATCGCTGATCGTGCCGTGGCTGGCGCTCACGGTGCTCAGCATGGCCGTCCTCTTCATCGTCCTCTTCATCGCCACCTACGGCCTTCTCTTCTTCGTCGGAAAGGAAGCTGCGACCGTCAGCGTGGTCCTGAGCGCGATCATCCTGGCTGCCACGCCGGTGGTGTGGGCAGTCGTGCTGCACAAGCGGGCGCACGGCGCCGCGACCCAGGGCTGAGCCGGGTCAGCGAGCAGCACGATGGGAGACCGTGGGCCCGCGCCGGTCGACGGCCAGCGGCTGGGCGTCTTCCTGGGCATCGCCACCTTCCCGGCGCTCGTCGCCGGGTACCGCGCCGTCATCGACTCCCAGCCCGACCTCCACGTCGTCGGCGTCCTCGAGGATCCCGCAGCGCTGCGCGACGACGTGGCCCGATCGACGGCCGACGTCGTCATCACGGAGTGCCTCCCCTATGACGGCACCGGCTGCGTCTCGTCCCAGGCCATCGAGACGATCCGGGCGGCAAAGCCGGCGGCGAAGATCCTGGCGATCGAGTGCCGCTGCGGCAGCGAGCAGTTCTCCCTCGCCATCAAGGCCGGGGCCGACGGCTTCCTGACCCGCGAGGCGCAGCCGTCGGACGTCCTCGACGCCGTGCACCGGATCCTGCGGGGCGAGACGTACCTCAGCCCCGCGATCGTCACCCGAATGGTCAACACGTACGTCCTCCGGCCACCCGAGGATGTGGCGGCCGACGCCTACGACGCGCTCAGCGAGCGCTCGCGGGAGATCCTGCGCCTCGCGGCGTTCGGGCACACGAACCGCGAGATCGCGCGGGCCCTCCACGTCTCCGAGCAGACCGTGCACAACCACCGCGCCACGATCATGGAGAAGCTCGGCTTCCACGACCGGGTGGACCTCCTCAGGTACGCCCTGCGCCGCGGTGTCATCCAGGCGGCCGAGCTGTGACGCAGCTCCGGGCCGTCGCGCGGCGGCTGCGCCCCACGAGCTGGAAGGGCGTGATCGGGCTGGCCGTGGCGGGTGTGGCCCTGGTCGCCGTCGCCGGCGTGGCGGCCGTCGCAGCGTCGTGGGCCTACGGCGAGTTCGGCTACCACCCGGAGGAGAGCGCCCGGTCGTGGGCGGCCCTGGCCCCGCAGTACGCGGACCCGGCGGTCTGCCAGGCCTGCCACCTCCCCGAGTACACGCCCTGGCAGGCGTCGGCCCACGCGACGGTCGCCTGCGACAGCTGTCACGGCCCGCTCGCGAAGCACGCGGCGACGGCCACCGACGCGGCCGCCGCCGCCGCGGCGGCCGCCGAGATCGAGACCCCGACGGCCGACTTGTGCGTGCTCTGCCACGCGCAGGTGCCCGGCAGGCCGCTCGCCTTCCCGGTCGTCGACCTGGACCTCCACTACGCGGGTGGGCCCTGCCTCGGCTGTCACGACAGCCACGCAGCGAGCGCGGTGCGGCCGCCCGAGATCTCGCATGCCCTCGACAGCCTGCCCGCCTGCATCACCTGCCACAAGCCCGCCGGCCTCAAGCCCGTCCCCGTCGGACACGAGGAGGTCGCCGACGCCGTCTGCCTCACGTGCCACCAGCGGCCCACGGCCGGCCAGTAGGAGCGTCCCGATGAGCGACACCGACATCGCCGGCACCGACGAGCAGGTGGCCCGCGCGACGCTGTCGCGGCGGCGCGTGCTGCAGGTCGGCCTGGCAGCCGTCCCCGCGCTGTGCGGCGCGAGGCTGCTCTCGGCGGCGCTCGGCACGCCGCGAGAGGCCGCGCGGGCGGCCGAGCCGGCGCCGATCGAGCCGGTGCCGCCCGTCCCGGACTACGACCCCTCGGCCCACGACTGGGCGTTCGTCATCGACACAACCACGTGCATCGGCTGCGGCCGCTGCGTCGAGGCGTGCAAGCTCGAGAACCACGTGCCCGAGGACGACGAGATCAACCGGACCTGGGTGGAGCTCCACGTCCTCGCCCAGGACGGGACCGTCACCATCACCTCTCCCGAGGGCGGGCGCCAGGGCTTCCCGGCCGAGGACGCGGGCGTGCCGGCGGACATCCGGGATGCCTACTTCGTGCCGCGGACGTGCATGCAGTGCGAGAACCCGCCCTGCACGTGGGTCTGCCCGGTCAGCGCCACGTTCCGGGCCGAGGACGGGGTGGTCTTCGTCGACGAGGGCCGCTGCATCGGGTGCGGATACTGCATCGTCGCCTGCCCGTACGGTGCGCGCTACATCGTCCCCGCCGGCGAGTCCACGCCCAAGGGCGTGGCCGGCGTGGTGGACAAGTGCACCTTCTGCTACCACCGGATCACGCGCGGGATGGAGCCGGCCTGCGCCGAGGCCTGCCCGGTCAACGCCCGGATCTTCGGCGACCTCCGCGACCCGGCCAGCCAGGTGAGCGTCGCCCTCACGGAAAAGCGGGTCCGGCAGATGCAGCCGGGCCTGGGCACGCGGCCGCGGGTCTGGTACACCGGCCTCGAAGGCGAGGTGGTCTGATGACCGCGCAGGTCGCCGAGCGCCGCCTGACCCTCGACCCGCGGGTAGCCGCGCGCGCCGCCGCCAACGACATCGCCAGCATGCCGCGCGCGCTCAAGGCATGGATCGCCTTCCTGCTCGTCCTCTGCACGATCGGCGCCGTCGGGGCACTGCTCGCCCTGCCCCCCGGCTGGGAGGTCCTGGGGACGAGCCCCAGCTTCGAATGGGGCATCCTCATCACCGCGTACGCCTTCTTCGCGATCACGACGAGCGGCCTCTGCCTGGCCTCGTCGCTGGGCACCGTGTTCGGGATCGAGATGTTCCTGCCGCTCGAGAAGCGGCACGCGGTCCTCGCCTTGCTGACCCTCATCACCGCGTTCGGGATCATCGCCCTCGACCTCCACTACCCGATCAGCATGGTCTTCGGCGCGGTGCTCAGCCCGTCGCCGTTCTCGCCGATGTGGTGGATGGGCGTCTTCTACGGCGTCTACCTGGTGTTCCTCATGGTCGAGGTCTGGAGCATCTTCACCAACCACTGGGGCGTCCACCGCTGGGCCTGCGTCTGCTCGTCGATCACGGCGGTCGTGGCGCCGACGACGCTGGGCGCGGTCTTCGCCGTCCTGGCGGCCCGGCCGTACTGGCACGGCGCCTTTACGCCGCCGGCGATGGTGACGATGGCGGTCCTCTCGGGCACGGCGCTCCTCGGGATCGTCTTCTACCTGGTCCACCGCTACCGGCTGGCGGGCTACGAGCGGGCCCTCACCCTGGCGATCCCGGCGATACGCCTCCTCATGTCGATCGGGCTGGTCGTCATGGCGCTCGTCATCGTCTGGCAGATCCTGTGGGGGATGTACGGGGCGATCCCCGGACTCGCCGACGCGAACCGGGCCATCTTCGCCGGGCCGCTGGCGTTCTGGTTCTGGGTCGTTCGGATCGGCCTCGGGCTCGTCGTCCCCTTGGTCCTCGTGCTGCTGCCGCGGACGCGGACGCCGGCGGGACTCTTCGCCACCTGCTGCCTGGTCTTCCTCGGGATCTTCGCGGACCGCGCGATCTTCGTCAGCGCCGGCCAGATCGTCCCGGGGACCGCCGTCGGCGGCGTCGTCTCCGATCCCTTCGCGGAATACGCGCCGACGCTGGTCGAGACGGCGATCGTGCTCGGCGCATTCGGGTTCTTCGGGCTGGCCTACACCCTTGCCGAGCGGTACCTGCCGATGGGCGAGCACACCGGCCACCTCGCCGGCGGGTTCCTCGCGTCAAGTCAACCGGCGCCCTCCATGGTGGACGCGGGTGTGGCCTGGGTGGAGTCGGAGGACGAGGAGCTCAGGACGGATGCGAAGCCCGCTCACGACCGTCACGGGCACGAAAGGCCGGTCCATCCGGCGCCGGTCGAGACGACGCCCGTCGATCCGTCGCCGGTTGATCCGGTGGCCACCGCCGTCGCCCCCGCCTCTGCCGTCGCCGTCGCGCCGCCCGCCGAGCTGAGCGATCCGCACGTCGAACCGGGCGTCGAACCGGGCGTCGAACCGGGCGTCGAACCGGGCGGGCGGTCCATCGGCACCCCGCCCCAGGCCGGGGCCACCGACAGTGACGGGTGGCCGCGCTGATGGCCCGCAAGATCGGCCGCATGCTCCTGGCCCTGGCTGCCGTCGCGATCGTGGTCGGCGTTGGCGTGGGCATCGGGCTCGCCGTGATCAACGTCGGACTGGCCGACCGGCAGGCCGTGGCGCCGTCGCCGACCCCTTCGCCGACGGCGACGCAGCAGCCGACGCCGGCGCCGTCGCCGTCGGGGGGCAACCTGATTGCCGTGATGCCGACCAGCGACTGCGCCGCCTGCCACAAGACGCCGGGCGCGACGGCAAACGTGCCGCCGGTCGGTCACCCGCTCGAGGGCTGGGGGAGCTGCACGTCGTGTCACGCGAACGACCGGCTCGTGCAGACGGCGCCCGGCCACACCGGGATCCATGCCGAGCAATGCCTGGTCTGCCACACGGCGACGACACCGGCTGCCGAGGATCGCCCGCACTCCCTGGCCGCGAACTCGAAGTGCCTCTCCTGCCACGGCTCGATCGCCCCCCTGCCCGACAGCATGAAGGGCCGCTCCGAGACGACCTGCTTCCTCTGTCACCAGGGGACCTCGCAACCGGCGGCGGCTTATCCGCACCCGACCCCGACCGACGGCAAGTGCCTCACCTGTCACGTCGCGGCGAAGGTCGGCGCCGTGCCGGAGGACCACGCCACGCGCACGGACGCGCAGTGCACGTCGTGTCACCTCCCGTCGCCGGACCAGCCGCGGGTCGCGCCCCACGACCTGAAGGCGTTCGAGGGGATGTGCGCGTTCTGCCACGGCAAGGGGGTCCAGTCGAACTGACGGGCAGGACTTGCCCTCGGCCCCGGCATTGCGCGCCGGTCCCGGCACGGCGCGGCGGCACTCGCACCGGTCAACGGCACCCGGCACGGTGCGCCGGTCCCGGCACGGCGCGGCGGCACTCGCACCGGTCAACGGCACCTGGCACGGTACCTCGGCGCTGGCCGGGGTGCCCCTCGTCCCGTCCGCAAGGGGCCACAGGGATCGCCGGAAGCGACGGATGGCCCTACGTCGACACCCCCACCGTTGGCCGATAGTGATACCCGCGTCGCGGGCGTTCTTGGTTGGCGCCCTGCGCGAGGTGACGAGGTCGGCGTGAGCACGAACGGGCACGTTCCGGGAAACGGCAAGCGGCTGGGCGTGCTCCTGGCCATCTTCGACTTCCCAATGCTCAACGTCGGCCTGCGCGAGGTGATCGACGCCGAGCCCGACATGGAGGTGATCGGCGAGGTCGTCGACCGTACCGCGATGCGCGAGGAGATCGTGCAGTCGCCCGCCGACGTGGTCATCACCGAGTGCCTGCCGTACGATCGGTCGGGCTGCACGTCGTTCCAGATGATCGAGGCGGTGCGGGCCGCGAAGCCGTCGATGAAGATCCTGGCCGTCGAGTGCCGCTGCACGAGCGAGCAGTTCTCGCTGGCGATCAAGGCGGGCGCCGACGGCTTCCTGACGCGCGAGGCCCAGGCCTCGGATTTCGTGACGGCGCTTCGCTCGATCAGCCGGGGCCAGACGTACGTCAGCCCGTCGATCGTCACAAGAATGGTCAACACGTACGTGCTCAAGACGCCCGGCGGAGCGCTCGAGGATCCGTACGAGTCGCTCAGCGAGCGTGAGCGCGAGGTGATGCTCCTGGCCGCCGTCGGCCACACGAACCGCGAGATCGCCCGGACGCTCCACCTCTCGGAGCAGACGATCCACAACTACCGGGCGAACGTGATGGAGAAGCTCGGGTTCCACGACCGGGTGGAGCTCCTTAAGTACGCGATCCGCCGCGGCCTCATCGACGTCGCCGACCTGTAGGACGCACGCCGGCGCGCGCGGGGCTCGCCCGGCCGCTGCCGGCCGTTGTGGGCCGCCCGTGGGCCGTTGCCAGCCGCTGCCGGCCGTTTGTGGGCCGTTGTGGGCCGCCGTGGGCCGACCGGGGTCGCGCCGGACGACCTCCGGCACTCGCGTGACGCCGGCCCGACCGCCGACCATCTCGAGCGGAGGTGCCCCGATGCTCCGCCTGTTCGTGCGCCTGTTCCTGGTCAAGCTGGTCGTCTTCGCGGGCCTGGCCGCGGTGGTCGTCGCGGCCGCCCGGCGGTTCGACCGCGACGTCGCCGACGACCGTCGTCGTCTGGTCGGGGCGCCGCGGCCACCGCACCCGCCGCTGGTGACCGACGTGATGCTGGCCGGTCTGCCCGAGCCCGCCCAGCGCTACCTGCGCCACGCCGGCGTCGTCGGTCGCCCGATGGTCGACACGGTGCGCGTGCGCCAGGCCTGCCGGATGCGACCCTCCCCGGGCGGGATGACCTTCCCCCTCGTCGCCGAGCAGTGGTACACGGTCGAGCCGCCGGGCTTCGTCTGGGACGCGACCGTCGGCCCGGCCGCTCTACCCGTCGTGCGCGGCCGCGACGGCTACCTCGAGGGACGCGGGCTCATGACGATCAAGGCCGGCGCGCTGATCCCCTTCGTCGACGCCGCCGGCCCGGAGATGGACCGAGCCTCGCTCCTGCGCCACCTCTCCGAGATGCCGTGGTTTCCCAGCGCCTTCCTTCGTGAGCGGGTGACCTGGGAGGCGATCGACGACACGCACGTGGGCGTTTCGATCGCGGACGGCAACCTGCGCGTGAGCGGCACGCTCGAGATCGACGCTGAGGGCGCCCTGGTCGCCTTCCGCGCAGAGCGCCACGCGATGGTCGGCAAGGGGTTCGAGCTCCGGCCGTGGACCGCGCCGACCTACGCCTACGGCGAGTTCGAGGGCCTCCGCCTGCCCGTCAGCGGCGCCGCCGTCTGGACGCTCCCCGACGGGACCGAGCTGCCGTACATCGAGGTGGAGCTGACCGACGTCGAGTACGACCCGCCGCTGCCGGCCTGAGCGGCTGGTAGTCTGGTCAGGTTCGGGGGGTGGGAGCGCGGAGCTCACGCTAAATCTGCACCCCGGCGTGACTTCCGTGCTCAAGGGACCCGCCGCTGAGCAGATAGTCTGCTCAGGGCGCAGCCGGCCCCACCCGGTTCCGCCGGCCCGGGCACACACCGCCGGCCTCAGCCTCCAAGCTGGAGACGGGCGCGCCCCGACCGTGCCCACGCGGCGAGTGTGGTTTGCCGGCGGACCGACGGAACTCAGCTGCCGCGGGCCGGCTGGTCGGGTGGGGGAAGGTTCACGAGTCCGCCACGAGCCGCCAACGCGGCCGCCGCACCACGGCTCGTCACGCCGAGCTTGTCGAGGATGTGGCTGACGTGGACGCTGGCGGTCTTCTCGCTGATGAAGAGCGCGGCGCCAATCTCGCGGTTCGTCCGCCCGTCCACGAGGAGCGCGAGCACCTCTCGCTCGCGCGGGCTCAGGCCGTACGGGTCCGGGGCCGCCGCCGTGGGGCCGCCCATCGTTGACGGAGCTCCGTCGGGCGGCTGGGCCCCCGCCAGGTCCAGCCGCGCGCGTCGCGCCAGGGTGTCGACGTCGTTCAGGAGCGGCTCCGCCCCGACCATGACGGCCCAACCTCGTGCCTCGCGCAGCGCGCGTTCAGCCCGAGCCCGGTCTCCCGGCCCAGCGAGGGCGGCCTCCGCCTCGCGGAGGCGGCAGTACGCCGCGAGGTGGGTCTCGCCGACAGCCGGAAGCGCCGCGCCAGCCGCGGCCCACGCGTCCGGGTCTGGCTCGCCGGCGCACCGGCTCGCCTCGGCCAGCCCCCATGCGCCCATCGCCCGCACGAGATCGTTGACGCCGCCTTCCTCGATCAGGCGGCCGTCGAGCGCCGCCTGGAGGCGCTCGCGATGGCGGCCGGCTGCCGCCAAGGCGACCTCTGCGAGCTTCTGGTCGCGCCGCGCCCGCGATCGCTCGGCCAAGTCTGCGGCGACGCACAGCCCGAGGGCGTGCAGGTGCGCCCGCCGCGACACGTCGTCGGTCGGCTCGAGGGCCGCCAGCCCTTCTTCGACGCGTTCCAGGGCGGCCGCCGGGTCGCCGCGCAGAAGGGCCGCCTCCGCGAGCGTCTCGCATGCCTCGGCGGCGGTCTCCGCGAAGACCGCGTAGCCGAACTGGAGAGCGGCGCGCGCGTCGTCCTCTCCCGCTTCCAGCAGGCCACGACGAACGCGCAGGACGCCCCGCTGTGAGAGGAGCTCACTGCGTGTCGTCGGCCCCGCCGCGGCGCGGCCGATGTGCTCGGAGATGAGCTCCTCGGCCTCCGACCGCCGGCCCTGCCACTCCATGATGCAGGCCTCCCAGAGGTCGAGGTATGGCTCGGTGAGAACGAGCGACCCCTCGCGGTCGAAGGCCCGACGGGCCTCGGCCAGGACGCCGCCCAGGCGTTCGAGGTGACCGGGGAACCCGTAGACGGCCAGGCGGTTGGCGGTGACGATCACGGCCTCCTCGGTGCCGCCGGATGCCGCGGCAAGCGCCGCAGCGCGCTCCACCTCCTCGATCGCCTCCTCGTCACGGGCCAGGCCGACGAGCCCGGTCGCTCGCATGGATCGCGCGATCGCCTCGTAGCCGGTGGCGCCGCACGCGGCCGCGACGTGGGCAGCTTCAGCCGCCGCCTGCGCATGGTCGCGGTTGCGGCTCTGATGCAAGAGGGCGGAGGCCCGGCCGATCAGGGCGAAGGCACGCTCGGGCGACGGCGGCTCTTCCGGCACGAGGGTCAGTGCCCGCTCGGCGAGGGCGGGGATCGCGCGCCAGTCGCCCTGCTCCTCCGTCCACTCGGTGAGGCGCACGAGGAGGTACCCCGTCCGGGTCGTGTCGCCCGCCTCCTCCGCCTCGACCACCGCGAGGCGACCGAGCGCGACCGCGCGGCCGGCGTCGCCGGCGTGGTAGCTCGCCTCCGCGGCCCGGTCCAGGAGGCCCGCGCGATCGATCCCGGCCAGGGCGTCGGCCCCGGGCACCTGCTGGAAGAGCTCGAGCGCACGCTCGTACAGGTCGCGAGCCTCCGGATACGCACGTGCGATGGCGGCGTCGTCCGCGGCTCGAACGGTTGCCTGGAGCGCCGCGGGGAGGTCGCGCGCCGCGAGCAGGTGGTGGGCCAGCTCGGCCGCCGCACCGGCCGACGTGCCGCTCGCAAGATCCGGTCGCTCGCGCAGGATCCGTGCCAGCGCCGCGTGGAGGCGCACCCGCTCGCCGGGCAGCAGGTCGTCGTCGATCGCCTCGGCCACCGTGACGAAGGCGCCGTGCCAGGTAGAGGAGCAGCTCCAGCGTGGAGCGGTCGGCCCAGTGGACATCCTCCAGGACGAGGATGAGGGGGTCGGGCGCCCGGTCGAGGAGGCCCCGGACCGCCTCGTACATCCGGCCCCGGCTCCAGGCACCCAGCGCGCCGTCTTCGTCCGTCACGGCGGCGCCCGGCAGCAGCGGGGCCAGCTCCGCCCGCGCCGGGCCCAGGACCTCATCGGCGCCCTCGCCGAGCCCTTCGACGAGGCGGCCGAGCGACTCGACAAACGGCGCATACGGCAGGAGGTCGGCGCCGAGCTCCACGCAGGAGCCGACGGCGACCGTCGCGCCGCCCGCCACCGCGCGCGACACCAGCTCGCCGGTGAGCCGCGTCTTCCCGATGCCCGCCTCGCCGCCGACGAGCACCACCGGACGCTCGGCACGCGTCGCGACGGCCTCTTCGAGCGCGCGCAGCTCCGCCTCGCGGCCGACCAGGACCGGGCTGGAGCCCGCGAGGCCGGGGATCGCGGGGACCGGGCGAGCTTCGATGGCTGCCGGTCGGGGCCGGGTACCATGCGGGGGCGGCGTGCCCTCGCCGCCCGGCCGCGCAGAGTGACGGTCCGGACGCCCGCGAGACGAGGATCGGATGCACGAGTGGGCCCTGGCCGAGGCGGTGGTGGCGAAGGCGGTCGAGGTCGCCCGCGAG
The DNA here is from genome assembly GCA_963725875.1 of uncultured Chloroflexia bacterium. Classification (GTDB taxonomy): domain Bacteria; phylum Chloroflexota; class Limnocylindria; order Limnocylindrales; family CSP1-4; genus CTSoil-043. The sequence continues at coordinate 281,327 of CAVRZZ010000004.1, read as the reverse complement.
CGCAGCATCGCGACGATCCGCGAGGTCGTCATCGGGCTCGGCGAGCTCCAGTCGGTCGACCGGGGGGCCTTCGAGTTCGGGCTGAGCGCCGCCCAGGCACAGGCACCCGAGCTGGCCGACACCCGGTTCACCTTCGAGACCGACCTGGCCCGGTGCGCCTGCCGGCGGTGTGGGCAGTCCTGGACGCTGCAGGACAGCCTCGCGGCGCTGCCCGAGGACGAGCGCGAGAACATCCACCTCCTGCCGGAGATGGTCGGCCTCTACGTGGACTGCCCCGCCTGCTCCAGCCCCGACTTCGCCGTGACCGGCGGCCGGGGTGTCTCGCTCGTCGCGGTCAACGGGTAGCGCGGGTGGATCCTCGTCCGGCCGTGGTCGAGCGGCGACTTCGGGACGTGCGGCGCGTGGTGGCGATCACCGGCGGCAAGGGAGGGATCGGCAAGAGCTCCGTCGCCGTCGGGCTGTCCCTGGCCCTCGCCGCGGACGGGCAGCGTGTCGGCCTGCTGGACCTCGACCTCTGGGGGCCGTCAGACCACGTGATTCTCGGCGTCCCGCGCCCGGGGCTTCACGAGGACGGCGGCCTCGTGCCCGACCGGGTCGCAGGCGTCACGTTCATGTCGATCGCGAGCATCGTCGGCGAGCGTCCCGCGCTCCTGCGCGGCAGCGACGTCACGAACGCCATCCTGGAGCTGCTGGCGGTCACGATCTGGGACGCCCTCGACGTCCTCGTCGTCGACATGCCGCCCGGCTTCGGCGACACCCTGCTCGACGCGGCACGGTACCTGCCCAGGGCGGAGTACCTCGTGGTCACCACGCCGTCGGAGCTCACGCTCGTGACGACCCGCAAGACCCTCGAGGTCCTGCGGCGACTGGACCTGTCCGTCCTCGGGCTGGTCTCGAACCTCGCCCACGGCGACGGGGCCGGGGGGGCCGGCGGCCGCCTCGACGACGGCAACGTGGCGCTCCTCGGGGTGATCGCCTACGACGATGGATACGAGGCGAGCCTGGGCGACCCCGACCGGCTCCGCGCCACCGCGTTCTACCGGGACGTCCAGGCCGTGGCTGCGGCGCTCGCGGCGGCCGCGACCGCCGGATGAGCGCCAGCGTCCGGCTCAGCGGCGGCCGATCGCGACGACCTGCGTGGCGCTGCGCACGCCGACCTCGCGCACGCGGGCGCGCAGCTCCTCGCCGCGCGCCTGGAGCTCGGGATGCCCCTCCGCGAGCGCGACGTAGCGGTCGACGGCCGCCTCCATCTCCGCGACCGTCTGCGGGTCGTGCGGGTCTTCGTCCGCGTCGGCCAGGTCCACGAGCCGCAGGTCGGCGAGGCCGAGGCCCTCGACGAGCGCCACGATCTCGGCACGCCGGTAGGTCTCCCGGTGGACCTCGCCCCGGACCGTGCCCACGGCCGCCCACCAGTGGTGGAGCAGGACGTGGGTCGTCTGCGTTTCGGACTGCCCGTCGCGGTACATCTCGTTGACGATCACCAGTCCGCCCGGGCGGAGCACGCGCAGCATCCCGGCGAGCACCGGGGACGGGTCGGCGAAGTGGTGCAGCGAGTTCGAGACGCAGACGGTGTCGAACGAGCCGTCGGCGAAGTCGAGCCGGTGGGCGTCCATCTCGGCGAACCGGACCTCCGCACGGTCGCCGAACGCCTCCGCGAACGCGGCGGCTCGGGCGGGGTTGACGTCGATCCCGACGATCTCGTCGTGATCGCGCAGGCCGTCGAGCAGGAACCGGACGAAGTCGCCCGCGCCGGTGGCGACGTCGAGCACGCGGCCACCGGAGAGGGCGCCGAGGACCTGCTTCGGGTCGATCGCGGTCACGGGAGCTCCTTCTCGACGGATGCGCCACCGGCGGCGGCGGCGTCATGCTGAGCACGTCATCCGGTCGAGCCACGAGCGGTCGCAGTGCGGTAGCGCGACGCGGTGACGCTATCCTGCGCCTGAGTGTCACCCTGTCGGGTGTCCGGCGGCTTGGCTCGTATCCTCGCTGCCCGCCGACGGGTGTGGCATCCCATCGATCTGCCGGCCGCCGGACATGGATCGGACCGACCGGTGTGACTTCATAGGAGCGTGGCAACCGCCCCCACTCAGGCGTGTCCACCGGCCGGTCCGGAGTGTCACCCCTGATCAGGAGGCGACGAGGAGATGATCGTCATCGGCATCGATTCGCACAAGCGCACGCACACCGCGGTGGCCGCGGACGGCAACGGCCGCAAGGTCGCCGAGGTCACCCTCGCGGCGACCGGCGAGGGCCACCTCGAGCTCGTCCGCTGGGCGTCCCGGTTCCCGGACCGCCGGTTCGCGCTCGAGGACACCCGGCACCTGTCCCGCCGCCTGTCGGCCGACCTGCTGCGGGCGGGCGAGGCCGTCACCTGGGTGCCGACCCGGCTGATGGCCGGCGCCCGCCGCCACGGCCGCGAGCAGGGCAAGAGCGATCCGATCGACGCCCTCGCCGTCGCCCGGGCCGCGCTCGCGAACCCTGACCTGCCGGTCGCCACGCTCGACGGCGAGGAGCGCGAGCTGCGCCTTCTCGTCGACCACCGCGAGGACCTCGTCGCCGAGCGGACCCGGGCGACCAACCGCCTCCGCTGGCACCTCCACGAGCTCGACCCCGGCAACGAGCCCGCTCCCCGCAGTCTCGACCGGGCGGTCGTGCTCGACGCGCTCGAGGTGCGGCTGGCCGGCGTCCCGGGCACCGTGGCCCGGATCGCCCGCGAGCTCGTCGCCCGGATCCGCGATCTCACCAAGGTCATCCGGGAGCTCGAGCGGGAGCTGGAGCGCCTCGTCGCCCTCGTCGCGCCGTCGCTGCTCGCCCTGCCCGGCTGCGGGCCGCTGTCGGCCGCCAAGCTCGTCGGCCAGGTCGCGGGCGCCGGCCGTTTCCGGTCGGCCGCCGCCTTCGCCCGCCACAACGGCTCGGCACCGCTGCCGGTCTGGTCGGGCAACACCGAGCGCCACCGCCTGTCCCGCACGGGCGACCGCCAGGTCAACGTCGTCCTCCACCGGATCGCCATCACCCAGATGCGCCTGGGCGACCGGGGTCGTGCCTACTACGAGCACCGCCGCGCCGCCGGCGACAGCAAGACGGAGGCGATCCGGGCCCTCCGCCGGCGGATCAGCGACGAGGTCTACCGCCGGATGCGCCACGATGAGCTCCTCCGGGCGACGGCGCGGGCACCGCTCGCGACCGCCGCTTGACATAGGAGCATCGATGAGCGTCCCCGCCCCCGACCCCACCGACACGCCGGCCCTCCGCGCGCTCGCGGGAACGAGGATCGCCTACACCATCGTCCGCACGGACCCGGCGCGAAACCCGGAGGAGAGCGCGCGGCTCCAGGGGATCGACCTCGGGTCGCTGCTCCGCACCATCGTGGTCCGGCGCGGGGCCGACGACTACGTCTTCGTGCTCGTCCCGGCGGGCCGGCGGTTCGACTGGCCGAAGCTCCGGGCGCACCTCGGCGTCAGCCGCCTCTCGCTGCCCGACCAGGACGAGGCGAAGGCCGTCACCGGGTACGAGCGCGGGGCGATCACCCCGTTCGGGGCCAGCAGCGCGTGGCCGGTCGTCGCCGATGCCTCGATGATGGCCAGCGAGCGCGTCGCCATCGGTGGGGGCGTCCGCGGCGTCAACCTTCATCTGGCGCCCGCAGACCTCGTCCGGGCGCTGGGGGCCGCCGTCATCGACGTGACCGTGCCCGAGGAGGAGACGCCCGCGTGACCTCTTTCGCTCGCATGCACAAATGGGCTACGCTCCCGCCTCCACGGATCTCGAGGATGCCCACGTGACCTGTCCCGCCTGCGGTCACCAGAACCCGGCCGGCGTGAAGTTCTGCGGTGAGTGCGGTACCCGCCTCGCGAGCGGCTGCCCGGCCTGCGGGTTCCAGAACCCGTCCGCCATGAAGTTCTGCGGCGAGTGCGGCACGCCCCTGGGGGCGGCCGCGGGGGGCGGCGGCGCGCTCCGGGCGTCAGCGGGCGGTGGACTGGTCGGGGTGGGCACGGCTCCGGCGGCAACCGCGGCGGCCGGGGCGACGACGCCCGGGGCCATCACCGAGCGGCGCCTCGTCAGCGTCCTTTTCGCAGACCTCGTCGGCTTCACGACCCGTTCGGACGGCACGGATCCCGAGCAGGTCCGCGAGTTCCTCGCCCGCTATTTCGACCTCTGCCGGGAGATCGTCGAGCGCTACGGCGGCACCGTCGAGAAGTTCATCGGCGACGCCGTGATGGCCGTCTGGGGCACCCCCGTGGCCCAGGAGGACGACGCCGAGCGGGCCGTGCGGACCGGGCTCGAGCTCGTCGACGCGATCCGCCACCTCGGCCGCCAGTCGGGCGACGACGCGCTCGAGCTGCGGGTTGGCGTCCTCACCGGCGAGGCGGCGGTCGCCGTCGGCGTGGTCGGGCAGGGGATGGTCGCCGGCGACCTCGTCAACACCGCGTCGCGCCTCCAGTCGGTCGCGCCGCCCGGGACCGTCCTCGTCGGTGAGTCCACGAAGCGGGCCGCGTCGAGCTCCATCGCCTTCGAGGAGGCAGGCGACCAGCTCCTGAAGGGCAAGACGGCCCCAGTCCCGGCATGGCGGGCCCTGCGGGTCGTCGCGGAGCGCGGCGGCCTCGGCCGGGCGGAGGGCGTGGAGGCGCCGTTCGTCGGGCGCGACGACGAGCTCCGCCTCCTCAAGGACTTCCTCCACGCCACGTCGCGGGAGCGCCGTGTCCGGCTGCTGTCGGTCACCGGCCAGGGCGGCATCGGCAAGAGCCGGCTCGCGTGGGAGTTCCTCAAGTACATCGACGGCGTGTCCGAGGATATCTACTGGCACCAGGGACGCTCGCCGTCGTTCGGCGAGGGCCTCACGTTCTGGGCCCTGGGCGAGATGGTCCGTCGGCGCGCCGGCCTCCGCGAGGGCGACGACGCGTCGACGACCTCCGAGCGGATCGTCGCGACCCTCGCCGAGTTCGTCGACGACGACGCCGAACGCCTCCGCCTGGAGCCCGCCTTGCTGTCGCTCCTCGGCGTCGGGGAGGCCCCGGCGGGCGGTCGCGCGGAGCTGTTCGACGCCTGGCGCACGTTCTTCGAACGCATCTCGCTCAAGGGCACCACCGTCCTCGTCTTCGAGGACCTGCAGTGGGCCGACACCGGCCTGATGGAGTTCATCGACCACCTGCTGGAGTGGTCCATCGGCTACCCGATTCTCGTCATCACGCTGGCCCGGCCGGACCTCCTGGAGCGCCGGCCGGACTGGGGCGCGGGCCGGCGGAACTTCGTGGCGCTCGCGCTCGGGCCGCTCTCCGACGGCGCCATGCGGGAGTTGCTGGGCAGCCTGGTCCCGGGCCTCCCGCCTGCCACGGTGCGGGCCGTCCTCCAGCGCGCCGACGGGATCCCGCTCTATGCGGTCGAGACGATCCGGATGCTGGTCGAGGACGGCAAGCTCGAGGAGTCGGACGGTGTCTACCAGCCGACGGGCGACCTGGGCGAGCTTCAGGTCCCCGACACGCTCCATGCGCTGATCGCGGCGCGGCTCGACGCCGTCGATCCGGCTGATCGGGCGCTCCTCCAGGACGGCTCGGTGCTGGGGCAGTCGTTCAGCGTGGCGGCGCTGGCGGCCCTCACCGGCGAGCACGAGGAGGCGCTGGAGCCGCGGCTGCGTGCGCTCGTCCACCGCGAGATCCTGCACCTGGACACGGATCCCCGGTCCCCTGAGCGCGGGCAGTTCGGCTTCACGCAGGGGCTGGTCCGGGAGGTCGCCTACTCCACCCTGGCGCGGCGCGACCGGCGGACGAAGCACCTGGCGGCCGCGCGCTACTACGAGTCGCTCGGCGACGACGAGGTCGCCGGCGTCCTGGCGACGCACTACGTGGATGCCTACCAGGCGTCGCCCGAGGGCCCCGAGGGCGAGGCCGTCGCAGCGCAGGCGCGGGTCGCGCTCCGCGGCGCGGCCGACCGGGCGACCGCGCTGGGCGCCCACGAGAGCGCGATCGCCTACTGGGAGCGGTCACGGTCCGTCACGACCGAGCCGACCGAAGAGGCCGAGCTCATCGAGAAGATCGGGGTGGCCAGCCGCCACCTGGGGCATTTCGCCGCCGCCGAGGCATCCTTCCGGGATGCCCTCGCGCGCTACCAGGCCCTGGGCGACCGGGTGGGCGCGGCGCGGGCGTCGCTGGGACTGAGCCGCGCGCTCGCGTCGAGCGGCCGGCTCTTGGAGGCCATGCCGATCGCGGAGGCGGCGGCAGCCGAGATCGCCGACCTGGCCCCGCACCGCGTCCTCGTGGAGCTCTGGCTGGGGCTCGCCGGCGGCCACGCCCAGCTGGCCGACCAGGAGCGCGCGCTCGAGCTGGCGGACCGCGGGCTCGTCGACGCGGAGCGGCTGCGCCTGGCGGACCTCGTGATCGACGGCATGCAGCAGAAGGGCCACTCGTACCTGCTGGTGGGCCGGACGATCGAGGGGCGGGCGCTCCTGGAGTCGTCGCTCCAGCTCGCCGAGCGGGCCAGCCCCGGGCCGCTGACGGCGCGTGCCGCCTTCACCCTCGCCCTGGGCCTCATCGAGGAGGACCCGCGGGCGTCGGTCGAGCTGGGACGGCGCACCGTCGAGCTATCTCGCCGGTTCGGGATGGGGTCTCTTCGCCTGACCACGCTCATGAACACCGCCGAGGTATCGCTGGCCGTCGGGGAGTGGGCCTGGATCGAGGCGGAGCTCGATGCCGTCGATCGCGACGAGCTGGAGCCCGCGGATCGGATCACGCTGGATGTCGCGCGGGTCGAGCTCGCGGCGGTTCGCGGGCGTGACGTGACGGCGACCACGGATGCAATCCGGGCATTCACCGCTGCCCACCCGGATCCCCAGGTCCTCGCCGGGGCGGCCATCGGGCTGGCGCTGGTCGCTCTCGCCGAGGGCCGTTTCGAGGAGGCGATCCGGGACGCGGGGCCAGCCCAGGTGGACGACCTGAACGGGCCGTTCGCGCGGGTCCTGACCCTACGCGCCGCGCTCCGCCTGCGCGACCTGCCTCGGGCGGCAGCCACCCTGGAACGGCTCGATGCCGACGGCTGGCGCGGGACCGCGATGGGCCTCCATCGCGACGCCCTCGCGGCCGGTGTCGCTGCGCTCGAAGGACGCTGGGGCGAGGCAGCCGCCGGCTTCGTCGACGCCTGGCGTCGGTACCGCGACCTGCGACTGGACATGGCCCTCGCGGTGAGCGCGCTCGACTGCCTCGCCGTCGCGCCGGCCGGCGATCCGCTCGCAGACCTCGCGGCGAGAGAGGCGCGGAAGATCCTCGAGCGGGAGGGCGCGTCGGCGTACCTGGCACAGCTCGACGGGCTTCTCGCGGAGCGTGCCGCGACGAGCAGCCGCGAGCGCGGCCACGAGACCGCGACGTCGGACAGGCCGGCGGACAGCGTCCGCGCCTGACCGTCAGGCCACGGGCTCCGGCGGCCGCGACGGCGGGTAGACGTACCGGGCCAGCTCCGGGAAGCGGCGCGCGACCGCGCCGAGCCCGACAAGGCAGAGGATGCCGCCCGACAGCACCGAGAGCTCGGGGCCGGCAACGGCAGCGACCGCAGCGGCCTCCGCGTCGCCGAGGCGAGGCCCGCTCGTCACCACGAGGATGTGGATCGAGGCGACCCGCCCGCGCAGCTCGTCCGGGGTGTCGAGCTGGACGATCGCGGAGCGGAGCACGGCGCTGTAGACGTCGGCCGCCCCGGCGCAGGCCAGGAACACCAGGGCGAGTGCGAAGCTCAGCTCCGCCGACCCGAGGAGGATGTAGGTGGTCACCCCGAAGGCGGTGATCGCCATCCCCCAGCCGGCCACCGCCACGATCACCGCCCAGCCCGGGCGGGCGAGCCTCCCGACCCAGCCGGACGAGACCGCCCCGATGAGAGCCCCCGCCGCCGGCGCGGCGGTCATGAGCCCGACGCCCGCCGGCCCGACGCCGAAGACGTCCAGCGCCAGGGCGGGGAACAGCGAGGTCGGCATCCCGAAGACCATCGCGACGAGATCCACCACGAAGCTCGACAGGACGACCCGCCGGCCCCGGACGAAGCGCAGGCCCTCCTTGACCGTGTCGAGGCTCGGCCGAGCCGCGCCCGGATGGGGCGGGATCGGGGCGATCAGCAGGAGGGCGACGATCGCGGCGACGAACGTCACCGCGTCGAAGAAGAAGGCCGCCGGGACGCCGACCGTCGCGATGAGGATCCCGCCCAGGGCCGGGCCCACGACGGCCATGGCGTTGAACCCCAGCTGGTTCAGGGCGATCGCCGCCGGCAGGCGCTCGGCAGGGACGAGTCGCGGGATGCTGGACGCGCGCGCCGGCTGGTCCACGGATCCGACCCCCGCGGCCACGAAGGCCACCACGTAGTAGCCCCAGATCGGCGCCCCGGGCGTGATGGCCAGCCCGAACAGGGCGGCGCTCGCGCCCGCCAGGCCGAGCTGGGTCAGCAGCAGCAGGCGCCGGCGGTCGACGGCGTCGGCCACGGCGCCGCCGCCGAGGGCGAAGACCAGGATCGGGACGAGCTGGACGAGCGCCAGGAGGCCGACGGCGAGCGTGGACCCGGTCAGCACGTAGAGCTGGAACGGCAGCGCCACGACCGTGACCTGGCGTCCGACGCCGCTGATCACCTGGCCGATCCACAGCATCCGGAAGTCGCGGTCGCGCCGGAGCGGCTCGACGTCGAGGAGGATCCCGCGCAGGCGCCCGCGTTCGCGCGCGGGATCTGAGGCCATGCGCAGAAGAATACGGAGCGACGAGGCCCGCCACGCACCGGGCGGGACACCGGCCGGGCGCCCGAGCGCCGCTGGCGCACCGAGCGCGACGCGGCCACCGGGCGCCGGCGGGCGCACCGGGCGCGACGCGGCCACCACGCCTGGGCGGCTCCCCTACTCTCTCGGCATGGACCGCTACGCCGACGTCTCGTACTGGCTGGAGACCGCCGGCGATCTCACGCCTCGCCCGCCGCTCGACGGGACGACGGAGTGCGACGTCGCCATCCTGGGCGCCGGGTACACCGGGCTCTGGACCGCGTACTACCTGCTGAAGCGCCAGCCCGGCCTGCGCATCGTCGTCGCCGAGGGCGAGATCGCCGGGTTCGGGGCCTCGGGCCGCAACGGCGCCTGGTGCGCGCCCGACCTCAACATCTCGATGGACCTCCTCGCCCACCTCCACGGCGAGGACGCCGCGCGACGGGTCCAGCAGGCGACCTACGACGCCGTCGACGAGGTCGGGCGGGTTGCCGCCGCGGAGGGCGTCGACGCGGGCTTCCACAAGGGCGGCGAGCTGCTGGTCGCCCGCGGCCCGCACCACGTGCCGGCCATCGAAGCCTCGTTCCGCGAGTACGAGCGGTTCGGCTTCGGCGAGCGCTACCGGCTCCTCGATGCCGCGGGCGTGGCCCAGAAGGTCCAGATCGCCGGGGCGGTGGCCGGGCTCTGGACGCCAGCGGCGGCGATCGTCCACCCCGGACGCCTGGTACGCGGGCTCGCGGCGCTCGTCGAGCGGATGGGGGCCCGCATCGTGGAGCGGACTCCGGTGGCCGACGTCCGGGCGGCCGTGAGCGGGGCAGCCGGGGCGGCCCCCGCGGCCCTCGTCACGCCGCGGGGCGAGATCCGCGCGCCGGTGGTCGTTCTCGCCGGGGAGGCCTACCTGACGCGCCTGGCGAAGCTCCACCGGCAGCTCGTGCCGATGTACTCGCTCATCGTGCTGACGGAGCCGATCGACGATTCCCGCTGGGCGGAGATCGGGTGGGCCGGGCGGGAGGTCGTCGCGTCGGCCCGCCTGTCGATCGACTACCTCTCGCGGACCGCCGACGGCCGGATCCTCTTCGGCGGCCGAGGGGCGCCGTACCGCCTCGGGTCGCCGATCAAGGACGCCTACGACCGCCACGACCCGACCCACGAGATGCTCCGCGGCTTCGTGCGGACGTGGTTCCCGATGCTCCGCGACGTTCGCTTCACGCACGCCTGGGGCGGGCCCCTCGGCATGCCGCGCGACTGGCACCCGACGTTCGCGTTCAACCCCCGGAGCGGGATCGCGAGCGCCCGCGGCTACACCGGCCACGGGGTCTCCACGGCCAACCTCGCCGGGCGCACGCTCGCCGACCTGATCACCGGCGAGCGGAGCCCGCTGACCGAGCTGCCGCTGGCCAACCATCGCAGCCCGGACTGGGAGGTCGAGCCGCTCCGCTGGATCGGCATCCGCTACACCCAGGGCGCCATGTCCCGCCTGGACCGCCGCGCCGAGGCGACCGGGTCGCCCCCGACCGGCCGGTCCCTCGCCGAGCGGATCGCCAGCCACTGACTGCCGGGCGCGCCGTCGCGCGTGATGACGCACCGCCCATACTGACCGCGACGACCGCCCAGGGAGGAGCAGCGTGGAAACGATCCGGGAGATCCTGGCGTCGCACGAGTCGGGCATCTCGCGCGACGGGCTTCTCGCCTGGGCACGCCTGCGCGGCGACCCCACGATGACCGACGCACAGCTGGAGGCGGCGCTGGCCGCCCTCGGGGACGAGGTCGTCGACGTGCAGGGCTTCCTGTACCTGCGCCGGTATGCGCCGGCATCCGCGCTGGGCGGGGACGTAGCCGGCGCGCCGACGGCCGCTCCCCCGCCGTGGCCGGCCGCTCCCCCGCCGTGGCCGCCCGCTCCCCCGCCGGCGCGCGGGCCCGAGGCGATCCCGGGCTGGGTGGCGCCGGGCGGAGCCGCGGCTGCGCCTGCGTGGCCGCCGGCAGAGGCCGGAGCCGGTACGCCGCCGCCATGGCCGCCGGCAGAGGGCGGATCCGGGACTCAGCAGCCGACCGCACACAGAAGGCTGGGCGCCGGCGCCGTCCCCCGGCGGCCGCCGGACGATGGTCGTCGCCGGGGTCGCCGTCCTCGGGTTCCTCCTCGCGGCCGGCGTCGGCGCGGCCCTCCTGCGCGACGCGGACACCGGCACGCCCCCGGCCGACGCGACGCCGGTCGACGTGACGCCCGCCCTTCCGACCCCGACCTCCGGCTCGGTCGTGGGGGCCTTCAACATCGAGCTCGGCGACTGCCTGATCCTCCCGTCGGAGGACCAGTTCGACGAGGTGCGCCGCCTCGACTGCAGCGAGCCGCACGACGGCGAGGTGTTCTTCGTGGAGGACCACCCCGGCTCCAGCTACCCGTCGGACGACGACTTCAGCACGTACGTCGACGCCCAGTGCCTGCCGGCGTTCGAGGCGTACACCGGCAGCGGCTTCGACGGCCAGGAGGTCCTCGACATCGGCTGGTTCGCGCCGACGGAACGCTCGTGGGGCAACGGGGACCGGGAGGTCGCCTGCTACCTGACGCCGATCGATGGCAGCCGGACGAGCCAGTCCTACCGCGGCGCCAACCCCTGATCCCGGCTCCGGTGGCTCACCCGCCGCGATCGGGGCCAGGCTGATCGGGCCGAACGTCCCTCGACCGGATCAGCTGGCGTGCCGAATACTCGGCGCGTCCGGCCCGCACGGGGTTCGTCATGGAGACCGTCCGCGGCATCCTCGAGGCTCACCGCCTCGGCATCTCGAAGCCCGGGCTCCTGGCGTGGGCGCGCCTGCGGATCGACACCGCGATGACCGACGCGCAGCTCGACGAGGAGCTGGCGCGGCTCGGCGACGAGGTCGTCGACGTCGACGGGTTCCTCTACCTCCGCGCGTACGTCGACCCGAGCCGGCGGCCGGCGCGCACCGGGACGACGCCCCCCGCTCCGACGCTCGCCAGCGTCCAGGCGGTGTCGGCTCCTCCGGCCGACCGGGCCTGGTCGCCTCCGGCCCCGTCGCGCGTCGGTCGCGGCGGCATCGGCAAGGTGATCGGCATCGGGGTCTTCCTGTGGTGGCTCATCGGCTTCGTCGGCGGCCTCATCGGGGGAGGAGCGAAGACCGAACCGTCGTTTCCGGACGGCACGACGCAGCTCGCGGGACCCGAGGTCGCCTGGACCGACCTCGCGGTCGGCGAGTGCTTCACGTACTCGGAGGATGGCGGCGGCACCCTCCGCCGGCTGGCGTGCGACGAGCTCCACGGCTACGAGCTCTACGAGATCGCGAAGCACCCGGGCACCGCGTTCCCGGGTGAAGCGGCCTTCGCGACCTTTGCGAATGACGTCTGCCCCCGGGCCTTCGCCGCGTACACCGGGGCGTGGCCGGAGGACCAGCAGGCTCTCACCTGGTCCTGGTGGTCGCCCTCGGAGGCAGAGTGGAACAGCGGCATCGCGGATGTCGCGTGCATGCTCTCGCTCGAGGACGGCTCCCTCGCCGACCACTCGTACCGCAGCACCAGCCCCTGATCAGGCCCGGTCCGCGATCACCGCGCTGCCACCCCCGGCAGCTCCTCCGCCAGGCCGAACGGCGCGCCGGCCGCGCGGACCAAGTCGACCATCGCCGCCTCGACGGCCGGATCGAGCGCCGGCCGCACGTACGCGGCCAGCAGCTCCTCCACCCGATCGCGGGCCCGGACGGCCGCATCCGGCCGCCCGGCGTCCTCCCAGGCCCGCAGCGAGGCCCGGTCGATCACCGACGACGGCAGCGCCTGCTCCGAGCGGAACAGCCGCCGCGTCTCCGGCTGCTCCAGGAAGCGGGCCTCCGGGCCGGCCGCCCGGATCATCGCCGTGGCCAGCGTCTCCGTCGGCGTGGCGATGCCCCGCAGCAGCCGCTGGGCCATCGCGATCCCCTCGGCGTCGAGGACGAGCTTCTCCGCGCTCTGGCAGCGCAGCGAGTCGAGCATCCCGGCGCCCGAGATCATGTCGATCCCGGCGAGCGCGCCGACCAGCGCCGACATCCCGCTCTCGAGGCCGGCCTGGTGGTCGATCACCTTGCCGTCGGTCGCGCAGAGGTACCCGTGGGTCGGCAGGTTGAGGTCCTTGCCGACCTGCGCGTAGGCGGCGTCGAGCATGGCCGTCTCGATCGCGCCCATCGGGGTCACGCCGGTCCGCATGTCGACGATCGCCGGGGCGCCGCCCCAGACGATCGGCGCACCGGGCTGCGCGAGCTGGTGGATCGCGATGCCCGCCAGGCACTCCGCGGCGTGCTGCACCACCGAGCCGACGAGGGTCACGGGAGCCGCTCCCCCCGCGAGCGGCATGGACACCATCTCGGCCGGGACGTGGGCCCGGGCCAGGTCGACCAGGTTCCGGGCGCCGAACGCCGTCCAGGTGAGGGGCGGCGAGGGGCAGACGTCGAAGACCGCCCGGGGCCGCGCCGCCAGCGCCTCGCGGCCGCCGGCGTCGAGCGCCAGGAGGTCGATCATCGCCGCCGTCCCGAGCGGGCTGAAGGCACCCGTGACGACCGGCTTCGCCGACCCGAGGAGCACGAGGAAGAGGCGGTACAGGTCGCCGATCTCGGCCGGGACGTCGCCGCAGACGATCGCGGTCGACTGGGCGGCGTACGCCGGGAGCATCTCCGCGACGCGTACGAGGCGGACCAGGTCGGCGGCGGTTGACGGCCGGTGATCCCCGGTGACCGGGTCCAGCATGTTGACGCCGGACGAGCCGGGGTCGAACTGGACGATCCCGGCACCGTAGCGGACGGACGGCGCGCCCGAGCGGTCGAACAGGTCGAACGACGCCGGCACCGTGGCGAGCGCGCCCTCGACGAGGGCCGTCGGGACCCGGACGACCTCGCCCCGGACCTCCGCGCCGGCGTCCCGGAGGAGCGCCACGGCCTCGGCGTCCTGGACCCGGACGCCGGGGTCGCGCAGCAGCTCGAAGGCCTCCTCGAGGATCCTTCCGACGAGGTCCGGCCCCAGGAGCCGGAGGACCGGCCGGAGCGGCTCCTCCCCGGCGGCCCGGCTCATCGCGGGGCTCCGGTCGTGAGCAGGGCAGCCACCGCCGTCGGCGCCGCCTCGACGCCGGCCGCGCGCTCGACCCCGCCGACGACGCCGGCGAGCTCCGCCGCCAGCCCCGGCTCGAGCGGCTCGGGCACGTGCGTCGCCAGGAGCTCGCGCGCCTTGGCGTTGGCCCAGGCGCGAGGCCCACCGCCCTCGACCTCCACGACGCCCATCGGGCGCCGGTCCATGAAGCGCGGGCGCCACAACGAGCGCATGTGGCGCCGGGTGTGGGGGGCGGTCAGGTAGTCGCCGGCCGGCCCGACCTCGGCGATCGTGGCGAGCGCGAGCGACTCGTCGTCGACCGGGATCCCCAGGAGCGTCGCCCGGACGATGGAGTAGATCTCCGCGTCAAGGAGAAGCTGCTCGTGGGAGTAGATGCGGCTGCCGTTGAGGAGCCCGAGACCCAGCAGCATGTCCGAGCCGGACGCCGAGGCCAGGAAGGACGACAGGGCATTCTCGACGCCGGCCTGCCAGTCGGGCGCCTTGGCGCCGGTGGCGAACGCGCCCATCGAGAGCGGGACCCGGTAGAAGTCGGCCAGGGCGTTCGTCGCCGCGCCGAACAGGAAGTCCTCCGGCCCGCCGCCGGTGTAGGCGCCGGAGCGCAGGTCGATCGCGGTCTGCGCGGCCGCGTAGTAGACCGGCGAGCCCGGGTATGCGATCTGCATCAGCGCGAGGGCCGAGATGACCTCCGCGTTCCCGACGACGAGCGTGCCGGCCACCGTGGCCGGGCCCGTGAACGCCGCCGACGCCATGGTCATGTAGCCGACGGGGATCCCGGCCTCGGCCGCGACGAGCCCCGCGTCGATGCTCCCCCCGTCCTGCCCGAGCGGGCTCGTCGTGCACTGCATCATCGACAGGACCGGGCGGGCCCGGAGCGCCTCGCGGCCCCCGGCGATGGCGGAGGCCATCTCGACCGCGGCGCGCGCCTCGCGCTCGGTCACGATCGACTCGGTCTGGACGTGCTTCGTGCTGTTGGCCCAGCAGGCCAGCAGCTCGTGGAGGGACCGCGAGGCCGCCGGCCGGTCCTGGGCGGACACGGGAATCCAGTGGAACGCGACCTCGTCGAGCGCATCCGCGAGGCGGGCGATCTCGGCGACGTCGGCCAGGCGCGACGGGCGGCGCTCGCCGGTCTCCAGGTCGGCGACCTCGATCCCGCAGCCGTCGGTCGCGGCGTAGACGTGCTCGCCGTCGAGCAGCAGGTCGAGCGCCGGGTCGCGCGCGGCGAGCGGGTAGACCGGGGGCGCGGTCTTGAGGGCGGCCTCGATCGTCGCCTTCGGCACCCTGGCGACCTGGGTCGCCCGGTCGACCTCGGCGCCCGCGGCCTCCCAGGTGTCGAGGGCGCGCTGCGACGGGAAGCGCACGCCGACGTGCTCGATGACGTGGAGGGTCGCCTCGTGGATCCGGCCGATCGCGTCGTCGTCGAGCACCTCGACGCGCACGCCGCGCGTCGCGATGGGGTTCAGGGGGGCGCTCACCGGGCCGCCCCTTCCGGGGACGCGCCGGCCGCGCCGACCAGCCGCCTGGCGAGCTCGACCGCGCCCATGGCGTCCTCCGAGTAGCCGTCGGCGCCGATCTCGGCCGCCCACTGGCCGGTCACCGGCGCGCCGCCGACCATCACCTTGACGGGCGGGCGCAGGCCGGCCTCGGTCAGGGCGGCGATGACCGTGCGCTGGCCGGTCATCGTGGTCGTCAGGAGGGCCGAGAGGCCGACGATGTCGGCGCGGTGCTCGCGGGCGGCCTCGACGAAGCGCTCGGCCGCGACGTTGACGCCAAGGTCATGGACCTCGAAGCCGGAGGTCGAGAGGAGCATCCCGACCAGGTTCTTGCCGATCTCGTGGATGTCGCCGGCGACGGTGCCGATGACGACCCGGCCGGCCACGGTCCGCTCGATCGAGGCGGCCTTCAGCTCCGGCTCCAGCACGCCGAGGGCCCGTTGCATCGCCCGGGCGGCCAGCATCATGTCGGGCAGGAACAGGTCGCCGGCCGCGAAGCCGGCTCCGACCTCCTTCATGCCGGGCATGAACCCCTCGTCGATCGCGGCGAGGGGCGGGATCCCGGCGGCGATGGCGGCCTTCGCGGCGGCCTCGGCCGCCTCCGCGTCGCCGTCCACCACGGCCTGGCGCATCGCCTGGAACTGGGTCTCGGTCATGATCTGCTCCTCGGTGCGTGTCGGGTGACGGTCAGTGCATGGTGACAGGTCTGGCCTGGGATCAGCCTGGCCGGACGGGCCGGCGGTGGTTGCGGGACCGGCCGTCAGAGGCCGGCCGTCGCCTCCGCCCGCTCGACCACGGCGCGGACGGCTGTCTCGACGTCGGGATCGAGCGGCGTGGGAAGGTGGCTCCCGAGGAGCTCGTCCACCCGGACGGCCGCGCGCTGGGCGAGCGTCGTCGCCCCGGCCGCCCGCCACGGCTCGTACCCGCGGCGGTCGATGAGGGTCGGGTACCAGCGGTCGCGGTAATGGGCGAAGGTGTGGTCGAGCTCGAGGTACGACCCGTCGACGCCGTGGGCATCGACCAGGTCGAGCGCCAGGGCCTCGTCCGAGACGTCGACCGGGCGGACCAGGGCGTTGATCCACCCGGCCAGCTCGTCGCAGATGACGAGCTGCACCAGCGAGCCGGTGAGGCCGGACTCCAGGTAGCCGCAGTCGTGGATGAGGTGGCCGCCGGCCAGGGCATCGGCGAGCATCGTCATCCCGGCCTCGGCCGCCGCCTGCTCGTCGACGACCTTGGCGTCGCTGCCGGCGCCGAGGCTGAACATGGGCAGGCCCCAGCGGTGGGCCAGCGACGCGGCGACGCCCTTCGGCTCGGGACCGGCGTACGGGTCGACCATGGTGCGCAGGTCGAGCGAATCGCCGCCGAAGCCGGGTACGACGACCGGGGCTCCCTCGCGCGCGAGCTGGGCGAGGACGACCCCGGCGAGGACGCCCGCCGTGTTGATCGCCATGGTCCCGGCGAGCGTGATGGGCCCGGTGGTGCCGCCGGAGGTGACCGGGATCCAGAGGGCCGGCACGCCGCGCTCCGCGCAGGCAAGGAGCTTGCGGACGGAGTCCTCGTTGAAGAGCAGGCCGCGCGTGACGTTGATGTAGACGGCCACCTGGGGGCGCTCGGCGTGCTCCCGACGGCCGCCGGCGACGGCCTCGGCCATCTCCAGGCCGTCGAGCATGCCGGCGAGGTCGTACGTGACGAGCACGATCGGCTTGCCCGTCAGCTCCAGCATCGCCGCCGCCTGGTGCCGGTCGGCGAGGGCCTGGTCGACGTCCTCGGGCAGGAACATCGACATGACGAAGTCGATGTTCGGGAGGGCGTCGGCCAGGGTCAGGCCCTCCGCGAGGTCGCTGGAGGTGGCGCGGCGGCGCTCACCGGTCCGGTGGTCGAGGATGTTGAGGCAGTCCGAGCCGGTCCCGAAGTAGTGGCGCCGGCCGGCGAGCTGGATCGCCGGCCGGCCGGCGCGATCGTGGAGCGTGACCTGCTTCGGTGCCTTCTCGAGCGCCCACGTCACCAAGCGCTCGGGGATCCGGGCACGGGAACCGTCGACGAGGGCCCCCGCGTCGCGCAGGAGGTCGAGCGCCTCCGGGACGGGGATCTCGACGCCGGTCCGCTCGAGGATCCCGAGGGCGGCCGATTCCAGCCGGCCGGCCGTCGCCGGGCTCAGCCGGTCCCAGCGCGGCGTCTCGCGCGGGTCGGCCATCACGTCCTCCGCCACGCCCGTGCGGTGGTGTGCCACGCCATCCTGCGAGGGTGGACGGCGCGACCGGGAGCGCGACAGTGACCTTCGGCCCGATTCCGGCCCTCGTGCCGCGGGGCCGGTCCGAACGCCCGGGGCGCCCGCGGCGGGTGATGTCGACCAGCGCGCAGGATCGCCGGGCGGCTGGCGACGGGCCGTTCGCCTCTGCTGCCGGGGCGAGGGGCCGGGGACACTCCTCCCATGAGGCGGATGGGGATCCTGGTGACAGCCGGGGCACTCGCGGCGGTCGGGATCCTGGCAGGACCTCGCCTGCGGCGACGCCTGCTGGACTGGGGTGCCAGCGCCGAGGAGACCCGCCGCCCACTCCCGGGTGACGAGCTTCTCCCCGCCGCGGACCTGGTCGCCACCCGGGCCATCTCGATCGCGGCGTTGCCCGCCGACGTGTGGCCGTGGCTCGTTCAGATCGGCGTGGGTCGGGCCGGGGCGTACGCCTACGACTGGCTGGACCGGCTGCTCGGCCTCGACATGCGGAGCAGCCGCCGGATCGTGCCGGAGCTCCAGGGCCTCGCCGTCGGCGACGTGATCCCGGTGGCCAACGACGGGACGGGGCTGCGCGTCCGGGCCATCGAGCGTGAGCGTCTGCTCGCCACCTGCACCGACGACGGGACGTGGGCGTGGACCTGGATCCTGGAGCCCGCCGGCGACAACACGCGGCTCATCAGCCGGACGCGGATGGTGACCGCCCACCAGTCGGTGCACCTCCGCGTGGCGACCGAGCTCCTGCTGGTGCCCGCCTCGTGGGCCATGGAACGGCGGATGCTGCTCGGGCTCCGCGATCGCGCCGAGGGGAGGGTCGACGCGGCGACACGCGCGTTCCCGGGGGCCACCGGCACTGCCGCCACGGAGATCGCGCCGGACGTCTACCTCATCGGGCCGTCGGGTCGCACGCAGACCAACGCCTACCTGGTCCGCGACGGGTCATCCTGGGTCCTCGTCGACGCCGGCTGGGAGAACGACGGACCGCGCATCCAGGCGGCCGCGCGGTCGCTGCTCGGGCCCGGGCGGACACCCTCGGCCATCCTCCTGACGCACGCCCACCCCGATCACGACGGTTCGGCCCGCGAGCTGGCCCGGGCCTGGGGATGCCCCGTCCTCGCGCACCACGCCGAGATCCCGCTCGCGACCGGAGATTTCGCGGCCATGCGGAGGTTTGCCGGGCCGCTGGACCGCTGGCTGGTCCTGCCCCTCATGCGGGCCATCGGCGGGCGCCGGCGCGAGGCGATCCTCGCCGGCTCGAGCCTGGCCGGGATCGTGCAGCCGCTCCAGCCTGGGGGTGGGATCCCGGGGCTGGAGAGCTGGGAATGGATCCACACTCCGGGCCACACCCCGGGTCACGTGGCGTTCGTCCGGGCACGCGACCGGGTCGTCATCAGCGGCGACGCGATCCTGACCCTGAAGGTCAACGCCTGGGCGGGCCTCCTGCGGCAGGAGCAGGGCCTGTCCGGCCCGCCCTGGTACACGACCTGGGATCCGGAGGCGGCGACGGCGTCGATCGGCGGCATCGCCGACCTCGAGCCCTCCGTTCTGGCCGGCGGTCACGGCCTCCCGCTGGCGGGTCCCGGCACGGCCGCCGCGGTCCATGCGTTCGCCGCAGGGACGAAGGGCCGATCTCGAGCGCGAGTGGCTGGCGCCGGGCAATAGATCGGCCTGCGCGGATCGGGCCGGCTGGCGCGCCCGGAAAGCCCCGGACACGCAAGAACCCGTCTACGGGACGAGGCGATAGAACCGCCAGAAGTCGGCCTCGATCGGGAGGACGTCGACCCGGCTGAAGCCCGCGTCTGCCGCGTACCGGCGCAACACGTCGGAGCGCATCACCGTACCAGTGCCGACCGAAGGGTCGTCCGCCAGTCCGTTCGGCAGGCAGAGCAGGAAGCTGAAGCCGTATTGGAACCGCTCGACAGGGTCACCCGGCGCGGTGAAGCGCTCGGCGACGCGCTCGTCGGCGACGAGGAGGCTGGCACCGGGCGCCAGCAGGCTTCGCACTGCACGGAGGACCGCCACGGGCTGCGAGAAGTCGTGGACAGCCTCGAAGATGGTCGCGAGATCGTACTGGCCGGCGAGGCCGGGATCGGCGGCGTCGCGCACCGCGAACGTCACCCGGTCCGCGACCTCGGTCGTCGCCAGGTTCGCCCGCGCCATCTCGATCGAGCCCGCATCGCGGTCCAGGCCGTCGACGCGGATCCTCGGGTAGGCGCGAGCCATCGCGATCGCGGACCAGCCCCCGCCGACCGCGATGTCGGCGACCCGAGCCGGCGGATCGGAGCGCAGCCGGGCGTCGACCTCGGGGATCGACGCCAGCCACTCCGGCCCGAGCAGGTTGGTGAACAACGGCCAATTCATCGAGGCCGCTGCCTCGCGGATGTCGGCGCCGTAAGCCTCCCACGAGAGGCCCGCACCCGTTCGGAAGACCTCGAGCAGACGGGGGATCTGGGCGGCGATGCCCATCATCGCTCGGGCAACGGGAGCCATCGAGGCGAGGCTCTCCGGGTCGAGCAGGACCTCGCGGTGGCCGTCCGGCAGCGAGTATCGCCGCTCGTCCTCGCCGGCGTCCGGATCGTCGACGGCGAGAATGCCGGTCACCGCCTGCTGTTCGAGCCACTCCCGAACGTACCGCGGCGCGGTCCCGGTGGCGGCGGCCAGCTCGCCTGCCGACAGCGCCCCGCCCGCGAGCGCGGCATACAGGCCGAGTTGCTCGCCGACGTGGAGCGCCGCGAGGTCGAAGGTGCCGAGCGCCGCGTCGAACAACCGCCCGACCAGCGCGTCCCGGGCTGCTTCGTCGCCGGGTGAGGCAATGCCGGTCGTCACGAGTGCCGGAGTGTCCATCACTTCCATCCCCCTCGCCGACCTGCGTGCGCGGTCGGGCCTGACCACCGAGCAGATGATCTACACCGGGCGGGCTGGTGGCTGGTTGGTCATGCCGAGTCTGGAGCCCTCCTCCGTCACGACGCGGCCGGCTTGCGGCAGCTGAGGACCAGCGCGGCCTCGTACAGAGGTCGGAGGCCGTGGTAGCGAACGGTCACGTCCGTGAACCCGGCGTCCTCGAACATCCGTCGGTGGTCCGCCTCGTCGCACCACCGGACCCCCCACCGCACGGCAGGCTGCTCCGGCGACCGACGGGGGTCGGGGTCCGAGAACACGAGGCGCCCGGCCGGGCGCAGCACCCGGAACGCCTCGGCGTGCTTGACCGGCGCGTTGAGGACCGTCACCGCGGAGAACTCGCCGTCCGCGAAGGGCAGCTCGGCGGCGTTGGAGGTCACGATCTGGGCCGTCCCGGCGGCGATCCGGTCGGCGAGGCGCCGCTCGGCCTCCCGCAGCATGACCTGGGAGACGTCGAGGCCGACGACCCGGCGTACGTGCTGCGCCTTCGCCGCCAGGAACGCGCCCGGCCCGCAGCCGATGTCCAGCAGCTCGTCATCGGGCCGGAGGTCGAGCATCTCGGCCACGGTCTCGTAGAGGCCAGCCTCCATCCTCGGTATGGCCTTCGCCATCAGCCACCCCGTCGGCCCGTTGCACCAGTAGGCGTACTTCCCACCGGGCGCGTACATCGTGAACATGGCGTTGTCGTCGGGCGGCAGGGCCTCCGATCCGCGCCCCCCGAGCCGGCCGCGGAGGATGGCGCCGCCGGCGATGGCGGCCGTCGCCCCACCGGCCACGAGGGCAAGCTTCGTGCGTCGGCGCATGGTCTGATCCTCCTCGGGACGCCGGTCGCGGGTCGGTCTCGCCAGTAGCTCGGCGCGGTCCCGGCGGCACGATGTGTGGGCCGCGTGTCATGGCCTCCCGCCAGCCGCTGATCATGGGCGGCGGACGGGCACCGGACCAGAGGCAAACGGCCCCGGACGTCCGGTGCGCTCTGCTTCCTCGCCGGTGCGTGCCGCCTCGCGTGGGCGGGGCACGGCGCGCGCAGGTGCGCTCACCGGTCCAGCTCCTTGACGCGCGGCGAGAGCATCGCCGCGATCGAGAACGCCGCGAGCAGGACGGCGAGCGCAAGGTACGCCCACGCAAGTCCGAGCTGCTCGACGGCGCCTCCGATGATGAGCATGGCGATGGGCGGGACCGCGTAGAACGCGGACATCTGCACGCCATAGACGCGGCCCTGCTCGTGGGGAGGGATGCGGGTCTGCACGAGCGTGCTCATCATCGGGTCGGCCGGTCCCCAGGAGAGGCCGAGGAAGAACCCCGCAACGGCGAGCACCGGGAGCGGTGGCAGGAGCGCCATCGGCACGATGCTGAGCGCCACGCCGGCCAGGACGAGCCGCGCGATCGTAGAGAGCCGGAGCCGCCGCCTCAGCCACCCGTAGCTGAACGCCCCGATCATCGCCCCCAGCGCGAGGGCGGAGATCACGATCCCGAGCGCTCCCGGGTCGCCCAGCCGCTCGAAGTACGTCGGCAGCAGGACGGCCTCGGTCGGCATGTAGATGGCGGCCAGCACGACCACGGCGATCGTGACCAGGCGCAACGGGCGGTCGTGCCAGAGGGTCGTGAACCCCCTGGTCAGGCTCGTCCAGCCGAGGTTCGTCCCCGTCCCTCCGTCCGCCTCCGCGCGGGCCCGCTGGCCCGCGTCGCCCACGCGCATCGCGGCGATGCACCCGCTCGCGACCAGGAACAGGACGAACGGCGCCCAGAACGACCGCTCCGCACCAACGGTTGCGATCAGCGCCGCCCCGACGACAGGCCCGATCGTCCAGCCGACGGCGAAGACCCCCTCGTGGATGCCGTTCAGCGGATCCACGGGTCGGCCAGCGGCCTCGGCGGCGTCCGGCAGGATCGACCGACGCGCCGCGTAGCCGGCGGGGTCGAACGTGGCGCCGAACACGGCGAGCGCCACGATCGCTGGGAAGTCGAGGTTGCCGAGCATCGCCACCACCGGGATGCTGGCGACGGCGAGGGCGGAGAGGATGTCCGAGACGACGCTGACCACTCGGCGGCCGAACCGGTCCACCAGCCAGCCGACGAGCGGCGCCACCAGGATCGCCGGGATGGCGCTCGCCGCGGCGACCAGGCCCGCCGATGCCGCGGACCCGGTCCGCTCCAGCACGAGCCACGGGATCGTCAGCATGACGATCGCATTGCCGACGCCGGACGCGAGGTTGGCGGCCTCGAGAAGGATGACCGGGGTCAGCCGCGGTGATCGTCGCGGCTCGGTGGCCATTGCCTCCGGCTCGATCGCGTCCACCACGGCATCTTACGGACGCCCGCGATCGAGTCGCCGTCGGCGCGCGCGCGGCTTCGGCATCGGACGCTTCATTCGCCAGCATCCAGCCGTGAACGCTCCCACCATGACGTGCCGGCGCGGCGATCCGACCGCCGCAGGATCAGCGAAGATCCTCCCCATGGCGCACGACGACGGCTCCGGCTCGGAGGTCGCGGATCGCTCGGAGCTGGCCGTGCGCGCCGAACTGCTCGCCGAGCTCGACGCGGCCGTCGAGCGGCTCCTGGCCGCCGCCGCGGCGAACGTCTCCGACGATGTGCTCGTCGACGGCTCGTGGGCGGTCCGCGACGTCGTGGGCCACGTCACGTTCTGGCACGAGAGCTTCGCCCGCAACGTGGACGACCTGGTCCATGCACGCCGGCCGACGCCCCTGCGAGGCCGACTCGCGGACCTCAACGAGCGCGGCGTGGCTGAGGCGAGAACCGTGCCGCTGGACACGATCGTCGGCCGCTTCCGAGCCGCTCACGCGACGATCCGCGCCTCGATCGTGTCGCCCACGCTCGGGCTGATCCCCTACCGAGTCGGCTCGCGGCCGTACACCCCCAGCAAGCACCTGGAGGTGGTGCGCGACCACATCCAGGCCCATGCCCGCAGCCTCGAGCGCGCGGCGGATCCAAGCCGCAGGCGGACGATGCGCTCTGTCGGCGACGTTGAGGCCGGCGCCTGAGGGGAGGCAATGGCGCGCCCGGAGGGCGTCGGGCGCGCAGGAACAACACGCGTGACGACCCGGTCAGCTGGCTGCACGCGCCGGCACGCGCTCGTAGAGCCGCCGCGCCCATAGGTACCCGGCAAGTGAGAGCACCAGGCACCAGGCCACCGCGATCCACCCGTCATCGCCGATCGGCGTGCCGAGGAGCAGGCCCCGCAGCGTCTCGATGATCGGCGTGAACGGCTGATGCTCCGCGAACCACTGGAGCGGGCCGGGCATGGACGCGGTCGGCACGAACCCCGAGCTGAGGAACGGCAGCAGGACCAGGAGCATCGGCAGGTTGCTTGCCGTCTCGACGCTGTCCGAAACGAGCCCGAGCGCCACGGACAGCCACCCCACGCCAACGGCGGTCAGCACGAGCAGCCCACCCGCCGCCAGCCAGGCGGCGGGACCGGTCGTCGGCCGGAAGCCGATCACCACGGCGACCACGAGGACAAGCGCCGTGGCCAGCAGGGCCTGGATGACGCTGCCCACGACGTGCCCGGCCAGGACCGAGCTCCGCGCGATCGCCATCGTCCGGAAGCGGGCAATGATCCCGCTGGTCATATCCATGGCCACCGAGATCGCGGTCCCCTGCGCCGCACCGGCGACGGTGATGAGCAGGACCCCGGGAACGACGTAGGCGACGTACGCGTCGCGGCCCATCGACGCCGCGGCGGGCATGCCGGAGACCAGTGGTGCACCCGGGCTGGCCAACCCTGCGCCCAGCGTTCCGCCGAACACGTAGACGAAGAGCAGCAGGAGCACCACGGGGAGCCCGGCGATGAACAGCGTCAAGGACGGGTAGCGGCGCATCCGGCGCAGGCTGCGCCGGAGCATCGTTGCCGAGTCGGTGAGCACGTGCACGGTCATGGGGTCGGCACCTCCGGGCCGTCGCGGCGGCCGGTGAGCGAGAGGAAGACGTCGTCGAGGTCGGCCGACCGGATGGAGAGACTCGCCACCTCGATCGACGCTGCATCGAGCCGGTCGAGCAGACCGCGCAGCGACCTGACGCCGCCGTCGCCCGGGAGCTGGAGCGCGAGGCTCTGGTCGTCCCGCGACCCGCCCACAAGCACCCGCTCGGCGCGGTCGAGGGCCTCAGCGTCGGCGAACTCGAGCCGAACGCTGTTCCCGGGCACGAGCCGCTTCAGCTCGGCCGGGGTGCCCCGCGCCACGACGCGGCCGCCGTCGAGGAGGGCGATCCCACTCGCGAGCCGGTCCGCCTCCTCCAGGTACTGCGTCGTCAGCAGGATGGTGACGCCGCGGGCGACGAGGTCGCGGACGATGTCCCACATCACCCGCCGGCTTCGCGGATCGAGGCCCGTCGTGGGCTCGTCGAGGAAGATGATCCTGGGCTCGCCGACGAGCGTCATTGCCAGGTCGAGCCGCCGGCGCATCCCGCCCGACCACGTCATCGCGGGCTTGTGGGCCGCCTCGACCAGGTCGAATCGCTCCAGCAGCTCAGCCACGCGCCGTCGGCCATCCTCGCGCCCCAGGTGATGGAGGTTCGCCATCAGGCGCAGGTTCTCCTCCCCGGTGAACTGCCCGTCAACCGCCGAGACCTGACCGGTCAGGCCGATCAGGCCCCGGACCGCGTCCGGCTCGCGTGCCACGTCGAAGCCCCCGATCCGGACCTCTCCCGCGTCGGCGGAGATGAGCGTCGAGAGGATGTGGATCGCGGTGGTCTTGCCGGCCCCGTTCGGCCCGAGGAGGGCGAGGACGGTGCCCTCGGGGACGTCGAGGTCGATGCCGTCCAGGACGACCTGGGAGCCGTACGATTTGCGGAGGCCGCGCACGCGGATCGCGGCGGCCGGCTGCGTGGTCATCGCGCCACCCCGGCGCCGCACGGGAAGGGGAGCACCGGATCAGATGTCCAGGTCCTCCACCGCCGGCTGGCGCGCGGAGCGCGCGACCATCTCGAAGAGCTCGGGCGGGACCTTCTCGCGGAGCTCGTCCAGAGTGGCGACCACCTCGAGCGTCGACTCCTTCGGGGACTCGCCGTACTTGACGTTCCCCACGCCCAGGTAGCCGCGCCAGCCGGCCGGCTTCCCCTCGGCATCGACCATCCAGTACTCGGGGCTGCGTTCCACGTGGACCACGAACCTTCCGGTGCGGCCGCGGAAGACCCGGAAGCGCTCGACGCGGCTGGGGTGGGTGTCCATCCACTCGCCCACCAGGACGCCGGTGAAACGGACCTTGCGGCCGCTGCCCAGCCCGACGCGGACCGTGATGTCGTCAAAGCCCTCGTTGAGGCTCTCGGTCGCCTCGACCCATCGACGCAGCGCCTTCGAGATGGCTGCGGAGAGGTTGTCGCCCGCCAGCTCCTGGGCGCGCCTGAACAGCGGCAGGTCGCCGTCGGACACGTAGATGGTCTTGTTCGGCACGGCCACATCCTAGCTCCCTTGTCGGCGGGTGTTACACGTATCAGTATACGTATATTCCCCGCGATGACAAGCCCCAAGTCACTCCTGACCGCTCGACGGTGCCAACGCCCGGGAGGGCATCGGGCCCCCGACCGGCGGCCCGACCTGTCGTCAGCCGCTGAACGCGGCTGCCAGGTCGGCGATCCGGGCAGGCCCCACGCGGCAGCAGCCCCCGACGAGGCGCGCCCCCGCGGCGACCCAGGACCGGGCTCCCGTCGCGTCCACGTCGGGGCCCGTCGCCGGCTGCCAGCGCCCCGCGGCCGCGTCCCAGCCCTCGCCCGAGTTCGGGTAGACCACGATCGGCTTCGCCGTGACGCCCGCGACCCGCCGGACCAGCTCCTCGACGTGCTGCGGCGCCGTGCAGTTGACCCCGACCGCCACGAACCCCGGCGTCGCGTCGGCGACCCGGGCCGCTGCCTCCACCGGGGAGCCGTCGCGCAGGTGACCGCCGTCCACGCAGGAGAGCGCGAGCCATCCGACGGCGCCGGCCTCCTCCACGAGGTCGGCCAGCGCGCCGGCCTCCACGAGGTCGGGGATCGTCTCGCACGCCAGCAGGTCGGGCCCCGCCTCCCAGACCGCACGCAGGCGATCCCGGTGGAAGTCGCGCAGCGCGCGGCGGTCCAGCCCGTAGCGGCCCCGGTACTCCGAGCCGTCGGCGAGGTAGGCGCCGTACGGCCCGATCGAACCCGCCACGAGCAGCGGGCCGGGGTCGGCCGGGGCCGACTCGGCGAGGTATCTGGCGCGGGCCTCGGCGGCCAGCGCGACGCTTCGCCGAAACAGCATCTCGGCCTCGGCGCGCCCGATGCCGCGCGCGGCGAACCCCTCGAACGTCGCCTGGTAGCTGGCCGTGATCGCGACGCGGGCTCCCGCCCGGAAGTAGGCCAGGTGGGCCGCGACGATCGACTCGGGATCGTCGGCCAGGAGCCGAGCGGACCACAGGTGATCGGCCAGGGCATGGCCCGCCGCCTCGAGCTCGGTCGCGAGGCCCCCGTCGATGACGACGACGGGCCGGGCGGCCAGGAGGGCGGCGAGCGGGTCGGGCGGGCGAACCGGCGCCGGCGGGCGGCTCGTCCCCGGCACGGGCGAAGGCCCCGGCACGGGCGGGCGAGCAGGCCCCGGCTCGGGCCCTCCGGAGCGCCCCGCCACCAGGTCAGCCGGCTTCGCCGATGTCGACGGAGTACGCCTCCCAGACGAGGTCGGCACCGTGCTGGCGATGCCGGACGATCCGCCCCATGGCCCGCTGGAGCTCGTCGCGGACCGCCTCCACCTCGGCCTCGTCGGCGAGCGACCCGCCGAGGCGGGCGTGCGCGTCGACGAGCGCGGCGGTGATCGGGGGGTGCTCCCCGCGCAGGCGGTGCGCCCTCGCGGACACGTGGGGAGCGACGTCCTCCATCTCCGCGTAGAGGCCGGTGGGGCCTTCTGTCTCGGTGACGTGGTCCTCGAAGGCCTGCGTCAGCGCGTCGAGGGCGTCGGCGGTCTCGGCCCTCCACGCCTCGCGGTCGCGGATCGGCGAGGCGAGCGCGCCTTCGAATGCGATGAGGGCCTCGCGGAGCTCGCGGCGGCGGCGGGCGGCTGCTTCGAGCGCGGGGGTGGCGTGGGGCTGCTGGGTCATCGTCGGGGTCTCCGGGTGGCCGTCGGACGGGCGTCGCGGTGCGGACATGGTAGACCCGGTGGGAACGGGCCAGGGGCGGAGCGCGGAGGCCGCGGGGCCGACCGGACCCGCGCGCTCAGGGCTCGCGGCGGGGCGCCACCCCCACCGGCCCGACCACGGTCCGCCAGGCGCGGGTCAGCATCCGGAACTCGGCCGCGGGAATGCGGTCGGCCGCGACGAGTGCCCCCGCCGTCTCGGCCGCGCATTCGGCCGCCTC
Source organism: uncultured Chloroflexia bacterium (assembly GCA_963725875.1). Lineage (GTDB taxonomy): Bacteria > Chloroflexota > Limnocylindria > Limnocylindrales > CSP1-4 > CTSoil-043. The sequence continues at coordinate 253,611 of CAVRZZ010000004.1, read as the reverse complement.
CGCGCGCACGCGGTCCTCGAGCGAGGCGCCGGCCAGGGCGCCCGTGGCAGCGTCTCGGGCAGCCTCGGCCGCGGCGCGCGCCACGTCGTCGCGCTCGCTGGCGAAGGCGCGGTCCCGGGCGACGCGGGCCACCTTGGGAGGCTTCTCCAGCCGAGGGTCCCAGTCGAAGGCCCGGCGGCGCTCGGCGGCCAGGTCGAGGGCGCGCGACGGGTCGAGCGCGCGGGCGGCGGCCACGACATCGACGACGGCCGCCCGGTTGGGCCCGAAGTCGTCGGTCGCGCGCAGCGCGGCCACGTGGCGGCGCCGGCGGCGCATGTCGAGACGGTGCGCCCCGAGAAGCGCGAGGAAGACGGCCCCGATGACCAGCGTCAGGAGGAGGTCGGCGGAGATCTGGCGGAGCGCGTCGGCGGTCACCGGGTGATTGTGACCCAGGCCCGGAGATCCGGGACCGGAATGCCTCAGGGCGTCGTGACCCGCACTGCGCTCGAGAAGCCGTTCGTGCGATGCGACGCGTCGCAGAACGGCTTGGTCGCCGAGCCCCCGCAGCGGCACAGGAAGACCGGCGTCCCGGCTTCCACCTCGAAGGCGTTCCCTTCGCCGTCGAGGAGCGTGATGGGGCCCACGACGCGCAGGTTGCCGTGGTCACGGACGGTGATCGTGACGTCGGTCGGAGCGACAGGCTCGGACATGGGTATGGGGACCTCCAGCGAGTAGCGGACGGCTCGGCGAGCGAGCCCATGGGCAACGGCGCGCGAGTGCCGTGGGCGGCAAGCCCGCCCATCATCCGTTCGCGGCAGGCCATCCGTCGGATCCCCGCCAAACGAAACCAGGGCGCAATCCAGCCGGCGCGTGGCCACGCGCTATCCTTACCGCTGCTTCTCACCACCCCAGGGAGCCCAGATGAAGGTCGGCGTTCCGAGAGAGACGCTGCCCGGCGAGCACCGCGTTGCCCTGGTCCCGGATGTCCTTCCGAAGTTGAAGGCTGCCGGGATCGACGTCCTCGTGGAGCGCGGAGCCGGGGCAGCCGCGTCGTATACCGACGCGATGTACGAAGAGGCGGGCGCGACGCTCGTCTCCGGCGACGAGGCCTGGACCCAGGCCGAGTGCGTCGTGAAGGTCCACAAGCCCATGCCGGCCGAGGTCGGCAAGCTCCGTGCCGGCCAGGTGCTGGTCGGGCTGCTCTCCCCGCTCATCGACCCGGGCATGATGCAGCTGCTCGCCGACCACGGGGTGACCGCGATCAGCCTCGACGCGATCCCGCGAACGCTGTCGCGTGCCCAGTCGATGGACGTCCTCTCGTCGCAGGCGAACATCGGGGGCTACAAGGCCGTCCTCGTGGCCGCGGAGGCCTTCGGGCGGTACTTCCCGCTCCTGACGACCGCGGCCGGCACCGCCAAGCCCGCCAACGTGCTGATCCTCGGGATCGGCGTCGCGGGCCTCCAGGCGATCGGGACCGCGCGCCGCCTCGGGGCGGTCGTGAAGGCCTACGATGTGCGGCCGGAGACGAAGGAGCAGGCCGAATCGCTCGGCGCCGGGTTCGTCACCCTCAAGACCGCGATCGACGCGACCGGGTCAGGCGGCTACGCCCGCGAGCTGACGGCCGAGGAGCGGGCGGCCCAGCAGGCCGAGCTGAACGGCGTCATCGCCGGCATGGACGTCGTCATCACCACGGCCCAGGTCCCCGGCCGGAAGCCGCCGGTCCTCGTCACGGCCGACGCGGTGCACGCCATGAAGCCCGGCTCGGTCATCCTCGACATGGCCGCCAGCGAGCTCGGCGGCAACTGCGCGCTGTCGAAGCCCGGCGAGACGGTCGTGACCGACAACGGCGTCCGGATCCTGGCCCCGGAGAACCTCCCCGCGACGGTCCCGATCAGCGCCAGCCAGTTCTACGCCCGCAACCTGCAGGCCCTGCTCGTGCACCTGGTGAAGGACGGGCAGCTCACCCTCGACCCGGAGGAGGAGATCACCGCGGGCGTCCTCATCACCCACGGCGGGAAGGTCGTCCAGCCGGCGACCGCGAAGCTCCTGGAGCCCGCCCCCGCCGCCGGAGGCACGCCCGCATGAACGACCTGCTGTTCCCCCTGACGATCTTCGTCCTGGCCATCCTCGTCGGGTTCGAGGTGATCGCCAAGGTCCCGGCCACCCTGCACACCCCGCTCATGTCCGGGGCCAATTCGATCCACGGGATCGTGATGGTCGGCGGGATGATCATCGCCGCCGAGGCGAAGGACCCCCTGGGCTACCTCCTCGCCTTCGTGGCGATGGTCTTCGGGGCGATGAACATGGTCGGCGGCTACGTCGTCACCGACCGGATGCTCCAGATGTTCAAGAAGAAGCCCGCGGCCGCCAAGGCCGAGAGCAAGTCCTGACGGGGGCCGGCGTGGACATCCAGACCCTCGTCTACCTGGCCCAGGTCGGCGGCGCCGTCTGCTTCGTGCTGGGCCTCCACCTGATGAACTCGCCGGCCACCGCGCGGAACGGCAACCTCCTGTCCGCGGGCGGCATGGTCGTGGCCGTCCTGGCGACGCTCGTGAGCCTCGTGACCCGCGAGGGCGGCATGGACGCCGCCGCGTGGGTGATCATCGTCGTCGGCTTCCTGATCGGCGGCGGCGCGGGCCTCTACACCGCCCGCAACGTCCAGATGACCGAGATGCCGCAGCTCGTCTCGCTCTTCAACGCGGTGGGCGGCGGCGCGGCCGCGCTCGTGGCCATCGAGGACTTCCTCAAGCTCACCGGCGAGACCGGCGCGCCGGTCTCCACGACCGTCTTCGTGGTCCTCGACGTGGTCATCGGCGCGATCACCTTCACGGGCTCGCTCGTCGCCTCCGGCAAGCTGATGGGCCTCATCAGCGGCAAGCCGATCATCTTCCCGGGCACCCGGATCCTCACCATCGTCCTGGCCGTCGTCACGGTCGCCGGCACGGCGCTGCTGATCCTGGGCGCAGCCGGCGCCGTGACCCTGGACGGGACCGTCTCGATTCTCGTCCTGGGCGTGATCCTCGCCTCGGCTCTCGTCTTCGGCGTGACGATGGTCCTGCCGATCGGCGGCGCCGACATGCCGGTCGTGATCTCGCTCCTCAACGCGTTCACGGGCACGGCGGTGGCGATGGCCGGCTTCGTGCTCAACTCCCCGATCCTCATCATCGCCGGCGCCCTCGTCGGCGCGTCAGGCGGGATCCTCACGAAGCTCATGGCCGACGCCATGAACCGCTCGATCCTGAACATCATGATCGGCGGCTTCGGCGGCGGCGAGGGCACGGTCGCCGGCGGCGCCGGCGGGCCGGGCGGCTCGGTCCGCTCGGTCGGCGCCGACGACGTCGCGATCCAGCTCGCCTACGCGACGAACGTCATCGTCGTCCCGGGCTACGGCCTCGCCGTGGCCCAGGCCCAGCACGCGGTGCGTGAGCTGGCCGAGCTCCTCGAGGGGCGGGGCGTCAACGTGTCGTACGCGATCCACCCGGTGGCCGGGCGGATGCCGGGGCACATGAACGTCCTCCTCGCGGAGGCGAACGTGCCCTACCCCCAGCTCAAGGAGATGGACGAGATCAACCCGGAGTTCGACCGCTGCGACGTGGCGCTCGTCATCGGCGCCAACGACGTCACGAACCCGGCGGCCCGCCGGCCGGGCAACCCCGTGTCGGGCATGCCCATCCTCAACGTCGACCACGCGAAGTCGATCGTCGTGATCAAGCGGTCCATGGGCCGCGGCTACGCCGGCATCGACAACGAGCTCTACGTCAACCCGAAGACCGGGATGCTCTTCGCCGACGCGAAGGAGGGCCTGGCGCACCTGGTCAGCGCGGTGAAGGCGGTCTGACGAGCGTCCCTCCGGCGGCGCCGGTGGGCCGGCGTCGTCGCGCGCCGCACGCGCGAACCTTCCACGGCCTCGGCGACGACGCCGGGTCCGCCCGATTGCCGGCTACGGCGACGGGATCGACGCCGGCTCGGCCTCGATGCCCAGCCGGCGCAGGAACGTCGCGGGCGAGGGCTCGCGGCCAAGGAAGGCACGCAGCAGGTCGATCGCGTCGCGGCTGCCGCCCGGCTCGAGGATCTCGCGCCGGTAGCGAAGCCCGATCGCCGGCGAGGTGACTCCCTCCGCCTCGAACTGCCCGAACATGTCGTCGCCGAACACCTGGGCCCACAGGTAGCCGTAGTAGCCGGCGTCGTAGCCGCCCGCCAGGTGCCCGAAGGACGTGGGCTGGTGGGTCCCGGCGTGGTAGGGGAACCCGGTCCGTTCGTGGGCCGCCCGGTCCACCTCGTCGGGATCCGCCGCGGCGGCGCCGTGGAGACCGAGGTCCATCAGGCCCAGCGTGCACTGGCGGAGCGTCCTGAGGCCCACGTTGAGGTCGCGGCTCGCGACGAGGCGCGCCACGAGCTCCCGCGGGATCGCCGCGCCGGTCCGGTGGTGCCGCGCGAACCGGGCGAGGACCTCCGGCTGCCACGCCCAGTGCTCCAGGATCTGGCTGGGCGCCTCCACGAAGTCCCACTCGACCTCGGCGCTGAAGCGCGTCAGCGCGGCGCGGCCCAGCGTCGCGTGGAGGACGTGGCCGAACTCGTGGAACAGCATCACGACGTCGGCATGACGCAGGAGGGCCGGGACGCCGGGCGCCGGGGCCGGCAGGTTGGCCACGATCGCCGTGATCGGCAGGCGGCGTGTGCGGTCCGGGAGCCGGCGGGACGGCACGAGCCCGAACGCCGCCGCGTGCCCGAACTTGCCCTCGCGCGGGTGGAGGTCCATGAGGATCTCGCCGAGGACCTCGCCCGTGGCTGCGTCGAAGGTCCGCAGCCCTCGCACCTCCGGGTGCCAGGCCCCGGCCTCGGCGACCGGCTCGAAGCGCAGGCCGAAGACGGCCGAGGCCAGGTCGAGGAGGCCCGTCAGCACGTCGTCGAGCACGAAGTGGGCCCGCAGCTCGTCCGGGTCGACGGCGAAGGTTCCCGCCCGCTGGCGCGTGTCGCACCAGCGCCAGTCCCAGGCGCGGACCGGCGGCTCCTCGCCCGCCTGCCGCAGCTCCTCGGCCATCGCCGCCCGTTCGGCGTCGGCCTTCCGGCGCAGCGGGGGGATGACGGACGCATAGAGGGCATCCACGGCGGCCGGGTCGCCGGCCATCTTCTCCTCGAGCCGGTAGTGGGCCCAGCTCGGGTACCCGAGGAGCGCCGCGGCGCGTCGCCGGATCTCGAGCGCCTCGGCGAGGAGCGGGGCGTTCTCTGCGTGCGCCTTGTCGAACCACGCGGCCTCCAGACGCTCGCGGAGGTCGCGGCGGGTGGCCTGCTCCAGGAACGGCATCAGGTCCGGCGTGGCGAGCGTGACGCGGAACGTGCCGGGTACTGCCCCCGGCCCCAGCCGATCCACGAACGCGTTCGGCAGGCCGTCGAGCTCGGCCCGGGTGAGGTCGAGGCCGCCCGTGATCTCGGCCAGGTTGCGGGCGAAGGCGCTCTCGACCGCCACCAGCCGCCCGAGCAGGCCCTGGACCTCGGCCCGGACCCCCGGGGTCAGGCCGTGGCCGGCGCGGCGCAGGTCCCGCAGGAAGTGCTCGAGGAAGCGCCGCTCCTCGCCGCGCAGCGCGGCCGCCGCCGGTGAGCCGGCGAAGGCGGTGACGGCTGCGGCGAGATCCTCGCGGAACGGGAGATCGACCCGCCAGGTCGAGATCCGCTCGTCGGCCTCCTGGCCGCCATCGCGGACCGCCGGCTCGACGGCGACCTCGGCGAGGAAGGCCGCGCGACCGTAGGCGATCGCGAGCCGGTCGAGCGCGTCGTCGATCGGTTGGAGCACCTCGGCGAAGGTACCCTGGCCGCCCGTGGCACACGCCCGCTCGACGAGCGTGTCCGCCTCCGCCAGCGCGGCGTCGGCGATCGAGCGGATCTCGTCGGGCATGCTGGCGAGCTGCATCCTGGCCTCCACGGGCGGATCGGCGTGGGCGGATCGACGTGGGCGGATCGGTGCCCACCCGGCGGCCCGTCCGCCCGCCGCCAGTCTGCCACGGGCGCTCGCGTGGGCGCGTCGGCCTCGCGAGGGGTTGATCGCCCCTTGCAGAAGCGGCATCGATCATCGATTATAGGCCCCGTCAGGCCGTCTAGACGTTTCGACGGCCGTTGGTCGACGCCCCGAGGGAAGCCCGCATGAGACGCATCAGCGACATCGGTGCCGCCGTCATCGGCAGCGGGTTCATCGGCACCGTGCACATCGAGGCGCTGCGGCGTCTCGGCGTGCCGATCCGCGGCCTCCTCGAGGTCTCCCCCGAACACGGCGCGAAGCGGATCGCGGAGCTCGGCCTGCCCCACGCCTACGGCTCGATGGAGGAGATGCTCGGCGACCCGCGGGTCGAGGTGGTCCACGTCACCTCGCCCAACGTGCTCCACTTCCCACAGGTGCGCCAGGTCCTGGCCGCCGGGAAGCACGTCGTCTGCGAGAAGCCGCTGGCGACCACGTCCGAGGAATCGGCCGAGCTCGTCCGGCTCGCTGCCGAGGCCGGTGTCGTGAACGCGGTCAACTTCAACCTCCGCTTCTACCCGCTCAACCGGCACGCGGCCCAGGTGGTCCGCGACGGCGAGCTGGGCGAGGTCCGCCTCGTCACCGGCCACTACTTCCAGGACTGGCTCCTCCTCGACACCGACTGGAACTGGCGCCTGGATCCCGCCGAGGGCGGCTCCCTCCGCGCCGTCGGCGACATCGGGTCGCACTGGCTCGACCTGGCGGCCACGGTGACCGGGCGACGCGTGGTGGAGGTGATGGCCGACCTCGCGACGTTCGTGAAGGTCCGCCATCAGCCGGCCGGGCCCGTCGAGACGTTCTCCACCGAGCGTGCGGCCGACACGATCCCCCGCGAGATGACGACCGACGACGCGGCGACCATCCTCCTGCGGTTCGAGGGCGGCGCCCGCGGCGCGGTCTCGATCTCGCAGGTGAGCGCCGGCCGGAAGAACTCCGTGCAGTGGGAGATCGACGGGTCCGCCGCAGCGGCGTGGTGGGACTCCGAGCGCCCGGACGAGCTGTGGCTGGGCCGCCGCGAGCGCCCGAACGAGCTCCTGCTCCGCAACCCCGCTCTGATGAACGCCGCCGGCCGGGATGCGGCGTTCCTCCCCGGCGGCCATGTCGAGGGCTTCGCCGACACGTTCAAGGCGCTCTATCGCGCCGTCTACACCGACGTGGCGGCCGGCGGCCCCGCCGCGGAGCCCACCTACCCCACCTTCGCCGACGGGCACGACGAGATGCTCGTCAACGACGCCGTCGCGATCAGCGCCCGCGAGGGCCGGTGGGTCGCGGTGGCTCGCGCATGACCCGCTCGTCCGTCCATCGACTCGGCATCCGCCACCTGCAGGGAGCACCGCGATGAAGCTCGGGTTCCTGACCGCCCCCTTCCCCGAGACGCCGCTCATGGAGGTCGCCGACTGGGCGGCCGCCTCCGGCTTCGAGGTTCTCGAGATCGCCTGCTGGCCGCGCGCGTCGGGCCCGACGCGGCGCTACGCCGGCACCAGTCACATCGACGTCGCCAACCTCTCCGACACGCAGGCGAGCGAGATCGTCGACGAGATCGCGGCCAGGGGCCTCTCGATCTCCGGCCTCGGCTTCTACCCGAACCCGCTCCATCCCGACCCGGCCCACCGGGAGCAGGTGATCGGCCACCTCAAGTCCGTCATGGTCGCGGCCCGGAAGATGGGGGTCCCGCTCGTCAACACCTTCATGGGCGGCGACGGGGCGAAGAACCAGGACCAGAACTGGGAGGAGGCCCTCCGCGTCTGGCCCGACATCGTGGCCTTCGCGAAGGACCAGGGCGTGAAGATCACGCTCGAGAACTGCCCGATGCTCTTCAGCTACGACGAGTGGCCCGGCGGGCACAACATCGCCACGACGCCCCGCATGTGGCGCCGGATCCTGGAGCAGTGGGGCGACACGATCGGGCTGAACTTCGACCCGAGCCACCTCGTACTCCAGATGATCGACATGGGCCGCTTCCTCAAGGAGTTCGGCCCCCACGTCCTCCACTACCAGGCCAAGGACCTGATGATCGACCGCGACGGCCTCTACGAGCGCGGCATCCTCTCGATGGGGATGGGCTGGCAGATCCCGCGCATCCCCGGCCTCGGCGACGTCGACTGGGGCGTCGTCTTCTCCGAGCTCTACCGGTCCGGCTACGAGGGCGACTGCATCATCGAGCACGAGGACCGCCGCTTCGAGGGGACCGACGCGAAGGTCAAGCAGGGCTTCCTCATCGCCCGCGACATCCTGCGGCCGTACTGCCGATGAGCCCGCACGTCCCTTCCTGGGCCGAGGTCACGGCCCCTCGCTCGCCGAACGAGCTGACGCCGGAGCTGCTCGCGGACCTCCTGTCCCGCGTCACCGAACACGACATCGCGAAGACGATCGACCACTCGCTCCTGCGGCCGGAGCTCGACGATGCGTTCGTCGAGGACGGCTGCCGCCTCGCGGCCGCCTACGACGTGGCGTCGGTCTGCGTCCGGCCGGCCGACGTCCTGCGGGCCGGGGCGATCCTCGCCGGCACCGACGTGGCCGTGGGGACGACGATCGGCTTCCCGCACGGCAACCACCGCACCGAGACGAAGGTCTTCGAGGCGCGGCAGGCCCTTGCCGACGGGGCGGCGGAGCTGGACATGGTGATCCGGATCGGGGCCCTCAAGTCCGGCCGTGATGCCGAGGTGCAGGCGGACATCGCCGCGATCGTCGAGGTGGCCCACGCCGCCGGCGCCATCGTCAAGGTGATCTTCGAGAACGCCTACCTGGCCGACGACGAGAAGGTCCGCGCCTGCCACCTGGCCGAGGCGGCCGGGGCCGACTTCGTGAAGACGTCCACGGGCTTCGCCCCGAGCGGGGCGACCCACGAGGACCTCGCCCTCATGCGGGCGAGCACGTCTCCGCGCGTCCAGGTGAAGGCCGCGGGCGGCGTCCGGACGCTCGACGCGCTCCTCGCGGTGATGGCGCTGGGCGTCACCCGGATCGGCGCGACCGCGACGAAGACGATCATCGACGACTTCCGCGCCCGCACGGCGGGCGAGGCGGCCGCCCCGACGCCGACCGGTGAGGCGGGAGCGTACTGATGCGCTCGGTCCTGGGGCGGGAGCGCTCTACGGCCCTGTTCGATCAGGCCTATCGGCGGCACGCGCGCCGTCTCGCGCGTGCCATCATCCAGCAGGGGAATGCTTCCCGTGGACAACAGGAGGTGTGACGGACCGAGGCATGTGGCACCCCTAACTCGCACAGCACTGAAGGTGACCGGTCGCCCCGAACAGAGGACGCCGGTGCACGAGGAGGAGTGAATGTTCAACAAGCGATCTCGCGCGGCGCGACTCGTCGTCGGCCTCGCGGGTCTGGCCATCGTCGTCGGCGCCTGTGGCGGCGGCAGCAGCGGCAAGTTCTCGATCGGGTACTCGAACAGCGCCGGCGTCGGCAACGGGTTCCGCGAGGAGCAGGTCTGCACGGCCAAGGCAGAGGCCCTCGCCTCGGGCAAGGTGGAGACGCTCACGACGATCCACCGCAACACGGACGCGGCTGGCCAGCTCCAGGATCTCCGCGACCTCATCGCCAAGGACGTCGACGCGATCGTCTTCAACCCGGCGAACGCCGATGCCCTCACCCCGGCCCTCGAGGAGGCCAAGGCGGCCGGCATCATCACCGTGTCCGTCGACGCCTACGTCAACCACCCCGACACCTACAACCTGTACAACAACCAGGTCGACTACGCCCGCCTCGGCGCCGAGTGGCTGTTCGAGAAGATGGGCGGCAAGGGCAACGTCTTCTACATGCGCGGCCTGGCCGGCCACCCGGCCGACAATGACCGGCATATCGGCTTCCAGCAGGCGCTGGAGAAGTACCCCGACATCAAGGTCCTGCCGACCATCGACGGCGTCGCCACCGGCTGGGATCCGGCGACCACCACGCAGCTCATCAACGACTGGATCGCCAGCGGCCAGTACGACGACACGCAGGGCATCTGGACCTCCGGCATGGACTCGATGGTCGTCGACGCGATCAAGTCGGCCGGCAAGGAGTTCGTTCCGATCGTGGGCGCCGACCTCGGCGCGTTCGTCAAGCAGCTCCTCGATCCCGCCGGCTACCCGGGCCTCGTCGGCGCGGCCGTGACCAACACGGCGGCCGTCGGCGGCGCGGGCGTCAACGTGGCGCTCAGGCTCCTCCAGAAGGAGAAAGTCGAGACTGCCGCCAACGCGGCGCAGGCGAACACCATCCTGCTCGTTCCGGTCCTCGCCGAGAACGAGACCGACGCAGGCAAGGCGCTCCTGAAGTCGTGGCAGTCGGTCCCGGGGCTCGACCCGACGTGGCCGCTCGGGATCACGATCACGGGCTTCACGACCTACACGCCCGAGCAGGCCGTCGCCTGCAAGGGCCCCGGCGACAAGTAGCCTCCGGCTCCGTCCATCGAACGCGCGGGGGATGCCGGTCCGCCGGCATCCCCCGCGCCTCTGCGCACGACCGAAGGACCGATGACTTCTGCCACCGCCGACCTGCTGCTCGAGGCAACGGGCGTCTCCAAGACGTACGGCGCGGTCGTCGCGCTGCATGCGGCGTCCCTGGCCGTGCGCCCGGGCGAGGTCCACGCCCTCATGGGCGCAAACGGCGCCGGCAAGAGCACCCTCGTCAAGATCCTGACGGGTGCCGTCCACCCCGATGCGGGCACGATTGCCGTCCGGGGCAGGGAGCGGACCGTCCACAACCCGGCCGAGGCCCGCCGAGGCGGGATCGTCTCCGTCTACCAGGAGCCGGCCCTGATCCCCGACCTGGACCTCCGCTCCAACCTGCGTCTCACCGAGACGCCCGTCGAGCCGTTCCGGCACTGGCTCCGCGAGCTCGGGCTCGAGGACCTCGACCTGTCGAGCATGGCGCGACGGCTCCCGCTCGCCTCGCTCCGGATCATCGACCTCGCCCGCGCCCTCGCGATCGAGCCCGACGTGCTCATGCTCGACGAGATGACCGCCGCCCTCCCCGCGAACCTGACCGAGCGGGTCCTCGAGGTCGTCGGCCGCCAGCGGGGCGGGGACCGCTCCGTCATCTTCATCTCCCACCGGATGATCGAGATCGCCGCCGTCTGCGACCGCGCTACGGTGCTCCGCGAGGGCGAGACGGTGGGCGTCGTCGACGTCACCGAGGGCTCCGAGGAGCGGATCGTGGAGCTCATGCTCGGCCAGACCGTGGAGGACATGACCGCCTCGGGCGAGCGGACTGCCCGCGCCGCGAGGGCGGCCGGCGCCACGCCGCGCATCACCGTGCGCGGTCTCACCTTCGGCACGAAGCTCCAGGACGTCGCGTTCGACCTGTACCCCGGCGAAGTGCTCGGGGTCGTGGCCCTCGAGGGCCAGGGCCAGGACGAGCTGTTCGACATCCTGGCGGGCTCGGAGCGCCCGGGCAGCGGCGACCTGCTCGTGGACGGCTCGCCCGTCTCGTTCCACCATCCCGCCGACGCGATCCGGGCCGGCCTCGTGTACGTCGCGGCGGATCGCGCCGAGGCCCTGCTCATGCAGCGCTCGGTGCGCGAGAACATCGCCCTCCCGTTCTCGACCCGCATGCGCCGCTGGGGCCTCATCGACCTCGGCGGCGAGCGGAAGATGGTGGACGGCGCCATCGCCACCCTGCAGATCGACACGCGGGCGAAGGGCGAGGTGCGGCGGCTCTCGGGCGGGAACCAGCAGAAGGTGACGATCGCGCGCTGGGTCGCCGGGGGCGTCAGGACGATGCTCTGCTTCGACCCCACCCGTGGCATCGACATCCGCACCAAGCACCAGATCTACGTGCTGCTGCGCGACCTGGCCGAGGCCGGCGCCGCCGTCCTGCTCTACACGTCGGAGCTCAAGGAGATCCAGCTCGCCTGCGACCGGGCGATCGTCATCTTCGGCGGGCGGGTGGTCGCCGAGGTCGATGCGGCCGACGCCGACGAACCGGCGCTGCTGCGGGCCGCCTACAACCTCCGGTCCGATGCCCAGATGCCCGAGGAGCGCGCCGCCGAAGCCGTCGCCGAGGGCACGGCAGACGCCGGCGCGGCGCCCGTGGATCTGGTGAACAACCGATGAGCGCTGCGACGGACACCGCCGCGACCGCGCGAACCCGTCGGACGGACGCGCTCAGGTCGTTCACGCGCCGCAACCAGTGGACGCTCGGCCTGTTCGGTCTGCTGACCGGCCTCCTCGTCTTCACGAAGATCATCCAGCCGAGCTACGGGATGCCCGGTGTCCAGGGCCTCGCCAGCGCCGCCCTGCCGATCGCGCTCGCCGCCGTGGCCCAGGCGATCGTCGTCATCGCCGGCGGGATCGACCTCTCGATCGGCTCGATGATGGCCCTGACCAACGTCATCGCCGCCGCACAGATGGAGGGCCAGAGCGCAGAGTACGGCGTCCTCGTCGTGATCGGCGTCCTCGTTCTCGGGCTTGTCCTGGGGGCCGTCAACGGCAGCCTCGTCGTCCTCACCCGCGTCCCCGACATCGTCGTCACGCTCGCAATGTCGTTCGTGTGGGCCGGCGCGGCGCTCCTCGTGCTCAAGACGCCCGGAGGCGACGCCGTCGACTGGCTGCGCCAGCTCGTCCTCGGCTCGTTCATCATCGAGTGGGTCCCCAAGGCGGCGGTCGTCCTCGTCGTCATCGTGAGCGTGATCTGGATCCCGCTCCGCCGCTCGCGGCTGGGCCTCTCGATCTACGCGATCGGCAGCAACCAGCTGGCGGCCTTCCGGAGCGGCGTGTCGGTCGGCCGGACCAAGGTCCTCGCCTACATGCTTGCCGGCCTCTTCTCGGCGCTGGCGGGGCTCAGCCTCACCGCCAGCACCGGCGTCGGGACGCCGGTCCCCGGCCCGTACACCCTCCAGAGCGTCGCCGCTGTCGTCCTCGGCGGCGTCAGCCTCGCCGGCGGTCGCGGGGGCGTCTTCGGGCCGATCGTGGCGGTCATCATCCTGCGCCTCGTGCGGACGGACATGACGTTCCTCAACCTCGACCCGAACTTCGCGACCGTTTCCGAGGGGGCGATCCTCATCGGCGTGGTCATGGCCGGCAGCCTGATCGAGATGCGGCGGCGGCGGCAATGAGCGGCGCCACGCAGACCGTCACCACCCGCAACCGGTGGCTCACGTGGGCCGCCTGGCGGATGCTGTTCCGCGACCGGCCGATCCTCCCGCTCCTCGGCCTCCTCGTGGTCCTCGTGCTCGCCAGCCAGGTTGCCCGCCCGGGGATCGTCACTCCCGAGTGGGCCAGCGTCATCGTGCGGACGGCGGTGCCGCTCGCGATCCTCGCCGGCTGCCAGACCCTCACGATGCTGACGGGCGGCATCGACCTGTCGGTCGGTGCCGTCGCGTCGATGTCCGGGTTCCTCGTGGCCACCCTGGTCTCCGACGCGGGAGTGCCCGGCGCGCTCGTGATCGCCCTCGTCGTTGCCGCCCTGGCCGGCCTCATCACCGGCGTCGGCGTCGGCGTCTTCCGGGTCCACCCGCTGATCATGACCCTGGGCATGAGCTTCGTCGTGCTGGGCTTCGCCAACGTCTGGCAGCTGATCATGGTCCAGACCGGCGGCGGCACCCCCGAGGAGCTGCGCTGGATCGGCGCCGGGATGTTCCAGCTCGTGCTCGGGCCCGTGACGTTGGGCCAGCTCGTGCTCGGGCCCGTGACGATCTCCGTGCCGCACAACCTCGTTCTGTTCGTGCCGCTGGCCGCGGTGATCCTGGTCGCCCTGCGGCGGACCGGCTACGGGCGGCTGCTCTACGCGATCGGCGACAACGCGGTGGCCGCGCGGCTGTCCGGCGCCCGGTCGTGGCAGGTGCTGGTGGTCCTGTACATGATCTCGGCGGTCCTCGCCGCGGTGGCCGGGTTCCTCCTCTCCGGCGCGACCAACGTCGCCAGCGTGACGCTCGCCGATTCGTACGTCCTGCCGTCCGTCGCGGCGGCGGTCATCGGCGGGACCTCGATCATGGGCGGCCGGGGCGGCTACGGGGGGACGATCGTCGGGGCGCTCATCCTGACCGTCCTCACCTCGCTCCTGTCGTCCCTCGGCTACCCGGAAGCGGTGCGCCAGATCCTCTTCGGGTCGATCATCGTCGCGGTGGCGGCCGCGTACACGCGCATCACCGCGGAGTCCTGACGCCGCGGCCCAGGAGACGATTCCCATGATCACCCGACCCGGGAGGCGCCACCTCGGCCTGGACCTCGGCGCCACCAACCTCAAGTGGGCCGTCGTCGAGCACGCGCATGACGGGGCCTGGCAGACGCTCGCGCACGGCCAGGTCCCGACCCGGGTGGTCCCGGACCCCGACGCCGTGCCCGAAGCCGTCGTGGCCCAGCTCGCCGAGATGGCCGTGGCCGCGATCGCCGACTGGGGACCGGTCGCGAGCGTCGGGATCGGGATCCCGGGCCTCTACGACCCGCAGGCCGGCACCATCCGGTTCCTCCCGAACGTCCCCGGCCCGTGGGCCGGCCACCCGGTGGCGGAGCCCGTGGCCCGGGCCGCCGGCGTGCCGGCCTTCCTCGTCAACGATGCCCGGGCCTTCGGGCTGGCCGAGCTGCGCCTCGGCGCGGGCCGCGGGGCATCCTCCATGGTCGGGCTCACGCTGGGCACGGGCGTGGGCGGCGTCATCGCCGTGGGGGGCCGCGTCCACCAGGGCCACGACGGCACCGGCGGGGAGCTCGGCCACCAGACGATCGACCCCGACGGGCCCTGGTGCGGCTGCGGCAACCGGGGCTGCGTGGAAGCGTACGCCCGGGCCGACCAGATCGCCGCGGCCTGCGGGACGGAGAGTGTCGAGGAGGCGGTGCGCGCGGCCCGTGCCGGGGACGAGCAGGCCCTGGCGGGCATCGCCGACGTCGGGCGCTACCTCGGGATCGGGATCGCCAACATGATCCAGGTGATCACGCCGGACCGGGTGGTGATCGGCGGGGGTGTCTCGGGAGCCGGCGAGCTGCTCTTCGCCCCAATCCGGACGGAGCTCCGGCGGCGCGTCACGACGACGAGCCTCGCCGACGTGGAGCTCGTGACCGCGGAGCTCGGGACGCTGGCAGGGGCGATCGGGGCGGCCATGCACGGAGCGGAGCGGGCCGCGGAGACTGCCGGCACCGCGTGGGGCGAAGGGGCCGGCGCATGATCTCCGCCCCCGTCCTCCCCCGCTACCGCGAGATCGAGCAGGCGCTCCGGGCGCGCATTGGGACCCTGCACCCCGGGGACCCGGTCCCGTCCGACGCCGCCCTCTGCCGCGAGTTCGGCGTCAGCCGGATGACCGCCCGGAACGCCGTCCAGCGCCTGGCCGAGGAGGGGCTGATCAGCCGGGAGCCCGGGCGCGGCAGCTTCGTCGCGGTCCCGCCGTCCCACCGGCGCGCGAACAGCCTGATGAGCTTCTCCGACGAGATGCGCCGCCGGGGCCGCGTGCCGGCGTCCCGGCTCCTTCGGCGCGAGCTGCGACCGGCGAGCTCGCGCGAAGCGCGGGACCTTCGCCTGCTCGAGGGTGAGCCGGTCGTCGCCCTCCTCCGGATCCGGCTGGCGGACGGGGAGGCGATGGCCCTCGAGGCGGTCACCCTTCACGGTCGGTGCGCCGGGGTCGTGATGCATGCCGACGTGGAGACCGGATCGCTCCACCACGCCCTCCGCGCCGGCGGCTTCGTCCCGGCACGCGGCCGGGCGACCATCGACGCACAGCCCGCGAGCGAGGAGGACGCCCGCCTGCTCGGCGTCGCGCCCGGGGCGACCCTGCTCGTCGAGCGCCGGGTGATCGCGGACCAGCGAGGCCGCCCGCTCGAGTCGACCGAGTCGCGCTACCCGGGCGACCGCTACGCCCTTGACGTCGACTTCGAGGTCGAGGCTGCGCGGGAGGGCCCGGCCCCCGGCGGCCGGGCCGGCTGAGCGCCGTGGACTCCCGCGCCCGGGTCCGCGCCGCGCTCGAGCATCGCGAGGCCGACCGCGTCCCGCGCGACCTCGGGGCGATCCGCATGACCGGCATCCACGTCCGGGCCTACGCCGGCCTGGTGCGGGCGCTGGGCCTGCCGGAGCGCGTGGTGCGCGTCGGCGACGTCTCGCAGCAGCTCGCCGTGGTGGACGACGACGTCCTCGACCGCCTGGGGATCGACGTGCGCGGCGTCGAGCCGCGCAGCCCTTCGGGTTACCGGCGGGAGCTCGTCGACGACGGTGTGGAGGTCGCTTACACGGACGAGTGGGGCGTCCGGCGCCGCATGCCGAAGGACGGCTTCTTCTTCGACCCGTCCACCGCGCCGCTCGGCGGTGAGATCGACGCCTCCCACCTCGGCCGCTTCGCCTGGCCGGATGGTGCCGACCCCGCCCGGCGCGCCGGGGTCGGCGACGATGCCCGGCGGGTGGTCGCCGAGGAGGGGCGCGCCGTCTATGTCGGCTCCGTCTGCGCCGGCCTCACCGAGATGCTCTTCCGGCTGCGCGGCTTCGAGGACGGCTACATGGACCTCGCGGCCGACCCGGCCCTTGCCCGATCCCTCATGGAGCGCGTCCTCGAGGTCAAGCTCGCGTGGTGGGGCGCGATCCTGCCCGAGCTGGGCGACGCGGTGGATGTCGTGGGCGAGGCGGACGACCTCGGCGGCCAGGCGACCCCGCTCTTCTCGCCGCGGACCTACCGGGAGCTGGTCAAGCCGCTCCACGCCGAGCTCTTCGCGTTCATTCGAGCGCGAACCCGGGCCGGGATCCTGTTCCACTCGTGCGGGGCCATCCGGGAGCTGCTGCCGGACCTCGTCGAGATCGGGGTCGACGTCCTCAACCCGGTCCAGGTCTCGGCAGCCGGCATGGAGACGGCGGCGCTGAAGCGCGACTTCGGGCAGGACCTCGTCTTCTGGGGCGGCGGCGTCGACACGCAGGGCGTCCTTGGGTCCGGCACGCCGGGACAGGTCCGGGCCGAGGTGCGGCACCGGATCGCCGACCTGGCGCCTGGGGGCGGCTTCGTCTTCGGGTCCGTCCACAACATCCAGGCCAACGTGCCGCCGGAGAACGCCGCGGCGATGTGGGAGGCGGTCGAGCTGCACGGGAGCTACCCGCTCCCGGCCGCCGTCCCCCCGGGAGGAGTCTCATGAGCAGCCCTTCGGGAGCCGAGGCGGCCGGGTCGGGAGCCGGGTCGGCCGGATCCACCGGCGAGGTCGTCGTCGGCGGCCGGCTCGTCCTCGACGATCGGGTCCACCCCGGACGGGTCATCGTCCGCGACGGCCTGATCGCCGACGTGGACTTCGCCACCCCCGACGTCGACGGGCCGTTCATCGCGCCGGGGTTCGTCGACGTCCACGTCCACGGCCGGGGCGGCCACGAAGCGTGGGGCCCGGAGGGAGCGCTCGACGGGATGGCGCGCGCCCTGCTCCGCCACGGGGTGACGTCGTTCCTCCCCACCGCGGTGACCGCGCCGCTCGCCGAGCTCGCCGCCTTCGCCGAGCGGGTCCGGCGCTGGATGCCGGTGGCGCCCGACGACGGTGCCGAGCCTCTCGGCTTCAACCTCGAGGGCCCGTTCATCAACCCGGCGCGGAAGGGCGCCCAGAACCCGGCTCACATCCGGATCCCCGCCGAGGTCGCGACGGCCGACCTGGAGCCCCTCGTCGATGCCCTGCGCATCACCACGATCGCCCCGGAGGTCCCGGGCGCCCTCGACCTCATCCGCTGGCTCGCGGCACGCGGCGTGGCGGTGTCGCTGGGGCACTCGTCCGCGACCGTCGAGGAGGGCCGCGCCGGCTACGCGGCCGGGGCCCGGACCACGACGCACCTCTTCAACGCGATGACCGGGGTCGATCACCGGGCGCCCGGCCTGGCGGTCGCGGCCCTGCTCGAGGACGACGCCTACGTGGAGCTCGTGGCGGACGGCCACCACGTTCGCGATGCTCTGTGGCCGCTCATCCTGCGGGCGAAGCCGGCCGACCGCCTGATTCTCGTGAGCGACGGCGTCTCGTTCGGCGGCACGAGCGCCCGGACCGGGCTCCTGGGCGGCCTCGAGGTCGTCATCGACGGCGATCGCTGCGTGCTCGTCGACGGAGGGAACCTGGCCGGGTCGATCATCGCGCTCGACACGGCGGTGCGAAACCTCGCGCGCTCGGGAGTCGGCCTGCCGCGGGCCGTGGCGGCCGCCACGCGCGAGCCGTTCGCCCTCCTCGGCGTCACCGACCGCGGCCGCCTGGAGCCGGGCCTGCGGGCCGACCTCGTGGAGCTCGACGACGACCTCCACGTGCGCCGCGTCATGCGCGGCGGCCGCTGGTTCCCCGGCCCCGGCTGAGCTCCCTCGACGGACCGAGGGCGACCCGGGTGGTTGGCCCCGGCGGGTCGACGGCCGGCGACGATGGGTCCGCGGGCCGGCCGCGCCGCCTCACTCGACGGGCGTCGCCGTGAACGGCAGCGCCTGGTCGAGGCCGAGCTTCCCCTTGGCCTGCCTCCCGTCGAAGGCGGCCGACCACTTCACCGTCGACGCCTCGACGGCGTCGTCCGGGTCGATCGTCAGGTTGCTCGGGCGGGTCTTGAGGCAGTCGTGGACGTCGTTCGTGGCCGGGTCGAACTCGGCCGTGCCGCTCAGCTTCCCGGTCCCCGCGTCGTACGTCCCCGTGGCGTCTCCCGCGAGCACGAGGCGCACCGTGCACTTCTTGAACACCGCGAGGTCGGGGTCGTCTCCGCCACCCAGGTTCTCGGCCATCCCGGCCAGGAGCGCCCCGATGGGAAACTCCTCCAAGACGATGACGAACGAGCCGGTCACCTCGCCGGTGTCGAGGAAGACGACGAGCTCGAGGTCGTGCTGGCCGACCTGGAGGCCGGTCCTCGTGTACTCGCGGACGTCGATCGGCCCGCGCAGCGTGACGCTCTGCGGGACGGGTGTCGGCGCGGCGGTGGCAGCGGTGGTTGACGCGGGCGTGGGCTCCACCGTCGCATCGGGCGTCGCGTCGGGCGTCGCGACCTGCGTCGCCACGGACGTCGGACTGGCGACGATCGCAGCCCCGCTGGCCGCGGGCGTGTTCGAGTCGGGCGATCCGCCGAGCAGGATGAGCGCGGCCAGGAACCCCAGCAGGCCGACGAGCGCGGTCCCCGCGATGATCCACACGCGCCGGTTGGGGTCGGCCGCCGAGGGCAGGCCCAGCGACAGGTCCGCGGCGGCGGCGGCGCGTCGCTGGAGCGTCAGATCCACGATCTCATCGGGGCTGAGGCTCGGGCCCCCGGGAATCGTCGGTGCCGTTGCCGGGACGCCCTGTGCCGCGGGGCCGGCGTCAGGGCCGGTGCGCGGGCCCGCCGTCGGTCCCGTGCTCGTCCACGACGGCGTCCCCGACATCTCGTCAAGGACGTCGTCCACGAAGGCCTCGACCATCCCGTCGGGCTGGGCATCCGGAGGAGCCGGCGGTGGACCGCCCGGGTCGACACCGGCGGCCTTGAGCCCATCGTCGACGATCTTCCCGACCATCCGCTCGGTCTCGGCCGCCTGGGCGGCAGCCGACTCGACCGGAGCTGCCTCGCCCTCGTGCGCGGGACCCGGGGTCTCCGCGGGGTTCTCCGGTTCAGCGCCCATCGTTCGCCTCCCGTGCACCGCTGTCACACCTGCTCGGGGGGTGCGGAAGGTGCCGGCGCCTGTCTCGGCGGCCGACCCATCCGCGGGACGGACAGACCTCGGTCGAGCCCGTGGCTGAGTCTCCGGGTGGCCGGCCCGGATCGTGAAGTGCCGTTCAGACGGTAGATGGCCGGGGGTCGGGACCCGCACCGCCGCGAGCTGCGGATCCGCCCCGGCAGCCGCGACCCGCAGGCACAGGTCGCCGGGCGGGCTCAGGTGGTGGGATCCACCAGCTCCATCCGGATGCGCTTGTTGATGCGGCCCTTGCTCTCGTAGCCCGTGACCCGGATCGTGCCGACCTCGCGGGTGTTGGCCACGTGCGTGCCGCCGTCGGCCTGGAGGTCGAGGCCGACGATCTCGATCGTGCGAATCTGCTCGATCCCCGGAGGAAGGAGGTTCACCTTCGTCCGGATCAGGTCCGGGATCGCGAAGGCCTCCTCGCGGGGCAGGACGGCCACCCGGACGTCGCGGCCGAGGACCAGCTCCTCGTTGACGGCCGCCTCGATGGTGCCGACGAGCTCCCCCGACATCCGCTCGAACTCGAAGTCCATCCGCCCGCCGCCGGGCTCCATGTTGCCGCCGGTCACGAGCGCCCCGTAGTCGCGCCAGACGACGCCGCAGAGCGCGTGGAGGGCCGTGTGCGTGCGCATGAGGCGCAGGCGCCGGCCCCAGTCGAGATCGGCGGTGAAGACGGTCGGTCCCGGGGGCGGCGGCTCGGATCCTGGCTCGAGCTCGTGCCAGATCTCGTCGCCCGCCTTCTTCGCGGCGACCACCGACCAGGTTCGCCCGTCGGGCGCCCGGATCTCGCCGCGGTCGGCCGGCTGGCCTCCGCCACCCGGGTAGAAGACGGTGCGATTGAGCAGGACGAGGGCGCCGCGCCCCTCCGCCGGCGGCGGCTCGACGGCACGGATGGCCGCCTCCACGCTCCGGACGTAGGCGTCGACGTAGCAGACGTTGTCGCTCATTGGCGCGATGGTACCGCCCGGGGCGCACGTGCCCGGGCCTGGCTGAGCCCTGCGGCCCAGCTAGCGCAGCGTCAGCGTCACCACCATGTTCGGGTGCACGGGGCAGAAGATCGTGTAGGTGCCCGGCGGCAGCGCCGGCACCGTGGAGACGATCGTCGTCGGGCCGGGGGCGATCTCGCCGTCGAAGAGGTCCGGGCCATTCGGGGCCGCGTCGGCGACCGGTGCGCCGGCCCGGATCGACGTGCCGTGGGGGATCCCCGCGTCACGGTTCAGCATCGTGATCGTGAGCGGCGTGCCGGCCGGCCCCACGAGCGCCGCCGGCGTGAAGGCGAGGCTCTCCGCAGTCACGGTGAGCTCCGCGGGAAGTGGCGCGCCGGAGTCGGCCACGGCCGGGACCGCCGTCGGCGTCGGGGGGCCCGGGGCGATCGACGGCGCGCCGCCGCCGCACGCGGCCAAGCCGACGGCGACGGCGAGGATGGCGACCGGGATGGCCCCACGGCGGACGGGATGCACCATCCGGGCTACTTCGCCGTCAGGGTTCCGGTCATGTTCGGGTGGACCGTGCAGACGAAGCCGTAGGTCCCCGCCGGCAGGGCCGGGACCTCGTAGGTCCGAGTCTCCACGCCGCTGAAGATCTCGCCGGTCCAGACCGCGGGGCCCGTCGGGGTCCCCTCGTGGATCGCGACGTTGTGGGGGATCCCGGCGTCGTTGTTGGTGAACTCGATCTTGAAGGGCGTGTTCGCCGGGACCTCGAGGGTGTCGGTGTCGAAGGCGATCCCCTGGGCGCTGAGCTTGATGGTGACTCCTTCGCCACCGGACCCGCCGTCGGACGGGGCGGCGGTGGCGTCGCCGGAGGGAGCCGGAGCCTCGCCCGAGGGGGCGGCGGAGGCCTCACCCGAGGGGGCGACCGTCGGCGTGGGGGTCGGCGAGAACGTCCAGCCCGGCGTCGCCTCGGCGGCACATGCCGAGACCGCGATGGCGAGGATGGCGAGCAGCGCGAGGGAGCGGGCGAGGCGCATTGCGGGGTGGGACCTCCGGGAGGGGGCAGTTCGTGACGGCGTGCGGGACAGCCTGCGGGTCGTCGGAATGCTACTCAAACTCGCCGATCGACGCCGCGGGAGCCTCGCCGGCGACCGGCGGGCGGCCGCCGGCGCGCATCCGCAGGACGAAGCCGATCGCGACGAGGTAGCTCGCCGCCATCAGCAGGAACGCCACCGGGAAGCCCGCGTCGTCGCCGAGCGTCGCCACCAGCAGGCCGAGCAGCGCGGCCCACGCGGCGCCGACGACGAACATGAGCGTGAAGTACGCCGAGTTCGCCGCGTCGCGGATCTGCGGGGGTGCCGCCTCCACGAGAAGCCCCTGGAGCAAGCTCGCCTCCTCGAACACGAAGGCCCCGACGAGGGCGATGGCGAGCCACAGAAGGACGGGCGAGCCGCCGGCGGCGATGAGCAGGACGAGGGCCGCCGCACCGGCCACGTAGGACCAGGCGAGCACCGGCCGGTGGCCGTACCGCCCGGCCAGGCGGCCGGCGATGAGCGGGCCGGGCACGCTGCCAGCGAGGAGGAGCGTGTACATGAGGGCCACCGTGCCGGCGTCGATCTCGAGCGAGCGGGACAGGTAGAGCGGCACGAAGGTTGCCACCACGCCGATCCCGCGCCCGGCGGCGGCGATCGAGGACGCCGCGAAGAGGCGCCGCAGGTCGGGCTCCCGGAACGTCGCCGCGAACGCTGCCCGGACGCTCCCGTGCGCCACGGCGGCTGCCCGATCGACGCCCGATTCGCGCACGACGACGAGGATCAGCGCACCGACGAGGATCGCGGGAATTCCCACCGCCGCGACGGCCACGGGCCACCCGAATGACGCGATCACCCAGGCCCCGACGAGCGGCACCGCCACCGTGCCCAGGTTGCCGCCGGCGATGTGGGCCGCGATGGCGGCGGGCCGGGCGCGCTCGGCGCGCTGCTCCGCGATCAGGGCGTTGCCGACCGGGTGCTGGGGCGATCCGGCCACGCGGGCCGCGATCGTCGCCGCCGAGAAGGCGGCCCATGACGTGGCCAGGCCCGTCACGGCCATCGCGGCGCCGAACGCGATCCCGCCGGCCCCGAGGATCGTGCGCCGGGTCATGACCCGCTGGAGCGGCGCGTACGCCAGCTGGACCGCCCCGGCCAGGACGTTGCCCGCCGCGATGAGCAACCCGATCTCGCCCACCCCGATCCCGAAGACCGGCGTGATCGCGATGAACACGAGCGGCAGGAGGGCGGTCTGGGCGTGGATGAAGCCGTGCTGCGCCGAGAGCAGGGCCAGGGTGGCCCGCGGACGCAGGTCGACGTGGGCGATCGCGTCCGCCCGGCGCGGCGGCACGGCCGGCTCCGGGGCGAGAGGGGCGACAGGCACGGCAGGGGCCGGGGCGACAGGCACGGCAGGGGCCGGGGCGCCAGCGGCGCCAGAAGCGACGGGCGTGACGGGGGCGTGGTCCTCCACGCCGAGATGATGCGCGATCAGCGCCCGGTCACGCGCCCGGCAACGTCACGGCGGGGCCAGCGGGCCGGCGATCCGCTCGACCTCGAAGACCGCCAGCCGGGTGCCGCCGTCGCGCCACGCGTCGCGGCGCAGGCCGGCCTTCTCGCAGACGGCGTCCAGCATCTCCGTGGTCCCCCACCCCATCTCCGTGGCGACCTGCGGCAGGAGCAGCGCCCGGCGCCCGCGCGCCTCGACGACGATCCCGTCGCGGCCGGGGACGAAATCGGCAGGGTCGGCGAGAGGGTGCGGCGGGCCCAGCACGCTCACCTCGATGTCCAGGCGCTCGACCTCGTCGGCGGTGACCGGCCAGAAGCGGGGGTCGCGCGTGGCCGCGAGTCCGGCCGCCCGGACCACCGCCTCGCCGACCGAGAGCTCCGCGCCGAGCGTTCCCATGCAGCCGCGCAGCTCGCCACGCTCGGTCAGCGTGACGAAGGCGTCGCGGGTCGGTGCCAGCTCCGGGTGCTGATCAACGTCCAACCCGGGCACCGGGCGACCGTCGACGGCGGCGATCACCGCCACCCGCGCACGGTCGAGCAGCTCGTCGAGCGGCGGGTCCGGCGGGTGCGGCTCCTGCCTGGTGGTGTGCATCTGGCGCTCCCGCGCGGCACTGTGCGCCGACCCGGGGGGCTCCTGCCAGTTCCGAACGGCGCGGCGAACACGGGCCGGAGGGCACTGGCCGTCGCCGGCCGCCGACCCCGACACTCGGGCACGAGGCCCATCCGTCCATGTCCGCCCTGCCCGCCGCCGGCCACCGTCGCGCCGCCACGTCCCCCCGGGCCGTCGGCGTCGTTCCCGCGCTCCTCGCCGAGCCGCAGGAGGACGGCAGTGTCCGCTGCAACGCCTGTGCGATGCGGTGCTTCGTCCGCCCGGGCCGGACGGGGATCTGCGGCGTGCGGGAGAACCGCGACGGCATCCTGTACTCCACCGTCTACGGGCGGGCCGTGGCGGTCGGCATCGACCCCATCGAGAAGAAGCCGCTCTTCCACGTGGCCCCCGGGGCGCTGGCCTACTCGATCGCCACCGTCGGCTGCCCGTTCCACTGCAGCTTCTGTCAGAACTGGGAGATCGCCCAGGCGCCGCGCCTCGGCCTAGACATCCCGACCCGCGCCCTGCCCCCGTCGCGGGCGGTCGACGAGGCGCTGACCGCCGGCGCGCGCGCGATCGCGTACACGTACGTCGAGCCGACGGTCTTCCTCGAGTACGCGCTCGACACGTCCCGCGAGGCCCACGCGGCCGGGCTGCTGAACCTCTTCGTCACGGACGGCTACGCCACGCCCGAGGCGATCGACCTCCTGCGGCCGTACCTCGACGCCGCCAACGTCGACCTCAAGTCGTTCGACGAGGCCTTCTACCGCCGGCTCTGCGGGGCGCGCCTGGCGCCGGTGCTCGACGCCCTGCGCGCGTACAAGGCGGCCGGCGTGTGGATCGAGGTCACGACGCTCGTCATCCCCGGCCACAACGACGACGCCGGCGAGCTGCGGGCGCTGGCCGGCTGGATCGCGACCGAGATGGGCCCCGAGACGCCGTGGCACGTCAGCCGCTTCTTCCCGGCGCACAAGATGCTCGACGTGCCGCCGACCCCGCTCGAGACGCTGCGCCTGGCAGCCGACATCGGCGGGGAGGCCGGCCTGGCCCACGTGTACGTCGGCAACGCACCGCAGCTCGAGATGGAGGACACCCGCTGTGCCGGGTGCGGGCACGTCCTCCTGGAGCGTCACGGCTACCGCGTGATCGACCGCATGGGCCCGAACGCCACCTGCCCCCGCTGCGGCCGGGCGCTGGCGGGCCGGGCGCTCGACCACGACGGCCGGGTACCCTGCGGATGAAGATGGACGAGCACCTCGGGATCCCGCGCCCGGCCCGGCCGCCGGCCGTCGCCGGCACGTTCTACCCGGACGGGGCCGGGGCGCTGCGGGCGATGGTGGACGAGCTGACGGCCGGCGCGACGGCCACCTTCGCGGTGCCGGCGGGCCTGGCCTCCGGCCGCCTCGCCGGCATCCTGGTACCCCACGCGGGGCTCGTCTACTCGGGCGTGGTCGCGGCGGCCGCGTGGCGGCACGTGGCCCCGGCGGCGGATGTGCCCGCCCCGGCGGCGGATGTGCCCGCTCCCACGATCGTGCTGCTGGGCACGAACCACGGCGCGGCGTGGCTCGACGGCGTGGGAGCCTGGGACGGCGGCCCGTGGTGGACGCCGCTCGGCGAGGTCCCGGTCGACGAAGGCCTGACGCGGGCGATCCTGGAGCTCGGCCCGCCGTTCGTCGCCGACGCGGCCTGCCACCTCGGGGAGCACTCGCTCGAGGTGCAGCTGCCGTTCGTGCGACGGGTTGCGGGTGACGTGCGGATCGTGGCCCTCTCCGTCGGGGCCGGCACCGGCGGGCGCGCGATCGCGGCCGGCCAACGGCTCGGGCATCTGCTCGCCGAGCGCCGCGCGGCCGGCGCACGGATCGTGCTCGCGATCAGCAGCGACATGGCCCACTATCCGCCGGCGTCGGTGGCCGAGGCCGTCACGGAGGCCCTCCGGCCGTCCATCGTCCGCCTCGACGCGGAGGCGCTCGCCGTGGCGGAGGCGGAGCTCGTCCGGCACGGCCCGGGCATCTCCTGCGGGATGTGCGGCATCGAGCCGACCGTCCTGGGCCTGGCCGCCCTCCGGGCGATGGGCGCGGAGCCGGGGACGGTCCTCGCCGCGGCGACCTCGGCGGACGCGGGCGGCGACCCTCGTCGAACGGTCGGCTACCTGGCGGTCGGGTTCGCCGGCTGAGCCACGCCCGGGGCCCGCTGCCTGCGCGAGCGCGGGTCGGGCATGGAAGTGAGCGCCAGGTCAGCGCTTCTTCGGAACCTCGTAGAGGTCGGCACGCGGATCGTGCTGCGCGCTCTTGCCGGCGTGACCGGGCATGGGCTTCGGCTTCATGACGTAGAGGGCGAACAGCGCCAGGGGGCCGAAGATCACGGTGAGGATCGCCCAGACCACCGCCCGCCGCCCGCGCTTCGGCGCGATCTGGAAGGCAAGGACGACGCAGACGATCCAGACGACCAGGCCGGTGATGACGAAACCGGTTCCGACGAGCGTGGGGGTGTCCATGACGCGGGAGTGTAGCGGGCCGGGCCGGGCCGCGTCCCGGGGCCGGCAGGGCGGCCGTCCCGGGGGCCAGCGTGGCGCGACGCCGGTGAAGGACGCCGGGTCGGTGGCGGCGAGCGCGGCCCGGCCGTCAGGCCGGCGTCAGAACGCCTCGAGGTAGCGGTCCAGCTCCCACTGGGTCACCTGCGTGCGGTACTCGTTCCACTCGGCCGACTTCGCCTCGACGAAGTGCTCGAGCACGTGATCGCCGAGGGCCTCGCAGATGACCGGGTCCGCCTTGAGCTCCTCGATCGCCGCACCGAGCGTGCCCGGCAGCTCCTCGATGCTGCGTTCCGCCACCCGTGAGGCGTCCATCTCGAAGAGGCTCTCCTCGACCGGCTCGGAGATCGCCAGTCCGCGCTCCACGCCGTCCAGGCCGGCCGCGATGAGAACCGCGAAGGCGAGGTAGGTGTTGGAGGACGGGTCCGGGCAGCGGACCTCGGCCCGGGTTCCCTCGATCGACTTGCCCGGCGAGATCATCGGCACCCGAACCAGCGCCGAGCGGTTCGTGCGGCCCCAGGTGATGTAGGTCGGCGCCTCGTAGCCCGGCACGAGCCGCTTGTACGAGTTCACGGTCGGCGCGAGGACGGCAGCCATGCCCCTGGCGTGGGCGAGGATGCCGGCCATGTACGACCTCGCCAGGTCGGAGAGCCCGTACGTGTTGTCCGGGTCGGCGAACGCGTTGCGGCCCTTCTCGATCGAGTACAGGCTCACGTGCGTGTGCATGCCCGAGCCGTTGATCCCGCGGATCGGCTTCGGCATGAACGTCGCGTACAGCCCGTGAAGCTGGGCGACCGCCTTGAGGGTGAACTTGAAGGTCAGCGCGTTGTCGGCCGTGCGGAGCGCGTCGCTGTACTCGAAGTCGATCTCGTGCTGGCCGACGGCCACCTCGTGGTGGGCCGCCTCGACCTTGATCCCGAACGCCTCGAGGGCGTCCACCATGTCCTGGCGGATCTCCTGTGCCAGGTCGGTCGAAAAGTCGAAGTAGCCCGCCATGTCGTGGGGCAGCGGGGCGATCCTGCCGTCCGCGGTGCGGTTGAAGAGGAAGAACTCCAGCTCCGGACCCATGTTGACGATGTAGCCCAGCTTCTTCGCCCGCTCGACCTGGCGGCGCAGGACGTGGCGCGGGTCGCCCACGAACGGTTCGCCGCGGGGCGTGAAGACGTCGCAGATGACCCTGGCGGTGCCGCGCGGGCCGTCGCCCTTCTGCCACGGGATCTCGGCAAAGGTGCTCATGTCGGGCATGAGGTACTGGTCTGACTCGGCGATCCGGGTGAACCCCTCGATCGACGACCCGTCGAACCAGGTCCCGTGCCTGACGGAGTCCTCCATCCGGTGGATCGGGATCGTCACGGCCTTGACGATGCCGAGGATGTCGGTGAACTGGAGCTGGACGAAGCGGATGCCGTCCGCCTTCGCCTTCGCGATCAGCTCCTTCGCGCTGGTCTCGCCCACTGGTGGTCCTCCCTGCGCTGCCCGGCCCGGGAGCCGGCCGCGCTCCTGCTGCTGTGCCGCCCGCACGACGGTGCAAACGTTCGAGTGCGGACCGCGCGAGGATAGCAGCGGGACGCCGCGCCGAGGCCCGGGAAGGCGAGGCCCGGGCCTAGTACTGGAACACCGGGCCTAGTACTGGAACAGCAGCTCGCGGTACTTCGGCAGCGGCCACAGCTCGTCGGCCACCAGGGTCTCGAGCTCGTCGGCAACCGCGCGCAGCGCGTCCTGGGCCGGGATGACCCGGTCCACGAACGCCCGGGCCTCGGCCTCGACCGAGTCCGCCTCGTCGGCGGCGTGCTGCGCGTCCTCGAGGGCGTCGATGGCGTCCACGAGGCCGTCGGCCAAGGTCGCGACCCTGGCTGCCACGGCGGCGACCCCCTTCGACGCGGACGCCCCCGCGAGCTCGCCGAGGTACCGGACGACGGCGGGCAGGATCATGGTCCTGGCGATGTCCAGGGCGCACCTGGCCTCGATGCCCTGGACCTTGACGTAGCGCTCCCAGAAGATCTCGACGCGGGAGGCCAGCTCGCGCTCCGAGAGCACGCCGAACTCCGCGAACAGCGCCCTGGCCTTCTGGGTCGTCAGCGCCGGCAGCGCGTCGACGGTGGTCCGGTTGTTGGGCAGGCCGCGCCTCGCGGCCTCCGCGTGCCATTCGTCCGAGTAGTTGTTGCCCTCGAACAGGACCTGCCGGTGCTCGCGGACGATCCCGGACAGGATGGCGGTGAGCCCCGCGAAGTCGCCGTGCTCGAGCCCGTCGAGCTCGTCGGCGAGCTTCGCGAGCGACTCCGCGACGGCCGTGTTGAGGACCGTCTGCGGCCAGTAGATCGGGGCCGACGAGCCGACCGCCCGGAATTCGAACTTGTTGCCGGTGAACGCGAAGGGCGAGGTCCGGTTGCGGTCGGTGGCGTCCTTCGGCAGGACCGGCAGCGAGGTGACGCCGAGCTCGAGGGATCCGCCCTTCTTCGAGGCGGAGGCGCCCCCTCTCGCCAGCTGGTCGATGACGTCCTCGAGCTGGCTGCCGAGGAAGATCGACACGATCGCCGGAGGAGCTTCATTGGCCCCCAGGCGGTGGTCGTTGCCGGCGTCCGCGATGCTGGCGCGGATCAGGTCGGCGTGGCGGTTCACGCCGCGGATCACGGCCGACAGGAAGGCCAGGAACTGGGCGTTCGCGTGCGGGTCGTGGCCGGGGTCGAGCAGGTTCTCGCCCTCGTCGGTGCCCATCGACCAGTTGTTGTGCTTGCCGGAGCCGTTGATGCCGGCGAACGGCTTCTCGTGGACGAGGAACTTGAGGCCGTGCTGCGCCGCCAGCCGCCGCATCGTGCTCAGGACGACCATGTTGTGGTCCGATCCGACCGAGGTGGCCTCGTACACCGGGGCCATCTCGAACTGGCCGGGCGCGACCTCGTTGTGGCGCGTCTTGGCGGGGATCCCGAGGCGCCAGAGCGCGCGGTCGAGATCCATCATGTAGGCCAGGATCCGCTCGCGGATGGGTCCGAAGTACTGGTCCTCGAGCTCCTGGCCCTTGGGTGACGGCGCCCCGAAGAGGGTTCGGCCCGTGAGGACGAGGTCGGGGCGCTGATCGGCGAGGCGCCGGTCGACGAGGAAATACTCCTGCTCGGGCCCGATGTTCGTGAACACCCGGCTGGCGGTCGTGTTGTCGAACCAGCGCAGGACCCGCAGCGCCTGCGCGCCCAGGGCCTCCTGCGAGCGCAGCATCGGGATCTTGTGGTCCAGGGCCTCGCCCGTGAAGGAGACGTAGGCCGTCGGGATCGTCAGCGTCACGCCGTTCGGCTCGACCTGCAGGAAGATCGGGCTGGTGACGTCCCACGCGGTGTAGCCACGCGCCTCGAAGGTGGCGCGGATGCCGCCCGACGGGAAGGAGCTGGCGTCCGGCTCGCCCTGCAGCAGGTTCCGCCCCGAGAACTCGGCGATCGTCTGGCCGTCGCCGATCGGGGTCAGGAAGGAGTCGTGCTTCTCGGCCGTCGAGCCCGTCATTGGCACGAACCAGTGCGTGTAGTGGGTCGCCCCGTGGGACAGGGCCCACTCCTTGACGCCGTGGGCGACCGCGTCGGCGATCACGGGGTCGAACGGCTCGAGGCCGTCGATCGTCCGCCGCAGGCGCCGGAAGATCGGCTTGGCCAGGTACTGCCGCTGGGCACCCTCGTGGAACACGTACTGGCCGTAGATCTCCTCGCCGGCGTGCTCCAGGTACTTCTGCGTGGAAACCACGCGGTGGGTGGAGATCGCTGCGATGGCGCTGTGACGAGCGGTCATGTGGCTCCCTGTTGACGTGACGTGTCGGCGTGTGGCTGCCGTCCGCGTGGGGGATCTGCTGCCCGCCGGTTGCGGCGTGCCTGCCTCGCCGGTTCGGCGTGGCCGGCACACGGGGGGACGCATGCCGGGGTTGGGCCGGACGGTACAGGAGGGAGGCGGCCAGTCCAAGGCCTCGGAACCCCGGGTCTCCGAAATGTCCCGCAACGACAACCTGTTCTTGGGTCTGGCTTCACGGTTGAGGGCGCCGCTCGGCCGGCGGGCGGCCGAGGAGCGGCGCCGAGGAGCGGCCCGGCGGGCGGGCGGCGCGGCCGGGCGGCGCGCGACCGCCGCGGAGTGCCAGAATCGTGGGGATGAGCACGCCTTCCGAGCCGGGCCGATCGAACGGCTCTCCGCTTCGCGTTCGGCCCCCCCTTGACCCTGCCTTCCGCCCGCTCGGACGCGCCCGGCGCGCGTTCGAGGCCCGGGCCCGGGCGTCCGGCCTCGCGATCCCCGTGACGCTCGGCGTGGAGCAGCCGGGCGGGGTGGTCACCCGCCGCGAGACCGTCGTGCTGCCGGAGGGCCATCCCGAGGCAGCCCGCTCCCACCACCTCGCCGAGCGGATCGCCAAGACGCTCCTGTGGGCCCGCGGCGGGAACCGCCTCCACGTCGACGGGCCGGACGCGCTCGTGGCCCACCTGCGGCGCCACTACGCGGCGGAGCCGACGGGAGCCTTCGACGCCCGGATCACCGAGGCCTTCTACCTGGCCCCGCTCGAGGTGGAAGGCACCCCCGCCGCGGAGATCCCGGCCTCGCGCACGGCGACATCCACGCTCGGCGGCCACCTCGAGGGCTGCCGGATCGGCTTCGACCTCGGCGCGAGCGACCGGAAGGTCGCTGCGGTGGTCGACGGCGAGATCGTCTTCTCCGAAGAAGTCCGCTGGGATCCGGCAACCCACGCCGACCCGCAGTGGCACCGCGACGAGATCGACGACTCGCTGCGGCGGGCCGCCGCCCACCTGCCCCGCGTCGATGCCGTCGGCGGCAGCTCGGCCGGCGTCTACGTCGACAACCAGGTCCGCGCCGCCTCGCTCTTCCGGTCCGTGCCCGCCGACCTCTTCGCGACCCGCGTGCGGGGCCTGTTCGACGACCTCCGCAGGACCTGGGGCGGCGTCCCCTTCGTGGTCATCAACGACGGGGAGGTGACGGCGCTGGCCGGCTCGCTGGCGACGGGCGCCGGGGCCTTCCTGGGGATCGCCCTCGGCTCGAGCCAGGCCGCCGGCTACGTGACCCGCGAGCGGACCCTCACGACCTGGCTCGACGAGCTGGCCTTCGTGCCGGTGGACGACGCGCCGGACGCCCCGCTCGACGAGTGGTCGGGCGACCGCGGCTGCGGCGTGCAGTACTTCTCGCAGCAGGCAGTCGGACGGCTGCTGGGACCGGCGGGGATCGAGGTGGACCCGTCGGCTGCCCTGCCGGAGCGGCTCGTCCAGCTCCAGGACCTGATGGCGGCCGGCGATCCCCGAGCGACGCCGGTCTACGCCACCATCGGCACGTACCTCGGGTACGCGCTCCTCGACTACCGCGAGTGGTACGACGTCGAGCACGTCCTGCTGCTCGGCCGGGTGATGACCGGCGCGGGCGGCGACGTGATCATCGAGCGGGCGCGGGCGGTGCTCGCGGCCGAGGACCCGGCGGCGGCCGAGGGCATCACGATCCACGTCCCCTCGGAACGCGACAAGCGCCACGGCCAGGCCGTCGCGGCGGCCAGCCTGCCCGCGCTCGCCTGACCGGGCCGGGCGTCGGCCGTCGGGCGGGGGCCTCGGCCAACGGGGAGCCGGCGGCGCGTCCTCAGGCGGGGCGCCGCCGGGCGACGAGGTCCTCCAGGAGCCGGCTGAACTCGCGGCGGAGGTCGACATAGCGGTCCGCCCGGGCGACGAGCCGCAGCTCGCCGGAGGGCGCCAGCTGCGCCCAGACCCGGCGGCGCGGGAAGTAGAACGTCAGGGACAGGCCGACGATCAGGAGCAGGAAGCTGATCCAAACGATGGACGCCCCGGGGTCGCGCTTGACGATGACCCCCGAGTAGGCCGTGACGTTCTCGAAAGCGATGGTGAGGTCGCCGGCAGGCGTCGCGTACGTCCGGCCTGCCTCGGCGCCGCCGACGAACGTCGTCTCGACCTGGGGCGTGCCGTCGGCCGCCTCCCCGGTCGGCCGGAAGCCGAGCAGCACGAGGAGTGGCGCTCGGCCCTCGGCGGCGTCGAGGAGCAGCTCGATCCCCTCGTCGCGGCCGGGGATCGTGAAGCGCCCGTACGGCCGCCCCGCGTTCACCTCGTCGAGCGGGACCGGCCCGGCCCACAGGAGGCGCCCGGCGCCGTCGCGCACGGTCAGGTCCGCCGCGGGGCCGAAGAAGTTCTGGTGGAACGTGTAGCCCGCGGCCTCCAGCGGGTCGTTCACGCGGATGACCTTGCGAGCGATCTCACGCCCGCCCTGGTAGACGGCGAGGTCGGTCGTGAAGTCGGTGAAGCGGCCGTTCGCGTCACGCGGGGCGGTGAACCCCAGGCTCTTGACCGAGACGAGCCCGGCCGTGCCGATGCTCTCGACGGGGATCGCCTGCCCCTCCGGGAGGAGGATCCCCGTCTCGAACCCGGCCCGGCTGGTGATCGCCGCGGCGAGGATGAAGCCGACGAGGCCCGCATGGGTGATGAGCGTGAAGAGCTTTGCGTTCTGGTTGCGGTCACCGTACAGGTAGCGCGCCCCGTCGGCGCCGCCGGCCTCCCGGACGCGGAAGCGGGAGCGGCGCAGGGCGGCCCGCACGTCGTCGACGGCGAGCCCGCCGGCGATCACGGCCCGGTCGGGCAGCGCCGGGTCATAGAACGCGTCGGGGTGGGCCACCCGCACGTCCCGCGCCGAGCGCCACAGGCGCGGCGTTCGGTCGAGCGTGCAGACCACGATCGAGACGGCGAGCAGCGCCAGGAGCGCGGTGAACCACCAGGCGCTGAAGACGCGGAAGAAGCCCAGGGCCTCGAAGAGGCCGGCGAGGCCCGGGCCGAGCGACGGCTCGACGCGGGCCCGCAGGATCTCCATCTGCTCGGCGTAGTCGGCCGGCGAGCGGAACGCCGCGCCGGGGAGCTGCGGGACGACGATGCCGACGACCCCGGCGAGGGCGAGCGCGATGATCTGGACGACGGCGAACCGGACGGACGTCAGCAGCCCGTAGATCGCGCGACCCAGCCGGGCCGGCGCGTTCAGGGGGGCGCGGGCGGGCAGTGCCCGGGACCCGGCGGGCAGGGCGACGCGCGGGGCGGTCATCCGGCCGGGGATGGTTCCGGCGGCAGGCCCGGGGACGCGGCGGTGGGCTTCTCCGGCGCCGCACCCGACGGCCGCGGCTCGCGCCGCGACGCCTCCGGCAAGCGTGCGGCCCCGACCGCCGCGAGCGCCTGCGCCACGTCCGCCAGCAGGTCCTCGGCGTCCTCGAGGCCGACCGACACGCGGAGCAGGCCCGGCGCGATCCCGGCGGCCGCGAGCTCCTCGGCGGCCAGCTGCCGGTGGGTGGTCGACGGCGGATGAACGACGATCGTGTGGATGCTGCCGAGCGAGGCGGTCCGCTCCGGGATGCGCAGCGCGTCGACGAACGCCTCCGCGGCAGGCGCGCCGCCGGCGAGCTCCACCGCGAGCATCCCCCCGCCCGAGGGCAGGAGGCGCGCGGCAACGGCATGGTCCGGGTGCGACACCAGCATCGGGTACAGGACGCGCGCGACCCCCGGCGCGGTTTCCAGGAACGCCGCCAGGCGCGCCGCGGTCGCCGCGTGACGCTCCATCCGGAGCGCCAGCGTGGGGATGCCGCGCAGGACCAGGAAGGCCGAGAACGGCGCCAGGGTCCCTCCCGTGTCCACGTGGAGCGCCCGCACGGCCGCGATCCGCTCCGCGTCCCCGACGACGATCCCGGCGAGGACGTCCGAGTGGCCCGAGAGGTACTTCGTGGCCGACTCGACGACGAGGTCGACGCCCAGGGCGAGGGGCCGGCAGAGGGCCGGCGAGGCGAAGGTGTTGTCGACGACGACGGCCGCCCCGTGCCGGTGCCCGATCCCGGCGAGAGCCGGGAGATCGGCCACCGCGAGGGTCGGGTTGGAGATCGTCTCGAGGTAGAGGACGCGCGTCGGGGCGGCGGCGAGGGCCGCGTCGACGACGGCGACGTCCGCCGGGTCGACGAAGACCGTCTCCACGCCGAGCCGGGCGAGGACGCGGCTGAACAGGGAGCGCGTCGTCCCGTACAGGTTCCGGGTCGCCACGATCCGGTCGCCGGCGGCCACGAGCGAGCCGACGGCCAGGTGGATCGCCGCCATCCCCGTCGCCGCCGCGAACCCTGCCCCGGCGCCGTGGAGCTCCGCGACGGCGGCGGCCAGGGCATCGACCGTCGGGTTGCCCAGGCGCGCGTAGACGTACCCGTCGGTCGCGCCGGTGGTCACCGCGCCGAGCTCCTCGGCATCGGCCGACGAGAACGTCGCGGACTGGTAGATCGGCACGGACGTGGGCCGCTGGTCGACGCGGGGAGCGCGCGAGGCGGCGCGGATCGCCCGCGTCGTGAAGCCGTCCATCGCCGGCGATGCTACACCGGACGCCCGCGCGGGCCGTCCAGTGGGGGTTGGGTCGGCGGGGCGCTCGGACGCTCCCGCGCCCCCGGCGTGGCCGACGCGTCAGCGCACGTCGGGGGAGACTGCCTCCGGCTCGCGTCCCTCCGGCTCGCGTGCCTCCGGCTGGCGGGCATCGGCCGGCCGGGCATCGGGGCGTCCCGGGCCCATGGCGGCCATGCTGGTCCGGCCGTTCGGGCGGCGGCGAGCCTGCCGCTTCACGTCGTACATGGCCTCGTCGGCGGCAGCCATGATGTCGTCGACCGAGCGTCCCGGCGTCCACTCGCCGAGGCCGATCGACAGGCCGATCGGGACCGCCTCCCCCGGCTCGCCGACCCGGACCAGCGCCACCCCCTGGCGGATCTTGTCGGCGACGACGCGCGCGCCATCGCGGTCGGTCTCCGGGAGGAGGACGACGAACTCGTCGCCGCCGAGGCGCGCCGGGGTGTCGATGCGGCGCACGTTGTCGCGGATCACGGCGGCGACGGCCGCGAGGGCCCGGTCGCCCGCCCGGTGCCCGTAGTGGTCGTTGAGCTCCTTGAGCCCGTCGAGGTCGGCCATCAGCAGACAGAAGCCGCGCCGGTAGCGGGTCGCCCGGTCGATCTCGCGCTCCACGGCCGCGAGGATGTAGCCCCGGTTGGCCAGCCCGGTCAGCGCGTCGATCGTGGAGAGGCGGACGGCGGCGTCCCGCGTCCGGCGCTGCTCCCGGGCGACGACCATCGCGACGTACGCCAGGAGCACGAGCGCGGTCAGGTTGACGGCCACGATCGCCACCTGTCCGGGATCCAGAAGCGCGCCGTTGGCGGCGATGGCGACCGCCGCGAGGTAGCCGCTGACGGCAACGCCGGCGAGGACCACCGTGACCAGCGGCCGGACCACCAGCGCAGCGCCGGCGACGACGAGCGGGTAGGCATAGAAGAACGGGCTCGCTGCGCCGCCGGTCAGGATCACGACGATGCCGACCAGCGTCAGCGCGACGGCGGCCTCCACGATGAAACGGCCGGCGCGCAGGCCGGTGGCCGGCAGGAGGTCGTGGGCGACCAGGATGAAGACGCCGCCGATCGCGAGGACCAGCAGGAGCGGGTCCTCGGCCTCCGGCCAGAGGCCGGTCGCGTAGACGACGATCGCGGTGGAGAGCAGGTAGGCCCAGCTGGCCACGCGGACGACGCGGTCGTAGGCCGCGGCGGGGACGCCGTCCGCGAGCACCGAGGCCGGATCGAGCGCCGCGATGGCCCGGATGTCCAGCGCGGCGCCATCGGCGCCGCGCGCGTGCCGCCCGGCGTCCCAGTCGTCGAGACGGCGAGCCAGAGCCGGCCCCGCCACGATCCAGAGAAGCACGATGTCGAGCACGACGACGACGCCGAGCCCTGCCGCGAGCCAGGCGTTGGTCAACGTTCTCCTTCTCCGGCTCGCGTCCCCGAGCACGCAGAGACCGGCGTCGTCGGGATTCTTGCACGCCGCGAGCTGCTCGGCGAGGTCTCATGGCCCGGTGCGGGGCCGGTGTGTGAGCGCGGCGAGCGGAGAGCGGTGCGCGGGCGCACCATCCCGGCCGGGGAACGGCGCCACGGCGTCCCGGCCCGCGGGATTCGCGCGCATCCGGCGCGGGGTCTGGTACGGTCGCCGGACGTCGCGCCGCCCGATGGCGCGGCACGGGAAGGCAGGGGCCGGATGACGCAGCAGCTGCGGGCGCGGGCCAACGGCGTGGGAGCCGGGGCCGACGTGTCCGAGTTCGACAAGCGGATCATCGAGCACCTCCAGCAGGACGGGCGGCGGCCGTTCACGCAGATCGCCGCCGACCTCGGGGTCTCGGAGGCGGCCGTCCGGGCACGCACGAACCGCCTGATCGAGCGGGGCATCCTCCAGATCGTGGGGGTGACCGATCCCCTCAAGCTCGGCTTCCACCAGCAGGCGATGATCGGGGTGCGCTGCGAGGCGGACCGCCTCCTGCAGGTCGCCGCCGAGGTTGCCGCGTTCCCCGAGGTCTCCTACCTCGTCGTGACGGCCGGCTCGT
Organism: uncultured Chloroflexia bacterium; assembly: GCA_963725875.1. Classification (GTDB taxonomy): domain Bacteria; phylum Chloroflexota; class Limnocylindria; order Limnocylindrales; family CSP1-4; genus CTSoil-043. The sequence continues at coordinate 217,123 of CAVRZZ010000004.1, read as the reverse complement.
ACGACCTGCTCGCCGAGGTCGTCTGCGAGGACAACGACGCGCTGCTGCGCTTCCTGACGGAGCACCTCCGGCGCGTCGAGGGCGTGCGAGAGACCGAGACCCTCGTCTACCTGCGGATGGTCAAGCAGGTCTACGCCTGGGGCACCCGCTGAGCCGAGTACGAACGGGCCATTGGCGGTCCGGCACCGCGGGCCGTAGTCTCCGGGGACGATGACCGAGCCGAGCCGCCTTCGCCTCGTCCTGGAACGCGTCCCCGAGGAGGTCCACGAGCCGGAGCTCGTCGCCACCCAGCCGCTCATCTGCTTCGACGCGTTCGCCGCGGGTCACCGCGTCTACGGCTGGGTCCACCTCGACGCCGACCGCCTGACCGACATGCTCAACGACCACGCCGAGCTGCAGCTGGGCAACGTTCTCGTGGAGGACCTCGTCAGCGGCCTGACCGTCGCCGCCGACGAGGCGATCGTCCACCGCGACGAGCTCATCGCGGTGCGGGCAAGCGGTCCCCGGGGCAGCGCGGACCGCTGGGAGGACACCGTGTCGAGCCCCATGCTCGTCGAGTCGGGGCCGTACCTGATCGGGGGCCATCTCCACGCGCCGCCCGGGGTCGATCCCCTGGCCCGGGTGCGCGGAAGGGAGCCGATGATCCCCCTGACGGAGGCCTGGATCGCCTATCGCTCCGGCGACGCGACCATCCGCCGGCGGGTCGGCACGATCATCGTCAACCGGCACCTCGCGAGCCGGTTCCAGGCCGTGACCGCGGAGGACCTCGAGGCCGCGGCACCGCCGTTGACCGCCGCCGCCTGACACCGGTCGCGGCGTCGACCTTACGGGCCGGCGCTCGGTGGGGCGGCAGCGAGCGCGGGCACAGACGGCGCGACCGCGACCCCCGGCGCGACCGCGACCCGCCGCTCGATCACCGGCAACGGCTTCCCGGACTCGTTCAGCCAGCACGCGGACGAGCGCCCGCCGCCCAGGTCGATCAGCGGCGGCTCCTGCGTCCGGCAGCGTCCCATGATCCCGGCTTGCTCGGCGAGCGGGCAGCGCGGATGGAACCGGCAGCCGCTCGGGATGTGGACGGCGTCGGGGGTCTCGCCCGCGAGGATCACGCGCGACGCCCGCGTCCCGGCGTCGGGTGGGTCCGGCGTCGGCGACACGCTGACGAGGGCCCGGGTATACGGGTTCTGGGGCGAGCGGATGATGGTCTCGGCCGGCCCGATCTCCATGATCCGCCCCAGGTACATCACGGCGATCCGGTCCGCGATGACCCAGGCGATCGACAGATCGTGCGTGATGAAGAGGTACGTGAGGCCGCGCTTGCGCCGGAGGTCGAGCATCAGGTGGAGCAGCTCCGTGCGGATCGACACATCGAGCATCGAGACGGGCTCGTCTGCGACGACCAGCTCGGGATCCATGACGAGCGCCCCCGCGATGACGACGCGTTGCCGCTGGCCGCCCGACAGCTCGTGTGGGAAGCGGAAGGCGAAGTCCGTGGCCGGGCGCAGCCCCGCCGCCTCGAGCGCCTCCATTACGCGCTGCTCCCGCTCGGCGAACGAGGGCGCGAGATGGTTGACGAGGAGCGGCTCGGCGACGAAGTCGTGGATCGTCTGCTTGGGGTTCAGCGTCTCGTATGGATCCTGGAAGATGATCTGGACGCGCCGCCGGTACTCGCGGAGCTGGCGCACCCCCCACAGGTCGGACACGTCCTGGCCGTCGAAGACGATCCGGCCCTCGGTCTGCCGGGTGAGCTTCACGATGACCCGGCCCGTGGTCGTCTTGCCCGATCCGGATTCGCCGACCAGGCCGAGCACCTCGCCACGGTCGATGGTGAGGTCGATCCCGTCGACCGCGTGCACGAACCCGCTCGCCCGACGCAGGAGCGCATCCGTCAGGCTGCCGCGGATCGGGAAGTGGACCTTCAGGCCCTCGAGGCGGAGCAGCTCGCTCATGGCTTCCGATCGCCGGGCGGCCGGTCCGGGGCGAGGGAATGGGCGGGCGACGAGAGATGCGCGGGAGAGGTCTCGGCGAGCGCCTCGGACTCGAAGTCACGGTAGGCCCCGCCGTCGCCGGCCGGCGGTCCCGCGCCCGGCAGCTCGGCGTCAGCCGCGAACGGCGGCACCAGGACCGGCGTGCCGTCTCCCCCGGGTGGATAGAGATGGCAGGCAACGCGGACCCCGTCGTCGAACGTCACCTCGGGCGGGACGCTCTCCGCGCAAACGGGCATCGCGAGCGGACAGCGCGGGTGGAAGCGGCAGCCGGGGGGAGGCGTCCGGAGGTCCGGTGGCGAGCCGGGGATGACCTCGAGGCTGCGGCGATCGGCGTGGATGTTCGGGAACGCCGCGAGGAGCTTCTGGGTGTACGGGTGGCGCGGCGTGCGAAAGATCCGGGCGACGGGCCCCTCCTCGGCAACCCGGCCCGCGTACATGATGAGGACGCGCTCGCACGTCTCGGCGATGACCGACAGGTCGTGGGTGATCAGGATGAGCGAAAGGCCGAGCTCGGTCCGCAGTCGCTCGAGGAGCTCGAGGATCTGCGCCTGGACCATGACGTCGAGCGCGGTCGTGGGCTCGTCGCCGATGACGAGCGCCGGATCGCACGCCAGGGCCATCGCGATCATCGCCCGCTGGCGCATACCGCCCGAGAGCTCGTGCGGGTACGCCCGGGCCCGGTCCTGCGGGATCCCCACGAGCTCGAGCAGCTCCCGGGCTCGGCGCGCGGCGTCCGTCTGCGGCAGCTGGAGCCGACGCTCGATCGGCTCGGCGATCTGCTCGCCGATCCGCCGGACCGGGTTGAGGGCGTTCATCGCGCCCTGGAACACGATCGAGATCTCGCGCCAGCGGTATCTCCGGAGCTGGTTCTCGGTCTTCTGAACAAGGTCGATCCCGTACAGCTTGACGCTGCCGGAGACGATCCGGGCGTTGGCCGGCAGGAGCCCGAGGAGCGAGAGCGCGGTCGTCGTCTTCCCGCAGCCGGACTCCCCGGCGATGCCCAGCGCCTCGCCATCGCGGACCGTGAATCCGATCCCGTCGACCGCGCTGACCGTTCCCGATTCGAGGGTGAAGTGGATCGTGAGGCCCTCGACGACGAGCAGCGGCGCGCTAGGGTCGGCCTGCTTCGGAAGCGGCCATTGCCGCCGGTTGCGCGCCGTGATGCCCGGTCCTCGCGGCGGCGCTGCAGCCGATGGGGCGGGGGTCGTCCCGTGCTCGCTCATCGGCGGACCCGGAGCCGCGGGTTGAGGACGTCGTCGAGGGCGCCCCCCACGAGGGTGAAGGCGAGGACGACGAGCACGACGCAGACCGCCGGCGGCGCGATGAACCACCACGCGCCGAGGCCCGGCGCGCCGGAAGACTGGGCCGCGTTCAGGATCTGCCCCCATGACGGGTCCAACGGGTCGCCCAGCCCGATGAACGCGAGGGTCGTCTCGGTCAGGATCGCACCGGCGAACACGAGCACCGTGTTCGCGACGATGAGGTTGAGGACGTTCGGCAGGATGTGGCGACGCATGATGTGGCCGCCGCCGGCGCCGATGACCCGGGCCCGCGAGACGAACGCGCGCTCCTTCACGGAGAGCGCCTGCGAGCGGATGATCCGGGCGGTCGATGCCCAGCTCGTCACCCCGATGACGATGACGATAACGAAGAGGGTCGCCCGCATCCCGGCGATCTGTGCGTCGGTGCCGATGAGGTCGAGGACGATCGGCGCCAGGATGAGGGCGAGGACGAACGTCGGCAGGACGAGGAAGAAGTCGGTGATCCGCATGAGCAGCGTGTCCGTCGCCCCGCCGGCATAGCCCGCGACGATCCCGATGACCGCACCGATGAGGATCGTCACGATCGTCGCCAGGAGCCCGATCGTCATCGAGATCCGCGCGCCGTGCACCGTCAGGTTGAGCATGTCGCGGCCGATGTTGTCCGTGCCCAGGATGTGCGTCAGGCTCGGTGGCTCGAGCGCCGTGCCCGACGCGGTCGTGGCGGTCTCGAGCGGCCCGACGAGCAGGTTCGGCGCGATCGCCATTACGCCGAAGACGACGAGGATCAACAGCCCCAGCATGCCGTCCCGCCGCTTCGCGAAGCGGTGGGCGAAGTCGCGGGCGCCCCGGGCCCGCAGGCGCCATCGCTCTGCCCGGAGGCTGCCGGCGTCGACCGCAGGCGCGGTCACGTGCGCACCCTCGGGTCGAGCACCCCGTAGAAGAGATCGGCGACGAAGTTGGCGAGGATGACGGAGATGCTCAGGAGCACGAAGATCCCCTGCAGAACGGGGTAGTCGCGGGCGTTCAGCGCGTCCACGGTGAGCGTGCCGAGGCCGGGCCAGCCGAACACGACCTCGACGGTGATCGCGCCGGCGATGACATAGCCGAGGTTGATGGCGATGAGCGTGACCGCCGGCAGCATCGCGTTCGGCAACGCGTGGGCTCGCAGGACGAAGCCGTCCGTCAACCCCTTGGCACGCGCCGTCGTCACGTAATCCTCGCCGAGGGTGTCGATGACCGACGAGCGCATCAGGATCGAGTACTGCCCGATGAGCCCGATGGCGACCGTCGCGAGGGGCAGGAAGAGGTGGGACGCATAATCAAGGAGCTGGTCGATGGGCGACGCATACTCCGCGCCGATCGTGTACATGCCGCTCGTCGGGAACCAGCCCAGCTCGGCCGCGAAGACGATCAGCAGGATCATGCCGATGACGAAGTACGGCATCGAGTACAGGACGAGCGACACGCCGTTGCCGACGTAGTCGACGGGGCCCCCGCGGCGCCAGCCGGAGTATGCCCCGAGGGCTAGCCCGACGACGATCGCGATGATCTCGCCGAGGCCGAACAGGATGAGCGTTGGCCAGATCCGTTCCGACAGAACGTCCACGACCGATCGGCCGCGGAACTTGTAGGAGTCCCCGAGGTCGCCCTGGACGGTCGCGGTGATGTATGCCACGAGCTGGTCCGGGATGAGCGGTCGGTCGAGGCCCCACTTCGCGCGGAGCTCCTGCCGTGCGGCCTCGGGCATGTTCCGCGCGATCGCGCGCTCCGGCGAGCCGGGCATCGCGCGGAACAGGACGAAGTTGAGCAGGATCACGAAGATGATCGTCAGGATCGCCTGGGCGATCTTCCGGACGATGTATCGGCCGCCCATCTCAGGCCTGTCCTCAGCCGAGGGCCGCGCGGACGCGGCCCGCCGACCGGTCGTGCATCTGTCGTCGCTCAGCTGCCGACCATGCCGGGGTCAGCGGCTCACTCCTCCTCACCGCCTCGCGGCCCGGCGGCCCGCCTGCGCCAGGCCACGAAGCCGAGGGCGAGGATGGCCACGAGGGCCACGACACCGCCGAACAGGAGCAGGCTGCTGTTCGACCCGGTGGTATCCGACGAACCCGGCGCCGGCGATGCGCTTGGGGCCGCAGACGGTGCGGCGCTCGTCGTTGGGCTGCCGGTCGCGCCCGCGCTCGGGCTGGCCGCGGGCGATGGGCTCGGCTCCACGCCGGCCACCGTCAACGTCGTGTAGTTGAGCGTCCCCATGACGAAGAACGGCGTACCGCCCTTCGTCGGCATCGTCTGCCAGTTGCCGAACTTGTCCGTGTGGTAGACGTGCAGCTCCGAGCTATTGGTGAGGATGTGGTACGGGGCGTCGTCGTAGATGATCTGCTGCATCTCGGCGACCGGCGCCCTGCGCGCGTCGGCGTTCGGCGCCTCGTTCTGCTGCGTGTAGAGCTCGTCATACGTTGGGTTGGAGTACTGGCTGTCGCTCGAACCCCCGATCTCGCTCGTCAGGAAGATCCGGAGGAGGCTGTTCGGGTCGCTGGTGTCGCCGACCCAGCCCCACAGGAACATGTCGTAGGCGAGCTTGCCCTTCGCCGGCGTGTCCGCCGTCGGGCCGATGAGCAGGTCGGTCAGGGTGTTGTCGTCCAGCGCCGACCCCTTGACCTTGATCCCGAGCTGCCCGAACCAGTCCGTGATGAACTGGGCGTACGTCGCGTAATCGGCGGTCGAGGTGGGCCAGTACAGCCGGAGGTTGATCGCCTTGCCTTCCTTGTCGAGGCGATTGCCGTTCGCGTCGACGACATACCCCGCCGCGACGAGCTTCTGCTTCGCCAGCTCGATGTCGAACGTCCGGGGGTTCGCCGGCTCGACGTGCTGCGTCGTGTAGAACGGCGGCACGAGCGTCGTACCGACCGTGCCATGGCCCTGGAGGATCTTGTCGAGCAGCGCCTGCTTGTCAATCGCGTAGCCGAGGGCGTCACGGAAGGCCGGGTCGGCGACCGCCGTCGTGGAGGCTCCGCCGCCGGGGACGGGCTTCGTCCAGCAGTTGAAGGCGAGCTCGTCGAAGCCGGTCGATTCCGCGTCGATGGCGACGGTGTTCGGGAGCGTCTTGAGCTGGTCGAACTGCTGGGAGGACGGGTTGCGGATGTAGTCGACCTCGCCCGCCTTGAAGGCCTGCACCATCGTGTCCTGGGCGTCCGGGAAGAAGCGGAGGACCACCTCGTCCGCGGCACCCTTCGCGCCCCAGTAGTAGGGGTTGCGGGCGAACCGGGCGAACTGGCCGGTCTTCCACTCGACGGCCTGATACGGCCCGGTGCCAACGACCGGCACGTCGTTCGCGAAGTCGCCCACGTTCTTGGGCGTGTACTTCTCCCAGACGTGCTTGGGCAGGATCGGCGCGTCCATCAGGAGGACCTTGTCGGTCGGGTACTTCGTCGTGACGACGAGCGTCTCCGGGTCCGGGGCGCTGACGGAGTCGATCCCGGCATTCGTGAAGTAGGCCGAGATGTACGTGTAGCCGATCGCGTCGCCGGCCTTGTCGCCGTCGAGGACGAACTGGATCGTCCAGCGAGCGTCCTCGCTCGTCGCGGGCTGGCCGTCCGACCACTTCATCCCAGGCCGGATCTTGAATGTCCAGGTCTTCGGGTCGGTCGGCGACTGCTGCCACGACGTGGCGAAGCCCGGCACGGGCGTGAGGTCGTTCGCGAAGCCCACGAGGAGGTCGTAGTTCAGCTGGAACGCCTCGTAGTCGATCATGAGGTAGGCGTTCCATGGGTTCATCGAGCTCAGATCCTGCGTCGTTCCGACGGTGAGGACGAGCTTGTCGGCGGCGGTGACGGGGGCTCCTGCCGGCAGGAGCAGCGCGCCCGCCAGGCCCATCGCCGTGAGCAGGCCGAAGAAGCGATGGCCAACGGGTGCGCGCATCGGAACTCCTCTCGATCGGCGTCCCGGGGGCGCATCAGGACGATCCATGGGGCCGGTCTCCCCGCTGCCCCGCACCACTCTAGGCACGTGCGCGCGGTCCGGTCAATCTACGGCGCGCACGACGGGCTCCTGCGCATCCGCCGGAGATACGCCGGCGCGGCGGCAGCGGTTCACGTCGTCGTGCCCGCCCGGCCGGGGCCGGGGCCGCTCGTCCGCCATCGCAATGTGCCCGCCCGGCGCGTCGTCGGCCGTCCCGGGCCGCCGTCCCGGGCCGCCCGGGCGGGTCGCCTGTCGAGGCTGCCGATCTGGCGCCCCTCCGGACGCCGCCGGTCACCGCATGAGGGCAGCCTGCTCGGTTACGGCCGCAGGGCCGGCGGCAGGCGTGACCCCCCGCCGGGTGCCCACCCGTCACTGCATCCGGACCGCCTGCTCGGCGACGGCCCCCGGGTCGACCGGCAGGACCACCACGAAGGACCCGTTCATGAGGTTGCCGCCCCGCCGCGGTCCGCGCTGGAACGGGACGAAGTGGCGCGCCAGCTCGGCCGGCGTGAGCCGTGAGCCGGGCGGCAGCGTCCGGCCGCGGCTGTTGGTGGGCCGTGGCCACCACGGGTCGCTGACGACCACGGACTCCACGGTGGCCCGCGACATGACCGCCGGATCGGCGCTGGCGCGGAAGCCGCTCACGACCCAGGCGTGGACTCCCTGCCAGACGAGCAGGCCGGCAGGCCGGCCGGTGGTCCGGATCGCGATCGCCACCGCGCGCAGGGCGGCTGACCGCGTGGCATAGGCCCGGACGCGGTAGGGGCCCCCGCCCAGGCGCTCGAGTGAGTACGCCCACCCGAGTGCCGAGGCACCGCCCGAGCGGCGGACGAACACGGGGTTGCTCATCCGCTGGGCGGTCTTCAGGGCGCGGGCCTGGGTCGCCTCGGTCCGGTCGGCCCCGTCGCGGATGATGTTGAGCATGATCTGGATGCTGGCCCCGACGCAGGCGACGTCGGTGACCTGCGACACGAAGTCGCCGCGCTGGAGGAGGTCGAGGCGGTAGTCGCGCTCGGCGGCGGCGCGCGGTGACGCGGCCGACGCGGCCGGCGACGCCAGCGCCGCGACGAGCGCCGGCACCAGCGCGAGGACGGCGAGGAGCGGAGCACGGGACCCGGCACGCACCACGCCATGATGCCGCGCCTCGCGCGGTTCGTCACCGTCCGGCGCGGTTCGTCACCGTGCCGCCCCGGCGGCCGGCGCCGCCCGGCGTCGTCACCGTCCGGCGCGATCCGTCACCCCCGGGACACGAGCGCGGCATCGAGGCCGCCCTGGTCGAGCCGCCCGCTCGCGGGCGACAGCGAGACTGGCGCCGTGACCGCTCCATGAGCAACCTGGGCGCTTGCGCGAGCCACGGGCGGCGGCCTTGCCCTCTGAGCGACGGCGACTAACTGATCTTCCCCGGTGAAGATGAGACTGTCGGTCAAGCGGCGAGGATCGCCTCAAGCAGATCGGCCACGCCCGCCAGGGACGGCACGCTCCCGAAGCCACGGTCGGTGAAGGGCGTGCCGTCGAAGCGTTCGCCGGGGGTCTGCCAGCCCAGCTCCCCGTGGAGTCGGTGGTAGTTGTAGTAGCCGGCGTAGGCGGTCACCGCAGCTTCGGCCGCCGCCAGGTCGGCGAGCAGCTGTCGATCGAGGACCTCCGCCTGGAGGATCGCCCAGAAGGCCTCCACCTTGCCGTTCGTCCAGGGCGTGTCGATCTGGGTCCGGATGTGGCGGATCTCAAGATCGGCAAGGCTGCGCTGGAAGCGGCTGAGCATGGAACGGGCGATCGCGACGAACGGCGTCCCGTTGTCGGTCATGAGCTCGTGCGGGATGCCGCACAGCTCGATCGCCTCCTCCAGCAGGGCGAGGATCCACGACGCTTCCTTGGTGGGCACGGCCCGGATCCCGAGCAGGAACCGGCTGTGATCGTCGACCAGGGCGACGAAGTGGCAGGTCCGCGCCCGGCCCGTCGCGCCGAGGAAGAAGAACGGACCCTTGAGGTCGATGTGCCAGAGCTCGTTGGGAGCGGCCCGCTCGTAGCGCGGGCCGGGCGTCCGGGCGTAGCTCGGGCGGTGGGAGCCGTGGCGTGCGAGGACGCGGTCGACCTGGCCGTGGCCGAGCGGCCACACGTCCCGTCGCCTGAACTCGGCGGCGATCCGTCCGCTGTTCCAGTAGGTCAGCAGGCGGACGGTGAGGATGAGCCGCTCGATCGACGTCGGCAGGTCGCTCCGCCGGCCCGCGCGCGGGCGGTCGAGGAGGCCCGCGAGCCCGTCACGCTCGTGGCGCGCGCGCCAGCGGAACAGGCTCGCCCGGCTGCACCCGAACTCGGCGCAGATCGCAGCCAGCGGTTCGCCGTCCGTCCAGCGCCGGAGCGCGGCTCGGCGCCGTCGCACGACAGCAGCCGTGTCCCGGAGGGCGACCTCGTCGGGTGGACGCCCGCCCTGGGTCGCGACGAACAGGAAGTCCGGGCCTTCCTGGTAATGGTTCCGGCGCGGCAGCCGCCGCGGGTTGGCGTACGTCCGAGACTGGACCTCCGGCATCCGCGCCCTCCTCGGTGGGCACGGTAACCAGTCTCATCTTCACCGGGGAACCTCACTAACCCTTGGCCCAGACGGTGCTCATGGAGCGAGCATTCGCCGCGCCAAGGCGGTCTCGGACCGGGTTGTGAGGCATGACTCGGACCCAGATGGCGGCTTCGCGATGAGGATGCCCTCGAGATGCTCATGGAGCGACCAGGTAGCCTCCGCCGGCGCGGTGACAGCGGGCCGAGGGTGGCGATGACGAAGGTCCGAGGCGCGGGGCGGGTTGAGGTGAAGGCCGGCCGCGTGCCATCCGCCGCCCGGCGACGGCGCCAGCGGCCCGGGCGGCGGCAACGCCCTACGCCCGGTCCAGGTCCTCCAGCACCGGTGCCAGCGCGTCGAGCGAGGCGACGGTGATCGGGTCCACGACGAGCTGGACGTGGGCGATCCCCTCGGCGGCAAACCCGCGCAGGACGGTGGCGATCTCCCCGGCTGAGCCCTCCACCGGCGGCACCACATCCTTCGCCGTGTCGCCCTGCACGCGGCCGCGCCCGCCCGGCAAGCGGACCTGCACGGCCACCGTCCGCTCGATCGCCGCGGGGTCGCGTCCGGCCGCCCGCGCCGCGGCGTCCACGCGCTCCCGGAGCGGCGCGATCCCGGAAGGCCGGTTCCCGAAGGCGTCGAACCAGGCGTTCCACGAGTCCACGTGCGGCGCGGCGATCTCCAGCATCCGCGGGCCCGACGAGCCGATCATGAGCGGAGGGCCCCCGGGCCGCGGCCGCGGCACCAGCTCGCAGTCGCGAGCCGTGTAGAACTCCCCGGCGAAGTCGATGGCACCCTCGCGCAGGAGGGTCTGGATGATCGTGAAGGCCTCGGCGAAGCGGCTGATCCGGCGGTCGAACGGGAAGCCGAAGGCTGCGAACTCGGTCTCGTTCCAGCCGGCGCCGAGACCCAGGACCAGGCGGCCGCCGCTGATCTCGTCGACCGTGGCGGCCTGCTTGGCCAGCATCGCCGGGGCGTGGAAGGCGGTCGCCGCCACGAGCGGGCCCAGGGTGATCCGCGACGTGACGGCGGCGAGGCCCGCCAGCACGGTCCACGCCTCCCAGGGGCCGCGGGCGCGATCGTCGCCGGGGCGCCGGTAGAGCAGGTGGTCGCCGTACCAGGCGGAGTCGAAGCCGAGCTCCTCGGCGCGGACGGCCAGCGCACGCAGGTCTCTCCAGCGCGCCTCCCACTCGACCTCCGGGAGCTGCACGCCAACCTTCAGCGGACGACCGGGCATGGGGTACCTCCACGGTGGATCGTAGGCCATCCGGGTGGGCGGCCTCGCGTGCCGGACTGCGTGCCGGACCGCGTGCCGGATCGCCCGCGGGGCCGCTTGTCGACGCTCCGCAGACAGGCCGTCCGGCCATTGCCCCGGCGGCCGTCCCCGTCCATGATCGGTCCGCCGTCAGGCCCGGCGAGTGTTGTGGCGCGCCCGTCTCGACCGTCCGGCCCGGCGAGCCCGCAGCGGGGGTTCGACATGACGCTGAGCACACCCGGACAGGCGGCGGCGCCGTCCGCCGCGCGCGTCGAGAGCCCGGGCGGGTCGACGGCGGAGCCGGTCCTCGTCTGCCGCGACCTTCGCAAGCGCTACGGCGAGCGCCAGGCCGTCGATGGCGTCGGCTTCGAGATCGCTGCGGGCGAGACCTACGGCCTGCTCGGGCCCAACGGGGCCGGCAAGACCACCTCCATCTCGATGATCTGCGGCCTCCTGCGCCGCGACGGCGGCGAGGTCGTGGTGGCCGGCCGGCCGGTCGACATCGGCGCAACCGACGCCAAGGCCGCCATCGGGTACGTGCCCCAGGACCTGGCCATCTACCCCGACCTGACCGCCCGCGAGAACCTCCGGTTCTTCGGGCAGCTGCAGCGGCTGCGCGGGAAGGAGCTCGACCGGCGCGTCGACGAGGTGCTGGCCGTCATCGACCTGGCCGATCGGGCCGGCGACCGGACCGAGGGCTTCTCCGGCGGCATGAAGCGCCGCCTGAACATCGGCATCGGCCTGCTCCACCACCCGCGCCTGCTGGTGCTCGACGAGCCGACCGTGGGCGTCGACCCCCAGAGCCGGAACGCGATCCTCTCCAGCGTCGCCGCCCTCGAGCAGGAGGGGATGGCGATCCTCTACACGACCCACTACATGGAGGAGGCGGAGCGGCTCTGCGACCGGATCGGGATCATCGACGAGGGGAAGATCCGGGCCGAGGGGACGCGCCGCGAGCTGGTGGCCCTCGTCGGCGAGAAGGACCGCGTGCAGCTGACCGCGGGCGGGACGGTGGGGCCGGCGATGACGGCCCTGCGGGCGCTCGAGGGGGTCGAAGAGGCGACCGCCTCCGACGGGCGCATCGAGCTGGTGGTCCAGGACGCCCGCCACCGGCTCACCGGGATCCTCGAGACCGCGGCCGCGGCCGGCGCCACGATCCGCAGCGTCGAGGTGGTGGAGCCGGACCTCGAGGCGGTCTTCCTGCACCTCACCGGCAAGGCACTGCGGGACTGAGGGGGCCGCCATGCCTGCCGCCCTCGTCATCGCCGCGAAGGACCTGCGCCAGAAGCTCCGCGACCGCTCCGTGCTGCTGATGGCCGTTGCCGCGCCCCTGGGGCTGGCGTTCCTGTTCTCGTCGATGATCCCCGACCAGGACGCCTTCCACACCACGTACGCCGTGGTCGACCTCGACCGGGGCGAGATCGCCCGGGGGCTGGTCGACGGCCCGCTGGCCGGGCTCGCGGAGGCCGACGTCGCGACGCTGGTGCCGACGGCGACCGAGGCCGACGCGCGGGCTGCCGTCGACGCCGGCGACGTCGCGGCGGCGATCGTCATCCCGGCGGGCTTCACGGCCGACGTGCAGGCCGGCGAGCCGAGCCGGCTGCTGGTCATCGGCGGTCCCTCGAGCCTGTCGGCCGAGGTCGCCCGCAGCGTGCTCGGCGGGTTCGGCAGCCAGGTCACCGCCGTCCAGGTCGCGGTGGGCACGACCCTCCGGGCCGCGCAGGCGTCGCCCGACCCGGCGCTGGCGGCCGAGCTCGCCCAGGCCGCCATGTCCGCCCCGGCCCCGATCGTGGTCACCGCCGGCGAGACGGCCGACCGGAGCGCCTCGTCCAAGACTTTCTACGGAGCGTCCATGGCCGTGCTGTTCGTCTTCTTCGCGGCCCAGTTCGGCGTCCTGGGCCTGCTCGCCGAGCGCCGCAACGGGACGCTGGCGCGGATGCTCGCGGCGCCGATCGCCCCGGCGACCATCCTCCTCGGCAAGGTCCTCGTCAGCCTCGTCGTCGCCGCGATCTCGATGACCGTGATCGTCGTCGCGACGACCCTCCTGATGGGCGCCGAGTGGGGCGATCCGCTGGCCGTGGCAGCGCTGGTGCTGGCCGTCTCCCTGGCGGCCACCGGCATCGCCACCCTCATCGTCGGGTTCGCGAAGACCGAGGAGCAGGCGTCGAGCTTCATCGCAGTGGTCGCCATGACCCTGGCGGTCTTCGGCGGCTCGTTCTTCCGGATGTCCCAGGCCCCCGAGGGCATGGCCGTGCTGAGCGTCCTGACCCCGCACGCCTGGTTCCTCCGCGGGGTCGACGACCTGGCGGCGGGCGGCGGCATCGTGGTGGTGGCGCCGTCGCTGCTCGTCCTGACGGCCGTGGGCCTGGTCACCGGCGGGATCGGCCTGCTGCGGGCACGACAGGTGGTGGCGCCGTGAACGCCCTGCTGATCGCGCGCGTCAACGTCCTCCGGCTCCTGCGCGACCGGACGAGCCTCTTCTTCGTCTTCGTCCTGCCGATCGTCCTGATCATTGTGCTGGGCACGGCGTTCGGCGGCCGGGTGGCGCCGCGGATGGGGATCGTGGCGACCGACAGCGGTCCTCTCGGGACGGAGCTCGTGGCCGCCATCCGCGACGGCAGCGTGAAGCTGGAGCTCAAGGAGCCGGCCACGGCCGACGACCTGCGGACGGGCGTCGAGAGCGGGACCCTCGAGATCGGCGTGATCGTCCCGCCCGGCTACGACGGCACGCTGCGCGCCGGCGGCGTCGCGGAGATCGTCATCCTGGGCCGGCCGCAGAGCGCGGTCTCGGCGCTGCGCGAGGCCGTGGATGCCGCGATCGCGGAGCAGGCGGCGGCGATCGGGGCCGCGCGCCTCGCCTCGGGCCGCACCGGGATCCCGTTCGACGAGGCCCTTGCCACGGCACGCTCGGTGCAGGCCGAGACGGCGGGCATCACGGTGGCCGTCGAGCAGATCGGCGAGGGGATCTTCCCGGCCACGACCGGGGCCTTCCAGCCCGGCGCCCAGAGCCAGCTCGTGCTCTTCATGTTCCTGACGTCCATGACGGCGGCGACCCAGCTGATCCTGACCCGCCAGCTCGGGGTCTCGCGGCGGATGGTCGCCTCGCCCGTGCGGGTCAGCACGATCCTCGCCGGCGAGACGCTCGGGCGCTTCGGGGTGGCCATGCTCCAGGGGCTGTTCATCATCCTGCTGTCCGCCTTCGCCTTCGGCGTCAGCTGGGGCGACCCGCTGGCGGCCGGCACGGTCGTCGTGCTGTTCGCGCTGGTGGGCACCGGGGCGGCGATGCTCGTCGGCGTCTTCTCCAGCAACCCCGACCAGGCCGGCGCGCTCGGGGTCATGGCCGGGATGCTGCTGGGCGCCCTGGGCGGGGCGATGGTGCCGCTGGAGATCTTCCCGGAGCCGATGCACACGCTGGCCTACCTCACGCCCCACGCATGGGCCATCCAGGGCCTCCGCGAGGTCGCCCTGCGCGGGGGGACGGTCGCCGACGTGCTCGCGGAGCTGGGAGCCCTCGCGCTGTACGGTGTCGCGCTGATGGCCGTCGGGACGTGGCAGTTTCGGCGCATCCTTACCCGATGACCCCACCCGACGCCGGCTCGACCACGCCCAACGCCGGCTCGAGCGCCGTCGCGATCGTCGAGCTCGAAGAGGTCCGCGTTGCCGCCATCCGGTCGATCGTCGCGGCCGAGGACGTCCCGGACTTCATGGCCGACGCCCTGGCGATGGTGGCGGGCGCGCTTGCGCGAGGCGGAGACGACGGCGGCCGGGCCGCCGTTCGCCCGCTACTTCGCGATGAGCGCGGACGGCCTGGACATGGCGGCCGGGTTCCCGGTCGTGGAGCCGTTCCTCGGCGCCGGTGTCGTCCACCCCGGGGAGCTGCCGGCCGGCCCGGCGGCCGTCACCACCTTCGTCGGCGCCTTCGAGGGCATCGAGGCGGCGTGGACGGCGCTGCGACGCCGGATCGTCGATCTCGGTCGGACGCCCGGCGACGACCCATGGGAGGTCTACTTCATCGGACCCGGGAGCGGCGTCGACGAGGCGCAGTGGCGGACAGAGCTGGTCTGGCCGCTGGCGCCCGACGGCGAGGGTGGCTGATCCGGCGAGAGGCCGCTCCGCCGCCCGGGGGCCCGTCCGCCCCGGGCGTGCGACACTCCCACCGCGCGGACGCGCAGGTCCTGACCGGCTGGAGGGGTGATTCGCCATGGGCGACCGGCAGACGATCGACGAGCTGCTGGAGGCCGCCCGCGCGCGGCTTGTCCGGCTCGAGCCCGCCGAGGCGCATGCCGCCCTGCGAGCCGGTGCGCTCCTCATCGACACGCGCTGCGCGGACGTCCGCCGGGAGGCCGGCGTCATTCCGGGATCGGTGCACGTCCCGCTCTCGGTCCTGTACTGGCGCATGGACCCGACGTCCGGCTATCACGACCCGTCGCTGACCGACCCGGAGCGGCAGGTCATCCTGGTCTGCGACCACGGCTACTCGTCCAGCCTGGCGGCGGCAGCACTTCGAGACCTGGGATACGAGCGAGCGACCGACGTGATTGGCGGCTTCGAGGCCTGGGCGAGGGCCGGCCTGCCGACCGGCGCGTGGTCCGAACCGTAAGGTCCGCCGTGTCCGCGCTCGACGACGCACCGCAGGTCCACGCCGACGATCGCGCGACGTGGCGCGCCTGGCTGGAAGCGAACCACTCGACCGCCCGCGGTGCCTGGCTCGTGACCTGGCGGCCGCGATCCGGTCGGGTCGGCCTGGACTACGAGGCGGCCGTGGAGGAAGCCTTGTGCTTCGGCTGGGTGGACAGCACCGGCGGCCGGGTCGACGACGAGCGCGGCAAGCTCTACTTCGCGCCGCGCAAGCCGCGCAGCGTCTGGGCGGCCTCCAACAAGGCCCGCGTCGAGCGACTGATCCGCGAAGGGCGAATGGCTCCGGCAGGCCTTGCCGCCATCGAGCGCGCGAAGGCGAACGGATCGTGGGAGATCCTGGATGCCGCCGAGCGGCTGGAGGTCCCGGACGACCTCGCTGCGGCCCTCGAGGCTCGCGCGCCCGCCGCCGTCCACTTCGCCGCGTTCCCGCCGTCGGCGCGCAAGATGCTGCTCGGCTGGATCGCGGTCGCGATGCGCCCGGAGACTCGCGCGACGCGGATCACGAAGGTCGCCGAGGCGGCCGCCCGCAACGAACGGGCCCGCGGCTGACGCCCGGGTCCGCTGACGCCCCGGTCGGCCACGCCCAGGCACACCCTGTCAGCACCCCCTCAGCACCAAGCGGGTGGTCGGGGTGGTGGGATTCGAACCCACGACCTCGTGCTCCCAAAGCACGTGCGCTACCACTGCGCTACACCCCGACGGTCTTTGAACGTGAATATCGCAGGATACTCGACGTTTCGCCGGTAGAGGCTGGACCTTCACCGCTCCTATCGCATATGCTGTGCGTCGACCAAGACCCACAACGAAGGCACGAGCGATGGAAGCCACCCCCACCGGCACCGCCCATTCTACGGTCCCGGGCGAGTTCGCCGAACTCCTGGCCAGCTGGCGCCGGCACCTCCGGGCCCAGCGGATCAGCCCGGCGACGATCTCGACATACTCGACGGCCGTCTCCCAGCTGGCCCACTTCCTGCACCGCCAGGGAATGCCGATTGCACCGGCCGCGATCCACCGCGAGCATGTCGAGGCCTTCGTCACCGACCTCCTCGAGCACTGGAAGCCGGCCACGGCGCACAACCGCTACCGCGGCTGCCACGCATTCTTCCGCTGGCTCGTCGAAGAAGGCGAGATCCGCGACAATCCGATGGAACGGATGAAGCCACCGCGCCTGCCGGAGGAACCGCCGCCCGTCCTCCGGGAGGCGGAGCTCCGTGCGATCCTCGCGGCGTGCGAGCGCGACAAGACGTTCGCCGGGCGTCGCGACGAGGCGGTCCTCCGGATCTTCATGGACACGGGCGCCCGCCGCGCGGAGGTCCTCAACCTCGGGCTCGCCGACGTCGACCTCGAACAGGGGCTCCTACGGGTTACCGGCAAGGGCAGCCGCGTGCGGCTCGTTCCGATCGGCGCACTGACGGTCCGCGCGGTCGATCGCTACCTGCGCGCCCGCGCGAAGCATCCGAAGGCCGAGCTCGCATCCCTTTGGATCGGCCAGAAGGGCCGTCTGACAGAGTCGGGCCTGGCCGAGCTGGTCCGTGACCGCGGGCTCCAGGCTGGCATCACGACGCGCGTCCACCCGCACATGTTCCGGCACGCCTACGCCCACATGATGCTCGCCGGAGGGATGCAGGAGACGGACCTCATGGCCGTCGTCGGATGGCGCAGTCGCGACATGGTGGCCCGCTACGCGGCGTCCACGCGGGCCGAGCGGGCGATCGCCGCGGCCCGCGCCTTGAGCCCGGTCGACCGGCTCGCGAAGGACCGTTGACGCCAACCGACGTCCCCGTCGATCGCCGTCGCCGTCACGACGTGGGGAACCCCGATCAGTCGGCGCCCCGATTGACGCGGCGCTCGGGTCGCTGCAGCGGCTCCGGGCGGGTGGCGACGCTCGCATGTCGCCGGACTCGCCTGTGGGCGCGCGCATCGGCACTCGCCCTGGCAAGTCGCAGCATGTGTGCCCGCAGTGCCCGCTGTGTGCGCAGGGCACGCTCCCTTGCAGTCAGCTGCAGCTCAGGGTCAACCTCCCGCTCGAAGCGTAGCCAGAACCCCCGCCGAGCTGGCCTGGTCATCGCCTCACCGCCAAAACGTGCGCTCGTCGTCAGGCCGCCGATGCGACCCCACGCTGCCTGGTCGGCTCGGGTTGCCGGCTCCGTCGCTCGCCTCACCGAAGCGCCTCGGCATGATCCTCGACGCCGCCGTGGCCGAGGAGCCGCAGCCAGCCGTCGGAGCCGACAGGTGTCGGGCAGCGCCGCGGCGTGGGGTCGACGAGGAGAGAGCCGACGGTCGTCCGGGGGACCCTCGGGTTGAGAGCGACGAGCGGTGCCGCGAGCCCCTTCGCTCGCAGGTCGGGCAGGACGAGCGCCCAGGCCTTGCCCGCGAGCCCGGCGTACGTGGGCGTCTGGCGGCCGGTGGCGGCGAGCCGCGCCGCGCGATCCGGCGAGCCCACCACGAAGAGGAGGTACCAGGGCCTCGACCGGAGCGCGGTCTCGTAGCGGGCGAGCTTGTCGCGGATGACCGGGCCGCGCTCGGTGGCTTCGTCGATCTCGAGACACAGGACTGCGGATCCGCTCGTTCCCTGGAGGACCACGATCGCGTCGGGATAGACGCCCCGCAGGCTGTCGTGGGCCATCGTCTCGGTGAGCCAGGCCGTCACGAGCGGTTCGGCCGCATTGGGGGGCGACGCTGCCAGGAGCGCGCAGACGGTCTCGACGCCGTTGAGGCTGTGGCGGAGCTGGGTGCCTGCCCGGGAGCGGGTGAGCTTGTCGTAGTGGAGGCGACGGCGTCCGCGGGGCGAGACCCGGAAGGCGAGGGGAGCACCACCGCGCGTTGCGGGTGGCAGGACGGCCCGCTCGAGGTAGCCCGCCCGGTAGAGGGCGGCGAGGCGTGCCTGGGCGGTCTGGCGGCGGTGGTAGACGAGGGTCGTGAGCTGGGAGGTCGTGGCGACGTCGGCGCGGTAGAGGATGCGCAGCGCAGCGCGATCACGACAGGTGAGCAGACCCGGGTCCACGATGGCCCGGGACGGAGGTGCCGGCGCTGCGACGAAGGCACCGATCACGGGTATGTGGGGTCTCCGGTCCGAGCCTGCGTGACGGAGCACGGCAGGCCGGGCAGGGATCGGGGCGCCGAACCCCGGCTCCCGGACCCCATCGCTGCCCGTCGGTCGGCCTGGGGCAGACGGAATACCCGGCTGGTCGCGCGCGAGATGTCAATCAGCATGTCCAGGGCGACCTCATAGAAGGACCTCGCGTACCTCGCTTTCGACGAGCTGGCCACGTTCAGCTCTGCGGCCCCGGTCTCGCTCGAGGGTCGTCACGCCTGGGACGACCACCCGAACCAGAACCGCGGCCGCGGAGCCGTCGCGGCGCGGACGCCGCGGTCGTCGACCCGAGCGCCGTCAGCGACCGCCGGAGCGTGACTCCGACCACGATCGACCCGCCGGACCGCAACGCCTGCTGCACCGCCCGCCGAGACGAGACCCGGGCGACCGACCGAGACGCCAGCCGCCGAGCCTTGATGCTACGACCACGGGTTGGTCAGTCGGAAGGGGCGGTGCGTACGAGAGTGTGTACAGCCGACTAGATCCGGCCCCGGGGGACACCGATCGAGCCCGACACGATGGCGAACGAGAGACACGCTTGGCGCCAGCGAGCCGGTTGACCCACTGGTGCGCCGTGGCGAACGCGTGGTCCGCGGGACCCAGAAGACCCGGCGTCAGCGGTGACCTGATGCGATGTCGCTCTCAAATCGTGGTGTCGGAACATCCGTGAGATCGACGGACTCCCAGCTTTACGGGAGCCGGCGTGTGTATCGATCGGCCGTTGGTCAGCTCCCGGATCTCGCCGCACGGCCCTTCGGGCAATCCGGACCGCCGATGGTGGCACGGCCCGTAGGCCTCGCCGGTCAAGGCACCAAATTCCCCTGCAAAGGGACCGGTCGCCCCACTCGCTCCAGGGCCAGGCTGTCTGGACCGACCTCGTGCCGGTCGCGCCGTTCATCGCCGACCTGCGGCGCCCTAGTGCCGACGCCGACGAAGGTGGATCAGCGGGAGGGCCAGCGCAAGGAACGTCATGATCAGATACACCCCGACGGCAGCGAGCGGCGACACCACGGCGAGGGCGATGGCAGCGACATTCAGGGCGATCACGACCCACCGCTGCCGGACCTTGGCCTCCAACGTCTCGTCGGCGACGCCGTCGATGACGAGCGACCGTTCGCTGGCGATGTAGAACATCAGGAGGCTCAGGGCGAGTGACGCCAGGAGGACGTTGACCCCGTAGATGATGACCGCGGCCTCGACGTCCGGACCGGATAGGTGGGTGACCATCAGGTTGGTCGAGAACGGGAGGACGCCCACGAAGAGCAGCATCAGCAGGTCGATCCCGTACGCCAACGTGTCGGCGTGCCGCATCAGCTTCGTCATCCCGGCGTGGCTGACCCAGATCCCCCCGATGAACACGAAGCTGATCAGATACCCGAGGAACTCGGGCCACTGTTCCGCGAGCGCCGGCAGGAGGCGGCCGTCGACGGCCGGCACTGTCAGCTCAAGGACGAGCAGGGTGATCGCGATCGCGAAGACGCCGTCGGTGAACGCGTTGAAGCGGTCGAGCGGCAGAATGTCGGCGGTTCGGGACGCGCGGCGGCCGGTCACCGATCTCCGGACCGACCGATCGGTCGCGGCCTCATCGGGGCGGCGGTCGGGTTCCATCAGCTCGGCGTGGCAGCCACGGGGCGCGGCGAGCTCGTCATGCGGTCGTGTTGACCGACGCATCGGCCGGAGTCGCGACCGATGCGGCGTCGATCTGAGCGACGACACGGTCATCGAGCTCATGGGTCTCGGCTCGACCGCCGAGCGAGGCGAGCTCGGCGGCGATACCCGGTGCGCTCGTCTTGTCGGTGACCACTGCGAGCGCGGTCTTGCCGCCCTCCAGCTCGTGACCGATGCGCTCTCGATCGCCTTTGGAAATGATCAGGCTCTTGTGATGGAGCGCGCCAAGGATTCCGCCGCCGATGATCCCGACCGCCATACCGATGGGTGTGAGCATCGCCAGGACCAGTCCGATGCCGGCGCCCGCGCCGATGCTGTGCGGCCCCAGCTTCTCGGTCTTGAGCTTGCCATCCTCGTCGAGGACGAGGATGCCCATCGCCTGGATCTGATGCGTATCGATCAACTTCGCCGCGGCTTCCTGTCCCGCCCACCGGTTGAGCCCCTCGGCCGCAGCGTCCGCGGACGCCTCGTCGGCGAAGATCGCCAGGACCAGCTGTCTGAGCATCGTCAACTCCCCTCGACCGACGCGCAGACCTCATCGCATTCTGCGTCGCGGGTCCGGCTCGATGAGACGCCAGAGTAGGCGTGTCCACGGCGCCCCGCGCATCCTCCTTGACGGATGAAGATTGATCCATCCCCGAGCGCCATGGGCAGTGAGAGCCCGCGGCGCGGGGCCGTGGCGAATGCGCACCATCGGGCGCGCCCGACCCTCAGCTATGCCGTCGCCTGCGCGACCGTGTCGGGGGCGGCCGCATCATCGCCGGGCGCCACCGTGCTTGTCGGCACCTTCCCCGGCAGGCCTCCGGTGAACGCGAGCGAGACGAGCGCCAGCAGGGCGGCCGCCAGCAGTCCGGCCTTCAACGACCGGAGCTGGGCCTGCTCGTAGTCGTCCACGATCGCGGTGGTGGTGGCCGTGTCGAGCCCGGCCCTCTGGGCGGCTGCCTCGATGCTGGAGGACGAGACAAAGTCGATCCCGGCGTCGACGGCCGTCCCAACTTGTGTCGCGACCTCACCGCTGATTTGGGGGTCGGCCTGGATGGTCGAGACGAAGGTCGTCGTCAGGCCGGCCAGCACGATCGCGCCGATGAGGGCGACCCCCAGGGACGAGCCCAGCTGCTGCCCGGTGAACTGAAGGCCGCCGGCCTCGCCGCGACCGGAGGCATCGACCGACGACTGCACCACGAGGCCCAGCTGCGACGCGATCAGGCCCATCCCGGCACCGAGCACGCCCATCGACGCGGCGAAGGCGAGATCGGCGAGGTCGGGCTGGATCGTCGCGAGCAGCATCACGCACGCGATCCCGGAGAGGACTAGCCCGGACCGGGTGATCGTCCGCACGGAGTAGCGGGTCGAGAAGCGGGAACCCGCGGCCGACGCCGCGAACATCGCGACCGATACCGGCAGCATCTTGAGGCCCGTCTGGAGGGCGTCGAGGCCGAGGACGAGCTGGAGGTAGAGGGGGATGGTGAAGAAGACGCCCATCAGGAGCAGGTTCTGCGTGAAGAGGCCGACGAGACCCGATCTGAGAGGCAGAATCCTGAGCAGATCGAGATGGACCAGCGGGTCGCTCCCGATCGCCTCGCGGTGCCGCTGCCAGGTCACGAACGCCCACAACATGACCCCGCCGGCGGCGATCACGAAAAGGGTCGGAGCGAGCCCGAAGGGCTCGATCGGCGCGTCCTTCGGCTGGATCAGGCCCCAGACACTGGATTGGAGAGTCCCCAGGACGATCAGCCCGAGACCGGTGGCAGACAGGACAGCACCGACGATGTCGAGCCGGGGCTTCGGGCCGCTCCGGAGGGCGTCCGCGACGAACCGCGTCATGGCGAAGATCCCGATCACGAGAACGACCTCGCCGGCGAAGACGACCCGCCAGCTGAGCACCGTGGTGGCCCAGCCGCCGACGATGGGGCCGATCGCGATGCCGGCGCCCGCGACGCCCCCGATGACCGCGTATGCGACCTTCCGGTCCCTGCCCTCGAAGTTGCCGGCGATCAGCGCGACCATCGCGGGCAGCACGAGCGAGGCGCCGATGCCCTCGAGGATCGACCATCCCAGAGTGAGGATGGCCACTGTCGGGGCGAGCGCCGTCAAGGCGGAGCCGCAGCCGTAGATGACGAGGCCGATACGGAAGGCCCTGCGGCGCCCGATGATGTCGCCGATCTTGCCGCCCGCGAGCATCAGCATCGCCATCACCAGGCAGTAGAGGGTGATGATCGCCTGGATGGTCGTGACGGTCGTGTTGAAGTCGGCGACCAGCTGGCTGATCGAGACCCCCATGACCGTCTGGTCGAGGACCATGACGAACTGCGCGCCCGCCAGGGCAATCAGGGCAGACCTATTCTTCATCGGGACAACCCCATCCTGGCGAATCTGCCTCGAAACGGCGCGGCGCCGGCCTGCAGGCGGGCAGACACTGCCCCCATGGATCGTCGAGGAGCATCCTCCGTGTCGGAGGAGGGGCGGCTATGCCATCAGGTATCGCGTCGAACCGCAGCCTCCCGCGATGGCAGGGGCTCCGCGATCGGAAGGAAGGATTCGAGCAGGCCGGCGCCGACGGCCAGGTCGACGGCGTCGCCGCGGGTCGCCGCACCCAGCTTGCCGAAGATCGCGAGAGCCTGTGACTTGACCGTCGTCTCCCTGACGCCGAGTCGCTGCCCGATCTCCTTGTAGGAGAGGTAGTAGGGCAGGAAGGTGAGCACGCGGAGCTCCGCAACCGTGAGGCTCGTGGCACCGCCGCCGCGCCTGGGCACGACTGGGGACAAGGTCGCCCAGAGCGCGTCCACCTCCGCAGGCAGCACCCCGAGGGCGGGCCGATCGCGGATCACGTCCTTCGCCTGAGCGACGTGGGCGCGCGCACCGGCCGGGTCATCGACTGCGAGGTGGGCCCGGGCGAACGCCACGAGGCACATCACAGCCCCGGCGGGACCCGCGGCGGTCATCAATGGTCGCAGGCTCATCGCGCGAGCGAGCTCGCGACGCGCCCCCGCGATGTCCCCGCGGTGGATCGCCAGGCTGATGCGCGCAGCGCGCGACGGGATGCTCGAGAAGTAGCCGTCGACCTCGGGGGCGGGGTTGATCGCGTCACTCTCCTCGATGAGGGCTCCGGCCGAATCCCAGGCATCAAGTCCGACGGCCATGAGAGCGCGGTGCCCGAGGATGCAGTATCGGATCGCGTCGTGGCCGGACGATCTCGCAGCCCTGATCCCGTCGGCAAAGGCCGCGTCGGCGCCAGCCTGGTCGCCCACCGTGAGGCGCGCGATGGCCAGCTGCCAGAGCGCGAAGTCCCGCCACGAGCCGGCGTCCCCCTCGGCCTCGACCGCCCTGGTGGCGTTCGCCAGCGCGTCGTCGGCACCGTGCCGGAACATGACGGCCCGGAGCATCGCCCGCCCAGCCTCGAAGGAAGCCGTGCCATCGGGTGGCCTGCCCTCGAACACTCCACGCTCGGCGACGTCCGCGAAGCCCACCGTCCCGGCGACATCGCCCGCGGCGAGCTCCTCCCATGCAGCCAGGACGGCGAGCCATGGGCGCGCCACAAGAGCATCGGCGCCGAAACGCGCAGCCCATAACCGGATCGTCGCTCGACGGCCGGACCAGTGGAACAGCTGCCAGCCGTTGCCCACGAACGTGGCGGCAAGGTCGAGATCGCCCGCGGCGAACGCGTGATCGACGGCAGGCTCGTATGCCTGGTTCGCCTGATACCAGGCCGCGGCTCGCCGATGGAGGGTAGGCATCATCTCGGGCTCGCGGGCCGCGAGCTCGCGCTGGAGGAAGTCGCGCAGGAGCGTGTGATAGCGATACGCCCCGCCGTAGTCGTCCACGAGCAGGGTCGAGTAAGCCAGCTGCCGCAGGACCGAGGTCGATCCCCGTCCCTCGATGATGGCATCGCAGAGCGGCGCGGACAGCCGCTCGACGATCGAGGTGCGGGTCAGGAACTCGATCTCGGTCTCGGAGCGGTCCGCGAGGACCTCGGACCGCAGGTAGTCCTCGACGAGCCGATCAGAGCCGGCGTCGATCGACCTGGGGCCTCCCTCGGGCGTCCGGGCACCGAGCGTGGCGAGCGCCAGCAGGGCCGGCCACCCGTCGGTCCGACGCGTCAGGCGGGCTGTCGTGTCCGCGGGTATCCGCAGCCCGAGCTCCCGCCCCAGCCCGGCGGCCTCGCTCTCGTCCATCGCGAGCTCGCTGGGACCGATCTCGAGCAGCGAGCCCGCGGCTCGCCAGCGGACGAACGGGAGGCGCATCCGCTCGCGTCCCGCGATGGCCACCTGCGATCCCTCGGGCAGGTGCGCGACCAGTTCGGCGAGGATGTCCAGGCACGCCCGAGACGTGATCCGGTATCCGTCATCGATGGCGATCCGGACACCCTCGGACGGTCGGGACATCCCGGCCAGCAATCGACCGACCACGGCCCGGTTCGACACCGCGGCCGACGCGATCGCGACGAAGACCTCGGTGCCGAGCGGCTCGACCCGATCGATAGCCGCCGCGAGGTCGGTGAGGAGCACCACCGGGTCGCTGTCGCTGTCGTCGGCCGTCAGCCAGGCGACCGGCCCGGGGCTCTCGGTGGCCCACTGGACGAGGAGGCTCGTCTTGCCGTAGCCGGGCGGCGCCACGATCGAGATCACGGAGCGGTCCCGGCTGGACCGGAGCAGGCGCAGGAGCCTCGTGCGGCGCAGCGTCACCGACTGCCGCCGCGGGATGGCGAACTTCGCCTCGACGAGCGGGTCCGGGCTGACGGTCGGGCGCGACTCGCGCGAGAGGTCTCGCTGCTGGGTCCGGGCCGGGATGTTGGAGACCTTGGAGGAGGACATGTGCTCGCTGGCGGGGCCGGATAGCGGCCAAGGCGGTCCGTCGAGCGGCAAGCCTAACAGGGGACCGTTTCGTCGTCGACGGGCGTGGTCGCCGATTGCCGCGGCTGGCGCTCCTCGGTTGTCGATCCCCAGCGGGGAGTCCTTCCTCCGGCTGGCAGGATGCGGCTCACGGCCAGGCGGCCCAGGGTGGGTGTCGCACAGGTGGTTTCGCCCGGCAGATGATCGAGACGATCGTGCAGGAGGTAACGAGATGACCGATGAGCCGGCGACCCGCGATGCGGCAACGGCCGGTGATGGGGACGGCGCGGTGATCGTCGCGACGGAGCTGTCGGACGCGCAGGGGGTGCTCGCGGAAGGCGCCGTCGCGGCCGAGGGACCCCACGCACTCATCGTCGCCCGCTTCGCGGACCCGAAGCTCGCGATGAGCACCTATGACGACCTCATCGACGCGGAGGTCGCGGGCCTGCTCCAGGTCGACGGCGTCCTCGTCGTCAAGGCGGGCGGAGACGGCAAGCTCCACGTCCAGAAGATGACCGACCACAGCACCCGCACGGGCCTCAAGTGGGGGATCGTCGGCGGCGTGGTCGCTGCGGTCTTCCTGCCTGCAACCATCGTGGCCGGCGCGGTGGCGCTCGGGGTCGCCGGCGCGGCGGCGGGCAAGGCTCGCAACCTCTACCACCGCGTCGAGGTGGAGAAGGAGCTCGCGGGCGTCATCACCCCGGGCACCTCGGGCATCCTCGCGCTCGTCTCGGCCATGGATGCCGACGCCGTCGCCCGGAAGATGCCGGAGGCCGAGCAG
The DNA here is from genome assembly GCA_963725875.1 of uncultured Chloroflexia bacterium. Lineage (GTDB taxonomy): Bacteria > Chloroflexota > Limnocylindria > Limnocylindrales > CSP1-4 > CTSoil-043. Next base: position 191,109 of record CAVRZZ010000004.1, on the reverse strand, counting down.
GTCAAGACGGTCCCCGTCGACGAGGAGACCGCCGGGGCGATCAAGACTGCCGCGGCGGCCGCAGCATCGCAGGTCGCATCCGCAACCCCGGCCTGAGGGAGCGACATCGGTGGCCCGTCCGGCGAGGCGACCGGCGCTGGACCCAGGGAAGCAGGGTCGAAGGAGAGCAGGCACATGGCAGACAAGCACGTGACGGGCCCGATCCAGGTGTTCGTGATCGGGTTCGACAAGTTTGAGGCGACCGGCCGGATCATGGCCGAGCTGCGCCGCGTCCGGAAGCGCGGCGTCATCCGCCTCGTCGACGTCATCTTCGTTCAGAAGGACAGGCACGGCAGCATCGAGAACTCGATGCACCTGACCGACCTGTCCGAGAACGAGCGGATGCGCCTGGGCTCGATCGCCGGCGGGCTGATCGGACTGCACGAGGGCGGCCTCGAGGGCATGCTCATGGGCGAGGAGCTCGGCGCGCTCGCCGTGGCCGAGCGTGACGCCGGCCTCAGCGCCGACCGCATGAATGAGCTCGCGGCGAGCATCCCGGCCGGCGGTGCCGCCGCGATTCTCGTGATCGAGCACCACTGGGCGGCAAACCTGCGCGACGCCATCGTCGGCGCCGGTGGCTTCGCCTTGATGCAGGCGATGATCTCGCCCGATGCCCTGGCGCTCGTCGGCGACGAGCTGCGGGTCAAGATGGAGGCCGAGGACGCGATCGAGGCGGCCGAGGAGGTCAAGATGGCCGCGGCCATGGAGATCGCCGCGACGCTCGTCGAGGCCGAGCTCATCGAGGAGGCCGCGATCGTCGAGGCGGCCGATGTCGTCGCCACCGCGCTCGCGCTCGAGGACGCCGCGGCCGAAGACGTGATCGACACCCTCTTCGCGGCGGAGCTCATCGAGGAGGCCGCCAAGGAGGAGGCCGAAAACGTCGTGCGCATGTCCCTCGACGTCGAGGAGGCGGCGATCGAGGAGGCGGAGGACGTCGTGGCCGCGGCTGACGAGGTCGAGGCGGCCGCAGCGCTGCGCGCCGTCCGCGCGCTCATGGCGGCCGACGTCATCCAGCGCGAGGCTGCCCAGGAGGCGGTCGACGCGCTCGTTGCCGCCGAGATGATCGAGGAGGAGGCTGCCGCCGAGTCTCTTGCCGCCGTCCTGGCAGCGGAGGAGGTCGAGGCCGAAGTCGACGCGAACTGAGCGCGATCACCCGACCCCCCTGTGGTCCCAGACATTACGAAGCGAAGGAGATTCTCCGATGACAGACGAGACGACAGGCGCGGCGGCGCCGGATCAGCCGGTCGACGCGGCCGTGGTCGCCGTGGGCGACGACCTCGGTGTCGAGGCCGTGGCCGGCATCGCCGTCCAGGGCAACCAGGCACTCGTGGTGGCGCAGTTCGCCGACATGGACTCCGCCAAGGCGGCGTACTACGCGCTGGTCGACGCGGAGGTCAAACGCGCCATCGACATTGAGGGCGTCCTCGTCGCCAACGCCGACTACCAGGGCAAGGTCCATATCCAGAAGATGACCGACCACAAGACGCGCACGGGGTTCGTCTGGGGTGCCGTAGCAGGCGCGGCCATCGGCCTCATCTTCCCGCCCACGATCCTCGCCGGCGCCGTCTACGCTGGCGTCGCAGGCGCCGCGGTCGGCAAGGCGCGCAACGTGATGATGAAGAGCGGGGTCGCCGAGGAACTGTCCTCGGTCATTGCCCCGGGAACCTCGGGCATCGTGGCCCTCGTGTCCATCACGGCGGTCGATGCCGTGAAGCAGACGATCCCGGACGCCAAGGTCGTGAAGTCGGCCCCGGTCGACGACGAGACCGCGGCGGCCGTCAAGGACGCCGCCAAGGCCGCCGGCGACTCGTCGGCCGGCTGAGCCATTCGGCACCGGCCGGGTGACCGGCGTGAGACACGTGGGGCAGGATCGGTCCGACCGGATCGGTCCTGCCCCGCAGGCAAGCCGCAGGTCCCGGCGGCGCTCGTCGGGACGTGCTTCTTCAGGTGGGACACAACCATGTCTGGTCGCCTTCGCCTCATTGTTCCGGTCCTTGCCTTCGCGGTCTTTGCTGCCGCCTGCGGAGGCGGGGCATCTTCCTCCCCGGGCGCGTCGGGAGCCCCGGCCGCCTCGGCGACCACGGCTGCTTCGGGGTCGTCGGCGCCAGCCTCGAGCCCGGCGGCAATCTGCACGGACGCGGCCGCCTTCCGGGCCTCCGTGACCGCGCTCACCAGCCTCAAGCTCCTCCAGGTCGGCACGGCCGGCGTGCAGTCGGCGGTCACCGCCGTCCAATCAAGCGCGCAGGCGCTGCTCGTCTCGGGCAAGGACCTGATCCTGATGCCCGTGACCAACCTCCTGACCGCCGTGCAGGGGCTGCAGGCCACCGTCACGAGCATGGGCGACGAGCCCGGGCTCGGCGCCAAGATCGGCGCCGTCACGACCGCGATCGACCAGATCAAGACGGCCGCCGCCCAGGTCGAAACCGCGCTCGGGACCGCCTGCCCGGCTCAGTAGGCCTGTCGAGGGGCGAGGGGTCGCACCCGAAGAGGCGCCGCGGAGAACCCTGGGCGAGAGCGACGTGGAGATGATGGTGGAACCGCAGTCCGCCGACGCGACGAATGAAGGCGACGCTGACTTCGCCGACCCCTCGCCAGTGGCCGAGCTGCGGCTGGCCATCGACAGCCTAGCGGTTGGCCGGACGCCCGGCGTCCGCGGCGATGACCAATGGGCAGAGGCCGGTCGCAGGGTCCTGCGGTTTCACCTTGCCCGGATGCTCGCGCGGGTGCCGGGCGTCATCGCTGGCGAGGACCCGGAGGAGGTCCACGCGATGCGCGTGGCGGCTCGCCGCATGCGCGCTGCCTGGCGGATCTTCGGCGACGGGTTCGAGCGTGACGTGATGCGTCGCAACCGCGACAGCCTCCGCGAGATCGGGACTCGGCTCGGCGCGGTCCGGGACCTCGACGTCCAGCTCGAGATTGTGGCTGACCACGCCGTTCGTCGCAGTGAGCACGGCCGCGCCGGCCTGGCGCCGCTCCGGCGCGCCTGGGACAGTGAGCGACAGGCCCGCTGGCTCGAGCTGGTCGAAGTCTTGGATTCCCAATCCTTCGCCCGCTTCCTCGCCGAATGCGAGGCACTTGCGGAGACGAAGGGTCTGGCTGTCGCGCCCGTGGCCCCGCACGCCCCCGGGCTCGTCCGGAACCGTATGCCGGCGACGGCCTGGGCTGCCTATGGAACCGTCTGGGCCTTTGAGGAGGGCCTCGCGGGCGCCGACCTCGCCGCCCTCCACGCGCTCCGGATCGCCGCCAAGTGGCTTCGCTACACGCTCGAGTTCGTCCGCGAGCCGATCGAGCCGGAAGCCACGCTGCTCATCCACCCGGTCGTCGCGCTCCAAGACCAGCTCGGCGCCCAGCACGACCTCCACGTCGCGGCGACGCACGGGCGTGAGTTCATCGCCGGTTCGGGATCAATGTCGAAGCACGAGCGGAGGTCGATCGACCGGTTCGTCCGCGAGCTCGACGAGGGCGTCGCGCAGTCTGGGCGCTCGTTCGGGCCGATATGGCGGTCGCTCGTCGCGCCTGCCTATCGACGGCGCCTCGGCCGCGGCCTGGCGCGGCTCTGAGCTGGTCCGGCCCGCCGCCCAATCACGGTGGGCTGCCCAACCTCGGGCAGAAGGGTCGGGACTGAACGGACCCGAGCGGTGGCGCCAGGCCGCCGCATTCGTGCTCGTGAACCGCACAATAATCGGTGCCTACGCCGCTCGGCGGTTCGTGCTCAGGAGGCCCGACCCTACCCCGCAAACGGCCTGACGGCTCCCAAAGCACGTCGCCAGGGGTTGGCCGGTCCAGCTTCCGATCGACACGACCCTGCCCGCGCCCGACGTTGCATCTCCGCCTCTCCCGCCCGTTGTAGTGTCGGACGCATCGGTGTACGTCGTCGCGGGTCCCGGGGCGCAGACGGTCGCGTACGCCCTGGGTCCGTCAGGCCGGCTGCGAGCAGGCTGGCCATACAGGTCCCAGGACGACCTGGTCGTCAACGTGGGTGGGGTCGGCACGTGCGGCTTTCCCTCCTTCTACCTGCCGCCGGTCGCCGTCCCGGACGGCAGCCTCTACCTCGCACAGAACACGGAGGGAGCTGACCCAGCCGGCGCCAACAGGGTCACCATGATCGGCACGACCGGCAAGGTGAAGACGGGCTGGCCCGTCACGCTCGTCGAGGCCGGGGCGTGGTTCGCGACCACGGAAGTCGGCGCCGAGGGCACCGCCTACGGGCTCGCAATCGAGCCTGCTGGCACGGGGCGCACCGAATGCGGCCCGAAGCAGCCTCTCTACTCGGGGACGGTCGTGGCGCTCGACTCGCGCGGCGACGCGATCTACACGACCACGATCGTCGCGCCGTAGCTCGTGCTCGCGAACCGCACAATAATCGGTGCCTTCGCCGCTCGACCGGTCGTGCTCAGAACCCCCGACCCTAGGCCGCAGAGGCCTCAGCGGCTCCCAAAGCACGTGCGCTACCACTGCGCTACACCCCGGCCGATTTCGTGCTCACGAAACGCATGTGCTTCGGGAGCGACGACCCGAAGCCTAGCGTACAGCGCACTCAGCGCACGATGCGTGCTCACCCGAGGGGCGAGACTGCACACGATCGCTGTGATGCCGCGCAGGCTACGACACCGGGCGTCCGGGGGCGGTTGGCTCATCGTATGTGGGTGATTCGCCGCATCACTCGCACGATCCCTTCCTGGGGCCGGCACAAGTTCCGCAAGGTTGCGGTCGATGACGGGGGGGTCGGCGTCCTCTCCAACTGATCACTCCTTTACCGGACGCGGACTTGACGGCGGGTCGCCGGCGCGGGCAGTTCGTGGAACGCCCCCCGCATGCTCGCCGCCGAGTGGCGGGCGAAGGCCGGCGCTACTTCCAGCCCAGCCGATCCGCGCCCCAGCGAGCTTTCAGCCAAACCTCAGCAACCTCTGGCACCCTTTGCGGCGATGACATCTTCGCATCGCGCGCCCGCCCCGCCCCACGCCGGGACGGGCGGCTCCCATGTCCCCGTCGATCCGGCCGTCGCCTCGCGCGCCAGGTACGCGCTGGTCCTGGCATCGGTCGCCCTCGTCCTCGCCGGCATCGGCCTCGTCGTCGGCGCGGCTGCGTTCCTGGGCAGCAGCGGCGGCGACGCCTGCCGGACCGCCGCATGGGATTCCGAGCCCGCCGCCGCGGACCTGCCGGCGGGCTGGACGGTGTCGACGAGCCAGGTCGGCATCGACGGCCTCGGGGTCGGCCTCTCCGGCACCGCGGCGGAGAGCACGTCCGCCACCCCAACGATCTACGCGACGATCAGCTGCTTCGGCGCGGACGCCTCGGCCGTGATCTCGCGCTCCCGGGCCAACGCCGAGGCAGTGGGCCTCATCGTGACCGATCGTACCGACCTGGGCGACGAAGGCTACACCGCGTCGGACACGACCGGGTCGCTCGCCGTGCACTTCCGGCTCGGCTCCCTCGTCACCTACGCTGCGACCACCGGCACCGTAACTCAGGAGAACCTCGACACCGTCGCGGCCGCCTTCGACGCGGCGATGGGCCGCGCCCTCGGGGGCGGCGGGTCAGCCGGCTCCGCGTCGTCCCCGGCGCCGTCCGTCGCCCCGGCGCCGTCCGCCTCAGCGTCATCGTCCGGCGTCCCGGAGCCGTCCGCAAGCGGGGCCGCAGCCGCAAGCCCGGACACGGGAGCCGGGGAGAGCTCGAGCGCCTCCCCCGAGGCGGCGCCCGAGCTGGTCGCCCTCCTGCCGACGTCGGTCGGGGGGACGACGCTCACGCGCGACAGCGCGATGGGTGTCGACGTGCTCGGCGGCGACGCTGTCAGCCGGGCCTTGTCGGCGGCGCTCCGCGGCATGGGCGCCTCGACCGACGACCTCCACGTGGCCCAGGCGTACGACGAAACCGGCGCGATCGACCTGTACATGCTCGCCTTCGGCGTCCAGGGGGTTCCCGGCTCGAAGTTGGCGCTCGTCATCCTCGACACGTGGCTGTCGGCCACCGGTGCCGGCGTGACGACGAAGACGGAGACTATCGGCGGCAAGGAGGTCACCGCCGTCGACTACGGCGACCAGGGCAGCAAGGCGTACGTCCACACGACCGCCAACGGCGTGGTCGTCGTCCAGACGGCCGACGCGGCGCTCGCCGCCCAGGCGATCGCGGCGATCCCGTAGCCCCGCCCGAGCAGGCAGAGAGGTCTCGGCCGGAGGCCGCTCCGGGGCAGGGGTCTCGGGAACGGCAGGGGTCGGCGGTCGCGCCAGGGGCGCGACTGGTCCGTTTGGTGCAACTGCTGGACGGCAGCTGATCGCCGCCAAGCTCGGGGACAACCCCCGCGGCAGACGACGCTCATCCGGGGCTGCGCGCGCCGCGCTCGAACCCGTACCCTTCCAGCCGTGAGCGCCAACGCCTCGGCGACCGTGCTGTCGGTCCTCGGCCTGCGCAAGACCTACGGGTCGCTCGCGGCGGTGGACGGCGTGAGCCTCGCCGTCGCGACCGGCGAGGTTGTCGGGCTGCTCGGACCGAACGGCGCCGGCAAGACCACGACGCTCGAGTGCATCGAGGGCCTCCGGCGCCCCGACGAGGGCGAGGTCCGTATCGCCAGCGATGGCGCTCGACGCGCGGACGTCATGGGCGTCCAGCTGCAGAGCGGAGCCCTGCCCGCCGACATGACGGTGGGCGAGGCGATGCGGTTCTTCTGCGCGTACCACCGCGTCGCACCACGCTACGACCTCCTCAAGCGCTTCGGGCTCGCCGACGCGCACCGCCGGCGCTATGGCGACCTGTCGGTCGGGAACCAGCGGCGACTGGCGCTTGCCCTCGCGGTCGCCCACCAGCCCGCGCTGGTGCTGCTCGACGAGCCGACGGCGGGCCTCGACGTCGCTTCCCGGACCGAGCTGCACGCCGTCGTGCGCGAACTCGCGGCCCAGGGGACGGCCGTGCTGCTGGCGACGCACGACATGGCGGAAGCGGAGAAGATCGCGGACCGCGTCTGCATTCTCCTCCAGGGCCGGGTCGTCGCCGAGGGAACCCCGCGAGAGATCACGGCGACCGGCGCGGCGATGACGAAGGTGTCGGTTGCGACGGAGGATGGCGTCTTTGCGACCGGTGCCGTCTCGCTCGCGGCTGCGACGCTGCGCGACGCCACGGGGGGCTACGCGGTCTACTACAGCAGCGACCCGGCCGCGACCGTCGCTGCCCTCCTCGCCGAGCTGACGAGTCGCGGGGACCGGCTGCTGGATCTCCGCGTCGAGCGGCCCAGCCTGGAGGAACGCTTCCTCGAGATCACGGGCGGAGGCTTGTCGTGAGCGCGCTCGCCGTCCACTTCACGTTCCAGTTCCGGAGCATGCTGCGCAACCCTGCCCAGATGCTCGTCAACTACCTCTTCCCGCTCGCCTTCTACGCCTTCATGGGCCTGGTCATGACGGAGATCAACCCGGGGTTCCGGGACAACCTCCTGACGTCAATGACGATCTTTGCCGTCCTGACCGGCGCACTCCTCGGGCTGCCCGGGCCGCTCGTGGACGAGCGAGAGGCGGGCATCTACCGGGCGTACCGGGTCAACGGCGTGCCCGCGGCGGCCGTGCTCGCCATGCCGGCCCTGACGACGGGCTTCCATGCTCTGATCGTGGCGTCACTGGTCGCCGTGACGGCCGTGCCGCTCTTCGGCGCCACGGTCCCCACGAGCTGGAGCGCACTGGCGCTTGCCACCGTGCTGGGCGCCGCGGTGTTCGCCGCGTTCGGCACGCTGATCGGCGTCGTGTCGGCAAGCTCGCGCGCGACCGTCATCCTGGCCCAGGCGATCTTCCTGCCGTCGATGCTACTCGGCGGCCTCATGGTGCCCCTGGAGACGCTCCCCAATGGCGCGCGGGTCGCCGCCCTGTTGCTGCCGACGACCTGGCTGGCACAGCTGGAGCAGGCGACGGTGTACGGGCGGGAGGTCCTCGTCGCTCCTGAGCTGGCGGCCGCGGTGCTCGTCGCGTCCGCGGTCTTGACCTTCGCGGTCGCCGCCTACTCGTTCAACTGGGACAGGAAGAACGCGACGCGGCGGGGGCACCCGGCGCTCGCGCTCCTCGCCATCCTGCCGTTCGTCGTCGGAATGCTCGTGTCCCTGGGTTACCAGAGCTGATCCGGCGCGATCTCCGGGACGAGTGTTCAATGATCGCGGGCTCTCACCGTCCATCGACACTCAGTCGACAAGTGAAGCCCCGCGCCTGCGGCGACGGCGTCCCGGCGCAATGTCGATGAACGTGCGGTTGACGGCCAGACTTGGGGCGATGCTGCTCGCGGCGGCCGTCGCGGTCACTGTGCCCGTCGTGGGGTCGACCGTCGAACGGACGCTGGGGCGGACGGGCTGATCAGCCGGCGTCGGTCATCGCGGGCGGCGCCGTGCTCTCGCGGACGATGAGCTCGGTCGCGAGCTCGACCCGCATCTGTGGTGGCTCCTCGCCTCGCGCGAGACTGAGGACGAGCTCGGCCGCCGCCTCCGCCATCTCGACCAGGGGCTGTCGGATGGTGGTCAGCGGCGGGCTCACCCAACGGGCGATCGGCAAGTCGTCGAAGCCGACCACGCTGAGGTCCTCCGGGATGTGCAGCCTCGCCTCCCGCGCGGCCTGGTAGACGCCGAGCGCCTGGAGATCATTGCCGGTGATGATGGCCGTCGGGCGATGGCGGCGCGCCAGGAGCCGTCGACCCGTGGCAATCCCCTCGTCGACCTGGAACGCACCGTGGCTGACGAGACTCGTGTCGATCGGCACGCCGGCCTCGTCCATGGCGGCACGGAAGCCGTCCACGCGCGCGCGACTGCACAGGACGCCCGCCGGCCCGCCGATGACCCCGATCCGCCGGTGGCCGAGGCCGAGCAGGTGACGGGTTGCGGTCAGGCCGCCGTTCCAGTTCGTCGCCCCGATGGACGGCGTGTCGTGGAGCGGCTCCCCGGCCGGGTCCACGACGACAAATGGAATCCCCCGGGTACGGAGCTGCTCGCCCATCGTCTCGCTCAGGTTGGAGAAGACTGCGATGACACCCATCGGCCGCCGGGCGAGGGCGCCCTCGATCCAGCCCTGGCCGGGCCGGCGGCGGCCCTGCATCTCGGTCAGGACCACGGCGAGCTGGTGGCGCCCCGCGACCCGCTCGACGCCGCGCACGATCTCCAGCGCCCACTCGCTCTCGAGCTCGTGGAAGATCAGCTCCAGGAGCTGCGCCCGGCGCGAAGCCCGGACCGGTCGCCGGTAGCCGTGGCGGCGGATGGCCGCCTCGACACGGCGGCGCGTCGCGGGCGCCACGTCGGAACGGCCGTTGATCACCTTGGAGACGGTCGGGACGGAGACGCCGGCCTCCCGGGCGATCACGGCGATCGTCGGCCCGTTGCGGCCAGTCCGGCCCTCCGGCGTCGTCGTCATGCGGCGCAGCATAGCAGCCTGTCGCCGAAAGTTTCGGTGCAGCCTGCGCGTGTCCATCCGTGGACGAATCGACGGGGGTTGACGCCCTTCATGGCGCGGTCGTACAGTGACCGAACCGAAACATGCGGCTACCTTCTCGCAACTTTCGGGGCACTTGGAGGAGCTCGACCCGACGACCTGATGCTCCGCGGATCGCCCCTGCCTGTCTGGCGCCGGTCCGACGCCCGACAGCCCCCGGGGGAGTCCATCGCCGGCGCGACGGGCCATCGATCTTGTCTCGCCCGCCGGCAGATCCCGCAACCATCCGAGCCAGACGATATGGAGGAGCGACGACTGATGTCGATGTCCCGAGGACGGATTGCCGCGCTGGCGGCGACAGCGATGCTCGTGTTCGGCGCGTGCTCCGGCGGCGCCTCGACCGCGCCGTCGACCGCACCGACGACGGCTCCAACGACGGCCGCCTCGGCTGAGCCGTCGCAGTCCGCCGAGCCGGTCACCATCACCTGGTATCACATCCAGAACAGCGATCCGGGCCTCAGCCTGTGGAAGGCTCTGGCCGACGAGTACACGGCGGCCCACCCGAACGTCACGATCGACATCCAGGTCAACGAGAACGAGGCGTTCAAGACCAAGCTGACGACGCTCCTCCAGCAGGGCGACGTGCCCGACCTGTTCCAGACGTGGGGCGGCGGCGGTCTCCGCCAGCAGGTCGAGGCGGGCCTGGTCAAGGACATCACGGCCGACATCGCGTCCTGGAAGGACGAGATCAACGCCGGCGCGCTGGGCATGTACACGGTCGACGGCAAGAACTACGGCATGCCGTTCGACCTCGGCCTCGTCGGCTTCTGGTACAACACGAAGACGTTCACTGACGCCGGCATCACGACGTTGCCTGCGACGTGGGCCGACTTCCTCAAGACCGTCCAGACCCTCAAGGACAAGGGCGTGACCCCGATCGCCCTGGCCGGCAAGGACACCTGGACCGGCGCCTTCTACTGGGCGTACCTCGCGGTCCGCGAGTGCGGCCAGGCCGGCATGGACAAGGCCGTCACGACCGGCGACTGGTCCGACCCGTGCTTCGTCAAGGCCGGCGAGGACTTCAAGCAGCTGATCGACCTGAAGCCGTTCCAGGAGGGCTTCCTGGCCGCCCCGTGGGACGGCGCCGGCAGCTCGGCCGCCGCACAGGCGACCTACAACGGCGCCATCCAGCTGATGGGCCAGTGGCTCCCGGGCACGGTGAACGCGAACTCCGGCGACAGCCGCGCGATGGGTGAAGGCCTCGGCTGGTTCCCCTTCCCGGCGGTCGACGGCGGTGCGGGCGATGCGTTCGACGGCCTCGGCGGCGGCAACGGGTTTGCCGTCGGCAAGGATGCGCCGCCCGAGACGGTCGACTTCCTGCACTACCTCGTCAGCCTCGACGCCGCCAACAGGTGGGGCGCGCTCAACTCGGGCGTCCTCCCGACGACGAACGGCTCCGAGGCGTCCACGACCGACCCGATGCTGTCGCTGGTGCTCGAGGGCCGCGCCAAGGCGAAGTTCGTCCAGCTGTATCTCGACCAGGCGACGTCGCCGGAGCTCGGCGGGGCGATCAACGAGGCGGTTGCGACCCTGTACGCTGGCACCGGCACGCCGGAGTCGGTGGTCCAGGCCATCCAGGCCGCCGCCAAGCAGTAGTCAAGCCCAGACCCAGCCAGTTGAATGGGCCGGCCGAAACGCCGGCCCATTCCCTTCCCTGAGTGACCCACGTGACGACTGCCGCCGGCTCCCGCTCCCGCTCTCGACGGAACCTGCGGGCGTGGGGCTTCGCCGGGCTGTTCATGCTCCCGGCCCTGGCGCTGTTCGGCCTGTTCGTCCTGTTCCCGATCATCCAGGCAGCTCGCTACAGCCTGTACGACTGGAACGGGCTCGAGCCGCTCGACAACTTCGTCGGGCTCGCGAACTTCGAGCGTGCGCTGTCCGACCCGGTGTTCCTCGGGTCGGTCAGCCACAACGCCCTGATCGTCGTCCTCTCGCTGGTCGTCCAGGTCCCGTTCGCGCTCGGCATCGCCCTGATGCTGAACCGCCGGTTCCCCGGACGCGCGATCCTGCGCCTGATCTTCTTCGCCCCATACGTCATCGCGGAGGTCATCACCGGGATCGTCTGGAGCCTGATGCTCCAGCCGAATGGCCTCGCCGACAACGTCCTGACCTCGATCGGCCTGGAGGACGCGTACCACCCCTGGCTGGCCGACCCCGACACCGTCCTCATCGCCCTGTTCTTCATCATCACGTGGAAATACTTCGGCTTCCACATGATCCTGATGCTGGCCGGCCTGCAGGGGATCCCGCACGAGCTCGAGGAGGCCGCCGCCATTGACGGCGCGTCGCGCCGACAGGCGCTCCGCTACGTGACCCTGCCCCTCCTCGGCCCGACGATCCGGGTCTCGGTGTTCCTGTCGATCATCGGCTCGCTCCAGCTGTTCGACCTGGTGTGGGTCACGACCCGCGGCGGGCCGGTGAACGCCTCGAACACGATGGCGGTCTACATGTTCGACCGCGGCTTCGTGCGCTTCCAGTTCGGGTACGGCAGCGCCGTCGCCGTGATCCTGTTCCTCATCTGCTTCGTCCTTGCCCTCGCCTACCAGCGCTGGGTCCTGCGGCGCGACACGGAAGGAGCGACCACCTATGGCTGAGTCGACGACCCCGCGCGAGGCGGTGGCCGTCGTGGAGCGTCGGGCGGGGCCCGACCCGCGCGTCCGTGTCCGCCGGATCGGGGGTTCCGTCCTGCGCTACGCGCTGCTCCTCGCGGTCGCGGCGGTCATCATCACCCCGGTCGTGTACGCGGCCCTCGGTGGCTTCCGCGATGCCCCGCAGCTCGCGGCCAACCCGGTCGGCCTGCCGGACCCGTGGGTCTGGACCAACTACACCGACTCGCTCACCTCGGCCAGCTTCTGGGTGCAGCTTCGGAACAGCGCCATCGTCGCCGGCCTCTCGACGGTCATTGTCGTCCTGTTTGCGGCGCTCGCGGCCTTCGTCATCGCCCGGCGCGAGTTCCCCGGTCGCGAGCTCGCCTACACCGTGTTCACGCTGGGCCTGCTGTTCCCGGTCACGGTCGCGATCCTGCCCCTGCTCATCCTGGTCCGGGACATCGGGCTGCTCGACAACCCGCTCGGCCTGGCCCTGCCCGAGGCGGCCTTCGCCCTGCCCCTCACGATCATCATCCTGCGGCCGTTCTTCCGGAGCATCCCGAAGGAGCTCGAGGACGCCGCCGCGATCGACGGCTGCGGACCGCTCGGCTTCTTCTTTCGCGTCCTCCTGCCGCTGTCCAAGCCGGTCCTGGTCACCGTCGCGGTGCTCGCCTTGGTCTCGAGCTGGAACCAGTTCCTGCTGCCGCTGGTGATGCTGTCCGACGCGGAGAACTGGACCCTGCCCCTGGGCGTGACCAACTTCAGCACGCAGTACACGACGGACACCGCGCGCATCCTCGCGTACACGACGCTCGCGCTCGTGCCGGCGCTTGGCTTCTACCTCGTCGCCGAGCGCCAGCTCGTCGGCGGCCTGACGGCTGGATCGGTGAAGGGATGACCACAACGCTGCTCCCCTATCGTGACCAGGCGCAGCCAATCGAGGCCCGCGCCGCCGACCTGCTCGCGCGGATGACCCGGGCCGAGAAGATCGCCCAGCTGGGATCGTTCTGGGCGTTCGAAGTGGTCGGCGAGGACGGCCTCAACGTCGATCGGCTCGCCTCGATGGCACCCGACGGGATCGGGCACATCACGCGTCTCGCCGGTTCCACGAATCTGCGGCCGGCCGAGGTGGCCGCGACGGCAAACGCGATCCAGCGCCAGCTCGTCGAGGAGACCCGGCTGGGCATCCCGGCCATCATCCACGAGGAGTGCCTCCACGGTCTCATCGCCTGGGCTGCGCCGTGCTTCCAGCAGTCGATCGGCGCGGCGGCCGCGTTCGACCCCGACGTCGTGACGGCGGTCGCTGCGACGATCCGGCGGCGGATGCTCCTGACCGGCGCGCGGCACGCCCTCGCCCCCGTGTTCGACATTGCGCGCGACCCGCGTTGGGGGCGCATCGAGGAGACGTACGGCGAGGACCCGTACCTCGCAACCGAGCTCGGCTGCGCCTACGTCGAGGCGCTCCAGGGCCCGGATCTCGCGGACGGCGTGCTCGCCACGGCGAAGCACATGGTGGGCCACGGGCTCGCGGAGGGCGGGCGCAACCAGGCCCCGGCGCACCTCGGCCCGCGGGAGCTCCGCGACGAGCAGCTCGCGCCGTTCGAGGCCGCGGTCCGGCACGCCGGGATCGGCAGTGTCATGCCGGCGTACTGCGAGGTGGACGGGGTGCCGTGCCACGCCTCGCGGGAGCTGCTGGAGACCATCCTGCGCGGCGAATGGGGTTTCGACGGGATCGTCGCCTCGGACTACATGGGCGTCGAGATGCTCGCCACCGCCCACCGGCTGACGGCGGACCTCGGCGAGGCCGCCCGCCTGGCCCTCGTCGCCGGCGTCGACGCCGAGCTGCCGCGGACCGTGGCATTCGGCGCCCCGCTGGCCGACGGCCTCAGTTCCGGGTACGTCGACGAGTGCCTGCTCGATGCGGCCGTCGGCCGGGTGCTCCGGATGAAGCTCCGGCTCGGCCTGTTCGAACGCCCGTACGTCGACCTGCGCACGGATGCGGCGTTCGAGGAGCTCGCCGCTGCGGAGTCGCAGGCGGCGCGGGCGCTGGCCGAGCGCTCGCTCGTCCTGCTCGAGAACGACGGGGTGCTGCCGCTCGCGCCCGATCTCCGCCGAATCGCAGTCCTCGGGCCCATCGCGGACAGCGCCCGTGACCTGCTCGGCGACTACAGCCACCTGGTCCACATGGAGACGCTCCGCGAGATGCGCACGGGCGTTGACGCGCTCGGCGTCATCGGCGACGGCGAGGTCCTGGAGCCGGGCGACGAGCTGACCGGGCGACGGACGATCGTCGACGCGCTGCGGACCGCGGTGGCGGGTGCCGAGATCGTCCACGCCCCGGGGTCCGGCATCTCGTCCGGGACGGACGAGGAGCTCGCTTCGGCCGTGGCGCTCGCCAGCGACGCCGACGTCGCCGTCGTGGTGCTCGGCGAGCGATCCGGGCTCACCGACGATTCGACCACCGGTGAGTTCCGCGATCGCGTCGGGCTCGGGTTCCTGGGCCGGCAGCAGGAGCTGCTCGAGGCCGTGGTCGCGACCGGCACGCCGGTGGTGCTCGTCGTCGTCAGCGGCCGCCCGCTGGCGCTGCCCTGGGCGGCCGAGCACTGCGCCGCGATCCTGCTGGCATGGGTCCCCGGCGACGCCGGACCCGACGCCATCGCCGGCGCGCTCACCGGGACGGTGAACCCCAGCGGCAAGCTGCCGGTCTCGATGCCGCGCCATGTCGGCCAGCTCCCGCTGACGTACCGCCACCACCCCACCGGTGGCCACTCCCACCCCAAGGGGGACTACGTCGACGCCCCGGTCACGCCGCTGTGGCCGTTCGGGTTCGGCCGCTCGTACACGACCTTCGCCCTCGATGGTCTCCGCGTGGACCGGACCGTCCTCGAAACGACCGGCGACACTGTGGCGATCCAGGTCGATGTCACGAACACGGGCGCCGTGGCGGGCGACGAGGTCGTCCAGCTCTACATCCGCGATGAGGAGGCGACGGTCGCCCGCCCGGTCCGCGAATTGCGCGGCTTCCGGCGGCTGCACCTCGAGCCCGGCGAATGCCGGACCGTCGTCTTCCGGCTCTCCACTGAGCAGTTCTCGTACATCGGCGCAGACCTCCGCCGCGTCGTCGAGCCCGGGCGTGTCAGCGTGCAGGTCGGCCGCTCCTCCGCCGACCTGCCGCTGACCGCCGAGCTCCTGCTGCGTGGTCCCGTCGTCGAGCTCGTCGAGAGACTGCACTACCTGACGACATCGACCATCGAGTGACGCACGAGCGCCACGTGCGCGATCGGCAGCAGGCTCGGCAGCCGGCCGGTGCCGGGCGACGCGTCGCCAGGCGATCACCCGGGGACGGGCCGCCTGCGCGCCATCGCCCCCCAGCGTCGCGAGCGCCTCGTCGATCGCGCGTCGAACCTCGCTCGGCATGCCCCTGGGCTGACTGCATCAGAATGCAGCTGCGGGCGTGAGCGGGAGGGCGCAGATGGAGAGGCGAGATGCGTGACGTTGCCGCGGCCGGGAGCGCGAGCCGCCTGTCCTATGGCCGAGGCTCCCTCCGCGTGGTCCTGCCGGTCGACGCCGATGTCGTCCGTCCCAACCACGCGACGCCGGTGCCGAACCCGGCGGCCGCGCTCGCGGCATCTCTCCAGCACCCCGACGTGGGGCCCCCGCTTGCCGATATCGTCCCCCGCGGAGCGCACGTCGGCGTGTCCATCTGCGACGTCACGCGACCCTTCCCGTCACGGCTCGTGCTGCCCGTCCTCCTCGACGAGCTGGAGACCGCCAGGGTCACCCTGTTCATCGCGACCGGCACCCACCGGGCGTGCACCGACCAGGAGCTCGAGACGATGCTCGGCCCGGCCGTCCGGGAGCGCGTCGAGGTCGTGCAGCACGACGCGTTCGACGCCGCCGCCCATGCCCCGGTCGGCTTCATCCCCGGCAGCGGCGTCGTCGGCTCGGTCGACCGGCGCTTCCTCGACATGGACGCGCGGATCACGCTGGGCTTCATCGAGCCCCACTTCTTCGCCGGCTTCTCCGGCGGGCCCAAGATGGTCGCCCCCGGCCTGGCGAGCCTCGACACCGTCCTCGAGCTCCACTCCGCGGCGCGCCTCGCCGATCCGCGCGCGACCTTCGGCGTGCTCGCCGGGAACCCGGTCCACGAAGGCATCGCCGCTCTGGCCGCCGTGGTCGGCGTCGACTTCGCCCTCGACGTCACCCTCGACGCCGAGCACCGCATCACCGGCATTTGCGCGGGGCGCCCATACGAGGCCCACCGTGCCGCATGCGAGCTCGTCCGCGCAACGGCCATGGAGCCGGTCGACGAGCCGTACGACGTGGTGGTCACGACGAACAGCGGCTACCCCCTGGACCAGAGCCTCTACCAGTCCGTGAAGGGGATCTGCGCGGCCGCCGGCATCGTCCGCGACGGCGGCGCCATCCTCATCGTCAGCGAATGCGCCGACGGACTGCCTGCGCATGGCCGATACGGGGCCCTCCTCGGTGCCTACGGCGATCCGACCAGCTTCCTGGGCGCCATCGCAGCGGGCGAGTTGATCGCGCACGACCAGTGGCAGGTCCAGAAGCAGGCCCTCGTCCTGCAGCGGGCACGCGTCCTCGTGCACGCGGGCGGCCTCACCGGCGATGAGATCAGGGCCGCCTGGTTCGAGCCCGCGGACGATCCGACCGCGGCGCTGGCGGCCCTCGTCGCGGAGTACGGCCCGTCTTGCCGGGTGGCCGTCCTGCCGGAAGGTCCGCAGTCGATCGCCTACGTGCGATGACGGGCGCCGAACGTGTCGGGGCGTCGGCGGCGGACGACGTGACGGTGGGCCAGCCGATCCTGCTCGCGAGCTGAAACCCAGGCGGCCCCGCGACACCTGCGTCCCGACATCGCGATACGGCAGCGCGCTACAATGGGTTCCGTTCAGCGCACCATGAGTTCACTGAGTGAAACGATGGTGACCCGCACCCTGAGTCGAGGCCTCGACGTCCTGGAGGCCTTGGCGCGCGCGGACGAGGACGGGCTTGGGCCCTCGGCCCTCGGCCAACGGGTGGCCCTCGATAAGGCGACCGTGACGCGCCTCCTGCGGACCCTCGTCGAGGCCGGATACGTAACCCAGGACGAGACGACGCGTCGCTATCGACTCACCGGCAGAATCCTGTGGCTGGCCCACCGAGCCACGGTCCGCCTCGACCTTCGGAGCGTCGCTCGACCGCACCTGACGGCGCTGCGCGACGAGCTCGGGGAGACCGTCCACCTGGGCGTCATGGATGGTCTCCAGGTCGTCTACGTCGAGAAGCTGGAAGCCGACAACAGCATCCAGCTCGTCTCGGCCATCGGCCAGACGATGCCGCTCCACTCGACCTCGCTGGGAAAGGCCATGCTCGCCGCGTTGCCGGACGAGGAGCGGGAGGGGACGTACGCACGGATGGACCTCTCGCCGCGGACCGACAGGACGATCCGGGATCTGCCCACGTTTCGGGAGGAGATCCAGCGCACGCAGCTCCGCGGCTATTCCACCGACGACCGGGAGAACGAGCCGTTCGGGGCGTGCGTCGGGGCCGCGATCGTAGGAGCCGACGGCCGGCCCGTCGGCGCGATCAGCGTCTCCGGACCGTACTTCCGCATCCGCGATCGCCTGCCCTACTTCGGCGAACGGGCGCGCGCCGTTGCCGGAGCGATCGCCCGTGAGCTGGGGGCCGACGCGGGCGTGCCGACCGGCGGTCGCGGGCACGCCACCCACGAGACGACCCGATGCTGACCCGCGAGGCCGGCCCGAAGCTCGCCGGCGTGTTCGCGCCGATCAGCACGCCCTTTGCGGCGAACGAGGATGTCGACCACGACGCCCTGCGGTTCAACCTCGCGCGGTATGCGGAGAGCGGGATCCTCGGCTACCTGGCGCTCGGGTCCAACGGCGAGAACCGGAGCCTGGCGGAGGACGAGAAGCTGCGTGTCCTCGACGATGTCGTGCGGCACAAGGGACCTGGGCAGGTTGTCCTGGCCGGTGCCGCGTACGACGGGCAGCGCGAAGCCGAGCGGTTCCTCTCGGCCGCGGCGGACCTTGGGGCCGACTTCGGGCTGGTTCTGTCGCCGGGCTACTTTCGGGCGCAGATGACGGACGAGGTGCTGTACCGCTACTTCTCCTCGCTGGCCGACCGAGCGCGGGTCCCGCTCCTGCTGTACAACGCCCCGGGGTTCTGCGGCGTCACCCTGACCCCGGAGCTCGTCGGGCGCCTGGCCGCCCATCCGAACATCGCGGGGCTCAAGGACAGCGCTTCGAGCGGCATCGAGGGCTTCCTTCCCTTCCAGGGCCCCACGTTCCAGATCCTGGCGGGCTCGGCCAACTTCTTGTTCCGGGCCATGCTGGGCGGCGCACCGGGCGGCACCGTGTCGCTCGCCAACTCCTTCCCGCAGCTCGCCCTCGAGCTCTTCGCCCGCGGGCGCACTCGCGACGAGGCGAACGGCCTCCCGCTGCAGGAGCGCGTCAGCCGCATCAACGCGGCCATCTCCGGAGCTCACGGCGTGGCAGGCGTCAAGGCGGCCATGACCCTCGCCGGGTTCCGGGGCGGCATCCCGCGGCGCCCCCTGCTGCCGCTGGAGCCGTCGCAGGTCCAGGCCCTGCAGGCGTTCCTGGTCGCGGAGGGCCTCCTGCCGTGAGCCGCGACATCCTCGCCATCGACGTCGGGACGAGCGCGCTCAAGGTCGGCGTGTTCGGCCCCGACCTCGAGAAACGGTGCGAGGCGCAGCGCGCCTACGCACCCCACGTCTACGACCGGGGCAAGGCTGACATCGAGCCCGAGGCCTGGTGGGCGGCGCTGCGCGCCTGCTGCGCGGAGGTGGCGGCCAGCCTTGCCGGGGTGGGTGTCGTCTCGCTGTCCGTCACGACACCCGGACTCACGCCGATGGCCGCCGACGGCACGGCCCTCGCGCCGGCCGTCCTGTTCCTCGACGGACGTTCCCGGGCGCAGTCGGCCGCCATTCGCCGGATCGTTGGAGAGAGGAGGTTCCTCGCCGAGACCTGCAACCTGCCCGTGTCGGGCGGATCTTCGTTGTCGTCCATCCTCTGGTTCCGCGACGAGGCGCCGGAGGTCTGGGCCGCGGCCGCGAAGTTCGGCCACAGCAACACCTATCTCGTCAAGCGGATGACGGGCCGCTGGGCGATCGATCCCTCGACCACGTCGATCACCGGCCTCTACAACACGGCCCGCAACGACCTCACCTGGAACCGCGAAGTCCTCGACCTGGCCGGCATCCCGGAGGACAGGCTGCCGCCCCTCATGCACTCCCATCAGCCCGTCGGTCGGTTGCTTCCCGCTGTCGCCCATGAGCTCGGCCTCCCGCGCGACTGCTCGGTGCTCTGCGGTGGCAACGATGCCGTGCTCGCGGCGCTGTCCGGGGGCCTGACCGAGCCCGGCGACATCAACATCATCAGCGGGACGTGCGACATCGCCAACGTGTGCACCGACCGCCCGATCGCCTCACCCACCTTCAACGTCCGGTGCCACGTGGTCCCCGGCCGCTGGCTCACCTTCTTCGTCCTCAACGCCGGTGGCGAGGCGCTGGACTGGTTCCGTCGGATCGCCTGCAGCGAGCTGGGCGACGACGGGTTCTACAACGAGTACGTCCCACGCGTGCTCAACGAGTTCTTCGGGGATCCGGACCCGGATGTCCGCGAAGCCGGGCTTCCCGAGTACGTGCCGTACCTCGGAGGCAGCCGGTACTCCCTCGAGCGGCTCACGGCCGGCTTGGGCGGCCTGACGCTCGAGACCACGCGTGAGGACCTGTTGCTCAGCATCGTGCGCGGCAACGCGACGTACCTCGGCGGGCACCTCCGGGAAGTCGCCGAGCTCGTGCCCATCGGCCGGCGGGTCGGGATCTCCGGCGGCGGAGCGAGGATCCGCGGAATGCTCGAGGCCAGGCGCCGCTGGACCGGCGACTTCGAGTACGTGTTCCAGGACCAGTCCTCGTTGCTCGGCGCGGCGATCCTCGGCCAGATCAGTCAGTCGGGACGTCTGCCCGGTTCCGGACAGGTCCCCTCGAGAGTCACCCAGGAGGCGATCTCATGAGCGCAATTGGCACTGGCAGCACGACCTCCACCGACGCGAAGGCGGCCGCCGCCGAGCTGGTCGAGCGGGCGAAGGCAGGGCTCGACGGCACGCCGACGCTTGCCATCCTGTTCGCGACGACGCAGTACGACACGGAAGCCCTCGTGGCCGGCGTGTCGGAGCTGCTGGGCGGCGTACCCCTCTGGGGCGGATCTTCCTCTACCGGCGTGTTCCAGGACGACGGCTGGGTCACCAGCGAAGGCGGCGCGGCCAGCCTGATGCTGATCGCGGACCGGCCGGCCGGAGTCGGGGTGGCGGCCGTCGGCGAGGGCGACGGTTTCGCGGCCGGCAAGGAGGCGGCCCGGGCGGCTCTCCAGAAGCTGGGGGGTCAGGCAGGCGCCCTGCTGACCATCGCGTTCATGGGACCCGAAGAGGAGATCCTGCGAGGGATCGCCGAGGTGGCCCCGGGCGTCCCGGTGGTCGGCGGGACGTCGTCGGACCACTCTCCCGACGGCAAGTTCCAGCAGTTCGCGAACGGCCACGCCTACAAGAACCACTTTGCCATCGCGGCCCTCGGGGGGCCGATCGGCTACGCGTTCACGAATGGCTACCGACCGACCGGGAAGAAGGCCACCGTCAGCAAGGCTTCGGGGCGCACGGTGTTCGAGCTCGGCGGCCGCCGCGCCATGGATGTCTACTCGGAGTGGGTCGCCAAACCCGAATCCGAGATCGGCGGCGGCGCTCTCGTGGCGTTCAGCGTCCAGTACCCGCTGCTGTTCCACAAGGACGGGATCACGTATTCCGCCCACCCGGTCAACAGCAACCCCGACGGGTCGATGGACTTCGGGGCGGCCATGAGCCCCGGCATGGTCCTGGAGCTGGGCGAGGCCTCCGTGAACGGGCTGATCGCCGAGGCCGGCAACGCCGTCTACAAGGCCGTGCAGGGCGTGGGCCACCCGAAGGCCATCCTGCTCGCCCATTGCGGCGGCCGCGCCATCGCCCTCGGCGACCGGATCAGGGAGATCCCGGCCGAGGTCGAGCACGCCGTCGGCCACATGCCCTTGATCGGTTACCTCGCGTTCGGCGAGCAGGGCGTCTCGGTGGAGGGCATTCCCACCCATGCCGACCTGAGCCTTTCGGCGCTCGTCCTCGGCTAGGTGCAGGTGCCTGTGGTGTCGGTGGCGGACGCGGAGCCGGTCGGCGGCTGACCGGCGGCTTCGCGCCCCGCCGCCCAAGGTCCTGCCGCGCCGGGGGCGCGGCCGGACAACCAGGAGGATCACGATGGCTGTCGCAACTCGCCACTACCAGAATTACGTGAACGGTCGGTTCGTCGATGCGCACGACGGCAAGACGCTCACGGTCGAGAACCCGGCCACCGGCACCGGGGTGTCGGACGTCCCGGATTCGTCCGTCGAGGACGCGCGGGAGGCGATCGAGATCGCCGACCGGGCCCAGCGCCAGTGGCAGAAGCTGGCCCCGATCGAGCGAGCTGGATACCTGCACCGGATCGCCGCGGGGATCCGGAAGGATGCGGAGCACCTCGCACGGGTGCTGTCCGAGGAGCAGGGCAAGCCCCTCGACCAGGCCCGGGGCGAGGTCAACGGGACCGCCGGCTATTTCGACTACACCGCGGAATGGGCCCGGCGGATCGAAGGCGAGGTCATCCCGAGCGACCGGCCCAACGAGATGGAGCTGCTGCTCCGGCAGCCCATCGGCGTGATCGGCGGGATCGTGCCCTGGAACTTCCCCCTCTACGTCCTCGCCCGCAAGGTGGCGCCCGCCCTCCTGACGGGCAACGCGATCGTCGTGAAGCCGAGCGAGATCACGCCGAACAGCACGCTGGAGCTCGGCCGCATCTTCGACGAGGCGGAGGTGCCCGCGGGGGTCGTCAACCTCGTGTGCGGCTACGGGCCGGTCGTCGGCGAGGAGCTGGCCTCGAACCCGCTCATCGGCATGGTCAGCGTCACGGGCAGCATCAGGACCGGCGCCCGCGTCATGGAGCTTGCCGCGCAGAACATCACGAAGGTGAGCCTCGAGCTCGGCGGCAGCGCCCCGGTCATCATCATGCCGGACGCCGACCTGGACCTGGCCGTCAGCTCCATCAAGTCCTGTCGCCTCCTGAACACGGGCCAGGTGTGCGGCGCGGCCGACCGGACCTACGTCCACAAGGGCGTGGGTGACGAGTTCATCGATCGGCTGGCCACCGCGATGGGCCAGGCGACCTACGGGAATGCCCTTCTCGACGACGGCCGCGACCTCGGTCCCCTGGTGAGCGCTCGTCAGCTCGAGGCCGTCAGCAGCCGTGTCGAGCGGGCCGTCGCCGAAGGCGGCCAGATCGTGGTCGGCGGGAAGCGGGCCGAGGACATGCCGGAGGGCAACTACTACCCGGCGACGGTCATCGCCAACTGCCGCCAGGACATGGCGATCGTCCGGGAGGAGATCTTCGGCCCGGTCATGCCGGTCGTCACGTTCAACGACCTCGACGAGGCGATCGCCTGGGCGAACGACTCGATCTACGGTCTCGCGTCGTCGATCTTCACCAAGAGCGTCGACGTGGCCCTGCGGGCAGCCAACGAGCTCCGCTTCGGAGAGACGTACGTCAACCGCGAGAACATGGAGAACATGCAGGGGTTCCACGCCGGCTGGCGCAAATCCGGGATCGGCGGCGCCGACGGCAAGCACGGGGTCCTCGAGTACACGCAAACCCACGTCGTCTACCTGCAGTACGACCTGGCGGCCGGCCGGCCGTAACCTCCCGGTTCCCGGCGGCCGGGACCGCTGGGAACCACCAGTCCGCCACCGCAGACCTAACTGCGGTCGCCGGTCGACATCGTCGGGACGCCCCGAGCTTGGCTCGGGGCGTCCCTCGTGGCGCCGGCCGGTGGTCGCTGTCGTGCTCGCGACCTCCACGACTGCCGATCGGTGCCTTCGCCGCTCGGCGTCTCATGCTCAGAAACCCCGACCCTGGGCCGCACAGGCTCCAGCGGCTCCTTCAGCACGTGCGCTACCACTGCGCCACACCACGACGGATTCGTGCTCGCGAACCGCATGTGCTTCGCGGGCGACGTCCCGAAGCCTAGCCTGCAGCGCTCGTCCCTCGGGACTGGCAAAGCGTTCGCCTGGGCCGACTACGGGGAGCGTGCCCCCGACCTGGCGACGCACGATTGCGCAGAGACGCCCGATGGCCCGAAATCGCCGACGTCTACCCCTCGCCACCCACTTCTCGCAAGGCCGGGTCGGCGTCCAGGCGGGCGCCGCTGTCCTCCGCCCGCGATCTAACTGCAAGGGCGTCATCGACGCGCGCGCCAGCGGCGACCCCCTCCCAGAACTCGACAGCGGCCCGCTCGTAGAGGAGGCCCATGGGCAGGGTCACCCCTCGCCAATGCTCGACGGTGCGCGCCGCCGCATTCCCGCCGTTGAGCCCGCTCTCCGCGCGCCGGTCGTCCTCGTAGCGGGCGAGGGCAGAGCGATGGATCTCGAGCTGCGCCAGTGCAAGAGCTTGGCGGTCGTCGGTTGTCCCCAGATCCGCAAAGAACAGCTGGAGCAGGCCGGCATCGCGCAGCTCGGTCGGTGCCTGGGCGGGCGTGGCGAGCCATGTCCAGATCGCCGCACGGCCGCGGCCGGTGATCGCGAAGAGCCGTCGCCGCCGACCCTCCGTCTCGCGTTCCTCTGTCAACAGCCCCAGCTCGACCAGGCGCGCCGGCTCCTTGTAGAGAAGGGCGTGGGGGAACGACCAGAAGTGGCCGATGGTCGCCGCCACGTGGCGTTTGAGCTCGTAGGGCGTGGACGGGCCTTCCCGCTCGATCAGGCCCAGCACGAGGTACGACGTCGAGGTCAGGTGGGCGGCTGGTACGGCGGTCGTCTCGGTTGACATGTAGTCCAGAAGATACCATACTGATACAACGGTTCCGAAGAGATGATGGTTAACGCAGTGCACCCCTGGGCTGCAGACCGCATTCCTCCTGGCCACGGGCCCTCCGTTCGAGGGCGGCAGTTCAAAGGAGAACAGAATGGTCGCAGCGAAGATCAAGGATAGCGTCACGCTCAAAGAGGCAATGCGGGTCCTGGCCGGCGCCGTCAAGAAGGCGGAGGAGATCGCCCAGCCGCAGGACATCGCCGTCTGCGATATCGGCGGCAACCTGAAGGCCCACTACCGGATGGACGGCGCGAACATCGGCAGCGTCCACATCGCGATCAACAAGGCCTACACGGCCATCGCGTTCCAGTGTGAGACCAGGGACCTGACGGACCTGACTCGCCCTGCCGCCTCGCTCTTCGGCCTGAGCGATGCGCACGGCGGCCGTCTCTGCATCTTCCCCGGTGGTGTCCCGCTCATCCGCAATGGCAACATCGTGGGCGCCGTGGGCGTGTCCAGCGGGACCATCGAGCAGGACCAGGCTGTAGCCGAGGCAGGCGCAGCAGCCTTCTGATCCTGCCCTGCGCCCGCCGCCATCCGGGAGCACCGGTTCCCAAGATGTTGGTACGCGACGCATCCACGTGGGCGGAGCGGGACGGCGCCCGCCCACTCCAGGCCATCGCAGCCGCATGGCGCGAGAAGTACGGCAAGGGAGAAACGGCGTGAGGAAGTTCCTGAACGACCCCAAGACGTTCGTCACCGAGTTCCTCGAGGGCGTTGCGCTCGCGAGCGACGGCACGCTCAAGTTCGAGCCGAAGTACAACCTGATCTACCGGGCCGACATGCCCAAGAAGAACCGGGTGTCGATCATCCAGGGTTCCGGCTCGGGCCACGAGCCGGCCCACACGATGATCGTGGGCCCGGGCATGCTCGACGCCGCCTGCCCGGGCGACGTCTTCGCCGGCCCGCCGGTGGAGTTCGTCACCGAGACCTCCAAGCTCATGGACACGCCGGCCGGCGTGCTCTACCTCGTCAACAACTACACCGGCGACCGCACGGCGTGGGAGATGGCGAAGGAGCTCTGCGAGGCCGAGGGCCAGAAGATCGGCTACCTGCTCGTCAACGACGACGTGGCCGTCAAGGACTCCACCTGGACCATCGGCCGGCGCGGCGTCGCCGGCAACTTCTTCGTCATCAAGGCGGTGGGGGCCAAGGCCGACAAGGGCGGCACGCTCGAGGAGTGCGTCGCGGTCGGCGAGAAGGTCATCGCCAACGTCCGGACGATGGGCGTCGCCCTCTCGTCCTGCACGCCGCCGGTCCGCGGCACGCCGCTCTTCGAGATCGCCGACGGCGAGATGGAAGTCGGCATCGGCATCCACGGCGAGCCGGGCCGCGAGCGCCGTCCGGCGGGCACCGCGACGGAGATCGTGGACCTGCTGCTCAACGCGATCGTTCCCGACCTGCCGTTCAAGGACGGCGACGAGGTCGCGCTCATGGTCAACGGCCTGGGCGGGACGCCGATCAGCGAGCTCTACCTCCTGTACGGCATCGCCCACAAGAAGCTCGCCGCGAAGGGCATCAAGGTCTTCCGCAGCTACGTCGGCGAGTACTGCACGTCGCTCGAGATGGCCGGCGCGCACATCTCGCTCCTGAAGGTCGACGCGGAGCTCAAGGAGCTCCTCCTCGCCCCGGCGGAGATCGCCTACCGGGTGTTCTGACCGGTTCCCTTGGGGGGCCACCCGCTGCCGGCCGGCAGCGGGTGGCCCCCTCGCATCTCTCACCGCCTCGCGGCGGGCGCTCTCCGGGGCGCCCGCCGCGGCGCTACCGCTGGCTACACCACGACGGATTCGTGCTCACGAACCGCGCGTGCTTCGAGAGCGACGCCCTGAAGCCTAGCCTACAGCGCTCCCAGGACAAGATGCCTGCACGCCCGAGGGGCCCGACCCAGGTCGGGCGCATGAGGCGTCAGTCGCCGCCCTGGGCATTCGGATGGCACCTCGCGCAGGTGGTCTGCGAGAACCCCGACACCTCCGTGTGATGCTCCGCCATGTCGGCTCTCGAGTGGCACCGAGTGCAGGAGTAGCTGGTCAGCGAGGACGGGTGGCAGGTCGCGCAGGACCCACCGGCGCCGCCGTGGTTCATGGGGAACGGGTGCGGCCCATTGAAGGACGCGGGCGTCCAGGCCCCGGTCGTATGGCAGGATCCGCAGTTGCCGCGGAGGACGGTGCCGTGCGAGGCAGGCCTGGCATGGCAGGCCGCGCACGTGCTCGGCGTTCCCTTGAACGTGCCGCCAGCATGGCAGCCCTGGCAGGATACGCTGCGGTGGGCGCCGGTCAAGGGGAACGACGACCGGGCGTGGTCGAACGTCCAGTCCTCCCACGTGGTGGTCTTATGGCAGGCGGCGCAGTCCTTGCCGAAGGCCCCCTTGTGGCGGTCGTCACCGGCGTGGCATCCAATGCACGTCGTCGGCACCCCGACGTACCGGCCGTCCGGGTGGCAGGCCGCGCAGGCGGGCGTGGCGTGCCCGCCCGTGAGGGGGAAGCCCGTCAGGTCATGGTCGATGGTGGCGTCCGCCCAGGTCGCGGGGGTGTGGCACTCCTCGCACGAGGTGCCGAGGCGGCCTTCGTGGATGTCGTCGGCAGCATGGCAGGCCACGCACTCGGTCTCCGTGGCCCGAAGCGCCTCGAGAGTCGTCGATCCCTGGTGGCAGCCGCCGCACTGCGCCTCGCCGTGCCCGCCGGTCAGGGGGTAGCTGGCATGGTCGAACGCGGCCCCGTACGTGTCGATCCCGTCGTGGCAGTTGAGGCAGGTCGTGCCGAAGGTCACGACGTGCTCCGCCATGTAGGGCTGGTCGAGCTGCTCGTGGCAGGACAGGCAGGCCGGCGGCGTGAACGACGTCGGCGAGCCCGGGTGGCAATCGAGGCACCCGACGCCGCCGCCCCCGGCGCGGAGCGCGTGCGCCCGCAGGGAGTAGCCCGTCCGGTCGTGGGGGAAGGCGGCCGGGTCCGCCAGCGTGAGCGAGGCCGTCGCGCCGCGGTGGTCCGTGTGGCAGCCGCGGCAGTCGTCCACCGGGGCCAACAGGCCGTGGAGCCCGCCCCCGGAGGAGATCTCCTGCTGCACCTGGGTGTGGCAGGCCAGGCACCGGTCGGCCATCCGGTCGCCCGAGAAGGCGGTCGCATGACAGGCGTCGCACCGCGCTTCGAGCTGCGCGTGGGAGCTCACGCCCTCGATCGGACCGCCTCGCGCGACGCCGCTGAGCGCGCCCGGGCTGAAGATCCCGTTGCCGGTGACGGCAGCGGCGGCGGCAATGACGATCGCCACCAGGACGGCGGCAACGAGCGCCGAGAAGGTCATGCAGCCCAGCGGACGGCGCATCTCGTCGCCTCAGCGCAGCAGCGTCGCGTAGTACACGGCACCACCGATGTGTGCGACGGCCGTCACGAAGAGCGCCATTCCGAGGGGGATGTGGATCGCGTGCCAGGTCGCCAGCGTCCGCCGGGCCCAGCGGAGCGCCGCCATCTGCCGTTCGAGCTCGCCAAGCCGGTGCGACGCCGCCCGCTCCCGGCCCCGTGCCAGATCGGGTGACGCCGCGCCCGCGGGCGACGATTGCGCCACCTCCTGCCGCGCGGCGTCCAGCAGCAGCTGCAGCTCCCGTGCCTCGATGACCACCCCGTCAGCGGTGCGCGGCACCGCGGTGTAGATGTAGCGCCCGATGAAGCCGCTGGCCACGACGACGACCGTCATGGCCGTCAACACGCCCGCCAGCCCGTTGAAGGTCCAGGCAGCGTGGAGCACGACGAGGTAGGGGCCGACGATCCCGGTGAAGATGTGGAACCGCAGCCAGGCGCGCATCGTGCCCCGCGGTCGCCGCATGGCCCGCTTGCGGAAGGAGTAGAGCGTCTCCGTCATCAGCATCATCGTGAAGCCGAGGATCCCCAGGGAGTGGCCGACGAGGCCGCTCGCCGCGGGAACGGACACGGACCGCACGTAGGCCCCGTACGCGACGCTGATGCCGACGACGGCCAGCAGCGCCAGCACGAGCTCCCTATACCGCGCCAAGGGAGACCGTCCTCTCCATGAGCGCCCTGAGCTCCCGGCCGATCTCGGCCGGGCGCTGGATCAGCCGGTCGCGCACGGTGCGGATGTCGACCCGCTCCCGGATCAGGCGCTGCAACGGACGCGAGAGCGCCTGGTCGCCCATCACGACCGCGCCCAGGATCCGATCGTCCCCCAGCACGAGCCGCAGATGGTTGGCGCCCGCGTCCGCGACGACGGCGAAGGAATCCAGCTGCTCGCGCCAGGCGTTGCTGTCGCCGCGCGCCAGGGTCACCAGGTCCCCCTCCCGGCCGCCGGTGCCCACGGCGCCGATCAGGGTGGTGGTCACCCCGCCGATCTTCGTGACGTTGAACGGCGCTGGTCTGCGGTACTGCCGGACGACACCGCTCAGGTTGTCCCCGGCGGCCCGGCCCTGCTCGATGGCGACCGACCAGAGGCTGTCGAGGCCGCGCTTGCCGGTGGCCGGGTCGAGCACCTCGGCGGCGTCGCCGGCGGCGAAGACGTCCGGGTCGCTGGCCTGGAAGGTGTCGGTGGTCCAGATGCCGCGGCCGGTCTCGAGGCCCGCCTCCTTGGCGATCTCGATCCGCGGCTGCACGCCGATCGCCACCGCGAGGAGGTCGCACGGCAGCACGTCCCCGGTCTGGGTCTCGACCGCCGCGACGCGGTCCTTGCGCCCGACAACGCGGGCCAGCTCCATCCCGCGGTGGATGCGAATCCCGTCGTCGACGAGGCGCTCCTCGACGAGCGTCGACTCGTGCGGGCTGAGGACGCTCGCCCAGTACCGGTCGCCGCGCATCAGGTAGTGGGTCTCGACGCGCTGCGCAGCAAGGCCCTCGGCCAGCTCGATCGCCGTGATCCCGCCGCCGACGACGCACGCCCGCTTGGCCCGGCGCGCGAGGCGCAGGATGCGACGCGCGTCGTCGAGGTTGTCGAGGGTCACGACGCCGTCGAGGTCGATGCCGGGGGTCGACGGCCGCACCGCCCCGGCCCCGACGGCCAGCAGCAGGCGGTCGTAGGTCATCGTCCGGCCGTCGGCGAGGGTTATCCGATGGTCCCGGGGCTCGATTCGCCGCACCGTCGCCACCGACCGCTGGATGCCGGCCTGCTCGTAGATCGAGTCGGGGCGCGAGAAGAGCCGCTTCTCCGGGATGGCTCCCGTCAGCAGGTAGGCCAGGCCGGGACGGGAGTAGAAGCGGTGGTCCTCGCCGCCGACGATCCGGATCTCGGCGGATGGGTCGTTGCCGCGGATCGTCTCGGCCGCCGTCAGGCCGGCCGGTCCGTTGCCGACGATCACGTAGCGTCGGGCCACCTCATCCACCTCCGCGGGTGGAGCCGGCGCCGAACACCGCCGACGACTCGAAGCGCAGGACGCCGCGGGGGCAGCGCGCGACGCACTCGCCGCACGTCAGGCAGTAGCTGTCGGCAACGGGCTGCCCGAGGCGGGCGCGGGTGCGGACGTCGATGCCCAGCGGGCAGTTGTACGTGCAGATCCCGCACTCGACGCACCGGACGGGCTCGGCGACGACGACCGCCGAGACCATGGCTCGTCGTTTCTGCCTGTCTCTCTGCAGCAGTCTTCGGGGCAACGCCCGTGTCTCCCGGGCAGCGACGGACGACAGCATGCTGGCGGCCGAGCGGCTGCAATCCCCCTCGGCCTGATCATCGGCAGGGGACACGCGTTTGGCGAGTGACAAACAGCCCGCCTTGGGGTGCACTCTCGTCGCGCGAGCCCGCGGTGTCTCGGCGACCGCGACCCTCAGAACGCTCGATTGCGCCGGTCCGCGAGCAGGACCACCTCGGCCTCGTGGTAGACGCGGTTGAGCTCCGCCGTCTCGACGAACGTCATGAACACCCGGTCGACGGGGACGAGCTGCCCGATCAGCACGGACACGACCGTCGCGGGCCCTCGGGCGGCGATGCTCTCGGCCACGGCCCGGTCGAACGTCGTCGAGACGAAGGTCCGGGCTGGCGGCGGGCCTCGACCGGTCACACTGCCGGTCGGGTAGGGTACCGGCACCGATGCCCGTTGTGTGGGCCGGGAGCCGTGAGAGAGGACAGGATGCCTGAGCATCTCACCCCGGGAGTCCACGTCGAGGAGGTCGGCTTCCGGTCGAAGGCAATCGAGGGCGTCCCGACGAGCACGGCCGGCTTCGCCGGGATGACCGCGTGGGGTCCGGTCCAGTACGTCGCCAACGGCGCCCGCGGTCCGCGGGCCTCGGAACCTCGCCTCGTCACGAGCTTCACGGACTTCGAGCGCGTCTACGGGCGCCTCGACCTGCTGCACCTCCCGAGCGAGACGGACGAACGCCAGCCGTACCTCGCGCATGCCACCCGCGCGTTCTTCATGAACGGCGGGCGGCGCCTGTTCGTCAGTCGAGTGTTCGTTCCCCGCACCACCGTGGGCGGCGGGACGGACCCGGGCGTCGCAGGCCGGGCGATTGCCGTGGCGTCGGTGCCGGCGACGACGGCCGTCTGGCGGGCCCGGTGGCCGGGCCGCATGGGCAACGTCCTGGTCACGACGTTCGCCAGCCGGAGCCGCGACGTCGCCGTCACGGATCCCGTGTTCGGCGCTCAGGCAGACCAGGTGGGAGCGGGCTCGATCGTCGAGATCAGCGTCGGGGCCGCCCAGCCCGACCTGGCGCCACTCACGGCGACGACCCTGGCCGTCGTCAGCGTCGATCAGGCCGGCTGCCAGACGTTCGCGCGTGCAGACGGGAGCCCGTTTCCCGTGGGGGCCGGCTCGGTCATCCAGGTGATCGAGGCGCGCGTCCGCGTCGACGTGGACGACCAACGGGTCGACACCTTCGCCGAGCTCGGCCTCGATCCCCGGCAGCCCCGGTACATCGGCCGCATCCTCCAGGAGGACAACCCGGAGGACGAGGATGCGGTCGTCTGGCTCGACTACGGCGGGTACGACCCGGCGAACCTCGCCACGCCGGGCTTCGTCGAGCCGGGCGCCAACCCGATCGACCTCCTCGTGGCGCTGGTCGCAAACCCCAGCCCGCGGCTCATGGGCGGCAACGACGGGGACCTGCCGACCGCCGACGATCTGGCGGGCCGGGAGGCCGACCTGGCCGACGCAGCCGTCAAGGCGACCGGCCTGGCGGCGCTGGGCGAGGTCGACGACATCGCGATCGTTGCGCTGCCCGACGGCGGCACGTACGGCGATCGTGACCTGTGCTTCGCGGCGGGATCGTCGCTGGTCGCCCACGCCGAGCGTCACCGCGACCGGTTTGCCGTCGTCGATGCCCCGGTGGCCAGCTCGATGGCGGAGATCCGGGCGTTCCGCGGACGGTTCGACTCGAAGGACGCGGCGCTGTACCACCCGTGGATCGAGATCGTCGACCCGGCCCGGCGCGCCCCGCTGGGGTCTCCGCCCCGTCCCGTCCTGCTGCCGCCCTCCGGCTTTGTCACCGGCGTCTATGCCCGGAGCGACCTCGAGCGCGGCGTCTTCAAGGCGCCGGCGAACCTGGTGGTCAAGGGCGTCACGCGCCTCGAGGCCGACGTCGGCCGGAGCCGCCAGGACGTGCTGAACCCGGAGGGGATCAACGTGCTCCGGTTGTTCCCCGGGAAGGGCACGCTCGTGTGGGGCGCCCGGACGATGAGCTCCGATCCCGAGTGGACGTACGTCAACGTCCGCCGGCTGTTGATCTTCCTGGAGCAGTCGATCTCCGAAGGTACGCAGTGGGCGGCCTTCGAGCCGAACGATGATCGTCTCTGGGCCAACATCCGCCAGGCGATCGAGAGCTTCCTGATCGTGCAGTGGCGGGATGGCGCGCTCCAGGGCGCCAGGCCGGAGGAGGCCTTCTTCGTCCGCTGCGACCGCACGACGATGACCCAGGGCGACATCGACAACGGGAGGCTGATCTGCCTGATCGGCGTGGCACCCACCCGGCCCGCGGAGTTCGTGATGTTCCGGATCGGACAGTGGACGGCTGGCGCCACCGTCGGCTAGGCGGAGCGGTCGCGTGCTCCGGCCGGCTGGCCGCCGCCCGCGGCGTTGGCCCGGGCGCCCGATGACCACTCGGCGCTGGCCGATCCTCGCCATCTTCATCCTGTCCGGCGCAGCCGGCCTCATGTACGAAGTGGTGTGGTCGCGCCAGCTCGTCCTGGTCTTCGGCAACACGACCCAGGCCGTCTCGACGATCCTCACCGGGTACTTCGGCGGCATGGCGATCGGCTCCTGGGCCGGCGGGCGCCTGGCGGACCGGATCCCGCGTCCGCTCCGCCTCTACGGCCTGCTCGAGGGGATCCTGGTCGCCGTCGTCCTCCTGACGCCGCTCACCTTCCAGCTCATCAGCGAGGTCTACCGGGGCGCCTTCGCGTCCCTCGAGGCGGCGCCCCAGGCGCTCGCCCTCGTCCGCTTCGGGCTGGCCCTGCTCGCCCTGGCGCCGGCAACGATCCTGATGGGGGCGACGCTGCCGACGCTCACGCGCTACCTCTCGCGGGACGCGGCCCACCTGAGCTCGGCGTTCGGTCGGCTGTACGCGGCGAACACCATCGGGGCGATCCTCGGGGCCGCGGCGGCGGGCCTGGTGCTGATCGAGATCCTCGGGCTCACCGCGACCCTGGTCGTGGGGGCGGCGTGCTCCGCGCTCGCGGGGCTGACCGCGATCGTCCTCGACCTCCGGCGCCGGGTGGGGGCGTTCGGCACGGCCGCCCACGCCACGCCGGCCTTCGATCTGCCGTCCGTCGCGGACGAGGTGGCGGACCCGGACCCGCGGCCCCGGCTCGCCCTCGTCGTGGCGTTCGTGTCGGGCCTGACCTCGCTCGCCTACCAGGTCCTCTGGACCCGCCTCCTCGCGTCGGGGACCGGCAACTACACGTACGTCTTCACGCTGATCCTGGTCGTCTTCCTGGCCGGGATCGCGATCGGGGCCGTGCTGTTCACCGTGCTCCGGCGACGGATCCGGCACCCGGTGGCGCTGCTCGCGGGGACCAATGTCCTTGTCGCGGTCCTGGCGCTGGCGGGGGTCGTCTTCGTCCTGTCCCAGCCCGTCGAGTTCACCCTCGAGTGGGGTCGAATCGACGGAGTCATCGGGGTCCTGTTCTGGCGGGTCCTCGTCGTCGTGCTGCCGGCCACCATCGTGATGGGCCTGAGCTTCCCCGCCTCATCCGCGCTGGTCGCCGGCCGGGAGGGCAAGGTGGCCACGAGCGCCGGCCTGCTGCTCGCGGCGAACACGGTCGGCGCCATCGTGGGGACCTTCGTGGTCCCGTTCTTCGTCATCCCCGCCATCGGCTCGCCCGACGCGATCGGCGTCATCGCCCTCGTCAACGTGGTCCTGGGCATCGTCCTCGCCTACCGGGCGCCGATCCGGTCCGCACTGGGGCGCATCACCACCTACGGCCTGGGTACGGCGACGGCCCTCGTGCTCGTCATCGCACTCGCGACGAGCGGCATCCTCGTGGACCCGAGCGTGGCGAGGATCGAGGCGATGAGAGGGCAGCTCTTCGCGAGCCGGGAGGACGAGATCGCGTCGGTCCAGGCCGGCACGATCAACGGGTACCCTGAGCTGTGGGTGACCGGCACCTCGATGACCCTCCTGACGGTCGACGCGAAGCTCATGCCGATCCTGCCGCTGATGCTCCGGCCGGATTCGACGAGCGCCCTGACCGTCGCGTTCGGGATGGGATCGGCGTTCCGGTCGGGCGTCATCGCGGGCCTCCGGACGGATGCCGTGGAGCTGGTGCCGTCCGTCCCGCTGATGTTCGGCCACTACTATCCCGACGCGGCGGAGATCCTGGCGAACCCGAACGGGCGGGTGGTCGTGACCGACGGCCGCAACTACGTGGCGCTCACCGACAGCCGGTACGACATCATCGTGACCGACCCGCCGCCGCCGGTCGAGAGCTCGGGGGTCTCGGTCATCTCGTCGCTGGAGTACTACCGGGCCGGCCACGACTGCCTGAACCCGGGCGGGATCATGATGCAGTGGGTGCCGTACGGCCAGACGATCGACGAGTTCCGGGCCCACATCCGGACGTTCGCCTCGGTCTTCCCGCATGTCCTGGTGCTCCGGGGCCCGGGTGGCTACGGGTTCTTCATGCTGGGCTCGGACGAGCCCATGGCGTTCGACGGGGCGACCATCCGCGAGGTGCTGGCCCGGCCGGGCGTCCTCGGGGACATCTCCGGCGCCTACGACTCACCGCAGACAACCGTCGACGGCTGGTCCCGGGCCATCCCCGGCCTCGTCTGGCTCGAGGGCGGGCAGGTCGCCTCGTTCGCGGGCTCGGGTCCCCTGGTCACGGACGACCGGCCGCTGCCCGAGTACTTCCTGCTCCGTCGCGTCTTCGGCGAGGCGTCGCCGCTGGTGACCCCGCAGAGCCTGGCCGATGCCGGGTTCCCGTTCCGCTGATTCGGTGCCTTCGCCGCGTCCCGGAATCGCCCGGAAGCGCGTCCGCCGTGCGCTGGACGGTGCCGCCGCGCCTCGCGACACCGGCCGCGATCAGGGAGCCCGCCTCTCCTCGGCCAGGAGCACGACCCGCTCGCCCGTGATGCCCTGGGGGCCACATCCCGCTGCCGCGGCGCGGACGGCCAGGACGGCGGCAACCGCCCCGCCCGCGGCGCCCGAACCCGGCAGCGCGTCGGCGGCCGACCACTCCCGCTCCGGGCGGTCGCCGGCGCGGGCCCGCTCCAGGTGCACGCCGTCACCCTCGGGGGCGAGGACGAGGAACGCCGCCGCCTCGGCGGGGGCTCCGACACCAGAGCGCTGCAGGCCGGCCGCCAGCGTCGGGCCGAGGGCCTCGACGCCACCGGCGAGGACGAGGTCCGCGCGGCCGAGCTCGAGGAGGTCGAGGGCCTGGTCGAGCGCGTCGAGCCCGGCGTCCTCGCCGCACAGGGTGATGTTGGGTCCCGCCAGGCCGAAGAGGATCGCGAGGTAGCCTGCGTGGGCGTTGACGACGACGTTGGGGAAGCTCGACGGGTTCACCAGGCGCGGCCCGTCCACGGCCGCCGATCGAAGGAACTCCACGAGCGGTTCGATGCTCGCGAAGCGCGTGCCGAGCGTCACGGCGCGGCGCTCGGGTCTCCCGGGCGGCGGCGAGGGATGGCCCAGCGCCTCCGCGGCGGCGACGCTGGCGAGGCGCGTGGCGCGTGACGTCGGGCGCAGCCCCCGCACGCCGAGGGCGGCGACCGTTTCGTCGAGCCCGGCCACGAGGCGCGGCCCTTCGCCGGCGACCGCGGCAACGAGGCCGCTTCCGAGGACGACGGCCATCAGCCGGCCCTCCGGAGCACGATCGAGGCGTTGCACCCGCCGAACGCATAGGCGTTCGAGAGGACGACGTCCAGCGCCGTGGGGCGAGGCTCGTTCGGGATCACGTCCCATGCGCAGTCGGGGTCGGGGCGCTGGAAGTTCCACGTCGGGGGTGCGACCTGGTGGCGCAGGGCGAGGACGCCGGCGACGGCCTCGAGCGCGCTGGCCGCCCCGAGCGCGTGGCCCGTGAGCGCCTTGATCGAGCTCATCGGCGGTCCACTCTCCCCGAAGACCGCTCGCATGGCGGCGACCTCGGCGCGGTCGTTGGCAGGGGTGCCGGTCCCGTGGGCCGAGATCCAGCCAACGTCACGTGGGCCCACGTGCGCGTCCTCGAGGGCGGCCACGGTCGCCCGGACGGCGCCGCGTCCCTCCGGGTCCGGGCTCACGATGTGGTACGCATCCGCCGACAGCCCGATCCCCGCCAGCTCCGCCAGAGGCGTCGCGCCCCGGGCGGCGGCGGACGACGCCGACTCGACGACGACGAAAGCCGCGCCCTCGCCGAGGACGATCCCCTCGCGGCCGGCGCTGAAGGGCCGGCAGGCATCGCTCGCGAGGGCGCCGAGTCGCCCGAACCCGATCATGGCGGCGCGCGAGAAGGAGTCCGTGCCGCCGGCCAGGACCCGCTGGGCTCGCCCCAGGCGCACGAGGTCCAGCGCATGCCCCAGGGCGTAGTTGCCGGCGGCGCAGGCACCGGCAAGGACGGTGACCGGACCTCCGAGACGCAGCTCCGCGGCGATGTCGCGTCCGACGCGATCGGGCCCCGAGCGAACGAGCTCCTCGGCCGGCACGGTGCCGTCGCGAAGGTCGTCCGGGTTCCACGCCTCGATCCAGCACGCCTCGCCCATCGTGGTCCCGACCGCGAGGGCCATGTCGCCCAGCGCCGCCGCCGGGAGCCCGGCCATCTCCAGCGCCTGTCGGCCGGCGAACGCGGCCAGGAGCGCCGCCCGGCCGGGCCGCGGCTCGAGGCGGCTCTCGAGGGCGAGCCCGCGCACCTCGCATCCGAGCCGGGACGGCAGCGCGGACGCGTCGAACGAGCCGACCTCCGCGACGCCGCTGCGGCCCGAGAGGAGGGACGACCAGAACGTCTCCGCGTCGGTCCCGATCGCGGACACGACACCGATGCCGGTGATCAGCGCGCGTTCGATGGGCTCGCCCGGCTCGCCAGCCTGGTGCGCGTGAGCCGGACCAGCTCCTCGAAGCTCGTGATCTGGCCCAGCTCGGCGTCCTCGAAGTGGAGGTCGTAGCGCCGCTCGATGTCGACGGCGATCTCCATCGCCATCAGGGAGTCGATCCCGGCCTCGGAGAACGGCAGCGCCGGGTCGATCGACGCCGGGTCGATCTCCGCCACGTCCGCGACGATGGCGCGCAGCTCGTCGTCGATCATGCGACGTACTCCGGGGCGGGCGCAAACACGCGGAGGGCGAGCCGGCTGCCCCGGGGCGTGCCGACGAGCGCCGCGAGCGGGTCGCCGATGATGCGGTACGGGGACGCGGCCCAGGGATCGGGCGGGGCCGCCGCCAGCAGGGCCGGTCCGAGGCGTCCCTCGCCGGCCCGGAGGGCAGACGCGAAGCCCAGCATCCAGCGCATGTTGTCGAGGTGGGCCACCGGGGCGACGGCCCCCAGCGCCGCCGCCGCCGAACCGCCGGTGACGACCACCTCCGAGAACGACAGCCCGACCCGATGGCGGTTTGCCGTCAGGCAGGTCACCGAGAGGAGCGCCCCGAGCGGCTCCCCCGTGACCTCGACGAGGTGGGAGCCGCGAAGGCCGTGGTACGCCGCCCAGCCGGACGGACGGCCATGCCCGAAGTAGACCCCGACGCCGATGCCGAGGCGGAGCGCCCGCACGAGGTCGTGGCGGGCGATCCGCTCCGACGTCCAGCGCAGGACGGGGAAGGGCGGCTCGCCGCCGGCGCCGACGTTGGCCTCCATGCGGGTGGCCAGCTGCTGGTAGCGCGCCTGGCGCGCCCCGAGGACGACGAGCGGGCCCGGCTGCCCCCCGCGTTGCTCGACGCGAGCGGCCGCCCGGGCGAAGACCGCGAGGTCCTCGCCCAGGTCGGGCAGCCAGCCGGTCGGGACGCGGCGCCCCGACCAGTCCTCGAGGTACGGCCCCGGGAGGCTGGTCCGGGGGGCCCGTCGGCGATCGCCGACGAGGAGCAGCCCCTCGGCCCCGTCGATCGCCTCGCGGAGCGCCTCGAGCGACGCCGGCTCGACCACCCGCACCTCCCGGGCGCGCTCGTGGGCGCGCACGAGAGGGCGGAGCGGACCGACGGCCGCCCGCGGCGCTGCGAGGACCCAGGTCATGCCGCGCGCACCTCCGCGATGTACGGGTCGAAGGCGGCCGTGGGCTGGCCGTTCTTCAGGGCCAGGTAGAAGTCCGCGATGACCTGGGCCTGCTGCTCGGGATTGAAGTGGTCGAGCTTGCCGCCGGCGGTCGTGTTGGCCGCCAGGGCTGCCTCGCCGCCGTAGTCGTAGGCCGCGGCGCCGAGTGTCACCTGGGAGATGAGGGCGTGCCCCATGTAGTAGGGCCCGGTGACCTCGCCCTGCCAGACGTGGCCCAGCTCGTGGATCAGCGTGTGCCGGTTGGCCGGGAAGACGGTGGTGTCGAAGCCGGATGGCAGGTGGATGATCCGCATCGTCGTGACGGCCGCCGCGTTGTCGCGGAACCACGTCGACATGCCGGAGACGAACGACCCCTCGAAGACCTGGACGTCGCCCAGCGGCGGGCTCTTCTTGTAGACGAGGGCGGCCTCGGCCTTCTCGTCGGGCCGGAGCGGGCGGAAGATGCCGAACACCTCCATCACGATGCCGATCGCCACGTCGAGCGCGCCGACGCCGGCCTCGATCAGGCCGTCGAGGACCTCGAGGAGTCCCTCGCCCGCCGCCTTCAGGGCCGCGATGACGCGCTTCTTCGCATCGCGCGCCGGCTGCACGAATGCCGAGTCGACCACCTGGGCCACGGTCCGCCCGAGCTCGCGCAGGGCGCGGACCAGGTTGTTGAGCGCGTTCTGCGGATGGCGGATCGTGTCCGTCACCAGCCGGGCGACCGTCGCCCCGAACGCCAGCAGCTCGGCGACGACGTCCTTGACGACCTGGAACGAGCGCTGGACCGCCCAGCCGACCAGGTCCGCGATCGCCGCACCCGCCTTGGCCAGCCCGCGCACCACTGCCCGCAGCCCGTCGATCGCGTCGGTCGCGACCCACGTGAGCAGGTAGCTGATGGAGTTCTTGAGGCGCTGGGTGGCCTCGCCCAGGAGCTCGAGGGCCGCGTCGCCAGCGGCGGCGGCCCAGCGGATCACGTCCCGCAGGGCGAGCCCGGCCGCCTCGACGGCCCTGACGACGGCGTCGAAGACGTCGGCCGTCTTGGCCGCCGCCCAATCGAGCATCTCGTCGATGCTCTTCTTGACGAAGTGGATCGCGAGCACCGCCTCTCGGTAGAGGCGATCCGCGATCGCCGCCGCCTGCCCCATGACCCAGTCGAGGACGTCTCCGACGGGCCCGAGGGCCTTCAGGATGCCGTTGACCATCTTGCGGAAGACGAAGTAGCCCTGGGCGATCGCCTGCGCAAGGAGGTCGGCGACCTGGAGGCCGGCCTCGATCATGGCGTCGATGAGGCGAGCCGCGGTCCGGTAGGTGAACTTCACGACCGACCCGAGGAACTCGACGACGCCCTTGCCGAGGTCCACGGCGGCCTTCACGATCGCGCGCAGAAGGTTCCCGGCCAGGCGCAGCGCCTCGCGGCAGATGTCCAGCAGCTTCCTGCCGATGTCGAAGGCAGCCTCGACGATCCGCTTGATCGCGTTGACGCCCCAGGCGGCGATCTCGGACACGAGATCGCCGAGCGCAGCTCCGAACCGCAGGGCCGCCTGGGCGATCTGCCGCGCCAGCGCGACGGCGGCGTTGGCGATGTACGTCGCGAGGTCCGCCAGCGCGCCGCCGATCTCGACGATCGCCCGGACGACGGCGTCGAGCACGGCCGCGGCCGCGTTCTTGACCGCGTCGATGATGTCGCCGATCGCCCGCCCGATCTGGCGGAGCGCCGCCACGACGGCTTTGACCACTCCGGCGGCGTAGTTCGCGGCCTCGACGAGCAGCTCGCCGACCGCACGTCCCAGGTCGATCAGGGCCTGGACGACGCCGCGCAGGAGGGCGGCGCCAACCTGGAGCGCCTGGTTGATGAGGTTGCCGATCGTCTTGCCGACCGCGATGAGCGCGCGCGTGAACTCGAGGACGGTGGCATAGACCTGCGAGGCCATCCACGAGAGCAGCTCGCCGAGCGTGTGCCCGAGCTGGTCGATGGCCCGGAGGGCCGTCTCAAGCGCCGCGCCGACGAGGGACGCGATCTGCGTGAGCACCTCGAACATGGCGTGGCCGGCGTCGATGATCCCCTGGATCACCTTCTTCACGAAGGCCAGCGTGTTGGCGACGGCCGCCTCGAGGGCGCCCTTCACGATGTCGAAGATCGACTTGAGGCCGGCGATGAGGCCCTTCACGAGATTGGCCATCTGCTGGGCCGTGAAGTTGAACGCCGCCACGATCGCGTCGGCAATCGATCCGACGGCGTCGACGATGGCGTCGACCACGGCCTCGACGGCCTCCTTGAGCTCGTCGACGAGGTCGCCGATCGCCTCGACGACTGCCGAGTCGTTGGGGCCGTCGACGACCCGTCGGGTCTCGATCTTGCTGCCCACCTCCGCCACGTAGAGGAGCACCTCGCGGATCGACTTCTTGTCGCGCTTGCCCGCGTCGGTCGTGACGAAGTCGCGCATGAGCGAGCGGCCCTGGGCCGCGGGCAGCTGGCCGATGGCGTGGACGACCCACTGCTGCTGACCCGCGCGCCGATACCCGTCGATCAGCGTCCGTCGCTCTCCCGATCCGCGCAATGCCACGGCCTGGAACAGCTGGCGATGCTCGTCCACGGTCGGGAGCGTGGTCGCGAGGGCCTCGGCGACGCGCAGGCCCTGGGTCCTGGAGGATCGGAACGCGGCCCGGTAGAGTGGGCCGACCTCCGACTGGTTGGGCTGCGCGTCGGCAAGTGCCGCCGCGAGCTCCTGGGTTCCAAGTCGCGACAGCGGGCCAAGCTGCGCGAGAACACGTGTCGCTGTCATCAGCAACGCCCCCCCCACTGCGCCGCTCGGCGGAAGCCGAGTCGGCGACGCTACTGCCAGCGAGAATGCCCCGCCGATCGGTAGAGGGCGCGATCCTAGTCGCTCCTGCCGCTCCGACGCAATGGACAATCTGGCGCCGGCAGTACTGCCGGTCCGTCCGCTCGAGCCAGCCCGGCGCCCGAGCCAACCCGTCGCCCGGCCCGCGCCCGGGCCGTCGTCGTGGTGCCTGGTGAGCCCCGGGGACGCCGACCACGCACGTGAAGGTCAGGGTCTGCCTGCCGCCGAGGCCGCGGCCGCGGCCTCGGCGAGGATGAGCGTCCCCGCGGGGCCGGCCATACCGCCCAGGGCCGCCGGGACGAGGAACGTCACCGCGCGATGCTCCGGCAGGCCGGGGTAGTCGGCGAGCTGCGCCGCGAGCTCGGACCGGGCGGCATCGACCAGCCCCGGCATCATCGACAGGCCGCCGCCCACGACGATCCGCTCGGGGGCGAGCGCATAGACGAGCGAGCGCGCACCCGCGGCCAGGTAGAACGCGACGAGGGCCGCAGCGGCGGCCCTGTCGGCGCCTTCGAGCGTCTCGGCTCGGCGGCCGAAGCGGGCCGCGATCGACGGCCCGCTCGCCATCCCCTCGAGGCAGTCGCCGTGGAACACGCATGCGCCGGCGAACCTGTCGCCGGGCCGTCGGGGAACGCTGACGTGGCCCATCTCCGGGTGGCCGAGGCCGTGGACGAGCCGACCGTCGACGACGGCCCCGCCGCCGATCCCGGTACCGAGGGTGAGGTAGATGAACGAGCGGAGCCCATGTGCCGCACCCCAGCGGCCTTCCGCGAGCGCGGCCGCGTTCACGTCGGTGTCGAACCCGACCGGCAGGCTGAGCTCGCGCGCGACGGGCCCGACGAGGTCGGTTCCCGACCAGCCGGGCTTCGGCGTCGTCGTGATCCAGCCGTGGCGGGGATGCCCCTCGCGCAGCTCGACCGGTCCGAACGACCCGATCCCGATCGCCTCGAGCCGGGTCCCGGCGTCGACCGCGCGCCGGAGGAAGGCCAGCGCGGCGCCGATCGTCTCGGTCGGCCCCGCGACGTCGATCCGCGCCGTCTCGATGATCTCGTCCGGCCCGGTGCCGATGACGCAGACGAACTTCGTCCCGCCCGCCTCGATCCCGCCGTACATCGCGATCCTCCCTGTCCCGCCGGTCGGGCCGCCCCCGGTCCCAGCAACGCGAGGGGCACGACCGCGATCCCATCGTGGCGCCACATGCCTCGCGGCGCAGCGTAGGCCCTCATCCGCCATCCCGCGAACCCGTGCGCCGCTCGCCGGGCACCGCTCCGCCTGGCTGGCGCCGAGGGGTGGGGCGACGCGGGGCGTCCCGGGCGCGATCTCGATCGAAGAGCTGCACTCCGGAGCACGGAAGTCGGTGAGTACCTCGCCCCGCGGCCACGATCGCCGGAACCTCCGAGCGTGCACGAAGCCCCCGCGTTTCCGAATCGCGGTCGCGGACGCGTCCGGCGGGTGGGAAGACCGTCGCCATCGCCCTCGACGACACCTCGACGCCGTCGCGCTTCAACGAGCTCGTGACAGCGGCGATGCCGATCGTCGAATCGTTCGAGCTCCCCGAGTGAGCTGCCTCACGAGGGGTGGCCCGGTCGGCGGGCGGTCAGACGAAGACCTCGACGAGGTTCCCGCCCGGGACGAGCGCCTCGGCGAACGCGCGTCGCGAGACGAGCAGGCCGCCCGCGCGGTAGGGGTTGTTTTCATACCTGCCGCCGGGCAGCGGGCAGCCGTTGACCCGCACCTCGCGCGGCGAGAAGCCGTCGCCGGCGACGTGGAAGACGTAGCGGACCGGGCGTCCCTCGTGCTCGACGTCGAAGGTCAGCCCGTCGGCGCGGCTGGGCAACACCGGGTCGAACACCACGTCGTCGAAGTGCCTGCGGAGGCCCAGCACGTTCGAGATCAGCTGGTTGACGAAGATGCCCGGCCCGCTCGAGTAGACCCGCCAGCCGCCCCGGAGTCCCACGCGCCCGGTCCTGATCCGGCCGAACCGGCGGCTCGCCTGCCGGCGGTCCATGAACGCGGCGTCCGAGCTGCTGAAGTAGGCGTTGGCCTGGCGAGGGAGCGCAGCGGGAACGTCGAGATCGAGCCCGATCGGGCAGACCGCCAGCAGCCCCCGGAACGCCTCGTCCGGCCGGCCGATCTTCGCCATGGCCTCGACGTACCGGAGGTGGGCGTGGACGTACTGCAGCCCGACCTCCCGCCCGAAGCTGGCCGCCGACTCGGCGCGCTTGAAGTAGCGCGACGTCCCGCCGTGGTACGCCATCGGCCGGTTCATCAGCCGCACGCCGTCGGGGAACGTGAGGTGGCGCGCGATCAGCGCGGCGTGCCGCCTCGCCTGCTCGACGCTGAAGAGGCCGCTCGTCATGCCCCGCGTCATCGGCACCAACCGGTAGGAGACGCCGGTCCGCCGGTCGCGCGGATGGAGCAGGTACTCGAGGCCGTCCGGCCCGAAGTGGGCCAGCCCGGCGACCACACCGCCCGGGACGAGCCAGCGGTTGAAGTCGGATCGCATCCGGGCGCACAGGGCCTCGAGCCGGGCCGCCATCTCGTCCCTGCCCGCCCGGTCGCAGACCACGCGGTAGCGGTCGAGCGTCTGGTACGCGAGCTCGACCGTCCAGGCGCTGACCAGACGCTCGGGCCATCGCCGGGTCGGCCGGCTGGAGGGTGTCCTCCCAGTCGCCGCCGCCGAAGACCGGCAGGGCCGTGCCCGGGATGCAGTCGCGCTCGATCTTGCGCGATCTGCCGCTCGGTGTGGGCGAAGATCGTCTCGGTCCCGGCCGTGACCGCCGCCGTCCGGGCGTCGGTGTAGGCAACCTGCTCGTCGAGGATCGAGACGTCGTCCGTCGCCTCGACGTAGTCGCACAGCGCCTTGATCGGCCAGTGGATGATGTCGGCGTGGCTGTCGGCCGCCCGCACCTCGCGGAACCGGTCGAACATGAACCACTGCGGCCAGTCGCCGGTCGCCCGGTCCTGCTGCTCGTAGACGATCCGGAGCACCTCGCGCAGGGGTTCGGGGTGGCGGGTCGCGACGAAGAGCTCGACGGGCCCCTGGCAGACGTCGCGCACCGCCCAGGCCGCCCCGCTGTACTGCTCGAGCCCGTGCGGCGCGGTGCAGTGGACCATCGCGTCGTGCAGGTACCAGCGCAGCAGGTCGTCCAGGCGGGCGAGGTCGTCCGCGCACCTCCCGGTGGCGCCCCCGAGGGTCGCCCCCCGCCCGAGCACGGACCAGAAGGCGTCGGCCGCGCGCTCCTGCTCGGCGTCGCCGGTCGGCTCGAGCGGATCGGAAGCGCCGTGCGTGGCCGCCAGCTCTGCGGCCCGCCGCGCGTCCAGGAGGCTGCCGGTCAGGACGAGCGAGAAGCGGGTGAGCGGCTTCGTCTTCACGACGACGTGCGAGCCGTCCCGGTCGGCGCCGTCCTCGCGGAGCAGGCCGTCGCGGCCGAGCGCCAGGACCTCGTCGGCGTCCGGCGACACGATGAAGAACGTCGCCTCCGGGTAGTGCCGGCCGACGAGGGTCTCGGGGGCGGGATGCATCTCGACGCGCGCGCGGGCCGGGTCCAGGAGCACCGTGCCGACGGCGTCGTGCTCGTTTGTTCCGAGGACGATGTCGTGGCTGATGAGCAGCTCGACCGGGCCGCCCCGCTCCACGCGGACGTCCAGGCGGAAGACCGGCGCGTCGAGCGAGGTCGCGACCCGGATCACGACCGTGCGCAGGTCGTCCTGGTAGATCCAGCGGGCGCTGTTCGGGCCCATCTCGAAGGCCGAGGGCAGGCCGAGCAGCTCGTACCCCCGGTCGGTCCGGACGAAGATGCGCTGGCCGCTCGACTTGAGCACGTTGAGCGGGCTGCGGCAGACGCCGAGGAGCTTGGTGAACGACGTGTTGCCGATCGTGAGCTGGGAGCCGAAGACGCCGAACATCCAGGCGGTGACCGCCAGGGTGTCGTCGTTCGGGAGCAGGTCCCGGCCGGAGCGCATGATGTGCCCGGTCGGCCGCTCCATGACGAGCTCCTTCGCCCTCAGCACGACGTGCTGCCGGCGCCCGTGGAAGAACGACAGGAGCGCCCCGTCACGGCGCTCGAGGTGGCGCCACTCGGAGCCGAAGAGCCGCTCGAGGTCGGCCGGTTCGAGATCCCGGCTGGCGAACAGGACCGGCGCGTCGAAGAGGCCGGCGGTGCGGGGGCGCGGCGTCCGGTCGATCGCGGCCGGGCGGAGGGTGCGGAAGGCGCTCGCGGCCGCTCGGGCCCGGTCCGCGTCCGCGGCGTTCGAGGCCGCCGGGTGATCGGCCTCGAACGCCGCGAAGAACGTGATCCGACCGGTCGCCCCGGGCGCGAGCGTCAGCGCGCGGGACTGGAGCGTCGGCAGGGCGAACTCGTACTGGTAGTTCCGGTTCGGCAGCCTCCGGCGCAGGAGGGCGGCCGGGACGTTCGACGCCTTGTACCCGAGGCCATAGAGCTGGAAGCCGTCGGTCAGGTAGCCGACGGCCCCGTCGAGGCAGCCGTGCATGATCCACGGGAACGCCGTGCCCTGGGGCAGG
The DNA here is from genome assembly GCA_963725875.1 of uncultured Chloroflexia bacterium. Classification (GTDB taxonomy): domain Bacteria; phylum Chloroflexota; class Limnocylindria; order Limnocylindrales; family CSP1-4; genus CTSoil-043. The sequence continues at coordinate 146,156 of CAVRZZ010000004.1, read as the reverse complement.
TTCTGCCTGGAGCAGACCAGGAACCCGAGATCCTCGTCCTCGAGGATCGTGTGATCGATGTACTGGCTCGTGTAGAGCTCGTTGCTCCGGACTGCGGCCTCGGCTGCGATCCCGAGGTCCTGGGCGAGCACGGCATCGACGCTCACCCGTCGGCCGGTCGCGTTTGCGAGCCGGACGTCCCAGAACCAGGTGGGCCGCCGGGCGGCGAGGCGGAGCGTGCACGCGTAGTCGAGCCCGTCGATGGAGCCCTCCCAGGCTGCGCCGCGGCCGGATGCCCGGAAGCGGCTCGGGGACCCGGGGCCGAGCAGCGGGACCGCCGTGATGCCGTCGCGGGCCCGCCGGCGGAGGTAGACGTTGCCGAGGCCGCCCTCGACGGGGCTCCCGAGCACCTGGTTGACCAGGACGTCGCCGTGGCGAATGGCGAAGACCGAGCCGTTCTCGAGCAGCTCGATCGCCAGGCCCGTTCGGTTGCGGAGCGTGGCCGCGATGCGCGGCCGCCCCCCCTCAGCCGCGGGCGACACGATCGTTCCTGCGGCCGATCGGCACGAGCTCGATGAGCGACATGGCCGGCATCGGCAGCTGGAACGCCAGCTCGACACGGCCCCCGGACGGATGGACGCGGCGGCGCCTCCCGAGGCTCTCGAGGCGGTCGTCCTCGTGGAGGCGTGCCCAGCCGGCGGCGTCCGGCCAGTCGGGCCGGCCGAGGCGCTTCCACGTCCGGACGATGTTCGAATGGCGGGCGTCCACCCGGTGGTGCCGCAGCTCGTAGGTCCCGGACGACAGCCCCGCGACGTGGAGGGTGACCGACCGGCCGAGGGCCCGGACCCCGGCCCCCTTCGACGAATCGAGCGTCCCGTTCCAGGCTGCGATCGCGACCCGGCCGTCGGGATCGCTCGACGCCCACGCCTCGACGAGCGAGCCCGCGCCGTCGCCGTCGAGCTCGATCGCCAGCTCGTCCTCGCCGAGCCGTTCCAGCATCGCGATCGCCCAGAAGCGGGGCTTGCGGAGGTTCCCGATCGTGAGCAGCCCGAGCCCGCCGTGGAAGAGGGTCGGCGCCTCGCCGAGCTCGACGAAGTGGTCCGAGGCAACCCAGTAGGAGAGCGCCTCGACGCGGCCGGCCGCCGAGCGCAGCCCGTGCGCGACGAGCGGTGCACCCCAGGCGCTGTCGTTGATCGGGGCGGAGTGGGTGGGGCTCACGCCCCACTCGGTCCACCAGAGCGGCAGGTCCGGCCGCCCGAAGCGCGCCGTGATCGGCCGCAGGTCGAGTGGCGGCACGCCGTACGTGTGGGTGGAGACGAAGTCGATCGGCACGTCACGCGACGCGCAGAACCCGAGCAGGTCGTCGACCCAGGCGGCCGCCGCCGTCGCGGGCCCGCCCACCCGGAAACGCGGGTCGACCGACTTCACGGCGCCGGCGGTCACCTCGTACAGCCGGAAGTAGTCCGACTGGGCCCCCGTCCAGAACACGCGGAGGTTCGGCTCGTTCCAGATCTCGAACGCCCAGCGGGACACCTCGTCGCGTCCGTGGCGGTCCGCGAGGTGCGCGACGAGGTCGCGGACGAGGGCCGCCCAGCGGGCGTGATCGCGCGGCGGCGAGATGATGCCGTCGTAGGCGAACACCGTCGCGGCGGGATCGGTCGCGAGTGCCGCAGGCATGAACGACAGCTCGACGATCGGCACGAGGCCGGCCGCGAGGAGCCGGTCCACGATGGCGTCGACCTTCGAGAAGTCGTGGACGAACCGGTCGCCGTCGACGCGGCACACGCCGAGCGAGTCGTGGAGGATCGCGTGCGCCCGCACGGCCGACGCGCCCAGCTCGCGCCGGGAGATGCGGAGCGCCTCCAGCAGCTCGCCGCCGACGTCGTGGCCGCCGGGCCCCGCGCCCCGGAGGAGGAGCGCGAGGTGCTCGGAGCCGATCATCGGGCGCCACGGCCGGGCGAGCGGACCGCGGGTGGCGGACGCATCCACCCGGATCTCGACCCGGCCGTCGGCGATGCCCGCGGCGGCCGGGACCGGCGGCGAGAGCGCCAGCTCCTCGGCCTCGATGGCGGGGAGGCTGGCCACGGCGTACCACGGGTCGTCCACGCCACGGGCCGAGGTGTCGAGATACGGGGCATGGGGGACGGCGAGGACGTCGCCGCCGTGCTGGTCCACGGGCTCGAACGGCCCGTCGCGGGCCGGTGCGCGGTGGACGAGGTAGCCGGCCGCCCCGTCGACCGGCGACCACGTGATGGTGACGTGCCCTCTGCCGCGTTCGGCCTGCACGTCAGACGGGGGCGGAAGGCTCACCGGCGCGGCTGCGCGGTCCCGTTCGGCCTGGGTCCCCAGCGCGGCGAACCAGGCGATCCGCGCCGAGCCGCTGGTGCCCTGGGGATCCGCGGGCTCGGCCCGGCCGGCGGCACGAGGCCCGGTCGTCACGGCCGGCGCCTACGGGTGACCAAGATCGGCGACGGCGTCGCCCGGCGCGGCGCCGAACTCCTCCATCGAGATGCAGCGGTCTGCAAGGCCCGCTCGAACTGCCGGTCGGCGAACGCGCGGCGCAGCATGTCCTTGGCGAGCGCGTTCCCGATCGCGGCCATGATGATGCCCTGGTCGAGCGACAGGTAGGAGTCCGAGACCCTGCCGGTCTGGACGTTCACCGAGTCGCGGAAGCCCCACTTGTCGTAGATCGCGAAGTCGTGCTCCAGCCTGGCCAGGTTCCCCAGCACCGCGTTCGGCTGCCCAGCGCAGCGCCAGGAACGATGCGTGGGGCGTCACGACGCCGTTCGTGTAGGCGGACGGCGGCGGATCGGGCTGCGGATCGCGGAAGCGCGCGAACCCGTAGTCGACGAGCGTGTTGTCCTCGTTCGACGGATAGCCCTCGGGGTTCATGCCGAGCGCGTCGACACCGTACTCGTGGTAGCCGCCTTCGGGGATGTTCGCGGGCGAGAAGCCCCAGTAGCCGTAGCCCGCGTCGACGAGCCCGTGGTGGATCTGGGCCGCCACGGTCAGGGGATGGTTGATCGCCCAGCTGTCGGGTCCCCACGTCTCCTCGGGCACGAACAGGGCCGGCATCAGCGCCTCGAACATGCTGCCGCCCCAGCCGGGGACGACCCACGTGCCGTCGTACGGGTACGCGCCTTCGAAGACGCTCACGCCGAGGTAGGTCCGCGTGACGCCGACGGGCTTCGTCTCCTGCCAGTCCCACGTGTCGGGGAACGTCCGCCAGGCGCCGAAGTACTCCTTGGCCGGGATCTTCCCGGTGGCGATCCCGACGTAGCTCGCGATCCGGCTCTCGCTCACGATCGTGTCGTAGCAGCACGCGACCCGAATTCCGCGGAGTACCTCGTCCGGCGTGTAGTAGTAGGCGATCCGGTTCGCGTCCGGCCGGTAGTAGAAGCCGAAGTCCATGCTGGCGAAGAGCGCCTCGGCGCGCTTGGCGACCGCCGGCACGCTGTTGGCGACGACGTGCAGCCCGGCCGCGAGCCAGCCGTTGTCGACCGACGACAGGATCGGGGTGACCAGCGCTCCGGTGGGCGGCCAGGCCGTCAGCTTCTGCCCCCGTCGTGTGGTCGTACCAGTTGTAGTACTGGCCGCTCGGGACGTGACGTTCCATCGTCTCGAGGGAGCTCAGGGTCCGCTTGAGGCGCCTGACCGCCTCGCCGTGGCTGATGATCCCGAGCTCGTCGACGACGACCGTGCTCCACAGGTAGGCGCCGATGTTCGTCGTCGACGTCTGGACGCTGGCCGTCCCGTCGAGGCCGAGGCTGTCGGCCGGCAGGCCGGTGTCTGGGATCGGTCATGGCGACGAACGACGCCCACGTGTTCGCGGGCGTAGCGGAGGAGCGTGTCGCGCTGGGCGGGCCCTGGCTGCGCGAGGCTGACGCCGGCCGGACCGGAGGCCGGGGTCCGCCGCCGCGACGACCGTCGGCAGGGCGAGCGCCGCCGCGAGCAGGCCGACGGAGAGAGCGAGGGACCAGTGGACGCGCCGCCGTGGTCGCATGTCAGAGCCTCCCGTGGGTGTCCTTCCGCGCGCCGCGTCGATCGACGAACGGCTGGAGGCGCCTGGGGCCGCCGGGCGCCCCCGGCCGCGGGTGTTCGGCAGCCTCGACCCGGCTCAGCCCTTGAGGCCGGTCGTGGCGATGCCCTCGGTGATGAAGCGCTGGAAGATGATGAAGACGATCAGCACGGGCACCACGAGGATGACCGAGCCCGCCATCAGCATCCCGTGGTCTGCCTGGTACTGGCCCGTCGCGAACGTCGCGAGGGCGACCGGCAGCGTGTACATGTTCGGCTCCGTGGCCATGACCAGCGGGTAGATGAAGGCGTTCCAGTTGCCGAGGAACGTCAGGATCGCGAGCGTGGCCAGGACCGGCATGGCGATCGGCACGACGATCGTCCAGTAGAGGCGGAACTCGTTCGCTCCGTCGATGCGCGCCGCCTCCAGCAGCTCGTCCGGCACGCCGAACATGAACTGGCGCATGAGGAAGACGCCGAACGCTCCGGCGAGGAACGGCAGGATCAGGCCCGGGTAGGAGTTCACGAGCCCGAAGGAGCTCAACATGATGAAGTTCGGGATCAGGGTGATGCCGGCCGGCACCATGAGCGTGGCCAGGACCAGGCCCATGACCAGCCGCTTCCCACGCCAGCGGAGCTTGGCGAGGGCGTAGCCGAGCATCGGGCAGAAGACGAGATTGCCGACCGTCACCGCGAGCGCGACGACCGACGAGTTGAAGAAGAAGCGCGGGAAGTCGAGCTGCTCGAAGAGCCGCCCGTAGTTGTCCATCGTCGGGGTCGCAGGCAGGAACGTCGGGGGGATCCGCAGGAACTCGGCCTGGGGCTTGAGCGAGCCGAGGACCATCCACAGGAACGGCCCGACCATCAGCACGAGCCCGGCGATGAGCAGGATGTAGATCCACAGGTGGGACCCCGTCCGGCCGCCCGCCTGGGCGGGGCCGGTCCGGGCCGGAGCGGGAGCGGATGCAGCAGTCATCGAGCCACCTCCCTCACGTGTCCGACCGGAGGAACTTGAACTGGAGGAAGGCGATGAAGGCGACGATGACGAACAGGACGTAGGCGATCGCCGAGGCGTAGCCCTGGTGGAAGAACGTGAAGCCCTGCTGGTACATGTACATCGTGACCGAGAGCGTCGAGTCCAGCGGCCCGCCGCCGGTCATCACGAACGGCTCCTCGAACAGCTGCAGGTAGCCGATCGTCGTGATCACCGTCATGAACAGGATCGTGGGCCGGAGCATCGGGATCGTGATGAACCGGAACGACTGCCGGGAGCCGGCGCCGTCGATCGCCGCCGCTTCGTAGAGGGACGACGGGATGGCCTGCAGGCCGGCCAGGAAGACGATCATCGCGAACCCGAGGTTCCGCCAGACGGCCATCGCGATGATCGAGGGCATCGCGAAGACCGGGTCGGCCAGCCAGGCCGGTCCGGTGATGCCCACGCCCGCGAGCAGCATGTTGATGAGCCCGACGTCCGGGTTCAGCAGGAACCGCCAGACGACCGCGATGGCGACGATGCTCGTGATGACCGGCAGGTAGTAGCCGACCCGGAAGGCCGTGCGAAAGCGGGAGATCCCGCGGTTCAGGGCCGTCGCGATCACCAGGCCGATGGCGAGCGTCAGCGGCACCCCGATGACGACGAAGTAGAAGGTGTTGAAGAGGGACGTCCAGAACTTCTGGTCACCGAGCAGGGCGACGTAGTTGTCGACGCCGACGAAGGTCGCCCCGATCGGGTTGGAGAGGTCCTTCAGGCCGAAGCTCGTGAAGCTCAGGACGAACGCGGCGAGGATCGGGAAGGCCAGGAAGACGACGTACAGGATCATGAACGGGGCGGCGAACGCCCAGCCGGTGAGGTCGTCCCGCCAGCGCCGCCGGCCGGGGGCGGCCGTGGCCGCCCCCGCGACGCTGCGCCGGGCAAGCGCAGGCACTGTCATGTCACTGGCCCGTCCCGAGCGTCTCTGCCTCCTGCTGCATCTCGTCGGCCGCGGCCTGCGGGTCCATGCCTCCGGTCGTCATCTTCTCGAGGGTGCCGTTGAGCGCGGCGCCCAGCTCGCTCCACGTCGAGATCGCAGGCTGTGCCTTGGTGTCCTTGAGCTGCGCCCCGAACATCGCGACGTTCGGGTCGGCCGCGAGGGCCGGGTCTTCCCATGCCGACTGGACGGCCGGCAGGTCGCCGGACTCGCCGTACCAGGCGACCTGGGTGGCCGGGTCGGAGAGGTACTGGACGAACGCCCAGGCGGCGTCCTTGTTCTTGCTCTCCTTGAACACGACGAGGTTGCTGCCACCGACGAACGAGGTCGCGGTCACCTTCTTCGGCATCGGTGCGATGGCCCACTTGTCCTCGAAGCCGGCGCCGCCGGCCTCCTTGATGAGCGCGAGGTGCCACGGCCCCGAGAAGAACATCGGGTGCGTGCCGGCCACGAAGGCGGGCGTGATGTCGAACCCCTCGGGCACCGACTTCGGGGACAGGCCCTCCGTGAAGAACGAGCTGTAGAAGGTCAGGGCCTCGACGGCCTCCGGGCTGTTCAGCGTGAACTTCCCGTCGGCGTCCATGACGTCGCCGCCGTTCGACCACAGGAAGGGCAGGTACTCCTGCCAGTTCTTCGTGCCCAGCGAGAGGCCCCACTTCGCGCCGCCCTTGGCCTGCATCGCCTTGGCCATTGCGGTGAGGTCGTCCCACGTCGCCGGCGGCGACGTGATGCCGGCCTTCTCGGCGATGTCGGTGCGGTAGTACAGCAGTCGCGTTTCCACGTACCACGGCACGCCCGACACGGTCCCGTCGACGACGTTCGTGTTCCAGGCGCTCTCGAAGAACATGCTCGGCTCGAAGTTGGCCGGCACGGGCTCGAGGGCTCCGGTCTGCGCGTACTGGGCCATCATGTCGGTGCCCATCTGGCTGACGTCAGGCGTCTGCTTGCCGGCGATCGCGGTGGTGAGCTTCGCGGTGGCCTGGCCCCAGTCGACCGGCGTCACGTTGACCTTGACGTCCGGGTAGTCCTTCATGAACGCGTCGGCCAGGACCTTGAGCACGACGCCCTCGTTGCCCATCGCCCACACGGTCAGGTCACCGGCGATCGGTCCCGCCGGGCTGATGGCCGGCGCCTGGCTGGCGGCCGGCGCCCCGCTGCCATCCGCGGCGGGCGAGCCGGCGCCGGTGTTCGTGCCGCAGGCCGCGGCGAGGAGGGCGACGCCGGCGAGGATCGCGGCGAGCCGGAGGGGGCTGCCCCGGGCCTGGGTGCCCAGGCGCGAGGTCGGTTGAAGCTGCGCCATGTCCGTTCTCCTATCCAGGTGACCCCGGCTCGCCGACCTGGCGGGCACGGGCGGGAGGCGATGCGGCGTGTGCCTGCCCCGGGTGTCGCGCGGCGCGGTCCCGGGGCGATGTCGGCGGCCGGTATAGGGACCAGGTGGGCACCCTGCCGGCGGCGGCGGACGTCGCTGCAGATGTACCTGCCTGGTCCCTTCCCGTCCTGAAGGCTTCCTGGCTCCTCGATTCGCCCTGCTCGGCCCGGCCCCGATGCGCTCGATCGCCGAAGCCCGGTGCCGCCCTGCCCTCGGCCGGCGGCCAGGCCCACTGTCCTGCCGCGAGACTCCCGAGTCATTACGGGCCGTCATGAGAGGTTCCCGCCAGCTGCCCGTCGGCGACCGGTCCATCCACCCCGCCGGCGCGATCCGAGGCGACCGGGGCCGCCGGCTCAGGCGGCGATCACTGGCCGGCCGCCGCCACGAGCACCGCCGGAAGGGCGACGAGGATCAGGAACCCCGCGATCGCGGCGAGGGCGAGGCTCCGCAGCGCTGCCGACGCGATCGGACGGTCGGCGGGAGCGCCGCGCTCGTACGACTCGCCGCCGAGCGGGGCCGGGAGCGACGGATCGGCGAGCTTCGCCGGCGCAGGAGCCCGGATCGCGGTCACGCGCGCACCTCGCGAGGGCGCTGTTCCTGGAGGTGCGCCTCCAGGAAGTAGAGGTACCTGTCCGCGGAGCGGCTGACCTCGGTGGACAGGTCGGCGGTACCAACGTCGCCGAGCTTGTCGGCCCAGTCGATCGCCTCGCGGGCGGAGTTGGCGAAGGCAGCCAGCCGCTCCGCGACGGCCTTGACGTAGTACATGCCGTCCGTGATGTCGGGTCGGGAACTCCGGCAGGGTGCTGGAGGCACCGGCCATGCGCACGGTTCCCCTGGCATGGCCGCCGAGGGCGATGACGCGCTCGGCGAGCTCGTCGACCCACCCTTCGGCCTGTTCGGCGACCTCGTCGAACAGCTTGTGCAGCTGCCAGAAGGCAGGGCCCTTGACGTTCCAGTGCGCCTGCTTCACCTGGCCCAGCAGATCCGAGGCATCGGCCAGCTGCTGGTTGAGCACCACGTTGATCTTCGTGCGCCTGTCGAACGAGATGTCGACGCCCGACGAGTACGACTGGACCTGTCTTCGCCTGGTCGCCATTGACGATCTCCTCGAATGTGAGCGAAGCGGCGCATTCGGCCCGGAGGGCAGCCGCCCTCTCCCCTGCCGCCGTCCGCCGTCGAGAGACCCGGTGCCCTTCGCCTCGTCAACCCGGTGACGGCCGCCACTCTCTGCCTGCGGCCATGACCTCCGAGATGACAGCCGTGCTCGTGTGCGCCGGGATTGCGGTCTCCTGGCCGCGGCCCAGCGAACGCGCGACGGCCCGCGTCGCGAGTCTCGCGACGCGGGCCGACGGCAGGCGAGGGAGGGTGCCCCGCCGACGATCTGTTAGTGGCTGGTGTCTGCGAAGGTCCCGGCGACATCGTCCTCGGGCGTGAGAGAGTCCTTGCGCTCGCCGGCGGCGAAGTCGCCGCGGAGGCCCTCCTCGAGTGCTTCCTCTGGTGTCGGGAGCTCGGTCCGTTCCCCAGCGGCGAAGTCGCCCTGGAGGGGCTCCTCCCGAACCTCTTCGGGTGTCGGAGCGTCGGTCCGCTCCCCGGAGGCGAAGTCGCCCGGCAGCACGGGCGCCGGCTCTGTGTGGTCACTCATCTGTCTCTCCTTCTCCACTGGCCGCCAGGTGCGGCTGCCGCGATGCGTGCCACCTCGCAGGATCGTGCGGCCGATTGAAGAGACGGCGGTCCGCGGTTCGTTCGCCAGTGTCCTGCCCCCGGGGCGGGGTGTCATTACCGTCCGTCATCTGGCCGGGCATCACGGGCCGGCGAGTCGGCGGCCCAATTCGCACGCAGGCGATCCGGGCCGGGAGCGCTACTTCTGGAGGTGCGCTTCGAGGAAGTAGAGGTACGTGTCGGCGCAGCGGCTGATCTCGGTGAAGAGATCGGCGGTGTCGGCATCTCCGAGCTTGTCGGTCTCATCGATGGCGCCGCGAGCGGAGTTGGTGAAGGCGGCGAGGCGCGCGGCGACGGCCTTGACGTAGTCCATGCCGTCGGTGATGTCGGTGGGAAACTCCGGCAGCGTGCTCGCGGCGGCGGCCATGCGGACGGTCCCGGTGGCGTAGCCACCGAGGGCCGTGACGCGCTCGGCGATCTCGTCGACCCAGCCTTCCGCCTGTTCAGCGACCTCGTCGAACAGCTTGTGGAGCTGCCAGAAGTTGGGGCCCTTGACGTTCCAGTGTGCCTGCTTGACCTGGCTCACGAGGTCGAAGGAGTCAGCCAGGTGCTGGTTGAGCACCTTGTTGATCTTCGCGCGACCTTCGGCCGGAATGTCGACACTCGTCGAGAACGAACGGACGCGCGCCCGTTGGGTGGCCATTGGCGGTCTCCTCTGATGTCGCTGGTTTCGCCAGCTCTGCGGCGGCGGACGCCCGCCGGGTCATGCGCCGGTCAGCGGATCAGGCCGTGTCCTTGTCCTTGGCCTTCTCCTGCGGGCCACGGACGGCATCCTGGATGTCGCCCAGGGCCTCCTGCCCGGTCCCCTGGACCTGCTTGACCTTGCCGTGGAGCTCCTGCTCCTTGTTGCCGGTCAGCTTGCCGAGCCCTTCCTCGACCTTGCCCGTGGCCTTGCTGATGGCGCCCTTGGTGTGCTCATCTGCCATGTCGAACGTTCTCCTGCGTCTGCTGTCGATGAGGGTCAGGTCGTCTTCCGGCTCCCGCCGAGGCCCAGCAGGCCCGCGACGAAGACCACGATGATCGCGCCGATCACGGCTACCACGATCGTCTCGACGTTGAAGCCGGTCGGATCCTTGAGGTTGAGCAGGGCCCCGGCCAGGAAGCCGCCGACGAGCGCCCCGACGATGCCCAGGATGATCGTCATCACGATGCCCGCGCGGGTCCCCGTGATGAGCGTGGCGATGAAGCCGGCAATCGCGCCGACCGCGATCCAGGCGATGATTCCCATGTGCCCTCCGTATCCCGGCTTCCGCCGCCGTGTCGGTGCTCGGCTTCAGCAGAACACCCCCGGCGGAGGGTCGAGACGACTGCCAGTGTCCCGTGGCAACCGGGCCATGTCATGACGGGTCGTCATGACACGTGGCTGGTTCGGCGGGACACTCAGGCTCGGCATTCCACAGGGTGTGGGTACCCCACCTCCCCGGATGCTCGAAGGCACGCGGAGAACGCCATGGCCATCGATCAGGTCGACCGTACGGTCGTCACCCAGGAACCCATCACACAGGCGGGCCAGGAGACGGTGCGGACCGACAGCCGGCGCACCACCAGGACGGGCCCCGGGGGCTCCGAGATGGCCCGGCGGGTCATCGTCCTCGTCTTCGGGCTGATCCAGCTCCTCATCGGGGCGCGGATCGTCCTGCTGCTCCTCGACGCACGGGAGGCCAACGCCCTCGTGTCCGGGATCCTCAACGTCAGCCAGGTCTTCGTCGCCCCGTTCGAGGGGATCCTCCGGACGGACTCCCTCAACGCCGCGGGCTCGACGCTCGACGTCGCCGCCGTCGTGGCCCTCGTCGGCTGGACGGTCATCGAGCTGGTCGTGCTGTGGGTCGTGGGCCTCTTCCGGCGTGAGCCGGCCTGACCCGACACGTGTGACCGCGTCGCGGTCCCCCGGCGGGCGGGGCGTCGCCCGCAGACGGCGCTCGCCGGAGCGGCGGCGCACCAGCGCAAGGAATGGTTCTCGATGGGCTTCATCGCCTGGATCGTGGTCGGCGCCATCGCCGGCTTCCTCGCCAACCTGGTCATGGGCTCCAAGCAGGGCCTGCTGATGATGGTCGTGCTCGGTATCGTCGGAGGGCTCGTCGGCGGGTTCGTCGCAACGAGCGTGCTCAAGATGGGCTCCGTCAACGGCATCAACCTCGAGAGCATCGTGATCGCCACGCTCGGCGCGATTGCGGTCGTCTTCGTGGTGGGTTTCGTGACCCGCCCGCGTGGACTCCTCCACCGCTGAGGGCCGCCTGGGACCCCCCGCGGGCCATTGATCGTTCAGCACCGGGACAGGACCGGCTCCGCCGGGCCGGTCCTGTCCACCCGCCTCGGCTGCCGGTCGTCGTCGGTTGCGGGATCCCGCAGGCGACGGTCAGTTGCGGCGCTGCGCCGACGGCGTTTCCACGTAGCTCCCACCGCCCCAGCCCGCATTCGAGAAGGTGGGGACGAACCGGTAGCCCTGGCCCGGGACCGTGGCGATGAAGCGCGGGTGGCGATAGTCGTTCTGGAGCTTGATGCGCAGGCTCCGGATGTGGCGATCCACGATGTTGCTTTCGGTTACGAAGTCGGTGCCCCAGATGGCATCCAGGATCTCCTCGCGCGTGACGACGCGTCCGCCGCGACTGGCGAGGAGGTACAGCAGGCTCTGCTCGATGCCGGAGAGGTGCACGACCGAGTCACCGGCGCGCACCTGGCGACTCAGGATGTCGATCTCGATCTCGCCGAGCCGGATCGTGGGCACGATCGGCCGGTCGGTTCCCGTCGCCCGGCGGGTGAGGACGATGGACCGGGCGAGGAGCTCCTCGGGCGAGAAGGGCACGGTCAGGATGTCGTCGACGCCGAGCTCGAAAGCCCGCAGCTTCGTCTTGAGGTCGCCACGTCGGGTCAGGCCCAGGGCCGGTGTCACGCTCCGTGTCAGGGAGTTCGAGGCGCCGATCGTCTGGAGCAGGGCGGTGCTGTCGTCGTGGTCCATGTCGATCACCGCCAGGTGCGGGTGCCACTCGGACAGGAGCCCCTCGGCCTCCGCCAGGCTGCTCGCGGCCCGGACGACGAAGACGCCGTGGTTCAGCGTCAGCTCGATGAGGTCGACGACCAGCGGGCGATCATGGAGCACGAGGGCACGGTGCGCCTCGACCTCCGGGTTGCCCACGAGGCCGGGGATCATGACTCATCCTCCTGAAGCAGATGACGCTGTCAGCGCTCCTGCACGTGCATGGAGACCTGCGCCCGACTGCCGCACCGTCATTCTATCCACCGAGTGCCAGGCCCGGCTGGGGGGCCGCACCGGTGCGGCCGACGTCACGCCCGTTACCTCCCCTCGCGCATCTCGCCTCGCCGCGCCAGGCTCCCCCCTCGCGGGGCCCCAGACCCGCGGAGCCTGGCGCGCGGCGATCCCGTCGCACCCGGGCACGAAGACGGCGGGATCGTCGTGGATCGAAACGTACCCTTCACTCCCGCTCCAGCAATGTCAAAGTTCACATGCGCGCAGGGGATCCTGCCTTGGTACGATCCGGAGCACGCGGAGAGGACCTCGATGGACGCGATCGAACCGGTTGGCTCGCACGTGGCTCGGCTGCTGCCGGGAGCCTCCGCGAGCACGCTGCGTCGACTGGAAGGCGCTGCTCGCCGACAGGCCTTCTGCCGCCGTGACGTGTTGCACGCGAGGGGGATGGGGCTCCCTCCCTTCCTCCTGCTCGACGGGCACATCATGGCTCGCCGTGTTGCGGAGACGGGACAGGTGTACGGCGCGCTGATCGCAGGGCCCGGCTTTCTCGGCGGGCTTCGCTCGATCAGCGACGCGGACGCCGAGGCCCTCTACGAGTTGGTCGCCCTGAGCGACGGGGCATGGACGACATGGGATCCGGGGGTCATGCGTGCGCTCGCGCTCGAAGATGCCGGGCTGGCCGTGAGCCTCCTCGACCTGTCGTCGGACTTGGCCCTCGTGCTCAACGCGCGGCTCGATGAGCGCTCTTTCGAGAGTGCGCGCCAGCGGATGGCCGCCATCCTCCTTCGGTACGGCAGCGTGATCTTCGACACGCCGCATCCCGTTGCGCAGCGAGCCGACCTGGCCGCCATGGTCGGCACGAGCCGCGTGATGATGTACCGGACACTGCGCGGGCTCGAAGCCGACGGGCTCGTGGAACGCGAACACGGCGGCGGGATCAACGTCCTGGACGCGGAGGGGCTGGCCAGGCTGGTCGTGGTGGCGGCCCCCGACGGCACGCCGGCGCTCTGACTGCTGGGGCGGGCTGGGCCCGCAGGCGCGGGTCAGGGCGCCGGCCGGCGCGCCAGGTCTCCGTCTCGAGTCTGGGCGCCGCATGGGGCGTCGAGTGCTCCCGGGGGGCGGTGGGTATGATCGTCATGTCCCAACGCCGAGAACGAGCGGACCGGGTCAGGCCACGCGCTGACGGCGGAAGATGAGATCGAACCAGTCCCTGCGCGACCCGCCCGGTCGCGATCGCCGCCGGGATCGCCCCGGGGCCGAGCCTGAAGAGCCGATCCTCGCGGAGCTCTTCAGCGTGGAGCGCCTGGAGCAGCACGCCGAGACGCTGGCGGCGGCCCAGGTGGTCACGGACACGCCCCGCCGGGCACAGGCGATCGGGCCTCGCATCGCCGAGAACGGCCGCGTCCTCGTGGACACGTACCGCGTCCTCGCCCGCGCGATCAAGGACGAACGGGCGATCACGCCGGCCGCCGAATGGCTTGTCGACAACTTCCCGATCGTCGACGAGCAGCTCCGCGAGATCCGCGACGACCTGCCCCCGGACTACTACCGCGAGCTCCCCAAGCTGGCCTCGGGGCATCTCGCGGGATACCCGCGGGTCCTGGGCCTGGCCTGGGCCTACATCGCGCACACGGACAGCCGCTTCGACCCCGAGAGCCTGCGCCGGATGGTGCTGGCCTACGAGGCGGTGGAGCCCCTGACGATCGGCGAGCTTTGGGCGATCGCGATCAGCCTGCGGATCCTCCTCGTCGAGAACCTTCGCCGCATCGCCGAGCAGATCGTGCGCGGGCGGGCCGCTCGCCACCAGGCGGACGAGATCGCCGACAGCCTGCTCGGTCTCGGCACGGAGAGCGCCGAGGACGCGGCGGCTTCGCTGCGGCGGCTGTCGCGCACGGCGCTGCCGACGGCGGCCCGTGTCCAGCTGTTCCAGCGCCTGCGCGACCAGGACCCGGCCACCACGCCCGCGCTGCGCTGGCTGGAGGAGATCCTGGCGGCCGAGGGGACCACGGCCGAGGAGACGGTCCGGCTGGAGCACCAGCGCCAGGCGACGATGAACGTGACGGTCCGCAACGTCATCACGAGCATGCGCCTCATCTCGTGGTTCGACTGGGCCCAGTTCGTCGAGAGCGTCAGCCTGGTCGACGAGGTTCTTCGGGCCCGGAGCTCGTTCGGGGAGATGGACTTCGCGACGCGCGATCGCTACCGGCACGCCGTGGAGGAGCTGGCCCGGGGATCCGGCCGCACCGAGGTGGAGGTTGCCGGGGAAGCCGTGGCGATGGCGGAAGCCGCGCCGCCGGATGACGACCCGCCGACGGTTGACGCCGCGGCCCCCATTGACCCGCCGTCGGCCGCCGCCCGGCCGGCCGACGACCCACCGGCGGCCGGCGCCGCGGACCCGGCACCCGTGCGTCGCGGCCGGGATCCCGGCTACTACCTGATCTCGGACGGTCGCCTCGACCTGGAGCGCGCCCTCCAGGTCCGGGTGCCGATCGCGGGCCGGCTGCGGCGAGGCTACGTCCGGGCCGGCGCCCGCGGGTACCTCGGGACGATCGCGCTGCTGACGGCCCTGCTTCTCGCCGTGCCGCTGCTCCTGTCCGGAATCGGAGACGGGGCGGGCGTCGCGCTCCTGGTCGTCGCGATCCTCGCGCTCGGCCCCGCCTCCGATCTCGCGATCGAGCTCGTCAACCGGTCGGTCACCTACGTGCTGGGCCCCAAGTCCCTGCCCCGGCTGGACCTGGACGACGGGGTGCCGTCACGCCTGCGGACCCTCGTCGTGGTGCCGATGCTCCTCACCAGCGAGGCGGACGTCGAGGCCCAGGTCGGCGGCCTGGAGGTGCACTACCTGGGGAACCGCGACGGCGATCTCCGGTTCGCCCTGCTCTCCGACTGGCTCGACGCTCCGACCGAGCAGGTCCCCGGCGACGAGGAGCTCCTCTCGACGGCCGTTGCGGCCATCGACCGCCTGAACGAACGCCACGGCGAGGCCCCGGGGGGTGGGGCCCGGTTCCTGGTCTTCCATCGGGCCCGAACGTGGAACGGGTCCGAGGGCTGCTGGATGGGCTGGGAGCGCAAGCGCGGCAAGCTCCACGAGCTGAACGACCTGCTCCGCGGCTCAACGACGACCGGCATCCTGGCCACGGGACGGGCGTCGTCGACCCCGCCGACGGACGTCCGCTACGTGGTCACGCTCGACGCCGACACGCGGCTGCCCCGGGGCGCGGTGGGGCGCATGGTCGGGACGATCGCGCATCCGCTGAACCAGCCGACGTTCGATGCCGGGGTCGGCCGGGTGACCCGGGGCTACGGGGTGCTCCAGCCGCGGATCACCTCCACGCTCCCGGCCGAGCACGGGGCCTCCATCTTCCAGCGAGCCTTCTCGGGACCGGCGGGGATCGACCCCTACGCCTCCGCCGTGTCCGACGTCTACCAGGACCTGTTCGGCGAGGGGAGCTTCACCGGCAAGGGCATCTACGACGTCGACGCCTTCCGCGCGGCGATGGCGGACCGGGTGCCCGAGAACGCGCTCCTGAGCCACGACCTGTTCGAGGGCACCTTCGCCCGCGCGGGGCTGGTGACCGACGTCGAGCTCTTCGACGAGTTCCCCTCCGACTATCTCGTGTCGGCGGCCCGCCAGCACCGCTGGGCGCGCGGCGACTGGCAGCTCCTGCCCTGGATCCTCGAGCGCGCCAGGGACGCGACGGGCCGGAGGAGTCGGAGCTCCATGCCCGCCATCGCCCGCTGGAAGATGCTCGACAACCTGCGCCGGACGCTGTCCGCGCCGCTCGCGCTCGCCACGCTCGCCGCGGCATGGACGCTGCCCTCGGTGTCGGCGGCCGTGTGGACGGCGTCGGTCCTCGGCGCGATGGTCATCCCCGCCGCCCTGCCCGTCGTGGCAGGGATCCTGCCGCGCCGGCGCGGCATCTCCAAGCGCAGCCACCTGCGGGCCCTGGGCGCGGACCTGGCCGTCGCCGCGGCCCACGTCGGCCTCGGCCTCACGCTCCTGGCGCACCAGGCGTGGCTGATGGTCGACGCCATCCTGCGCACGCTGGCCCGGCTGCTCGTCACCCGGCGGAACCTGCTCGAGTGGATGACCGCGGCGCAGGCCAAGGCCAGCCGCGACCTCGACCTGGCCGCGTTCTACCGGCAGATGGCAAGTGGCGTCGTGCTGGCGGCCGCCATCGCGGCGATCGTCCTCGTGGTCAAGCCCGGCGCGGCATGGATCGCGGCACCATTCGTGATCCTGTGGCTGCTCGCGCCCGCCGTTGCCCGGTGGATCAGCCTGCCACCGACGGAATCGACCGCCGAGCAGCTGCCGGCCGCCGACGTCTTCGCCGTCCGCCGGATCGCGCGCCGGACCTGGCGGTTCTTCGAGACCTTCGTCTCGCCAGAGGACCACGGCCTGCCGCCCGACAACTTCCAGGACGATCCCCTGCCGGTCGTCGCGCACCGCACCTCGCCGACCAACATCGGGCTCTACCTCCTCTCGACGGTGACCGCTCGCGACCTGGGCTGGATCGGGACGCTCGAGATGGTGGAGCGCCTGGAGGCGACGCTCGCGACCATCGCCAGCCTGGAGCGGTTCCGCGGTCACCTCTACAACTGGTACGACACGCGCGACCTGCACCGGCTCGAGCCGGCGTACGTGTCGACGGTCGACAGCGGCAATCTCGCCGGCCACCTGCTCGTCCTCGCCAGTGCCTGCCGCCAGATGATCGACCAGCCGCTGCCGGCCGGGGCCGCGCTCGCCGGGATCGGGGATGCGATCGCGCTGACCCGCGAAGCAGCCGGCGCGATCCGCGACGATCGGCGCAGCCAGACGCTGACCCGGCGACAGCTTGCCGAGGCCCTCGACCTGCCCCCGGCGGCCGGCACGGCCGCTCCCACGGCGCCGGCGGCCTGGGCGGCCCTCCTCGCCGAGCTCTCGGCGCACGTGCGCACGCTGTCCGACGTCGCGTCGGCCCTGACCGCGGAGCGCGGGGAGGGGCCCGACGGCGAGCTCGTGACGTGGGCCGAGGCGGCCCGCCTGGCCGTGGCCAGCCACCTCCGCGACCTCGACCTGCTGCGGCCGCCGGCACGGGCGACCGCGTTTCCGACGATCGCCGAGCTGGCGGATCCGCCGGCCGGGGACGACGGGGGCGGATCGCCCGGCCCGGCGATGCTCGTTCGGCGACTCGGGGCGATTGCCGACCAGGCACACCAGCTGTTCCGGGAGATGGAGTTCGACTTCCTCTTCGACCCGACCCGCAAGCTCTTCTCGATCGGCTTCCGGGTCCGGGACGGCACGCTCGATCCCAGCTGCTACGACCTCCTCGCCTCAGAGGCCCGCCTGGGCAGCTTCCTCGCGATCGCCAAGGGCGACGTCTCCCCGGATCACTGGTTCCGGCTCGGACGGGCGCTGACGCCCGTCGGTCGCGGCTCGGCCCTGATCTCATGGTCCGGGTCCATGTTCGAGTACCTGATGCCCGCCCTGGTGATGCGCGCGCCCGCCCTCAGCCTGCTCGACCACACCTACCGGCTGGTCGTGGCCCGCCAGATGGGCTACGGCGAAGAGCTCGGCGTGCCCTGGGGCATGTCCGAGTCGGCGTTCAACGCCCGGGACCTCGAGCAGACCTACCAGTACTCGAGCTTCGGCGTGCCCGGCCTGGGCCTGAAGCGGGGCCTGAGCGAGGACGTCGTGGTGGCCCCGTATGCGACCGCCCTCGGGGCGATGATCCAGCCCGAGGCCGCGGTCCGGAACTTCGGCCGGTTGAGCAAGGCCGGGGCGAGCGGGCGGTACGGCTTCCGCGAGGCGCTCGACTACACGGCGCGCCGCCTCCCCGAGGGAGCCACCGTCGCGGTCGTGAAGAGCTACATGGCGCACCACCAGGGGATGGCGCTGGTGGCCCTGGGCAACGTGCTCAACGACCGCGTGATGATCGAGCGCTTCCACGCCGACCCGATCGTCGAGGCGACGGAGCTGCTCCTCCAGGAGCGGATGCCGCGCGACGTGCTCGTGGCCCGGCCGCGCGCCGAGGAGGTCAAGAGCGCCGCGGACGTGCGCGACCTCGTGCCCCCGGTGCCCCGTCGCTTCACCTCGCCGCACGACACGACGCCGCGGACGCACGTCCTCTCCAACGGGCGCTATGCCGTCATGATGACGGCCGCGGGAGCCGGCTACAGCCGCTGGCGCGACATGGCGGTGACGCGCTGGCGCGAGGACGCGACGCGCGACGCGTGGGGCAGCTTCCTGTTCCTGCGCGACATGCACTCCGGCGCGGTGTGGTCCGCCGGCCACCAGCCCAGCGGCGTCGAAGCCGACAGCTACGAGGTCGAGTACGCCGAGGACCACGCCGAGTTCTCCCGTCGCGACGGCTCGATCGCCACCGGCCTGACGGTGGTGGTGTCGACGGAGCACGACGCGGAGATCCGCCGCGTGACGCTGACGAACCTCGGCTCGCGCGCTCGAGAGATCGAGCTGACCTCGTACGCCGAGATCGTCCTCGCACCCCAGGCGGCCGACGTGGCGCACCCCGCCTTCCAGAACCTGTTCGTGCAGACCGAGTTCGTGCCGGAGATCGGGGCCCTCCTGGCGACCCGCCGTTCACGATCCCGGGAGGAGCAGCCGATCTGGGCCGCCCACGTCGCGGTGGTCGAGGGGGAGACCGGCGGGGTCGTCCAGTACGAGACGGACCGGGCTCGCTTCCTCGGCCGGGGGCGGTCGGTCCGCTCCCCGGCCTCGGTCATCGACGGGCGTCCGCTCTCGGACACCGTGGGGCCGGTGCTGGATCCGATCTTCAGCCTCCGCTGCCGCGTGCGGCTCGCCCCCGGCGCCACCGCCCACGCGATCTTCTCGACGGTCGTCGCGGAGTCTCGCGAGGACGTCCTGGACCTCGCCGACAAGTACCGCGACTCGGCCACCTTCGAGCGGGCGGCCACCCTCGCCTGGACGCAGGCCCAGGTCCAGCTCCACCACCTGGGGATCGAGGCCGACGAGGCCCACCTGTTCCAGCGCCTGGCCAACCGGATCATCTACTCGGATCGATCTCTGCGGCCGCCGGCGACCCTGCTGGCGAGCAACGAGCAGGGAGCACCCGGCCTGTGGGCCCACGGCATCTCGGGCGACCTGCCGATCGTCATGGTCCGGATCGACGAAGCCGAGGACCTCGACATCGTTAGGCAGCTGCTCCGCGCCCACGAGTACTGGCGCCTGAAGCTCCTCGACGTCGACCTCGTCATCCTCAACGAGCACGGCGCCACCTACGCCGCAGGACCTTCACGACTCGCTCGAGAGCCTCGTCCGGACGAGCCAGTCCACGCTGGCCCACGAGGGCCATCCGGGCCACGGCGGGGTTTACATCCTGCGCGGCGACCAGCTCTCCACCGAGGAACGCACGCTGCTCCAGGCCGCCGCCCGGGCCGTCGTGCTGAGTCGCCGGGGCAGCCTCTCCGACCAGGTGATCCGCCTCGAGCGGCCCGAGCGGGCGGCGCGGCCGGCGGCGACGCCCATCTCGAGCCCGACCAGGACCGAGGCCGCCCCGCCGCGTCCCGAGCTCGAGTTCTTCAACGGGCTGGGCGGCTTCGCGGACGACGGGCGAGAGTACGTGACGATCCTCGGCCCGGGGCAGGCCACGCCGGCTCCCTGGCTGAACGTGGTCGCCAACGCCTCGTTCGGGTTCCAGGTCTCCGAGTCCGGCTCGGGGTACACCTGGTCCGAGAACAGTCGCGAGAACCAGCTCACCCCGTGGTCGAACGACCCCGTCGGCGACCCGGTGAGCGAGGCACTTTACGTCCGGGACGACGACACCGGGGAGCTGTGGGGGCCGACGGCCCAGCCGATCCGCTGCGAGGACTCCACGTACGTCGCCCGCCACGGCGCCGGCTACAGCCGCTTCGAGCACCTCCACGGCGGCATCCAGCTCGACCTCGTCCAGCTCGTGCCGCTCGACGACCCTGTCAAGGTCTCGGTGCTGACGATCGAGAACCGGTCCGGGCGCACGCGGCGCCTGTCGGTGACCGCCTATGCCGAGTGGGCGCTCGGCACGTCGCGGGGGGCCAGCGCCCCCCGGATCGTCACGTCGCTCGACGCGGAGACGCGGGCGCTCCTCGTCCGCAACCCCTGGAACACCGAGTTCGGCGGCCGGGTCGCGTTCCACGATCTCGGCGGGCGCCAGGCGGCGTGGACCGCCGACCGAACCGAGTTCCTCGGCCGCAACGGCGACGCGGACCGGCCCGCCGGCCTGGACCGCGGCCACCGGCTGCAGGGAGCCGCCGGCGCCGGCATGGATCCGTGCACGGCCCTGCAGACGAGCTTCGAGCTGGCCGGCGGCGCGCGCACCCAGGTCGTGGTGCTGCTCGGCGAGGCCGACGGGGCCCCGGCGGCGGCCGACCTCGTCCGGCGCTGGCGGACCGTCGACCACGCGGCGATGCTGCGCGGCGTGGCGGACTTTTGGGATGACACCCAGGGGACGATCCAGGTCCGGACGCCCGACCGCTCGATGGACATCATGCTCAACCGCTGGCTCCTCTACCAGGCGCTCGCCTGCCGGCTGTGGGCGCGGTCGGCCTTCTACCAGGCCGGCGGCGCCTTCGGGTTCCGCGACCAGCTCCAGGACGTCATCGCCCTGACGACCGCGAAGCGCGAGCTCGCACGGGAGCACCTCCTGCGCGCCGCGGCACGCCAGTTCGTCGAGGGAGACGTCCAGCACTGGTGGCATCCGCCGTCGGGGCGCGGCGTCCGAACCCGGATCTCGGACGATCGCGTCTGGCTGCCCTACGCGGTCGAGCGCTACCTCGGGGTCACGGGCGACGCGGCGGTCCTCGACGAGATCGTGCCGTACCTGGACGGGCCGGCGCTGCGGCCGGACCAGGCGGACGCCTACTTCCAGCCCGAGCGGTCACCGACGTCGGCGTCCCTCTACGACCACTGCGCGGCGGCGCTCGACCGGAGCCTCGGGGTCGGCTCGCACGGGCTGCCGCTCATCGGGTCGGGCGACTGGAACGACGGCATGAACCGGGTGGGCCCCGAGGGCCGGGGCGAGAGCGTCTGGCTGGGCTGGTTCCTGCACATGGCCCTCGCCGCCTTCGCGCCGATCGCGGACGCCCGCGGCGATCGCCCCCGGGCGGAGCGGTGGCGGGCTCGCATGAAGGCCCTCCGGCGGGCGCTCGAGCGCCACGGCTGGGACGGCGACTGGTACCGCCGGGCCTTCTTCGACGACGGCACTCCGCTCGGCTCCGCGCAGAACGCCGAGTGCCGGATCGACTCGATCGCCCAGTCATGGGCGGTCCTGTCGGGGGCTGCCAACCCGCCCCACGCCGAGCGCGCGATGGCCGCCGTGGAGGAGTTCCTCGTCCGGCGGGGCGACGGCCTCGTGCTGCTCTTCACGCCGCCGTTCGACCGCGCCGACGTGGACCCGGGCTACGTCAAGGGGTACCTGCCGGGCGTGCGCGAGAACGGCGGCCAGTACACCCACGGGGCCATCTGGTCGGTCCTCGCCTTCGCGGCGCTGGGCGACGGCGACAAGGCCGGCGAGCTGTTCTCCATCCTGAACCCGATCAACCACGCCAGCACCCGGGCCGGGGTGCATCGCTACAAGGTCGAGCCGTACGTCATGGCGGCCGACGTCTACACCGAGCCGCCGCACGTCGGCCGCGGGGGCTGGACCTGGTACACGGGATCGGCGGGCTGGATGTACCAGGCCGGCGTCGAGTGGATCCTGGGGTTCCGCCTGCGCGGCACGACGCTCCACCTGGACCCGTGCATCCCGCGCGCCTGGCCGGGCTACGAGATGGACTTCCGATATCACTCCGCCCGCTACGAGATCGTCGTGGAGAACCCGAACGGAGTCAGTCGGGGCGTCGTGGCGTCGGAGCTCGACGGACGGGCGCTGGATGGCGCCGGCGGAGCGATCCCGCTGGCCGACGACGGCGCCACGCACCGGGTCCGGGTCGTCCTCGGCTAGGCCGCGAGCCGGCCGGGACGCCCCGCCTGCGGGGTCAGGCGCCTTCCCGCTCCTGGTGCTTGGGCTCCCGGACGGCGTCCTGGACGTCGCCGAGGGCCTCCTGGGCGTCGCCCTTGACCTGCTTCGCCTTGCCGCGGACCCGCCGTCGCGTGTCGCCGGTCAGCGTGCCGAGCCCCTCCTCGACCGCCCCGGTGGCCCACGTGACGGTGCCCTTGGCGTGCTCGTCCGTCATGCCGGCCATCTCCTCCGCCGCCCGGCCGGCGTCGTCCTCGTTCCGAACGTCCGATGCGGTCGGGCGCAGCGCGATGGCCGCGCCCATGAGCAGCGCCGGCGCGGCTCCTGCCGCCGTCACCAGCCTCGGCGCGCCGGCGAGCTTGAACCCTGCCGCCAGGCCGACCGAGGTGGCCGTGAGCCAGCGCAGCTTCGAGTCGGGCAGTCGCTGCAGGGCGGTCGTCGTCCGGCGGACACCTGCCCGCGTGGCGCGCGCCGTGCCGGGGACTCGCCCGACGATCGTGCCGACGCTCGTGCGGGCGAACCCGACCGCGTCCTTGGCACTCCGCGCGACGCGCGCCTTCCGGGTCGGGGTCTCGGGCTCGGTCGACTGCCCGTCCTCGGGTCGCTCCTCGGCGTCTGCGTTCGTCATTCCCTGGTCGGTAGTCATGGCGCTCTCCGTCTGCCTGCACAGGCATCCGGGGAAGCGGGGCCACACGACCACCGCCGGGCGACGCACCGGCCAATGCTGTCCTTGCAGTAGACCACGGGCGCGTGCTATTGTCAACTGTAGTACTTCTCGTCTACTGTAGTATCGGAGCGACCGTGGCACCCTCGATCGGAGCCCTGCTGCGGCAGGCTCGCCTCGTTCGCAGGCTCTCGGCCGTCGACGTGGCGCGCGCGGCGGAGATCTCGCCCGCGTACCTCAACAAGCTCGAGCACGGCGCCGTCAAGCACCCGTCGCCGCACGTCCTCCACCAGCTGGGCCGGGCCCTTGCCGTGCCGTACGCGGAGCTCATGCGCCTGTCCGGCTACCACGTGCCCGGTGAGCCCGACGAGAGTGCCGGCGGGGGCGTCGGGTCGGCGCTCTTCGCCGATCTCACGGAAGACGAGCGGGAGGAGCTGGTCGAGTACCTCGCGTGGTACCGCGCCCGGCGGCGGACCGGCGGCGGCGGCCCGGGCGAGCGAACGGGTCCGTAGCCGCCGCGGGATGCCGTAGGCCGTTCGCCTCTCGTCGGATCCGCGACTCGCTCCTACGGTGACCGACAGCGGGAGGTTCCGACGCGCCTTCCGAACACCGGCCGCCGGACCGCGGGCCGCCGAATTGCCGTTTCGAGGCGCAACAGGACGCCTCCCGCGAGGCCTCTCTTGGGCATGACGGGTCTCACGACGACCGGGGCGATCACCGCGGCACTGCAGCAGGCGGTCGCGGGAGACGAGGTCGCGTTCGCTCGCATCGTGGCGGCCTACCACCCGGACATGATCCGCGTGGCCTACGGCATCTGCGGCGACGCGGAGCTGGCCGACGACGCGGTGCAGGCCGCCTGGATGATCGCCTGGCGGAAGCTGCAGACCGTGCGGGAGCCCGACAGCCTCCGCTCCTGGCTCGTCGCCATCGCGGCGAACGAGACCCGCCACCTCGTCCGCCGGCGGCACCCGCGGCGCATCGTCGAGATCGATCTCGATCCGCCCGACCCCCGGACCGTGGACTCGCCGGGCGAGATTCGGCGGCTCGACCTGGTTCGTGCCCTCCGGCATCTCTCACCCGAGGAGCGGTCGCTGATCGCGCTCCGCTACGGCGCCGAGCTCGACTCGTCGGAGATCGCGCCCCTGCTCGGGATCACGGCCTCGGGCGTGCGCGCACGCCTGATGCGTCTCATCGGCCGCCTCCGGAAGGAGCTCGACGATGCCTGAGCTCGACGCCTTCGAGGCGCGCTTCGCCGCCGCCTACCGCCGGTACCTCGACGAGGTCCCGACGAGCGTCGACGCCACGACGATCGCGCGGACCGCGGCCGCGGCCCGCCCGGAGGGCCGTGTCACATGGCCGTGGGCCTTCGGGCCGGCCCGGACCGTCGCCCGGCTCGTGCTCCCGGCCCTGCTCCTGGCCGCCCTCCTCGCCGCGGCCATCTTCGTCGGCACGCAGCGCCCGCCGCGCCACCCGGCCTCCCTGGCGCCGACCGGCATCGACGTGCTCACCACCGATCCGGGCGCCTACGGCCGGACGCTCGTGGACGGCACGGGGGTCATCTGGGCCCGCGAGGACGGAGGGATGCTCGTCCGCTTCGACCCGGCAAGCGGATCCGCGCGGACGTGGACGGTGGCCGACGACATCGCGTTCGAGACATTCGACATCGCCCCGGCCGCCGGCGCCGGCGTCTGGCTCCTCAACGGGTGGACCCTGCGCTGGTTCGACGGGACCACCTTCCGCGACGTGGTCCAGGCACCGGCGGCGATCACGGCCGTCGCGGAGGCGCCGGACGGGACGCTGTGGGCGGCGACCGCGGATGGCTTGGTGCTCCACTGGAGCGGCTCGTCGTGGACGACGCTCGACCCGGGCCGGCCCGACCCGGCGGCGGTCATCGGCGCGATCGCCGTGGACCGGGACGGGCGGCCGTGGGTGGGCTGGTCTGCGCAGGCTTCCGACGAGTACGTCGGATCGGTCGCGCGGTACGAGGGGCAGCACTGGACGATCTTCGACGGGAGCGCGACGTCCCTGCTGGGCCGTGACGTCCGGTCGATCCTTCCCCTCCCGAACGGTGACGTGTGGGTCTCCACCGTCGGCGGCGTGGCCCGGTTCGACGGCACCGCCTGGACCAACGAGACCGCCGGCCTGCTGGCCGGGTCGCATGCGGTGGCCGCAGGCCCGGACGGCGCGGTCTGGGCCCGCGACAGCAGGTCGGTCGGCGCGGTCGCGCGCTTCGACGGGCAGTCGTGGATCTACCACGGGCCGCCCGACGGGCTGCCCGACGGGCTGCCCGACGGGTTGGCGGCCACGAAGGACGGCGTGTTCGTCGCGACCGGCGGCGGCATCTTCCGGCTCGTCGACGACCGCTGGGAACGGGCCTGGCCGCCGGCGTCGCCGACGAACCTGAAGCTCCTGCTGGCGGTCTCGCGCGATGAGCTGTGGGCGCGCGACGGTGATGGGCACGCGCGCGGGTGGGCGCGCGGCGACAGCGGGCTGTGGCACTTCCGGAACGGCGCCTGGACGAACGAGCCGATCGACCCGGACCTGTCAGCTTACGGGCCCGACGTCCTGGAGTACGCGCCCGACGGGACGCTCTGGGCGGCCGGCGAGGCCGGGGTCGCCTACCTCCGCGACGGAAAGTGGACCGTGGTCGACACCGGACCCGCCGACCCGTCGGGGTGGGTCGACGGGGCGGCCAGGGCAATCGCGTTCGATGCACAGCGGACTGTGTGGGTCGCCGGCACGGTGGGCGCCGCCGGCGGCTGGCCTGCAACGGCATCCAGGCTTTGGCGCCTGACCTTCGACGGGACCTCGTGGGTGAGACAGGTGATCAAGGGATGCCCGGTCGACCCGACGTCGCTCGCGGTCGATAAGGCGGGCGCCCTCTGGGCGGGCAGCTCCTGGTTCTGGGGGGACTCCTCCGCCGGCCTCGCGCGGTTCGACGGCCGGGGCTGGCAGATCGTCAGCGAGGTTGACGGCTCGGCGTTCGACGGTGCAACCGTCCTCGGGACGGCGCCGGACGGCGCGGTCTGGGTCGCGGTCTCCGACCGGTCGGCCGATGGGCGGGCGGAGGCCGCCCGGGCGGCTCGTTTCGACGGGACGGCCTGGACCGTCGTCGAGCTGCCCTCCGACTTCGTCGGCGGTGCGTCCGTGGGCGACCTGGTCCTCGGCCCGGACGGCACGCTGTGGGCCTCCACCGGCCGGGGCCCCGCCCGCTACGACGGCGCGCGATGGACGTTCCCGTACGCGGACGCTGTTCCGACCGCCGTGGCCTGGGGAGCGCCGGCCTACGCCGTCGCCCGCGACGGCACCGTCTTCGCGCAGACGCCGAGCGGCATCGCCCGCTTCCCGGCGGCCGTGCCACAACCCTGATCGATCCAGGAGGTACGACGATGGATCGGCGCACGATCCCGAGCCGGCTCCTCGCCGGCATGGCGGTCATGGCACTGCTGGCGGGCTGCGCCGCCGGCGCGACGGTCGCTCCGCCGTCGACGACACCCACGTCGCCGGGCCCGACGGCATCGCCGCCCCCGAGCCCGACGGCATCGCCGCCCCCGGAGGCCGCGAAGGCCACCTCGGTCACCGGCACCGCGATCTGCCCCACTGGCGACCTGGGAAGCGGGACGACGATCTCGGACGGGTACCAGGAGTTCCGCGACGGCACGCTCGCGTGCACGGTGACGGCCGGCGACCCGCGCGTGAGCGGCACCGAGCGGGGCTCCCCCTGGAGCACGAACATGTGGGGGAAGACAGACAGCGTCGCGATGGTCCAGTGGGGCACGCTGCGGCTGGAGAACGACGGCGGGGCGTGGGAGGGCACCGGCTCCGGCGTCTACTCGTCGGATCGCGGACACATCGTCGTCAGCTGGTTCAAGGGGACCGGCGGCTACGCCGGGCTCGGCTACTTCGAGCTGCGGTCGGGCAAGGAGCCCTACGCGATCCGAGGCCTGATCTTCCCCGGCGACCCCCCGGACCTGGCTGGCCTCCCGACCGTGACCGGGCCCATTCCCTCGCCGAACGTCTCGGACACCCCCGCGCCCGTCCCGGCTGCAACGCCCGGCGCGATCGCCTACGGGCCGGTGAGCGTCGTCGAGGGGACCTCCGCGTACACCTACGTCGATCTCATGGGTGGCACCTACGCGGGCATCGACCAGGTCAACGACCCCCGGGTCAGCGGAACGTACCTCGCGCCGTCCTGGGTGACGAACTTCCGGGGCGGAACCAGCGACTCCTTCGGGTCCGGCACGCAGTGGGGCCCCACCCGCCTCGAGGCCGGCGACGGAGCGTGGCAGGGCACCGGCTCGGGCATCCTGGACGAGGTCGGGGACGTCATCGCCATGTGGTACAGGGGCTCCGGGAGCTACGCCGGGTTGAGCTACTTCGAGCTTCTCGGGTCCCCCAACATGTTCGACCCGACGATCCCCGTGGATCGCTACGGGGTGTTCGGCCAGGTCTTCCCCGGCGACCCGCCGACGCCCTGATGCGGCGGACCCGGGCAGCTGCCGGCCGGCCTAGAGCGCCGGGACCTCGAGTTGAAGGGCAAGAGCGGAACGACCGAGGTCGTGGTGCAGAGGTCATAGCGCGGAACCCGCCGCGGGTCAAACGGCGCTCACGCACCCTGTCGCCCGCCCCGCCGTCGCGACGTGTGACCGCAGGCCCCCGGGGAACGAGGCCATCGGCACCTATCCGATCGCCGCCCGTTGCCTACCCTGAGGACTCGGGCCCGGCGCCGGAGACCAGCCATCCGGCCACGGCGTCCGAGCCCAGCCTCGTGAGGTCCCTCGATGGATCGTGAGCTCCAGCACGATGTCGTGATCCTGGGCGCCGGGCTGGCCGGGCTGCGCGCCGCGGTCGAGATCTCCCGGCGGCTCGAGGGCAAGGTCGACATCGGCATCGTCTCCAAGGTCCAGCTCATGCGGGCCCACTCGGTCTGCGCCGAGGGCGGCACGGCGGCGGTCCTGCGCGAGGACCTGGGCGACTCGCGGGAGCTGCACGCCTGGGACACGGTCAAGGGCTCGGACTTCCTGGCCGACCAGGACGTCGTCCGGACGTTCGTCGACACGATCCCCGGGGAGATCCGCCAGCTCGACCACTGGGGCATCCCCTGGACGCGCGACGCCGACGGCTACATCTCCCAGCGCCCGTTCGGCGGGCACAGCTACCCGCGGGCGACGCTGGCGGCCGACAAGACCGGCTTCTTCGAGATGCAGACGCTGTACGACCAGCTGCAGCGCTACCCCAGCTTCACCCGCTACGACGAGCTCTTCGTCACCGACATCCTGGTGAACGCGGGCGCCTTCGCCGGCCTGATCGGCATCCACATGGGCACGGGCGAGACCGTCGCGATCCGGGGCAAGGCGCTGCTCATCGCCTCCGGGGGCGGCGGCTGCCTGTACGGGTTCACGACCTACTCCCAGACGGTTACCGGCGACGGCATGGCGATGGCCTACCGGGCCGGCCTGCCGCTCGAGGACATGGAGTTCCTGCAGTTCCACCCGACCGGCCTCGTGCCGAACGGCATCCTCATGACCGAGGCCTGCCGGGGCGAGGGGGGCTACCTCCGGAACAACACGGGCGAGCGGTTCATGGCGAGCTACGCGCCCAAGCTCGTCGAGCTGGCGCCGCGCGACATGGTCTCCCGGGCCGAGACCGAGGAGATCCTGGCCGGGCGCGGCTTCAAGACGCCCGACGGGCAGGACTACCTGGAGCTCGACCTCACCCACCTCGGCGCCGACAGGATCAACACCCGGCTGCCGCTCATCCGCGAGGTGACGATCAAGTTCCTCGGGCTCGACCCGATCGAGAAGCCGATCCCGATCCGCCCGGTCGCCCACTACTCGATGGGCGGCATCGAGACCGACATCACGGGGCAGACGCGCCTGGCCGGCATCTGGGCGGCGGGCGAGGCCGCCTGCGTCTCGCTCCACGGCGCAAACCGGCTGGGCTCGAACTCGACCGCCGAGTGCCTCGTCTGGGGCGGCATCGCCGGGCGGGAGATCGCGGCGGCGCTGCCCGGGATCGAGGCGGCCGCGCCCCTGCCTGCGGACCGGGCCGAGGCTGCCGAGGACCGCGTCCGCCAGGTCCTCGCGCGGACCGGCGACGAGAACCTCTACGAGCTCCGGCGCGAGCTGCGGGCGACGATGGACGCCAACGTCGGCGTGTTCCGCAACGGGACCGACCTGGCGACGGCGCTGGCGAAGATCGGCGAGATCCGTGGGCGTGCGCAGCACGCGCCGGTCGCCGACAAGTCCCGCGTCTACAACTCCAACCTCGTCCACGCCCTCGAGCTGGACAACCTCGTCGACCTCGCCGAGGTGACCGTGGCCGGGGCCCTCGCCCGCGAGGAGTCGCGCGGCGCCCACGCCCGGCGCGACTTCCCGACCCGCGACGACGAGACGTGGCTCAGGCACACGCTGGCGTTCCACGCGCCCGACGGCCCCCGGTTCGAGCACAAGCCGGTGACCATCGACACGTGGAAGCCGGTCGAGCGCAAGTACTAGCCGGGAGGAGATCGATGGAATCCCGCGGACATCCGAACCGGCTGGGGATCCGGGGCTGGGCCGCCGGCGGGCGCTGGGGCTTCGAGCGCTACCTCTACACGCTCCATCGCGTCACCGGCCTCGGCCTGCTGGCGTACTTCGTGATGCACATCTTCGTCACCTCGTCCCGCGCCCTCGGGCCCGAGAGCTGGGACCAGGCGATGGGCGTCGTCTCCGGCCCCCTCTTCATGATCGGGGAGTACCTGGTCTTCGCGGCCTTCGCCTTCCACGCCGTCAACGGGATCCGGCTCGCGATCATCGAGCTCGGCTACGCCGTCGGGCGGCCCATCGAGCCCGTCTACCCCTACGCGACCTCGGTCGGCCGCCAGCGGCGCCTGGCGCGGGCGGTGCTGATGATCGCCGCGGTGGTCGCGCTCTGGGGCGGCCTCGATTTCTTCGTGCTGGCGTAGGAGGGCTGGACGATGCGCGACCGGACCCTCTGGACCTGGCACATCGGCGCGGGCGTGGTGATCCTCGTCCTCCTCGGCCTGCACATGGCGATCATGCATCTCGACCAGACGCTCGGGATCTTCGGCACCGCCGGCGCCGAGCCGGTCGAATGGGAGAGCGTCGCGGCTCGCGCGGGGAGCGCGTTCTTCACGATCACCTACGTCCTGCTCCTCGGGGCCGCGCTCTACCACGGGCTCTACGGCTTCCGGAACATCCTCCTGGAGCTCAATCCCGGCGCCGGGCTGCGCCGGGTCGTCAACGTCGGTCTCGTGGTGCTCGGCGTCGGACTGTTCGTGTTCGGGACGTGGGCGGCCCTCGCCGCGCCGGGCGCGGCGTCGATGGGGATGGGAGGCTGACATGACCGACACGGTCGTGAGAACCGTCACCTTCCACGTCCGCCGCTACGAGCCCGGCACGGATCGCGAGCCGCGCTGGGAGGATCACCGGATCGAGGTCCTGCCCGGCATGACCGTGCTCGACGGCCTGTGGAAGGTGAAGGAGATCTCCGCCCCGAGCCTCGCCTGGCGCTCGTCGTGCCGGATGGGCATCTGCGGCTCGTGCGGGATGCTCATCAACGGGCGCCCGCGGCTCGCCTGCAACACGCAGATCGGCGAGCTGGGCAGTGACGTCGTGGCGGTCGCCCCGCTCCCGAACTTCGCCATCGTCAAGGACCTCGTCCCGGACCTCGCGCCGATGTTCGAAGCGCACCGCGAGCTGATGCCGTACCTGGTCCGGGACGACACGCAGGAGCAGGACGACCCGACCCGCGAGTACTGGCAGTCGCCCCACGAGCTGGAGCAGTACCTGCAGTTCAGCTACTGCATCAAGTGCGGCTGCTGCATGGCGGCCTGCCCCACGGTGGCGACCGACCCGCACTACGCGGGCCCGATGCCCCTGGGCCAGGCCCACCGGTACAACAGCGACACGCGCGACGGCGGCTTCGGCGCGCGCCGCGAGGTGCTCTCCGGCGGCAGCGGGCCGTGGCGCTGCCACTTCGCCGGCGAGTGCTCGCAGGTCTGCCCCAAGGGCGTCGACCCGGCCAAGGCGATCCAGCTCATGAAGCGGGAGCTCGTCTCGGATCTGCTGCGACTGCGCCGGCGCCGGCCGCCGGCCGCGGTGGCCGAGGCTCCCCACGGCACGCGCCGCGAGGAGATCCCCGCCGCTCCACCACGGACGGTGACGGAAGCCTGAGGGCGCCGGGCGGGCACCCGCGTCACGGGCGGGCACCCACGCCACGGGCGCCGGGCCGGCGTCCCCGTCACGGGCGACGGGCGATCTCCGACAGCGACGCCTCCAGGCGCCCGGCAAGGGCGGCCGCGAAGGGCGTCGTCAGGTGGTGCTCGTCCCGCAGCACGAGGAAGTTGCCGATGACGGGTGGGCACGGGTCGGACGGACAGACCCAGGGAGTCGGGTCGACGAACGCGGCGCCCGCCTGCCCGGCTGCGGCCGCCTCCACGTCGCGCCAGGCCGGGTCGACGGCGCGCTCGAACGCGGTCGCACAGGCCAGGATGTCGTCCCGGTGGTCGGACAGGCAGACCGGCACGTCGAACCGCGAGCGCGGCGTGTCGCCGATGAGGACGACTTCGTCCGCGGCACGGGACAGGCGCTCGAGCGTCCGTTCGGCGCCGGCCTCCCACGCGGCGGTGCGCTCGCTGCCCGTGAGCGTGGTCACGTCATCCGGGCCGACGATGCTCACCAGCCGGCTGTTCGCCACGAGGACGAGGGCGGGGTGCTCCCGCTCGATGAGGCGCAGGGCCGATTCGCGCCAGGCATCGCACTCCGCGTACTCCCGCTTGAAGATCGAGTTCCACTGCCGGACGTCGACGGCGGCGCAGCCGGACTTCGTGAGGTTGAGGAGGCGCCAGCCGCGGTCGGTGGCGAGGCGCTCCGCGGTCGGGAACCAGGAGGCGGCGTGGCTGTCGCCGAGGAGCACGACCGTCGTCGACGACGCCTCGTCGCCGTAGGCGCAGACGCGGGCGACCGTCTCCTCCTGCGACGCGTGGCACCCCGAGTCGTAGGTGGCGGGCTTGTCGTCGCGCGCGCTGGCCAGGGACGGGCGGAGGCCGGCCGGCAGCGGGCCGCCCACCGTGGCCGGCAGGAAGCCCGGATCGCCGGACGGCGCGGGGGAGCCGGGCGGCGCGGGGGAGCTGGGCGGCGACGGAGTGGCACCCGGCGCCGCCGACGTCGCCGGACCGGCGGTCGGAGAGACGGCCGGCGACGGCGACGCGAGACCCGCCAGGATCTCGTCGAGCTGCTGCTCGTCGGTCGCCACGTCCGCCGAGGCGGTTCCCTGGAGGGCGTTCGCGGTGGAGATCCCGACACCCAGGGAGAACGTCGCAACGGCCAGGGTCAGGGCGCCGGCCATGGCGAGGTTGCGGCGGGGCAGGGTCCCGATCCGGAAGCCGTGGCGCAGAGGATCCTCCACCCAACGCTGGGTTGCGGCGGCAAGCCCGACCGCGGCGAGGACGAGGGCGCCCCGGGCCCACCACGGAAGCTTCATGTCGAGCGCCACGGCGGGCAGGATGAGCAGCGGCCAGTGCCACAGGTAGAGCGAGTAGGAGATCCGGCCAAGGAAGCGAGGGATCGCCTTCGAGAGCCAGCGGCCCGGCGCGAAGGCGCTCTGCCGGAACCCGCCGGCGATCACGAGGGCACTGCCGACGGTCGGGAGGAGCGCGGCGACGCCCGGGAACGGCGTGCCCGTGTCCAGGACGACACCGGCCAGGGCGACCATGCCGAGGCCGACCCAGGCCGCGATCGCGGCGGGCCGCGCGGGGATGCGGGCCAGCTGGGTCGCCCCGATCGCGAGGAACGCCCCGAGGCTCAGCTCCCAGGCCCGCGTGGGCAGCGAGAAGAACGCCCACGGCTGGTTGGCGCCGGTGAGCCAGAGCGCGAGCCCGAAGGAGACGACCGCGATGACGGCCGTGGTGATCGCGATCCGCCGCCCGACGTTGCCGCCGGCGCGGGCGATCAGGAGGACGGTCGCCGGCCAGAAGACGTAGAACTGCTCCTCGACGCTCAGCGACCAGAAGTGCAGGATCGGCGACGGCGCGAGCTCGGCCTGCAGGTAGTCCGTGGCCTGGAACGCGAAGCGCATGTTCGAGATGTAGAGCGCCGCCGCGGACGCATCGCCGGCCACGTCCGGCACACGCAGCGGCGGCATCATCACGGCCGAGGCGACGACCGTGACGAGCAGCACGAGGGCCGACGCCGGGAGGAGGCGCCGGGCCCGCCGCGCGTAGAAGCTGGGCAGCGAGATGGTCCCCGTCCGGCGCACCTCGCGGAGAAGGAGCCCGGTGATCAGGAACCCGGAGAGGACGAAGAACACGTCGACGCCGATGTACCCGCCGGTGAAGCCGGGGACGGACGCGTGGTACAGGAGGACGAGGACGATCGCGACGGCGCGGAGGCCCTCGATGTCCGGTCGGAAGCCGTCGGTCGCTTCCGCGGCGGGCCGGACGGGAGAGGAGGTCACGAGGTGGGCGTAACTCCGTGGTGCGGCACTCGGGCCGCCGTCGCACGCGGCAGCGCGGCCGCTGTGGAGTGTAGCCCGATCGCGGTCAGAACCCCTCCCTGGCCAGGTGCGGCGCCAGGCGGCGGGCCGCGCGGGCCCGGTGCGAGACGGCCTGCTTGCGCTCGGGCGGCCACTCCCCGACCGTCGCGCCGCCCGGCGGCTCGGCCACGGGCTCGAAGATGGGGTCGTAGCCGAAGCCGTTCGTCCCGCGCGGCCGCGTCCCGATCCGGCCTTCGAACGTGCCGCGCGCCAGTCGCACCGGCAGGCCGCCGCGCGGGCCGGTCCGCCCGGGCAGGGCGAGGGCGAGCACGCACCGGTAGCGCGCGCCGCGCCGTCCCGGCGGGAGGCCGTCCAGCGCGGCCAGCAGCTTCGCGTTGTTCTCCACGTCGGTTGCCTGCTCCCCGGCGAAGCGCCGGGTCCGGACTCCCGGGCCCCCACCGAGGGCATCCACCTCGAGCCCGGAGTCGTCGGCGAGGGTCGGGAGCCCCGAGCGCCGGGCGTAGTAGCGCGCCTTGAGGGCAGCGTTGGCGGCGAAGGTGGCGCCCGTCTCGTCCACCTCGTCGAGGATCCCGACGTCGTCGAGGTCGACGAGCTGCGCGCGCTCCAGGTGCAGGAGGTCGCGCAACTCGGCCAGCTTGTGGGGCGAGCGGGTCGCCACCAGCAGCCGGGGGCGCGGCCCGGGATCGGGCGTCAGGGTGCTCGCTGGCGTTGTGACGGCCCGGCGACGGCCCAGCGGCTCGGCGACGGTCACCGCTTCACGGTTGCGAGGGCGGCCGCCTGGGCCTCGAACAGGCGCGCGAGGCCGGTCCCGGCCAGGTCGAGGAGGGCTCCCAGGTCGTCGCGCGAGAACGCCTTGCCCTCGGCCGTGCCCTGCAGCTCGACATAGCGGCCGGCGTCCGTCCCGACGACGTTGAAGTCGACCTCGGCGACCTTGTCCTCCGCGTAGTCGAGGTCGAGGAGCGCCGCGCCCTCGAAGATGCCGACCGACACGGCCGCGACCTTGCCGACGAGCAGCCGCTCCATGCCGTACGTGGTCAGGGCTGCTGCCAGGGCCACGTACCCACCGGTGATGCTGGCGGTGCGGGTCCCGCCGTCCGCCTGCAGCACGTCGCAGTCGACGGTCACGGTCCGCTCGCCGAGCCGTCCGAGGTCGACGACGCCGCGCAGCGAGCGCCCGATGAGGCGCTGGATCTCGTGCGTGCGCCCGCCGACCTTGCCGGCGGTGGCCTCGCGCTGGGTTCGCTCGGCGGTGGAGCGCGGCAGCATGGAGTACTCCGCGGTGACCCAGCCGCTCCCCTTGCCGCGCAGGTGCGGCGGGACCCGATCCTCGATCGTGGCGGCGCACAGGACCTCGGTGTCGCCGACGCGGATCCGGCAGGATCCCTCGGCCCACTTCTGCACGCCGAGCGTCATCGTCACGGGCCGCAGCTCGTCCGGCCGGCGGCCCGACGGTCGCGGCTTCGCCCGGTTGCCGATCGTCATCGCGGCACCTCCCTGGGTCCATTGTGGCCTGCCCGGCCGGCCGGCGCGGCGTTCGCCAGCTCGACCTTGGCCGCGTCCCACAGGGCGTCGAGCTCGGCGAAGGTCAGGTCGCGCAGGGCGACGTCGCGCTCCGCCGCCAGCCGCTCCACGATGCCGAAGCGCCGTCGGAACTTGTCGTTGGCGGACCGGAGCGCCGCCTCCGCCTCGACGTCGTGGTGGCGCGCGAGGTTCACGACGACCATCAGCAGGTCGCCCAGCTCCTCCGTGCGGGCGGCGGATCCCTCGGCGGCGGCCAGCTCGTCCAGCTCCTCGGTCACCTTCTCCAGGATCCCGTCGATCGACGGCCAGTCGTAGCCGAGGTGCGCCGCGCGCTCCTGCATCTCCTGGCTGGCGGCGAGGGCCGGCATCGCGCGGCTGACGCCGTCGAGGGCGCTCTTCGGCAGCGGCGCCGGGGACCCGTCGCCGGCCTCCAGCGCGGCCACGGCGGCGGCCTCGGCACGCTCCGCCTGTTTGATCCGCTCCCACTGGCGGTTGACGTCCGTCGCGGTGCGGACCTCCGCGTCGCCGAAGACGTGCGGGTGGCGCCGGACGATCTTGGAGGCGATCGCCGCCTGGACGTCGGCCAGGTCGAAGACGCCCGCCTCCGCCGCCAGCTGGGCGTGGAGCACGACCTGCAGCCAGAGGTCCCCGAGCTCGGCCGCGAGCTCCGGCGTGGCACCGCCCGCCAGCGCGTCGTAGACCTCGTACGCCTCCTCGAGGAGGTGGTTGCGCAGCGACTCGTGGGTCTGCTCGCGGTCCCACGGGCAGCCGTCCGGGGCCCGCAGCCGGTTCGAGATCCAGGGCATCCCCCACGGCGACGCGGTGGCGAGCTCCGGCGCGAGCGGCGCGAGGTAGAGCGGCGCGGCCAGGTCCTCCGCCGCCAGGTCGCCTACGGTCGTTCCCTCCGGCGCGCCGAACCGCCCGACCGGGTGGTCGGGCGGGTAGAGGCGCCGCAGCACCGAGAGGGCGTCGCGGCCGGCCGGGCCGTGGCGGCCGGGGAGCGGGACCGGCGCGTCGGCCGGAACCGCGGTCCGCAGCACGGCCAGCGGGACCACGAGCACCGGCCACGCGGGCTCCAGCGGCGTCGCGATCAGCCGTTCGGCCGGCACGATCGCCAGGCCGTCCGCCGGGTCGAGCCCCCAGCGAGTCCGGGCCTCGAAGAACAGGGCATCGAGCACGCGCCGCTCCGCTCCGCTCAGGCGGTCGCCAGGAGACGCTCGATCGTCGTCTGGGCGGGATCGTTCTTGACCCCCTGGTACCAGTTGCCGAACGCGTTGTCGCGGAGCGTCGCCGCCTGGTCCGGGTCCGGGGAGCGGGTTGCGACCTCGGAGACCTTGTAGAAGACCAGGCCGTCGGTGCCCGCCACGGCTTCCGTGAAGCCGTTCGCCTGGGTGGCGAAGATCGGGTCCTCGACCTCGCGGGCGAGCTGGTAGCGCGCGATCCAGCCCAGGTCGCCGCCGTCGACGGCGGACGCGGCCGTGGAATGCTCCGCGGCGATGGCCGCGAAGTCGGCGTCCGGCTGCGAGGCCTCGGCGATCAGCTTCTGGGACCGGACGACCGGGTCGTCGGCACTGACGAACTCGATCACGTGCCAGCCGAACGCGGACTTGACCGGCTCCAGGAGCTGGCCGGGCTGGAGGCCGTCCGCGAAGATGGCGGCGGCGAAGGCGGGGTCGAGCTGGGCGCTCGGGTCGTCCTTGGCGAAGTAGGGCAGGAAGCCGTTCGCGGCGGCCGACGTGGCATCGTCGCTGCCGGGCGCCAGGTCGACAAAGCGCTGCGTCCCGGCCCGCAGGTCCTCGTAGGCCTTCGCGGCCTCCTCCTCGGCGGCCTTCCACGCCGGATCGTCGGCGGCCAGGTCCGCGGCGGCCCCGGGATCGTCCTTGGGCGAGAAGAGCAGGTGCTTCACGAGCACCGCACCGCTGGCGATCGGGTCCCCGCCGTTGTTCTCGATGGCGATCTCGCCGGCGCGCCGCTGCTCGGACGGCTTGTCGACGACCTCGGCGAGGAGGGCGTCCTCGATCTTGCCGACCGCGACGGCGGACTCGGCGGAGCGCCGGTAGGCGGCCTCGTCGACCCCGGCGTCCGCGGCGCGCTTGAGGAAGTTCGGATCGACCACCTCGGGCACGATCTCGGTCAGGCGCCCGATCCGGTAGACGCCGTCGGCCCCCTCGACGACCTCCGTGTAGCCCGGGGCCGCGAGGCCGAAGATGGCCTCGACGAAGGCCTGGTCGGGCGACGTCACGCCCTGGTCGATGAAGTAGAGGTCGCCGTTCGTCTCGGCGGCGTCCGCGTCGCCGGACGCCTTCACGACGTCTTCCCATGCCTTGCCGCCCTTGAGGTCGGCGAGGAGCCCGTCGGCCTTCTTCTTCGCCGCATCCTTCTGGGCCTGGGACGGCTCGGTGGCGCCGGTGCTCGTCTCGGGCGTCACCTGGAGCTGGAAGGTGTGGCGGCTCTCCGGCGTCGTGGCGTCCTCGGTGACCTGGGCGTCGATCTCGGCCGCCGTCACCGCGACGTTCTGCTTGGGCGCCAGCTGGAGCAGGAGCGTCGTGTCGATCTCGCGCTCGTAGGCGAGGTTCGCGACCTGCTGCTTCTGGTCGGCGATGTAGTTGAGCAGCTGCTGGCCCTGCGCCGCCGACATGCGGCCGGCGTTCGCCTTCTCGCGCGTCCGCGACTCCAGGGTGTCGAGGCGGAACGTCTCGAGGGAGATCCGCGTCCGCAGGGCGTCCTTGGTGATCGCCTCGCCGTTGACCCGCGCCACCGGGGCCAGGTGCTCGTCGTACCAGCTGGCCCCGGCCGCGCCGACGAGCAGCAGGACCGCCAGGACGACGACGGCGCCGAAGCCGATGTTGAAGTAGAGGTTCCGCCGCGAGTCGGACTCGAAGCCGCTGCGGCGGCCGGTCCGCGTCGTCGGGCGAGCGCGGAAAGTCATGGTTCCTCTTGTGGGTTCTCTGGTCGGGTGATCGGGGGCGCGACGCCACGGCGCCGAGCCCGGCGCATCGTACCCCAACGGGACCGCGGGCCCGGGTGGTGGGCCGGCGAAATCGCGGTGAAGAAGCCGCAACGACCGGGTCACCCCGGGTGCGCGGGTGCCCTCCCCTCGCGCTCGAGGTCCGCGTACAGCGCGGCGAGCCGCGCGCCTTCGCGCTCCCAGCTCCACCGGGCATGCGCGGCGCGCAGGATCCGCGCCCGCCGCTCGGCGGCCTCCTCCGCGGTCACCTCGAGGAGCGAGCGGATCGCCGCGGCGATCGAGTCCGGGTCCGACGCGTCGCACAGCGCACCGAGGGGGCCGTCGGGGTCGTCGCAGACGATGCGACGACGGACGGGGAGGTCGCTCGTCACGACCGGCACGCCGGCGGCGAGGCTCTCGAACAGCTTGTTCGGGCTCGAGAGGACGCTGTTCTGGTCCACCGGCAGGATTGCCATGACGTCGACGTCCGCCGACGCGACCCACGGCAGGAGATCGGCCGGGGCCACCGGATCGAGGACGTGGATGCGGCCGCGGACCCGGCGGTCCTCGAGCAGCGGGGCGACCACCCCGCGGCCGTACCCCATGAAGACGAGGTGCGCGGCCTCCAGCCCGGGCCGGCTCATCGCCTCCACGGTCTGCTCCAGGCCCCGCCCGGAACGGAGGTTGCCGTGGCACAGGACGACCGGCGCCGCAGCCGGGATGCCGGCCGCCGGCCGGATCAGGTTCGGCGCCGAATCGGGCGGATCCCAGCGCGGCGGGCAGTTGTGGACCACGACGATCCGGTCGACCCCGAGCAGCCGCCGCAGCTCGGCGCCGATCTCGTCGTTCACGGTCACGAGCGCGACGGCGCGCCGCGCGAGTCGCCGTTCCCAGGCCAGGAACGCCCGCCGAACGGGGGCCGGCTGGTCGAGCAGCGGGCCCCACGCGGTGAAGATCTCGTGGCTGTCGTAGACCACCCGCGCACCGTCCCGTGCCGCCGCCCGGAACGCCGCCGGGAGCGTCTCGGCGTCGTTGGCATGGTGGACGTGGGCGGGTGGGGCGGCGGCGGCGGCGGCGCGGCACCACCCGATCCGGCGCCCGCGCCAGACGCCCAGGTAGTCGACCCAGGTGGGCCTCGGCGCCGCGCCGCGTGCCCGGAGCACGAGCTCCCACGCGCCTCGCACGAGGAGCCACGGCAGGGTCAGCACCGCGAGGATCACCGACGCGGCGGCGACCGACCAGGCGCGGGGGCCTCCGCGCAGGACCGCCCGCACGTTGCGGGCCAGGCGTCGATGAAGCCGCCAGGGGCGGTGGACCCACGTGACGAAGAGCGGGGTCCGCATCGGGACGGCGAGCCGGATGATCTCGAACCCGTCGCGCCGCTCGCGGCCCGGCGCCTCGTCGGCGTTGCGAGTGGTGGCCATGACCGTCACCCGGTGCCCCGCCTGCGCCAGCGTGGCGGCCTCGCGCAGGACGCGCGAGTCGTGGCGCACGTCGTTCGCCACGTACAGGACGACGTCCACGGCTCAGGACGCTCCCGGGCCCGCGGCCACGCGATCCGCGAGCCACCCGGTGGAGCCGGGGAGCGGGACGGCACGGCCGGCGTCGATCGACGGGAGGGCGATGATCGCGTCGGCTCCGTCGATGGGCAGCAGCTCGGGGGGCTCGCCCTCGGCGGCGCCAGCGCCGGGGGCGGTGCCAGCGCCGGGGGCGGCGCCTTGGGCGGCAGCGCGACCAGGGTCCTGGCCGGCATCTCGGTCGCGGCCGGGGCCGGCCTCGGCGTCGGGCAGGAGCTGCTCGAGCACCCGGGTCGCGGCGACGGTCGCCCCGGACGCCGAAGGATCGCGGCCGGCGGAGCCGGCGAGCCGCTCCGACATGCGCCGAAGCCGTCCGGCCGGCCGGGCGTCGAAGGGGCGCAGGTCCAGGCCCGCGCTGCGCATTGCCGGGACGGCCGACGCCGGGGCGACGACCACGGCTCCCGCAAGGAGCCCGGCGGGCAGCGCCCCGAGGCTCTCGGCGCGCGGTCGGTTGGTCGCGAGGATCACGAGACGGCGCGCACCGTCCCACGGCCCCGGCCGTCCCGCGACGCCCACGGGCGCACCGGCCGGCGCGCGGCGGGCCGTGCCATGGCGCCCGACGATCCGGTTGTACCGATCGGCGATGGAGCCGGCGACCGTCTCGGCGTCGAAGCGGCCGACGACGCGGGCCCGCAGGCGCTCCGGGTCGTACGACCCCCGCTGCCGCAGGACGCGGAGCACGGCATCCGCCAGCCCCGCGGCGTCGTCGACGTCGGCCAGCGCGCCCACGGCCTCGACGTCGGGCTCCAGGAGGCGGGCGGCGCCGGTCCGCGTGGCGACCACGGGCAGGCCGGACGCCAGGGCCTCGGCGACGACGACGCCGAACGTCTCGCGCCGGCTGGGGTGGACGAAGACGCTCGCGCGGGCCATCGCGGCGGCGACCCCGGCGCGGTCGGCGGACGGCTCGAAGGCCACGGCGTCGGCAATCCCGAGCTGCCGGGCCAGGTCGCGCCACGCGGCGTCGTCAGCGAGTTTGGGCGCCGCCCCGATGAGGCGGAGCGTCGCGCCGGGTCGCGCCGTGCGCACGAGGGCGAACGCGCGGAGCAGGGTCTCGATGCCCTTCGCGGGGAGCCGCGAGCCCACCCAGAGCAGCGACTCCGGGTCGCGCCCCGCGATCGGCGCCGCGTGGAACGCCTCGGCGTCCACGGCATTCGGCTCGATCTCCACGAGGCCCGCGACGACGGGCAGCAGGGAGCGTATCTCGGCGGCCAGCGCCGCGCCGACGGCGAGGATGGCGGCCGCTCCCGCGACAGCGTCGGCGGCCATGGCCCGGACTCCGGGGTCGTCGAGCTCCGAGGCGAACGTCGAGGAGTGCTCCGTCAGGACGAAGGGCACGCCCAGCCGCGCGGCGAGCTCGGCCGCGGCG
Source organism: uncultured Chloroflexia bacterium (assembly GCA_963725875.1). GTDB lineage: Bacteria > Chloroflexota > Limnocylindria > Limnocylindrales > CSP1-4 > CTSoil-043. The sequence goes on along the minus strand of CAVRZZ010000004.1, from coordinate 105,372 downwards.
ATGCCGTCAGGGAAGAGGCCGTGGGCGTGGACGAGGTCCGGCCGCATGGCGGAAAGCCGGGAGGCGAGCGCACGGAGGGCGGCCTGCCGGGAGGCGACGGTTCCCGGCCGCCCGTCGCGGCGGCGGTTCGCCTCGACGACGCCGAGGCGCGCCACCGGGACGCCGGGCGCCCCCGCCCACCCCGCCGCCGCGAAGAGCGCGGGGTGGCCGGCGACGCCGCGTGCGAAGTAGTCGCGCAGGGCGGCGGTCCGCGCGTCGCGCTCCGCGTCGTCGCGTCCGCCCGGCGTGACGGGCTCGGCGACGACGACACGCGGCCGGACCCGGCCCGTCCGCACCAGGGCCGCCACCTGGTCGGCGACGAACCGGCCGCGCACCGGGTCGGCGACCGACGGGTACCACCGCGCGACGACGAGGACGTCGAGCGCCCCGCCCGACGGCTCGTCGGTCAGCCGCTCCACCCGGCTCCGAGGCGCAGGACCTGGCGCGGGCGCAGCGCGCGGCCGCGCGAGGAGTTGACGGTGTCGAGCACGAGGTCCGCGCGGTCGTAGACCGCGTCCCAGTCGATCGCCCGGTGCGGCGTCACGACGACCACGAGGTCCGCCCACCCGAGCAGCTCGTCGAAGGTGACCGACGTGCCCACCGTGCCTGCGGCGTCCCGGAACGTCGCCACGTGCGGGTCGTGGTAGCGGACGTCCGCACCACGCTCGCGCAGGCCGGCCAGGATGTCGGCCGCCGGCGACTCCCGCGCATCGCCGACGTTCGCCTTGAAGGCGACGCCGAGGACCCCGACGCGGGCGCCGTTGAGGGCACGCTGCCGCTCGTTCAGCGCCTCCGCGGCGAGGTCGACGACGTGGCGCGGCATCCCCACGTTGACGTCGGCCGCCAGCTCGATGAAGCGATCGGTGAAGTCGAACTCCCGGGCCCGCCAGGCGAGGTAGTACGGGTCCACGGGGATGCAGTGGCCGCCGACGCCGGGGCCCGGCGTGAACTTCATGAAGCCGAACGGCTTCGTCGCCGCCGCGTCGATGATCTCCCACACGTCCAGGCCCATCCGCTCGCAGAGGAGGGCGAGCTGGTTGACGAAGGCGATGTTGACGTTCCGGAAGACGTTCTCGAGGAGCTTGGCGAGCTCCGCCGCGTCCGGCGAGGAGAGCTCCACGACCGTGTCGTTGATCCGTCGCAGGAGGGCCGCGGCGCGGGCCGTGGCGGCGGGCGTGGAGCCGCCGACGAGCCGCGGCACGAGCTTGCCCGAGCTGGCCGGGTCACCCGGGTTCACGCGCTCGGGCGCGAACGCCAGGTCGAAGTCCACCCCAGCGCGAAGGCCGGAGTCGCGCTCGAGGACCTCGCGGAACGGGCCGGTGGTGGTTCCCGGGAACGTGGTCGACTGGAGGATGACCAGCTGCCCCCTGCGCAGCCCCGCGCGGACGAGCGCGGCCGCCGACAGCACGGGGCCCAGGTCCGGGTCCTTGGTCGCCGTGACGGGTGTCGGCACGCAGACGAAGATCGCGTCCGCATCCCCCACCGCCTCCGGCTCCGGCCCGCGCACGCGGAAGCCCGCCGCGAGCGCGGCGGCCAGCCGCCGGTCCGAGATGTCGTCGATCGGTGAATGCCCCGCCAGCAGCTCGGCGACCCGGGCCGGGCTGGCGTCGAGGCCCACGACCGAGCTGCCCGACTCCACGAGGGCGAGGGCGAGGGGCAGCCCCACGTACCCGAGCCCGACGACAACGATCCGCCGATCCGTCGGCGGCGCTCCTTCCTGGATCACCTGACCTCCCGTGGCGGGCACGCTCGCGGTCGAGCGTCCCGCCGGTGCTGTCTCATCCGGCGGCTGTGCCGTCTCATCCGGCGCCTCAGCCGACGCGTTGCAGGACGTCGTCGGCGAGCCTGCGGCCGACGTGGCGCCAGTCGAACTCGCATTCTGCCGCCTTGCGCGCGTTCGCGGCGAGCCGGGCGGCAAGGGCCGGGTCGTCGAAGAGCGACCGGAGGGCGCCGGCGATGTCCTCGGCGCGATCCCCGGGCGCCACCAGGCCCGCCTCGCAGCGGCCGACCACGGCGGCGGTCTCGAGCCGCGGGGTCACCACGAGGGGCCGGCCGGCCGCCATCGAGTCGAAGAGCTTGATCGGGAGGGCGGCGTCGAAGTAGGGGCCCGGCGGATGCGGCACGGCCAGGACGGTCGCCCCGGCCAGGATCTCGCCGAGGTGGTCGTAGGGCGCCGCCGCGATCTCGACCCACGCCTCGTCGGCGACGCGCTCCCGCAGGCCGTCCAGGTAGGCCGCGCTCGCCTCCCCGGTGGCGACGAGCCACAGGACCAGGCGGACCTCGGGTTGGGCCGTCCGCAGGAGGCGCACCGCCTCGACGAGCGTCTCGATGCCCCGCGCCGGGGCGGCGCCGCTCACCATGCCCACCACCGGCGCCGCCGGGAGCGGCCCCGGCAGGACGTGCCGCGAGTCGGTGCCGTTGGGCGCGATGAGGGTCCGGTCCCGGTCGAGGCGGGCCAGCGTCGCGAAGGAGGCGCTGGGCGCCGCGAGAAGCGCGAAGGAGCCGACGGCGCGGCCGAAGTGGCGCTCCAGGTCGGCAGCGTGGTCGGGCGCGACCGTCACGCCGAGAGCCCGCAGCTGCCCGAGGGGCTCGTCGTGGACGTCCAGCAGCACGCCCTCGCCGCCGGCGTCGAGCACGTCGAGAGCGCGTTCGTCGAGCAGCTCGCAGGAGGCGACGCGGGGACGGGCACGACGCCACCGGCGCAGGGGTCCGGTCGGCCGCGCGGATCGCAGGGCTCGGCCGAGGTCGCCGGCCCCCCAGCCCGCGCGGATCGCGTCCGTCCGCTCCGCCAGCGGCTCCAGGAGGTGGGCCCGGCGCATGTCGCCGCCCCACCGGTGCCGCTCACGCTCGAGCAGGACGATCCACGGTCGCGTCACCGACCGGGCCCGGATTCGCCGACGAGGCGCTCCACGAGCGCGAGGAACCGCGCGGCCTGGCCGTCCCACGACAGCTCGGCCGCCCGCGCCGCGGTGGCCGCCCGGGCGGTCTCTCGCGCGGCGGGATCGTCGACCAGCGCCAGGAGGACCCGGGCGAGGTCGGCGGCGTCCCCCGGCGTGTAGCGGGCCACCGTCCCCGGGGGGAAGTACCGGTTCACCGTGGGCAGAGCGCTGGCGACGGCCGGCTTGCCCATCGCCGCGTACTCGAAGAGCTTCGTCGAGAGCGACATGTCCGTGAAGGGGGTCCGCGCCGTCGGCGCCAGCCCGACGTCGGTGGCGGCGATCGCGGCGGGCACGTCCTCCAGGGGGATCCGGCCGTGGAGGCGGACGCGGCCACCGCTCGAGCCGGCCATCGGGCGCAGCGATGCCTCGCTGTCGCCGCGGCCGTAGACGTCCAGCGTGACCGGGAGCTCGGGGCGCAGGACGCCGAGGCGCGCCACCGCGTCCACGACGACGTCGAGCTCGTACGTCGGGGTGAGCGCGCCCGCGTAGACCAGGCGGAGCGCGCCGTCCTCCATGAACGGGCGGGTGGCGCACGACGCGGGGTCGAAGCGCCGCAGGTCGGGCGCGTTGAGGATCACGGTGACCTTCTCGGGCCGGACGCCGAGCTCGACGAGCCGCTCGGCGAGCGCGTCGTTGACGGTGACGACGGCTCGCGCGACGGCGATCGAGGCGCGCTCCTCGAGCAGCAGCGCCCCGTGGGCGAGGCGCGAGGCACGGCGGGGGAAGCGGGCCCGGAAGAACTCCGGCATCGCCTCGTGGAGGTCGAGCAGGATGGGGATGCCCGCGGCGAGGCGCAGCGGCAGGCCGGCAAAGACGAGGAAGTCCGGGAGCGTGTGGACGTGGACCAGGGCATACCGCCGGCGGCGCTGGCTCGCGGTGATCGCCACCGTCGCGCGCAACAGGAAAGCGGTGTACTCCGCGAGGTACGTCCCGATCCCCGCGCCCTGGTGGCGCTCCACGTCGAGGCGGCGCAGCCGGACCCCCTCGACCAGCGACTCGGGCGGATCGCCCGGACGGCGCAGGGCGACGACGTCCACGGGTCTGCCGGCCCGGACCAGGGTCTCCGCGGCCCGCCGGACGCGGGCGTCCTCCTCGTAGTACGAGTGGGTCACCATGCAGACGGGCCGGATGCCGGAGCCACGAGATCGCATCCGCCGAATGCTACCCGGCGGCCGAGTGTCGACGCTCCGTGACTCGGTCAGCTCACCTGCGCAGTGACGCTGCCAGGGCATCTGCTCCGCGATCCTGTCGGTCGGCGCCGGCGGGGCCTGCCGGTTGCTGGCACCCGTCGCCCGGGGGCGCGGGGGCGCTCCGTCCGCGACGCGGGTCGCGGCCGGCGGCGCGGCGATCCTGGCGGCCTGAACAGATAGCCTGGTCAGGATCGGGGGGTGAGAGCCTGGCAGTCACCCCGAACCGCCGATTCGGCGTGACTTCGCTGCGCGATGACCGCGTGAGCGAACCGATAGTCTGGTCAGACGAGGACCGGCGACGCGCGGCGGCTCCGGCACCGCGGGGGCCGGCGCTTCCGCGGCGGCGGCAGGCTCTCGGAACGCAGCCGCCGCCGGGACGAGGCGCGGGCGATCACGGTCCCCTCGTCCGTTGCGAGGACCCCGGGCGAGGTGGGTGTCGTTGTACCCCGGTACGCCGTCCGGGCCAGCTCGAGGATCCGGTCCCGGTCGGCGTCGGACAGTCGCCTGGGCGACGCCCGGCCCCGGTTGCCGTGGGCGAGCCCGGCCGCCCCCGGCGACCATCGCCCCGCAGCAGCGCCAGGCCGTCCACTCGCTGCACCCGAGCGGGGCGATCGCCTCGGGGGTCGTCACCACCCGGCCAGCCAACGGCTCACGACCCCGCTGCGCTGCTGCTCTTTCGTCGTCAACGCCAGGCTCTCCCGCATGGGCGCGACCGACAACGCCACTGGGCAGCCGTCCCTGCCAAGTTCATTGGGCAGGGACACGCCGCGGCGGCCGGTGGGACTGCGTGCTACCCTTCGGCGGCCCATGTCCTCGATCACCGGCCAGCCCGTCACCGTTCAGAACTCGGCCATCCGGCCCGGCATCCCCGGGCTCGTCGTCGAAGGGATCCGCGAGGCGATCTCGCGGCGGCAGCTCGTCCGCTACCTCGTCCAGGCCGACCTTCGCAAGAAGGGCGCCGACACGGTCCTCGGCAACGTGTGGTGGGTGCTGGACCCCCTGCTCCAGATGGCCGTCTACGTGGTCCTCGTCTCGGTGATCTTCGCCCGCTCACAGCCCGACTACCCGCTCTTCATCTTCGCGGCGATCCTTCCCTGGAAGTGGTTCACGAGCAGCATCGCCGACTCGATCTCCTCGATCGTCGGCCAGGGGAACCTGATTCGCCAGCTGCAGTTCCCCAAGATCGTGCTGCCCGTGGCCGCCACGTTCGCCGGCGTCGTGAACTTCGCCTTCGGGATGATCCCGCTGGGCGCCCTGCTGCTCCTCCTGTACCGGGACCGGATCAGCCTGACGCTGCTGCTCATCCCGGTCATCGCCGTCGTGCAGCTCGTGTTCACGCTCGCGCTCGGCTTCGTCCTCGCCGCCGCGAATGTCTTCCTGCGCGACGTGGGCAACATCTCGCGGCACGTCCTGCGCCTCTGGTTCTACCTCTCGCCGGGCCTCTACTCGATCGAGCTGCTCGAGCAGAGCGACGTCCTCGCGCGGTACCCGGTCCTGCTCACCCTCCTCAAGCTGAACCCGTTCGCGATCCTCTTCACCGCCTACCGCGACGTGATCTACGGGACCCCGGAGGGTGGGCCCTCTCTGCCGGACTGGGCTGCGCTGGGCGGCCTGCTGGCCGTCTCGAGCGTGCTCGTGCTGCTGTCGATCGCCGTCTTCAAGCGCCTCGAGCCGTCGTTCGCGAAGGTGCTGTGATGAGCGAGGCCATCACCGAGCGGCGCGTCCCGGCCGACCCCGCCTCGCCGCCGGGCCCCCGAGGCGAGGACGAGGATATCGCCCCGGCATTGGCGGCCGGCGGACCGCCGGCGATCGAGGTCGACGGTCTCGGCATCCGGTACAGCCTCCGGTTCACGCGCAAGACGACCCTCCGGGAGTCCTTTGCCCACCTCGCGCGGCGGGATGGGTCCCGCGACAAGGAGTTCTGGGCCCTCCGCGACGTCTCGTTCCGCATGACCAACGGGGAATCCCTCGCCGTCATCGGGCCCAACGGGGCGGGGAAGAGCACGCTCCTGCAGGTGCTCGCCGGCATCCTGATGCCGTCCGAGGGCTCACTCCTCGTGCACGGCAGGATCTCGAGCCTCCTGACGCTGGGGGCCGGGTTCGACTCCGACCTGACCGGCCGCGAGAACGTCCGGCTGGCGGGCGCCTTCCTCGGCATGACGGCGGCCGAGGTGGACGAGCGCCTGGAGCCGATCATCGCCTTCGCCGACCTCGGCGAGTTCATCGACGCCCCCATCAAGACGTACTCCTCCGGGATGCGGGCACGGCTCGGCTTCTCGATCGCGACGTCGGTCGACCCGGACGTGCTCCTGCTCGACGAGGTCCTCGCCACCGGCGACCAGGTCTTCCGCGCGAAGTCGAAGGCCCGCGTGCTGGAGCTCGTCCGGTCGGCGAAGGCGATCGTCCTCGTCACCCACGACATGCAGTGGGTCACCGAGTACTGCAACCGGGCGATCATGCTGGAGCACGGGCGGATCGTGGCGGAGGGCGATCCCGCCGACGTGGTCGCGATCCACCAGGAGCATTCGGCGCGGGAGCGCGCCGAGAAGGCCGCCCAGATCTCCCGCTACGGGGGCACCGTCAAGCGCTGACGCCGACGACCCACGGCCGCCGGCTGCGCCGCCTCGGGTGACGCTGGTCGGGTGACGCGGGGCGGCTCTCAGGTCGGGCGGTCGGCCGTCGCCGCCAGCGATCCGACCAACGCCCGGTACGACGCGGCGGCCGCGGACCAGCTGAAGCGGTCGCGTGCCAGCGCTGCGATCCTCTGGCGTCGGGCGGTGCGCGCTCCCGGGTCCTCGTCGAGGAGCGAGCGGATCGCCCCCGCGAGGTCCGCGGGTGCCAGCGAGGCCGCCACCCGGCCGAGGTCGTGCCGGCGCACGAGCTCGCCCATGAGGTCGAGGCCCGGCCCGACGACCACCGGCGTGCCGGCGGCGAGCGCCTCCCAGAACTTGTTCGGGGTCGACAGGCGCTGGTTGAGCGAGACCGGGGGGAGGGGCACGACGGCGACGTCCGCCGACGCGGTCCAGGCGACGATCTCGTCCGGATGGACGGCCGGCAGCGTGAAGTGCCGGCCGGTGAACCGGGGGTCGGCGTCGCGCGCCCGGCAGCGCTCGGTCCACCGGCCGAAGCCGATCAGCACGAGCGCGGTATCCGGGATGGCCAGCACGGCATCGGCGGCCTCGTCGATCCCGAGGCGCGGCCCCAGGCGGCCCTGGAAGACGACCACCCGGGTCGAGGCCGGCAATCCGGTCGCCGCCCGGACGAGGTCCACCCCCGGGGCGAACGCCGGGACGTCCGGGTAGTTCGGGACCACGAGGGGCGGCTCGGCGAGCCGCCAGCGGGCGGCGAGCCGCTCGGCCAGGGCGTCGTTGACGGTCGTCCTGCCGTCGGCCGCGCGCGCCCAGCGCGCCTCGCGGGCCGCGTGGACGCGGCGCACGACGCCGGGCATCTCGAGGACGTTGTTGCTCTCGAAGACGTCGTCGATCGCGTCGTACACGACGATGGAGCGGCGGCCGGCGGCGCGGTCGCGCGCCCGGCCCGCGAGGGCGGCCGCGACGGTGAGGCTCCCGCACGCGTGGTACAGGTCGGCCGGCTCGAGCTCGCGCGCGAGCGCGTGCCACCAGCCGCGCACGGTGTGCGGCCAGAGGGCCCAGCGGACCACGGAGGCGGCGCGGCGGCGGACGCGCGACCCGACGGTCCGGGCCCGCGCGGCAATGCCCCGCGCTCGCCGCCCGGGCGGCGTGGCGGACGACGCGATCGCCCGTCCGCCGGGCTCGGACGCCGGCGTGGAGGCGCTCGAGGCCGGAGCCGAGGTGCCCGCGGACGGCGGGGCGGGAGCGGCCGGCCGGGTCGCGGGGCCTACCCCGCGCTGCGTGGCCGCCAGGCGGCGCAGCGCGCCGGACGGTCGGTAGCGCCGGATCTCGACCACGCCGTCGAGCTCGCGGTCGGGCAGGCCCTCGGCCGCGACGGCGGCAACCTCGACCCGGTATCCCGCCTCGACGAGCGACCGCGCGATCCGCAGGCCCCGCGAGTAGGGCGCGGCGGGGTTCCCGACGAGCACCACGGCCCGCGGCGCCGGGGCGGCGCGGTCGACCGGGGTCATGTCCGCCGACCTCGCGGTGACGCAGCCAGCCGCCTGTACACGGCGAGGAGCCGATCCGCCTGGACCTCCCAGGCCAGCTCGCTCTCGATCGCGGCGGCGCCGCGCGCGCCCATCTCGCGGCGGGCCTCCGGCGCCAGCCCGAGGACCTGGCGCAGCCCCGCCGCGATGGCGCCCGGATCGGATCCGTCCACGACGAGGCCGCAGCCGACCCGCCGCACGATCGAGGCCATGCCCGGCAGGTCCGACACGACGACGGGGATGCCCGCCGCCATCGCCTCGAAGAGCTTGTTGGGCGTGGCGATCCGGTGGTTCGGCGTGCTCCCCTGGATCGCGATCAGCATCACGTCGGCCGCCGCCGTCCACGCCAGCAGGTCGCCCGGAGGCACCGCGGGCAGCGTGAACACGCGCCCGAGATGGGGCGGCGCTGCGGCCGCAGCCCGGATCGCGCCCAGGAGCTCGCCGTAGCCCAGGAGCACCAGGGCGGAGTCCGGGACCTGCAGAATCGCGTCGAGCCCCTGCTCGATCCCCCGCTCCGTCAGGAGCGCGCCCTGGTACAGCACGATCCCGGTCGTGGACGGGAGCCCCAGCGCGGCCCGGATCCGATCGTCCGGCGCGACCCGGGTGGCGCCCCGCGAGGGGACGTTCATCACGACGCTCGGTCGCCCGCAGCCGAGCTGGCGAACGAGAAGGTCGGCGGCCCCCTCGTTCACCGTGATGATCGCGTCGCAGCGCTGCGCGAGGCGCCGCTCGTAGGTCGCGAACAGGCGCCGCCGCAGCGGAAAGGCCGTGACCATCGCTCGGGCTCCGGCGAACACGTCGCGGCTGTCGTAGAGGGCCGTGCCGCCGAGCCGGTCGCGCTGGCGGACGGCGGCCGGGAGCCCGCCGATGCCGAGGGCATGCCATACGTCCGCCGGCTCGGCGACCCCGTCGAGCGTCGCTGCCCACCCGGAGATCGATTCGAGGAACCAGGTCCAACGCCGTGGCGCGAGGCGGCGATCGCCGAGTCGGTCCCGCGGATGGAGCCACGATCGGGCGCGGTGCCAGGCGCGCCGTGCCGCTGCATGCGGCTGCTCCAGGGGGCCCCCGGCGACCATCGTCCGTACCGACCGCCGGATGCCGCCTCGACGCGCGGGGCTGCCGGCCGGGCCGGGCGCGGGCGGCGCCGGGGCGCCCGCTCGCGCGACGGGCGCGGCGCCGGGTCCGGCCGTGGACTCCTGTGGGTGCCCTCCCGCGTGCCCCGGGGAGGCTGCCGGCGCGCTCTCGCGCGCTCCCGTTCCCGAGCCAGCGGGCGGCCCGGGGGACCGCGCGCACCCGGATCACCCGGTAGCCCGCCCGTTCCTCGACGGCGGCCAGGCCGGCCTGGAGCCTGCCGTACACGACGACCTCGTACCCCGCGTCGATCGCGGAGCGGGCCATCCGCTCGAGCCGCGAGTCGAACTCCGTCGTCCAGTAGGCGAGGAAGGCGAGCCGCGGCCGGCGGTCGCCCCGCGGAGCCACGTCGGCGTGGGCCGCGCCCGCCCCCGTCACCCGGGCTCTCCGGTCACCAGGTCGTCCCCGTCAGCCGGCCGTACTCCTCGAAGAGGATCTCGGACTGGGTCTCCCAGTTGTAGCGATCGCGGGCCGCCTGCCGCGCGTTCCGGCGCATCGCGGCCAGCTCCGCCGGGGGCGCCTCCAGCAGCGCCCGGACCTCCCGGGCGATCGACGCCGGGTCCGTCGGGTCGCAGAGCCGGCCGAATCCGACCTCCCGCACGACGGTTGCCATCCCGGGCAGGTCCGAGGCGACGACGGGCACGCCCGCGGCCATCGCCTCGAACAGCTTGTTCGGCGTCGTCAGGCGGTGGTTGAGGGTGGAGGGCTGGATCGGCATCGCCACGATGTCGGCGGAGGCCACCCACGCGTGAAGGTCCTGCGGCGGCACGGCCCGCAGGACGAAGACGCGACCGGCATGCTCCGGCTCCGCGGCCATCTCGCGCAGCGCCGGCTCCAGCGCCCCGTAGCCCATCAGGACGAGCGCGGCGCCGGGGATGCCGGCCATCGCCTCCGCGAGCTGCTCGATCCCCCGCTCGGGGAAGAGGCCGCCGTGGTAGAGGACGATGGGGACCGCGGGGTCGATCCCGAAGATCCCGTGGAAGCGGCGCTCCGGCGGGTCGGGCGGCTCGAAGCGCAGGGAGCAGTTCATGACGACGAGCGGAAGCTCCGCCCGGAGGCGCTCCGCCATGACCTCGGCGTAGGCGCGGTTGACGGTGACGACGCGGTCCGCGCGGTGGGCCCAGCCCCGCTCGTAGCGCGCCAGCAGCCAGCGCGCCGGACGGCCCATCTTGGCCAGGTTGCGGGCCTCGAGGTAGATGTCGCGGGCGTCGTACACGACCGGCGCCCGATGCGCACGGCCGAGGGCCAGCGCCACGGGGATCCCCATGTAGGCCATCCCGTGATACAGGTCCGCGGCGGGTGCGATCGCGCGGGCGTTCCGTACGTGCGAGCGGATGGTGAGCGGGATGGCGAGGCGCCGGACCAGCGAGGCGAGCATTCGCCGCGGCGGGGATGCCCTGCGGGGGGCGGGCGTCGGTCCGGCCGTGGCGCCGGGCGCCGTCGGGCCGGGTGCCGTCGTGGCGGGCGCCCGCGTCGGCGCCCCCGCCTCGACGCCGTGCTCCGCCCCCGCATCAGCCCCGGGCGCCGCGCCGGGCGAGCCCGTTCGCGCGGATCCGCCTGCGCCCCGTCGGCGGCGGAGCGCCGCGCCGGCGCGGGCCCGCACGCCGGGGAACGGCAGGCCGTCGGCCGAGCTCGCGCGGACCCGCACGATCGTGTAGCCGGCCGGATGCTCCTCGCGCTCCGGAAGGCCCGCCTGCCAGCGCGCCAGGAGGGTCACCCGGTGACCCCGCGCGAGGCACGAGGTCGCGATCCGGTAGGCGCGCGAGTCGAACTCGCCGGTGGACGGGAGGACGAGGCACAGGTGCTTCGACCCCGCGGGGGGCTCCCGGTCCCGAGCCGGGGCGAGCGCGCCGTCCCCGGGCTGCGCTCCCTCGCTCACGCCGCGGCCTCCGCTGCCGCCAGCGCCGCGCTGATCGCCTCGGCCGCGCCGGCCGGTGCGAGGGCGAGGTCACGGGCCCGCGCCCGCGCTTCGCCGGGCGCACGATCCGGCGGCGCCAGCCGGGCCAGCTCGACCGCCGCCCGCTCCCGGTCCAGGCCGACGACGACCATCCGGCCCCCGGACCCGGCAACCGCCTCGACCCACTCGGTGGTCCCGCGCAGGACCAGGCACGGCACGCCGAGCCACGCGGCCTCGCGCTGGACGCCACCCGAATCGGTGAGCACCGCGGCGGCGTGGAGCTGGAGGGCGAGGGTCGAGCGGTAGCCCTGGGGCGCGATCACGCGCACGTCCGGCGGGAGCGCCACGCCGGCCGCGCGGAGCGCCGCCGCCGTCCCCGGGTGGAGGGCCAGGACGACGGGGCGGTCGGGGCCGGCGGCGGCGCCGAGGATCGCGGCCCACGCGGCCATCGCGGCGGGCTCCCGGTTCTCGGCCCGGTGGATCGTGGCGAAGAGGTACGCGCCGGGCCGGAGCGCCCGGCCCAGCCCGTCGCCGATCGGCCCGAGCACGGCCGGGTCGCGGACCCCGGCGCTCACCCGGGAGGCCAGGTCCTGCATCAGGTCGCCGACCTCCATGACCCCGTCGCGGATCCCCTCGGCGGCAAGGTTGGCCACCGCCGCGGGCGTCGGCGCGAAGCACCAGCGCGCGAGGTGATCGGTCACGACGCGGTTGACCTCCTCCGGCATCCGCCGGTCGAAGCTGCGCAGCCCGGCCTCGACGTGGGCGACCGGGATCCCGAGCTTGGCGGCGGCGAGCGCGCCCACCAGGGTGGAGTTGGTGTCGCCGTAGACGAGGACGGCATCGGGCCGCTCGGCGAGCAGGACCGGCTCGAGCGCGACGAGCATGCGCGCGGTCTGCTCGGCGTGCCCGCCTCCGCCGACGCCGAGGGTGTGGTCCGGCCGAGGGAGGTCGAGCTCGGCGAAGAACGAGCCGGCCATCGCCTCGTCCCAGTGCTGGCCCGTGTCGACGAAGACCTCGCCGTGGCGCGCCCTGAGCTCGGGGCCCAGGGCCGCCGCCTTGATGAGCTGCGGTCTCGTGCCGACGACGCTGACGATGCGCATGGAGGGCAGGCTCGGCCGCGACGCCCGCGCTCAGGCGGCGCCGGACTCGCGGCGCGTCCCGGCCTGGACCCCGACGCCGGCATAGGCCACGCCGTCCGGGAGCGCCAGCGAACGGAGGCTGTTGCGTCCGTCGAAGACGACCTGCAGCCCGGGGAACCAGGCCGGATCGAGCTCCAGGAAGTGGCGGTCGCCGGTCTGGGCCACGACCGCCCGGAATGGAGCGGGCTCGCCCCAGTGCCACGGGCGGGCACCCAGCGCCGCGACCTCCTCGTCGGAGAGCAGCGGATCATAGGCGTGGACCTCGGCGCCGGCCTCGGCCAGGGCGGGGATCACGCGCAGGGCGACGGAGTAGGCCAGCTCCTTGACACCCTCGCGGTAGGTCAGGCCGAGGACCAGGACCGGCGCCCCGGAGAGGCCGCCGAGCACGTCGGCGACGGCCGCCACGGCGGCGTCGGCCTGGGCATCGTTGACTCGCCGGGAGGTCTCGATGAGGGCGAGGCCCGGGGCGCGCGCGAGCAGGAGGTGCGGGTAGACCGGGATGCAGTGCCCGCCGACGCCGATGCCCGGCTGGTGGATGTGGCTGTACGGCTGGCTGTTCGCGGCCGCGATGACCTCCTGGACGTCGATCCCGTGCAGGTCGGCGGCCCGGGCGAACTCGTTGGCCAGGGCGATGTTGACGTCCCGGTAGGTCGTGTCGGCGAGCTTGCTGAACTCGGCCGCCTCGGCGCTGCTCATCGCCACGACCTCGGCGTCGAGGACCGACGCATAGAAGCGCGCCGCCCGGTCCGTGGACGCGGCACCAATGCCGCCCACGAGCTTGGGATACGCGGCCAGGTTCTCCAGCACGGCACCCGAGAAGAGCCGCTCGGGCGAGAAGGCGACGAAGAAGTCGCGGTCGGCGACCAGGCCGGACGCCGCCGCGAGGGCCGGCGAGAACCGGTTGCGCGTGTCGCCGATCGGAAGCGTCGTCTCGAAGATGATCGTGCTGCCGGCATGGACGCCGGGCGCGATCGAGGCCACCGCCGGGTCCATGTACCGGTAGTCGGGGCGGTGCTCGGCATCGAGCATCACCGGCACGATGAGCACCACCACGTCCGACTCGCGGGCAGCCTGCGCCGCGTCGAGCGTGGCCCGCAGGCGTCCCTCGCCGTGGACCCGGGCCACCAGCTCGGCGAGCCCCGGCTCATCGTCCACGTGGGAGCGCCCCGCGTTGATGGCGTCGACGACGGCCGGGTTGATGTCGATCGCGACGACCTCCCAGCCGTGCCCGGCGAACTGGGCCGCCAGGGGAAGCCCCATCTTGCCGGCCCCGACGACGGCGACGGTGCCGGCCGTCCCGTCCTCGCCGGTCCACGGGGTGGCCCGGCGAGCCGGCGGATGGGAGCAGGCATGGGGGGCCAGGCGGATCGAGCCGCCGAGCATCGAGGCGCCCACGGAGGGGCGGCGGACGATGGTCATGCGCGCGGGGTCTCCACGGGAAGGTCCTCCAGGAGGACGGGCTGGCCCTCGGCCGCGGCGCGCAGGAGCGACGTGGCGATCATGACCGCCCAGGCCCCATCCTCGCCGTCGACGTACGGGCGCTCGCCGGTGCGGACCGCGTGGACGAAGGCGTCCAGCTGCGCCTGCAACGGCTCCTTCGTCTCGACGGGGATCTCGGCCACGGCGCCCGTGAAGGTCGGGGCGTACCCGTCGATCAGCTCGGGATGGGCCAGGTCCGATCGCGTGAAGGTGAGCCGCTGGGTCAGGTAGTCCAGCTCGAACATCCCCTCCTCGCCGATGACGGTGAGCTGGCGCCGCTTGGCCGGGGTCAGCCAGTTGACGTCGAGCATGCCGGTCGCGCCGGACGGGAAGTGGAGGAGGCCGAAGAGGAGATCCTCGTGGCTGGCGTGGATCCGCTGCGCCAGCTCGGCGTAGACGCGCACCGGCCGCTCACCGGCGATCCAGCTCAGCATGTCGGCGTCGTGGGTAGCGAGGTCGACCGTCACGCCGACATCGCGGATGCGGGCCGGGAACGGCCCGGCACGGCGCGAGACGATGGCGTAGACGGTGGTGAGCCAATGGCCGCGGAGCAAGCGCCCGAGCTCCAGCACGGCCGGGTTGTAGCGCTCGACATGGCCCACCTGGACCGGCACGCCGCGGGCCCGACCGGCGGCCACGATCGCGACGGCCTCCTCGGGCGTCGCCGCGAGCGGCTTCTCCACGAGGACGGGGATCCCCCGCCGGATCGCCGCGTGGGCCAGGTCCGGGTGCGCCGTCGTCGGCGCCGCGATGACGACGGCATCGACGCCGGCACGGGTGACCATCTCGAGCGGGTCCGCGTACCCGGCGGCGCCCGTCTCGGCCACGGCCGCAGCCAGCGCGCCCGCGTCCGGGTCCGCGACCGCGGCCAGGATGGTCTCCGGGTGGCCGGAGATCACCCGGAGGTGGTTCCGGCCCATGGAACCCAGCCCGGCCAGGCCGATTCGAAGCGGGGCGGGCATCAGCCGTGCCCCGCGGCGGCGTCCGCTGGCGTGGCCACGTCGCGGATCGCGGCCACGATCGTGGCCAGGTCCTCGGCCGACAGCTTCGGGTGCACGGGAATCGCCAGGACCTCGTCCGCGAGCCGGTTCGTCACCGGCAGGTCCAGGTCCGCCGCGCCGGGCAGGTAGGCCTGGAGGTAGGCCTGCCGATGGATCGGCACCGGGTAGTAGATCAGGGTGCCGACCCCGCGCGCGGTCAGGCCGTCGATGACCTGCTGGCGCTCGCCGGGGAAGCGCATCACGTACTGATGCCAGACGTGGCCGCGGCCCTCGGGCACGCCCGGAGTCAGGTAGCCGGCAAGATGCTCGGTCAGGTACGCGGCGTTGCGGCGCCGGGTCTCGGTGCGCTCGTCGAGCCGCTGCAGCTGCGCCAGCCCGATGGCCGCGGCGAGATCGGTCGGCTTGTAGTTCGTGCCGAGCTCGTCGTGGTGGTAGCGGACCCGCATCCCGTGGTTGCGGAACAGGCGCAGCCGGTCGGCCACGCCGTCGTCGTCCGTCGTCGCGAAGCCGCCCTCGCCGGTCATCAGGTTCTTGGTGGCGTAAAGGCTGAACATCGAGGGCCCGAACTGGCCGGCCCGGCGCCCGTGATAGGTCGCGCCGTGGGCCTGCGCCGCGTCCTCGATGATCACGAGGCCGTGCCGCTCCGCGATGGCGACCAGCGGGTCCATGTCCGCCATGAGGCCGTACAGGTGGACCGGCATGATCGCCTTCGTCCGCGACGTGATCGCCGCCTCGACCTGGTCGGGGTCCATGCAGAAGTCGTCGGCCCGGACGTCGACGAGGACCGGCGTGGCGCCGGCGCGGAGGATCACGCTGGCTGTGGCGTTGAAGCTGAACGAGACGGTGATCACCTCGTCGCCCGGCCCGATGCCCAGGGCGTGGAGGACCGCCTCCTGGGCGACCGTTCCGTTGCTCATCAGGACCGCGTGCCTGACACCGCAGTAGGCGGCCCAGGCCTCCTCGAAGGCGGCCGTCTGCTTGCCCATGGCGAGCATGCCGGAGCGCAGGACCTCGAGGACCGCGGCCTCCTCGGCCGGGCCGATGTCGGGCTTGGAGATCGGGATCACTCGGTTGCCTCCGTTGGGCGGGCGACGCAACGGTCGCCGTCGATGTCGTAGCGGGCGCCGCACGCGGCACAGGCGGCCGGGCCACGGTGGGTCCCCGGGACGGGCGTGCCGCCCTCGTCGTGCAGGCGACGGCCGCAGAAGCAGACCCAGCCGAGGCGGCGGGCCGGGTTGCCGACGACGAGGGCATGATCGGGCACGTCGCGGGTGACGACCGCGCCGGCGCCCACCGTCGCGAAGCGCCCGACGGTCCGCCCGGCGACGACGACAGCCCCGGCCCCGATGGAGCTGCCGGTCCGCAGCAGGATCGGGCTCACGACCCAGTCGTCGGCGCGGGCCAGCTCGCCGGTGGCCGTGATGGCGCGCGGGAAGCGGTCGTTCGTCAGGATCGCGTTCGGGCCGATGAAGACGCCGTCCTCCACGCTCACGCCGTGGTAGACGAGCGCGGCGTTCTGGATCTTCACGCGGCTGCCGATCACGACGTCGGTGTCGATGAAGGCGTCCCGGCCGACGACGCACTCGGCGCCGATCGAGGCGCCGGACCGGATCTGAGCACGCTGCCAGATGCTGGTCCCGGGCCCGACGGACACGTCGGGCTCGAGGTCCGCCGAAGGGTGGATGCGCGCGCCGGGATCGATCACGGTGGGTCGGCAACTCCTGGGTGGCCGCGTTGGGCACGATCCGACCGCGGAGCACGCGCGGCCCGAAGCGCGATTATAGGTGCGAGCCTTCAGCCCCGCCGACGGCCGAGCCAGATCAGCGCCAGGAACGCCCCCAGCGAGGCGCCGAAGGCCAGGCCGCCGCGCCAGTCGAGGAGGATCTTCGCCTCGCCGTCGATGCGCCGGGCGAGCGCGACGAGGATCGCGGTGGTCGGCCCCGTCTCGACCCGGTTGGCGACGACGGATCGAACCAGCGCCTGCTCCACGTGGGCGGTCTGGGCGACGACGCCGCGCACCAGGCCCTGCTGGACGGTCGCCTCGCGGGCAAGGATCCCACCAACGACCCCCATCTCCACCGATGCGTCGTTCGCGGCGATCCCGCCGACGAGCGCCTGCCGGGCCGCGACGTCGGTGGCTCGGATGCCGCCGATCGCGCCGCGCTCCAGCTCGAAGGACTCGAGCTGGACGGCGTCGGCGGCCTCGACGGTGGTGGTGGCCTCGCCGGGAATCGTGGCCGCGTCGGCGGCCTCGACGGCGGCCTCGACGGCGTCGGCGACTGCGTCGCCGGTGACCTGCGCGTCCGGCGCACTGGTCGCCTCGGCGGGGAGCGTCGCCTCGGCGGGAGCCGGGGCGACCGTCGCGGCGAGTGGCTCCGCCGGCGGCGCGGTCTTGCGCGGGCGCCTCCGGCGCGGCGCGGGGGCGGGATCCGGAGCGGTCGGGTCGGTCATCGCGTTCCCCCTTCGGACTCGGCGCGGGGGCGGCCGGGACGCTCATGCCGCACACGCGATCCACGGGCTTCGTCGGCGTCCAGCCTACCGCGCCGGCGCCGCGTCCGCCCCGCCGGTACGGACCCACCCGCCCCCGGAAGGCCGTCCATGCGTGCCGGCCGACCCGGCCCGGGCGCCGGGAGTATTCTCCGCGCGGTATGCAATCTCGTGACCTCCCGGCGGTCGCGCGCGCCCGCGCCCGCGCGCGCCTGCCGCTGATCCTCGGCGCAGCGCTCGGCGCTGCCATCCTGCTCTCGGGGTGCAGCCCCACCACGACGCCCGGGCCATCGCCGTCGGGCACCACCACGGCGCTCGGCCCCTCCAGCCCGGCGGCGCCGGCGCCCGACCCAACGCCCACGCCCGCCCCCACCTCAACCCCGACGCCCACGCCCGCCCCGACCCCGACGCCCGTCCCCACCCCCGCCCTGGTGGCCGCGCCGCTCACCGGGCGCCTGGTCACGCCCGAGATCGCGGCTCGCCATCCCATCGCGGTGATGGTCGACGACCACTGGGACGCGCGCCCGCAGAGCGGCTTCACCGAGGCGTCGGTCGTCTGGCAGGCGCCGGCAGAGGGCGGCATCCCGCGCTACATGATGATCTTCGCGGAGGGCAACCCGAAGTCGGTCGGCCCGGTCCGCAGCGCACGCCTGTACTTCGTGCAATGGGCGTCCGAGTGGAACGCCGTCTACGTCCACGTCGGCGGGAGCCCCCAGGCGATGGCGCTCCTGCGCGCCAAGGGGCGCGGCCAGCTCGTGTACGACGCCGACGAGTTCCGCTGGGGCCGGGTCTACCTCTGGCGCACCACCGACCGGTTCGCGCCCCACAACGTCTACACCGACGGCAAGAACCTGCGCGCGATGGCCGCCCGGGTGGGCGCCGAGCCCGTGACGCCCGAGCCGGCCTGGCGCTTCGCGGCGGACGCCGCCCTCGACCTGCGACCGCAGGGTTCCCGGATCGACCTGTCCTACCAGTACGGCAAGATCGGCTATCGCTACGACCGGCGCTCGAACACCTGGCGTCGGTACGTCGGGGGCAAGATCCAGAAGGATCGCGCCAACAACAAGGTCGTGGCGCCCAAGAACGTCGTGATCATGGAGGTCGCCTTCGGGCTTCTCGGTCCCGGCCAGAAGGGCCGCCTCGAGGCGGACAACGTCGGGAGCGGCCGGGCCTGGATCGCCACGAACGGGAAGACGTTCCGGGGAACCTGGAAGAAGTCGTCCGTCGCCGGCCCCACGCGCTTCTTCGACAGCGCGGGTCACGCGGTGACCCTGACGCGGGGCCAGACATTCGTCCAGGTGATCCCGCCGGGAACGCCCCTCAAGGTGGTCAACGGCAAGCGGATCTTCGATCCCGCCAAGGCCGCCGAGCGCGGGGTCCGCTAGTCCGGCGCGCCTGCGCCTAGTCCCGGGCCGGCGTCCCCCACCCCCCACGCGCCACCGCCGCGTAGACCGCCCGCGTCTCGCGGGCGACGTCGGCCCAGCGCCGGCGGTCCACGACCGTGCGCGACGCGGCCGCGGCGGCGATCCCGCGATGGACCCGGTCGTCCGCCCAGGCGGCCCGAAGGGCGTGGGCGAGCCGGGCAGGGTCGCGCGGTTCGACGAGCAGGCCGGCCGGCCCGACGATCTCCGGCAGGGCCCCGACGGCGCTCGCCACCACCGGAGTGCCGGCTGCCAGCGCGTCGAGCACCGCCAGCCCGGCCGCATCGCTGACCGCCGGATGGACGATCGCGCGGGCGCCGGCGACGAGGCTGGCCAGCCGGGTGGGCGGCAGCGCGGGCGCGTAGTGGAGGAGCTCGCCGACACCGCTGCCGGCCGCGGCCATGGCCACCGCTGCCCGGTCGTCCGGGGTCGTCTCGACGAGGAGGATCCGCGGCGGCCACGGCACGCTCTTCGCCAGCCGCGGCGGACGCCCGGCGGTCGCCAGCAGCGCCAGGGCGTCCAGCAGTGCTCCGAGGTCATGGCGGGCGTCGTGTCGCCCGGTGTAGACGAAGTACCGGTCCGGGATCCCGAACCGCTCGAGCTCGGCGGCCAGCGCGGCACGCTGGGCGTCCCCGACCTCGGTCCCCTCCATCGAGAACGGGGCGAAGGTGTCGCCGCCCGCGAACGGCACCACCCGCAGGCGCGAGGGGCGGAGCCGGAGGAGGCGCGTGGCCGCCCGCGCAACCGCCCCGCTGCCCACGATCACGGCGTCGGCGTCCCGGAGGAGCTGCGCCCGCAGGCGCTGGCCGAATCGCGCCGCCGGCGAGCGCTGGTACAGCTCCGGCAGCTCCCAGGGGGCGAGGTCGAGGAGCGTCGCCACGACCGGCAGACCAGGCCCGATCGGAAGCGCACCCCCGACGGCGTGCGCCACGACCGGTGCGCTCCCGGGGACCGGCCCGGCGCCGCGCGCGCTGCCCAGCGCCGCGGCCCGGACGAGGAACGGATCGAGCGTCAGCGCACCCGAACGAAAGAGCCGCGTGATGGGCAGCCGCCGCTTACTGACTACGTTGAGGCCCGGGAAGGCGTCGCTGGGATCGTCGGCGCCGAGATCGAGCAGGAGCACGAACGAATCGCCGGGGAGCGGGTTCGCCGCGTAGGCGCCGAGGAGGCCGCGGAGGTAGGCTGCAGTCACCGGACCGCGCGCATCCTGCAGCGCGCGCACGTCGACGAGGACCCGCACGGCCTCCGGCACGGGGAGAGCCGCAGTCGCGTCGCCGAGCCTCATGCGGGGCGCCGTGGTCCGCGCCCGCGCAGCTCGTCCCAGCGGAGCTGGAGGACCACGACGAGCGCCTCCACGACGATCCGGCGGCTCATCTTGCTCTGGCCGACACGCCGGTCGCGAAAGGTGATGGGCACCTCGCGGATGCGGGCGCCGCCCCGCTGCGCGCGATAGGTCATCTCGACCTGGAAGACGTAGCCCCCCGCGTGGACGCCGGTGAAGTCGAGGGCGGCCAACGTGGCCGCCCGCCAGGCCTTGAACCCTCCCGTGAGGTCGTGCACCGGCAGGCCCAACACGATCCGCGCGAAGAGGCTGCCGCCGCGGCTCACGAAGCGCCGCAGGAGCCCCCAGTCCACCACGCGCCCGCCCGTCGTGTAGCGCGAGCCGATCACGAGATCGGCAGCGCCGGCCTCGAGGGGCGCCAGCAGGGCCCGGGTCGCGCCGGGGTCGTGCGACCAGTCGGCGTCCATCTGGAGGACCCACTCCGCGCTGCCGGCGAGGGCCGTCGCGAACCCGGCCAGGTAGGCCCGGCCCAGGCCGGCCTTGGCCGGCCGGTGGAGGACGCGAACCCTGGGGTCGGCGGCGGCCAGCCGGTCGGCGATCGCCCCGGTGCCGTCGGGGGAGCCGTCGTCCACGACGAGAAGCGTGGCGGCGGGGAGGACGGCCTTGATGGCGGTTGCGATCGCCTCGAGGTTCTCAGCCTCGTTGTAGGTCGGCAGGACGACCCACGCCCCAGCTCCGGTGGAGACGGGCGGGGCGGTGATCTCGGCGGCGGTCATGGCGCCGAGTGTAGCCGGGCGCCGCCTACGGGACCCTGACGGTCAGCGTCGTTCGGTTGCTCCCGCCGCGGGTGTCCCGGCCGACCAGCGTCACGGCAGCCGGCCCGGGCGCTCCCGCTGCGACGATCACCGACGCCCGCCACGACCCGCTGGAGAGCCGGGTGATCGTCATCCGGACCGCTGCGCGACCGGCCTGGCGGAAGGTTGCCGTCGGGGTTGCCACGAGGGGCTCCACGCTGCGGAACGTGACGCTGAAGCGGGTCCCCGCTCCCGGCGCCGCGCTCGACGGCGTGGCGAGGAACGCGTCCGCGACGACCGATCGGCGCAGGACGGTGGTCCCGTACGGCCCGACGGCCGTGAGCTCGGCGACGTAGCGCCCGGGCGGCGCCCAGGCGCCGGCGCCCGTGCGCCCGTCCCAGCGCCACGCGGCGGTGCCGGCAGCCACGCTCTTCCGGGTCCAGGCGCGCCGGACCTCGACCCCGGCGGCGTTCACGATCCGGAGGGTCAGGGTCGCCGTCCGGGCGACGCGGACGGACGACGGCGCCCGTCGCAGCAAGCCGGTCGCCGTCCTGCGGATAGAAGCCGGTCGCGCTCCAGCGGAGCGAGCCGACGGTGCGGTCGAGGACGAGCGGAACGTTCGTGGATCGCGCGTTCGCCAGCGCGTCCGCGGCGGTGAGCCGGACCGTGAGCCGGCCGTCCGCCACGGGCCGCCCGGCGGCGTCGCGACCGTTCCAGGTCAGACCTCCGGAGACCCCCGAGATGGTCCAGCTCCGGACGACCTTCGTCCCGCGGAGGATGCGCAGCGTGCCGGCCGCGGGTTCGCCGCTCGACCAGCGGAGCCGCGTCGTCTCGGCGACGCCGTCGCCGTTGGGCGAGAGGGCGGCCGGGCTCGCCGACGCGGCGATGGCCGGCGGCGTCGTGTCGACGATCACCTGCCAGGAGCGGGCGGCCGGATTGCCGGCTGCGTCGAAGAAGCGGACCTCCACGCCGTAGACCCCGTCGGGCACACGCGAGCCGCTGCTCGTCATCCCGTTCCAGGCCACCTTCGCCGAGCGGCCCGTCCCTGCGATCCGCCGCACGGGCTCACCGGTGCCGCTCCCGGCGGCCGGCCGCACGAGGAGCTCCCAGCGCACGGCGTCGGCGCTGGCCGTCGCGGTGACCGTCGAGACGTCGTACCGGCCGTCGCCGTTGGGCGAGATGCGCGATCCGGCCAGGGAGCCGCCGGTGACGTTGGGCGGCACGCGGTCGATCGTCACGCCGACCGCGCCGGGGATCCCGTCGGAGGTGGGCTTCGCCGCGGGCCACGAGTAGACGACGTCGCCGTCGGTGCCGGCGAGCTGCAGCACGTAGCGGCCGTCGGGAAGGGTCGTCCCGTTGACCGTTCCATCCCACGCCGTCTCCTGCCAGCCGGCGGCCGTCCTGGCGAGCGAGGTCGAGCCGACCGGCGAGCCGTCGGCCCGGAAGACGCCCAGCGTGAACGTGTCGAACGCGCGCCGGTTGCTCCAGCGGATGGCCAGCGTGTCCTGCGATCCGTCGCCGTTGGGCGAGAAGCTGCGCGCCTGGGTCGCGGCCGCGGACGTGCCGAGGCTGGCCGCACCGGCCCCCGCGAACCCGACCCCCCGGATCCCAGCGGCGACGACCGTCGCGTTGGGGGCGCGGGCGGCCACCGCGTTGGTCGCGCCGGAGCCGGCGGCGGCGATCCACGCGCTCGTCTGGACGAGGTCGACCGCGGCCCACGTCGCGAGCGGGCCGCTGACCTCGTACCACGTGTAGCCGTCGGCCGCGACCGGCCCGCCGGTCACCGCGAAGACGTCGCCGATCGACGCGGTCGCGAGGCGCGTCGCCGAGAGCGAGGGGGCCGAGCGGACGTTGAGCGTCTCGGACACGACGCGGGCGAACCCGCCCCGGCCCAGCGCGGGCGTGGCCGCGTAGACGCTGGAGACGTTCCATGCCGAGACGTTGCCCTTGCCGTCGCGGGCGCGGACGCGGAACGCGTAGCCCACGTCGTCGGTGCCGAGATACGTCGCGCTCGTCGCCCTGGTGCCGGTCAGCCAGCTCGTCCACGCTCCCCCGGCCCTCGACACCTGGACGTCGAAGCTCGCGATGCCGCTCCAGTCGTCGGCGGCCGTCCAGCGCACCGGGAACCCCTCGTCGCGCTGGCCCGGCGCGGGGAAGGCCACGATCCCGGCGAGCGGCGGCGTCGTGTCGTTGAGGAACTTGTCCGCCAGTGCCTGGTAGAGCTCCCGGCGCGTGCCGTCGTAGCCGAGCGCCCAGATGCCGGCCCCCCGCAGGCCGGCCCGGTTCACGAGGTCGTAGCGCGCCTTGAGGGTGCTGGCGTCGTCGTAGTAGACCTGCCGCCACGTCGTGACGCAGCCGTAGGCCGTCGTGCAGCTCTGCTTCCGATAGGCCACCCACGCCGAGACTTCCCGGCTGTCGTACCGCCGGCCGTAGCGAGCGGCGTAGTCCACCGCGATCGAGTAGTTGACCACGTTCGAGGCGCCGTACTTGGTGCCCGTCTGGGTACGGGCGTTGACCGCGTCGGAGACGGTCGACCAGGCGCGGCCGTAGTACGGGATCCCGAGGATCACCCGGGACGCGCGCACCCGCGCGGTGTACGCCCTGACGGTGTCGGTGAGGTCGTAGGCCGGGCCGGCAAGCGGGTCGATGGAGCCGGCGTGGCCGGAGCCGGCGGTCCGGTAGTCGTAGCCCATCACGAAGACGGCGTCGGCACCGCCCGCCGCCAGGGCCTGCTCCAGCGGGTAGTTGCCCGGGTACCCGAGCGTGTCGAACGAGAGATGGTAGCCGGGGGCGACCTTGTTGAGCTCGGCCCGCATCGTCCGGACGAGCGCCACGAACTCGTCCTCGTACCCGGAGACGAGCGGCTCGAAGTCGAGGTTGATGCCGTCGGCACCGCGGTCGCGGACCGCGGCCACCGCCTGGCGGGCCAGGTTGAGGCGCGCCGTCGGGCTCCCGAGGAGCGCCTTCTGCACCGCGACCTGGCCGGACGTCCAGGCGAAGACGGACAGCGTGAGCGTCACCCGGCTGCGCTTCTGGTGGGCCGCGTTGATGATCGACGTCATCCGCGAGCTGGTCCAGCCGGCCCAGCCCGTCGTGAGCGTCCCGTTGCTGTTGCGCTTCTTGAGGTTGCCGAGGGAGTCCGCGCCGAGCGAGAAGTACGCGAGATGGGTGACGATGCTGAAGTCGAGCCGCGTGTCTGCGTCGGACACCTCCCAGTACGGAAGGAAGCCGTAGACCTCGCGGCGCATGCCGACCGCCGCCGGCGCGAGCCCGGTCGTCGAGTCGGGGGCGACGAATGCCACGCCCTCGGCGGGGATCGACGTCGGATCCGGCGGGGGCACGGGCGAGGGATCGGCCGCCGGGTCCGGGACCGGGGCAGAGGTCGACATGGGGGTCGGCGTCGGGGCGGGATCGCCGGTGCCCACCGGCGAAGGCGAGGGGGCGAGGCTCGGCTCGGGAGCCGGCGACGCCTCCGGTGCCGGCGCTGCCGCGGGGGCGGGCGACGTCGCGGGACCCGGCGAGCCGGCCATGGCGGCGCCCGACGCACGGCCGGCCGGGAGCGTTCGCGGGGCGTGGCCGTCGACGGGCCAGCGGTCGTCCGCTCGCGGCCGGAAGCCGACGGTGACGCGTCCGCCGGGGACGAAGGTGAAGGACCGCCCCTCGTTGGCGACCGTGTCGAGGTACATCTGGCTCGGGGCATCGCCCGGCTGCACGCGGTAGGCCCGCAGGTCGGGCGCCGGGGCGCCGGCCGGCGGTCCGTCGTCCGCGGGCGGAGGCGGCGCCGGGGTCGAGGCGACCGGGGCGGGCGACGCGAGCGGGTCGGGCGAGGCGAGCAGGTCGGCCGTCGGGGGCACCTGCACGGCCGGGCCGGGATCCTGCGCGACGACCCCCACGGGCAGGCCGGCCAGGACGGCGATCGCGACGGCGGCAGCGAGGGCGCGGCGGGCCTGCCCGGGGCCGCCGACGGATCTGCTGGTCATGGGAGAGGTACCCTACGCCACTTCTGGCGCGGTGGGAACCGCCCGATGGTCCGCACCTACTGCATCGAGAAGGTCAGCCGCGTCGAGTTGTACCCTCGGTCGACGTCGTAGCCGGAGACCCGGATGACCAGCGGCCCGACCGAGCCCCGCGTGCTGAGGCTGAACGTGACCCGGTAGCCGTACGTGGAGGTGCGGGTCGTGGCGAGGACTACCGGCGACCGCCCCGGCTGCGTGTACGTCAGGCGTGGGTTGGCGCGCAGCGGCTCCGTCGAGACGATGGTCGCAGTGACGCGCTGGCCGCGCGCCGGCGTCGAGTCCGAGAGCACGACGCGGAATGCGTCGACGCGGAACGTCCTCGTCTGGGCGATCGTCGTGACGCCGTCGGTCGCGACGACGCGGCTGCGATAGAGGCCCGACGGTGACCAGGCGCCGGACGGCAGCCGGCCGTTCCAGGTCCACGAGTACGACCCGGCAGCAAGCGCCCGGCCGGGGATCCGGGTCGCCACCGGGACGCCCGCCGCGTTCTCCAGGGTCCAGGTCACGGTCGCCGGCGCCCGGAGGCGGAAGGAGAGCGTCGTCGACTTCGCCAGCCGGTCGCCGTCGCGGGCGTGGATGGCCGCGGCCGATGACGCGACGAAGCCGAGCGCGCCGTACGCGACGACGGTCGTGGCGGCGGTCCCGCCGCGGTTGCCCGCCGGGTCGACCGGCTGCAGCGTCATCTCGTAGGTCCCGTCCGGGACGAACGCCCCGGACTTCGCGCGGCCGTCCCAGGCGACGCTGCCGGGGCCGGCCACCATCGGCGCGTCGAACGTCGTCACGACGCGGGCCGCGGCGTCGTGGACGCTCGCCGCCAGGGTCCCGGGCTCGCTCGACGCGTACGCCAGCCCGATGCTGTCCCGGAACCCGTCACCGTTCGGCGCGAAGACCGGCGACGCGGCCGCCTGGACCTGGACCTGCTGGAGCACGGGGGCGACGGTGTCCACCACCACCCGCGTCGTCGCCGAGGCCGGAGCGTTGCCCCACCCGTCGGCGGCCGTCACGGTCACGGTGTAGACGCGATCGGGAACGGGCTCGCCCTCGATCATGCCGTCCCAGGTGGTCTCGAGGCGCTCCCCCGTCGCCCGCCGGGTCGCGACACGGGTCCCGGCGCCGTCGGCGATCTCCAGCTGCCACGTGACCGCTTCGGAGGCACGCGCCGCCAGCGCGATCGTGTCCGAGCGGCCGTCGGCGTTCGGGCTGAAGGCGCCGATGCCGGCGTCGATCTCCCAGACCTGGGGAGCCGCGCTGTCGCGCGGGGCGAGGCCGGTGGCGGCGACGAACCCGGCCTGGGCGCCGTCGAGGGTCGCCACGTCGTAGATCGTGACACCCTCGGCGGTCGCACCGGCGGCGGCTCGGACCCGGAGCCGTGTTCCCGGCGGGAGGATCGCGGGGGCCTGGCCGGTCGCGGGGTCCGGCCCGAGGGCCGCGTCCGGATAGAGGCCGGCGCCGTCGGTCGCGGTCACCTCGGCGGCGCCCGGGACCACGAAGAATCCCGGAGTCGCGTCGGTCCGCGCGTAGCGGGCGCCCGTCACCTGGTCGGAGGTGAGCGTGGGCTTCGCGACGAGCGACCGGTAGAACCCCGCGTAGGCCGAGCCGGTCCGACTGTCGGGGTCCGAGAAGGCCGTGTAGGCGGGGCTGCGGACGCTGGGGAACGTGAACACGTTGCCGTTCGGCCGGGGTCCCGCACGCCAGATCTGCTCGATCGTCCGGTGGGTCGTGAACAGCTGCTCGACGTAGTACGAGGGGTCGCTGTGGCCATCGGCAACCACGGCCCGCGCGCCCGCCGCGATGAAGCCCGCCGCGAAGTTGTCGAGCCTGGCCTTCGCGACCGCCAGGGTCGGTGCCGTCTTGCCGGGCTCCGAGTTGCCCGACGCGTAGCACAGGTGGCTGAGGATGACGACGGCGTTGGGCGCCAGGTCCACGTCGCTGGCGACGTAGCGCTCGCCGTAGTACTTGGTGTTGGAGTCCCCGGCGCCCGCGGTCAGGTTGAGGCCGAAGCCGTTCTGGGTGTACGGGTTGGGGGTCGTACCGTACGGGCTGGGGAACCCGTTCCCGTGGCCCATGTAGACCACGATGCTCGCACCCTGCAGGGCGGCCCGGACGGCGGGCCAGGTTGCATTCGGGCTGTAGACCTTGACGACGTTGCGCGTGTAGCGGGCGGCGGTCGTGGCCACCACGTTCATCCACGATCGGTACGTGGGCGTCGTCCCGTGGGTCGCGCCGACGACGAGGACGACCTTTGGGTCGCTCGAGACGGTGGCCGCGGCGGGCGCGGGGGCGCTCGTCCAGGCAAGGGCCACGATGAGCAGGCCGGCCAGGGTGCCGGCGGTGGCGCGACGCACGATACGGGGCCTCCGGAACGGAGCGCAGATGAGTACCGGCTCACCGTGGCGGCTCGGCGGGCGAGGCTCAATCGCGCCTTCGGCGGCAGGTCGATGCCCCCGAAGGGCTATGCGGTCGCCCGCTCCGGGTCGCTCCGGTGCGGTCGCGGGGGGAGCGGTGGCGCCCGCGGGCCGTGATGGTGGTGCCCGCAGGCAGCCACGGCGGTGCCAAGGCGCACCATCACCGCGGTGCGACGCACCATCGGACCGCGGTGCAGCGTCGGCACGCGCCGCCGTCGAGCTCAGGTCGCGCGCAGGCGCTCCACGAGCTCCGGCAGAGAGGGGTTCGAGCGGTCGCGGTCGGACAGGATCGGCCGCCCGTCGGGCGTCCCGGCGACGGCGGGCCACGGGACGGCCGCCAGCCGGTCGTCCCAGGCGAAGCCGAGCTCGTCGCTCCCGTCGAACTCGTTCGTCACCAGGTAGACGAGCTCGAGGGGCTCGAGGGCGAGGAACCCGTGGGCGACGCCGGTGGGGATGGTCACCGTCCCGTCGGCCGCCAGCTCGCGGACCTCGACGAGTGGCCGATCGGCCGTGCCGGCCACCAGGGGCCGCACGTCGACGAGCGCGACGAGCGCCCGTCCCGAGGCCACGACCCAGTGGTCCAGCTGGCGCCGGTGGAAATGGAGGCCCCGCAGGACGCCCGGCGCAGACGTCGACAGGTTCGCCTGCACGAACGCCGCGTCGGGAAGCCCCGTGCGCGCGACGTCGAGAGGGCCGCACGCGCTGGCTCGCCAGAGCTCGCGGAAGCTGCCGCGCACGTCGCCGTGGCGCACGACGGCGCCCCAGGCAACGCCGGGGATCGACGAGGAGATGCCCGCCGGGCGCCGGTCGGTCATCGGCGGGATCCGGCGGTCCGGCCGCGCAGGAGCCGGGGGACGTACTCCGCGAAGGCCGCCGCCCACGGGCGCAGCGGCTCGCCGGACGGGAGTGGCGTCGGTGCGAGGACCGCCCAGGGGGGGACGGCGGAGGGCCGGGCCCAGGTACCCAGGGTCACGTCCGTCACTTCGACCGGCAGACGCGCCGCGGCGACGATCGCCCGGGCCCAGTCGGCGCGCGACACGGCACCCGCGTTCACGACATGGTGGATGCCCGCGAACGCGCCGGCCGCCAGCAGCTCGACGAGCGCGTCCGCGAGATCGCCGGCGTACGTCGGAGAGCCGACCTCGTCACCCACGACCCGGAGAGGCTCGCCGGCTGCGGCCGCTCGCTCGGCGGCCGCGAGGATCTTCCCGGGGAAGTCGTTGCCGGGCGGGCCGAACAGCCACGCCGTCCGGACGATCGCCAGCTGGGGCCCGCCCGGCGCGTCGCCCCCGGGCGCCGCGACGAGCGCCCCGCGGCGGCGGATGAAGGCCGCCTGGGCGGCGGTCTCGCCGGCCAGCTTGCTGGCACCGTACGGGTTGCCAGGGGAGGGCCGATCGTGGGCGGCATAGCCTCGCCCGTCGGTGCGGTGCCCGTCGAAGACCTCGTTCGTGGACACCAGGACGAGGTCGACGCCGCGGGTCGCGCACGCGTCGGCGAGCTCGGCGACGGCGATCGCGTTGCGCCGCATCGCCCGTTCCGGCTCACGGGCGCAGCCGTCCACGTCGGTCCAGGCCGCCGCGTGCACGACGACCTCGGGCGCATCCCGGCCGACGACGCGCGCCGCCGCCGCGGGATCGTCGAGGTCGTAGTCGGGGCGGCTCCAGGCAAGCGGCCCGAACGGGCCCGTGAACGGCGCCTCCTCGAGGGCCGCGACCAGGGCGCGGCCGAGGCGGCCGCCCGCCCCCGTGACGGCAACCCGCATCAGCCGCCCTCCGCGGGCGGTGGGGGCGCGACGGCGGGAGGCAAGACAGCGGGAGGCGCGGCGGCCGGCGACGAGCCCGCGATCCGCTCCCCGTACTGGCGCGCGTAGTAGGCGTCCCATTCGCCGCTCCGGGCCGCCCGCCACCAGTCCGGGTGATCGCGGTACCAGGCCACCGTGCGGGCCAGGCCCTCGTCGAAGGCGACGCGGTTGGCCCATCCGAGGGCGCGGAGCCGCGACCCGTCCATGGCGTAGCGGCGGTCGTGGCCGGGCCGGTCCGCCACCGACCGGACCAGCGACCAGGGCTTCCCGACCAGGGCGAGCAGGCGTGCGGCCACGTCCCGGTTCGTCAGCTCCGCCGCGCCGGGGATGTTGTAGACCTCGCCGGGGGCGCCGTGCGCCAGCACGTGGGCGATCGCCCCCGCGTGGTCGCTCACGAACAGCCAGTCGCGGCGCTGCAGGCCGTCGCCGTAGAGCGGCAGGGGCCGGTCGTCGAGCGCGTTCGTCACGAAGAGCGGGATCAGCTTCTCGGGATGGTGGAACGGCCCGTAGGTGTTCGAGCCCCGCGTGACGACGACATCCACGCCGTAGGTCACGTGGTAGGCCCGGGCGAGGAGCTCCCCGGAGGCCTTGGCGGCCGCGTAGGGCGAGCGCGGGGCGAGCGCGTCGGTCTCGACCGAGCTGCCCGTCTCGACGGAGCCGTACACCTCGTCCGTGGAGACCTGGAGGATCCGCGGCGCCGGCCGCTCGCCGGCCCGGGATCGCTCCGTCTCCGCGCGCACCGCCTCCAGCAGGACGTAGACGCCGTCGACGCCGGTCCGCAGGAACGCCGCGGGCTCGAGGATCGAGCGATCGACGTGGCTCTCGGCCGCGAAGTTGACGACCGCGTCGGCCTCCGCCACGAGGGGGCCCACGACGGCCGGGTCGGCGATGTCACCCTGGACGAAGGTGAAGCGCGGCGCCATCTCCGGGTCGGCCTCGACGTCGGCCAGGTTGCCCCGGTTGCCGGCGTATGTCAGCTTGTCGAGGACCGTGATCCGCGTCCCGTCGCGGCGGCCCAGGACGTCGCGCACGAAGCAGCTCCCGATGAAGCCGGCCCCGCCGGCGACCAGGAGCCGTGCGCGGCGACCGGTGCCGGTCACGGGACGACCGGGCCCGTCACGCGGACGGGCGCGGAGGCGGCGGCGGGAGACGGCCCTCGGCCTCGGAGGCCGCGGCGATCTCGGCCGCCCGGAGGAGGGACGGCACGGTGCCGGCATCGGTCCAGTGCCCCTCGTAGCGGGGGGCGTACAGGCCGCCCCCGGCAACGTAGTGGTTCAGGACGTCCGTGATCTCGAACTCGCCGCGGCCCGACGGCGCCAGCGCGTCGATGACGTCGAAGACGTCGGGGCGCAGGAAGTAGACGCCGATCGGGATCAGGTTGCTCTTCGGGTGCGCCGGCTTCTCCTCGAACCCCACGACGGTGCCGGCCGCGTCGAGCTCGGCCACGCCGAAGCGGGCGGGGTCGGGCACTTCGTACAGCAGGGTGCCGCCGCCCCAGGGGCCGTCCTCGAAGGTCCGGGCAACCGGCTCGAGCGCTGGTCCGCGCAGGATGTTGTCGCCGAGCACGACGCAGAAGGAGTCGCGCGCCACGAACTCGCGGGCCAGGCCGATGGCGTGCGCGATCCCGAGCGCGCCGCGCTGATACCGGTACGTGAGGCTGAGACCGAAATGCTCGCCGTCGCCGAGGAGCTCGACGACGTCCCCGACGCTCTTCCCGCCGACGATCACGAGCGTCTCCCGGATCCCCATGCCGGCGAGGGTCTCGAGGGGGTAGTAGATCATCGGACGGTCGTAGATCGGCAGCAGGTGCTTGTTCGTGACGATCGTCAGCGGGAACAGCCGCGACGCCGTCCCGCCGGCCAGGATCAGGCCCTTCATGGTGGCGCGATCCTAGCAGCGCGCCCGGAGCCGGGCGGCGCTCCCCGTCACCGGCACCGGCCCCACCGTCCCGGGAGGCGGCGGGCCACGGTCGTCATGGCCGCTTCGTCGGACGCGGCGTCGGGGCCTGCGTCGCGTAGGGCTGCTCGGAGTCGGGCAGCGTGCCGTCCGGGTTGAGCTGGTCGCTCGGCAGGAGATCCGTGCCGGGGATGCCGCCCTCGTAGTCGGTGATCACGAGCACGGCCTCGAGGCGGCCGAGGTCGACGGCGGCCTCCACGAATGCCGTCTGGACGATGGCGTTCGGGTCACGGGTGACGTCGATGATGCGGCCGATGACCAGGCCCTTGGGATACGGGGACCGGACGGCTTCGCCGAGGCTGATCCCGGCCGTGACCACCTCGTCGCCGAGGGTGATCTGCTGGGTGGCGTCGATCTTGCCCATGACGAGGGAGCCGCCGAGGTCGCCGACGACCTCCCCCGTCGCCCGGCTGGAGGCGATCTCCCCGATCACCGTGGAGGCGGGGTCGTTGATGAGGGTCACGCGCGAGGCGCCCGTCCCGAGCTCGGTGACGCGCCCGACGAGGGCGCCGCCGGCGCCGATCACCACGTCGCCGATCTTCAGGCCGTCCTCGCTCCCGGCGTCGATCATCACGACGCGGTTGACGTCGGCCAGCTCGCGCACGATGACCCGCGCCGCGACGGTGGAGTACTCGAGGGAGTTGCGGATCGCGAGCAGCGCCGTCAGCTGGTCGTTCTCGACGGCCACCGCCTCGAGGGCACGGTTCCGCTGCTCCAGGCGCTCGTTGTCGGAGCGGAGCGTCGTATTCTCGCGGCGCAGCCGGTCGATCTCGGCCGCCGCGTCGACAACCGAGCGCACCTGGGTCCCGACCCCGTTCACCGTCTCGACGAAGGGCGCCATCGCGAAGGCCAGGCCGCGCTGCAGCTCCGCGACCGGCGCGGTGGCACTGGCGATCATCAGGATCATCGAGGTCCCGAGGAGGATCGAGAAGACGATCGCGCGCCGGCGGGCGATGCGCGGGGCGCGGTGCCCGTAGCCGGCGAGACGGCCGGTGATCACGGCGGGCCTACCGCAGCGGCCGCGAGTACGTGTCGGCCACGAGCACGCGGTTCATCCGGTCGAGCTCCTGCAGCACGACGCCGGTGCCGCGGGCGACGCAGGTCAGCGGGTCGTCGGCGATGTGGACCGGCATCTGGGTCGCCTCGGCGACGCGGCGATCGAGGCCCAGCAGGAGCGCCCCGCCACCGGCGAGGACGATCCCCTGGTCCATGATGTCGGCGACGAGCTCCGGCGGGGTCTCCTCGATCGTGTCCTTGATCGTGTCGACGATCTGCTGGACGGACGGCTCGATCGCCTCGCGCACCTGGTCGGCGCCGACCTCGACGCTGCGCGGCAGGCCCGTGAGGAGGTCGCGGCCGCGCAGGTTGACGCGCTGGGCGTCCCAGTCGCCCGGGTTGGCGGACCCGATGGCGATCTTGATGTCCTCGGCGGTCCGCTCCCCGAGGAGCAGGTTGTACTCGCGGCGGGCGAAGGAGACGATGTCCATGTCCATCTCGTCGCCGCCGATCCGGATGCTGCGGCTCACGACGATGCCGCCCAGGCTGATGACGGCGACCTCGGTCGTTCCGCCGCCGATGTCGACGATGAGCGAGCCGGTCGGCTCGGAGACCGGCAGCCCGGCACCGATCGCGGCGGCCATCGGCTCCTCGATGAGGCGGGCCCAACGCGCGCCGGCGTTGAGCGCCGCGTCGCGGACGGCACGCTTCTCCACCTCGGTCACACCGGAAGGGATCCCGAGCACCATCCGTGGCCGCGGGATGAGCCCGATCCGGTCGTGGACCCGGTGGACGAAGTACTTGATCATCTGCTCGGTGACGTCGAAGTCGCTGATCACGCCGTCGCGCAGGGGGCGGATCGCGATGATGTTCGCCGGCGTGCGGCCGACCATCCGCTTGGCCTCGGCGCCGATGGCGAGGACCTTCTTGGTCTTCGCGTCGATGGCCACGACGCTCGGCTCGCTGATGACGATCCCGCGGTCGCGGACGTGGACCAGCGTGTTGGCCGTGCCGAGGTCGATGCCGATGTCGCGGGAGAAGATGCCGAGGAGCGCGTCGAACATGGTGCGGGCGGGGTGTCCTCTGTGGAGATCGCTCGGGGCCGCCCGCGGCGGGCGCCCCGTCGTCTCGGCGGCGCGCGGCGGCGCGTGCGACCGGTTCCGGCCGCGCGCGGAGTATACCCCGGAGGCGGCGGATGGCCGGTCTGCGCCGCCGGGCCGATTGGTGCCTCAGTCGTTCGCCGCGACCGGACGGCCACGAAGGCCCGGGCCACCCCGGTCGAAGGCGATCCCCCGGTCCCGCAGGGACACGAAGGCGTCGTGACCAATGACGACGTGGTCGAGCAGCTCGATGTCGAGCAGCCGCCCCGCCGCGAGCGCCTCGGCCGTCAGGTGCAGGTCGTCGGGCGAGGGCGTGGGATCGCCCGAGGGGTGGTTGTGCACGAGGATCGCGCCCGCCGCGTTGATCCGTACCGCGTCGCGGAACAGCTCGCCCACCCGCACCAGGCTCGCGCTGACGTTGCCCTGGTAGACCGTCACCACCTTGAGCACGGCATTCTTGGCATTGAGGAGCACCACGCGCAGCTCCTCGCGCTCGAGGTGGCCCATCTGCGGCGCCAGCCGGTCCGCGACGTCCCGCGGGGCCCGCACGGTCCACCGTCCCGCCGGCCAGTCGGCGAGCAGGCGCCGTCCGAGCTCGAAGCTCGCGGTGAGCTGGGCCGCCTTCGCGGCGCCGACGCCCGGCAGGTCGACGAGCTCCAGTTCGCTCGCCCGGGCAAGTCCGGCGAGGCCGTCGTGGCGGGCGAGCGCCTCCTCCGCGAGGTCGACCGCGCCGAGGCCGCGGGCGCCCGAGCCCCACACGAGGGCGATCAGCTCGGCCGTCGTCAGGCCGGCGACCCCGCGCGCGGCGAGGCGTTCGCGGGGACGTTCCGCCGCCGGGATCTCCCGCACGCGGCGGGCCGGGCGGCGGCGCTCTGCGAGGCCGGGAGTGACGAGCGGTGACGCGGGCTCGGGGAGGGCCGGACGCGCA
Organism: uncultured Chloroflexia bacterium; assembly: GCA_963725875.1. Taxonomy (GTDB): domain Bacteria; phylum Chloroflexota; class Limnocylindria; order Limnocylindrales; family CSP1-4; genus CTSoil-043. Next base: position 71,251 of record CAVRZZ010000004.1, on the reverse strand, counting down.
GTCGCGCCGCGCGGAGCGAGGGGTCCGGTGCGGGGGTCGAGCTGGATGCCAGGACCGGGCTCTGCCACGGTGCACCTCCGGGGATCGCGGCGACGATGGGTCCCCGGGCCCGGACGACGGAGCCCGCCAATTCCCCCGCCATCCGAACCCGAGGACGCCCCGCATCCTAGGCCGGGGCGCTCACCCGGCACTCAACCGCGGCTTGGCCGGGACTTCACGCGGCCCGGGGCGGTCCGGTCAGGGAGCCGTCATCCCGCTCCCGAGGGCGACGAGCAGGACGGGGATCGCGTTGTACGTGGCGTGCAGGGCGATGGGGGCGACCAGGGAGCGCCGGCGCAGGAAGATCCACCCCAGCACCAGCCCGACCGGGAGCCGCACGGCGAACGCGATGAGCGCGGTGCGGAGCGCGGTCCCGAAGTCGACGCCGACGAGCGTGACCACGTGGATGAGCGCGAAGAAGACGGCGCCCCGCACGATCGCCGCCCGGGGCCCGGCCGAGCGCGCCCACGCGGTCGTCGCGAAGCCGCGGAAGAACGTCTCCTCCCACAGCGGGGCGATGACCGCCGCCGCGAGCAGGTTGACGAGCACGCCGGCCGGGTCCTGCGCCACCGGCAGCGGCGAGTCCGGGGCGACGCCCAGGAGCGCGACCAGGGCCGCGGCGAGAAGGCCGGCGCCGAAGAGGGTCGGCACCGCCAGGGCGATCCCCCAGGCGATGTCCGCCAGGGCCGACCCCTCGCCCGGACCCGGGAGCCGGTAGCCCATGTCGCGCCAGCCGAGCGAGCCGGGTGAGACGACGACAAGCGCGATGAGCCCGAACGAGACGAGGGCCGAGATCAGCACCGAGGCGAGCACGGCGGCGGGCCCGTCGGACACGATGCCAAGGGCACCGAGGGCGAAGCCGGCGACCAGCGTGAGCGCGAACGCGGCCCCGAGGACGAGGACGGGCGACGGGCCGCCGTAGGCCGCCCCGTCGGCGCGTCGCTGCAGCGCCTGCGAGCCGGCGCCGGCCGTCATGCCGAGGCCGAGGGCGGCGATTCCCAGGACGAACGCGACGCCCGCGCCGCCGCCCCCACCGCTGGCGACGGAGATGAAGATCGATCCGAGCCCGAGGACGGCGAGGGCCCACGCGGCGAGGTAGAGGCCGGGGGCGGCGCGGCCCTCCAGCTCGAAGGCCGAGCGACGCCCGGCGGGTGGCGCGTCCGGGCCGGCGGGTGGCGCGTCCGGGCCGGCGGGGTCGGCGGGCGACAGCTCGCGCGAGTCGTCCTGCGTCGTGGCTCAGCCCTGCGTCGTGGGACGCGTCACCGATCCACGGGCGGAGCGCGGCGCGGTCGTGGCCGAGCTGCCGGCGGACGGCCGGGCGGCCCGGGTCGTGCGGGTGGTCACGACCGCCGCGGCGACCGGCTCGGCGACAGGGGGCGAGACGGGCTCGGGCGCCGGTTCGCGCGTGGGGCGCACCGGCACAGACCCGACCGAGGCAAGCGCCTCGCGCCGCTCGAAGTCGCGGCCGCACCACGCGCAGAGCGACCAGTCGAGCCCGACGAGCTTGGTGCAGTGCGGGCAGACACGCTTGAGGCGGGTCCGGCACGTGGGGCAGATGATCCAGTCCTCGTCGACCTTGCGGCCGCACGTGGCGCAGTGCTCGATCTGCTCGATCTCGGCGATGAGGGCCTCTTCGGCGAGCCCGCGCTCGTAGGCCTCGCCGAGGCGCTCCTGGGGCCGGATGATCCGGTAGACGAGGACCCCGAACAGGAAGAAGACGGGCGTGAAGCCGATGACGAGCGCCGCGGCCAGGTAGGGCACGACCGGGTTCGCCGTGCGACCCTGCATGTCGCGGAAGGCCCAGTAGGCCGAGGCGAGCCAGATCACGACGACGTACACGCCGATCGCCTGGATGCCCAGCTGGACGAGCGGGCTTTCGAAGAAGGCCGTGATCGCGTCGCCGATCCCCGAGAGGAAGCTCAGATCCATGCGGTGGGGTCACCCACCTCCGTGCGGGGGCTCCGTCGTGCGGCGCGGGCTGCCAGGCCCACGGAACACGCGGCGCAGTGTAGCAGGGCTTCGCCGGCACACAGCCGTTGCGTGCTCATCCGACGCGCGGACCGGCCGCCGCGTGACGTGCCGGGCCGGCCGCCGCAGTCGGGCTGGGCTCGCCGACCGTCTGGCCGGCGGGCGCGCGACGGAGGAGCTCGGCCGTCATGAAGGTCGCACGACCGGCCGCGGCGATCCCGGCGAGCAGGAGCGCCACGGTCCACGCCGCCGTGAGCGCGAGCGCGACGAAGAGCGCCGCAGCCGCGTCGATCTCGCCCGTGAGCACCCGCTGGGCCGCGTCCCACGCGACGGCTACCGCCCACATCGCGGAGACCAGCACGACGGCGCTCAGCCCGAGTGCCACCACGACGGTCAGGGCAGTTCCGACCGGCGCACGCAGCGGGTCGACGATCCCCTCGGCCAGCGCCCGTGGCACGCCCGTGCCGAAGAGGGCTGCCCGGCGCGTCGCGAAGCCGCCGGCGATCTCGGCGGCGAGCCAGGCGAGCAGCACGCCGATGCTGGCGGCCGGAGCGCCGGCCAGGACGCGCAGCGCGAGCGGCACCGCGACGTCGCCCGGCAGGGTCAGCTCACGGTAGGCGACCGAGACCCAGGCGGGCACGGCGAGCGCGGTCACCGCCGCCACGGGAACCATGAGGAGCAGGCGCAGGGCGGCGACCCGGACGGTGGCCCGACGAGCTTCGCCCCGCGGCTCGCGGACCATGAACGACAGATCGAACCCACCGTCGTCGGACGGCACCCCGGCACGAGGCGCCACCGTCGCCCGGTGCAGCGCGGTCTCGGCCGCCGCGGCCACGAGGGTGCCGGCGACGACCAGCGCGACCACCGCCGCGCAGCCGGTGACGAGCATCGCGACGAGTCTCGGGCCGGGGCCGTCGGCCGACACCGACGCGGGCCCGACGACGTTCGAGATGCCGATGAAGGTGGGCAGCACCACGATGGGGAGTGCCAGCGCCAGGAGACCGCCGCGCGCCAGGAACGCGACGAGTGCGTACGCCCACAGGCGCGGGCGCCCGGCCGCCAGGGCCGCGGCGGCGACCGCGGCACGGCGCCAGGGGACGGCCGGCGTGGTCCCGACCGCCGCCGGAGGCCGGATCGGGGTCCCGTCCAGCTCCTCGAGCGCGCCTTCGAGCGGGGTCTCGACCGTCGTCGATCGCGACGGGCCCTCCGACCGGCTCACGGCGCGGGCGTCGGGCTCCCGGCGACGATCTCCAGCCGGCGCAGCGTCTTCTCGACCTCGGCCATCTCGGCTCCGTACGTCGCGAAGTCGCCGGTGGCGAGCGCCCGCTGGGCGGCCTCGAAGCGCGCGTTCGCATACCGGATCAGGGCCTGGACGTCGTCGGGCTGCGGCGTCACGTTGGGGCCCGGCGTCGCGGTCGGCCCCGGCGTCGCGCCGGGTGACGGGCTGGGTCCGGGCGTCGGCGAGGGACCGGGCGTCGGACCGGGACCGCCGGCGAGGAGAAGCGTCAGCGCCTCTTCGAGCGTGTCCCCCCAGGCAACCTTCGTCGGGCTCGCCACGACGATCTTCGTGAACTCGGGGATCGCCGAGCCGGTCGACTGCAGGTAGATCGGCTCGAGGTAGATGATCGAATCCTGGACCGGGACGACGATCAGGTTGCCCCGGACCACTTCGCTCCCGGCCTGGCTCCAGAGGGTGATCTGCGAGCTGATCACGGGATCCTGGTCGATGCGGGCCTCGATCTGGACCGGTCCGAAGATGGACGTGTCGCGCGGGAACCTGTAGACGCGGACGTTGCCGTAGTCGGCGCCGTCGTTGCGCGCCGCCACCCATGCGATCATGTTCGGGCGGGTCGCCGGCACCATCGGCTGCAGCAGCAGGAACTCCGGCTTCTCCTCGCCCGGCATCCGCATATAGACGTAGTAGGCCTCCAGCGGCAGCTGGCCGGACTGGACGGTCGGGTTCTGGGGCACCGTCCACAGGTCGTCGCCCTGGTAGAACGTCAGCGGGTCGGTGACGTGGTAGCGGGCGAAGGTCCGGGTCTGGACGTTGAACAGCTCCTCGGGCACGCGCAGGTGGGCGCGGAGGCCCTCGGGGAGATCGGTCAACGGGCGGAAGAGGGTCGGGAAGACGCCCTGCCAGGCCCGGATGAGCGCGTCGGTCGGATCGGCGACGTAGAACGTCATCGTCCCGTCGTACACGTCCATGACGATCTTCACGCTGTTCCGGAGGTAGTTGAAGGTCGACCCGGCAAGGCCGCTGCCCTCGCCGAGCGAGGAGCCGTCGAACTGTTGGGCATTCGGGAAGCGGTTCGTCAGCGTGTAGGCGTCCTGGATCCAGACCATCTTCCCCGCGTCGTCGACGACGATGTAGGGATCCTTGTCGTAGGCCAGGAACGGCGCGATCCGGCTGAGCCGGTCGGCGAGCGAGCGGTGCATGAGCAGCTGGCTCGAGGACGTGACCTGGTCGGAGATCAGCAGGTTGAGGTCCCGGAAGCGGGCCGCGAAGAGGAGCCGGCTGAGGATGCTGTCGAGCTTGATGCCGGTGGTGCCGGTCCAACGGGTCTCCACCTGGTTTCCGCTGCCGTCCGTGCCGTCGCCGGCGCCGAGCGGGTAGTCGAACTCGGCCTGCCGGGCGCCGACCACGACCCAGTCGCTTGGCCGCTCGCCGAAGTAGATCCGCGGCTGGCTCACCGTCGGCGCGCCCGCCGTCGAGCGGGGCGGCATGTCGCGGATCCAGAGGCGGGGCAAGCCTTGGTCGTCCACCTCATTGACGGGGACCATGGCCATCCCGAAGCCGTGGGTGAAGACGATGCGCTGGTTGACCCAGGACCCGCCCTGTGGGTTGTTCTCGGGCGCCAGCTCGCGGGCCGACAGCATCACCTGGCGGGTCTCGCCGTCGACCTCGTAGCGGTCCACGTCGACGTCGACGAAGTCGTAGTACTGGCGCAGGGTCTGGATCTGGTCGAGGGTGGTCTGGAGCGGCCGGTAATCCCACAGGCGCGCGTTCTTGAACGTCGGCGCCTCGTCGACGAGGTCCTTGGCGGTGAGCGGCGCGTCGCCGGCGTAGCTCCGGTCCTCCCACCCGTCGACCGCGAAGCTGCTGCGGGTCATGCCCAGGTTGTTGACGATGTACGGCTGCTCCTGCGCGAACTGGTTCGGCTCGACGGTGAACCGCTGGATGATCTCCGGGTAGACCTGGCCGAGGAGGAGCGAGAGGCCGAACCAGACCGCGACGGCCGCGCCGAGCGGCCAGATCCAGCGGGTGAAGGCGCCGCCGACGAGGAGCGCAGCCACGAGGCCGGACACGATGGTGAGCGCGTCGAAGGCGAAGAAGCGGGCGGCCTGGTCGGTGTAGCCGACGCCGGTGAAGATCCCGCTGGAGTTGCTGTACACGAGCTCCAGCTTGTCGAGCTGGTAGCCGGCGGCCACCGTGATCAGGTACAGGCCGCCCAGCACGCCGAGGTGGACCCGCACCGCGGTCGGGAAGCCGCCGCCGCGGGCCGCGGCAAGGAGGTACCGGCCACCCGCGACGACGAGGCCCGCAATGAGCAGGCCGCCGAGGGCTGCCTGGACCAGGCGCAGGAACGGCAGCTCGAAAAGGTAGTAGGAGACGTCGCGGCCGAAGACCGGGTCGACGACGGCGGCGACATCGGCCGTCGCGAAGGGGACGCGGTTCTGCCACAGCAGCACCGTGTCCCAGCTGCCGGCGATGGCGCCTGCGGTGCCGAGCGCGGCCAGGATCGCGACCAGGACGAGCCCGGCGATGGCGAGCGGCGAGAGGTCGGGGATCTCGTCGGCCTCGAACGCGATCGTCGGCCGCGGCGGGGCACCGTCGAGTGGGCGGCCCGGGCCGCTGCGGCGGGGTCCGCCGAACGCATCGGTCCGGCCGAGCTGACCCTCGGTGGTCGAGCGGGCCGCCTCGCCGAGCCGGCCCACCAGGCCGCGCATCCGCTCCCCCGCCGCGTCGCTCGGCGGCGGTGCCAGCCGTCCGGCCAGCCAGAGGTTGCCGAGGAGGAACACGAGGGCCGCGATGAGGGCGCCGACGAACAGCGCGACCTGCGCCCCGAGGCGCGTCCAGAAGACGGGGTCGAACCCGACGCTCTGGTACCAGATGGCGTCGGTGGCGAGGTCGAGGCCCGCGCCGACGAGAAAGAGGGCGGCGAACAGCACGAGGCCGACGATGACGAGGAGGACCTGCGGTCCCAGCGGGCCCATCCGCTCGCGGAACGAGCCGCCGTCGTGCGGACCGCCGACGGGCCGCCGGGGCGGGCGACCGCCTCGCCGGCCCCCGGCTCCGCGCCGGGCGGAGGAGATCACGATGGGCTCCTCGCCCTCGTCGGGACCGTCCTTCGACGGCGCGTCGGCCTCCGCGTCGGGGGTGCCCGAGGCGCCGGCGTCGGTGCCCGCGTCCGCGTCCGCCTCCGACGCGCCAGCGCCGGCGTCCGCGTCCGCGTCCGCGCCGGCGTCCTCGTCCGCTTCGGCCTCGTCGGGCACGTCGTCCCGCTCGGGTGGTGGGTCCCCGCGGCCGGGATCGCGGCCACCCGTGCCCTTGGCCTGGCGCTCGCTGAGCTCGCGGAGGAAGTCGTCGAAGAGGTCACGCATCGCGCTCTACTGTACCCGCGACCTTCGCGGGGCGCGCGGCGGCGAGGCGGCAGCCGGCGGCGGGCACGGCCCGGTTCGCCCGGGACGGCGCCGCGCCGGCTGGTGGGCAGGCGCACGACGCCCTGGGCGTCGGCGCGGGTCAGGGCCGGTGAACCGCCTCCACCGCCCGCCGGAACGCCGCGAGGGCGACGTCCGCGAGCGCGCCCGGGGTGAGCGCGGCGGCCCGGGCCGGCTCCCAGCGGACCGCCAGCTGGACCACGAGCGGGGCGCTCCACGGGTGGGCCTCGTCGGCGGGCGGGACCGGGACGCGGAGGCGAAGCTGCTGGTGACCGCCATCCTCGAGGACGAAGCCGGACAGGCCCCCCGAGAGGAGCGTGCCGAGGCGCGCGTGCGGCGGGTCGGGCGGGGGGCCGGCGGCGGGCGCAATCGTCCGGCACTCGACGATCCCCTCCTCGTCGGCCACCCACAGCACTGCGAGCCACCAGCCCTCGATCTCCGTGGGGCGGTCGATGCCGGCCCGCAGCCGGAGGTCGCCGACGACGACTTCGTGCTCGCGGATGAACGAGGCGGCGGGCGGCGGAAGGCGGTTCGGCATGGGCGATCAGGATACGGACGCAGGCCGGACGCAGGGCGACGGGCGGCCGTCCCGACCGGCGGAGGCGCTACTCGGCGCCGGGCGCTCCGGGGGGAGGCCCCGGGGAGGGCTCGGGGGGTGCCTCGGCGGTCGCGTCGGCGCGGGCGCTCGAGCGGGCGCCGTCCTCGGCCTCGATCGCCTTGACCTCGGCCCGGAGCGACGCCAGGCGGGCGTCGAGCTCCAGCCGGAGCATCTCCCGCCGGACCTCGACGTCGGGCGGCGCGAGCGCGGGCAGCTCCGCCTCGGACGGCGGTGGGATCTCGTCGTCGTCGCCGACGAACAGCGAGCCGAAGGTGCGCTTGACCTTGTGGGGCGCGGCCGCCGACGCGAGCATGGCCGGCGCGACCGCGGTGACGCCCGGGATCTCGACGCCGTGCTCGTCGACCAGGTGGGCTCCGCAGCTCGGGCAGGTGGCCGCGTCGGGCGCGGGGAGCGGCGCCGAGCACCAGGGGCAGACCGTCGACGCCGGGGTTGCCTCCGGCGAGCTCTGGCGCGGGGCTTCGTCGACCATGTGCTGCATGCTACCCGTGCGAACCTGTCGCGTCACCTTGCTGCGCGCGGGCCGGCGGTGCGTGGCGGCACTCGCCGCTCACTCCCACTCGATCGTCGCCGGCGGCTTGCTGCTGATGTCGTAGACCACGCGGTTGACCCCGGGCACCTCGTTGACGATCCGTGCCGAGATCTTGCCGAGGACGTCATACGGGAGCTTGGCCCAGTCCGCCGTCATCCCGTCCTCGGAGGTCACGGCACGGATCGCGCAGACGTTCGCGTAGGTGCGGCCGTCGCCCATGACGCCGACGCTGCGGAGCGGCGTGAGGATGGCGAAGCTCTGCCAGAGGGATCGGTACAGGCCGGCAGCCTTGATCTCGTCGATGACGATCCAGTCGGCATCGCGCAGCGTGTCGAGCCGCTCGGCGGTCACCTCGCCGATGATGCGGATCGCCAGGCCCGGGCCCGGGAACGGCTGGCGAAGGACCATCGCCTCGGGGAGCCCCAGCTCCTGGCCCACGAGCCGCACCTCGTCCTTGAAGAGGTAGCGCAGCGGCTCGATGAGGGTGAAGCGGAGGTCCGCCGGGAGCCCGCCGACGTTGTGGTGGGTCTTGATCTTCTGGGCCGCCTTCGTCTCGGGCGCGGTCGACTCGATGACGTCGGGGTAGAGCGTCCCCTGGGTCAGGAAGTCGATCCGGCCGATCCTGGCCGCCTCCTCCTCGAAGACCCGGATGAACTCGTCGCCGATGATCCGCCGCTTCTCCTCCGGGTCGGTGACGCCGGCCAGCCGGCCAAGGAACCGCTCGCGAGCGTCGACCATCACCAGGTTCATCCCGAGGTTCTTCTCGAAGGTTGCCCGAAGCAGCTCGGACTCCTTCTTGCGCATGAGGCCGTGGTCGACGTAGATGCACGTGAGCCGGTCCCCGACCGCGCGGTGGACGAGCGCCGCGGCCACCGCGGAGTCCACCCCGCCCGAGAGGGCGCAGATGACCTTGCCGTCGCCACCCGTCGCGTGCGCATGCGCGTCCACGCGCGAGCGGATCTCGTCGACCGTCGACTCGATGAAGTTGGCCGGCGTCCAGGTGGGCCGCGCGCCGGCGATCCCGACCACGAAGTTGCGGAGCACGTCGCGGCCGCGCGGCGTGTGCACGACCTCGGGGTGGAACTGGATTCCGTACAGGTGTCGCTCGGCGTCGACGATGCCCGCGAACGGCGTCGAGGGCGTCTGGGCGGTCGACCGGAAGCCGGCCGGAAGACGGGTGATCGAGTCGCCGTGGCTCATCCAGACCGGCTGGTCCCGCTCGAGGCCGGCAAAGAGCGGGTCGTCGCCCGACAGCGTCACGGTCGCCGGCCCGTATTCCCGGCGCGCAGCGGGCAGGACGTCCCCGCCGAGCTCGAGAGCCATGAGCTGGGCGCCGTAGCAGATCCCGAGGACCGGGATCCGGCCGGTCCAGATCGCCGGGTCGGGCCGGGGAGCACCCTCGTCGTAAACCGAGCTCGGGCCGCCGGACAGGATGATGGCCCGCGGGTGCCGCCGCTCCAGCTCCGCGTACGGCGTGTCGTGCGGCAGGAGCTCCGAGTACACGTGGAGCTCGCGCACGCGGCGCGCGATCAGCTGGGCAAGCTGGCTGCCGAAGTCGAGGACCACGACCGTGTCGGGTTCGGCGCCGCTCCCCTCGCCGCGCGGGACGGCGCCGCCGGGGACGTCGACGGCGGGGCGATCGGCCGGCCGGGCGTCGAGGGCAACCTCGAGGTAGGCCTCCACCTCGGCGTCGTCGGGGGCGAGGACGCGGTGGCCCGCGTTCGCGAGCTCGCCGTGGACGGTCCTGCCGCGCTTCGCGGCGGCCTGCGGCGCAGGCTGCTGCGGCTCCTCCGATGCGGCCAACGGCCCCTCCCTCTGCGCTGTGGTGTCGCGGGCAAGTCTACCGGGGCGGGACGGCCGGCGAGGGGCACCGCGAGGGGCGGGGAACGCCTCAGCGGAGGCTCCAATAGGGAGTCGGCGGGGGCGGGGGCGCCGGCCGGCCGAGGAGCCGGACGAAGACGGCCGCCAGGGCGGTGATGCCCACCAGCGGGGCGGCCATCGGGAGAAGCGGAAGGATCGCGGCCATCTGGTTCACCTCCTTCCCCGGTTCGGCGATGCGGCCGGGGTGTATCAAGTTGACGCGCCCAGCCTCGTCCCTCGCGGCCGCCGTGCCATCGGAGGGACGTACGCGCCCCGGGGCGGCGGATGCCCGAACCTCGCATGGACGGATGACGAGGTCGCACCGGGACCGCCGGGTGGTGCGGGCGTGCCACGCTCGGGACCTTCGTCCCTCGGCGTCGTCTGTGGATCGCGCTAGACTCGGCTGCTGGGGGCAACCGTCGGAGGTTTCCGTGCGCGCTCAACGTCGGGTCCAACTGCTTGTTGCCGCGCTCACCGCGCTCCTCGTGATCCCGATCGGGCCCGTGGCGCCAGCCCTTGCGGCGAACGCAACGTCCGTGTCGCTGGTCGTGGCGCCCGCGACCGCCACGTACGGCGAGGCGATCACCCTCACGGCGACGGTCCAGGATCTGGTCGACCTCGTGACGCCGGTGAACGCGGGCAGCGTGACCTTCGCGAGTGGCGCCACGACGTTCGGGACCGCCCCGGTCAGTGCTGGGACCGCGACGCTAGTGACGGACACGGCGCCGGCCGGCGACTACCCGGACGTGGTGGCCAGCTTCCAGGATCCAGGTGACGCGTACGGCGCGTCGGACAGCTCGGCATCACCACAGACTCTGTCGATCGGCAAGGCCGGCCAGGCGATCACCTTCACCTCGGCGGCCCCGGCGGCCAGCGTGGGCGGGGCCCTGTACACCCCGACCGCCACCGCGACCTCCGGCCTGGGCGTGACGTTCTCGATCGCGGCCGCGTCGAGCGCCATCTGCTCGATCAGCGCCGGCGCCGTCTCGTTCAGCGCCGCCGGCACCTGCACCATCCACGCCGACCAGGCCGGCGACGCCAACTGGAGCGCGGCACCCCGGGTCTCGCAGGACGTGACCGTGGGCGCCGGCGCCCAGGCCACCCTGGCGATCACGGGGCCCGCGACCAGGACCTACGGCGACGGCCCCTTCGTCCCGACAACCAGCGGCGGCTCGGGGACCGGCGCCGTCACCTTCACCTCGAGCACGCCCTCGATCTGCACGGCGAGCTCGAGTGCCAGCGTCACCATCGTGGCCGCCGGCACCTGCACGATCAGCGCCACCAAGGCCGCCGACGCCGACTACGGCGCCACGACCTCCGCGCCCTTCGGCGTCACGGTGCAGAAGGCCGGCCAGGCGATCACCTTCACCTCGGCGGCCCCGGCGGCCAGCGTGGGCGGGGCCCTGTACACCCCGACCGCCACCGCGACCTCCGGCCTGGGCGTGACGTTCTCGATCGCGGCCGCGTCGAGCGCCATCTGCTCGATCAGCGCCGGCGCCGTCTCGTTCAGCGCCGCCGGCACCTGCACCATCCACGCCGACCAGGCCGGCGACGCCAACTGGAGCGCGGCACCCCGGGTCTCGCAGGACGTGACCGTGGGCGCCGGCGCCCAGGCCACCCTGGCGATCACGGGGCCCGCGACCAGGACCTACGGCGACGGCCCCTTCGTCCCGACAACCAGCGGCGGCTCGGGGACCGGCGCCGTCACCTTCACCTCGAGCACGCCCTCGATCTGCACGGCGAGCTCGAGTGCCAGCGTCACCATCGTGGCCGCCGGCACCTGCACGATCAGCGCCACCAAGGCCGCCGACGCCGACTACGGCGCCACGACCTCCGCGCCCTTCGGCGTCACGGTGCAGAAGGCCGGCCAGGCGATCACCTTCACCTCGGCGGCCCCGGCGGCCAGCGTGGGCGGGGCCCTGTACACCCCGACCGCCACCGCGACCTCCGGCCTGGGCGTGACGTTCTCGATCGCGGCCGCGTCGAGCGCCATCTGCTCGATCAGCGCCGGCGCCGTCTCGTTCAGCGCCGCCGGCACCTGCACCATCCACGCCGACCAGGCCGGCGACGCCAACTGGAGCGCGGCACCCCGGGTCTCGCAGGACGTGACCGTGGGCGCCGGCGCCCAGGCCACCCTGGCGATCACGGGGCCCGCGACCAGGACCTACGGCGACGGCCCCTTCGTCCCGACAACCAGCGGCGGCTCGGGGACCGGCGCCGTCACCTTCACCTCGAGCACGCCCTCGATCTGCACGGCGAGCTCGAGTGCCAGCGTCACCATCGTGGCCGCCGGCACCTGCACGATCAGCGCCACCAAGGCCGCCGACGCCGACTACGGCGCCACGACCTCCGCGCCCTTCGGCGTCACGGTGCAGAAGGCCGGCCAGGCGATCACCTTCACCTCGGCGGCCCCGGCGGCCAGCGTGGGCGGGGCCCTGTACACCCCGACCGCCACCGCGACCTCCGGCCTGGGCGTGACGTTCTCGATCGCGGCCGCGTCGAGCGCCATCTGCTCGATCAGCGCCGGCGCCGTCTCGTTCAGCGCCGCCGGCACCTGCACCATCCACGCCGACCAGGCCGGCGACGCCAACTGGAGCGCGGCACCCCGGGTCTCGCAGGACGTGACCGTGGGCGCCGGCGCCCAGGCCACCCTGGCGATCACGGGGCCCGCGACCAGGACCTACGGCGACGGCCCCTTCGTCCCGACAACCAGCGGCGGCTCGGGGACCGGCGCCGTCACCTTCACCTCGAGCACGCCCTCGATCTGCACGGCGAGCTCGAGTGCCAGCGTCACCATCGTGGCCGCCGGCACCTGCACGATCAGCGCCACCAAGGCCGCCGACGCCGACTACGGCGCCACGACCTCCGCGCCCTTCGGCGTCACGGTGCAGAAGGCCGGCCAGGCAGCCCTGGCGGTCAACGCGAGCAGCCCGGCCCCCTTCGGCTCGGTCCAGACACTCTCCACGATCGGCGGCAGCGGGACCGGCGACGTCACGTACAGCACGGGCGCCTCGACCGCCTGCTCCGTCCTCGGCGATCAGCTGACGATCGTCGCCAGCACCGGCACCTGCACCGTCACCGCCACCAAGGCCGCCGACGCCAACTACACCGCACGAACCTCCGCGCCTTCGTCCATCACGGTGAGCAAGGCGTCGACCACCGTCGCCCTCGCCAGCGACGACGCCACCTCCGTCTACGGGCAGTCGGTCACGTTCACGGCGACCGTCGTGCCGACGGCGCCGGGCGCCGGCATCCCGGGCGGCACCGTGCAGCTCCGTGTCGACGGGCTGAACGCCGGCGCGCCGATCGCCCTCTCAGGAGGCGCGGCGACGTTCAGCACCTCCACCCTCTCGGCGCGCACGCACGCGATCACCGCCGACTACGCCGGGGACGCCAGCTTCGTCGGCAGCTTCGGAACCCTCGCCGGCGGACAGGACGTGGCGAAGGCGACCCTGAGCGTCACGGCCGACAACAAGACCCGGCTGTACGGAGGGGCCAACCCGGCCCTGACGGCGAGCTACTCCGGCTTCGCCAACGGCGAGACGTTGACGACGGCGGGGGTGGCCGGCAGCCCGACCCTTGCGACGACGGCGACGCAGACGAGCCCGGTCATCGGCAGCCCGTACCCGATCACGGCTTCTGTCGGAACCCTCCTCGCTGCCAACTACAGCTTCGCGTTCACCCCGGGCGCGCTCACCGTCATCCCGGCGACGACGACCGTCACGCTCCGCTCGAGCCTGAACCCCGCACCTCCCGGCCAAGCCGTCACCCTCACGGCCACCGTTGGCGGCCTTCCCACGCTGGGCGGGACGGTCGACTTCCAGGCATGGGACGGCTCGGCCTTCGTCACGTTCGAGAGCACCGTCCTCGCGAGCAGCTTCAGCGCGTCGACGGCGTCCATCACCCTGCCCGCGACCGAGGGCGAGAGACAGTACCGCGCGGAGCTCACCAGTCCCGACAGCAACTATGCGAACGGGAGCGGCCTCCTCGTCCAGAGCATCGGCAGGTCCGACGTCACCGTCACCCTGTCGGCCTCCAGGCCGAAGTGGGAGTCCACCGTCCCGCTCACCTTCACGGCCACGATCGTGCCGAACGCCACGGGCGTCACGGTGCCGATCGGCGGGACCGTGGTCTTCTCGATCGACGGCACACCGCTGCCGGCGGTGACCGTGGCGGCCGGCCGGGCAGCCCTCCCGGCGCAGATGCTCGGCGCCGGGGCACACCAGGTGACCGCCGCCTACTCCGGCGACGGCAGCTTCCGCGGGGGGACGGCCGCCCCGATCGGCCAGATCGTGACGGCGAACGTCGTCGAAGCGTCGAGCGTGGCCATGAGCGGCTCCACGATCTATCCCTACCGGGACACGTGGCGGGACACGATCACCATCAGGGGCAGCCGCACGGAACGCCTCTCGGTCACGATCCGCATCTACAAGCCGAGCGGCTCCGTCCTCACTACCCGCACCTTCTCCGCCGGGACCGGCGCCTACGCCTCGGTCTGGAACGGGCGGACCAACAGCGGATCCATCCTCCCGGCCGGGAGGTACAGGGTCGTCCAGACCCTGTCCGATCCGTCGAGCGTGCCGACCCTGCGGAAGTCCTGGACGTCGTACGTGACGCTGTCAACGAAGCGGATGGTGTGGAGGACGGTGTCGCTGTACCGGAACGCCAACGCGCCGTCGAGGTGGTCGGGTCCGCCGTCGCTGCTGAGCTCCACGCGGTACGGGACAGGTGCTCGCCTGGTCACGTCGTCTCCGCCGGGCTGGGCCGCGTTCGGGTACTCGTTCACGCTGCCGAGCGCCACCGCGATCAAGTCGGTCGCGTTCTACGTCCAGGGCGGGCCCTGGTCCGGCGGCACGCCGGCGACCGCGCCGAAGATCGGCCTCAACGACTGGCGGACGTCTGCCTCGTTCGTCGATTCACTCGGCAGGCCCTGTCCCAGCAGCGACTGGTGCCAGATGTACAGCCCGGTGCGCGCACGACGTGCCGTCGGGGCCTCGACCTCCGCGTGGTACGGCGTCGCGGGTGATCCCGCGGCCGTCGTCACGACCATCTCGGGGAAGCGCTACGTCCGGGCGTTCGTCGACACGGGCAGCTACGTCGCGGGCTTCCGCTACGAGGTCGGCAGGGTCCGGATCGTCGTCACCTACGGCGTTTTGCGGTAGGGCGGCCGGGCGCCTCGGCCGTCGACACGACACCCGGGTCGGCCTTCGAGGCGCTCAGCGGGCCGGCGCCCGGACAGCGGGAGGGGCGCCCGGTCAGCCCGCGGGACGCAGCCGAAACGCCAGCCCGGCGCCCAGGCTCTCGGCCGGCGTGCCGTACTTGAGGATCAGCTGCGCGATGGCGTTCGCCCGGTCCGGCCCCTCGATCTCCTCCGCGCGATAGGCCCGTCGGACGTCCCCGATCGTCCCGTGGCAGGCGGGGCTTGCAGCCAGGTTGGCGGCCCACGACGCCCCGGTGCTGCCGGCGGCGACCAGCAGGCTCCCGGCCTCGACCTCATCGTCGACGAACCCGACCGCGGTCCGGATCGTACGCCCCGTGACGCGCCCGGTCACCTCGAGCATCACGACCTTGCCCCACGCAGCCAGCTGCTCCCCGTACGCGTCGGACATCAGGCGTCGGACATCAGGCGGCGAGGAGCAACGGGGCGTCGGGCCGTGGCATCCGGCGGATGATCGGTCGCTCGGGGCGGCCCGTCAGCGGCCGCGGAGCTGCCACGACTTGCCCTCGGTGGCGACCGACGGCGCGTAGACGATCTCGACCTGCTGCATCTCCCGGATCGAGCGCGCCCCGAGGGCCGCCATCGACTGGCGCAGCGCGCCCATGAGGTTCTCCGTCCCGTCGGTGACATGGGAGGGGCCGAAGAGGATCCTCTCCAGGGTCCCGATCGTGCCGACCTTGATCCGGGTGCCGCGCGGGAGGACCGGCGACGGCGCCGCCATCCCCCAGTTCGTGCCTCGGCCGGGCGCCTCCTCGGCGCGCGCGAGCGGGCTCCCGAGCATCACGGCGTCGGCGCCGGCGGCGATGGCCTTCGCGATGTCACCGCCCTTCTTCATCCCGCCGTCGGCCACGACGGGCACCCAGCGCCCGGTCTCCGCGAAGAACGCGTCGCGGGCGGCTGCCACGTCGCTGACGGCGGTCACCTGGGGCACACCGATCCCGAGCACCTCGCGGGTGGTGCACGCGGCGCCGGGCCCGACACCCACGAAGACGGCGGCCGCGCCCTGCTCCATGAGGGCGTGGGCGGCCTCGGGGTGGGTCGTGTTGCCGACCGCCACGGGGATCGGCATCAGCCGCGTGAACTCGGCCAGGCTCAGCGGCTCGTACGCCGAGGCAAGGTGGCGGGCGCTGCTCACCTGGCTCTGGACGAGGAACAGGTCGGCACCCTGCTCGGCGCAGAGGGCCCCGAAGCGGCGCGCGGCGCCCGGGGTGGCGGAGACGGCTGCCCGCGAGCCGGCGGCGTGGATCTCCGCGATCCGGCGGGCGATCAGCTCTTCACGGACCGGTGCGGCATACGCCTCGGCGAGGACGGCCTGGATCTCGGCGTCCGGGGCGGTGGCGATCCGCTCGAGGATCGGAGCGGGGTCGTCATAGCGGGCCTGGACGCCCTCGAGATTGAGGACGGCCAGCCCGCCGAGCCCGGCCAGCACACCGGCGCTGCGGGCATCGACGACGGCGTCCATCGCGGCGGCGAGGACCGGGATTCGGAGGGGGATGCCGGCGAAGTCCTGCTCGAGGGAGACGTCGTTGGGCTCGACGGTCTCGGTCCCGGGCGCGAGCGACACGTCCTCGAAGCCGTAGGTCGGGCGGATCGAGTCAACCTTCGAGCGGAAGTGGCGCCGCACCGCGGCCTGGGTCGTCTGCATCGTCGATCCGGATCCTCCTGCACCGCCCGTCGGTTCGGGGGATTGTACGGCGCAGGGGGGCTGGGGCGATCCGGCAGGTCCGGGCGGGCTCCCCGACGCGGCGGCGGGACGGCGAGGGCGCGGCGGGACGGCGGCCCCGGTGAGCGACGGCGGACACGGGGGTATCGTCCGCCCATGGCCAAGCTCAGCGCCACGGAACGAGCCCGGCTCCCGGTCAGCGCGTTCGCCTACGTCGACGCGCAGGGGCACCGGCGGCTGCCGATCCACGACGAGGCGCACGTTCGAAACGCCCTCGCGCGGTTCGAGCGCGTCGCGTTCGAGAGCGACATGGCCCGCGAGCAGGCGCGGATCCGGCTGCTTCGGGCCGCCCGGCGCTACCGGATCGTCCCCGTGGGCTTCATCACGGGCCAGATCCGGGCGGAGCGGCGTACGCCCGCCTCGGTCGCCTCGCTGCCGACCGGTGCGGTCACGTTCCTGATGACCGACATCGAGGGCTCGACCCAGCTCCTGCACT
Source organism: uncultured Chloroflexia bacterium (assembly GCA_963725875.1). GTDB lineage: Bacteria > Chloroflexota > Limnocylindria > Limnocylindrales > CSP1-4 > CTSoil-043. Next base: position 54,200 of record CAVRZZ010000004.1, on the reverse strand, counting down.
CGCTCGGGGAGGGCTACGCACCGTTGCTAGCCGAGGTGCGCCGCATCCACCGTCGCGCGGTCCGAGCGGCGGGCGGCCACGAGGTGGACGCACGAGCCGACGAGTACTTTGCCTGCTTCGAGCGACCTGCCTCGGCGGTGGCGGCCGCGCTCGCGATCCAGCGCCGGATCGCGGAGGGGGTGGGCTCGAACCGGGTGCGGGTCCGCGTCCGGGCAGGGATCCACGGTGGGCGGCCGACGCTCACCGAGGACGGCTACGTCGGCCTTGTCGTCCACACGGTCGCCCGCATCTGCGCGGAGGCCCGCGGCGGCCAGACCCTGGTCTCCGAGCGCACGCACCATGCCATCGGGGGTGCGCTCCCCGAGGGGGTTCATGTCCGAAGCGCCGGGATCCACGGCCTCCGCGGGATCCCCGGCGAGCACCCGCTCTACGAGGTGACGCCCGGTCGGGATTGAAACCGTGCGCTCAGCCCACGAGGCGGTACCGGGCCGGAGGTCGTTGGGCATCTCGGCTGGCGGCCGCTTCATGCCGACGCATGGCTGGCGGCCGGCGGCCTTCGGCCGCGCTCCGCCGGCTCAGCGGGCCAGGCGGTGCCCCTCGAGATCGAGGCGGAACCAATTCTCGACGTCGGGGTCGAGCAGCTTGCCGAGGATCCGGTCGATCGTGTCGCGGTAGGTGGGCCAGACCACCAGGCGAAGCGCCTCGTCGCGGCTCGCCCAGCGGACGCCATCGTGCTCGTGGGAGAGCACCGGCTCGGCGTCGAGGCGCACCCGAATCGCGAAGATGGCGCCGGCCACGATCGCGTCGGGGCCCTCGTCGTAGAAGTGGGTGACCTGGTCCAGGTCGTAGAACGCCTCGATCTCGGCCCGGCCGAACCCGATCTCCTCGTGCACCTCCCGCAGCGCCGTCATCGGCACCCGCTCGCCAGGCTCCAAGCCCCCGGTGACGCACTGCCAGAGGCCCGGGAAGATCCGGCCCGGCGCCCGGCGTATGAGGAGGAACTCGGCGTCGCCGGCGGGCGGGACCCGGAAGACCCAGCACTCGACCAGGTCGGGGCGGGACGGACTCATGGGCGGACGGCCCAGGCGGGCGGCGCAACCGAGGCGGGCGGCGCGGGCGGAGCCTCGGGGTCGGACGGCATGCCGTCGATCCTACGGGAAAGACGACCGCCCCGGCGGCGGACCGGGGCGGTCGCGCGGGGGGAGGGAGGTCGCCCCCGCGAGGAGAGGAGGAGAGGGAACGGTCTCGACGTTCCACCCATCCTTCGCAGGCCCCGGCCCGTCGGATTGGGGAGCCGACGGATCCTTGCACGTCCAGCCCGGCACCCAGACCGAGGCGTCCCTTCCGGCACGATCTCGTCGCGTATCGTGAAGGCCGCAAAGGAGGCACCCGTGTCATTTGCCGACCTGGTCTGTGCCCGGTACGCCGTGCGCGCCTATCGCCCCGACCCGGTGCCGGACGATCTGCTGACCCAGGTGCTGGAGGTCGGCCGGCTCGCGCCGACCGCCGCCAACCGGCAGCCGGTCCGGATCCTCGTCATCCACACCGCCGGCAGGGAGGCGGAGCTGGCGCGGCTCTACCACCGCGACTGGTTCGTCGCGGCGCCGGTCATCCTGGGCGTCTGCGCGGTCGCGCGGGAGGCGTGGACCCGCGAGCGCTTCGACGGCCGGAGCTACGCCGACGTGGACGCGGCCATCGTGATGGACCACCTGGTGCTGGCCGCGACCGATCTGGGCCTGGGGACATGCTGGGTCGCCGCGTTCGATCCGGCCGTGGCACGCGAGATCCTCGGCCTGCCGGACGACGTGGAGCCGCTGTTCTTCACGCCGCTCGGCTATCCGGCCGACGAGCCGCGCGCGAAGGTGCGCCGGCCGCTGGCCGAGCTGGTCCACGAAGAGCGCTGGTGACCGATCGGCCGAGACGCCGCAGCCCGGCCGAAGCGCCATGGCCCGACTCCGACACCAGGTCGGGCCACCGACGTGCAGCGGCCGAGACGCCACGGCCCGGCCACCGGGCGCGACCGCCCGCTACAGGCGCTCGAAGCGCTCCACCGGCAGGACGAACACCGTGGCGCCGCCGACCTCCACCTCGAGCGGGTACGGCAGGAAGAACTCGCCCGGCTCCAGGATCGGCGGCATGGGGTTCACGAGCTGCGTCCGCGAATGGCAGGTGTCGCTGATGATCCCGAGAACCTCGTCGATCGAGTCGTCCTCGACGCCCAGGATCACGGTGGCGTTCGACTGTTTGAGGAAGCCCCCGGAGCTGTGGAGGCGCGTCGCCCGGAACTCGTGCTCCAGCAGTCCGTCGACGAGCGGGCCGGCGTCCTCGGGGTTGACGATGGCTACGACGAGCTTCACGGCGCGAGTATAGGTGCGGGCGGCCGTGGTCGGCACCCCCGGCGTCGATCCTCCGCGTGCGCGCTCACGCGTCCGCCGCGAACGCGCCCGCGTATGATCGGATCAGCCCGGCCCCGGGCATCCGTCGTGGGGCCACGTCGGGGAGAGACTCGTGTCCGACAGTTCCGAGCCCGCGGACCTTGGGGAGCTGCTCGCGCGCGCCACGGCCGCCCTCGCCGGCGGGGCCGACCTGGATTCGGCCGTGCTTCAGCTCCTCGAGGGGGCCGCGGGCCTGACGGGCGCGCACCTTGCGGCCGTCTTCACCCGCGACCCCGAAGGCGCGGATCTTCGCCTGGGCGCGACCATCGGGTTCCCGCCCGGGGCCCGCGACGCCTTCGAGGCCGAGGTCACGGGGAACCCCGGCCACCCGATCTCGGTGGCGGCGCGCGAGGGCCGCCCGGCGTTCGGGCGCGTCGGCACCCGTCCGGACGGCGGCTCGATGACCGGCGTCGACCTGCCGCTCATGATTCGGCGGGACGGCATCGACCTCGGCCTCGGCGTGGTCTCCTTCGGCTGGCCGGGCGAGCGGGAGCTCGACGAGCGAACCCTCTCGACCCTCCGCGCGGCCGCCAGCCTGATCGCCGTCGCCATCGACCGGGACCGCATGGCCTCCCTGTCCGAGGAGCGCACCGAGTGGCGCGACCGGATTGCCGGCCTGGATCTCCTGACCGGCCTCGCGAACCGGCGCACGCTGGACCGCGTCCTCGAGCTGGAGATCGAGCGGGCCAAGCGCCAGCAGAGCGACATCTCGGTCGCCGTCTTCGACGTCGACGGCTTCCGTGCCGTCAACGAGCGCGACGGCACGCAGACCGGCGACGACATCCTGCGCACCGTTGCCGCGGTCCTCGCCGAGCAGGTTCGCCTGGTGGACACTGTCGCCCGCGTCGGCGGCGACGAGTTCGTCGTCGTCGCTCCGGGAAGCGGCGGGGTCATCGTGGCGGACCGTATCGTGCGATCCATCGCGAACCTCCCGCCGGTGCACGGCATCCCGGTGTCCGTCTCCGCCGGCGTCGCCCGGTTCCCTGCCGACGGGACGAGCGCCGACGAGCTGCTCGCGGCGGCCCTGGCGGCGCTCACGGGCGCCCGCGAGTCGGGCTCCGGGGCGGTCGCCGAGGTTCGCGCCACCTGACGGTCGGTCTCGGCTGACGGTCGGTCTCGGTCGCCCGGCGTCAGCCGACGGGGGCGAGGCGCTCCACGAAGTCCAGGATCAGCGCGCGGGCGGCGTCGAGCACGTCCTGCTCGGGAGCGGACGCGTCGACGACGACCCAGCGATCGGGGTCGGCGGCCGCCAGGGCCAGGTAGCCGGCGCGCACCCGCTCGTGATAGGAGCGCTCGAAGTGCGCCTCGAAGCGGGTCGTCTCGGCCGCGCTCTTGCGGGCCAGCCCGACCTCGACCGGGAGGTCGAACAGGATCGTGAGGTCGGGCTGGAGGCCACCGGTCGCGAAGCGCCCGACGGGCAGGAGCTCCTCGACCCCGAGCTGTCCCCCGAAGCCCTGGTAGGCAAGCGTGGAGTCGAGGTACCGGTCGGAGAGCACGACCGCCCCCCGTTCCAGCGCGGGACGGATCACCGTCTCCACGAGCTGGGCCCGGGCAGCCATGAACAGGAGCGCGTCGGCCCGCTGCGTCAGCCGCACCGACGACTCGTCGCGGTCCATGAGGATCGCCCGGATCCGCTCGCCCGCGGGCGTGCCCCCGGGCTCCCGCACGAGCAGCGCGTCGCGCCCGGTGGCGGCGAGAGCCGCCCGCAGCCGTTCCGCCTGCACGGTCTTGCCGCTCCCGTCGGGACCTTCGAGCGTGATGAAGACCCCGCGCCGGGGCGTTGCCGGTGTCATGGCGCCAGAGTAGCGCTCAGCGGCGCCCCGAGATCCCCCACGCGAGCGGCGACAGGCGTACCACGACGACGTCCGCCAGGCGCTCTCCCAGCCACGACTCCCAAGTGTCGATCTCGAGGGCATGGCCGTCGACGTAGAACGGGAGCTGGGCCTCGCGTCCGGCGACCCGCAATACCGCCTCGACCTCCGCGAGGTCGGCCGCGGTCCGGAGCCCGACGTCGGCGATCACGATGGCGCCACCGGGACGCACCACCCGGACCAGCTCCGCGAAGGCGGCCGGCTTCTCGACGCGCGCCAGGTGGGAGATGGCGTAGGTGGTGACGGCCGCGTCGACGGAGGCGTCCGCGAGCGGGATCGCCGCGAGATCGCCGTCGCGCACGCAGAACCACGGGCGGCGGCGGTGCGCCTCGGCGCGCATCCCCGCCGAGGGCTCCACTCCCTCGACCTCGTGGCCGCGCGCGGCGAGCGCCTCGAGCAGCACGCCGGTGCCGCAGCCGACGTCGAGGACCCGGCTCCGCGGTTCCGGTGCGCGCCGCTCGACCTCGGCGATCACCCAGCCATGGACGGCCGCAAGCGCGAATGCCGGATCGGCGACGGCCAATTCCTCGTAGTCGACGGCGCGCCGGTCGAATCCGGCGACCTCGTTGCGCCAGGTCATCCGGGGAGGCTGACCGGCACCGGCGTCCCGCGCCAGTGCGCTTGGTCATCCCGCGAAGGTCGCCTCATCCTCGGCCTGCCAGGCCGCCAGGTGACCCCTGATCGTGTCGAGGAGTCCCGGGACGGCCGCCGCGACCGGCGGGGAGAGCTCGGTCCCCAGCGTGATGGCCAGCGGCTGGATACCGACGACACGCACGCGCCGGGGCAGCTGGTCCATGAAGAGCATCGCCCCGAGCAGCTCCTCGGCCCCGAGGTCGTGGACGCCCATGACGGTCTGGTGCGCGAGGACGGAGGCGCCGTCAAGGTCCAGGATGGTCCCCGGCGCCGCACCCCCGTCGATGATGTCGACCACGAGCAGGCCGTCGAGGCCGACCAGGTACGGCACGAGCCCGAGGCCGACCGTGCCGCCGTCGATGAGCTCGACGGCGTCGGGCATCGGCAGGGGACCCAGGGCGGCGGGTTGCTCCTGAAGCATCGCCACGACGCGCCCGCCCAGGGCCTCGTCGCCCTGAATCAGGTTGCCGAGGCCGAGCACGGCATAGCGCCGCGCCACGGCGGCCGCCGGGAGGGGGGGCATCCCGGCGGCCGCCGCCGCGCTCAGCGGGTCGTCCCCGCCGCGTCTGCCTGCTGCTCTTCCTCGTCGATCCGCCGGTACTCCTCAGGGGCACCCCGGCCCGCCACGCCGAGCGCCTCGAGCGTGCGGCCGGGCTTGATGTTCTTCCAGCCCGAGAAGATCGACGACATCGTGCCGCTGCGCTCCTCGTAGTCGACGAGGATCCCGGAGTAGACGTGGTGGATCGCGAACGCCACGAACAGGAAGGTGAGGAGGTAGTGGAGCATCCGGACGGTCTGGATGCCGCCCGGCACCGCGCTCCCCCAGCCGAAGAAGGTCGTGATGGGCGGGATCCCCAGGAGCCATGCGAAGAGCAGCAGGCCGGTGAGGATCTGGGCAACCATCCCGATCGAGACGATCGTGTAGGTGGCGCCGGCGAGAAAGTTGTGGCCCGTGACCGGCACCGGGTCGCGGCGCAGGAACAGGTAGTACTTGGCCATCTCGCGGCCCCAGTGGAGCTGCTCCCGGTTGTGGGGAATGATCGCCCGCCAGCTCGAGAAGCTGTTGCCGACGAAGCCCCAGTAGAACCGGACGGCGAAGGAACACATGAAGACGATCGCCGACAGCATGTGGATGAAGCGGACCGTCGCCATCTGGGCGGCCGCTTCCGAGCTCGTCGGCGTCGCGACGAACGGGCCGTGGATGTAGAAGCCGGTGATGGCGAGGATCACGATCGAGGTGACGATGAGCCAGTGCGTGATCCGGACCGGGACCTCCCAGACATAGATCGCGCCGGACCCGATCGCGCCGAACTCGCGCTCGAAGGACTCGTGGGTCAGCTTGAGGACCGGCGCGCCGCTGTCGTCGAGGACGAGGGGCTCGCCGGCGTCCGGGGAGGACCCGATCGCCGGCGTCTGGGCCGCCATGTCAACGCACCTCCACGCGCACCCGCTCACGCCCGGTCGCATCGACGACGTGCACCGCGCAGGCGAGACAGGGATCGAACGAGTGGATCGTCCGCAGGATCTCGAGCGGCTGCTCCGGGTCGGCGACCGGGGTGTCGACGAGCGACGCCTCATACGGCCCCGTCACGCCCTGCTCGTCCCGTGGCCCGGCGTTCCAGGTCGAGGGCACCACGGCCTGGTAGTTCTCGATCTTGCCGTCCTTGATCTTGACCCAGTGGCCGAGCGCGCCGCGGGGCGCCTCGTGGAAGCCCCAGCCCTGGGCCTCCGCCGGCCACGACGCCGGGTCCCACTTCGACCCGTCGTGGATCCGCAGGTCGCCGTTCTGCATGTTCGCGGACAGCTCGTTGAGCCACTCGTCCATGAGGTCGAGCATGTAGACGGTCTCGAGCGCCCGGGCCGCGACGCGGCCGAGGGTCGAGAACAGTGCTGCCGGCTCGAGCTTGAGCTCGGTGAGCGCGCCGTTGACGAGCTCCTGGACACGCGCGTTGCCGGCGCCGTAGGCGACGAGCATGCGCGCGAGCGGGCCGACCTCCATCGGCTTGCCGTCGTAGCGCGGCGACTTGAGCCAGCTGTACTTGTTGTCGACGTCCAGCTCGAGGTACGGCGGCATCGGGCCCGTGTACTTCGGGCTCGTCTCGCCGTCCCACGGGTGGAGCGTCGCCTGGTCGCCACCGGCGTACTCGTAGTAGCTCCGGGCGATCGCCTCGGTGATCTTGGCCTGGTCGACGGGGTGCACGGTCCCGAGGTCGCCGTCGAGGATGATCCCGCGCGGGAACGTGAAGCGGGACTCGTCCGTCCGGTTGCCCTGCTGCAGGGCACCGTACGACAGGTAGTTCTTGTGGCCCGCGCCCAGCGACCACCACTCGGGATAGAAGCTCGCGACGGCCTTCACGTCGGGCACGTAGACCTGCTCGACGAACTGCCGCATCGTCCGGATCCGCTCCGCCATGAACGAGATCCGCTCGAGGTTGATGACGTTCGGCGAGTTCGGGTCGACGGCGCTCGCCATGCCGCCTACCAGGTACGTCTGCGGATGCGGGTTCTTGCCGCCGAGGACGGCGTGGACCCGGATGACGTCGCGCTGCCACTCCAGAGCCTCGAGGTAGTGGGCGACGGCAAGCAGGTTCACCTCGGGCGGGAGCCTGTAGGCCGGGTGGCCCCAGTAGCCGCTCGCCATGAGGCTGAGCTGCCCGGACTCGACGAGCTTCGTGAGCCGGTCCTTGATGCCCTGGAAATAGGTGGCCGACGACTTCGGCCAGCTGGAGATGCCCTGGGCGAGGGCGGCCGTGCCGGACGGGCTCGCGCGCAGCGCCGAGGTCACGTCCACCCAGTCGAGGGCGTGCAGGTGGTAGAAGTGGATGACGTGGTCCTGGATGTGCTGGGCGCCCGCGATGAGGTTGCGCACGAGGCGCGCGTTCGGCGGGATCTCGATCTGGAGCGCGTCCTCGACCGCGTAGACGGACGCGTGGGCGTGGACCGTGGTGCAGACGCCGCAGATCCGCTGGGCCCAGAGCCACGCCTCGCGGGGGTCCTTCCCCTTGAGGATGAGCTCCATGCCGCGGAACATGGTCCCCGACGAGAAGGCCTCGGTGACCTTCCCGCCGTCGACCTGGGCCTCGATGCGGAGGTGGCCTTCGATCCGGGTGACCGGATCGATGACGATGTTCGGCATCGCTCGCTCCCTCAGGCCTGGCCGGCCGGGGTGGACCCGGACTCGTCAGTGGCGGTGGCTCCTGCGGCCGGCGGCGTCGGCGTCGGCGGCGGAGATGTCGGCGGCGGAGATGTCGGCGGCGGCGCGTCGCCGGGTGGCTCGGGCGGGGCGTCCGCCATCACCACCGTCCCATCGGCCTTCATCTCGGCGTTCTTGCGGACGTTGCGGGCGACGGCGCCCACGGCGTGGATCCCCGTGGCAACGGCGACGCCGCCGATCGCGACGAGGCCGATCGTCTGGGCGGTCGTGTCGACGCCCATCATCTTCACGTTGGGGAGCCGGCCGTAGAACGGGCTCATCGTGTCCCAGAAGCGCGGTGAGGCACAGGCGACGCAGCCATGGCCGGCACCGATCGGCCAGCCCGTCCCGTCGTTCCAGCGCACGATCGGACAGTTGTACGTGGCGGCGGGGCCCTTGCAGCCCATCTTGTAGAGGCACCAGCCGTTGCGATGCCCCTGGTCGCCCCACTCCTCCACGTAGCGGCCGGCGTCGAAGTGGGCGCGCCGCTCGCACTGGTCGTGGATCAGGTGGCCGTAGGCGAAGAGCGGCCGCTTGAACTGGTCGAGCTGCGGCGCCGCGCCGAACGTGAGGTAGTGCACGAGGGCGGCCGCGGTGTTGACGCTGTTGTGCGGGCAGCCACCGAGGTTGACGAGGGTCTTGGGGTTGACCGCGGCCTGCACCCCCTTGGCGCCCGTGGGCCCCTGGGTGACGAAGCCGCCGTCCCAGGCGCAGGCGCCGACGGCAATGACCAGCGCCGCGTCGGCCGTCATCTCCTGGGCGATCTGGAGAGCGCTCCGCCCGCCGATCGTGCAGTAGACGCCGCCGTCGGCGGTGGGGATCGCGCCCTCGATCACGACGATGTACTCGCCCTTGTGCTCGGTGCGGACCCGCTCGAGGACGGCCTCGGCGCGCGCGCCGGACCCGGCCATGATCGTCTCGTGGTACTCCAGCGAGAGGACGTCGAGGACGATGTCCTCGATCGAGGGATGCGAGGAACGGAGCATGGACTCCGTGTTGCCGGCACAGTCCTGGAACTCGAGCCAGACCATGACCGGCTTCTTGCCGGTCTCGAGGGCCTTGGCGACGCGCGGAGCGTAGGCGGCCGGCAGCGCCATGGCGGCCGTCATCGCCGAGCACCACTGCAGGAATCGACGCCGCGATATGCCCTTGGCGGCCAGCGCCTTGACCAGCCACCCGGGCGATCCGTCGTCCGGGGGCAGGACGGCCAGGGGATCCGGGACGAGGTCGGGAATCGAGGCGTGACCCATCGTGCTCCTCCACGCTGGCCGGCGGAACGCGCACACAGGCGACCGCCGAGCTGACCAGCGGCCCCGTCCCGGGACGCTGCGCCGTCGCATGCTCGGGTGCGCGACTGCGCATGGGACAACGGGTCCCTGTTGACCCGAGTCTCCCCGCCGGATGGACGGGGGATACAGGGCCGCACGGCAGGACGGCACGGGCCGAATGGCAGGGGTATGGCCCGAAGCGCGGTGGATGAGCTGCGTCCCTGCTCTGCGCGGCCCTGGGGGGCCCGGACGGCGGATCTCGTTGCCCGCCGGGAGAATCGGTGCGATATCCGCACCTCTCGTGCGAGAGCGGGACCTAGGGTGGCGGCTGCCGGGCCCCCCAGATCGGCGGGACGCGTGGCGCCGGGGCTTCGCCGTCGGCGCCGGCATCCTCGGGCACATGCGAGGCTCGATCCTTCGTGTATCCCGCGCCGATGCCGCGCCCCAAGGGGCACCGGCCGGCCTGCGGACGCGCGGCGTCGACCGACGAGCCGGCTAACGGTCCCCGGGCGCAGACCTGACAGGGTCCGCGGACACAAGGGGCCGGGCGGCGTGGAGAGGCCCGCGCCAGCCGCTCCGCGGTCGGCGCTCGGGCCGCCATGTGCGGGGCCTACGCTCGGGGGCCGCCATGCCCTTCGCACGGGGCCGCCACGCGCGGCGTCGCGCCCGCCGGTACGCTGCAGGCATGCACGAGATCACCGACCGGGCGCTCGACACGGCCCGCGTTCGCGGCGCGGCGTACGCGGACGCCCGCGTCGTTCGCCGCCAGGAAGAGTCGATCGACGTCAAGTCCGGTCGGCTGGCCGGGGTCCTGTCCCACGAGACCGAGGGCTTCGGCGTCCGCGTCCTCGTCGACGGGGCCTGGGGGTTCGCCAGCTCGCACCGGCTCACGGCGGCCGAGGCCGACCGGGTCGCCGCCGAGGCCGTCCGGATCGCCCGGGCCAGCGCGACGGCGCTTCGTCACCGGGTGGTCCTCGACGACCGGCCGCCGGCCCGCGGACGCTTCGAGACCCCCCTGGCGGATGATCCCTTCGCGATCCCCCTGGAGCGGAAGATCGGCGACCTGCTGGCCGCCGACCAGGTCATGAACCGGGTGCCCGGGATCGCCTTCACGGACTCTACGTACGGCGCCCAGCGGGAGTGGAAGACGTTCGCGGCGAGCGACGGCAGCCTGACCGAGCAGGTCATCACCCACACCGGGGCGGCGATCGAGGCCAACGCGGTCGACGGGGACGAGCATCAGCGCCGCAGCTACCCCGACGCAGGGGGCGCCTGGCAGGGCGCCGGCTACGAGTACGTCCGGTCGATGGACCTCGCCGGGACGGCCGAGCGGGTCGCGAGCGAAGCGGTCCAGCTGCTCACCGCGCCGCAGCTCCCGCCGGGTCGCCGGACGATCGTCCTCCACCCCTCCCAGCTCTACCTGCAGGTCCACGAGAGCTGCGGCCACCCCACCGAGCTCGACCGGGTCTTCGGCACGGAGGCAAGCCTGGCCGGGACGAGCTTCCTGACCACCGACAAGCTCGAGGCCGGGTTCCGCTACGGCTCGGAGATCGTCGACATCGTCGCCGACGCGACGGCCCCGGGCGGCATGGGCACGTTCGGCTGGGACGACGAGGGCGTGGCGGCGCAACGGGTGCCCATCGTCCGGGGCGGGGTCTTCGTGGGCTACCTCTCGAGCCGGGAGACCGCCCCGCGGATCGGGCGCCGTTCGGGGGGCGCCATGCGGGCCGACGGCTGGAACCGGCTCCCCCTCATCCGGATGACGAACGTCAACCTGCTGCCGAAGCCCGGGATGAGCCTCGACGACATCGTGGCCGACACCGACGACGGCCTCTTCCTCGTCTCGAACCGGAGCTGGTCGATCGATGACCGGCGCCTCAACTTCCAGTTCGCGACGGAGCTGGCCTACGAGGTCCGGGGCGGCAAGCTGGGCCAGCTCTACCGCAACGCCACCTACACGGGGATCACGCCGGAGTTCTGGGGCAGCTGCGACGCGATCGGCGACGACTCGAGCTACGTGATGCTGGGGACACCGAACTGCGGCAAAGGCGAGCCCGTCCAGGGGGGCCACGTGGGGCACGGCTGCTCCGGGGCACGGTTCCGGGACGTCCAGGTCGGGGTGATGTCGTGAGAGGCGGCCGCGTGGTCGGCGCCCGGGGGTCGTTCGCGCCCGTGGAGGCACTAGCGCTCGCCGAGACGGTGCTGCGGCTGGCCGAGGCCGAGGGCGCGACCGAGGCCGAGGTGCTGGTGGCGGCCGGCGACGAGGCCCTCACCCGCTTCGCCAACTCCGAGATCCACCAGAATGTTGCCGAGTCGGACGTGCGGATCAACCTGCGTTTCGTGCGCGGGAAGCGGGTCGGCGTGGCGTCGTCCGGCCGGACCGACCCGGATGCCCTGCGCCGCCTGGCCGAGACGGCCGGGAGGATCGCCGCGGTCGCCGAGGAGGCGTCCGACTGGGCCGGCCTGCCGGTCGCCGGGCCGGCCGAGCCGGTCGTCGGAGGCTTCGCCACGGGCACGGCCGACGCCTCGCCGGAGCTGCGGGCGGAAGGCGTGCGCGCCGTCATCGACGCCGCCGATCGTGCGGGGGTGACCGCGTTCGGGTCGTTCTCCACCGGCGTGGAGACGGTGGCGATCGCCACGACCACCGGCATCCGGGCAGCCGAGGCCCGGACCAGCGCGCGGCTCCTGGCCGTCACGATGGGCCCCGACGACGGGACCGGCTACGGGGAGGCGGCCGCCGTCGACGCCACCCGGATCGACGCGGAGGCCGTGGGCCGCGAGGCCGCGGACAAGGCGCGCCGGTCGGCCCGGCCGATCGACCTGCCGCCCGGCGACTACCCGGTCCTGCTCGAGGAGTACGCGGTCGCGGACCTGCTCGACAACCTCGGGTTCACCGGCTTCTCGGGCCTGGCGGTGCAGGAGGGGCGCTCGTTCTTCGAGCCGGGGAGACGCATCGGCAGCGACCTCGTGACGATCGTCGACGACGCGCGCGACCCGGCCGGGATGCCCGCCGGGTTCGACTACGAGGGCGTCCCGACGCGCCGGGTCGTCATGGTGGATACCGGCATCTGCCGGGAGGTCGTCCACGACGCGGCGACGGCGGCGCGGGCCGGCGTGGCATCCACCGGCCACGGCCTTCCGGCGCCGAACCCGTGGGGCCCCTTCCCGCTCCACGCAGCGATGGCCGCGGGCTCGACGCCGCGGGCCGAGGTGGTGGCCGGCCTCCGGCACGGCCTCCTGGTGACGCGCTTCCACTACACGAACGTCGTCCACGCCAAGCGTGCCGTCATCACGGGGATGACCCGTGACGGGACGTTCCTCGTCCGCGACGGCGAGATCGTCGGGCCGGTGCGGAACCTGCGCTTCACCCAGTCGTACCTGGACGCGCTGGCGGCGGTCGAGGCGGTCTCGGCCGAGCGCCGCCTCCTGCGCGGCGAGCTCGGCGCGGTGCTCGTGCCGGCGGTCCGGATCGGCGCCTGGCGCTTCACGGGAGCCACCGCCGCCGACTGACGCGGCTGCCGACATCGGGGCGGGGCGGCTGACGTTCGTCCACCCTGATCCCGGGCGTTCGCCGGGTCCGCGGGGCGGCCCGGTGGGCCGACGATCCCCGCACGGATCGAGCCGGCCATCGGCCGACCGCACCCGCCGGGAGTCCCGATGCCACTCCTCACCGTTGCCATCACCGTCTTGCTGCCGGTCGTCGCCGCAGCCGTGTCCATGCTCCTCGTCTTCGGCGGGGCGCTCGCCGCCGTCGTCCTGCTCATGGCGCTCGCCTCACTCGGCGACGCCGCTCATGCGTAACGCTGCCGCAGCGCACCGAGGGGAGGATGCGCGCATGAAGACATCGGCTCGGCGATCCCTCCTCGTGGCGGCCGTGGCCGTCGGGGTGGCCGCGTGCGGATCGGCAACCTCACCATCCTCGAGCCCCGCCGGCAGCGCGAGCCCCTCCGCGAGCCCCTCGGCGGGCACCACCCCCGGCCCGACCCTCTCCCCGTCGCCGCGGGCCGTGGTCATCGACACCGACCTGGCCGGCGACGACATCACGGCGATCGCCGTCCTGCTGCGCGACCCGGGCATCGATGTCCGGGCGATCACGATCGCGGGGACAGGCGAGGTCCACTGCGGCCCCGGCCTGCGCAACCTCCGCAACATCCTGGCCGACTTCGGCAGGCCTGAGATCCCGGTCGGCTGCGGGCGCGAGGCGGCAGGGCCCGACGCCTACCCCTGGCCGGACGCGTGGCGCGCCGGCGCGGACTCCGGCTAGCGGTCACGGCGCGAACGGTCGCGTCCTCCCACGTGACCAGCGTCGGATCGAGCAGGGTCAACGCGGTCAGCGAGTCCCACAGGTACTGGCCCTCGCCGACCAGGAAGGGATTGTTCCAGCCGATACGCGCACGTGTCCAGCGGGTCGTCGACCGTCGCTTCCACCGCTCGCGGTACGACCTCGACCGCGAGGCGCGCACCCTGGAGTCGACGTTGCGGGACGAGGTCGACATCGGCGCGGTCCTGGACCAGGTGCGTGGCGCCCTCGTCCGGACACTCGAGCCGGGCCATGTCCAATTCTGGCTTCGACCGGACGGGCGCGCCGCGCCGCGCGAGCCGAGGGCCGACGCTACCAGGCGCTGAGCTTCCAGATCTCGGGCTGGAGCTCGCCGGGGGAGCCCCCGACCTCGGCGAAGAGCGCCACGGACCGCAGCTGGTGCTCGCGCGACTCGTCATCGCGACCGGCCGCGTGCAGGACGTCGGCGAGGTTGCCCTCGACGGCCGCCTCCAGGTGCAGGTCGCCCGTGCGCCGAGCCTCGGCGAGGGCCGCCACGCCGTGGTCGATGGCGGCGGGCGTGTCACGCGCGGCCGCCGCGACGAGCGCCAGCGCGTTGTGGGCCGCGATCACGAGTCCGGGGTCGTCCGCCCGGCGGGCCAGCGCAAGGGAGGCCATGAGGGATGCCTCCGCATCGACTCGCCGCGACTCGGCGATCGCGAGGAGCCCGATGACACGGTGCGCGTGGGCCGCCGCGACGGGGTCGTCGCCGCCATGGGTGAGGACGCTCGAGGCCCGCTCGCGCGCGGCGTCGAGGTCGCCGGCGCCGAGCGCGACCACGGCCTGCTCGGCAGCGATCCGCGTCCTTGCCGGATCGTCGGGACCCAGGGGCGCGAGGGCGGCGAGGAGGTGGCTCGCCGCCGCCGCGTGATCCCCGAACCGCTGGTGGGCCAGGGCAAGCCGCCCCTCGATCGCCGCAAGGCGTGCCGGCTCGGCGGCCGTGGCTGCCGCCCGCTCGAGCGACGCGACCGCGCCCGCGTAGTCGCCGGTTCGGGTCCGCAGCTCACCGAGCGCCTCGTGGATCATGGAGGCGTCCTCGTGGCCGAGGGCCAGCGCGGCCTCGAAGTGGGTGATCGCCTCCCGGTTGGCGTACAGCGAGCGGGCGAGGGCCCCGGCGTCGAGATGTGCCAGCGCCGCCTCACGGTCGCGCCCCGCGGCGCGCTCGTGGGTGGCGATCCGGGCCAGGCGTGCCAGGTCGAGACCCCGGGCAGGCGCGAGTCGCAGCGTGTCGGCGGCGCGGCGATGGAGCAGCCGGCGACGGGCGAGGCTGGTCCGCTCGAGGATCGCGTCGCGCATCGCACCATGCGAGACGTCGTAGACCGGCTCCGAGCCATCCGGTACGGCGATCTCGCGGATGATGCCCCGCGCCATCAGCTCCTCGAGGGCGGCGACCATCTCATCCTCCGTCCGTCCGCCGGTGCCACGGAGCGTCGCGACATCCGTCCCCCGGCCGAGGATCGCAGCAGCCGCCAGCACCTGGGCGGCGACCTCCCCGACGCGCTCGATCCGCTCCTCCAGCAACGCCCGGACGCCGGACGGAGGCACGCCCGCGGGCCGCGGCTCCGCGAGCGCCTCCACCACGAACAGGGGCAGGCCCTCCGACTCGAGCGCCAGGGCTGCCGGGTCGAGCGCGCTGCCGGCGGCCGCCACGAGCTCGGCGACCGCGGGGGCGCCGAGCCCCGCCAGGCGCACGACCTCGGCGTCGCGCACCCGCTCGAGCGATCCGAGCGCGACGCGTGCCGGCTCGTCGAGATCCTCGCGGCGGACGGCGAGGAGGATGAGCAGCGACCGACCCGCCGGCCGCCGGGCGAGGTAGCCGAGCAGCTCGAGTGTCGAGGTGTCCGCCCACTGGAGATCGTCCACGGCAATCAGGCCCGGCACGCGTCCGGCGACGAGGGCGGTCAGCACCGTGGCGAGCGCGTCGAGGAGCCGGGCACGCGCTCCGGGGTCCGCGGCGGCCGCCGGCGGCAACCACCCGGTTGGGAGCAACGCCGGCACGAGGCGAGCGGCTTCCATTCGGGCAGCTTCCGGGATGCCCGCCAGGCGCTCGGTCGCGTCGGGCCGAGCCAGGCCGTCGCGAAGGAGGTCGGCGATCCCCTCGAGCGCGATGCCGGCCTCCCCGCGGTAGCACGTCGCGGACAGCACGACGCCACCGGCGGCTCGCACCGCGTCGATCAGCTCGGAGGCCATCCTGGTCTTGCCGATCCCGGGGGAGCCCTCGAGGATGGCGAGGCGGCCGCCCGTTGCGGCCGCGCGGTGGGCGGCGAGCAGCGCGGCCAGCTCGCCACCACGTCCAACGAACGGCGGCCACGACGGCGCGGACGGGCGGTCGCGCGTGGCACCCGGCGGGGTGCCGTCGGCGCCGGCCCCGAGCCCGCCTGGGGTGGCCGCGCCCGTGGCGACCGCGCCGTTGGCGACCGGCGCGACGAAGGTGCCGTCGCGGATGGCCTCGTAGAGCGCGGTGGTCTCGGCGAGCGGTGCGACGCCGAGCTCGCGGTCGAGCATGGCCACGGCGTCGCGGTACTGGCCGATCGCCGCGCCGATCTCGCCGGCCCCCGCCAGGGCGCCGATCAGGAGGCGCTGCGCGGGCTCGTGGAGGGGGTCGAGGTCGACCCAGCGACGTGCGACGTCGATCGCCGCCGCGTGGTCCCCTGCCCCCGCGCGCATCCGCGCGAGTCGCTCCAGCGCACCCGCCAGGTCGCGCCGGTATGCCTCCGCCTCCGCGAGCTGCCAGGCGTCCCACTCCTCGCTGTCCCGGAGCGAGAAGCCCGCCATGAACTCCCCGCGGTCGAGCGCGGCTGCCTCGTCGAGGGAGGCCAGGCAGGTCCTGCACGCCTCGTTCGGCCCATGCCGGTGGGCCCGCGCCCGCGCGAGCGCGCTCCCGAACCGCAGCACGTCCACCTCGACCGCTGAAGGGTCCAGCACGACGGCCCGGCGATCGATGCGCAGCCCGACCCCGCCGAGGCCGGCGTTGAGCACGGACAGCGTGCGGCGGAAGGCGCCCCGGGCATCGGTATCGTCGGCCTCGGGCCAGAGGAGCGCCGCCAGCGCATCGCGGTCGGCCGGGCGGGCCGTGACCGCGAGGTAGGCGAGAAGCGCCACGGCCTTTCGGGTGTCGACCGCGAGCGGCGCGCCGTCGACGAGCACCTCGACGGGGCCGAGGAGCCGGATCTCGACGGAGGGTCCAGAAGGACGGGACATCAGGACGTAACGGTAGTCGGAATCGCATCGATGCCGTAACGTTCCGCGAACGCCACCGAGCCAGGATGCGTCCCATGACCTCGCCACGATCGCGCCTTCGCCATCTCGGTGACCCGCTGGGGTACCGCAGGACCCACCGATCCTGGCGATCCATGCCAAGGCGCGGAACCACTGTTCACTCCCGGGCGGGCGTCGGGGGGCGCCCGCCCCATCCCCCTCTACCGCCCTCCTCCGCGCCATCGTGGCGGGCGATCCCGTGACGCGCCGGACGGCCGTTGCCGGGGCCTGGCTCGCCACCGTGATGGGCGCGGTCGGGCTCGTCGCGGCCAGTCGCTACAGCGGCACCGGCCTCTTGAGCGGTGGCGGGTTCAGCGTCGTGTTCGCCGGGCTTGGCTTCGACGTCGCCGTCTATGCGACCGTCGGCGCGATCCTGACCATGCGCAGGCCGGGGAACCGCGTGGGCCTGCTCCTCCAGGTTGCCGGGGCGCTGATCGTCGTCACCTTCCTGGGGTTCATCGGGGGAGCGCTCCTGGCGGCCGAGCGCGGCGTCGACGACACGCTCGCGGGCCTCGTGGCGCTCGTCGGCGCGCTCGGCATCTACCCGACGCTGATCCTGGCCGGCCCCGCGCTCGCCTTCGTCTTCCCCGACGGACAGCTGCCGGGGCCACGCTGGCGGTGGCCCGTCGGCGCGATCGCGGGAGCCGTGATCGCAGGCACGGCGCTCGTCGTCGTGGCGCCCGGGCCGATCGGCGACAGCCTGGCGAACAACCCGCTTGGGGTAACGGGGATCCCGGGGCTGGAGGCCGCGTCGGCGCTCGGCGCGAGCCTGGCCGCGCTGGCGCTTCCGGCGGCGCTCGTGGTGGCGCTCGCCGCGATCGTCGTCCGGTTCCGGCGCGCCCGGGGCGCGGAGCGGCCGCAGCTCAAGTGGTTCGTCGCGGCCAACATCCTGGTCGCCATCTTCCTCATGCTCAGCGTCGCCGACGGCGCGACCGAGCCCACTGTCGTCGACATGCTCGCCGTGTACAGCCTGGGGCTCCCCCCCGTTGCGATCGGGATCGCGATCCTGCGCTACCGCCTGTACGAGATCGACCGGCTCATCAGCCGGACCATCGGGTGGGCGGCCGTGACCGGGCTGCTCGTGGCGGTGTTCGCGGCGGTCGTCGTCGCGCTGCAGGCCGCCCTGGCCGGGGTCACCCAGGGCCAGACCCTGGCGGTGGCGGCGTCCACCCTCGTCGCGTTCGCCCTCTTCCAGCCGCTCCGGCGCCGGGTCCAGCGCGCCGTCGATCGCCGCTTCGACCGGGCCCGCTACGACGCCGAACGGATCGCGGTGACGTTCGCTGAGCGCCTGCGTGACGAGGTGGACCTCGGCGAGGTCGTCGACGGGATGCGCGCCACGGTCGAGGCGACCGTGCGCCCGGCGAGCGCCGCCGTGTGGCTCCGCGCGGCGCTCGAGGACGGCCGATGACCGGCGTCGTGCGCGGCGGCCACCGTGCGAGGGCGGCGGCAGAAGTGGCGGCACCGCGCCAGCTTGGCCTCCCGGGCCGCCTGCTGCTGGGCGCCCTCATGGTCGCCGGGGTGATCGTCGCCGCGCCGAGCGGCTTCGGTCTGTACTTCTTCATCCCGTATGCCGGCGTCGGCGCCCTGCTCGTGATCAGACGGCCCCGGACCTCGATTGGCTGGATCCTGTTGGCGCTGGGAAGCGGCTTCGTGCTCGTCACCCTTGGCATCGACGCGACGGCGGAGCAGTTCGTCGACGGGAGCCTGGCTCCCATCACCGCCATCCTTGCAGTTGTCTCGGCTGCCGGCGGCGCCGCGCTCTTCTTCCTGTTTGCCCTGCTCGCGATCGTCTTTCCGTCGGGGCGGCTCCCAGGCGGACGCTGGGGCGTCGCCGCTCGGCTCGGGATCGGGGTGGGTCTCGCCTTGGTCGCAGCCGGCGCGATCATGCCGACGATCTCGGTGAGCCTCTGGGGAGCCACCTCCGGCCTCACGGTTCCGAACCCGGCAGCGATCCTGCCCGGCCTGCCGATCTGGAGAATCGTCACGCCGGACGCGGTGATCCTGCCCGTCGCCGCGCTGATGGTCGCCGCGGCGGTCTCGCTGCTCGTCCGGTTCCGACGGGCGACCGGCGTCGAACGCCAGCAGCTCCGGTGGCTCACCGCCGCCCTATCGTTCGTCGTGGTGGCCGTCCTCTCCGGTTTCGTGATGGTGAGCGTCGTCCCCGGGACGATGGACAGCGGTATTGCCTGGCTCGGCGCAATCATCGCGTTCCCATGCGTCCCCGTCGCGATCGGGATCGCGGTCCTGCGGTACCGGCTGTACGAGATCGACCGGGTCGTCAGTCGGACGATCGGCTGGGTCGTCGTGACGGCGATCCTGGCGACCGTGTTCGCGGTGGTCGTGGTCGGGCTGCAGGTCGTGTTGGAGCCCGTGACCGAGAACAACACGCTCGCGGTCGCCGCGTCCACGCTGGTGGCGGCGGCCCTCTTCCAGCCCCTGCGCGGGCGCGTCCAGCGGGCGGTCGACCGGCGGTTCAACCGCTCCCGGGTGGACGCCGAGGGGGCGATCGGCGGCTTCGTCGCGCGGGTCCGCGACGAGATGGACCTGGCCCAGCTGCGGACGGCGCTCGTGGAGACCGCCGACGAGGCGGTGCGCCCGGTGGCGGCGACGGTCTGGCTGCGGGGCGGGAAGGGCGCGCGATGACGGCGCGTCGGCCGTCCCGGCGGGGCCGCGTCGCCTGGGGAGTCGCCGGCCTGGACATCGTGCTCTACCTGGCCGCCAGCATGCTCGGCCCGGCCGGCGACGTTGGCACCGCCGTCCTCTACGTGATCGGGATCGCGTCATTCGCGGGCGTCGGAGCGCTCCTGTGCACCCGGGTTCCGGGGAACCCCATCGGCATCCTGTTGCTGGCCGCTTCGACCGTGCTGGTCGCCGCCATCGTCATCGGGACGTATGCCGACCTCGGGGCGCTCCAGGTTCCCCCGTGGCCTGGATCAAGCGTTGCCCGGCGCCTCGGTGACGCCATGTTCATGTACCCCTTCGTGGTCGCCATCATCGGAGTCCCGCTCGTCTTCCCCGACGGACGACTGCCGTCGCCCCGCTTTCGCTGGGTGGTTCGAATCACGATCGCCAACATGGTTGCGTGGACCGTCCTCGGGACCCTGTTCGACGGCGGATCCGCTGGGGGAGCGCCGGGCCTCGCGGTCCTCGAGCCCATCGTCGGCGCCGTCGAGGCGTTCGTGCTGGCTGCAACGCTCGTCAGCTTCGGCGGTGCCGTGGTCGCCGTCTGGCTTCGATACAGGCGCGGTGATCCGGTAGAGCGCCAGCAGATCAAGTGGCTGGTGGCGGTCGTCGCCCTGGGGGCGGTGGTCCTTCCGGTGGCGCTCGTCCTCAACGATGTGAACCCCGAGCTGTCCAACGCCCTGAGCAGCATCGCGATCCTCGCGATGTTCGCCCTCCCCATCGTGATCGGAATCGCGGTCCTGCGGTACCGGCTGTACGAGATCGACCGGGTCATCAGCCGCACGATCGGGTGGGGGCTCGTGACGGCTCTCCTCATCGCCGTGTTCGGAGCGATGGTCGTCGGGCTCCAAGCGGCCCTGGCAGGCGTCACCCAGGGCCAGACGCTGGCCGTGGCCGCCTCCACGCTCGTGGCGTTCGCGATCTTCCAGCCGGTTCGCCGACGGGTCCAGTCAGCCGTCGATCGCCGCTTCGACCGCGCGCGCTACGACGGCGAACGGACGGCAGCCGCCTTCGCCGAGCGCCTGCGGGACCAGGTGGACCTGGGAGGGCTCGAGGCGGACATCACCGGCACGATCCGTGCGGCATTGCGACCTCGGTTCGCCGGGGTCTGGATCCGCGATGTCGTTCCCGGCCCACCGCAACCCCGAATCCCGTAACGATGTCCGGACGCCCGACCGGGAAGATCACGCCCATGACCGCTCTCACTCGCCCGTTCCGCCGCTTCGCCGGCCGCTCCGCGCCCGAGGAAGCTCCGGCAGCCACCGCCGCTGCCGCCTCGGCGGACGCGACCCCGACCCAGCAGCCCGGCGTTGCCGTCGAGGTTCCCGAGACCGACCCCTTGTTCGCCTACCTGCAGTCCGCGCCCGGGCCCGTCGACCTCGCGAAGCTCGACCTGGCGTCGCAGGCGCTCCAGCAGCTGCGCGACGCGGGCGTGGCGCTGGTCGTCCCGCTCGTGACCCAGGGCGAGCTGATCGGCACGCTGAACCTCGGCCCGCGCCTGTCGGAGCAGGAGTACTCGTCGGACGACCGGCGGCTGCTCGGGACGCTCGCCGCGCAGGCGGCTCCCGCGATCCGGGTCGCCCAGCTGGTCCGCGAGCAGGCGGCCGAGGCCGCCGAGCGGGAGCGGATCGACCAGGAGCTGCGCCTGGCCACGATGATCCAGCAGCAGTTCCTGCCCAAGGAGCTGCCGGCGCTTCCCGATTGGCAGGTGGCCGCGTACTACGGCCCCGCCCGCGCGGTCGGCGGCGACTTCTACGACGTGATCTCCCTGGCCGACGGCCGCGTCGCCGTGGTCGTGGGCGATGTCACCGATAAGGGGGTCCCGGCGGCGCTGGTCATGGCCCGCACGCAGTCGACGATCCGCGGCGAAGCGGCGCGCTACGACGACCCGGGGGCGCTCCTGGAGCGCGTCAACGAGCTCCTGGTGCCGGAGATGCCGTCGAAGATGTTCGTGACGTGCCTCTACGGGATCCTGGAGCCGGCGACGGGCAGCTTCGTCTTCGCCAACGCGGGCCACAACCTGCCGTACCTCCGCTCCGGCGGCGACGTCACCGAGGTGCGCGCGACCGGCCTGCCGCTCGGCCTGATGCCCGGCATGCGCTACGACACCGCCGAGATGATCGTGCCGGCCGACGCCGACGTCCTCCTGTACTCCGACGGCTTCGTCGAGGCGCACGGCCCGGACGGCTCGATGTTCGGCTTCCCGCGCCTGCGCGACGCGTTCGCCGACGGGCGGAGCGGCAACGAACTGGTGGACGACCTGGTCGGGGGGCTGTGGCACTTCACGGGCCGCGCCTGGGACCAGGAGGACGACCTCACGATCGTCACGCTTCGCCGCACCGCATCCGCGGGACGCAGCGATCTGGCGGACGGGCCTGCGGTGGACGAGGCCCGGGCCGCGGCGGAGCTCGACGAACGGACCCTGGCGACCTTCGAGATCCCCGGCGAGATCGGGACCGAGCGCGAGGTCGCGGAGCGGGTTGCCGCGGCCGTCGAGAGCCTCGAGATCCCGCCGGCCAGCCTCGAGCGCCTCAAGACCGCCGTCAGCGAGGCGGCGATGAACGCGATCGAGTACGGGAGCGCGGGCCGCCCCGACGTGCCGGTGGCCGTCGCGGTGTCCGCGACCGACCTCGAGGTCCTGGTTCGGATCACCGACCGCGCGCTCTCCGGGCCGATTTCCGGGGCCGAGGAGCCCGACATCGGGGCGAAGCTCGCGGGCTTGCAGAAGCCGCGCGGATGGGGCCTCTTCCTGATCCGCCACATGGTGGATCGGATGGACGTGACGCAGCACGCGGACGGGCAGACGGTGACGCTCGCGCTCACCCGCGGGGAGGGACCGGCATGAGCGGGGAACGGCTGACGGCTCGCGTGGAGCCCGCGACCGATGGGGCGCGGATCGTCCTGGCCGGCGACCTGAACGGATCGGCCGACGCCATCCTGGCCGCGGCGTACGCGGAGGCCGTGGCCGGCATCGGCGCCGAGGGCGGCGAGATCGTCCTCGACTTCGGGGCGACCGGCTACATCAACAGCACGGGGATCGCCCTCGTCGTGCGCCTCCTGGCCGAGGCGCGCCGCGAGCGGCGCGGGGTGCGAGCGGTCGGCCTCTCCGACCACTACCGGGAGATCTTCCGGATCACCCGCCTGTCGGACTTCATGACGATCGAGGACCCGGCGATGACGTCGGGAGTCTAGGAGGGGTTCATGGCAGCGACCACGTTCGAGGTGGAGCGCGCCGGGTCGGCCGGCGTGGTCCGCATCCACGGCGACGTCACGGCGGCGAGCGAGCCCGGGCTCATGGACGCCTACCAGCGCGCATCCGAGGGGGGCGTCCGGACGATCCTGCTGGACTTCGGCGGCCTGGCGTACATGAACAGCGGCGGGATCGGGCTGCTGGTGACGCTCCTCGTGCGCGTCCAACGGGCCGGCCAGCGGCTGCTGGCGACGGGCCTCGACGAGCACTACCGCCAGATCCTGTCGCTGACGCGGCTGGACGAGGCGATCGGCATCCACGCGGACGAGTCGTCCGCGCTCGCGGCAGCGTCTGCCTGAGCGGCGGACGAAGGGGGACACTCCCATGACCAGCGACGAGACCATCACCCAGGCACGGCGCGACCCGACGGTCACCTGGTCGGGGCCGGTCGACCGGCTGACGCTCGGGACGGTGCCTGCCGAGGCGGTCAACCTCAACGTCAGCGGCAAACGGCTGGCCGGGCCGCTGCAGGGCTTCGGCCAGCTCTGGCAGAAGACGTACCGGATCCGGCTGGAGGGCTCGGCCGCGACGCCGCAGGAGGTCGTGGCGGCCTGGAAGCGCGAGTTCGGCTCATTCTGGCCGAAGGGCGCCCACTTCTACGCCCCGTTCGCCGAGATCGCGCCCGGCGAGGTCGGGCTGATCAACAACGACGTCCCGGGGCGCCAGGTCCTCTCGACCGGCGTGATGGTGATCTACGCCGACGACGAGTCGTTCACCTTCATGACGCCCGAGGGCCACATCTTCGCGGCCTGGATCACCTTCAGCGCCGAGCGCGACGGCGACGTCGACGGCGCGACGGTAGCGCAGGTGCGGGCGCTGCTGCGGGCCAGCGATCCCCTCTTCGAGGCGATGCTGATGGCGGGAGGGCACGCCCAGGAGAACCGCCACTGGGAGGCGACGCTCCGCAACCTTGCCGCGCGCTTCGGCGCGACCGGCACCGCGACGACCGAGCAGGTCTGCGTCGACCGCAAGCGCCAGTGGCGCCAGGCAGGCAACATCCGTCACAACGCCGCGATCCGGTCGGGGCTCTGGACGGTGACGCATCCACGGTCGATGCTCCGGCGGCGGGAAGGCTGACCGGCGGCAAGGGACCGAGGATGATCATGGATCCGCCGTCTCTCGAATCCCCCTCGGGGAGAATCTGGTACCTGCGTACGGCCGCAGAGACCGGCGGAACGGTGCACGAACAGCGCGTCGAGCATGCGCCCGGCTCCCCCTTCCCGCCGAGGCACTTCCACCCGGCACAGGACGAGCACTTCGAGATCGAGCGCGGTGCCATGCGCTTCGTCCTCGGTGGGATCGAGAGGACGCTGGTGGCCGGCGAGGCGATCGACATCACGGCGGGCGTGGCCCACAAGGCACGCAACGCGTCGCTGACTGAGCCGGCAGTCGTTCGCTGGGAGACCAGGCCGGCGCTCCGGACCGGGGAGTTCTTCTCGGTTGCGAATCGCCTCGGCAGCCGCCCTGGCCCATTCATGTCGGCACTCCTGGCGCACGAGTATCGCGACGTGTTCCGTGCTTCGGGAGCCCTGGGTCTGCTCGTCCCCGTCCTGGCCGGCATCGCCCGGATCCTCGGCCGGCGCCTGCCGGAGGACGACTAGAAGACGATGAGCATCCCCGACCGCTCGCTGGACGCGATCGTCGTCGGCAGCGGGCCCAACGGCCTCGCGGCCGCCATCACCCTCGCCCGGGCGGGCCTCGCCGTGCGCGTGTACGAGGGGGCGCCGACCGCGGGCGGCGGCCTCCGCTCGGCCGAGCTGACGCTCCCCGGATTCGTCCACGACCCCTGCGCCACCGTCGTCGCGACGGCGCTGGTCTCGCCGTTCTTCCAGTCGCTCGACCTCGCCGCGCTCGGCGTGGAGCTCGCCCACCCGGACGTTCCGGCCGCGAGCGTCATCGCGCCGGGCCGCAGCGTGCTCCTCCACCGCTCCGTTGACGAGACCGCGGCCGGGCTCGGGCGTGACGGAGCGGCCTGGATCCGGCTCGTCGGTCCGCTCGTCCGGGATGCCGAGCGCCTGATGCCCTGGATCCTGGGGCCCCTCCCACGCCCGACACGCCACCTGATCGCGGCCGCCCGATTTGGGTCAGCGGCGCTGCTCCCGGCCGCCGGGCTGGCCCGCCTGGCGTTCCGCGAGGAGCCATCCCGGGCGCTCCTCGGCGCGCTCGCCGCCCACGCGATCGTCCCCCTCGAATCCCCGGGGAGTGCCGCCTTCGGCCTGGTGCTCGCGACGGCCGCGCACGCGGTTGGCTGGCCGGTCGTGGTCGGGGGATCGCAGCGCCTCGCCGACGCGCTCGTGGCGGAGGTCCTCCGCCTCGGCGGGGAGGTGGTGACGGACACACCGATCCGGGCGCTGGCGGACCTCCCGCCGGCTCGGGCCGTCCTGCTGGACGTCACCCCCCGCCAGCTCGTCGCGCTCGCCGGCGACCGGCTGGGCGCCCGCGCCCGGGACCGCCTGGCGCGCTTCCGCTACGGCCCGGGGATCAGCAAGGTCGACTGGGCGCTGGCCGGACCGATCCCCTGGCGCGACCCCGCCCTCGCCCGGGCCGGCACCGTCCACCTGGGCGGGATCCTCGGCCAGGTCGCCGCCGCCGAACGGGCCGTCGCCGCCGGGCGGATCCCCCGCCGGCCGTTCGTCATCCTCGTCCAGGCGACGGTCATGGACCCCACCCGCGCCCCGGCCGGCCGCCACACGGCCTGGGCCTACGCCCACGTGCCGCACGGATCGAGCGTGGACGCGGTCGCGGCCATCGAGGCCGAGGTCGAGCGCGCCGCGCCCGGCTTCCGCGACCTCGTGCTGGCCCGCCACACGCGGACCGCGGCCGACCACGAGACCTACAACCCCAACTACGTGGGCGGCGACATCGGCGGCGGCCTGGCCACGCTCCCCCAGGTGATCGGACGGCCGACGCTGGCCTGGGATCCCTACCGGACGGCGATCCCCG
The DNA here is from genome assembly GCA_963725875.1 of uncultured Chloroflexia bacterium. Lineage (GTDB taxonomy): Bacteria > Chloroflexota > Limnocylindria > Limnocylindrales > CSP1-4 > CTSoil-043. Next base: position 28,349 of record CAVRZZ010000004.1, on the reverse strand, counting down.
GCGTCTACCTCGGTTCCTCGTCGACGCCGCCCGGCGGCGGGGTCCACGGGATGGGCGGTCACCGCGCCGCGCTCAGCGCCCTGCGGCACGAGTTCGGCATCGACGCGTGACGGTCGGTCACGCGGGCGGTGGACGGCGCGCGTGACGGTCGGTCACGCGGGCGGTGGGCGGCGCGCCGCGGGGCGGCGGCGACCCGGCCGCGCGCTTTCAAGCCAGCGGGTCGGCGTTGCTCTCGTCGGCCAATACGCCGGCCGTCTGGGTCGCCCGGTAGGCCGCCAGCCGCACCGCCAGCGCCTCGTCCGAGAGCGCCAGGATCGCCGCCGCGAGGAGCCCCGCGTTCTCCGCGTTGCCGATCGCCACGGTCGCCACGGGGATGCCGCGGGGCATCTGCACGATGGATAGGAGCGAGTCGAGTCCGCCGAGGTGCTGGGTCGGGATCGGCACCCCGATCACCGGCAGCTGGGTCTTCGACGCGAGCATCCCCGGCAGGTGCGCGGCGCCGCCGGCCCCCGCGATGATCACCATGATCCCGCGGCCGGCAGCCGTCTCGGCGTAGCGGAATAGGTGGTCGGGCGTCCTGTGGGCCGAGACGACGCGCAGCTCGCAGGCGACGCCCAGCTGGTCGAGCAGCGCCTGCGCCTTCTCGAGGACCGGGAAGTCGCTCCGGCTGCCGCCGACGATCCCGACGACCGGCGCCGACACCGCGCGGGCCGCCGCCGGCGCGCCGCTACGCCCTCCGTCGGTCATGGCTTACTGACCCTGCGCCTTCGTGAAGCCATCCTCGCCCGCGAAGATGTGGAGCTTCTCCACGTGCGTCCAGGCGAACCGTGCACCGACCCGCAGCACCAGCGCTGCGATCTCGGCGTCGGACACCCCCGCCGACCCCTCGGGTGCAACGAACCGCGCTCGGAGCAGGCCGACGCTGTCCGGCGAGAGCCCGGTGCTGGGCCAGACCATCGTGCCCCGGCTGGAGATCATCTGGAGCGTGAGCGCGTCGCCCACGAGCGCCGCGAGCGCCGGTCCCGCGGCATCCGCCGGCTCCCACGTCTCGAGGAAGAGGTCGACCCCGACGGTCGTGCTCGGCACGGCCGCCGAGACCTCCGCCCCGTACGCCCAGTGCGGTCGCGCCTCGGCGACGCCCACCGCGCGCGCCGCGCCGGAGCGCGGCGGGACCGTCGTGGGCTCCTTCCCGAGGTTCGCGATGATCGAGTCGGTGAAGCCCGTCGTCGACGCCGCGTGCTCGACGTCGCCGCCGGTCTGGCGGGCCAGGTCCTGGGTGACCGCCTTGCCCTCCTCGAGGGTCACGAGGACGGCGTCCTCGACCCGATCGGCCGCTGCGGTCTCGCCGACGTGGCGCAGCATCATGATCGACGAGAGGATCAGGGCGGTCGGGTTGATGACGTCCTTGCCGGCGTACTTGGGCGCCGACCCGTGGACCGCCTCGAAGATCGCCACGTCGTCGCCATAGTTGCCGGACGGCGCGAAGCCGAGCCCGCCGACCAGCCCCGAGGCGAGGTCGCTGATGATGTCGCCGTTGAGGTTCGTGGTGACGACGACGTCGAACTGGGCCGGGTTCTTGGCCATCTGGTGGGCGACGTTGTCGATGATGAGGTGCTCGGCCGTGATCTCGGGGTACTCGGCCGAGAGCTGCTCGAAGGTCCGCTTGAAGAGGCCCTCGGTGAGCTTCATGATGTTGGCCTTGGTCGCGCAGGTGACCTTGGCGCGTCCTTCACGGCGGGCCAGCTCGAAGGCGTAGCGGATGATCTTCTCGCTGCCCTTGCGGGTGATGATCTTCAGGCACTGCGCGACGTCCTGCGTCTGCATGTGCTCGATGCCCGCGTACAGGTCCTCGATGTTCTCGCGGACGATGATCATGTCGACGCCCTCGCCCGCGTAGCGGGTGGGGACGCCCGGCAGCTCGCGCGCGGGGCGGACGTTGGCGTAGGTCTCGAACAGCTTGCGGAGGGTGACGTTCGCGCTCTTCTCCCCGAAGCCGACGGGGGTCTCGAGGGGGCCCTTGAGGACGACGCGGGTTCGCTCGATCGACTCGCGGGTGGCCTTCGGGACGCCCGAGGTGTCGCCCCGCTTGAAGACCTCGGCGCCGGCGTCGGCCTCCTCCCAGTCGACGACGACGCCGGCCGCGGCGATGATCCGCTGCGCTGACCGGACGACCTCCGGGCCTACCCCGTCGCCGGGGATGACGGTGATCCGGTGCGCTTGGGCGGTCATCGGGGGATCTCCTGTGCGGGCGGGCTCGGGCGGTGACGCGCAATGGTGTCACCGGCGGGGCGCGGAGTGATTCTGCCCCATCCGCGACCCGCCGGGTCGAGCCGGCAGGGGCGCGCGCGCTTCGGCGTTGCCGCCGGCTCGGGCTGCCGGCCCGGCCTGCCTCTCGTGGCCTGTGGCCCACTGCGGTCGCATGAAGAGCCAGTTCGTGCCATGGAAGGTGTCACGCCGGTCCGGCAGCCGGCCGAGCGTGGGCGCGGTGGTCGACGCCCAGACCGTGAAGGGCCGGCGCGCCGGCCCGACGTTCCACGAAGCCGGCCTCGGCCGACGACTGCGTGTCGATCAGTAGGCCGGAACGCAGGCAGCGGCGGATCGCGCACTCGGTACCGCAGACCCGGTCACCGTCAGGTCGGAGGCGACCGTGAGGCGACGGGCGGCTGATGGCCTTTCTCGCGATCGACCCGAGCGGGGCCCTGGATGTCGCGCTGAAGCTCTCAATAGGGCACCCGGTCCGGCTTCGCCAGCCACGCCTCGAAGACGGCGACCGCCTCGGCGCGCAGGAGGTGGTCCGTGGGGAGCGAGCGGGCGTCGGGCGCCAGCGGGACCTGGTCGTAGATGAACGCGTCGTCGAAGCCGGCGACCGCGGCATCCTCGCGCGTGGCGGCGTACACGAGGCGGCCGACGCGGGCCCAGTAGGCTGCCGCCAGGCACATCGGGCAGGGCTCGCAGCTGGCATAGAGGACGCAGTCCTCGAGGTGGAACGTGCCCAGCTTTCGGCAGGCGCGGCGGATGGCGACGACCTCGGCGTGGGCGGTCGGGTCGTTGGTCGAGGTGACGGCGTTCCATCCGCGGGCGACGATGGCCCGATTGCGGACGACGACCGCGCCGAACGGCCCGCCGCGGCCCTCCCGCATCCGGGTCCGGGACAGGCGAATGGCCTCGCGGAGGAACGGCGTGTCGAGCTCGGCGGTCTCGTCGACGTGGGGCATGGCGCTCACCTCGCGGCGACCGTAGCCCGCCTTTCGCGCGGGGGTGTAGGGCCGAACCGCCGGTTCGAGCGCGCCGCCCGGCCCGGGTGCGCGACGGCCGGCCCGGGGTCGGCGTCCGCAGGCGGCCATGACGACCGCCCCTACCGCTCGCCGAGCTCCGTCCGCAACGCGGCCCGGCCGCGCGAGATCCAGCTCGCCACCGTGCCCTCGGGGACCTCGAACATCGCCGCAATCTCGCGGTGCGTGTAGCCGTCGAGCACGTTGAGCAGGAGGGCGGCCCTGGTGCGGCCGTCCAGAGCCGCGAGGGCGGCCCAGAGGTCGGGGTCGGAGCGGTCGGTCCACGGGACGGGCTCGGTCCGACCCAGGATCCCCAGCCAGCGCCGGCGACGGCGGACCTGGTTGAAGGCCAGGCGCAGGGCGATGGTGTAGAGCCACGCCCGCACGTTGGCGCCGTCAAAACGGTCCCACGAGCGGAACGCCCGCAGGTAAGCGTCCTGGGCCACGTCCTCCGCGTCATGCTCGTTGCCGAGGACCACGGTGAGCCGCCGCATCAGCGGGGCGTAGTGCGGTCGGACGGCGGCCTCGAACGTGCTCCCGTCACCGCGCGACATGGCCGCCGGCCGTGGCACGGCACAGCTCCGGGTGTCGGCCGCCGCCTGCGGGTCTGCGGATCGGTCGCTGGTCCTTGGCGTCGGCGCCAGGCGCCCTGTCGCCTCCACGTCAGGGCATCGGCAGGTCGGGGCAGGCCCCGCCGCCGGTCGCGCCCGTGCGCTGGTCGACGATCATGTAGAGCTTCCCGTCGCTCAGGATCGAGCCCGGGACCACGTAGCCATGGTCGGGTGCCGTGGCCTGCTGCACGGAGGCGCCCGAGGCGCCGGCCCTGATCCCCACGATGCCGGTCTCCACCTGCCAGACGACTTGGGTGAACCCGTGCCGGGCAAGGTACGCGGCGGCCGCGGAAGGCGACATGCACTCGAGCTTCGCGCCCTCGAGTGGCTGGCCGGGGTTCTCGACGCCGGGGGCGCCGCGCGCCTCGATCCTCGCCACGATGGCCCCGCCGGCGGCTGCGGACGCGACCACGACGAGCACGAGGACGCCGGCGAGCGCCAGCGGCGTGGCGAGCCGGCGACGGCCGCGAACAGGCGGCTCGGGCGGGTCGTCGCGGCCCGGCGCACGGGCCTCCAGGGCGGCGAGGCGGGCGGCGATGTCGTCGGGGCTCATGGCGGCTCCTCGGGAGCGATGGTCGCCGATCGGGTGGACCGACCGCTGTTCGCCTCCTACAACACCGCCGGCCGGTCGATCCATGCAGCGGCCGTCGATGCCGCCGTCACGCCCAGCGGAGCTTCGTCAGCGCCGCCCGGCCGCGGGCGAGCGCCTCCTCCACGTCGCCCGCTCCGGCCACCGTCAGGTGACCCATCTTCCGCCGCTCGAAGACGCGCCGCTTGTCGTAGACATGGAGATGGACGAGCGGATCCGCGACCGCCTCGGCCGCCCCCTCCAGGCGCGCCTCGCGCAGGTTGCCGGTGCCCAGCAGGTTGACCATGGCCGTGGCGCCGTGGGCCGTCGGATCGCCGAGGGGCAGGCCGCAGATTGCTCGGACGTGCTGCTCGAACTGGCTGGTTCGGGCGCCCTCGATCGTCCAGTGGCCGGAGTTGTGGACGCGCGGCGCGATCTCGTTGACAGCCAGCGTCCCGTCGCGCAGGAGGAACAGCTCGGCCGTCACGATGCCGACGGCCTCGAGCGCCTCGGCGATCCGGGCGCCGATGGCGCGCGCCGCGTCCGCGACGGCGGCCGGGACCGGAGCCGGCGCGACCGTTTCCACGAGGATCCCCGCGTCGTGGCGGTTGCGGGCGATGGGAAAGGCGACCATCGTCCCGTCGAGCGCGCGCGCCGTGATGACCGAGAGCTCGTCCGCGAAGTCGAGCTCGCGCTCGACGAGCAGGGGGGTGCCGGGGGGCCGGCCGAGACGCTCGAGCGCGCCGGCGACGTCGGCCGGCGTGGCGACGTGGACCTGGCTGCGGCCGTCGTAGCCGCCGGTCGGCGCCTTGAGGAGCAGCGGGGTGCCGAGGTCCGCGGCGGCCGCCCGCAGCCGGTCCTCGTCGGCCACCTCGTGCCAGGGCGCCGTCGCGAAGCCCAGCGACGCAACGAACCGGCGCTCGGCCAGCCGGTCCTGGGTCATCCGCAGGGCGTACGCGCCCGGGCGAACGGGGACGCCGGCGGCCTCCACCGCATCGACCAGGGCGGCGTCGACGTGCTCCAGCTCGTAGGTCACCACGGCGCAGCCGCGCGCCAGCTCGAGGGCGCCCTCCACCGAGTCGTACGCGGCGGGCACGAGGCGGTCGGCGATCGCCGCGGACGGGCAGTCGGGATCCGGGTCCAGGATCGCGATCCGGTAGCCCATCGCCCGCGCCGCGAACCCCAGCATCCGGCCGAGCTGGCCGCCGCCCAGGATGCCGATCGTGGCGCCGGGCGGGATGGGTCGGTGGCGGCTCGCGGTCATGGCCTGCGGAGTGTACGGGTGGGCCGGGTGGGACGCCGCCGCGCGACCCGGTCGTCAACCTGGTCGGACTCTCACCGGGGGACCGTTGGGCGAGCCGCCGGGACCGCGAGAGCCCAGCACGCGCCGAGACCCGATCCCCGCACGCTCGGCAGGTCACCCTGCACCGGTCCGCAGCGCTCGTAGCGGCGCCTTCGCACCCTCAGGCTACACGGCCCTCCTGTCTAGCGGTCCCCGGGCGCACATTCAGCAAGGTTGCACCGGCACCGGCGGGGAGCTTCGGGCACGGCATCCGTCCCGGCTGGACGGCCCGCCGCCGGCCGAGGCGCTGCTGGAACTCCTCATGGGCGTGAGGTGCCCGTGGTCGGCGCCGGACGCCTCGCCACGCCCAGGCCCGGATCGCCCGTAGAATCCGACCCATGTCGGAGACCATCCCGCCGATCTTCTGGATCGGGTTCCTCGCCTTCATCGGCGCAATGCTGATCCTCGACCTGTTCGTCTTCCACCGGAAGCCGGGCGAGGTCACGATGCGCTCGGCCGCCCTCACGTCCGCGTTCTGGATCAGCCTGGGCGTGGGCTTCGGTGTCGTCGTCTGGATGTGGCTCGGCTCCGAGAAGGCCGTCGAGTACTTCAGCGGCTACCTCATCGAAGAGTCGCTGTCGGTCGACAACGTCTTCGTGTTCAGCCTCGTCTTCGCGGCGTTTGCGATCCCGGGACACCTGCAGTACCGCGTCCTGTTCTGGGGTGTCATCGGGGCGCTCGCGATGCGCCTCGTGATGATCCTCATCGGCGCGGCGCTCATCGAGCAGTTCGAGTGGATCCTTCTCGTCTTCGGCGCGTTCCTCGTCTTCACGGGCGTCCGGATGTGGCTCTCGACGCGGAGCGAGGAAGTGCCCGACCCGGCCGACAACCCGATCGTGAGGTTCGCGCGACGCCGCTTCCCGTTCACGGACCGGCTGGACGGCCAGAAGTTCTTCACCACGGTGGGCGCGAAGCGGGTCGCGACGCCGCTCCTCCTGGCGCTGGTGGTCGTCGAGATCAGTGACCTCGTCTTCGCGGTCGACTCGATCCCGGCGGTCTTCGCCGTGACCACCGACCCGTTCATCGTCTACACCTCGAACGCCTTCGCGATCCTGGGCCTCCGCTCGCTCTACTTCTTCCTGGCCGACCTGAAGGACCGCTTCCGGTTCCTGACCCACGGGCTCGCGATCGTGCTGGTGTTCGTCGGCGTGAAGCTGCTGACGAGCCCCTGGATCCACCTCCCGCCGTGGGTTTCGCTCGTTGTGATCGCCGTGGTGCTGGGCGGGGCGATCGTCTTCTCGCTGGCGCACTCGCGGCGGGAGGAGCGGCTCGCCGCCGGGGCAGCCGGCGGAGCCGATCCCGCCGAGGCCGCCGGCGGAGCCGACCCGACCGGGGCAGCCGAGACGGCGACCGGCGGCGCGGATGGGCCCGCGGCCGGCTGACCGACGCCCGTTGGCACCCGTGCCGACGCACCCGACCCAGGGCGCGTTCCGCCACGTCGTCCTCGTCGGCCTGATGGGGAGCGGGAAGACCACGATCGGGACGCTGGTGGCGGCGACGCTCGGGATCCCGTTCCGCGACGGCGACTCCCTGCTGGAGGCCGCCACGGGGCAGACGGCGGCCCAGCTGCGCGACGCCCTGGGAGCCGACGAGCTCCACCGCGCGGAGGCCCGGTTACTGTGCGAGGCCCTCGCGGCCGGCCAGCCGAGTGTGATCGCCGCCGCGGCAGCGGTCGTGGACGACCCGGCCTGTCGCCGCGCCGTGCGTGCCTCCGGCGTCGCCGTGGCGTGGCTGCGCGCGGACCCGGCGGTGCTCGGGCGTCGCTTCGAGGCGAGCGCCGGCGGCGCGGGAGCCCACCGGCCGGTCTACGGCGCCGAGGCCGAGGCGTTCCTCTCGGCGCAGGCTCGACGCCGGGCGGCCCGCTTCGCCGCCTGCCGTCCGCTCATCGTCGTGGACACCGCCCGGCTGGACCCCGCCGGTGCCGCCGAGCGCATCGTCGCCGCCCTCGGCGTGATGCCGGACGACGCCGGGCCGGGCTCACCTCTGGCGGGGTCTCCGCGGCCGGGATCTCCGCGGCCGGGTGGCATAGGATCACGCGGATGACCCAACAGGGCGCCCTCACCCCCCTCCTCCTCGACGTCGACACGGGCATCGACGACAGCCTGGCCCTGCTCTACGCGTGCGCGTCGCCCGAGGCCGAGCTGGTCGCGGTGACCTGCGTGGCCGGCAACGTGGAGGCCCGGCAGGTGGCCGAGAACACGCGCGCCGTCCTGGAGCTGGCCGGCCGCGAGGACGTGGAGGTCGCGCTCGGGCGCGAGACGCCGCTGGCGCGCCCGCTGCTCACGACGCCCGAGACGCACGGTCCGAAGGGGATCGGCTACGCCGAGCTGCGGCCGGCGCGCCGGCCGCTCTCCGACCGCCACGCCGCCGACCTCATCATCGAGGAGAGTCGCCGGCGCCCCGGCGAGATCACCCTCGTCACGCTGGGCCCGGCGACGAACCTGGCGGTCGCGGTCCTGCGCGAGCCCCAGCTGCCCCTGATGCTGCGGCGCTGGGTCCTGATGGGCGGGAGCTACCGCTCCCCGGGGAACACGGCACCGACGACGGAGTGGAACGTGTCGGTCGATCCCGACGCGATGAAGGTGGCGCTCACGGCGTTCTCCGAGCCCTCGCTCGTGGAGCGGCGCGTCGCGGCCGGCCTCCCGGCGCTCCCGCTGGCCCTCGGCCTGGACGTGACGGAGCGGGCAAGACTGCTCCCCGACCACGTGGCGGCCCTCGCGCGGCGAGCCGGCTCGCGGCCCGATCCGCGACGCGCGGGCAGCAGGAGTGGGCCGGTGCCGGGCAGCAGGAGTGGGCCGGTGCCGGGCAGCACGGCGGGGATGGCCACGCGCAGCACGGCCACGCACGCGGTGATCCGGTACCTCGAGGACGCCCTCCGGTTCTACATGGAGTTCCACTCCCGGTACGACGGCTTCTACGGCGCCTTCATTCACGACCCGCTGGCGGTGGCCGCCGCGCTGGACCCCGGGCTGGTGCGGACGCAGGAGCTCCCCGTCGACGTGGAGCTTGGCGGCACGCTCACCACCGGCGAGACCGTGACCGACTGGCGCCGGACCTGGGGCCGGCCGGACACGCTGGCGATCGCGGTGGAGGCGGACGTCGCCGCCTTCTTCGAGCGCTTCGTCGAGCGGGTCGGGGCCCTGGCCGCGCGCATCGGCCCCGGCTGAGGACGGTGGCCGGGAGGGCCCGCCGTAGCCGCGGCGGTGCCGCCACGACCGCGAACGGGCGATACTGACGCACGCGTCCGGCCCGCGGGCCGTTCGTCGCCGCGGCGGATCGGCGAGCGTTCCGGGACGCGCCCGAACAACGAGGGAGGCACCGTTCCATGGACCTGTCGTGGCTCCAGGTGTGCGCCGAGGGCCAGGCCGAGGGTTGCATCCCCGCGGTCCAGGTGCTCTACCTCGTGGCGCTCGTCGTCGGACTCGTCCTGTTGGCGGTCATCGCGGTCCGCTCGCGCGACCTCTCGACGGCGACGCTGGCGCTGATGCCCGTCGCGATCGCTATCAACATCGCGGTCGGCGCGATCATCGTCGCCTTGCGCCTGCCCATCTACCTCGACTCGATCGGCACCGTGCTCGTCGGCGTGGTGGCCGGGCCCTGGGCCGGGGCGCTCACCGGCCTCCTCTCGAACCTCATCTGGGCGATCCTCCCGGTCCCGGGCGGCGCCGGGCCGACGATCGCCTTCTTCGCCCCGGTGGCCGCGGTGATCGGCCTCATGGCCGGCTTCTGGGCCGGCCGCGGCGCCTTCCGCCTGCGCGCCGACGACGAGCGGGTCGGCGGCTTCCTCGCCCTCGCGGCCGGCGTGGCCGCCTCGGCGGTCGCCATGCTCGTCGTCCAGCAGGCCGTCGGGCTCTCGTTCGACTGGGAGAACCTCGACTCGCAGATGCGCTTCGTCCTCCTCGGCCTCGTCATCGTCGGGGTCGGCGTGGCGGTGGCCTTGGTCTCGGGCCGCACGATCTTCCGCCTCTCGGCCGGCGACCCCCGGATCTCGCGCTACCTCGCGGTCGCCACCGGCGTCTCGGCCGGCGCCCTTGTCTTCGCGCTGCTGCGCCTGCTCTTCGCGCCGGACGGCTACTTCTCGCTGATCGACGGGCTGCAGGACGACGGCACACCCGACGGCTTCCTGGGCGGCGCGAACCTCACCGGGCTCGCAGTCCCCGACCCGCTGGGGTTCCTGGCGGTCCTGGCGGTCGGGCTCACGTTCGGCTTCCTCGTCTGGAACTGGGCGCGGCGGGGCGACCGGGCCCGGATGTTCCCGGTCTGGGTCGGGGGGCTCACCACCGGCCTCGTCGCGGCGGCGATCTCCGCGCCGATCGCGGCGGGCGTCTTCGGCGGCGTGACCGGCTCCGGCACCGATGCCCTGGTGGCCCTCTTCCGGACGCTGGGCCTGAACGTCTTCCAGTCGGCCTTCGCCCAGGGACTCACCAGCGATCCGCTCGACAAGACGATCTCGTACACGGTCGTCTTCCTGGTCCTCGCCGCCCTCCCGCTGAGCGTCCGCACGATGTTCAGCCGGGGCGAGTCGACGATCGTCGACTGATCGACCGCGAACGGTCGGCCTCGCGTGCAGGCGACGAGCGGGTATTACCGCCCGGGGGACAGCTGGCTCCACCGGCGCAACCCGGTGACGAAGCTGCTCGGGCTCGCCTGGGTGATCCTGGCGGCGTTCCTGCTGCCGCCGGTCGCGCTGCCCGTCCTCGCCCTCGCCTGCCTCGCGCTGGCCGCCGCGAACGGCCTCGGCGCCTCGGTGGCCCGGGCCCTCCGGATCCCGGCGGTGCTGATCGCCTCGATCCTCGTCGTCAACGCGTTCTTCTTTCCCGGCGCGGCCGACGTCATCGCCCGGCTGGGCCCGGTCGCCCTGTCGTGGGAGGGCATCGGCTTCGGCCTGGTGACCGCGGGCCGCGTGCTCGTGGCGTTCATCGCCTCGATCGCGTTCCTCCAGGCGACGCTCCCCGACGACCTCCTCGAGACGCTCGTCGCCCGTGGCGTGAGCCACCGCCTCGCCTGGGTGATCCTCTCGGCGGTCCAGATGGTGCCGCGGCTCCAGGACAGCGCGGCGGCGATCCTCGAGGCCCAGCAGGCCCGCGGACTGGAGATCGGCGGCTCGCTGGGCCGGCGTCTGCGCGCCCTGGTCCCGTTGGTCGGGCCCGTGCTGCTCGGCTCGCTCATCGCCGTCCGGGAGCGCACGTTCGCACTCGAGGCGCGCGGCTTCGGCGCCGGCGGGCCGCGCACGGCCTACCGCGTGGTGGCGGATCCGCCGATCGACCGCTGGCTGCGCCTGGCGACGCTGGTCGCAATCATGGCTGTGGTGGTGTGGCCGCTCGCGGCGCCGGCGCTGGGGCTCCGATGAGCGGCGCGCCCGCCCCCGGCGCGACGGCGCTGGCGCTCGAGGCGCTCGAGGTCCGCTACCACGGCCGCCCGCTGCCGGCGCTGACTGCGATCAACCTCGTCGTCGAGCCCGGCGAGATGGTGGGGGTGGCCGGCCGGAACGGCGCCGGCAAGTCGACCCTCGCCCTCGCGGCGGCCGGGTTCGTCCCGCGTGTGGTGAAGGCGCGGATCGGCGGCCGCGTGGTCATCGCGGGGCGCTCCACCGGAGAGACGTCCGTCCGCGACCTCCTCGGGGAGGTCGGCATCGTCTTCTCGACGCCGTCCAACCAGCTCTCGGGCTCGAAGCTGACGGTGCGCGAGGAGCTGGCCTTCGGGCTGGAGAACCTCGGCGTCGCCCGCGCGGCGATGGACGGGCAGATCGACGCGACCCTCGACGCGCTGGGCATCGGGCACCTCGCGGAGCGGCTGCCGACGGCGCTCTCGGGCGGGGAGCAGCAGCGGGTCGCCATCGCGGCGATCCTCTGCATGGGCCCGCGCCTGCTGATCCTCGACGAGCCGACGGCGCAGCTCGACCCGGCCGCGACGCGCGCCGTCGCGGACCTCCTGGCCGGACGCGCGACCGCCGGGACCGCCGTCCTGGTGACGGAGCACAAGGCCGCCGTGCTGAGATCCACGGCGCGCTGCCTCGTCCTCGACGGCGGGCACGCGACGGGGATCGATGTGCCCGGTGCGGCCCTCGGCCCGGGGCTCGGCGGCGCGGCCGGGTTCGCCGTCCCGGTCACGGCGTTGCTGGCCACGGCCCTGGGACTCCCCGCGGCGGCGGCCCTGGACCTCGATGCCGTCGCGACTGCGATCCGCGAGGCCGGACCGGCGCGGCTGGCGGTCGCGCGGGCGGCCCTGGCGGGGCGCCCGGGGGACGCGGCCGGCGCCACTCCCGTCGAGGTGGCCGCGTGGGAGCCCGTCCGCGACCAGCCGCCCGCCGCCATCGAGGTCGTCGGCCTGCGCCACGCCTACGCCGGCGGCGAGGAGGCGCTCCGGGGCATCGACCTCGCAATCGCGCCGGGCGAGGCGGTCGCGATCGTCGGCCAGAACGGCTCGGGCAAGACGACCCTGGCCAAGCACCTGGTCCGGATCCTCGCGCCGGGCTCGGGGGCGGTGCGCATCGCCGGCCGCGACCTGGCCGGGCGGACGATCGCCGACGTCGCCCGAACGGTCGGGTTCGTGTTCCAGGACCCGGATCGCCAGCTGTTCAGCCGCTCTGTCGAGCGCGAGGTCGCGTTCGGGCCGCGCAACCTGGGGCTCGGCGACGCCGACGCCGGGCGCCTCGTGGCGCAGGCGCTGGCCGCGGTCGACCTCGCCGACCGCGCGGGGGAGAACCCGTACGACCTGGGGCTCTCGGACCGCAAGCTCGTCGCGCTCGCCAGCGTGATGGCGATGGACCCCGCGATCCTCGTCCTCGACGAGCCGACGACGGGGCAGGATGGACCCGGGGTCGCGCGGATCGGCGCCCTGGTCGACGCCTGGGCGGCGGCGGGACGGACGGTCGTCGCCATCACCCACGACATGGAGTTCGCCGCGCGCCACTTCGGCCGGGTCGTCGTGATGCGGGGCGGCCTGGTCGTCGCGGACGGCCCGCCGGAGGCCGTGCTGGCCGTCGCGAATGAGGCGCTCCTGGCCTCGACGGGCCTCGAGCCCCCGCCGCTCGCCCGGCTCGCCGCCCACCTTGGGATCGCGGGTGTGCCGCTCAGGCCGGAGGCGCTGCTGGTCGCGGGACGCTGACCTCGCCGGTCAGGCGGAGATCAAGGCCCGGTCGAGTCGGTTCGCCGCGACGGCGCAGTTGCGGCCCAGGCGCTTGGCCCGATAGAGGGCCTCGTCGGCGGCGGCGATCGAGGTCGCGGCCGATGCGCCCCCTGCGTGGTGGAGGACCCAGCCGGCGCTCGCCGTGACCACCTGCCATGGCCGGTTCTCGGGGTGCGGGATCTCGAGCGAGTGGACGTTCATCAGCATCCGGCCGACGATCCCGTCGGCCGCCGCCTCGTCGACCGTGGCCAGCAGGACGAGGAGCTCTTCGCCGCCGTACCGGTAGATCCGGTCGGCGCCCCGGATCGACTCGCCCAGCGTGTCGGCGACGCGCCGCAGGACCCAGTCGCCGGCCGGGTGACCATGGCGGTCGTTGTAGGGCTTGAAGCGGTCGAGGTCGATCAGGACGAAGGCCACGTCGGCGCGCGCGCTGTCGCCCTGGGCGTCCAGCGCGAGCAGGTCCTCCTCCAGCGCGAGCCGGTTGCCGATCCCGGTGAGAGGATCCAGCCGCGCGCTCGAGGCGAGCTCACGGTTCGCGTCCCGCAGGCGTCGCGCTGCCTCGCGCGCCTGGAGGTGGAGGGCGCGGAGCTGCACGAGCTGCCGGAACGCGCCGATCCGCTCGGCGCGGCGGTGCACCTGCCCGGCCACGCTGATCGCGCCGGTGACGATCACCGTCAGGACGATCGGGCTGATCGGGTCGATGCCGGACCGATGGAGGGCGAGGCTGAGCAGCAGCGCCGCAACCGTGGTCCAGCCGACCGCGATCAGGTGGGCCCGCGTGGTCCACGGCAGGAACAGGGCGTAGATGAGCGGGATCGCCGGCATGATCATCGCGGAGTTGCGAAGCTGGAGCGGCGACGTGAGGCCGGCTGCCAGCAGGTCGGCCGCCATCAGCATCCCCCACAGGTAGGCGATCCCGGCCACGTGGCGCCGGGCGCGACCCTGGACGAGCCACGCCAGCACGAGGGTGACGGCGGCGGCAGCGCTGTTGAGCGCCAGGAGCTCCCAGCCGAGCAGGGGGTCCATCGCCGTCGAGACGCCGGCCCCGACCACGAGGACGACGGCGACGAAGACGGACGAGCGAGCCAGCGCCCGGCGCAGGGCGGTGCGCTCGGCGACGCGATAGCGCGGCGACCGGGCCAGCGCCTCGCGGGCGCGCCAGGATGCGAGGCGCGCGCGCAGGTGGGTACGGATTCGAGTTCGGGCGTCCATCCCGGGCGATCCTCGCGCCGCACCGGCGCCGGCGCGATGACCCGATGGTGCCGGTGTCCTCCATCCATCCGGTGCGCGACGCCGGGAGGGGTGCCGGCCGGGCTCGGCTGGAGGCCCGGGCTCTCGTCCGGCGAGGTCCGGCTGGGACCGTCAGTCGCGGCCGCTCACTCGCCGCGTGCCCAGGACCAGGAGGAGGAAGGTCGTTTCCAGCACGTCGATGGCGGCGATGACGAGTGCCACGATGAGCGGCAACGGGTGGCCGAGCAGCCAGCCGGCAGCGGCCGAGAGCCCGGCGATCCCGAGGAAGACGAACCTGACGCCGCGGATGAGCCGCGCCGGACCGCCCGTGTCCGGATCGCGGCCCTCGGAGATGCGCTCGATACCGCGCCGGAACGCCCACAGGGCGAAGAGCACGGCCGCGGCGACGAGGGCGGCCCGGGCGAGGGGCGGGGGCGTCACGACCGTGGCGACGAGAGTCGCGTCCCAGCCCATGGCCGTGCCGAGCACGAACGCGACGAGGCCGGCCGCGAGCGCCAGGAGGGGACCGGCCCGGGATCCCGCGCCGCTCACGCGCCGGGCTCTTCCGCGCTCACGCCGCGCCCGTCGGCGCTCACGCGACGAGCTCGTCGGCCGGCAGCTCCATGGTCCCATCATCGCGCGAAATCGCCGGGCCGGTCCACGACGGGCGAGACGCCGCTGGCAGCCGGCGTGCTGGTCCGCGGCCGTGGTGCTGGTCCGCGGCCGGTCGCCGCGGCGGCGCGGTCAGTCGACCACGTCCAGCGCCACCTCGAACACGGCGCCGTCGAGGATCCGCCAGGCCCGGACGCTCTCGGCCCCGGTCGTCGGGTCGGCCTCGCTCGCCGCCAGGGACACGACCAGGTACAGGGCGTCCGGGTAGAGCGCCAGGCCCACGTCGGTCGGCGACGGGCGGGCGGCCGAGCGGACGTGGCTGTGCACGATCCCCCAGGTCACCTGGTCGGCGTCGTCGATCGCGAGGGAGACCCGCAGGAGGTCCTCCGGGTGGATCTCATACCGCAGCGGCGACGCGGCGCGGTTGCGGGTGGCGAACCAGGCCGTCGCGGTGCCGCCCTCCTCTGCCGGCGCCATCCCGCCGATCAGCCCGCACGCCTCGTTGGGACAGTCGGCACGGGCGTGGGCGACGATCGCGTCGCGGATCGAGCGGGGGAGGGCCACGCGCAGGGGCCCGGGGTGGCGCCCGGTGCGTGAGCGGCCGGCGGAGCCCGACCCGTCGGCGGCCGGCGTCGCCGCGCCGGTCACCACCAGCTCACAGCTGCGCGCGCAGCGCCGGGTGCGGCGACGAGCGCGTCGAGCACCTCGCCGACGGTAACCCCGGTCACCTCCGGCGTCCTGGCGCCGCCCGCCTGGGCGCGCAGGACCGGCGGGATGCGAACGGTGCTCACGCGGGAACCTCGCGGGACGGGGGCGGGAACGGGAAGCGGAGCGCCTCGGTGGCCGGCGGCGTTCCCGGCGCCTCGGCCCCCGGCGCCTCGGCCCCCGGCGCGGGGATCGGCAGCGGCGTCCCGGCGGCCCGCGCGGCCACAGCAGCCTCCGAGCAGACGGGGCAGGCCGGGTCGCGGCGCAGCTTCAGCTCGGTGAAGGAAGCATCGAGCGCGTCGAAGAGCAGCAGCCGCCCCGCCAGGGTGTCGCCGATCCCGAGCAGCACCTTGAGCGCCTCGTTCGTCTGCAGCAGGCCCATGATCCCGGGCACCACGCCCAGGACCCCGGCCACGGAGCAGCCCGGTGCCAGCTCCGGCGGCGGGGGCGTCGGGTAGAGGCAGCGGTAGCACGGACCCTCGAAGGGGATGAACGTCGTCAGCTGGCCCTCGAACCGGAAGACCGAGGCATGGATCACCGGGATCCCGGCCGCCACTGCCGCGTCGTTGAGTGTGTAGCGCGTCTCGAACGTGTCGGTCCCGTCGAGGATGACGTCGTAGCCGGCGATGAGCGCCTCGACGTTCGAAGGCCCCAGGACTTCGTCGTGGGCGATCACCTCGACGTCGGGGTTCAGCGCGTTGATCGCGGTCATCGCGGAAACGACCTTCTTCTCGCCCACCCGGTCCGTCGTGTGGAGGACCTGGCGCTGGAGGTTGGAGACGTCGACGACGTCAAAGTCGACGATCCCGATCGTCCCCACCCCGGCGGCGGCGAGGTACAGCGCGGCCGGCGAGCCGAGGCCCCCGGCGCCGATGATGAGCGCCTTCGAGCCAAGGAGCTTCGCCTGGCCCTCGGCACCGACCTCGGGGACAAGGAGGTGCCGGCTGTAGCGGCGCTTCTGCTCGTCCGAGAGGAGGGCGGGCTGGATCCAGGGCAGGCCCAGCGACTTCCACTGCTCGAAGCCGCCCGACATCGAGACGACCTCCAGGTAGCCCATCGCGCGCAGCGTCTGGGCCGCGAACAGCGAGCGGACCCCGCCCGCGCAGTAGAGGACGACCGGCGTGGAGCGCTCGGGCACGTAGGCCTCGATCTGCTGCTCGAGGTAGCTCTTGGCAACGTGGTGGGCGCCCGGGATGTGCCCCTGCTCCCACTCGCCGTCCTCGCGCACGTCGACGAGCGCCGCGCGGGGGTTCGCCCGCAGCTGGTCGGCTTCGAGCGGCGTCACCTCGCGGATCTCGGCGCGGGCCTCGCGGATCAAGTCGGCAAAGGTCTTCGGCATCGATTGCTCAAAATGCTCCCGGTGGTCGACGGGCTGCCGCGTCTCGGTTCGGCAGGGCGAGGGTCTGGCCGGCGGAGACGCCGTGGCGCCGGCTCAGGCTGGCCGCCGACACCTGCAGCGGCCCTGGACCTGTCCGGCGTCTGCGGCCGCCATTGCTGCGGCCAAGCCCGTCGAGCCGGTGCAGACTCGGCGGCCGCCCCTCGCCACGGGAAACCCCGTCGAGACCGGGCGGAACCGCCCGGACGGACCCGGGTTCGATGGTCCGAGGGGTCGCACGTGAGTCACAGCAGCATCACGAGGCGCCGGAAGCGTCGGCCGGAGCCCCAGCGTCGGCCGTCGGGGCCGCAGGGGCCGCCGGAGCCGCCAGCGCGCCATCGCCCTTCGCCCGCTCCTCCAGCGCGTGGCTGACGGTGTCCAGCGAGAGGAGGGCGCACTTGAGGCGGGCCGGGCTGATCTCGATCCCAAGGAGGTCGAGCACGTCGTCCGGGGTCAGCTTCGCGACCTCTGCGACCGGCTTGCCTTTGATCTCGTCGGTGAGGAGGCTGGCCGAGGCCTGGCTGATCGCACAGCCGCGACCGGTGAAGGCGACCTCGGCGACGACGCCGTCGCGAATACCCAGCATCATCGTGATGCGGTCGCCGCAGAGGGGGTTGGCGCCCTCGTACCGGGCGTCGGGGTCCTCCAGGATCCCGAAGTTGTGGGGCCGCCGATAGTGCTCGAGGATGTAGTCGCGGTAGAGGTCGTCCATCGGGAGGGGAGTGTAGCGCGCCCTCGCAACCGACGCCCAATTCCGAGCTGATCCGTCGGGATTGACGCACGTCAGGCACGCCCCGCGACGCGGCGCGGCTCACGTCAGGCACGCCCGTGTCTGGGCGCGGCGGGCCGTGTCAGGGCAGGAATGTCCTCAGCTGCTCCCACCATGCGTACAGCGACCCGTGGTCGTCGTCGTCACGGGTCGCAAACCCGAGGTAGCGACCCTTGCCAAAGCTGAAGTAGATCCATGGTCGCCCGTCGTACGGGTTCATGCAGGCGAGCAGGCCCGTGCCCTGCGATCCGCGCCACCGCTCATGGGCGCGCGCGACGTCCGCGCACGACCCGTCGGGGATCTGCCAGCGGGCCGTCAGGTACCCGATGTACGTGTCGCCGGCCGCCTCCGGCTGGGCCGGGTCCGAGTCCGGTCCGCGCCCGGGCTCCATGACGTAGAGGCGGCGGGCTCCGGCTTCGGGCCGACACGTGAGACCCACGACGGGTCGCGGCGTGATCCGGGTCTCGCCGAGGGGCACGCCGATCGCAATCGGCTTGGCGTCGCGGATCTTGCCCTCGAATCCGGCGAGCACCGCATCTTCGATTCGGGCCCCGCGTTCGCAGCGACCGACGAGCCCCGCCGGAAGCATGCCGAGGAGCGCCGCCTCTGCCTCCGTCGGGAACGGTCCGAGCGCAGGGGAGGCTGCCGCATCCGCCGACGACCCGGCGGACGGAGGCTGGGACTGCGCCGTGCTCGCAGGAGGTGACCCGGAGCCTGCGGTCGCACCCGGGCTGCCAGCAACGGCCGCACCCACGCCCGGCGTGGCCGACGGCGACGCCGATGGAGCGCCGCCCTGTCCGGCCAACGCGACGCCGACCACGAACACCGCCACGAGCCCGACGATCGCGACGGCCGCGACCGCGGACCGACGCCCCGCGCGCGCACCCGCCAGCGGCTCGCGTACCGGCGGCCGAGCGGCGGCGGGCGAGCCAGCTGGTGTGGCGGCCCAGGCCTTCAGCGGCTCCGCCATGCCCTTCGCCGCGAGCCCACCACGCGACACGAAGGCGAGGTCCCGCGAGCCGGCCGCGAGGTCGCGGGCGGTGGCGGAGACGAGGACCTCGCCGGCAGCGGCCAGTGAACAGAGGCGGGCGGCCGTGTTGACTGCGGCCCCGATGGGGCCCTCGGGGGCCTCGAGCGGCTCCCCGGCGTGGACGCCCACCCCGGGGGTGACCGCGAGCGCCGGGTCGGCGGCGGTCGCTTCGGCGGCGACCGCGGTGATCGCGAGGCCGGCCCGGATGGCCGCCGTGGCGGAGGGGAACACGATGTAGAAGGAATCGCCCTCCGTGCGGATCTCGGCTCCTCCGGACCGGGCCACGGTCGCCCGGACCAGGCGCCGATAGCGGTCGAGCAGGGCCGCCGCCCGGGCGTCACCCTCCCGCTCGGCGAACGCCGTGTACCCCCGCAGGTCGGCGAACAGCAGGCCGCGGAGGCGGGCGCCGTCGACGGCGGCGCGGGCCGCATGGATCAGCGCGCCCGCCGATGGGTAACGCTCAACGGGGTCGCGGGCGAGGCCGCGGGCCAGGACAGCGTCGAGCGCTTCCGGGAGGTCCGCGTGGAGGCTCGACGGCGCCGGCGCCGGCCCCTCGAGGCGGGCGGTCAGCGCGGCAACCTCCGTCTCGCGACGGAAGGGCGGCCGGCCGGTCAGGCACTCGAACAGCACCGCAGCGAGCGACCAGGCATCGCTGCGGGCGTCGAGCGCCTCGCCGCGGGCCTGCTCGGGGCTGACGTAGTCGATCGTGCCCAGGACCTCGCCGGTCCGTGTCAGCCCCCGGCCGTGGGCTGCGGTCGCGAGCCCGAAGTCGGCGAGGTAGGAGTGCCCCCCGGCGTCCTCGGCGCCGAAGACGATGTTCCCCGGCTTGACGTCGCGGTGGAGGATCCCCCGGCGATGCGCGGCGTCGAGGGCCGCGGCGACCCCGGCGAGGATGGCGATCGACCGCTCCGGCGCCAGCGGGCCCTCGCGCCGGAGGAGCTCCCGCAAGTCGCGCCCTTCGGCCAGGCGCATCGCGATCCAGAGCGTCCCCTCCTGCTCCCCGGCGTCATACACCGGCAGGACGTTCGGGTGGTCGAGGGAGGCCGCCGCCCGGGCCTCCGCGAGGAAGCGGTCCCGTGCCCGCTCGTCCTCCTCCAGCCAGGCCGGCAGCACCTTGAGGGCCGCGCTCCGGCCAAGCCGCTCGTCGGTCGCCCGGTAGACCTCGCCGGTGGAACCGCGCGCGAGGAACGCCTCGACCCGGTACGGGCCGAGGCGCGTCCCCGGTGCAAGCAGCCGGACCCCACCCACGAGGGCGTCAGTGTGGCTGGTGGCGCCCCGCGGCACAAGAGGATCAGCGCTTCCAGCTGCCGTACTGCGGGTTGTAGCGGGACCAGTCGGTCCCGGCGGTCGTCCATCCTGCGGCATCGGAGCGAGCCGTCACGGCGGAAGGCGGCACGGCGAAGCTCCCATACGTTGGGTCGTACTGCGACCAGGCCGTGGTCGGGCCGCTTCGGCCGCCGGCGTCCCGCGGCTGCACCTCGACCGGCGGCGTGGCGACGAACCCGCCGTACGTCGGGTCGTAGCGACTCCAGTCCGTCGCCGCGCTGCTCCATCCGAGAGCATCCGGGGCGATGAGCCGGAAGGTGCCGTACGCCGGGTCGTAGCGGCGCCAGTCGGTCCCCGCCGTGCTGCGGCCCGCGGCGTCCACGGCCGACCGGGCCGGGGCCACCGGCGCGTCGACGCCGGCCCCGACGAACGGCCCGAGGGGCAGGCGGCCGACCACCACCCCGCCGATGAACGACGCCGCCACGGCCAGCGCGACCGCGGCTGCCACCAGCAGGCTCCGTCGCGGGTCCCGGCCCGCCAGGCTCTGCATCTGTTCCATGTCGTCCCCCCAGGGTTGTCGTCGGGGGCGCTCTTCGGCGCCCGTCCCTACCCCATGGCGCACCCCGGATGCCGATCGGTTCCGAGAACGACGGCGCTCACGAAGATGGAACCGAACGACCCGCGGCGAGCGCCGTAGAGGTACGCGCAGCCGGAGGCGCGCAGATCCGACACCGGCCCGGAGGCCATGGACCAGGTCGCAATGGCAGCCGCCGCGAGTCCCCGCTGGACAGCCATGCGAGGCTCTTCACCTGCGGACGGGGACCGCAGCGGAGGGAGGGGGATCCGTACCATGGGCGTCCAGCTCGTGGAACGCGCGATGCGGGGGGACGCCGAGGCGTTCGGTGCCCTCATCCGGGGCGCGTCCGGGCGGATGTACGCCATCGCCTCGCTCATGCTCCGCGACGGCGACCGAGCCCAGGATGCGGTGCAGGAGGCGATCATCCGGGCCTGGCGCGACCTGCCCCGGCTGCGCGACCCGGAGCGCTTCGACGCGTGGCTCCATCGCCTGGTCGTCAACGCGTCGTACGACGAGGCGCGCCGCCACAAGCGGCGGGCCCAGGTGTCGCTCGACGCGGCGGTCGAGGTCGTTCATGCCGACGAGACGCGCCACGTCGTGGAGCGCCAGCGGATCGAGCACGCGTTCCGCCGCCTGCCGATGGACCAGCGGGCGGTGCTCGTGCTCCACAACCACCTCCAGATGAGCCACAGCGAGATCGCCGAGGCGCTCGACCTGCCGATCGGCACGGTCAAGTCGCGGATCGGCCGCGGCCTCGATGCCCTGCGGGCGTCGCTCGCCGCCGACGACCGGGTCGAGGTCGCGACCCAGAGGAGGACGGCATGAGCGGCCCGGAGATGCGCCCCGACGGCGCGACGCTCGGCCGGGACGACGCCGAGCAGCGCCTCACCGCGTGGATGGCCGACGTCGCTCCCGGTCGGGCGCCCGACCACGCGATCGAGGCCGGCCTCGCGCAGGCGGTCGCCGGCCGCCAGGCACCGGCATGGCTCCCGAAGGTGGGCCCGAAGGCCGCCCGCCGCGACGGACCGCCGACCCGGCTCTTCATGGCCGTTGGGGCCGTCGGGCTGCTGGCGCTCGTCGGAGGGCTGCTCGCCGCTGGCGGGGCCCTCCGCTCGGCGCCGACGACCGACGACCCGCTGCTCCCGACCGAGGCGCCCGCCGTCGTCAACCCGGCGCCTTCCGCCTCGCCACGGTCGGTCGGCGCGCCCATCGAGCAGGCCGTCGCGACGTTCTGGGTGGGTGCCACCCGGGAGATCCCGGCGATCGGGTCCGGCCCGTTCCGGCCGGTCCTCGACTTCAGGGGCGGCTACTTCGAGCTTTGGTACGACGGCGTGACCCGGCCGCTCGGTGCCACGATCACGGTGGCCGGACCGGGACGGATGCGGTTCGCCAGCACCGTCGACGGCGTCGGCTGCACGAAGGGCGACAGCGGGACCTACGCGTACGAGATCTCGCCAGCCGGCCGGCGGCTCACGATCCAGCCGGGCACCGACGAGTGCGAGTCGCGGGCGGCGCTGCTGCCGGGAACCTGGGACTCCGCTCAGTGCCACATTGAAGTGGCGATCTGCCTCGACTCGCTCGAGCCGGGCACGCATGCGACGACCCTCTTCCGGGCGCGGCGCGACGCCTCCGGCCCGAGCAAGGACTGGAACCCGGCCCACCCGTCCGTCACGTACACCGTCCCCGAGGGCTGGACGAATCCGGCAGACTTCACCCCGGGCTACGACTTGGAGCCGGCTGACTTCTACGCCGAGCACGGCGAGTCCCCGTCCTCGGATCAGCTCTGGCACGGCATCTACCTTCGGGCCCAGCCGGTGCCAGCGACGACTCCGGAGGGGTGCGCGCCGTTGATCCCCGTGGAGGGAGTCGGCGGCTCGATCGATGCGATCGCGGCCTGGCTCGCCGGGCATCCCGGGCTCCACACCACGCAGCCGGTGACACGCGAGCTCGGCGGGCGTCCCGCGATCCTCGTCGACGTGAGGCTCGACCCGGCGTGGACCCGCACGGGCACGTGCCCCAACGACCCTCCCGGCGTTCCCACGGTCGGCCTGTTCGTGTCCGGGGTCGGGGGCTCCAGCGACTACGACTGGGGCATCTACGGCGACGAGCGGATGCGGCTCATCCTGGTGGATCTGGGCACGGGCGGCGTGCTGGCCGTCGCCATCGACACGACGTTCCCCGAGCGATGGGAGGAGCTCCTCGACGGGGCGATGCCGATCGTGGAGAGCTTCCGCTTCTCGGACCGGTAGGCCGCCGCCACGCCGGCAGGCCGGTGCCGCCGTGCGTGGGGCCCGCCTCACGTGCCGCCGCGGCGCGGACGGCTCGCGCTCGGGCCATGCACCCGCCCGACGACCCGCCGGCGCGCCTGGTGACTGCGCCGGGTGACCGCGCCTGCGCAACACTTCGTATGATTGGATGACACGTCGGCCGTGCGAGGAGGATCTCCCGTGTTCGTGCCGCTCTCGGTCCTCGAGTTCCGCGACCGCGCGGCGACCTACTTCGGGGACAAGGTCGGGGTCGTCGACGGCGACCGCGAGCTCACCTACCGCGCGTATGCCGAGCGGACCCACCGGCTGGCGAACGCCCTCCACGACCTGGGCGTCGAGCCCGGCGACCGCGTCTCGTTCATCACCTACAACACGCACCACCTGCTGGAGGCGTACTACGGGGTCCCGGAGGCCGGTGCGGTGCTGAACCCCGTCAACATCCGTCTCGCCCCCCACGAGATCGCGTACATCCTGGAGCACGCGGGGTCGCGCGTCGTCTTCTTCCACGCGGACTTCGCGCCGCTCGTCGAGCAGCTCGCCGCGCACCTCACGATGCGGGCCCGATTCGTGATCATGGAAGGCGAGCCGGGTGGGATCGCGAGCGACGAGTACGAGGCGCTGATCGCCGGCGGCTCGCGCGAGCCACGCCAGCCGCAGGTCGACGAGAACGCCATCGCAGAGCTCTTCTACACGAGCGGCACGACCGGCCTGCCGAAGGGCGTCGCCCTCACGCAGCGCAACCTTTACCTCCACGCCATGGGCGCACAGGTCGCCCTTGGCTGGCACGAGGACGACGTCGTCCTCCACGTCGTCCCCCTCTTTCATGTCAATGGCTGGGGCGTTCCCCACTTCGCGACGATGATCGGCGCCCGCCACGTCATGCTCCGCCGCTTCGAGCCGACCGCGCTCATGGAGGCGGTCCAGCGCCACCGGGTGACGCGACTCCTGGGTGTGCCGGCGATCTTCAACGCGGTCATCCACCACGGCGCCCACACCAGCTACGACTTCTCCAGCCTTCGCCAGGTGGTCATCGGCGGTTCGACCGCGTCGCCGGCCCTCGTCGGGGCGATCCAGAAGGAGCTCGGCGTCGAGGCGGTCGTCGGCTACGGGCTCTCCGAGACGACGCCGATCGTGACGATCGCGCTGCCGCGCGACGTCCTCGGCGAGACGGAGCCGCCGGAGAGCCGCCTCGAGCGGCAGGCGATGACCGGCTGGCCGATCCCCGGCGTCGCGATGCGGGTGGTTGACTCGGGCGGGCACGACGTCCGGCCCGACGGCGAGCAGATCGGCGAGATCGTCGTGCGCGGCAACACCGTGATGCTGGGCTACTACCGCGACCCGGACGCGACCGCCACGACGATCCGCGACGGGTGGCTCCACACGGGCGACATGGCGACCATGGACGAGGACGGATACGTCGTCATCAAGGACCGCTCCAAGGACGTGATCATCCGCGGCGGCGAGAACATCTCGTCCGTGGACGTCGAGAACGCGATCTCGGCGCACCCGGCGGTCCTGGAGTGCGCCGTGGTGGCGGCCCCGGACGAGCGCTTCGGCGAGGTGCCGGTGGCGCTGGTGGTCCTCAAGCCCGGCGCGACGGCGACGACGGCCGAGCTCAAGGCCCACTGCCGGGCGCACCTGGCCCGCTTCAAGGTGCCCCACGAGTTCCACTTCCGGGACTCGCTCCCCAAGGGCGGGACGGGCAAGATCCTCAAGACGGAGCTGCGCGAGCCGTTCTGGAAGGGCTTCGAAGCGCGCGTGCACTGACGACCCGTCGCCAGGGCGCGACGGCGCCTCAGGGCGGGAACGTCAGACCTCAGCCGCCCCGCGCCCAGAGGCATTCGTCACGAGCGCGCGCTGGCGGCTCGCCACCGCGAGCGCGCGGCGCGGCGCGCGTCCGGGGCGGGTCAGTCCCTCGCCGCCGCCGGGTCGACGATCACCAGGCCACGGAAGGCCGCTCGGTGGAAGCCCCGGTCGCGCGCCAGCAGCCGGTCGGCCTGCTCCAGGGCATGCGCGCCGACCAGGAAGTCCGCGATCACGCGGTCCCGGGGACCCCCGCCCTGTCGGTAGCCCCGCCAGGCCACGCCGGCCCGTCCTGCCGCTGGGGCATCGATCGGCGAGAAGAGGACCGGGATCGCGGCCAGCGCATGCGCCGCGGCTTCGTCATCCGCGAAGACGGCGCGGACTTCGGCCCAGACGACCTCGCAGGCGATGACAGGCCCTGCCGCCAGGCACGACCGAAGGGCGGCCAGCGACCGCGGCCGAAAGGCGGGGTCGTCGAAGAAGACGTCGAGGAGGACGCTCGTGTCGACCGCCGTGATCACGATCGGGTGTCGTCCGGCCCTGGACCGCGGAGCTCCCGGATCATCGCGTCGGTGCCACCCGCGGGCAGCGGCAGGATCCCGACGAGGTCGTCGAGGTGGTCGGCGGGTACGAGCCTCCGTCCGACGAGCGTCCCGTCGGCCTCGTCGAAGTCGAGGACGGTACCGGCGCGCAGACCGAGCCGATCCCGCAGCCGCTTGGGGATCGTGATCTGGCCCTTCTCGCTGACGGTCGTCTTCATACAAGCATGGTATGAATCTCGTACCACGGCGTCAAGCGCGTAAGCGGCAGGCGCACTGTTGGGCCAGCCCGACCATCCGGCGGGTCACGGCGGATGACGCCGGGTCTCGGCCCCGGGGGGCGGCGACCGCCCCTACCCGCCGAAGACCCGCTGGACCTCCCGCAGGCCGGCGGCGAGCGCGTCGATGTCGTCCTTCGTCGTGAAGACGGAGAAGCTGGCCCGGCCGGTGGCCGCCAGGTCGAGGCGCTCGTGGAGCGGCATCGTGCAGTGGTGGCCGGCCCGGATGCAGACCCCCTCGCGGTCGAGGATCTGGGCCACGTCGTGCGGGTGGATGCCGGGCAGGTTGAAGGGCACGACCCCGCCGCGCACCTCCGCCGGCGGCCCGTAGAGGGCGATTCCCGGGACCTCGCGGGCGAGCGTCTCGAGCGCGTAGGCGACGAGGGCCTGCTCGTGCTCGCGGACACGCTCCATCCCCAGCTCGCGCAGGTAGTCGGCAGCGACCCCGAGGCCGATCGCGGCGCTGATGTCCGGCGTGCCCGCCTCGAACTTCCAGGGGACGTCGTTGAACTCGCTCCGGCGCAGCTTGACCTCGCGGATCATGTCGCCGCCGGTCATGAAGGGGGGCATCGCGTCGAGGAGCTCGCGGCGGCCCCACAGGACGCCGGACCCCGTCGGGCCCAGCATCTTGTGGCCGGAGAAGACGTAGAAGTCGGCGCCGAGCTCCTGCACGTCGACCGGCAGGTGCGGCACCGCCTGGGCGCCGTCGACGAGGACGAGGGACCCCGCGGCATGGGCCATCTCCACCATCTCGCGGACCGGGTTGATGGTGCCCAGCGTGTTCGAGACGTGGGTGAAGGCGACGAGCTTCGGGTGCAGCCGCAGGAGCACCTCGAAGACGTCGAGGCGAAGGATGCCGTCGTCGGTGATCGGGATGAACTCCAGGTCGCCGTCGACCTCCTGGGCCAGGACCTGCCACGGGACGAGGTTGGCGTGGTGCTCCATCTCGGTGAGCACGATCGCGTCACCCGGCCCGACATGGCGCCGGCCCCAGCTGTACGCCACGAGGTTGATCGCCTCGGTCGCGTTGCGGGTCCAGACGATCTCGCGGTCGGACGGGGCGTTGACGAAGCGGGCGACCTTGCCGCGGGCAGCCTCGTAGGCGGCCGTGGCCCGCTCGCTGATCTCGTAGATCCCGCGGTGGACGTTGGCGTTGTAGCGCCGGTAGTAGCCGTCCATCGCCTCGATGACCGCGAGCGGCTTCTGGCTCGTGGCGGCCGAATCGAGGTAGACGAGGGGCTTCCCGTGGGGGCGCTCGGCAAGAATGGGGAAGTCGGCCCGCAGCGCGTGCGGGTCGAGCGGAGCCGGTTCGGCCGGGGACGCGCCGGTCGCACGTGCGTTCGCGCGTGCCCGGACGGCCGCGGGGGCCGGTGCGGCCGCGGGAGCCGGCGAGGCGAGGTCGGTCATCCCATCGCTCCTGCTGGCGCGGCCGTCAGCCGGCCTCCACCGTCTCGGGGACGCGCGTCGCGTAGGCCACGTCGGACTCGTCGGCGTCGAAGCCGGCGGCGCGGAGGATCGGCGCGTAGCCGTGCTCCTCCAGGTCCAGGGCCAGGTCGCGGCCGCCCGAGGTGATGATCCGGCCGCGCGCCAGCACGTGGACCCGGTCCGGCTTGATGTAGTTGAGCAGGCGCTGGTAGTGGGTGATCAGCAGCACGCCGAGGTTCGGGCTGAGCATGGCGTTGACGCCCTCGGCCACGATCCGCAGGGCGTCGATGTCGAGGCCCGAGTCGGTCTCGTCGAGGATTGCCATCTCGGGCTCCAGGACGGCCATCTGGAGCATCTCCAGGCGCTTCTTCTCGCCGCCGGAGAAGCCCTCGTTGACGTACCTGGCGGCAAACCCCTCGTCCATCTTCAGGAGGGCCATCTTGGCCCGCATGAGCCGGCGGAAGTCGCCCATCGAGATCCCGCCCCGCGTGGGATCGCTGGGGTCGATGTTGGGATCCTTCTCCACGCCCTGGCGTCGCGCGTTGAGGGCCGTCCGCAGGAAGGACGCCACCGACAGGCCGGGGATCGCCGTCGGGTACTGGAAGGCGAGGAACATCCCGAGGCGCGCCCGCTTGTCGGGCGACAGCGCCAGGATATTGGTGTCCTTCCAGATCACCTCGCCCTGGGTGACCACGTAGGCCGGGTGGCCCATCAGGGCGTACGCAAGGGTCGTCTTGCCGGAGCCGTTGGGGCCCATGATCGCGTGGACCTCGCCCTTGCCGACGACGAGGTCGATCCCCTGGAGGATGTGGCGCTCGGGGTCGGCGACGGGGGCGACGTGGAGGTTCCGGATCTCGAGGTGCTGGTCGCTCACGGGGTGGCTTGGCTCCTGTGGGTGGGTCGCGCCGGCCGGGCCGACGGGTGGTCGGACGGCCGTCAGACGGGGAGTGGCTCGGCCTCGCCGGCAGGTGGCCGGACATCGAGCTCGACGATGCGGGGACGGGGAACGAGGTCGGCGAGGGTGGTGTCGTCGAGGACGCCGCCGATGGCGTCGCGAACCCGCACCCAGAGGCGGTTGACCGAGCAGGCACCCTGGCGCAGGCAGGCGTCCGCCTCGGCCGGGTCCTCGCTGGCGCAGATCATCGGCGCGAGTGGTCCCTCGAGGGCGCGCAGGGCCTCCGCCATCGTGATCTCGGCGGGCGGCCGGGCCAGCGCGTAGCCGCCGCGGGCGCCGCGCGTGGACGCCACGATCCCGGCCTCGCGAAGGGGGATCGCCAGCTGCTCCAGGTAGGCGCGGGGCAGGTCCTCGTCGGCTGCGACGTCGGCGAGGCTCACCGGGACGGTCGCGGCGCCGGTCCATCGGCGGGCCAGCTGCACGAGCATCCGCACGCCGTACTCGCCCTTCGTGCTGAAGGAGATGGCGCCGGTGGCGTGGAAGGTTCGAACGCTCAGGGTGGGGTCCTCGGTGTATGGTCGGGCGGAAGGGGGACGCGTCGGACGCGACCTGCACCGCAATTCCGACCTTTCCGCTCGGAAATCCTACACCGTCGTG